>NZ_JABBJF010000006.1 GCF_014218705.1 Kluyvera sichuanensis | reverse complement strand
GAAGGCTGGTTCACCGATGACACTGCTAAACGTTTCGAAGCTTATCACTGGCACGTGATCCGTGGCATCGATGGTCACGATCCAGAAGCGATTAAACGTGCAGTAGAAGAAGCACGTAAAGTGACCGACAAGCCATCCCTGCTGATGTGCAAAACCGTTATCGGTTTCGGTTCACCAAACAAAGCTGGCACCCACGACTCCCACGGTGCGCCGCTGGGCGAAGCCGAAGTGGCGCTGACCCGCGAAAAACTGGGCTGGAAATACGGTCCGTTTGAAATCCCGGCTGACATCTACGCGCAGTGGGATGCGAAAGCAGCAGGCCAGGCGAAAGAAGCCGCATGGAACGACAAGTTCGCGGCTTATGCTAAAGCCTTCCCACAGGAAGCAGCAGAATTCACCCGTCGTATGAAAGGTGACATGCCGTCTGACTTCGACGCGAAAGCGAACGAATTCATCGCTAAGCTGCAGGCTAATCCGGCGAAAATAGCCAGCCGTAAAGCTTCCCAGAACGCTATCGAAGCCTTCGGTCCTCTGCTGCCTGAATTCCTCGGCGGCTCCGCTGACCTGGCGCCTTCTAACCTGACCATCTGGTCCGGCTCTAAGGCTATCAACGAAGATATCGCGGGTAACTACATCCATTACGGCGTGCGTGAATTCGGTATGACCGCCATTGCCAACGGTATCTCCCTGCACGGTGGTTTCCTGCCGTACACCTCTACCTTCCTGATGTTCGTTGAATATGCCCGTAACGCGGTGCGTATGGCGGCGCTGATGAAGAAACGCCAGGTGATGGTCTACACCCACGACTCCATCGGTCTGGGCGAAGATGGCCCAACTCACCAGCCGGTAGAGCAGATTGCTTCCCTGCGCGTGACCCCGAACATGAGCACCTGGCGCCCATGTGACCAGGTTGAATCCGCGATTGCGTGGAAATATGGCGTAGAGCGTCACGACGGCCCAACCGCGCTGATCCTCTCCCGTCAGAACCTGGCGCAGCAGGAACGTACTGAAGCGCAGCTGGCGAACGTGGCCCGTGGTGGTTACGTGCTGAAAGACAGCGACGGCCAGCCGCAAATCATCCTGATCGCGACCGGTTCCGAAGTTGAGCTGGCCGTTGCCGCTTACGAAAAACTGACCGCAGAAGGCGTGAAGGCGCGCGTGGTGTCCATGCCGTCTACCGACGCATTCGACAAGCAGGACGCGGCTTACCGTGAATCCGTGCTGCCGAAAGCGGTCTCTGCACGCGTCGCTATCGAAGCAGGTATCGCGGACTACTGGTTCAAATACGTGGGCCTGAACGGCGCAATCGTCGGCATGACCACCTTCGGTGAGTCTGCGCCAGCGGATCTGCTGTTCAAAGCGTTCGGCTTCACCGTTGAGAACGTCCTAACGAAAGCGAAAAGCATTTTGTAAACGCTCTTCTATCAGTGGGCATGTATCCATGCCCATGATAATCAATCACTCATTTATATTGTCGAAGGTAATTCATGGATATTTCGAATGTACTTAACGTAAAAAACATCAAATTGAACATGATGGCTAAAACTAAAGAAGAAGCTATTGAAGAATTAACAGACTTACTCGTTCTTGATGGTGCTGTTATTAATAAAGCTGATTTTCTGAAAGATGTCTGGTTACGCGAGGAGCAGGGCTCCACTGGATTTGAAAATCATATTGCGATCCCACATGGGAAATCTTCAGGCGTTGCCCATACGACATTAGCCATTGGTCGAACCCAACATCAAATCCCCTGGGAAACGATGGATGGCAGTGATGTTCGTTGCATTATTTTATTTGCTGTTTGTTTAGTGGATCAAAATGCGAATCACATTCGATTATTATCACAAGTCTCAGGCTCACTAGCCGATGAAGATATAATTGAAAAATTACTGAAAGAAAATAATCCGCAGAAAATCATTGATCTTTTAATCCCTGAAGATGAAGGTATTAAAGCTTAATTTAACCCCCACGGTTATATAGCATCGAAAAAAAAATCAAATCCTGGAGAATCATTATGAATATCGTTGGCATTACAGCTTGTACTGTAGGCATTGCACATACCTATATTGCACAAAAGAAAATAGAAATAGCAGCAAAAAAAGCCGGACACAATGTCAAAATTGAAACACAAGGCACAATAGGTATCGAGAATGCCTTAACCGCTGAAGAGATCGCACAAGCCGATATCGTCCTGTTAGCCGCCGATGTTAAAGTTTCTGGTGAAGAACGGTTCGCCGGAAAGAAAGTCGTCAAGGTACCTACGGAAATGGCTGTTAAATCTCCCAATAAGCTTATTGAAAAACTCAGTGAATTAGTGAATTCATAACTTTTATCAATGCGTTTCCTCTATAAATTAAAGGGCGTAATTTATGAATATAAAAGAAATATGGAAAGCAGCAAACCCTAAAGGTCATCTGCTGACCGCTATCTCATTCTTGATTCCGATTGTCTGTGGTGCGGGATTTATTATTGCAATCGGTATGGGTCTTGGGGGCACGGTTCAAGACGCTTTAGTACCCGGTCAATTTGATTTGTGGCAGGCCTTAGCGACCATGGGGGCCAGAGCACTCGGACTATTACCCGTTGTTATTGCTATCGGGATTTCCGGTTCTATCGCGGGTAAGCCCGGTATTGCCCCAGGTTTTGTCGTAGGTCTGGCGGCTAATGCTATTGGCGCAGGTTTCATCGGCGGCATGATCGGCGGATACATTTCCGGGTATATTGCTCTCGCTGTTATTAAAAATGTGAAGGTTCCTGGTTGGGCTCGGGGTTTAATGCCAACATTGATTGTGCCCTTTTTTGCATCCATTCTCAGTGCCCTGATCATGGTCTATATCATCGGCACACCTATTGGTATTTTTACAGATGCTCTCACATCGTTCCTGAGAAGTATGGGTACTTCATCTAATTTACTATTAGGTGCGGTTATTGGGGCATTGTGTATTGTTGACTTTGGCGGGCCGATCAACAAAACGTGCTTCGCATTCGTCTTAACCCTCCAGGCGCAAGGTATAAATGAGCCAATTACGGCCCTTCAGTTAGTCAATACGGCAACCCCTATCGGCTTAGGGCTTGCATTTTTTATAGCCAAACTTCTTCGCAAAAACATCTATAATAACGAAGAAATAGAAATGTTAAAATCAGCAGTTCCTATGGGGGTAGTCAATATTGTTGAAGGTTCTATCCCTATAGTAATGAATGATATCGTTCGTGGTATTGCGGCGGCTGCAATTGGTGGGGCGTGTGGCGGTGCGATCACCATGGTGTATGGCGCAGATGCAACAGTGCCTTTTGGTGGCGTGTTGATGATTCCTACCATGTCACATCCAATGGCGGGCATTATGGCATTGCTTGTTAATATACTAGTAACCGCTACAGTCTATGCTGTCATCAAAAAAGACGTTCCTCGAGATGTGGTTGTAAATAATGACCAGGAAGAGGAAGACATCAATTTGGACGATATTAAAATAAGTTAAGCATATATATAATTCATATATACTATAAATAACTAACCAAGTCCATTTTGATCATCTTTAAGGGATGCAGGTAAATATCTGCATCCCTTACGGCATGGCTAAACCACACCCACAGGAGGAAAGCCAAGGGGGCCGTCAACATCATCAATCCTTTCCACCTGCAAATTAAACATTACCGCACGTCTTTCGCCGCCAGATACCCTTTAACCGCATCCAGAAACAGCCCCAGCGCCGCATGCTGATGGTCCCGGGACTGGTAAAGCCCGTATATCCCGAGCGGCTGCGGCTCCAGCTCTGGCAGCACCCGCACTAACCGCCCGCTTTCCAGCCCGGCTCTCGCCTCGATGTCGGGCACCATCGCCAGGCCAACGTCCGCCGTCGCCATCTCGCACAGCAGCGATGATATTCCGGCGCTGAAGTTACCGTTGACCGCCACCGAGACCTCGCCTTTCGCGCCATCGCGGAAGGTCCAGGACTGGCCGGAAAAGCGGCTGTAGTGCAGGCAGTTATGCTGGGCGAGTTCATCAAGGGTGGTCGGCACGCCCGCGCGGGCAAGATAGCCTGGCGACGCGCACAGCACGGAACGACAGGTTCCCAGATGGCGGGCGATCGTGCCGGGTTCCGGAACATTGGTAATGCGAATAGCCAGATCGATACGCTCCCCCACCAGGCTCACCGGATGGTTGTTGATATCAACCTCAATACGCAGCGCCGGGTAGCGGCTTAGAAATTCCGGGATAATCGGGTTCAACAAATGCGTCGCCGTAAAGTGGGCGCAGGCGATACGCAGCGTCCCGGACGGGGTAACGCCGGTCGCCTCCCCTTCAATGCCCTGCGATAGCAACGCCAACTGCCGCGTCTTCTCCAGCGTTTTTTCTCCGGCAGGAGTGAGGGTTAACCGCCGGGTGGAACGGTGGATCAGTCGGGAACCGGCCCACTTCTCCATCTCGTCAAGATAGCGGCTGACCATCGGGCGAGAGATGCCCAGCGAGCGGGCCGCGGCGCTCAGGCTACCGAGTTCGCAGATGCGGTTGTAGGTGATGGCCGCCATAATCCGGTCCATTGCGTCTCCATTTGATCGTTTTATGAAACTCAGCATGTATTGTTTCAGGAATTCTAGCAGAAGCAGAAATCCGTAGAATGCGCTTTACACCCTTTACGGAGTTCATCGCCATGAAATTAACATCCCTTACGCTGGTTCTGTCGCTGGCCGCCACCACCGCGTTTGCCGCCCCGCTGCACCTTGAAGTCTACAACCCACAGGAAAAAGGCATTTTCCCAGTCTCGTCCACGCTGGTTTCAGGCCCGAAAGAGGCGGTGCTGTTTGACGCGCAGTTCAGCGTTAAAGATGGCGAAAAGCTGGTGCAGATGATCCGCGACAGCGGCAAAACGCTGAAAACCATCGTCATCACCTCCGGCGACCCGGATTTCTATTTTGGGCTGGAGCCGCTGGTGAAGGCGTTCCCGCAGGCTAAGGTTGTGGCATCACCTTCCGTGGTTGAGCACATCAAGGCCACCAAAGATGCCAAGCTGGTCTTCTGGGGTCCGCAAATGAAAGACGGCGCACCAACCACAATCATCGTGCCGCAGGCCACCAGCGCGACGCGTTTTACCGTTGATGGCGAACCGCTGGAGCTGAAGCACGCGGGCGATTATGCCGCCTATGTCTGGATCCCGGCGAACAAGGCGATTCTGGGCGGTACCGGTATTGCCTCTGGCATCCACGTCTGGACCGCCGATACACAGACCCCAGCGATTCGTCAGGGCTGGATGAAGGTGCTGAGCGAAATGCAGGCGCTGAAACCGCAGCAGGTCATTCCCGGCCACTACCTGGGAGAGCGCCCGGCAAATGATGCGGCCATCGCCTTTACTAACCGCTATCTGCATACCTTTGAGCAGGCGCTCAGTAGCCAGAAGAACTCAGCAGGCGTGATTAGCGCGATGAAAGCGGCGTACCCAGGCCTTGCCGATGTGAGTTCACTAGAGCTTAGCGCCAAAGTGAACACCGGCGAAATGAAGTGGTAGCCTGCCGCCGTAGGATTTTGCAAAAAAGCTCGCCTTTAGAATGAGATCCCGATAGTCACCCCGCTATCGCGCCAAAAACGATGGAGTTGGCGATAGCGGGTAGGTATAATCAGCGACACATATATTTGTCGTACAATTCAACCCAATGAAAATTAACACGTTACTGGTATCGCTCGCCGTTGTTTTCTCCGTTCACCCCGCCTTTGCGCTGACCTATACCCTACCGAAATCCGGTGGAAATCTGGTAGGCAGCAACGAATATGAGCAGGTTCCCCAAGGACAAAAAGCGCCGCTGGAAACCTACGCCGCCCGACATCATATCGGCATGAGCAATCTCCTCGACGCCAACCCCGGCGTGGACGTTTATCTCCCGGCGCCCGGTACCGTTCTCACCTTCCCGTCGCAGACCATTTTACCCGCTACGGTGCATCAAGGGATTATCATTAACACGGCGGAAATGCGCCTCTATTACTACCCGGCGGGCAGCAATACCGTCGAAATCTATCCGGTGGGCATTGGTCAGATTGGGCACGATACCCCAGAGCACTGGGTGACTTCCGTGAAACAGAAAAAGGTCGGGCCAACCTGGACGCCAACACCCAACGAACGCGCCGAATTTGCCGCAGCCGGTGATATTCTTCCCGCCGTCGTTCCCGCGGGCGTAGATAACCCAATGGGGCTGTACGCCATGTACATTGGCAACGAGTTTGCGATTCACGGCACCAACGCCAACTTCGGCATCGGGCTGCGAGTCAGCCACGGCTGCGTGCGTTTACGCGCCGACGATCTTAAAACGCTGTTTAGCGAAGTCCCGGTGGGGACCCGGGTTGAGTTTGTAAATCAGCCGATTAAAGCTGACGTTGAACCGAACGGCGAGCGCTATATCGAAGTGCATAGCCCACTGTCCGAATCCGGAACCAGCACGGCTTCGGCGAGTGCGATCCCGGCGGCGCTGAAATCCACTCTGACGGCCACGGATATTCAGCAGACGGTATTAAGCCAGGCGCTGGCCCAGCGATCCGGGATGCCGGTCAGGCTGAATTAACCCTGAATGCTGCGAAATCCACGCCCAGGCGTGGATTTTTTTCTCTACGCGACTTTACCCCTACCAAACCTACCGATACTCTGTTGCGACCTCACGTCTTATCGTCGAACCGCTGACCAGAAATCATTGTCGCAATGAATACGCATAATAAAAAAATTCGTGCTTACCACTTCCCCGTATTTCGCCATCTTTTCACCGCGCGACTGCTGACCGTACTCGGCAACGGTATCGCCCCGATAGCGCTGGCGTTTGCTGTGCTGGACATCGGCGGCACCGTCTCCGATTTAGGCATTGTCGTCGCCTCGCGCTCCATCTTTAACGTGGCGTTTTTACTGCTTGGCGGCGTGTTAGCCGACCGTTACTCCCGCAGCCGGGTGCTGGTCTACTCCTCCGCCGTTGCCGCCCTTTCGCAGGCCATTGTCGCCTGGTCGGTGCTCGACGGTTCGGCCTCGGTGCTCAGCCTGGCCCTGCTCGGCGCACTGAACGGTGCGGCGGCGGGTATCGCCCTACCGGCGTCCTCCGCACTGGTGCCGCAGACGGTGCCGCCACAAAATCTGCGCGAAGCCAACGCCTTAATCCAGTTGGGCATCTACAGTGGGACGGTAATTGGCGCATCGCTGGGCGGGATCCTCGCCAGCTCGGTCGGGCCGGGCTGGGGGCTGGCGATTGATGCGCTAGGTTTTGCCGCCTCGGCACCGCTATACGCCATGATTCGGGTTACCGCTATCAGCGGCAGCGAATCGCAAAGCAATATTTTGCAGGACTTAAAAGCGGGATGGAAAGAGTTTGCCAGCCGCGCGTGGGTGTGGTCTGTCGTGGTGCAGTTTACGATAGTCAACGCGGCGTTTAGCGGCGTGGTGATGGTGCTCGGCCCGGCGATTGCCGACGCCTCCTTCGGGCGAGCGCACTGGGGAATGATCGTCGCGGCCCAGAGCGTGGGGCTGATTACCGGCACCTTCCTTGCTCTACGCTGGCGTCCGCGCCGGGATCTCTTTATTGGCGTGATGCTGGTTATCTTCTGCGCGGTGCCTATTTTTATGCTGAGCCAGCTCGCCTCAGCGCCATACCTGACCGCCGCCTTTTTTGTCACCGGCGTCGCGTTTGGCCTGTTCGGCGTTTCCTGGGCGCATTCATTACAAACGCATATTCCGCCGGACAAGCTGGCGCGGGTTTACGCCTATGATGCCGTAGGTTCATTCGTGGCGATTCCGTTTGGCGAACTGGTCGCTGGGCCACTGGCGATGCGCTACGGCAGCAGCAACGTGCTGATGGTGTCAGCGGTAGCGGTGGTGATTGCCACGGTCTGCGCCAGCCTGGTGCCCGCGATTCGGCGGCTCGACAATAGCGCGCAGGCTAAGCCTCACCAGACGCTTTCTTAATTCTCCCAAGACGCGGGGCAACCTTGGCCGTTGCCCCGCACCGACTTACCAGTACGGCTTCCAGCACTGGCGCACGCGAATCAGCGCTTCAAGATAGAAGTAGTCCCCCCAGGAGCAGCATTCATCAACCCCTTTTCCGGCTGGCATGTGGTAGACCGAGTGCATCAGCAGTCCCTCGCATGCCGAGGCATCGCGGGAGAGATAGCGTTCGGTCAACGACGCCACAATACGCAGGGCCACCTCTTCATACTGCATTCGATCCGTATCGGTCGCCGGCAGCGCTTTCGCCAGCTCCAGCAGGCCACAGGCGGCAATAGCCGCTGCCGAACTGTCGCGTACCGCATCCGTGTTGGCTAAGGCGAGATCCCAGTGGCAGACCCCGTCCTCCGGCAAACGGTTGATGAAGTAGTGGCTCAGGCTACGGGTCAGGCTGACAAAATCGGCATTGCCGGTATAGTGGTAACTGAGCATAAATCCATAAATCCCCCACGCCTGACCGCGCGCCCAGCAGGAACTGTCGCTGTGTCCCTGATGCGTATTACCGTAACGCGCCTCACCGTTCGTCACATCCATATAGTACGTGTGATAGGTGGAAGCATCGGGCCGGACAATATAGTTTGCCGCCTGGGTAGCATGGGATAACGCGGCCTGCGCAAACGCCAGATTCCCGGTCTGTTCACTGGCCCAGTAAAGCAGCGGCAGGTTCATATTGCAGTCGATAATCATCCTTCCCTGCTGTTCCGGGTCCGTCAGGTCACCCCACGCCTGGATAATCCCTGCCGTTGGGCTGTAGCGCTGCATCATCATCTCTGCGGCGTGCAGCGCAATATCCCGTGCTCGGGTGTTCCCCGTCAGCCGCCAGGCATTGACGCAGGACAACGTGTAGAGAAAGCCGAGGTCATGGGTCTGAGTCTCCACCTGCCGGGCCAGCCTGTCGGCAAAAGAGATAATGAACCGTTCGGCGGCCTGACGATATTTGTGATTACCGGTCATCTCCCAGAGCAGCCAGAGTTGACCGGTCCAGAAACTGTTAGTCCACTGATTGTTTTCCGCTGGCTGCCATTTCCCGCCCTCACACGCCTCATTCGGGAATTTATCGCCCAGCGCAAACAACGTTCGGTCAATGCGCGATGTAATAGGCTGCAGCGCCTTGTCGATAGTGGTTTTTAATGCCTGACGATCGACAGGCGAGCCGTTTAACGGGCGCAGGGGTTCGGTAACGACATGCGCCGTTTTATTACCAGTCATATTTTATCCTGTTATTACTATTTCGAGGGTTTAACCGTTTGAGGATGCAGTACATCAGTACGCACGGTAGATGCTTTTTTTCCGGCACGGCTGCTGGATAAGGTGAAAGAGGAGATGAGGGTAAATAATAACGCGCAGCATCCCATCATTAAGAACGTGTGCGAAAAGCCAATTTTATCGTATAAATATCCCGCCGGTGGCGCGACGACCACGGAACCGACATAAACCATTGCCTGATAACCTAATAAATACATCGTCGCGTTGACGCGCTTATGGAAATGTTCAGCAATGTATTTAAAGACGGAAATTAACAGCAGCGCAATTTCCACACCGTAGAAAGGTTTAATAATGGAAATCATCAGCGGGTCGACCGTTAATCCCGAGAGGATCAAACGAACCCCGACAACACCGCCGCACAGCAATAGGCCTTTCTTTGCACCGTAATAGTTCACCAGCGCCGGAATAAACATCATCATCAGAAATTCAATGCCCGCCTGCAGCGTGCCCAGGTAGCCATACCAGGCGTTACCTTGTTCTTTAGTGGCAAAGAAGGAGACGAAATAGCGTGGAAACTGCTGCTCAGCCACAAACATCATCCACGCAACGCCCGCAACGTAGAGGCTGAACATCCAGAACTTGCGGTTTTGCATCAGCGCGATAACGTCAGCAAATACAATTTTGTTTTCCGAGATAACCGCATTGTTACGCAACTGCTCGTCACCGATCTTCAGGCTCAGCAATACCGCCAGCATCAACAGCGAGGTACTGCTGCTAAGGATAAAGTTGGCCGCCGGGGTATAGTTAAACAGCACCCCAGACATCGAGGCCGCCAGCGCCCAACCAAGCGAACCCCACATGCGGATACGGCCAAATTCCAGACCGTAGAGACGACTAAAACGGTCCGCATAGGATTCAGCGGCAGCCACCCCCGCATACCAGCCCAGGCTTAAATAGAAGGCACCAATAATAATGCCCACCAGCGTATAGCTCAGCAGCAACGGCTGGTAAATAAAGACAAAAAACGGCGCCATCAATGCTGAAGTAGCGCAGACAAAATAGAGTAGCCACTTGCTCATGCCTATTTTATCCATGATATAGCCATATACCGGTTTCATGACCACGGCAAATACACCATTAATCGCAAATACACTACCAATGGTCACGCTATCCAACCCAACCTTTTGGCTGAGCCACAGCGCATATAAGCCAAAACTGGATGACCAGGTGAAGAAGTAGAGAAAGATAAAACCGCTCATTTTGCACTGCGCTAAGCGCGTCGGTGAAATCGCATTCATGATACGGCTCCAGCGTAATTTTGATATTCATCGCTATCATTAACAAACATAAGAGATTCTGAGGTAATCATAATGTCCTACCGTTTTAAAGAGAGTTTATAGGGTAAATCTGATGACAGAATCCGGATGCTGACGAGCGGAGAGTAGCCAATTTATTGACGGCAACAGCGTGAGCCTGTTCACATAATGATTTCGATTTTTAAGTTTGATTAGATTCATGGGCAGATATTCAGCAATATTTGCAAATCGTAGCAGTAAAGCTTAATTCTGTTGTCATGGTGAACAATGAACGATCCGCAACGACTCGAACGTATCGCACTGGGCAATGATGTGGTCTCCTTTCAGCGACCAAAACAAGCAAGCGCCCACTACTACCACTGGCATCAGTGCGTGGAGTTTTTATATATTTCCGAAGGGTATGGCATTGTCGTGGTGGACAAACAGCACTACACGGCAAGGCCAGGGCGATTTTTTATCTTTCCACCGTTTCGCCTGCATAAGGTTCAGGTGGAGGCTGCGCACAACAACCCCACTTTTCGCACCGCCATGCACATTGAACACAATGCCGTGTTCAGCGCCCTGCAGATGTTCCCCCGCCACCAGACGCAGTTTGCCGCGCTCTCCAGCACCCATGCGCCCGCGCAGATCCACGATCTCAGCGAGCATGCGAGCCATATTGCCTATCTCCTCGACCGCTTCGAGTCGCAGGAAAAACAGGGGCACCGCTCCGCCAGCGATGTCGCCTTTCTGGTCATGCAGCTGCTGGATTTTCTTCCAACCCAGCCGCAAAGCGACGTCCACCAGCAGCAGACCGTGGCCGCGCGCATCATGCAGTGGGTGGAAGAACACTATCAGCACAAATTTTCGCTGGAGGAGCTGGCCGCAGATATCGGCTTTTCCCGCAGCTACACCTCCCGCATTTTCCGTCAGCAAACCGGCGGCGGTATTCAGGAGTACATCCTGACCAGACGGATTAAAAAAAGCTGCGATTTATTGCGCTATTCGTCGCTCAGCGTGACGGAGATAGCCCAGCAGGTAGGCTTCACCGAAATGACCTACTTCATTACCTGTTTTAAAAAAATGTTGGGCCAGTCACCTTTGCAGTACCGCAAGCGCTATGCTGGCGATGCTGAATCGCCTGAGCGGTAGTCACCGCTATTTCAGGCAGGAGACAGACTTATCCGCCGAGCGGCGCTGGATGGGAACCGCTCGTTTTATAGGATGTGTCGCAGGTTTTGCATAATGTGATCATTGCGTTCTCCCCATTTTTGCGAGGCCATTGAGCGCTGCTCTTATGTGACGTCGTGTCAGATAATCAACACTGTCAGCCTGGCACGCGGCGAGTCAGGGATGTTCCCGTGAGTGCTTCGGTTAATTTAAATACCGACTCTTACGATTTACCTGATAGCTGTTTTTCTCTAAGGTAACGACCCAATCGAACTCATCATTTTTCCTTTGATGCCGATATATTTATTTCTTAATTAATATGTGAAGGAACATGTATGTCTCGCGTACGCCCCTTTATTCACCCTCTTGCCTTTCTGGTGCTTACCCCCTTTTCTTACGTTCAGGCCGCTGATAATCCCGTACTGGTCAGCAGCAGCACCAATCCCCTGTCCATCACCAGAATTAACGATCGGGTGAATTTTATGGTGTCGTTAACCTTCGATAATGGTAACACCGCCCAGCAATGGCGCTCCGTTGACTGCAAACAGGGTAAGTCACAGCTTCTTTATAAGGATCTACTGAATAAAGAAGGGTTAACCAAGGCGCGCTTCTACGGCAATAGCTATCTTCATTATGCGCCAGCGCAGGACGCCCCACAGATGAAGGCTGAAGATATTCGCACGGTTTGCCAGCTACCGGTAAAAGCAGCGCGATGGGAAAAATTATCCGCGACGTCAGAGAGCGGTATGACTGCACTTGTTGATGTGAATAGCATTAAGCGCACCGACGATATTTTATCGGTAAACATGGGCTATGACTTTGCCGATATTACCTGGGAGCCGCCTTATGATGCGCCGCTGGTGTTAAAAGTTGAGCGCTACCTCTATAACTGCGAAACCCATCAGGGCGCTGCTGCTGCTGCCATGAATTTCGACAGCGAAGGTCGCGTCACCGACTCGCTTATTACTGCGGATATCCTTCGCCGTAAAAGCAGCTTCCCTATCGATGCCAAAATGACGCAGCGCTTCGAGCAGCTTTGCCAACTCCCCGCAGGAAAAACCTTCACCGCCGAAGGGCGCTTTGTTCCCGCCGCAAACAAGAAGCCGTCCACATTGATGGGGCCGACCATGCCGGATCTGAGCAATAATAATCCGCAGTGGCTGAACAAATATCCCCTGTCGGCAAATATTGAGCACCAGGTACAGTCGTTGATTAAGCCCTGGGCGCTGCCGCGCTTTAAACAGATTCGCTATACCCAGAGCAGCGACCTCGGCAAGATTAAGGTCCAGCTGGATGCACAGCCGGATGGATATCTCCGCAAGCTTGAGGATTATGGTATCTGGACGGTGCAACGCTTAACGTTGGCCAATCAGCTGCAGCTGAAATTTACTATGTCTATCAGCACCGGCGCCTCAGTGCTTAACTCGCTGCAAACGGATCTGCGCTTCCCGTTAGCGGCGGGTCAACATTACCAGGCGCAATGGGATGATATTGATGCCGATAAGAAAGTCACGGCCTCAACATTGCGCTGTGACGTCACGACGGGGGGAGAGGCGAACAGCATTGCCCCTGAATTTAGCGGTAAATATCTGCTCGTCGCGTGTCATTCCTCCAGAGACAATCAAAAGAGCAGCGCTGAAAAGCTCGCCTGGCTGCAGGACCTCAACCTGTTCGTTCCCTTGACTCAACAAGTAGGCGACCAGCCGGAAAGCCCGGTAAAACTGGAAAATGTCAGCGTGGTACGTTAAATAATCATCAAGGCTCAACGCTTTATACGTTGGGCCTTTGACGACCCGCCCTCCACTCGCTCAGCGCTAAGGATCCCGTCATGACGTCCTTTTATCAACTTTCCGCCACCAGCCTGCAAGGGCAACCTATCACCATGGACGACTATGCAGGCAACGTGGTTGTGGTAGTGAACACTGCCAGCCATTGTGGCTTCACGCCGCAATACGCTGGCCTTGAAGCGCTCTACAAAAAGTACGCCACGCAGGGTCTGGTGATACTGGGCTTCCCCTGCAACCAGTTTGGCAAGCAGGAACCCGGCAGCGCCGACGATATCGCGCAGACCTGCCACATCAACTATGGCGTGAGCTTCCCAATGTTCGAGAAAATCGAGGTCAACGGCAGTGCGACGCACCCGGTGTTTCATTATCTGAAAGACGAATTACCCGGTGTGCTGGGTGGACGAATCAAATGGAACTTTACTAAGTTTCTGATCGGACGCGACGGTACGCCGCTTAAGCGTTTTGCGCCATTTACAACGCCGGAGAAAATGGAGGCGGCGATTGTTGCAGCGCTGGGAGTTAATGGGGGTAAGTGATGGGAGTCAGGCGGCATTTTCCGAAACGGTCCTGGATGCCGCAGGGCCAAAAGGCCCTTTAAAAGGTACGTTACTCACCCCAAATTCAAAACCAAATGCCGCTGTGCTTATCGTTCCTGGCTCCGGGCCGACAGATCGGGATGGAAACAACCCGCTTGGTGTAAATGCATCGCCTTACCGACTTCTGGCTGAAGGCCTGGCTGCAAAAGGCTTTGCAACGCTTCGTATCGACAAACGTGGAATGTTCGCTAGCGCAATGGCCGTAGAGGATGCCAATGCGGTGACGATTGCTGACTATGTTGACGACGTTCATGCCTGGGTAAACGTGCTGAGACACCATATCCACACTCCCTACATTTGGGTTTTAGGACACAGCGAAGGAGGCATAGTCGCACTTGCCGCGGCTCAAGAAGAGGATGTGTGCGGCGTGGTTCTTATCGCAACGCCCGGGAGACCCATGGGCGAAGTGTTGAGGCAGCAACTTAGCGCTAATCCCGAAAATGAAATGTTATTAAAGCAGGCACTGCCGATAATTGATGCTCTGGAGCATCGGCAGCGAGTCGATATAACGAATATGCATCCAGCATTGCAAAGTCTCTTTAATCCTGCGGTTCAGGGGTTTTTGATCAATGCGTTTTCATATAATCCGGGTCATCTCATTTCGAGTATTTCCAAACCCGTGTTAGTGCTACAAGGGCAACGCGATCTCCAGGTGGAAGAAGCGGATGCAAGGTTGCTTAAGGCCGCGAATCCTCAAGCGTCCCTGGTGATATTGCCCAATATGAACCATGTGTTGAAAGCGGTGATTTCGGACGATCGCAAGGTGAATATCGCTTCATACGCTGAACCAACGAGCACCTTAGCTCCCGGTTTAATTGGCTCGATTGAGCATTTCCTGATCCACAACTCACCTTTTCCCGAAAAATGACGGCTGTTTTTTGCCCTCGGCGGACGAACCCCCGCTCACATAGGATTTGCTTCGTGCCAGAAGCGGACCTTGATAAGCCTGCACAGCATTAAGCAGCGAGGTCGATACATTCGTCCTATGCTCTATAATTGAATGATGTGATTTAACAAGATCTCAATTATGCTCGTTTGCCTTGCTAAGAATATTCTTTGATATCAATACCAATCTAGAATTAGCATATTATGAACCAGCTCCTTCCTTGACCGAACAGTTTCCACATGAGGCAGAAAACATGGTCTTTGGTATTTTCTCTCAAATCGCACTTGGTAATGCATTAACAAAATTAACTAACGTATTTGAGGAACTGGAACACTCTAAAAGAGTAATGTTCCCAGGCGCTGGCGGCGGGATAGATTCGCTGCCAAAAAAAAGACAGCAGGAAATTAATGATAAAATGCCAAAATGGATTGCTGACTTAAAAAAGCACCCTCGGCATGTAGTCACTCGAGAGTTGATAAAAAACATACTTCTTAATCAGAAAATGGGCGCGCTCCGCCAACACCGAATAGAGGCTCAGTATAATTTATTGGAATTTTTAATAAAAAATGACCTAGCTCTTTCTGAAGAAGACTTTCTGAAAAGCTATGCAGACTAACCATGACTCGCTCCCGCTAATTAAGATGAACCATGGACAGCGGAAGCCATTGAGAACTTCCGTTTCTCGCTCTTAACGGACCTTAAGCTCAGCTATCTTATCCGCTCGCTGAGTGCCAGGTGCGGACCTTTGGTGATAACAAATCTGCCAACCAATGGTCGGCAGATTTGTTTATGATGTTACCTAACCTCATCGCTTTTAGGCGTGCGTCATCTGATTTGGCATACCTCATGAATGCTCAGGGAGATAAAAGCTAACCAGGGGAGCAGGCTTTCCTCTACTCTCGAAGGCGTTGGTTCGCTTTATTTAGTGCTCTCGTTCTGTTCAACCAGAGTAAAACGCCGACGGCTACCAGACTGAACAGCGACATACAATAAAGTGCGTAAAATGCGCCAAAGTATTGCGCCATTGCACTGGTTATACCGGTGAAAACAGTGGCGGTCAGTACCTGCACACGCCATGACATCGCACTGGCTTTTGCCACCTAGGTTTGTGGGAAGTTCCTCAAAATACCAAACGTACCCAAAGCAAATACAATATTCGATGCCATATGTGCACCGAAGATAAGAACCAGTCCGATGTATCGATACCCGGCGGAGAGTGGTAATAAAAAATAGCTTCCAATAAATAAACTCAGACAGGTCAACAACAACCTATTATTAGCGGCATACTGCTGCAATTTACTGGCATCAAGCATCAGCGGCCCACAGAGCTGACCAAGACTTCGAGCAAAAAGTAGCGGCAAGGCCAGCCCGGCAGAATCTTCAGGCCTTATTTCTTGTGCCAGTGCAGGTAAAAGTGCCATTGCGGGTGACCCCACCGCGGCAAGCGCGGGTAACAGCATAATACTTCTTTTTTGCAAGGGTGATATGACACGCCAGAGGGGTTCCCGTCTGACCGGCGTAGCCTCTGTTGACCGGTGTGCTTCGCCGCAAAAAAAAGCGGCAGACATCATAAGCAGAATCGCAGAAGCCGTAAAACTTAGCGCATCAATGGCAAGCAGATACAGCGGAGGAATCAGGCCAAAAAGCAAAACACCGAGGCCAGCCCCCAACAACACCTGTGAAGCAAAAATGATGGTTTCCATGGCCGTTGCAGCCGGGAGTTCATCATGGCGCAATCCGCGTTTGAATAGTAACGTCAGCGCCGGGTAGCTTAAGCCGCTGAGCAGAGCCTCTATGCACTGCACGACCAGCAACGCCGGTACATGATGATGCAGCAAGCCATATATGGGAAAAACAAGCGCAAACAGACCCGATATTTCGGTAAAAATCAGGATCCGCAGTGGTGACGTTCTCTTACATAGTATCTCGCCCCAGACGCTGCCAATAAAGCTGGGTAGCATCGACAGCATATACACAATGGTAAGTGTCGTAGGAGAAGCATGCCAGTGTAAAAGTTGACCGAAAATAGATGGTAATTTCGGGTTACCGACTGGTTACCCGGAAAGAGAATTAAAGTGGTGAGAAAACCTCAACGACATGCTGGAAAACGTAAGGATTAGAAAGGCGTTCATACTCTTCGTCATTCGGGTAGGTCACAGCCACATGATAGTTTTCCTCGGAAAATAAACCTTTCTATTAGTATGTGTTTATTTACCCTGAAGCGTCAGTCGTTCTTTTTTCACCCAACAACAATAAGATTTATCTTGCTTCAAATAGCAGCATCAACTTTTTTCAATCAATTTTAAAAAATAAAAACTCCCCAACGCATTGATTCCAATCACTTAATGCATGACTGAAATTATTACTTTAATAATTACGCAACATATATAAATGACAGGATAACTAAATTATACTTCTGCAACATCCGGTAGAGAGGTGAGAGTAAAATGCGGTTAATTGTCATGTTGTTAAGCTTTGTCGTCGCCACGCAGGCCTGGGCGGGGGAACTTGCCAAACCCACCGGCAAGGTGCTTTTAACGATGTCCGGTAATATCGAGAATAAAAATGCAGACGGGAAAGCCGTTTTTGATCTCGCCAGCCTTGAGAAACTGGGCACCGTCACCTTCCAGACCACCACGCCCTGGTATAATGGCCGTACAACCTTTACGGGTATACCACTGCAAAAGCTGATGGACTACGTCGGAGCAAAAGGGTCTGTAGTAAAAGTCACGGCGCTCAACGACTACACGACCATTATCCCACTCAGTGATTTCAAAAAATACAATGTTATCCTTGCGGTTAAAGTCAACGGAGAATATATGCGTATCCGCGACAAAGGCCCATTATTCATTGTGTATCCTTATGACAGCATCCCTGAACTGAATAACCAGGTCTATTATTCAAGGTCAGCATGGCAGGTCAGCAGAATGAGTATTGAGTAAGGGTTCAGAAAAGCATTATGAACAGAATACTGGCTGGCATTATCTTCTCCCTTTTTATCGCTACCGGGTATGTCTCTTACCTGGTGCATGAGAGGCAACAGGAGCTACAGAGTCTGACGCACTACGCCAACTCGTGGTCTGCCGCGCAGGTGGTATCTGAATACTATCGATTTGAGTCATCGGTCGGTCTTTACGCTATCGATGAATCGATGACGCTCGATGAGGTGCGCCTTCGCCTCGATATCATGCTCAGCCAGAGCGACTTACTAAAAGAAGGTGATTTAGCGCATTATATTGAAAGCAATAAAGCGCATAGTGACCTGGCCCTGAAGCTTGAAAACACCCTTAAATATCTGGACGTTCATCTTGAGACTATGAATCGTCCAGAACTTCAGGCTTATCTGAAAACCATGCATAAGCTTGATGTACCGCTCAGTCGTTTTTCATCCGGAGCATTAGACAAAGACGTTAACTCGGTGAATATCGCCAACCTCAAAATTCAGACCCTGTACTATGTGTATTCCACGACGTCCGTACTGCTGATAATACTGAGCGCCATCCTCGGTATGCTGAGCTTTGTGCAGAATAGAAATATCCTCAAGGCGCACCGTCAGGTTAAGAGCCTGGCAGAAGAGCTGCAGAAGTCGAAAGAAAAGCTACAAACCCAGAATGCCAGACTAGAGTATGACGTTTACCATGACTCTCTTACCGAGATGAACAACCGTCAGCTATTCTGGTGGAATTTAAATAACACTATCGAGATCGCGGAAAAGTACCATGACTCGGTCACGGTGATGCTGTTTGATTTAGACCGATTTAAAGAGATCAATGACACCTACGGTCATGATGCCGGGGATATGTTATTACGGCAGATTTCCGAAAGGCTGATGTCGTTGAAATTTAGTTCGGATACGCTTTATCGCCTGGGAGGCGATGAATTTGCCTTTCTCGCGCGAGGTCTGACGGAGAGCAGCGCGGTTTCTCGCGCCCAGAAAATATGCGATGTCATTAACCAGACCTACACGATTTATAACGCGATTATTAATATCACCACCTGTGTGGGTATTGTTATCTCAGACACTGAACGCCGCTCCGACTATCTTTACAAGTTCGCCGATCTGGCACTCTATGAAGCGAAAAATGCCGGTACCGGGAAGATAAAAGTCTTCCGCCAACGCATGCTGGACCAGCTGCAGGAAACCAGAACGCTTGAGCACGATATGGCGCTGGCCTTAGCGAATAAAGAGTTCGTGGTCTATTACCAACCGATTGTCGACTCGTTCAGCCGGGAAATTTACAGCTATGAAGCCCTTATTCGCTGGATTCATCCGCGTAAAGGTCTTATGTCGCCGGATAGCTTTATTCCGGTTGCTGAAAAAACAGGCATGATTAACGAGATGGGCAAGCTGGTGCTCGAAATGGCCTGTCGGGAAGCGGCCTTCTGGGCGGTTCCGGCTAAAATTTCAGTTAACGTCTCGCCGGTGCAGTTGAGCTGCAAAGGCTTTGTGGGAATCGTACTGTCCATTTTGAAAGAGACCGGGCTTTCGGCCGATCGTCTTGAACTGGAAGTGACCGAATCTGCCCTCTTTACCGAGAGCAGTACGCCGATGAATACCCTTAACAAACTCAGAGCCCTGGGCGTGAAAATCTCCATCGATGATTTTGGCACCGGCTACTCTTCCCTTGCGCGGTTGAGCCGGCTTTCCTTCGATAAAATCAAAATTGATAAGTCCTTTGTCCATTCGATATCGACGCAGGAAGACGCCCTGAATATCATCAAGCTCATCACCGGAATGGCGAAATCCCTCAACATGAAGGCGGTGGCAGAAGGTGTTGAAACGCAGGAGCAACTGGAAAACCTTCAGGCTTTGGGATGTGACTTCGCGCAGGGCTATCTGTTTAGTAAGCCTCAACCTTATGTTGATGGGAGGATCCGCTACGGATAGTGCGTGTAACGTAGCCCGGCCGAGCAACGCGACGCCGGGGCCCGTACGGAACCCGGCGCACGTTCGCCATTAAATCTGCGCCAGCCCGCCATCAACATAGATTTCTGCGGCATTAATAAAGCTCGCGTCGTCGGAAGCCAGGAAAGCGACGGTTTTCGCCACCTCTTCCGGTTCCCCCAGACGGCCCAGCGGCACCCCAGCAGCCAGCGCATCAAACAGCCCCTGTCGATGTTCTTCCGCCACCAGTCCGCCGAGACCCGGCGTGCGGACCGGGCCTGGGCTGACGACATTCACCCGAATACCACGCCCCTGCAGGTCAAGCGCCCATGAGCGCGCCAGATTGCGCACCGCGGCCTTGCTGGCGCTGTACACGCTGAAGTTAGCGGTCCCTTTCACCGCGGCGGTTGAACCGGTCAGGATAACCGACGCCCCCTGAGTCAGCAGCGGCAGCGCCTTCTGCACGGTGAACAGCACGCCGCGCACGTTGGTGCCAAAAATACGGTCGAAATGTTCTTCAGTAATCGCCCCCAGCGGCATCATGTCGCCGCCACCGGCGTTGGCGAACAAGATATCCAGTCTGCCCGATTCACTGGCGATGGTAGCAAACACGGTATCAAGGTCACTCAGGACGGAGGCGTCAGCGCGAATGCCTTTCGCCGACGGCCCGATTAAGGCCACTGCGGCATCAAGCTCTTCCTGGCGACGACCGGTGATGTACACTTTCGCGCCCTGCGCGGCCAGTTCCTGTGCCGAAGCCAGGCCAATCCCCGTGCTACCGCCGGTAACCAATGCGATTTTCTCCGCTAATTTTTTGCTCATGATGCACATCCTTAAAATAGGTTAATAGAATCATTTAGTTGCAGCGATTAACTGACTGCTAAGCTCGGAAATCACTCTAACGTGCATCACAGGGGCAGAAAAATAGTGCAAAATGAAAAACACTATTCACCTGCATGAATAATGGCAACCGATTATCGGAGAAAATCGAATAATGGACCAATTTCTAGCCCTCAAAGTTTTTACCCGCGTGGTCGAGGCCAACAGCTTTACCCGCGCGGCGGACTCGCTGAACATGCCGAATGCTACCCTCAGCAAAACGATTCAACTGCTGGAAGCTCATCTCGGCACTCGCCTGCTGCAGCGCACCACGCGGCGGATTACCGTCACGCCGGAAGGGCTGGAATACTATGAAAAGGCACGTCAGCTTTTAGCGGATCTGGAAGCGATCGATAGCGCGTTTAACACCTCCAGCACCAAGCCCAAAGGCCATCTGCGCATCGCCGTTGGCGGTTCCACCGCGCGGGATGTGCTGATTCCGCTGCTGGCCGAGTTTATGGTCAGCTACCCGGACATCCGCATCGACCTGCTGGTCGCCGATAAACCCTCGGATCTGATCGGCGGCAATATCGACTGCGCAATTCGCGGCGGGCCGATGGAAGACTCCACGCTTATCGCCCGAAAACTTGGCGAAGCGGCGCTCATCACCTGCGCCACCCCCGGCTATCTTAAACGCTGTGGCACGCCCGCTTATCCGGACGAACTGAAGAACGGGCATCGGCTGATCAGCTATTTATCGCCAGCCAGCGGGCGAGCGTTCCCGTTCCGCTTTAGGCAGGATGGTCAACCGATTGAGATAAAGGCCGAGCACCACCTCGGCATCAATGAGAGCAACGCCCACATCGCCGCCGCCCAGGCGGGTCTCGGCATTGTGCAGACGTTTTCTTATTCGCTGCGCCAGGCGTTAGCCAGCGGGGAGTTAGTGGAGATTTTAAGCGAGTGGCGTCCGGCACCCTATCCTTTCCACGTGGTCTACGCGCAGAACCGCTATGTTCCATCGCGGCTGCGGGTTTTTACCACCTGGCTGCAGGAGGCCTTCCCGGCGGCGCTCAACGTGTAGCGTTAGGCGCCAGAATGGTCAGGCATTATCAGATAAACGCCATATTAGAAATATCTCAATTCAATATAAAATAGCCCCTATCGCTGCTGGCTGAAGGGTTATTCAATGAATCAGAAACAGGAACAAGAGTGGGAGAAAGAGTACAACCTAAAAAAAGCTAAGCGAAAATGGTTATTGAATAAAAAGAAAACCGAATGGCTTGAGTTCACCCAAAGCGAAAGCACCCGGAATAAAACGCGATTAATGGTAAAAATCATCAGCGGACTGGTGCTGGCGCCACTGCTGTGGCTGGCAATCTTCT
The DNA here is from genome assembly GCF_014218705.1 of Kluyvera sichuanensis. Classification (GTDB taxonomy): domain Bacteria; phylum Pseudomonadota; class Gammaproteobacteria; order Enterobacterales; family Enterobacteriaceae; genus Kluyvera; species Kluyvera sichuanensis. The sequence goes on along the minus strand of NZ_JABBJF010000006.1, from coordinate 233,463 downwards.
TTGGCATCAAGGGTTATATTAATTATAGCGAGTCGCAAAAATACCGGGCGCAAACGCCTGAGGCATTAATACGCATCGAAGCAGCATCTCAATCCAGCATCGGCAGGTTGTTTAATGTTGGCGAAATATCCAACTATAACAGTAAGAAAAAGATCAACTTTGTGCTCTCGAGTTACACCATTGACGGCAATACACTAACCTATCGGTTTGCACCTGACTTTAGGCTACAGGATTTATCCGCCACCGGGTTTTCCTCCCTTGACCTCGAGATACTGACCTTAAATATTAGCCAATTATTAAGAGATGAAGGCTCGGCATTTAACGCCTTTATCTGCGGTTTATCCAACGCCGAGGATATGAAATCATTGGCCTACAGCAACATGAAGATCGTGTTTCTGCTGCCCGATATTGAAAAGTCGATTAGCCGTGGCAAATTTGTCGACCAGAAAATCAATTTACTCCCGGTGAGCTATCTTTGCTCGCTGAATACGAAATGGGGATTTATGAGCAGCATCAAAAACGATTAATCCCCGAATAACAATATGGCTTACAGCGACTGCTCCAGCTCGCTCAAAAACTGAGCGATAACCTGTTCGTTGCGCTTGAAATAGGTCCAGGTAGCGACTCTTTTGCTGGTCAACAGCCCGGCTTTTTGCAGCTTGCTGAGGTGTGAAGAGATGGTCGGCTGCGACAGCGCCGTTTTCTCCTGGATAAAGCTGGCGCAGACGCCGTCCTGCTGCGGGTCCAGCAGATGCGGATACCCGGCAAAATGCGCAGCGGGGTCACGCAGCCAGTGCAGGATCTCCCGGCGGGTCGGGTTGGAAATCGCTTTCAGAATATCGTCAGTATTTAGCGGCATCAGGCTGGTTACGGTAATGGAGTTGGACGGTACATTAGGCAGCGCGCCGTTAAATGTCAATGCGGGCGACGGATGCCGCCCGCAGACCACTTAGCTCGCGCTGTACGTTGGATAGTCGGTGTAGCCGACAGCACTACCGCCAAACAGCGTGTTGCGGTCCGCCGGGTTCAGCGGCCAGTCGTTGGCAAGACGCGCGGGCAGATCCGGGTTGGCGATAAACGTACGGCCAAAACCGAACAAATCCGCCAGCCCGGCTTGCTGCATCCGCGTCGCCTTCTCGGCGGTATATTTCCCGGCATACATCAGCACCCCGTCGAAGGTCTCACGCAGCGCACGGCAGAATTCTGCCGGTAGGTCGGGCGCATTATCCCAGTCCGCTTCGGCGATGGAGAGATAGGCAATCTCCAGTTGGTTGAGCTGTTTTGCTGCTTCGATATAGGTGGTAAACGGGTCCGGCTCCACCAGCCCGAGGTAAACACGGTCTTCCGATGTGCTTTCGAACAGCGGTGCAAAGCGCACCCCAACGCGTTCTTTGCCGACAACCCCAATCACCGCCTGAGTCACTTCGCGCAGAAAACGCAGTCGGTTATCCAGCGAGCCACCGTAGACGTCGTCGCGCTGGTTGGTATGCACCGACATAAACTGGTTAATCAGATAGCCGTTGGCGGCATGCAGCTCAATGCCATCAAAGCCCGCCGCCATCGCATTGCGCGCGGCGGTCGCGTACAGCGCCACCAGCTCACGGACTTCATCGGTGCTCAGCGCACGCGGTGCAGACGGCTCTGCCAGCGCCCCTGTACCCGGCCCGGTTTCGATAAACACTTTCACATTGGTCGCCGGAATCGCCGACGGCGCCACGGGCGCGCCTTCTCCCGGCTGCAGAGAGGTATGAGAAACCCGCCCCACGTGCCAGAGCTGGGCAAAAATCACGCCGCCCTGCTGGTGCACCCGTTCGGTGACTTTTTTCCAGCCCGCTATCTGCTCTGGCGTGTAGATACCCGGCGTCCAGGCATAGCCCTGACCACGCGGTTCAATCTGCGTCCCTTCGCTGACCATAAACCCGGCGCTGCTGCGCTGTGCGTAATATTCCGCCATCAGATCGTTGGCAACGTTACCCGGCTGGCTGCTGCGTGAGCGCGTCAGCGGCGGCAGCGCAATGCGGTTTTTCAGCGTGAAAGCCCCTAGGGTTAACGGGGTAAAAAGTGCAGTATTTTCCATGACATATTCCATCTTGATAGACGCTCTGGCAGGCAACGCTGCCTGCCGATGATGGAACAAAGCCTATTCTCAATATCGATATATTGCAATATTTATATATTTCGATATTTGGATTTATTGCAACGATGCTTCAGATGCGCAACGGTAAACCAGCCCGGTCGCCACCGCATTACGCGGCCCTTCCGTACCGCGAATATTCCCCTGCCCGGCCACCACACCGTAGTGTGATAAAGCATCGGTGATAAGCTGTGGCAGCTCAAAATCAAGCGACGAGCCCCCCACCAGCACGACAAACGCAATCTCACGAATATTGCCGCCGGGGGAGACGAGCCGCAGCGCCCGCAGGCAGTTGGTGACAAACACTTTCTCTTTCGCCTGACGCCTGACCAGGCGAATTTTCTCCAGCGAGGTCTGGCCCTCAATCGGCACCAGCGTGCCCTCTTTGATATACACCACCCTGGCAAATACCGCCGGGCTGAGCGGCTCGCGGAAAAACTCCACGCTGCCGTTCTCATGGCGCAGGCTAAACAGACTTTCTACTTTAGCCAGCGGGTACTTTTTGATCTCCTCCGCCAGGTGCAGGTCGCTGAGCCCAAGCTCGGTTTTGATAAGCAGGCTGACCATATTGCCTGCCCCTGCCAGATGCACGGCGTTGATCTGCCCGGCGGCGTTGATCGTTGCCGCATCCGTGGAGCCTGCCCCGAGGTCGAGGATGGCCAACGGCGTGTCGCTACCGGGCGTGGTTAGCGCACCGGTAATCGCCATATTGGCCTCCACGCCCCCCACCTCTACTTGCGTCGCTAAGCACTGGCCCAGTTCGCGGGCAATCACCTCCATTTGCAGGCGGTCGGATTTCACCATCGCGGCAATGCCCACTGCATTCTCCATCGAGAATTCGTCGGCCAGCCCGCCCTGGACTTTACACGGGATGAAGGTATCCACCGCCAGTAAATCCTGGATAAACACCTCGTCGGCGCCGTGGCCGCTAAGCGATGCCATCACCTGGCGCACCCGCTCCAGCATCCCCCCGGCATGAGTGCCCGGTTCGCCGCGAATATCGCGGATCGGCGCGCACCCGGCAACCGCCTGCATAATGGCCTCGGCGCCGCTGGCAACATCGGCCTGAACGCTGCGCTTCTCACCGCACACCGTAATATGCCCCGCCGGAATCACCCGCGACTTCACGTCCCCCTGTGGCGTTTTGAGCACTACCGCCGAACGGTTGCCGATAAGCGCTCGGGCCACCGGCACAATCATCCGCGTTTCATCCGGGGTGAGATGAAACCAGGTGGCGATGCCGTAGGGGTTCGACAACAGCGAGATAACCTGCCCGGTGGGTGCTACCTCCACCGCCGCCAGCACCCCTTCCGGCACCTGGTCAATCAGCGTGACTTCATCGACAATCGGCAGGGTTCGCTGCAGACGATTATGGATAAGCACCCCGTCATCCTGTTGGAGGATCACCGCCACCACGTTAATGCCGCGCGCCAGCGCCTCGTTCAACTGCCAGGCCGCGTCCATAAAATCCACCTCGCGGTCCACCAACGGGATCCAGCCGCTGGCGTACTGGTCAGGCGTCAGCGCGTCGAGGTTTGCCAGACGAACCGTGGTGCCCACCCCCAGCCCCTGGCCGCCTGGCGTTTGCGGGTTATGACCAATCATCGTTGATTCGGTGATAATGGTTTCGGTAATGGTTTCCATCGCCACATCACCAATCACCGGCGCGGCCTCGTTAAGACAGACCCGCGTCACCTCTCGCTGATGCCTGCCCGCCTTCTCCAGCGCCTGCTGAAGCGAGGCCATTACGCCGCTGATGTTATCCCGCGTCCCTTTGGTGCCGGTGGTGGACACAATGCCGCTGGAGAGAAAGCGTTTCCCCTGGTCGGTTAGCTCCGCCAGCGCGACCTCCGTGGTGGCGTTGCCAATATCAATGCCCGCAATCAATGTCATCGTCTGCTGCCCCTATACGTCCTGTTTGCGCAGCTTATCGCGCTGGCGATAAACCTCGGCTGACTCGCGGATAAACGCGGCGTTGATCGTCGCCTGGTACTGGGTTTCCAGCTCATCGGCAATCGCCAGAAGCTCTTCCACGGTGGAGCGATACGGGCGCAGCGCATTATAAATTTCGAGGATCCGGCTATCGGGAATGGCGATAAGCTCTCCCGCCCGGCGCAGGTTGCGGGCGATAGCGTGGCGATGCATCTGCTCGGCAATCTGCGCCTGATACTCCAGGGTCTCACGCGAAATACGCACATCCTTCGGCCCAATTTTCCCGGCGAGCACGTTTTCCAGCGTAATATCGGTCAGCGGTTTGCCGGTCGGGGTCTGAATACGCTCTGGGCTGCGGGTGGCCAGCGGGTAATCCGCGGCGGTCATCGTGGTATAAGCGGTCATTTCTCCTCCCGGATAATCTCGATATTCAGGGTGACGGGTTTGGCATCCGGCACCACATGTTTGGTCTCTTTGATATGAAACAGCGCCGCCTTGGCCATAAATTTCGGCCTGACCATCTGGTCATTGACCACCGGCACCGGCGATGGCGACTCTTTGCGGGCATAGCGGGCAGCGTTTTTGCCAATCTGGCGGTAGGTCTCGAGGGTCAGCAGCGGCGCCTGGGAGAACAGCTCAAGGTTGCTGAGCGGCAGTAAATCGCGCTGATGAATCACCGTCGTCCCTTTGGACTGAATGCCGATACCGATGCCGGAACCGCTGAGGTTGGCGGCATCCCAGGACATAAACGAGACGTCTGAGGTGCGCAGGATCCGCACCACTCTGGCGTGAAGCCCCTCTTCTTCGACCCCGGCCACCAGCTCTTTGATGATCGCCTTGTGCGGCATGTCGATCAGCGTTTTATGCTGAAACTTATCGAACGCTGGCCCCACGCCAATCACCACTTCATCGGCCCGTTCACCGACGCGTGCCGTCCCGCTCTCCACCAGCTTCAGGGTGAATACCGGCGCTTTTTTCTGTGTTGTTTCCATGCTATTGCCCCGCTTACTCAATGCTGTCCGGCTGGATCACCGTGGCGATGTTCTTAATCTCTTCCCAACGTTCCGGGGAGAGTCGATAGCCCGTGCCTGGGCCCTGGTAATCATTGACGTCGTTCACCGCGCTCACCACTTCAAAGTCGCGGTCAAGAATGGCAGAGGTTTGCAGATAATCCCCGGTAACGCGCTGGCGCAGCATGTTGAGAATATTGTCTGCCACATCATCAAAACCGTTTACGCTCAGCGCCTTGACGATATCCAGCCCCGTAATCTCGCGCTTCATCATCTCTTCCACCGCGCTGAGGTCTTCCACCACATTGCGCGGCGGCATGTCTTTACTGCCGTGGGCATAGGTCGCTGCTGTGACCTCTTCATCGCTGACTGGCGGCAGCCCCAGTTCGCGGAATACCGCTTGCACGGCGCGGGCCGCTTTATTGCGAATGGCGATAGTCTCTGCTTCCGACACCGGGCGCAGGCCGCCGTCGACCATCAGGTCACGCTGCAAAATGTTGTAATCATCAAAGTCTTCGGCGTCGAAGTTCGACCCGGCGAACATGTTGTCGTAGTTCGGCACCGCGCTATAGCCGGAGAAGATAAAGTCGGTTCCCGGCAGCATCTGCATCAAGGTGCGCGCCGTGCGGCGAATATCGGAATGGGAGAAAGTCTGGTCGTTGGCGGAGGCCACTTCCAGGTCGAGCATTGAGGCAATCAGGTTTTCGGCCAGCACCGCACGAATGCCCGACGGCACCGCGCCGGTCATGCCGATACAGCTCACGGCACCGTTTTGCAGCCCCTGTACGCCCGCGCCTTTGGTGATAAAGATGCAGCGCGACTCCAGATACAGCATGGATTTGCTTTCGGAATAGCCCATCAGCGCCTCGGAACCGGTGCCTGAGGTGTAGCGCATTTTCAGGCCGCGCGAGGCGTAGGCCGAGGCAAGGAAGGCTTTCGACCACGGGGTGTCGTCGCCGTCGGTAAACACCGCTTCGGTGCCGTACACCGACACGGTTTCCGCATAGCTGGTCAAGCCGCGCATCCCCAACTCGAGTTCCGTTGCCTCTTCTACCGAACACTGGGTTAATACCCCCGGGCGGCCGGACTGCGAGCCGACCAGCAGCGCCAGCGCGTTAAACGGCGCGTAGCGGGCAATCCCGACGGTGGTTTCCTGCTCGGAAAAGCCACGGATCCCCGCCTCTGCCGCATCGGCGGCGATTTGTACCGGGTTGTCCTTCAGGTTGGTGACGTGACACTGGTTCGACGGCGTGCGGCGGGCGCGCATTTTTTGCAGCGCCATCATCATCTCCACTACGTTCATATGGGCCATCACTTCGACCGCTTTCGCCGGGGTGATCGCCGTGGTGATTTTCACAATCTCGGCGCGGCTGATGTTGATATCCACCAGCATGCGCGAAATGGTTAAGGCGTCGAGCGCCATCGCGCGTTCCGTTTCCGCCACGTTAATGCCGTAGTCGGCGATAAACCGGTCAATCATGTCAAACTCGGCCCGGGGTTTACCGTCCAATTCAACAATGCGGCCGTTTTCAACCTTTACCGAGGAGGGTGGGTCCCACGGGCTTTCCATCGCTATCAGCCCCTCTTCGGGCCATTCTCCAATCAGGCCATCCTGGTTAACCGGCCGCTTTTCGAGGACTTCGAATCGTTTTGATCGTCTCATATTGCTCAGGCTCGTAAGTGTAAAAATGGCACCCGCGCGTTGGCTACGGGTGAGAGTTACCGGCAACTTAAAGGGCTCGCGGTCAGAAAAAAATTAAATAAATAACGTTCCATTCTGAGACGTTATTTATTTAATGCGTTTCAGTGTGAAACCCAATAATGCCGATAAATAAGCAAATGTGATACGCGACCGCACCCAAATCAAAATAGCCATAACAACGCCACAAATATCCATCTTTGGTTATTTATCACTCCATTGACTTAATATTTTTTAAGGCAAAAATAACACCAAAGGATTAACGTCATTTCAGGCTATTAATCCATCATGAATTAAAGTTTTATTAAATTAACGTCACATCCATTAACAATCTGCTGATGCGTTCAGGAGTTCTGATGAAAAAGAGTCTATCCCGTGCCACCGTAAGCCTCGCGATGGCGCAAGCCATGGCGGCAAAGGCCGAGAAGAAAGCGATTGAAATCAATGTTCCGGTTGTTATTTCCGTTGTCGATAGCGGCGCAAACCCGCTGCTGATGCAGCGGATGGATGAGGCTTTTATTACCAGCTGCGAGATTTCACTGAATAAAGCCTGGACCGCATGCTGCTTACAACAGGCCACGCATGAAATTACCGAATGCGTACAACCCGGCCAGTCGCTTTATGGTTTGCAGCTCACTAATCAGCAGCGCATTGTTATTTTTGGCGGCGGCTTCCCGATTATTGAAAACGATAACGTGATCGGCGCTATCGGCGTCAGCGGCGGCACCGTAGAGCAGGACATGGAAATAGCCATGGCGGCATTAACTTATTTCCAACAGCTTTAATTCACACTATTTCGCAACCCTATTTTAAGGATTTATGATGAGCAATCGTATGTATGATTTCCTTGTTCCAAATGTGAACTTTTTTGGCCCCGGCGCCGTCTCCGTTGTCGGTGAGCGCTGCAAATTACTGAACGGCAAAAAAGCCCTGCTGGTGACCGACAAAGGCCTGCGGGCGATTAAAGACGGCGCGGTCGATCAGACGGTCAAACATCTGCGTGAATCGGGCATTGAGGTGGTTATTTTTGACGGCGTGGAACCGAATCCGAAAGACACGAACGTGCGCGATGGTCTGGCGGTCTTCCAGAAAGAAGGCTGCGATATGATCATCACCGTCGGCGGCGGTAGCCCGCACGACTGCGGTAAAGGTATCGGGATTGCCGCCACCCACCCAGGCGACCTTTACAGCTATGCAGGTATCGAAACCCTGACCCATGCCCTGCCGCCGATCATTGCGGTCAACACCACCGCCGGTACCGCCAGCGAAGTCACCCGCCACTGCGTGCTGACCAACACCAAAACCAAAGTGAAGTTTGTGATTGTCAGCTGGCGTAACCTGCCGTCGGTGTCGATCAACGACCCGCTGCTGATGGTCGGCAAACCTGCCGGTCTGACCGCCGCTACCGGGATGGATGCCCTGACCCACGCCGTGGAAGCGTATATCTCCAAAGACGCTAACCCGGTCACCGACGCCTCAGCCATTCAGGCCATCAAACTGATTGCCACCAACCTGCGTCAGGCCGTTGCGCTCGGCACCAACCTGAAAGCCCGTGAAAACATGGCCTGCGCCTCCCTGCTCGCCGGCATGGCGTTTAACAACGCCAACCTCGGCTACGTTCACGCGATGGCCCACCAGCTGGGCGGGCTTTACGATATGGCGCACGGCGTGGCTAACGCGGTTTTACTGCCGCACGTCTGCCGTTACAACTTGATTGCCAACCCGGAAAAATTCGCCGATATCGCCACCTTTATGGGTGAAAACGTCTCAGGACTCTCCACCATGGACGCTGCCGAGCGGGCAATTCACGCCATCGCGCGCCTGTCCAACGATGTCGGGATTCCTCAGCACCTGCGCGACCTGGGCGTCAAAGAGGCCGACTTCCCGTACATGGCTGAAATGGCGCTGAAAGATGGCAACGCCTTCTCCAACCCACGTAAAGGCAACGAAAAAGAGATCGTTGAGATTTTCCGTCAGGCCTTCTGATTGACCTTATCCCCACCAGCGGGCCTCGTGCCCGCTTTTTTTAGCGTTCATCCGCGTGGAGTTCCCAATGCAAAATCCCGGCGTCCCGGCATCACCCGCAGTGCATCTGTTTTATCACCCCTCGCAGGAACGGAGTGAAGCCCTGCGCCAGATAAGTCTCGGGCTGGAGGAACAGGGCGTACCGTGCCGCCCGCTGCCCTGCGATGAACAGGACGATGCGATGGCGCTGGCACGTAACGCCGCGCAGCACTCAGCGCTGCGTATCGGCATTGGCATGACCGCCAGCGGCGACGTAGCGCTGACCCATGCCCAATATCCGGCGGGCCGTGCGCTGCGCCATCTTCCTGCCGCCAGTACCCAATCACAGTGGCGTAATCTTGGCGCTAACGCGGGCCAACTGGTGAAAACGCTACCGCTAACCGAGGTTGAATAATCATGTACCGCATCTATACCCGTACCGGCGACAAAGGCACCACCGCGCTGTTTGGCGGCAGCCGGATTGATAAAGACGATATTCGCGTAGAAGCCTACGGCAGCGTCGATACGCTGGTTTCACTGTTAGGCGTGTGCTATGCCGCCAGCGACAATCCGGCGCTGCGGCCGGTGCTGCACCGCATTCAGGAGGAGCTGTTCGTGGTGGGGGCTGAACTGGCCTGCGACGCGCGCGGCTTAACCCGGCTCAATCGGCTGATCGAGGACGCGGATATTGCCCGCCTTGAAGGGGAGATTGACCGCCATATGGCGCTCACCGGCCCGCTGAAAGCCTTTGTGATCCCCGGGAAGAATCTGCCGTCTGCGCATTTGCACGTCGCGCGTACCCAAGCCCGGCACATTGAGCGCACGCTGGTCGCCATGGATCGTCAAATGCCGTTACGCCCGGCGTTAAAAAGCTATATCAACCGCCTGTCGGACGCCCTTTTCGCTATGGCGCGAGTCGCCGAAAGCGAGGCCGAAACGGCGGTTAATCCTGAGGCCGATGCTTAAACTGGCTCACGTCGATATCAAACTGCTTGAGCTTGCGCCAGAGCGTGGTGCGGCCAATATTCAGTAGATTGGACATCTCCTGCACTCGCCCGCTGGTCACGCGGGCGGCATGAATAATAGCCTCTTTTTCCATCGCCGACATGCTCATGCTAGCCGGAATTAACGCGCTATTGCCGCTCACGCCGGGATGCTCGCGGAACAGCCAACCCGGCAGATTGCTGAGGCGGATATGCCCGTGTTCGCTGCTGATGGCGATATTTTCAACGATGCTGTTAAGCTCAAAATCATTGCCCGGCCAGGAGTAGGCCACCAGATGCGCCAGCGCGTCATCATCGACCTTCAGCCGCGATGAAAAGCGGCGTTCCAGCGTGCGCAGGCGGCTGTGCACCAGCGACGGAATGCTGTTGCGGCGCTCGCGCAGCGGAGGAATGCTAATTTCAAACGAGTGCAGCGCATAGTACAGCTGGCGGCTAAAGCGGTTTTGTTCCACCAGGTTGCCCAGATCCATCGTGGTGGTGGCGATCACCTTCACATCCACCGGGATCAGCCGACGGGCATCAAGCCGTGTCACCACGCCTTGTTTGATCACCTGTAGCAGAATCGACTGTAGCTCCGGGGCCAGATACTCAATCTTTTCGAGAAACAGCGTCCCGCCGGAGGCCAGCTCCAGACGGCTCATCCGCCCGTTCTCTTCCTCGGTGGCCGTGCTGCCCATAAAATCCAGCCCCAGCGCGTTATCGGCATACAGCTGGCAGTTGACGGCAATAAACGGCCCTGCGGCGCGCTCGCTTTCGTTATGAATGGCCTGAGCGATCAGCTCCTTGCCCACCCCTTCTTCACCGCACATCAGCACCGGGAAGCTGCCGCGCGACGCCTGACGGCCAAAGTGAATCAGGCGGCGGGTCTCTGGGTCATCTGCCGACATCTGGGCAAAGGTGTGGCCCACCTTGCCAAGCTGGCTGGTCATCAATTGACGCATCTGTTCAACGGGATGGAGCAGCAGGATAAAGCTGGTTCCCTGCGCTTCGACGATGGGCTTTAAAGTGATCACCGCATCCACAAACTGGTGCTGACTTTCAAAGGCCACCTCGGCGTGGCTGAGCGGCTTAGCGTGCTTGATGGCGCGGCGCAGCAGCGCGGGGAGAATCACCAGATCGGCAATGTTTTTACCCTGGCAGGCCTGCGCGTCCAGATGCAGGAGCTTCGCCGCCTGAGGGTTAAGAAACTGTAATACTCCCGCTTCATTCCACGCCATCACCCCGTCGTCCATACTTTCGAGCAGGCCGTACATCTGATTGAGGTGGCGATTGGACTCCGCCAGCAGGCTGTCGGTGAGCAGCGAGTTACCCACTTCGCGGGCCATCGCCAGCGTCAGCGACAGGTCGGCGGCGCTGGTGTGTTCAGCTTTACAGCACAGGGCAATGGAGCCGGAAAGGCGGCCATGATTATCAAATATTGGCGTCGAGCAGAACGTCCACGGGAAGAGCGCCTGCTTGAAGTGCTGCTCGCCGCTGGTTCTCACCGGCTGCCCCACCATTGACGCCAGCGACAGCGCACAGGTTCCCATAATGCTTTCCGCGCAGTAGCTCCCGGCAAAGAATCCCAGCGTATCCAACTGCGCCAGCGTCTCCGGATGGCCGCAGCGGGTCAGGATACAGGCCGACTCATCAAGGATAAACAGCGCACACGGGCGAGCGTCCATGTACTCCCACGCATCCTCCAGCGCCGCCTGGCCGATGGTCAGCAGCGCGGTCTTGCGACGGCTGATAGAGGCAAACGTCAGCCCCTGCGCCTGATGCGGCGTGGTCCAGGTCTCGCGCTGCATCATCTTGCCGCAGCGGTGCCAGGACTGGGCGATAAATGAGGTCAGCGCCTGCTCAGGTTGCGCGTTCTGCGTGGACATAGCGGCTATCACTCCCTTAAGTGCGTGCCGTTAGCGGCACATCCATAAAACAACAACCCCCGGTGCCAGAAACTGCCAGCCCGGGGGATAACCACAACGCTTGTGGTGCGCTGACCGGGGGGCCGGTCAGCGATAACGCTTAGTGAGCGGAGCGCCACTGAGCACCCAAACGATCGGCCGCCAGAATGGCGGCGTAGACGCTCTGCGGGTCAACCGGGAACGGCATATTGTGGATGGTTTCCCCTTCTGCGCAGGTGGCTTTCGCCACGGCGAGAATTTTCTCCTCAATACCGTCCTTCACGCCCATCTGCGCCAGCGTCACCGGCAGCCCAACCTTGTGGCAGAAACCGAGCACGGTTTCAATTTCATCCATCGGGCTGTTTTGTAAAACCAGCTGCGCCAGCGTACCAAAGGCCACTTTTTCCCCGTGGTACAGGTGGTGGCACTCTTCCAGAATGGTGAACCCATTATGGATAGCGTGCGCCGCCGCCAGGCCGCTGCTTTCAAAACCGATGCCGCTGAGATAGGTGTTGGCTTCTACAATGCGTTCCAGCGCTACGGTTGCCACGCCCGCTTCGGCGGACAGACGCGCTTTTTCACCTTCCGCCAGCAGCGTTTCATAGCACAGACGCGCCAGGCTTAACGCCGCCGCCGTGGACTGACCGCCAGCCATGCTGACCGCGTGAGCGTCATAACAGGCTTTCGCTTCAAACCAGGTCGACAGCGCATCGCCCATCCCGGAGACCAGTAAACGCACCGGCGCTTTGGCGATAATCGCCGTATCCATCACCACCATGTCCGGGTTTTTCGGATAGATCAGATACTCTTCAAACTCGCCGGATTCGGTATAAATCACCGACAGCGCGCTGGTTGGCGCATCGGTAGAAGCGATAGTCGGGATAATCACCACCGGCAGATGCTGGTAATAACCGATGGCTTTCGCCGTATCGAGGGTTTTCCCACCGCCAATCCCTACCACGCCTTTGCAGCCTTTCTGTTTAGCGATGGCGCCCAGGCGGTTGATCTCCGCGTGGCTGCATTCGCCGTTAAAACGCTCGGCATGGCAGCTGATGCCGTTGTCATGCAAACCGTTCAGCACTTTATCTCCGGCCAGCTTCATGACGAAGTCGTCGGCAATCACAAAAAAACTGTCCGCCAGATTTTTGGCATACTGACCGAATAACGCTGATGCATCAGGACCCTGAAGATATTTTGCCGGAGACTGAATAACTTGTAGCATTCTCTACACCCTCACATTGAACTCGTTTCCATGATGGCGTCAGGTGTGGCTCGCTCCTGCTGACAACGCAATCCAACGAGAGGTTGAGCACGACCGACGCGGTGACATCACTGTAAAGCGGGTGCCCGGTAAAAGAATGTTGGGTTATTTGGTTTCACTACGAAACGCCTTCTAAAATATTTCGTTCCATAACGAAACGCGACTTCGGCAATGCCGCCCGGATTGCGATCCAGATCCGCGCCGCCTTCACACTATTCACCAGTTCAATATGTCTATTCCACGCCTATTCTGCCCCTGATGAACAAAAAAAAATAGCACCGCCGTTCAGCCCGAGCCAACGCCGGGCCGATGCGGTGGCTAAGAAGCCTGCATCAGCTCTCATTTTCCCCATTCACCGGCAAAATACGTTTCATTATGGAACGTTTCCGGCAAATTTCGTTCCGGGATGAAACCAACGGCGACGGGGATTTTCTTTTTTTCCCACCAGGCGAGAATTCACTCATCGGCCACGGTATCGGCGTTCACGCTACCGCAGCCGGAACCCTACAGGGGAGTCGCTCGACGAGCGGCCCACAAAATATCCAGCGGAGTACACATAATGAAAAAACTGATTAACCGTGTGGAAGATGTCCTGGCAGAACAGCTGGCAGGATTGGTTAAAGCGCACCCGGAGCTGAAGCTGTATCAGGATCCGGTTTATCTCACCCGTGCTGATGCCCCAGTCGCGGGCAAGGTTGCCCTGCTCTCCGGCGGCGGTAGCGGTCACGAACCTATGCACTGCGGCTTTATCGGCAGCGGGATGCTGAGCGGTGCCTGTCCGGGGGAGATTTTCACCTCACCGACGCCGGATAAAATCTTCGAATGCGCAATGCACGTCGACGGCGGCGAAGGGGTGGTGCTGATTATTAAAAATTACACCGGCGATGTGCTGAACTTTGAAACCGCCACCGAGCTGCTGCACGAAAGCGGCATTAAGGTCACCACCGTGGTGATCGATGACGACGTGGCGGTAAAAGATAGCCTCTACACCGCCGGTCGACGCGGCGTGGCCAATACCGTGCTGATTGAAAAGCTGATGGGTGCGGCCGCCGAACGCGGCGATAGCCTCGAAGCCTGCGCCCGTCTGGGTCGTCAGCTCAATAACCAGGGCCACTCCATTGGCATCGCGCTGGGTGCCTGCACCGTTCCAGCCGCGGGCAAACCGTCGTTTGAACTCAACGATAACGAAATGGAATTTGGCGTGGGCATCCACGGGGAACCCGGCATTGACCGCCGCCCGTTCACCTCGCTGGACGACACTGTCGACGCCATGTTCGCTACCCTGCTGGAAAACGGTCAGTACAGCCGAACTCTGCGCCAGTGGGATCCGATCAAAGGCTGCTGGCAGGAAGTGACGCAGTCCAAACGGGCGTTGCAGAAAGGCGACCGCGTGATTGCGCTGGTCAACAACCTCGGCGCGACGCCGCTTTCCGAGCTGTATGGCGTCTATAACCGCCTGGAAACACTGTGCACCGACGCGGGTATTGCCATTGAACGTTCACTGGTTGGTTCCTGGTGTACCTCCCTCGATATGACCGGTTTTTCCATCACCCTGCTCAACGTGGATGCGGATACCCTCGCCCTGTGGGATGCCCCGGTTCACACCCCTGCCCTCAACTGGGGTCACTAAGGAGATCTGCAATGTCACTGAACAGAGATACGATTGTCGACTGGCTGTACCGCTGCGGCGAAACCTTTACCAGCCAGTGTGATTTTCTCACCGGGCTCGACCGCGAAATCGGCGACGCCGACCACGGCCTCAATATGCACCGCGGCTTCAGCAAAGTGGTGGAAAAGCTGCCGTCGATTGCCGACAAAGACATTGGCTTTATTTTGAAAAATACCGGCATGGTGCTGCTCTCTAACGTCGGCGGCGCCAGCGGCCCGCTGTTTGGCACCTTCTTTATCCGCGCCGCCCAGGTGACCCAGGCGCGCCAGAACCTCTCACTGGAAGAGCTTTACCTGATGATCCGCGAAGGCACCGACGGCGTCGTCAGCCGCGGCAAGGCCGAACGCGGTGATAAAACCATGTGCGACGTCTGGCTACCGGTAGCCGACTCCCTGCACCGCTCCTGCGAACAGAATCTGTCAATCACCGCCGCGCTGGACGCCGCCTGCGAGGTCGCTCAGCAGGCGGTCCAGGCGACCATCACCATGCAGGCACGCAAAGGCCGCGCCAGCTATCTCGGTGAACGCAGCATCGGCCATCAGGATCCGGGGGCCACTTCCGCCCTGTTTATGGTGCAAATGCTGGCCGCTGCGGCTAACGCATAAGTAGAGAAAGGATAAGGCGATGGTAAATCTGGTCATTGTGTCTCACAGCGCCCAACTGGGCCAGGGGGTCGGGGAGCTCGCCCGACAGATGTTAAGGGGAGATGGCTGCCAGCTCGCCATCGCCGCCGGTATTGACGACCCCGATAGCCCGATTGGCACCGACCCTATCAAGGTGATGGAGGCCATCATCTCGGTCGCCGACACCGACGATATTCTGGTGCTGATGGATATTGGCAGCGCGCTGCTGAGCGCGGAAACCGCGCTCGACCTGCTGGACCCGGAGATTGCCGCGAAGGTGCATTTGTGCCCGGCGCCGTTAGTGGAAGGGGCGCTGGCCGCCACGGTGAGCGCCGCCAGCGGTGCTGGCATCGAAAAGGTGATTGCCGACGCCCAGTGCGCCCTGCAGGCCAAACGCGTCCAGCTCGGTTTTCCGGCGCAGGAGGAATATCACGACCCGTCAGCGCTGCAAACCGACGAGTCTGACGACGCGCAGTCGGTGACCGTCGAAATAGCCAATCCTCACGGCCTGCACGTGCGCCCCGCCGCCCGTCTGGTTGAAGGGCTCGCCGGGTTTAATGCCGAGCTGCTGCTGGAAAAAGACGGCAAGTGCGTCAAGCCCGATAGCCTCAATCAGATAGCTCTACTGAAGGTGCGCTGTAATGACCGCATCCGCCTGATTGCCAAAGGCCCGGAAGCCGCAGAAGCGCTGGCGGCATTTCAGGCGCTGGCAGACGACCATTTTGGCGAGCGCCAGGTCGTTAGCGCCCCGACGGTGAACGCCCCAGCGCTTCATGGCACCGTCAGCGGCGTGGTGCTGCACTATCAGCCCACCGTGTTTCCGCTCGAACGTGAACCCGCCGAAAGTCCGGATGCCGAGTTTCGGCGTCTGAAAATGGCGGTCAGCCATACGCTGGACGATCTGCTGGCGCTCGCCGCGCTGGCAGCCGACAAGTACTCGGAGGAGATTGCCGCCATTTTCTTCGGTCAGCATACCCTGCTTGATGACCCGGAGCTGCTGAACAGCGTCCTTGAAGAACTGCAGCAGCAGAACTGCTGCGCCGAATGGGCCTGGTCGCAGGTGATGAGCGCCCTCAGCCAGCAGTACCGGTCGCTGGACGATGCCTACCTTCAGGCACGCTATATCGATATTGAGGATATTCTGCACCGTACGCTGGGACACCTTGCGGGAGCCGTTGACAGCGCGCCTCAGCTGTCGCAGCGCACGATACTCATCGCCGATAACCTGTTTCCGTCGGTCGTTCTGCAGCTGGATGCGACGAAAACCGCCGCCATTTGCCTGCGCGACGGCAGCCCGCTGGCCCACGGCGCCATCATTGCCCAAGCGGCGGGGATTCCCTGGCGCTGCCAGCTCGGTGATGCCTTTGCCGGGCGGCAAAACGGCGACAAGCTCACGCTAACCCAACCCTAATACCCATTTGTTCACTCCCGGACACACCCTGCACGGTTCGCCATGCAGGGGTGTCACACCCAAAGCTCAGGAATCTGTTATGTCGCAATTTTTCTACAATCAACGCGAAAACCTCGTGAATGACGCTATTGAAGGGGCGATCATCGCAAGCCCGTGGAATAACCTTGCCCGTCTGGAAACCGATCCGGCGATTCGTATTGTGGTCCGTCGCGATCTGGTTAAATCCCGGGTAGCGGTGATTTCCGGCGGTGGTGCGGGTCACGAACCGGCGCACGCAGGCTTTGTCGGCAAAGGGATGCTCACGGCAGCGGTCTGCGGCGACCTTTTCGCCTCGCCGAGCGTGGATGCCGTGCTGACCGCCATCCAGGCGGTGACCGGCGACGCGGGCTGCCTGCTGATTGTCAAAAACTACACCGGTGACCGCTTAAACTTCGGCCTTGCGGCGGAAAAAGCCCGCCGTCTGGGCTACAAAGTCGAGATGGTCATCGTCGGCGACGATATCTCCCTGCCGGACAACAAGCACCCACGCGGCATTGCGGGCACGATTCTTGTCCATAAGGTTGCGGGTTACTTCGCGGAAATCGGCAGCAACCTGGATACGGTCACCCGGGAAGCGCATCTGGCGATGTCCCGCGTGTTCAGCCTCGGCGTCGCGCTGGCAAGCTGCCACCTGCCCGGTGACCCGCAGGATGGCGTTCGCCACTTCCCAGGCAAAGCCGAGCTGGGAATGGGGATCCACGGCGAGCCTGGCGCTAGCGTGGTGGACACACAAAACAGTGCCGAACTCGTGCACCTGATGGTCGAAAAACTCAGCGCAGCGTTACCGGCTACCGGTCGCCTGCTGCTGATGCTCAACAACCTCGGCGGCGGCTCGGTGACCGAGATGGCGATCCTCACCCGTGAACTGGCCTCCAGCTCGCTGGCTTCACGCTGCGACTGGCTGATTGGCCCTGCTCCGCTGGTCAGCGCCCTCGATATGAAAGGCTTTTCGATTACCGCGATGGTGATGGAAGAGAGCGTGGAAAAAGCGCTGCTGTCGGAGGTGAGAACCGCTGGCTGGCTGCCGCCGGTGCGCCTGCGTCCGCAGACCACCCTGCCGTGCGATATAAAGAGCGCCCGCGTGGCCTATACGCCGTCGGAAGATGCCCAGGTGGCGGACTATATTGAGACGGTCACCGCCACGCTGTCCGACCTGGAAGGCTGCCTGAACGCGCTGGATGCCAAAGTGGGCGATGGCGATACCGGTTCAACCTTCGCCGCTGGGGCGCGTGAAATTGCCCGTCTGCTGCACGACCACCAGCTACCGCTGGCGCAGCTTGAGACGCTATGTGGGCTAATTGGCGAACGGTTAACCGTGGTAATGGGCGGCTCCAGCGGCGTGCTGATGTCTATCTTCTTCACCGCCGCCGGGCAGGCTATCCACGAAGGCAAACCGGTGGTTGCTGCACTACAGGCCGGGCTGGCGCAGATGAAATTTTACGGCGGTGCTGACCTCGGCGACCGCACGCTGATTGATGCCCTGCAACCGGCGCTGGACGCGCTGGCGCAGCAGCCTGGCGACCTCGATGCCGCCTACCGCGCCGCACAGGCGGGAGCCGACGCCACCAGCCATGCCACCAAAGCCAACGCGGGCCGCGCTTCCTACCTCAACAGCGATAGCCTCGCGGGGAATATGGACCCCGGCGCCCATGCCATTGCGATGGTGTTTAAAGCCCTGGCGCAACGCCCACGCGGCTAACCGTTCTACCCGCTGCCCGCGTTAGCTCGCGGGCATTTTTCTGCGTAAGGGTTGCGTAAGCCGTCGTGACGAACAATGATGAAGTCACCCAATGCAACCGATACCGTTAACCGATGCCCAACCGCTACCTGCGCCCGCTTTTCCCGCCGATCGCGCTGTTTTTTATCACCAGCCTACTGACGGGTTGCGTATTAAGCCGCGTCTCAGAGAGCGCCCACGCCAAAGAGGTGGATGAACTGTACGTCGTGGGCATGAGCCTTGACGCCGCTCGCGCCGCAGTCACCCAGCACGGGTATACGTGTAGCCCCTACGCCGAGCGCCATCTTGTCAGCACCGAGAACGGTGACCATCAATGGCTGCAGACAACGTGTGACAAACAGAGCCTGGAAGTGGTCTGCCCGCAAATCCGCTCGGTGGTGCTGAACGTTGATCCCACCAGCCAAAAGGTGGTGATGGTCGGCAAAAATATCACTCAGAATGCCTGTTTTTAACCTTCCCTCAGCGTGACAAGGTTCACTTCGGCAAGCGAACGCCCTGTTGACTTATTCTGTAAAAAGATTACTTTTCAGGACATGAAGAAAATACTGATTATCGTCCCCGACGGCGGCATGCTGTTTGAGTCCGCCGGTATTGCCGACATCCTGATGCAGGCCAACCGCCTGCATCCTGAGGGTGCAGCCTCCCCTTGCTACCAGGTTCAGTTGGCGACCACCCAGCCGCATCAGGTGATCCACGGCCAGTCTGGCCTCAATCTGCTGGCGGACCATCGTCTGCACGAGATAGACCCTCGCGAGCCCCTCGACACCATTATCATCACCGGCAGAGGCCAGAACGCACAGGAAGGCATTGCGGTGGTGGACTGGCTGCGCCTTGCTGCCCCGCACGCCCGCCGTATTGCCTCAATCTGCGGCGGTGCGATGCTGTTGGCGCAAAGTGGGTTGCTCGACGGCAGACGGGCCACCACCCACTGGAAGCTGCTGGAAACCCTCCAGACGGAACACCCGCAGGTGCGCGTCGAAGGCGGGCCGCTCTATGTTCAGGACGAGCATATCTGGACCTCCGGCGGGGTGAGCTCCGGCTTCGACCTGACGCTGGCGCTGGTGGAAGAGGATTACGGCTTTAGTCTGGCACGCGATATCGCCCAGGATTTTGTGATGTATCTCCATCGCCCCGGCAGCCAGCTACAGTTCAGCCGCTACAATCTCCAGCGCACCAGCAGCCTGGGCCCCATCAACGACCTGCTCGCCTGGCTGCTCGACAACCTGACCGCCGACCTCAGCGTCGAAACGCTGGCGGAAAAGGTTGCCATGAGCCCACGTAATTTTACCCGCGTCTTTACCCGCGAGACCGGCGCCTCCCCGGCACGCTACGTCGCTGAAGCGCGTCTGGCCGCCGCCCGACAGCGTCTGGAGCAGACCAACGACACGCTGGAGAGAGTGGCGCAGCAGACCGGCTTTGGCAGCAGCATTAACCTACGCCGTCTGTTTGAAAAACAGCTACACCTCACGCCCGGTGAGTACCGCCAGCGTTTCCACTGCCGCAAAATGGCGTAAAGTGATCCTTTTTTGTCATTTACGCCATATGGTGGCCGGCCTACAGTAACGCCAGAGACAACAGATAAGGAGTGGATCATGGTAAAGGTCGGTATTAACGGTTTTGGCCGTATCGGACGTAACGTTCTGCGCGCGGCGCTGGGCAACCCGGATATCCAGATTGTGGCAATTAACGATCTGACGGACAGCAAAACGCTGGCGCATCTGCTGAAATATGACTCCCTGCTCGGCACCCTTGCCGCCGAGGTCAGCGCCAGCGAAGGTCAACTGGTGGTGGCAGGTAAACCTATCACCGTCTACAGCGAACGCGACCCGGCGAACATTCCGTGGCGACAGGCTGAAGTCGATATTGTGATTGAAGCCACCGGCTTCTTCACCGAGCGTGACAAAGCGGCGGTGCATATCCACAGCGGTGGCGCAAAGCGAGTGATTATCTCCGCGCCCGGTAAGAACGACGATTTAACCATCGTGATGGGGGTGAACGACGGCCTCTACTCGCCGGATAAGCACTACGTAGTGAGTAACGGTAGCTGCACCACCAACGGGCTGGCTCCCGCCGCACAGGTACTGCATCAACACTTCGGTATCAAGCATGGTTTGATGAACACCACCCACGCCTACACCAACAGCCAGGCGCTGCACGACCAGCCGGAGAAAGATTTGCGCGGGGCCCGCGCCGCCGCGCTGTCGATTGTGCCTTACTCCAGCGGCGCGGCAAAAGCGCTGGGTAAAGTGATCCCCGAACTGGACGGGCGCCTGACGGGCTATTCTCTGCGCGTGCCGGTTCCAGTGGTCTCCATCGTCGACCTGACCGTAACACTTGAACGAGATGTTACCGTCGAAGAGGTGAACAACGCGTTTCGTGAAGCGGCCGCGAGCGGCCCGCTGAAAGGCATTCTGGGCTACAGCGATGAACCGCTGGTGTCGAGTGACTACCAGGGCGACCCGCGTTCCTCAATTATCGACGGTCTGTCCACGCTGGTGATTGGCGGCAACATGGTCAAAATCCTGGCGTGGTACGACAACGAATGGGGCTTCTCTAACCGCCTGGTCGACCTGGCGCTGCTGATGGCCAAACGCGAAGCGTAATACTCGACGTTCGCTTCCCACTAAAATCCACGCCCGGCGTGGATTTTTTTATCCCCCGCCGTCGAACCTGTAATATGCTGTTCGTTCTGATACAGACCATTTTCTTATACCTATAAAAGATGGCGCTACCGCGCACATCGCAGACCGTAACGCAAACCACAGGACAGATGGATGTTAATTCACACCGCCGCCTCGTCACGCCATGAGGCCAGGGCACAATTTCGCGCGGGGGTCGCCGCCTGCTTCCCCACCATTCCCGGCTACTGGAGCATCGGCTTTGCGGCCGGGGCCATCGGCACGCTCTCCGGCTTTACGACCCTGCAAACCGCGCTGCTGGCGAGCCTGCTGTACGCCGGGTCGGCACAGTTTCTTTTCTATTCGCTGTGGGCAGCGGGCGCGGAAGTCGCGTCGGTGGTGTTGAGCGTGCTGCTGGTAAACCTGCGTTATCTGCTGATGAGTTCGGCGATGAGCGTCTATTTCCGTGAGCACACCACGCTGCAAAAAATCGTCAGCGGCCTGCTGCTGACCGATGAAACCTTCGGCGTGGCGGTGCAGCGCGGCGGCGCGCAAAACAAGGTGTCGTTTGCCTGGATGTTTGGCCTGAACGTGGCCGCCTGGCTGAACTGGATCCTCGCCTGCATCATTGGCGCGGGGCTGGCCTCCGCCCTGCCGCAGGCGCTGATGGAAGGGCTGAGCTTTAGCCTGGTATCGATGTTTATCGGCCTGGTGCTAATGCTGTGGTTTGCCAGCCGTCGTAAATGGCTGGAGTCGTTCAGCATCGCCGTCGCAGCGGTCATTACCCTTGCGATGTCCGGGCATGCCGATACCAGTATTGTGGTGATTGTCGCCGCCTCCGTCGCCGCCACGCTGGCAACGATTGGCCTGCGTCTGTCTGGCAAGAAGGAGCGTCAGGATGGAGCGTAATATTCTGCTCGCGATTATCGCCTCGGCGCTGGTCACCGCGTTGATGCGCGTGGTGCCGGTGCTGCTGTTATCACGTTTTCGTATGCCGCCTGCGCTGCAGCAGTGGCTGAGCTTTATTCCGGCGGCGATTATGTCGGCGATTATTGCCGCGGAACTGGTGGGTAAACCGGC
Source organism: Kluyvera sichuanensis (assembly GCF_014218705.1). Lineage (GTDB taxonomy): Bacteria > Pseudomonadota > Gammaproteobacteria > Enterobacterales > Enterobacteriaceae > Kluyvera > Kluyvera sichuanensis. Next base: position 211,358 of record NZ_JABBJF010000006.1, on the reverse strand, counting down.
GTTAACCAGCGGTGGGTTGAGCATTTCGCTGCTGGCCGCCGTTGTGGCAACGTTGGTTGGGGCGCTCAGCCGCAGTCTATTTGCCACGGTGATTGCGGGGATGGCAGCGTTTATGGGGTTGAGCTATTTGTTGGCTTGATTTCACCCCCTCACCCTAGCCCTCTCCTCAAATTGTCTCTTATACACAAATTCGTGGTGACAGTGATCAGATAAGGGGCGATATATTCAGGTTTATCACTCTGTTGCGCTCTCTTCCAGTGCCAGCCATATAAATTGCTCTGGCGCAGATAGCGCGCAAGGGGCGGCCAATCGCCGCCGCCCCCTGCACCCCCGGGCTCTGGCGGCAAAATCGCCACTTCGTGGTTCCCTCAGCTTATCCCTTTCGGCTTCGGGTCGGGCGCGAGGCAACGTCCCTGTGGGCTGACCCGGCCTCCAGGGAACGCTTCGGCGATTTAGACGCCACCCAAAACCGTGCGGTCTTTTAGCTAACAGCAAAAACCAAAGTCACTGAAACCGATGAGTCCCCGCTGGAAATCGGCGAGCCGGAGAATGGAAGACAAGGTCAGGACGCCATGGATGGCGGACTGAGGCGAACCGAGACAGGACGTCGAGTTTCGCCGTGCCGCAGGCTGGAGTTCGTAGGCGAGCGCAGTGCGAAGCACCGATTTCCCTGCGGGGCCGCGGGGATTGTTAAGGGGGATGCGGTTATCCCCCTTAACACGTTCACCGGTACAAAATCCTCATATTCTACCCAACGTAAAGTGAACGGAACCCTTCACCAAACCGACATGTCATTCAGATTAAGGTTACCGCCCTCCTACTCCGTCGTCACCGGCTTAACCCGCACCCCAGCAAACACCATCACCATCGCCGCCACCAGCAGCACACCGCTAACGGTAAACACACCGCTGGCACCATTTAGATCGAACACCAGACCGCCCCCGGCCGCACCTGCGCTAATAGCCAACTGGATGGACGCCACCATCAGCCCGCCCGCACTTTCCGCTTCGTCCGGCACGGTTGTGGCAAGCCAGGTTGACCAGCCAACCGGCACCAACCCGAAGGCGAAGCCCCACAGCGTCACCAGCAGACCGTCAAGCAACGCCAGATGTCCAAAGGCCACCATCAGCAACGCCAGTACGCCCATGCCGAACGGCACCAGCGCCAGCGTCAGGCGCAGGTTGCGTGCCAGCAGATGTCCGGCAATCGACGTGCCGATAAAGTTAGCGAGACCAAAGCCCAACAGAATCAGCGAGATGGTCTCCACGCTGGCACGGCCTACCGTTTCAAGGAACGGGCGCAGGTAAGTAAAGAAAGCGAAGTGACCGCTAAAGATAAAGATGGTCGCCAACAGCCCGCCAATCATGCCGGGGCGGCGCAGCACGTGCAGCAGCGTGCGCAGGCTACCGCCGTTTTCAGGGCGCATCGACGGTAGCACCCACACCTGCCAAAGCAGCGCCAGCACGCCCGGTACCACGCAGAGAATAAACACATTACGCCAGCCAATCAGGCTACCCAGATAGCTGCCCAGCGGGGCCGCAACGACGGTGGCAATCGACACCCCGGCAAAGATAATCGACAGCGCTTTTGGCACATCGCTGGCGGGCACGAGCCGCATGGTGGTGGCGGTCGACATGGCCCAGAATCCGCCAATGGCCACGCCGAGCAGCAGGCGCCCCAGCAGCAGCACCTGTAACGACGGCGCAAAGGCCACCAGCAGGCTGGAGACAATCTGCATCAGGGTAAAGAACATCAGCACCCAGCGGCGGTCGAGGCTTTTGGTGGCGGAAGTAATCAGCAGCCCGGTCACCAGTGCGACAAGCGCGGTGGCGGTCACGGTCTGCCCGGCCACGCCTTCGGTCACGCCCAGGCTTGCCGCCATCGGGGTCAGCAGACTGGCGGGCAGAAACTCGGCGGTAATCAACCCAAACACTCCCAGACCTAGCGCCCACACGGCGCGCCAGGCGGGTTTTGCGGGGGCGATGGCCCCGCGCTCTGCGACGGATGCATTCATCGGTGAATCTCCTGTTATAAAAATGTGATGGCTGTCGCAAAGGATAGAAAGTTCCGTCGGGACGATCTATGATGGATAATCTTCATTTATTGATAATTCGTCCGGAGTTGCGAAAATGACCCTGAATGCCCCTGATATGATTAGCGAACTGCTGCGCGGCATGCGTCTCTCCGGCGTGAACTATCGCCGCTTCGAAGCCAGTGCGCCGTTTGGCGTCTCCTTCGGCGATGTACCCGGCAAGGCGCAGTTCCATTTTGTCAGCCGCGGGCCAGCCTTATTACGAATGCAAAGCGGCGCGCGCTTTACCCTGAAGAGCGGCGATGCGGTGTTTATCCCTAACGGCGAGGGGCATGCCCTGCTTTCTGACGAGTCGGCCATCGTGACGCCGATTACCGATTTCCCCAGCGAACCTATCTGCAGCCAGGTGCATGACATCCACTGTCCGTCCTGTCCGGACGCCGAAAACGTGGTTATCTTTACCGGGTGTATGAATTTCGAATTGGGCGGCATGCAACCGCTGGTGAAAGCGATGCCAGAGGTGATGATGGTCAGCAGCCTGATGTCAGAACGTCCGGAAATTCAGGCGCTGCTGGCGGCGATGGAGCGGGAATCACTGGGCCGACAGGTAGGCTTTGCCGGTATTCTCGCCCGCCTCGCTGATGTGGTGGCGGCGCTGATCGTGCGCGGCTGGGTGGAGAGCGGCTGTGGTAAAGCCACCGGCTGGATCCAGGTACTGCGCGACCCGCGCCTGAGCCGGGCTATTTACGCCATGCACCAGCAGCCGGGGGTGAACTGGAGCGTGGCGGACCTCGCCAAAGAGGCGGGCACGTCACGCTCGGTGTTTGCCGAACGCTTTCTCTCGGCGACCGGCACGACGCCGGCAAAATACCTCGGCGAGCTGCGAATGCGGCTGGCTATCCAGTATATCGGCCAGGAGCAGCAGGCCATTGAAACCGTCGCCCTGCGTCTGGGCTACGGTTCCGTTGCCGCCTTTAGCCGAGCGTTTAAGCGCGTGGTGGGCCACTCGCCGGGGGCGCTGCGCGGTGCCGTGCCCGCCGCCGAAGTGATGTGACCCGCACGTTTACAGGTAGGTCACGTTATCAATCTGACGCTGCGCCTCATCGTTCAGCCCCTGAATATCGAAGCCCGGCATATCACGAATAAATTCGAGGAACGGCGGTGCGATACCGAGCAGCGCCAGATCGGCGGCATGTAGCTGATAGCGGATCGCCTCTTCATCGCCCGCCTGCACTTTTTCCACCCAGTTCGGTTCAATGATCAACTGATGGCCCAGCGCCACCAGGTCAATGCCGCTTTGCATCACCTCTTCCGCCTGCGCCGGGGTGCGGATATTACCCACAGCAATAATCGGTTTACGCGGGCTGACCGCGTTAAGCTGAGTGATAATCGGCGCGGTATTGTGCTTATCGCGCAGTGAAGGACGCCAGACGGAGCCCATCGAGACGTGGATATAGTCGAGCGCCGTATCCTGTAATTTGCCGACAAAATATTTGGTGTCATCGAGGGTAATGCCCGGCTCCTCAATCTCTTCCGGCGACAGACGGTAGCCCACGATGAAATCGGCGTTCGCGTGCTGCTGTTTCACCTTCATCACCGCCTCAATCACCGCCAGCGGCAGCGCGAGGCGTTTATCCAGCGTGCCGCCCCATTGGTCGGTACGACGGTTGGAGTGCGGCGAGACAAACTGCTGTAGCAGGTAGGTATTGGCGCCGTGCAGCTCAATGCCGTCAAACCCGGCCTCAATGGCGCGGCGGGTGGCCTCGGCAAAGTCGTTAATCAGGCTCACCACCTCGTCGGCGGTCAGTTCACGCGGGACTTCCGCCCCGGTGCGCGGCGCGGCAACGGCGCTGGCGCTCACCGGTTGGCGTCCACGGGTGACCCACTGGTTGGTCATCCGCCCGGCACTAAACATCTGCAGAATCGCTTTCGCCCCACGCGCTTTAATCGCCTGCGCCAGTTTTGCCAGCCCGGGGATTTTTCCATCGTCTTCAACGCCTAATTGGCCTTCAAACCCTTTCCCCTCTTTGTTGATATAGGCCACCGGGGTAATAAACAGCCCCACGCCACCGGCACGCTGCTGCATATAGTGAACCTCTTCCGCCGTCACCGAGCCGTCTTCAAAAGACATCTGCTCAGTCATTGGCGGCAGCACCACGCGGTTTTTCAGTACGACGCCATTAGGCAAGGTCAGGGGTGTTAGAAAACGGTAATCCTTCATGTCTGCTCCAGAATGAAAATAACAGGACCGGGATGGTCATCGATGATTCGCATACTAAAACAAACATTGGGGAATGTGCGTCCCATACCAGGGGCGCACCAGGCACAACCAAAGGGCTACAGGCGGCCAGCACGTTCCCAGGGTACGCCGAGCGTTTGCCACTCTTCGGCAATCAAATCGACAAAACCACGAATACGCGGCGAGAGGTAGCGTTTGCTGGGGTAGATAATCCGCACTGGATCCGGCGGGATCTTAAATTCAGTGAGGATAGCCACCAGCGTTCCTTTGGCGATCGCGTCGGCGGCCAGATAATCCGGTAACTGGATCACGCCAAAGCCGGAAATCGCCGACGACAGCATCGCCTCTGAACTATCGATATCAATACGCCCCGGCCCTTCATAGACAAATTCGCCCTCCGGTGTGGCGTAGCGCCAGCTCCTACGCCGCTCGGCGCTGCGAAAGAAAATGGTATCGTGCTGGCGCAGCGCCTGCGGCGTCGTCGGCGTGCCGCGCGCGGCCAGGTACGCCGGTGACGCGCAGGTGACCATATGCTGGGTGCCAATGGTGCGGGTCAGAATACGCGAATCGCCTCGGGGTTCGCCAATGCGAATAGCAATATCAAACCCTTCGTCAATCAGATCGACAAAGCGGTCGGTAAACACCACGTCGGCGCGTAGCGCGGGCCAGGCGCGTAAAAAGCGGTCAATAACCGGCAGAATATGGCGCTGCCCCAGTGAGAGCGGCGCGGTCAAACGCAGGGTGCCGGTCGGTTTTTCCCGGCGCAGCGCCATGGCATCATCCACCGCTTCAAGGTCTTCCAGAATGCGTTTGCAGCGCTCATACATAATGCAGCCTTCTTCGGTCAGGCTGAGCTGGCGCGTAGTGCGGTTCAGCAGGCGCACGCCTAGCTGGGCCTCAAGACGGGTGATACTTTTACCAATCGCCGAGCGCGATAAACCGACGCTTGCCGTTGCACGAGTGTAGCTTCCGGCGTCAACCGCCGCGATAAAGGCGGCAATATCGCCAATGCGATTCAGTTCCACGTTACCTCCCAATACGGGAAAATTATTCCCCAAATGCGCTGAGTATAGCGGGCGTAAAACGGGCTGAATAGCGCTGGAGTGCTTCAGGCTTTGGCGGGCGACGATTTGTGCCGGGGAGGTATTGTGCTTTGCCTGACGGGCACAAACAGCGCCCTGATAACATCATAGAAAATAGTACTGTTCTTAATATTTAACTTACTCATCAGCTCGCGCTTAATAGCGCTAACGCGTTTTTCCGAGCGCCCGGTGATCTTCGTTAATAATTCTGGCTTCATACCCATACTGAGCGACAGCAGAATAAACAGTTCGTTATCCGACAGCGAAAAGTAGTGCGCCTGTTCAATGTCATCGCGCGACTCATCGCTTTGCGCATCAATCAGTAGCTCACAGTGATTATTTTTAATACTATACGCCACCAGGCCGCGGCATTTGCGCAATAAATAACCGACAATCAACGGCGAAATGGACTCGGTGAGTACCATGACGTTTTTTCGTCGAAACCTTGCTGCTTCTGCGCCAAGCGCGTCGATCGTCTGGCGAATATCCAGATCGTTAAGGATAATGATGTAGTCGAGAACCGCATTATTTAATTTGTACTGGCGAGGACTCGCCGCGCTGAAGTTCAATATCGACTTCATACCCAAATTAAGAAAAATATTGTCGCTGTAACTGACAACCTCCATTTAGCCGACTCCATGGTAATAGTAGCCAGCGTAAAATGCTAATGAGTATAAAATGTTATTGCAACACAGCACGATGTCCATAATTGGACCCGCTCACCTGTCGCCAATAATACTATTTCGGACAACAGAAAAGGATTAGTCTCATTCGCAAAAATAAATCAAGAACAATCATTAACATCAGCTATATCATCCGATTTCGGCATGCTATACTTCTTTTCATAATATCCATTGAGAAATAAAAGATGTCGCAATCAGACGATTCGTCCCGACCGCTACACGCCTTTGAGTTTAGTCAGCAAACTAAACCGCTGAAGGCAATAACGGATTTACACAACGTGCTGGCCCCTTTTGGCACCGCATTTACGCTAAACGCGTCGACAAAAATGTTACTAAGTAACGATCGTGAATCGGCGTTTATTTTACTGGTGACCACCGGCTGCTTTTCCGTAAGCCATGCCCAGATCGATCTGCATATGGCTACCGTTTTTGCCCCTACCGTCGTGGGCCTTATTGACGGCTATAGCCTTTATTATGATGTTAAGGCGCGCCCACAGCACTATATTCGAGCAGAGACCGACTGCACCGGCTGGATTGTGCCGTTAGACCTGTTTGTTGAGAAGTGCGATGAGTTTAATTTATGGCACGATATCTCCCGTATTCTGGCCCAACGCGTCATGGTGATGAGCGCGCGCGACAGCGAACTGGTCGGCAACGATGCCTATAGCAAAATTCGTTCGCTGCTGATGGAACTCTGGCTTTACCCGGAAGATATTCGGCTGCAAATTAAAGTTTCCTCTTTTATTCAACGCCGGACCAGAATATCGCGCAGCCGGATTATGGACGTACTTGCAGAATTGAAAAAAGGAAATTATATCGAAATGAAATCCGGTGTGCTCATTGCTATGGATAAATTACCGGTCGCTTTCTGAAATTATTGAAAACGATTATCATCAATAAATATTCTTTCCGCTTCCGATTTAAATGCTTTGCCGGCAATTGCGTTACCCATAAAAAAATCGACATTGATCACATTATTGTACATATCGGCATCAACCCATAAATTAAGCCAGCGGGTTGCCTGTGATATATACATCGATAGCGCCTGTCGATTCCCGGTTTGCTGATATTCCACAATCAGCGCCAGCGCGCGGTCTTTTCTGAAACGTGCCGTCTCCAGCCCGCTTTCACGTAGCGCCAATACCTGGCGATAATATTTTTCGGGCGTCTGCTCAAAATCCGTTAATACCGACTGCTGGCGTAGGGTCGCTAATAGCGTAAATGCGCCAGCACAAACGGCAATCATCACCAGCGCCGAAAAATAGGGCAACCAGCGACCGCTGAACGCACGTACGAGCGGGCCTTCTCCGGCGGCAAGGCTGAGCAGCATAATAAACGTCAGCCAGTGCGTTGCTGACTGATAAAACGGGTATTCCACTTGAGTATGCAGCAACAGCGGCAGCAGGCAGAACAGCAGCGACAGCATCTGACGGTTTGTCGTGCGGAAGAAAAGAGTCATGCCGGCCCACGCCAGCAGCATTAGCCCCATCAGCGCCACCAGTCCGCCTTCCACCCACCAGTAGAGCAGTTCATTGTGTGGGTGGGGAATAATGCTGCAACCATTGGCAATCGGCGTCGCACGATCGGCGATAAAATGGCTGAAGTGCCAGACGTAGCTGCCGTAGCCCCAACCCGCGAACGGGTGCAGCGCAATCATGCGTAGGGTTTCGCGTAAAATCATCAGCCGCTGAAGGGTCGAACCATCATGCTGCGCCAGCGCCTCGCTAAACGAGAGCGACATCAGGCTCGCGCCAATAACCACGCCCACCGCCGGAGCACCCAGTAGAAGCCCGCGCCGCCAGGTCGGGGAGGCCTGCCAATGCAGACATACCATCCCAACGTAAACGCAAATCGCGCTTAGCCAGCCGATGCGCGAGGGAATCTCGGTTAACGCCCAGAACAACACCATCACCGCCACGCTGATGGCAGCGATTCGCGCGGCCTCCCTTCGCGGATATCGAGTGCAGAAAAACGGTGAACCGAGACTATACAACCCCACCGCGCCGCCGCAGGCCAGAAACGACCCGGCAACGTTGCGCTGCTGAAAGACACTGATATTTCCCGGCGCGGCGGCAAGCACCTGTTGTTCAAACCCGGGGAGGACGGTAGGCAGATGCAGTCCCAGCAGGCTGTATACCGCCTGAATCAGCCCGGCTATCACCAACAAATACAGCAGCGTTTGCCGCTGGCGTGCGCTGAATCTCACATGCGTCAACAACAGTAGCAGCAGCACGCCCGCCCACAGCCCGGCAAAACGCGGCAGCGCATCAAGACGCCAGCCCGCTTCAGGACTCCAGGCCAGCGGCAGACTCATCAGCAGCGCCCCCACAACAATGCGCCGGGTACCGGGAGCCACGGCGATAGCGGTGCGGACAAAACAGGGCCAGCCGCAGCCCAATAAAAGCAGCATGCAAAACCAGACCCACAGCGAGGTAGGGAGTTCACTGCCGCTGCCGCCCATATTGGCGATCACCAGATGCATCACCAGCAGATAAATCAACGCCAGCATGGCGACCAATGGCCAGGCCTTTCGCCTATTCACGTCCCTGTTTTGGACAGCCATTGGCCTACCTTAGCATCTGCGTCTGTGCGGGCATCACGCGCCCATAGTCATTAATGGTTTGCCATTGCAGCACGCAGCGACCGCTGGTCGGGCAGGCGCTTCTCGACTCGGTGGCAAATGGTGCTACCATGCCAGCGTTCTCCACCGCCTTGCCGTTAACACGCAGGTTAAACAGCGTGACGTAATAAGGCGTTGGGTTGCTGACCTGGGTCTTGCTGCCCTGCACTTTCCACACCAGTTGGCGATAGGCCTCTTCTTCGCGCCCCTTCAGGCCCACTGGGCGAAAAAACAGTTTCATCCGGCTACGAATCGCTATCTGTAAGGCGTTTGCGGACGGCTTGCTCTGGGTTTCAGGAATGCTGGCCACGCTCAGCCAGAACAGGCTTTCACGGTCATCCGGCAGGTCACCGCCCGTACGCATAATGCGTACAATGTTGTTATGCCCCGGCAGCAGCGGAAACAACGGCGGCGTGGTGATAAACGGCACCTGATTGCCGCTCTGCCCCCTGGCATCCAGCACCTTTGACAGCACCAGATAGCGCTGCTGAGCGGTGTTGTTCACCGTGAAGGTGATGCTCGGCTTGTCGGCATCAAAGATAAAACGGGTACCGTCTACGGTAACACCCGCGTGGGCGGAAACGCCGTAGGCCAGCAGGGTAAACAGGCCATATTTCATAGTGCACTCCCCCGCTATTGCCAGGTCAGCGTAAAGGTCGCGGTGGCATTTGCCGTGCCGCTGCTCACGCTGCTCGTCGTCGCCATATAGCGGGCGTAGAAGATAAAGACGTTATCGGCACGGGTCGGGTCAATCACGTAGCGAGATGAAGCCTGATTCAGCGGCAGTCGGGCGTGATCGGCGTCTTGCAGTTCAATCGCAACCCCCTGCGCTGCATCGCTACCGCTGTCGAGCGCCAACAGCGTTTTATCCGCCGAGTCAGCCGCCCCGCTAAAGGTGAAATCAACGCCGGTTGCCGCGGCACCGCACTGTTGCAGATCGATAATAAAAGCCACCGGCGACGAGCCACTGCCTTTAGTGGCGAACTGCTTTGCGGCGATGTCGCCCAGCGGCACGGTCTGCGCCTGAGAAGACGGTGACACGATGCAGGTGTTGTCCTGAATGGAGCCGCTGACGTAGACGGTGCCGTCGTGCGCCTGCGCGCTGGCGGCAGCCAGCAGCAGCAGCGTGAAGATTATTTTCATTACTGGTAGCTCAGATCGAAATACATGACCGACGAGGCGTTTCCGGCGGTGACCGGAATTTTCGTCGCCTGATAGCGCAGGAAAAACGTCAGCGCGTTGTTATCCCCTTCCTGCAGTGACTGGCTGTCGCTGGCGGTGTTAATCGCCACCGTTTTCTTATTGGCATCGAGGATCTCCACGCCAACGCCGGAGGCCATATTGCCTTTCCCGGCAGTATCCGAAAGCGCCAGCAGCTTGCCGTTGTCACCGTCCGGCGTGCCGCTGAACATCACCGTCGCCCCGGAAATACCGCTGCTACAGTTTTTCAGGCGGATAACCAGATCGGCGGTTGACGATACGTCGCCCGCCGTGTGAAAGGTGTTGCTGCTAAAGTTGCCAATAAAGATGGTCTGTAAGGTGTCAGCCGTTTCCACATCGCAGGTGGAGGCCACCACCGTGCCGCTCATGTCGATTTCGACGCCATTATTCGCCGCCTGAACCGTTGCCGCGCTCAGCGCCCATCCGATGACCGCCAGCCAGTACTGCCGTTTGCCGTTGTTCATTGCCGCCCCTTAGTTAAAATCGACCACGATATAGGCCTGCGCATGGAACACTCCCTGCTGCGGCTTCTTGCCGGTGGCGCTAACGGGAGCGACGGTAAACGGCACCATCGCAACGTAGTCCTGGAGTTGGAATGGGATGGTACCGGTGTTGGGCACGATCACATTGCCGAGGATATCGGTGAACTGCACCGCGATATCGCTGTTGTCGGTAGCAATCGCCGTCGGTTCATTCACGTCAGCCTGCCCCTGAAATCGGAAGCTCAGACTCGCCATTTCGCTCACGCCGCCCGAGCACTTCACCGGCACCTGTCGGCTCACCGGGGTGAAGCCCGCAGGCTTTTGTCCTTTAGTTTTGAAGTTCCCCGAGGAGAGCGTGCCGAAGTCGATGGTAATCACCTGGTTGCCGTTCACTTCGCAGCTCTGCGGCACGGTGATCGAGCCGCTAAACGAGATGGTATAAACCGGCGTGCCGAACGACCCGCCGCTGCTGCGGTTGATATAGACGTTGAAAAGGCGCGTCTGCGGAATCGTCACGTTGCCGACAAAGGGTTTGGCAATTTTTATCTGCAGCGTGATGTTGGAGTCCGACACCGGGAAGTTGCAGCCGTTGGATACGCAGCCATCCGTCCCCATTTTGGCGTAGTTGGCCGGCGCGTAAACGTCACCGGCGACCGCATCGGTCACCCGCAGCGCGCCTTCAAGGTAATCGTTGAGCTGGAGGTATTTCCAGCTACCCGAGGTCTCCACCACCGGGTAGTTCGAGACGTAGGAGCGATAGGTGTAGTTGTTTCGGTTGGAGGCCACCTTCGGGCAGTTCGCGTTCATATGAATATCACCGGAGCGTACGACCTGCGTGGTTTTTCCGGCCACGTTGGTATCTGCCGTCAGCGCGGTAGTGACATCAAAGTTTTCGTTCTGCGTCGACCCGGTGGCATTGGAACAGCTGTCCGACGAACCGGCAAACGCCGTGCTGGCCGCGCTCAACAACAGTAAACTAAATAGCATTTTTATTAATATTTTCATGAATTTTCCGCAGCGTTAATGACAGATTTCCGCCACCCGATTAAAGGTGGTCATTTGGTCGGTCGAGAGCTGGTAGGCCACCGAGCAGCGTTTGTCATCCCCTTCCCCCCACTGCACCACCAGCGTGCCGGATGGCGGCAGGCCGGAGAGATAAACCTGTCCATCATCGCCGACCAGGCTGCTCTGCTGGCTGTCGTTGACCGTCACCGTAGAACCAAACGGCACCGGTTTATTCAGATGGTTGAGGGTCATCAGCACGCGGGCGCCGATATGGGCGTTAAACTCCGCACGCACCATCGCCCCTTGCGTGGGCACCACATTGACCACCGCATCGTCGATATCGACGTTTTGCCCCATTGAGTTGGTGTCCAGCGCCACGCGGTTCTGTCGATAGGTGGTGGCATACGGCACCACCGCATAACCACGCCAGTCGGTTTTAACCCCGGTGGTGTTCTCCAGCGCCACGCCCGCCGCCCCTGGCGCTTTCACCAGAATATTGGTGTCGCCCAGCGGTTGGCTCAGGGTGACGCCGTTGCGGTGGGCCACAACGCCGCCGCTCATGCCGGAGTTACGCTGGTGATAGCCGTCGCTGTAGTTGTAACCGGCCTTCAGGTTGCCGTAAGTGCCCTGATAGCTGAGGCTGGCGTTGCCACTATCGCCGGTGCCATGGTTGCCGTAGCTCTCCTGCACGTTGTAGTTCAGGTTATTCTCTGCAAGCAGCGTGCCGTTGACCCCGGCGGTCTGTGAGGTTTTGCCGTGGCGGTCGGTACTCATGTTGTACGAGGCGTTAAGCGTGTTCGCCGCATGGTAGACGTCGGCGTTACCGCGCCCGGCGAGCCATTCGCCAATCGGCAGCGAGACGTTAAAGGCATAAACCTGGTCAGCCTCGCGCTCTCCCGGCGAGCGGTCGTAGTTCCACGTCAGGCCGAAAGAGATAGTGTTCCAGTTGCCGTTATAGCCAATCTGGATAAGCTTGTCGGTTTCATCGGTATGCCAATAACTCTGCTCGGAGCCGGTGATAAACAGCGAACCGTTGTCGCCTACCGACTGCGAAACGTTGATCTGCACTTTGCCTTTTTTGGTGTAGTAGAGGTTGTAGAAATCGGTCCACTGCGGCTTATCCTGCTTACCGTCGTGGTCATCATCCTGAAAACCGTCTTCACCGGTATAGCCGTCCATATGCTGGTAGGTGGTTTCATCAAGGGTGTAAAAACCCTGCGTCGAATAGCGATAGCCCAGCAGTTGGAAGTTGGTACCGAGCGAGTTCAGCGCTTTAGCATACAGAAAACGCACGGACTGCCCTTCATGCTGGCTACCGTCCACCAGCGTACTGTTAGCTTGGGTGATATCGGTGGATACCGCCCCAAGGTCGCCCATATTGAGCCCAATACCCAGCGCAAACGCCCGATAATCCGCCGATGCCTGACTGCCGCCGTAGGCGGTAAATCCCCTCGGCAACCCCCAGATAAGCGTCCCCTGTGCAAAGTCCACTTCGTCCTGCTGATCGTTGCCGCTGCGGTATTTCCCGGCGGTCAGCGCGTACTTGAGTCGCCCTTCACGCTGGAGCAGCGGCACCGCTGAATAGGGTACCGTGTAGCTATTTTCGCTGCCGTCCGTCTCCTGCACCGTCACCTGCAAATCGCCGCTTGATGAAGTGGGATAGAGATCCTTAATAGCAAACGCCCCCGGCGACACGTAGGTCTGGTAGATGACGTAGCCGTTCTGTTTGATGGTGACTTTGGCGTTGCTGCGGGCAATACCACGCACGGTCGGCGCAAAGCCTTTGAGGCTGTCGGGCAGCATATTGTCATCGGAGGCGATTTGCGCGCCGCGAAAGCCCAGCGAATCAAATACATCCGACGGCGTGTAGCTTTCACCTAACGTTAACTCCGACTTTAACGGGACGATCGTCCGTTCGACGTAGGTGCTGATGTGCTGCCATTCGTTCTGCGTGCTGCCTTCGCCGTGGCTGTAGTTCCAGGTGGAGTAGTCGCGCAGACGCCAGGCCCCGAGGTTCAAACCGCTTTGTAAGTTCAGGTAATAGCTGTCCTGGCTGCTGGTGCCGCCGCTGTTACTGCCGGAAAAGTCATAGTTCAGGGTCATGGCGTTAATCCCCTGATCCCACTGCTCCGGTGGAATATAGCCACGCGCGCTCTGCTTCATCCCGGCCTGTGGAATGCTGATATCGAGCTTCTGGTGTTCAAAATCAAAACGGGTGCTGCCGTCAGGAATGGCGGCAAATGGGACGCACTGGTCGGCAGGCAGCGCTTTGAGCGCCGGGAAGGCGTTCGGGTTAAGCCCCATGGCTTCAAGACGCGTCAGGGTAAAGCACGGCGATAGCCCGGTATCATCCTGACTTTTCTTATCCGCTTTAAAATCGACATCTTCGCTGGAAATAAACTGTTGGTTGAGATAAATATCAACCCGATATTTCCCCGGAGCCTGTCCATTGCTATTTTCAAAACGCGACAGGTCCGCTACCGCTGAATTATCACCGGAAAGAAACGCCGGGTTAAAATAGTTATCTGCGCAGGCCATATAGGGAATAGCGCTGAGCGCTGCCGGCAAAATAACGGTGAAGCCGTACTTTGGACAACGCAAAGCCCGTGCGATTGCCTGAGCGGCATAGCAGTTACGAAGTGTCATTATTTCGCCGACCTGTCCCGCGGGTTATTCCATAACCGCATGTTGTTTCGGCGTATTCGCGCCGTAATCATTCACCGTCTGGAAAGTGATCTCACCGTGTGCAGTTGACGGCACGGCGAGGCTGCTCTGCCCTAATGGTGGAACCATCGTGGCCGGAAGTGCGGCGGCGCCTTCAGTCAGCTCCACCAGGGTCACGTAGTACGGCGTGGGGTTTTTAATCGTCAACTGCGAGCCTGCCTGATGAAAACGCAGTTGTGCTGGCGCATCGGCTGACGGCATCGTCAGCCCTTTCGGGCGTACAAACAGTTTGATGCGGTTGAGAACGGCAATTTGTAGCGTATTTTTATTTTGTGCCTCTTTACTGGCGGCCGGAATGGCTTTCACGTTCATCCAGTAAAGACTTTCACGGTCTTTAGGCAACGACGCCTCCTGGCCGATATACATCACTCGCAGGGTATTTTCTTTTTTCGGCTTAATTACAAACAACGGCGGCGTTACCACAAAATCACTGCTCTTTTTACTGTCGGCGTTTTCCACCCATGACTGAATTAAAAATACGCCCTGGCTATCGGTATTATTGACCGACAGTGAAATCTGCTCGCTACCCTGAGGATAAATAACCCGCGTTGCGCCAAGCGCAATACCGCCATAGTCGGCCGCCTGGGCAAGCGGCGAGAATAACGGCAGGCTGGCTAACGTCAACACCGTCGCCCATAGGCCGGTTCGGGAAAAAATAGACATGAGTTACCTTTTAATTAAATACACCCGCTGCAGCGGAATAGTTACATGTAGGTCAGCGTGAACCAGGTTTGTGCATCCGCTTCGCCAGGCGAAACGTTCTCCGCAGTTGCCCGATATTTGGCGACAAAGTTCAGTACATTGGTGTCATCTTTCAGCGTGGTAAAAAGCTGCGGCGCCGTATTGGGGATAATCACATTGCCGCTGCTATCAAAGATGCCGATGCCCACATGGGCCGCACTGCCCGCTCCGCTGCTCACCGCCAGCACCGTAGGATCCTTCTCGTCGGTAACGCCGTTAAACGCCACGCCAACCTGTTGGCTGATGGCGGTGTCACACTCCTTAAGCACGATGGTAAACGGCTGCGGGCTGCCCCAGCTGCCGGTGCCGCCAAACAGGCTGGAGCGTACCTGCCCCATGTCCACCGTCTGCGCATCGCTATTGGTATCTACCGCGCAGGCCGCTTCCACCACTGCGCCGGTGAAGTGCACGTCGCCACCGGGAACGGTGACCACGTGGTGATTACCGGCCCAGGCTAGCGGCATCAGGCCGTTCAGCAACAGCGTCACACTCAATTGCGATAGCTTCATCCCGTCTCCTCTTCACAAAATTGCCGTCCGTGGCGTTAACCATCCCTGAAACGTTACTGGTAGGTAACGTTGAAGGTCGCCGTTGCGTCGACGTTACCGGCGGTCAACGTGCTTGCAGTGGTGATGTAGTCTGCAGAGAAGCTCATGACGTTATCGCCATCAATCAGGGTGGCGGCTTTGGACGCTTTACCCAGATCCAGCGCGGTGCCGTCGGTGTCATAAATCTGCACGCCGATACCCTGTGCGCCGCCCGCACCGGCCATGTTGTCCAGTACACCAGCGTTGTCTTTCGCCGCAGCACCGTTAAAGGTCACGGTTGCCTCGGTGGACACCTGGGTGTCGCAGTCGGTCAGCGTGATGCTAAACGGGGTTTTCTGGTTTGCCGCTGTGCCCGCCGCCGGGGTATCACCAAATGCCGCCAGACGTACCTGCCCCATATCAACGGTTTTGTTGACCGAGTCTTGTGCGACGGCACAGGCCGCGTTCACCACCGAGCCGGTAAAGTGAACGGAACCACCGGATACGGTATCTGGGCCGGTCGCATCGCTGGAGCCGCCCATCGCCATTGCCGAACCACCCACCATCATTAATGCCAGTGTCAGTCCTTTAACCGCTAAATTTTTCATTTTCATTGCCTTTGGGTTGTCAAAATTAATATTTCCCTGATGTTTAAGACAAAATAGGGGAACGTTCCCATTTAATAAATTAAATAGTCTGCAAAGTTATTATTGAACTGGGCAATTTTTCTCGCAGCAATCGCTATAAATAATATTTTGTCGTCAGATCGTCCGAACCTGATGGCGGCGATTATCCACAATAGGACTATTGGTTTACAACGCCGTTTTTTTCCGATAGTGGACAGTTATTTTTCGAAGAATGAGTGCTTCACTTGAAAGCAATGATATAACCGATTGTTTAAAATGGACATTAACACCACTGCACTATGTTAATTTTGTGTATTAATACCACATAGGGAGTATTTCACCAGGAGGGTTAAATAGCATTTCAGCGGTAGATAATATTTATTATATTTATAGTGGAAAACACACCAAATCATGACTAAATAAGCGTAAATAAACATGCACTTTTCATTTATAAAAATGTCAGCAGGTTCTTCATCGCAAAAGATATTTTTACTTGACGGTGGCTTACTAATTTAGTCAGGTACTATCTCTGATGGACAAAAAGATGACCATCAGAGATGCGTAGCGCGCCTCTGCTTCGGATGGGAGGAAAGGCGATGATGAGATATCACTTAAAAATAGCTAATGGTTACTTCCCGCAGTTCTGGGTGAGCTGATAACGTTCTCTGACTCACCGTGCCATAGGTCTGCATAATCGGTGCATTTCCCGCGGCAGGAAGGGTGATCTGATGGAGCTGGTTTTTTCCATCGCGATAGCAGTTCACCTGCATGATTTGTGCCTGGGGAACCACATTACAGCCGCCTTCAACAATCTTGCCGACAAAGTGAATTTTACCTGAGGAAGTACCCGTTTGCGCCAAAAGCGGGGATGATAAGGTTAAGGCGGCAAGCGCCAGGCAGACTACATGAATGGTTTTCATCTTCAGACCTCACATCCTGTGAGCAACGATCGGTATCGCGAGTGCCTCGCCATACCTCCTTCTACGGCCTGATTCGCCAGCGTACCAGCGGAAAAGGTTAGTCTACTGACTCTAGCGTCAGTGACGTTTTTCAGGCATCCCTCATTCTTCGTATTCACCGCTTATTTCAGCCGAATCCGCGATCGTCATCAGATTATTTTTAAGATTAACCTTAGCCCAAAAAGGCAATAAAACGGCCGTTCTGCGGATATTACGCATTGCCAGCCCGGACCAATATGTTAGGGTAAAGTTATTAATGTTAATTTTATGGAGAATATAACCGTCTCACCTGCCTTTATTTCCACCTTTTATCCAAGCGGGAATAACCTGTCATTTCTGGCTTAACACGCGAAAATAATAAGGTCATGATTATGCAAACCACCACAAAAAGCGTCCTTACGCTGGCAGCACTCTTTACCTCATCTACCCTTTTTGCCGCCGACCTGCCCGGTAAGGGCGTGACCGTGCACCCGGTGCAAAGCCCCCTACCGGAAGAGACGTTTCAAACTGAGATTATCAACCGCGCGCTGACGCAGCTCGGCTATACCGTCGCGCCTATCGAAGAGGTGGAGTACAACGTCGCCTACACCTCTATTGCCGCCGGGGATGCCACCTACATGGCGGTAAACTGGATGCCGCTGCAGCAGGATATGTACCACGCCAGCGGTGGTGATAAAAAGTTCTACCGTCAGGGCACCTATATTAGCGGCGCAGCGCAAGGCTATTTGATCGATAAAAAAACCGCTGATAAATACCATATTACCGATATTTCACAGCTGAAAGACCCTAAGCTCGCGCAGCTATTTGATGCCAACGGTGACGGCAAAGCGGATTTAGCGGGCTGTAACCCCGGCTGGGTGTGCGGGTCGGTGATTGATACCCAAATTAAAGCCTACGGACTTGATAAGACGGTGACGCAAAATCAGGGCAACTATTCGGCGATTATTGCCGACACCCTCTCCCGCTATAAGGCTGGCAAACCGGTGCTCTACTGGACCTGGACGCCTTACTGGGTAAGCGACGAGCTCAAACCCGGCAAAGATGTGGTGTGGCTGACCGTGCCGTTCTCGGCGAATCCGGGCACGCTTAAGGATTTGAATACCGAATTGCCGAACGGCAAGAATTACGGCTTTGCGGTAAACAACGAGTACATCGTTGCCAATAAAGAATGGGCGGCGAAGAACCCGGCGGCGGCGAAGCTGTTTGCGGTGGCGAAACTGCCGCTGGCGGACGTGAACGCCCAGAACCAGCTGATGCATACCGGGAAATCAACGCCGGAGGATATTCAGAGCCACGTCGACGGGTGGATTAAGGCTCACCAGCAGACGTTTGATGGCTGGATAAAAGAGGCGCTGGCGGCGAAGTAAGACGCAGTCCCGGGGTCGCATTCGCTCGCCCGGGCTACGAACGATTGTAGCCCGGCCAAGCGCAGCGCCGCCGGGGCGGCACCGCGCCTCAAATCACTCCATCACCCGCGCACGCTTAATGCGGCTCTCTTCGCTGGTCTCAGCGGACGCCACCAGCGCAAAGTTAAAGCTCACTTCGGTATGTGGCTGGTTGATTTTACGTTCCTGAGAAAGCGCTTCATCGGTGATTTTCACCGGGTCGGCAATCAGCTCTTCGCGGGTGGCGAAGGCAAAGTCGTCCCACAGGTAAGCATCGCCGTTGAGGTTGATTTGCGTGGTCAGATGCTTATAACCCGGCGCGGACACAAAGAAGTGCACGTGGGCAGGACGATTACCGTGACGGCCTAACTGATCCAGCAGTTTCTGGGTTGGGCCATCCGGCGGGCAGCCATAGCCGCAAGGCACAATGCTCTGCACCGCGTAGCGCCCGTCAGCGCCGGTTTCCACACGGCGGCGCAGGTGGTATTCGCTCTGCGACTGGTCGAAGAACGAATAGCCACCCAGCGTGTTGGCATGCCAGATATCGACAATCGCGCCCGCCACCGGGTTACCTTCAAGGTCGGTCACCTGCCCGTGCAGCCACATCGGCTCGCCCTGCTCGCTGCCGTCGTCCATGCGGGCAAACTGCTTGCTCAGCGGTGCGCCCGCGACGTACAGCGGCCCTTCGATGGTGCGCGGCGTGCCCACATCGTTACCGGCGGCGGCCTCTTTTTCATCGGCGCGCATATCCAGATAGTGCTCCAGCCCTAACCCAGCCGCCAGCAGCGCCGCTTCTTTGCGCTCGCCCAGTTCGTTCAGGTAGTTCACCGCCAGCCAGAACTCTTCGTCGGTGATATCAAATTTGCGGATAGTCTGGCACAGGTCGCTCAGCACCTGATGCATGATCGCCTTAAAGCGCTCATTGCCCTGCTCGGCGTTCAGGCCGCTGCTGATGGCCAGTAAGGATTCCAGTTCGGTCTGTTTTGCGGGATTAACGGACATTGCGTATTCCTCTTCGTAGGGTAAGGTTTGTTGTTTTAATCAATGGCCGACGGGTGTCGGCATAACGGCTGCACGCTGATCTCCATATAGGGATAGAGCGGCAGCGCGGTTAAGAGCTCGTGAAGCTGCTGGTTATCGGCCACATCAAAAATACTGACGTTGGCGTACAGCCCGGCGACGCGCCAGATATGCAGCCATTTCCCTTCGCGCTGAAGCTGCTGGGAGTAGGCTTTCTCTTTGGCCTTGATCTCGTCGGCCTCGGCTTTCGGCAGCGTCGGCGGGATATTGACGGTCATTTCAACTTTGAACAGCATTGGGATGTCCTTTTAGTGGCGGGCGTAATAACGCAGTTTGTCGAGGTCAATCTCCACGCCCAGCCCCGGCCCCTGCGGCAGCACAACCTGCCCCTGGCGGAAGTCGAGCGGGGTAACCACGATGTCATCTTTCAGCAGCAGCGGGCCGAACATCTCGGTGCCCCACTGCATCCGTACGGTGGACCAGGCGTGAAGCGAGGCTACCGTGCCGAGCGAGCCTTCCAGCATGGTGCCGCCGTACAGCGCCACGCCCGCCGCCTGAGCGACGTGCGCCAGCTTCAGGGCCTGCGCCGGGCCACCTGCTTTGGCAATCTTCAGCGCATAGGCGCCGCTAAAGCCGCCGTGCGCCAGCGCGTAGCCGTCATGGCTGGTTGCCACCGCTTCATCAGCGAGAATGGGGACCTCAAAGCGCTGGCTCAGGGCAATCAGCCCCTGCCGATCCCATAGCGGGGTTGGCTGCTCAACGAGATCGATACCGCCCTCCTGCAACTGACTCATGCCTTTCACCGCGGTGGTGAAATCCCACGCCTGGTTAACGTCAACTCGAACGCTGACCTCCGGCCCCAGCGCCGCTTTAATCGCCAGCGCGTGGCGAATATCGGTTTTTAGCTCCCGGGCACCAATTTTCAGCTTGAAGGTGTCGTGCAGCCCTTCCGCCAGCAGCCGTTTGCCTTCGTCGATGTCTTTATCGGTGTCGCCGCTTGCCAGCGTCCACAGCACCGGCAGACGGTCGGTTATCGCCCCGCCAAGCAGCGCGCTCACCGGCAGCCCCAGCAGCTTGCCCTGGGCATCCAGGAATGCGGTTTCCAGCGCCGATTTGGCAAAAGTGTTCCCCTTCACGCTGGCGTTCATTTTGTCGGCCAGTGCCGCCACACCGCTGAAGGTCTGGCCGCACAGCAGCGGCGACAGGTAGGTTTCAATGGCCGACCTGATGGCTTCCGGGCTTTCCGCGCCGTAGCTCAGCCCGCCGATAGTAGTGGCCTCCCCCCAGCCGACCACGCCCTGGGCGCACTGCATGCGCACGATGGTCAGGGTCTGACAGCCCATGGTGGCCATCGACAGCTTGTGTGGGCGAATGGTGGGGATATCCACCAGCCAGCAGGTCAGTGATTCAATCGTTAACATCCGTTGCTCCAGCCTTTGTAGAGTGTGTTGGGTTTGACGGCAGGCTTCGCAGGGCAATCCACGCCAGCAGCGCATAGCCGATCAACAGTAAGGAAACCGGCCAGGAGGCATCGAACGCCATCAGCAGCGCCACCGCCAGCATCGGGCCGAGGCCGCCGGAGAAGATCGATCCCACTTCGTGGCCCAGCGCCAGCCCGGAATAGCGCACCCGCACCGGGAAGAGATCGCTCATGATGCACGGCTGGGTGCCGATCATCGCGCCGTGGCACACCGGCAGGCCGAGGAACATTGCCAGCATTACCGCGCCGTAGTTGCCGGTGGAGAGCAGCCAGAAGAACGGGAACGCCATCACCAGCAGGCCAATCACACCGATGTAGTAAACGGGTTTCAGGCCAATCTTGTCCGACAGCGCGCCCCAGAAGAGGATCGAGAAGAATTCAATCAGCATCGCCAGCGTCACCGCGCTGATGATCTCCCCGGTGCCGATGCCAATGTGCTTGGCGTAGACCACCGAGAAGGTGAAGAAAATATAGGACGCCCCGTTTTCCGGCAGCCGCAGCGCAATCGCCTGCAGCAGCGCTTTCGGGTGCTCACGCACCAGCACCAGCAGCGGGATCTTTTCGTGCTTGTCTTCCGGCTTCGCCTGGGTGAAGGCTTTGCTCTCGCGAATGTTTTTGCGGATATAGACGCCCACCAGGAAGATGACGATGCTCAGCAAGAACGGCACGCGCCAGCCCCAGCTCAGAAAATCGCGCTCTGGCAGCTGTTGGACGAGGTAAAAAGCGAAGGCCGAGAGTACAAATCCACCGGAGACGCCCATCTGGCTCCACGCGGTATAGAAACCGCGACGGGCCGCCGGGGCATTTTCGCTCAGCATCAGTACGCCACCGCCCCACTCGCCGCCGGAAGCCACGCCCTGTAAGAGACGCAGGATGATCAGCGACAGCGGTGCCCAAATGCCTATCTGCGCATAGGTCGGCAGCAGGCCGATAATAAAGGTCGTCGCCCCCATCAGCGTCAGGGTCATAATAAGCGTCATCTTGCGGCTATAGCGGTCGCCGATATGGCCGAACAGAATGCCGCCGAGCGGGCGCGCCAGAAAGCCGACCGCAAAGCCGGAAAACGCCAGCAGCGTGCCCTGCAGCGGGTCGCCGCCGACCGGGAAGAACAGCGGGCCAAACACCAGCGCCGCAGCGGTGCCGTAGAGAAAGAAGTCATACCATTCCAGCGCATTACCCAGTACCGACGCGATCACCAGCTTGCGCATCTGCTGCGCGTCCTGGCGGACGATTGTTGATGTGACGGCAGTTTCAGAAACGACATTGCTCATCCGGCATTCCCCTTTTGTCTTTAGGCTTCCACGTCGCAGCCAACCGTGTGGTAGCGGCGGTTGAAATAGACCAGCCCGCGCGGCTGCTCGCTGATGCGAATCGCCTGCACCCGGCAGTAAAAGACCGAGTGGCTGCCCACTTCGTGGCAGTCATCAATCAGGCAGTCAAAGCTCGCTACCGCCGAACTGAGTACCGGTGCACCGCTGGCCATCACCTGCCAGCTGTCGTGACAGAAACGCTCTTCGGAGCGCAGGCTGGCGTTGGCAAAAATGCCGGACAGCGTCTGGTGGTCGCTCGACAGCACGTTGACGCACAGCGCGCCGTTTTGTTTGAAGTGCGCGTGGGCAAAAGAGTTGCGGTTCATGCACACCAGCAGCGTCGGCGGCTGGTCGGTCACGCTACAGACGGCAGAGGCGGTAAAGCCAAATTTGCCCGCCGGGCCGTCGGTGGTGATCACCGATACCGCGCTACCCAACTGCGCCATGGCGTTACGAAACTCGGTTTGCAGAGTCATAGAGAAGATCCTCAAAGATCGATTATCAGACGGGCGCTTTTCGCCCGGGAGCAACACAGCAGGATCTGATCGCCATCGGCCTTCTCTTCGTCGGTCAGATAGTGGTCACGATGATCCGGCTCACCTTCCAGCACGTCGGTCAGGCAACTGCCGCAGATCCCCTGTTTGCAGGAGACGCAGACCTTCAGCCCCGCCAGCGCCAGCGCTTCAACGATGGTCTGGTTTGCCGCCACCTGAACGGTGATGCCGCTGGCGGCTGCCACCACTTCAAACGGCTGGCCACCGGTGTCCACCTCGGCGCTAAAGCACTCCTGGTGGATCTGCTCCGGCGCATAGCCCTGCGCGGTGGCCTGCTCGCTCACCGCATCCATCAGCCGCGTCGGGCCGCAGACGTAGACATGGGTGCCAGCAGGCACGTCGCACAGCACTGCATCAATGTTGATTCGCTGTTCATCGCTGAAGTGCAGATGCACCTGCGGGGCGTAAGACGACGCCGTCAACTGGGCGACAAACGCGGCCTGGGCGCGGCTTCGCGCACAGTAATGCAGGCTGAAAGAACGCCCGGCCGCCAGCAGCTCCGCTGCCATCGCCAGCATCGGCGTAATACCGATACCGCCGCCAATAAGCAGGCTGTGGCTGGCCTTTTCATCCAGCGCAAACAGGTTGCGCGGTTCGCTGACCTGAATCTCATCGCCTTCCTGTAGCCGGTGAACGGCAAGTGAGCCGCCTTTGGACTGGCTGTCTTTCAGCACGCCAAGCTGGTAGTGATGGCGCTCGCACGGATCGCCGCACAGCGAGTACGGTCGCACCAGATCGTCGCCCAGATGCAAGTCGATATGCGCCCCGGCGGTGAACGCGGGCAGCGCCGCACCGTCAGCCTGAGCCAGCGTCAGCAGCACCACCTCGCCCTGCAACTCGCGGCGGATAACCTGTAATGTCAGCATTGATGCCTCCTTAACGCATAAACAGCCCGCCGTTAATGTCCCAGGTGGCCCCGGTGACAAACGACGAGGTTTGGGAAGCCAGCAGCGCGACGGCCTGTGCGACAAACGCCGCGTCGCCAAGCTCACCTACCGGGATCATCTGTAGCAGGCCGGGCATCTTCTCTTCCGGCACCAGCGCGTGCACCGTCGGCAGGTCCATCGGCCCCGGAGCGATGGCGTTAACCGTCACGCCGGATTTCGCCAGCTCACGGGCAAAGACTTTAGTCAGCGTCAGAATGCCGCCTTTTGACGCCGCATAGTGCGCCCCGGAGGCGGTGCCGCCGTTCTGCCCGGCGAGCGACGCCAGATTGATGATGCGGCCATAGCCGCGGCGGGCAAAATAGCGCCCCATCGTCTGACAGCCGACAAAGGTGCCGCGCAGGTTGGTGGAAATCACCTGGTCAAACTCTTCGGCGCTAATCTCCATCACCGGGGTGGCGAGCGTCAGCGCGGCGTTATTGACCAGCACCTGCAGGCTGCCAAAGCGTTCGATGGTCGCCGTCAGCGCCTGGTCGAAGGCTTCCGGCTGGCGAATATCCAGCCCCAGTGCCAACACCTTGCCTTCGCCGTTATCCAGCTTTGCCGCCGCATCGGCGGCACGGGCAGCGTCAACGTCGGTCAGCACCACCTGAAAGCCCTCGGCCAGCAGGTGGGCGGCAATCACGTTGCCGAGGCCAGAGGCGGCCCCGGTGACTAATACGGTTTGCGTCATAAATGGTTCCTTACAGGATGTAGCCGATGCTGTGCAGCACATCGTCGCTGTTGACCAGGCGAATCACCTTTTGGGTTATGCGCCAACCGCTTTCCTGTGGGCGCAGGTGCCAGGTAATGTCGGCGGCGTAGTGGCGACTGTGGCCCTTGCGGTGCTCCCACAGCGACTGCGCGCCGCGCACCACCACTTCGTTTTCGCTGGCTTCCAGCAGGCGGAAGCGCGACAGCGTGCGCAGCGTTCTGGCGCGCGGGGTGGTGGAAATAGACTCGCCGCTATAAAGACGCTTCACGCGCTTGGCGCGCATCTCGTGATCGTCACAGGCGTAGTTGAGCGTGTTTTTAAAGTCGGTTTCGGTCGGGTCGATCGGCACCACGTACAGGCCGTCGTGCTGCCAGAGCTCCAGCCAGGCATCAAATTCGCCCTGATCCAGCAGGTCGCCTTCGAGGTTGATAACCGCGATGGCGTTAAACAGTACAGATTCAGCGGTCGTCATTTATTCCATCTCCGTCATCAGTTTTTTCCACTGCTGGTAGGCCGCGCGCATGCCGGTTTCGGCGCTGACGTCGCTGCGCAGGCCGTCGTCGGTGCGGTATTCCCCGGCCAGGCCGCGGTTGAGCATGATCCACAGGTCGTCCCCGGCGGTGGCCCCGCGCTGGACGCGCTCCCACGCTTCCGAGTCATCCGGCGTGCCGAAGCCCATCGGCCCCTGGAAGTGTTCGTGCAGACGCAGACGCGCCTGGTTAGCGATTTCCGGGCCGCCATCCATGGTGATCACCGCGTGGTGAATTTCGGTTTCGTTCACCGACACCGGCTGCAAGACGCGGAAGAAGGCCATCGAGCAGGCAATATTCGGGAAGATATTGAGGTTGAAGCCGGAGCCACCGACCGCGCGGACGATACGCCGCACCTGAACTTCGTCGTGATCCGCTCGCAGTGCGTCGGCAAGATCGGTAAAGCGCTCGGGGATCGGCGCATCAAGATTGGCTTCCAGATCTACCAGTTCCGGGATCATCACCATCACGCTATGGCCGTTGCCGAGATCTTCGACATAGCCGCTGCCGTCAACAAAGTTGAGCATCTCTTCGGTCTGCTTATCGACCGAGCTTAAGAACGAGCGGTGCACCACCGGGAAGTGGTAGCCGTCGGTGGTGTTTTCGAGCTGGATTTTCCAGTTGCCGGGGAAGCGGAAACGGTGTGCCGGGCCGGTTTTGATCGGGTAGCCCGCGCCCTGCTTCATAAACAGATCCATCCACTTTTTCGCCGCACCGAGGAAATCCTCCAGCGGTTCAATATGATCGTTAAAGGTGGCGAAGATCATGCCCGCATACTGTTCGGTGCGCAGGGAGACCAGCCCCAGTTCGCCCTTGTCTAACTGGTCGGCATAGCTTTCCGGGTGCGGCACGCCGCGCAGGCTGCCGTCGAGCGCGTAGCCCCAGCCGTGGTATGGGCAGACAAAGCTGTTGGTTTTGCCGCTGCGGTGTTCGCAAACGGTAGCCGCGCGGTGGCGGCAGCGGTTTAGCAGCGTGTGGACGGTGCCTTTACGGCCCCGCACCACAATCACCGGCTGGGTGCCGATTTCAGTGGTTTTAAAGCTGCCGGTTTCCGGGATTTCGCTGGCGTGCGCTACCCAAACCCAGGTTTTGCCGAACACGCGGTCCAGCTCCAGATTGAACAGCGCTTCGGAGGTGTACAGCGAGGTGTGTACACGGTCGTGCTGTACCAGCGAGGCAATCTCTTCGCGGCTCGGCGCGTTCGGCATCGTGGTATCGATATTCTTCACATTAATCAGGTGATCACACTGCATGTCCATTCTCCTGCACGTCTTCGACGGTCTGATTTTGGTCCGGCACCGGGAGGGTATCCTCGGCGTGCCAGTGGCTTACGGGTCGGCTAAACAGGTTGCGGGTGGAGAAATGGTGCATCACCATCTCCCCCGCTTCGCGCCGGAAAGTGACGTTTAATTCGGCGGCATTGAGGTGCGCGCCGCCCGCGCTGAACGCCGAGGTTTGCAGCATCAGCCAGCGGCCTTCAATCTCTCCGCCTGCTGCCATCGTCAGCGCCTCTGAGCAGAGAAAGTGCGCGTTCATGGCGAAGTGCGCGGGCTGGCGGACGTAGCCCGCCATCATCGCGATAATCGCCGCGCGTCCCTGATGACGCCCCAGGCGCGTAGCGTAGGGTTCGCCCACGCCTTCCCAACAAGCATCGACGGAGAACAGTGCGCCAATGGCCTGCACCGTATCGAGTGAATCCAGCCTGTCGCACAGGTGCATGTAGTTGCTGATGCACACCCGCGCGGCCTGCTGGTCTTCGAGCTGCTGGAGACGCAGCGCATCCTGAGAGGTCATCATCTGCTCCCTTAGCCCTGGATAATCAGCTCGCGACCAACGCGGGCTTCGATTTTGCAGTACTTCCACAGCTTGCTGCCGCTGTCGCCGACCGGGGTGGTACGGAACAGGTTGCAGACCGCCGCGACGTTTTCCAGCGCCTGCGCGTCTGCCAGCACGTAGGTGGTCCACGGTGCGGTGGTAGACGGGCCGACCATCAGTTGGTCATCGTCCATGTTGCCGATAACCGTGATCCCCGGGTTCTCTTCCATCCCTTTCATCATCACGCCAAAGGCGGCCCATACCTGTTTAGCTTCAGCCGCGCTGGCATCGAAAAAATTCTGGTTCACGCCGATGCAAAACAGCACGCGCAGTTTGGTTGATTGGCTCATTGGTTGCTCCTTAGGTTAAAAATCACAGGTAACCGGGCATCGGTTTACCGCCGAAAAAGACCGTACCGGCATTGAGGTACGAGAGGTCGCCCATAAAGGCATGTTGGGTAATCACCATCGTGTCGCGGACGTAGCGCTGCAGCGGGCTGGTCATGGTGACGCCGCCCATGCCGTTCAGCGCCAGCGCCTGGCGTGCCACCTCAGCGGCGACGCGGGTCACGTGGGTTGAGGAAAGTCGTAAGGCGTTGATCTGCGCGCACTCCGCGTCATCGCCTCTGAGCAGCTGCTGCCAGACGTCGTCGATGGCGTCATAGAACCAGGCGCGGGCGGAACGCAGGTCAGCCTCGCAGCGGGCAATTTGCATCTGCGCCTGCGGGCGGTCGGCCAGGCGCGGCGCGCCGGTGACCGACTGCTGACGATGGGCAATGGCGTAGATTTCGTTGAGCGCCGCGCGGGCCACGCCGAGCGCCACGACCGAAAGCACCTGGGTCGCCAGAGAGAGCACCGGATAGCGGTACAACGGCCCTTCGAGGTTCAACGCGCCGCCGCGAATAAAGGTCCACTCCTGCGGCACAAAAACGTCATCCACCAGCAGGTCGTGGCTACCGGTTCCAGCAAGGCCGACGGTGTCCCATACCGGGTCAATCTGCACGCTGGCGCGAGGCAATACCGCCATGCGCGGCAGCGCCTGGTCGCCATCGGGCTGAATGCCTACCCCCAGCACCGACGCCCCCATGCTGCCGCTGGCAAAGCTCCAGCGCCCGCTGACCCGGTAGCCGCCATCAGCCTGACGTGCTTTTTGCGTCGGGAAAATCCCGCCCGCAAAGACCACGTCCGGGCCATCGCGATAAAGATCTTTTAAGGTTTCTACCGGCAGCGCGCCGAGGTAGAACGGGCTCATACCGAAGCTGGCCACCCAGCCTGCGGAACCGTCCGCGGTGGCAATCTGCTCAATCAGTTCGCAAAACTGTGCCGGGGTGCACTCGTCGCCACCGTAGATTTTCGGCACCAGCGCGCGATAGACGCCCGCCTGTTTAAAACCGGTAATGATGTCGTCAGAAATATGGCGTTGATGCTCAAAATCAGTGCTGCGTGCGCTCACTTCACTCAGCAGCGGAACCAGCGATTCACGGACCTGGACGGTAGACATAGCTTTCTCCAGAAATTGATAGGCAGCCGTTCGCCGGGCGAACGAGGCCGCAATGAGTCGAACTCACTGAGTCATCAGGGAAAAGGTAAAGCGAGTAAGGTTAGCGGCGCGTTCGGACCGTGAGCCACTCGGCGGCCTGCACCAGCAGCCCTTCAGCCCCTTTACGGGCCACCAATTGCAGCGCAATCGGTCGACCATCAAGCGTGCCTGCAGGCAGCGTGAGCGCCGGGTGTCCGCTGAGGTTAAACGGCCTCACCAGCCGGGTCAGGTTGACCACGCTGAGCGGATCGTTCGCTTCGGTAAGCGTTGGTGGCAGTTCCGGCAAGGTGGCCAGCGCCAGCAGCGGCGTGTCGGCAAGTAGCGCGTCAACGTCATCGCTAAAGCGGCGGCGCACCAGCTCGGCCTGGGACAGCGCTTCGGCGGTGACCGAGCCTCCGGCGCGAATGCGGGTGGCAACGTCCTGGGAGACGGACTCCTCCATCAGCAGCGGGCTAAAGGCCTGCCAGTTTTCATGGCTGATAATGGCGACGCCCGCGAGATGGGCATCAACAAGCGTTGGCAGTTCGCCCTGCGCTGGCTGCACGCCCGCTTCGGCAAGGAAGCGCAACAGCGCGGCATCGATTTCCGGCAGCGCCGCCGGGATAAAGGTGATGGCTGGCAGCGCGTCCAGCGGGGATTCGACGGCAATGTGCAGGCGGTTCAGCGCCTGGCGAAGGGTATGTGCATCGCGGGTAAACAGACCGACGCTGTCCAGCGAGCTGGCGGCAGGTATCACGCCCTGACGGCTCAGCACGCCGTAGCCCGGTTTCAGGCCAAGGATCCCGCAGCAGGCCGCTGGCATGCGTACCGATCCGCCGGTGTCGGTGCCGAGGGAAAAATCGACCTCGCCCGCCGCCACCACGGCAGCCGAGCCGCTGGAGGAGCCGCCGGGAATCAGCGACGGAAAGCGCGGATTGACCGGCGTGCCGCTCCAGGGATTAATGCCGGTGACGCCAAACGCCAGTTCGTGCAGCGTGGTTTTCCCCGCCAGAACGCAGGCGTTAGCCAGCAGAGTGGCGACGACGCTTGCATGCTGGGCGGCAACCGGCGTATCAGCCAGCGCCGGACAACCCGCCTGGGTGCGGAAACCCGCCACGTCCAGCGTGTCTTTGACGGCAAAACTCAGGTCGCCCTCACCGAGGGTGAACCGTTCGATAAACCCATTGCTCTCACAAACTGGCCGCATGATTAACACCTTAACCAGAAAAAATGAATCACATTCAGGCACGCAGTCGATGCTGCTTTTTTGCCCTGTCCGATAGTTAATCACTATGGAATATTTAGATGAAAATTCAAGTAAATTTTCACGTTAAATTTACCATGATATAACAATTCATTAACCTTTTAATGAGCATGGTTATTCATGCAGCCTGATGAATTACATAGCAAATTTCGGCATAAGGGAGGGCGTGGCCGCTGGAGTAGCCTCCAGCGGCGGTCGTCATAAAAGGGTTTATTTACAGCGAGTTATGATATTTTTCTACACCAGTCACAATTTTGTCATTGTGCCGTGCGGCGGGCTACAGTTCGTTAAGATTATCCAGCACTTTTGACAGCGTCAGGTTCATTTTCTCTACCTGGCTGGCGCTGATTCCCTTAAAGCCTTTATCGAAAATCTTGCCCACCAGCGGCATGGCTTCCGCCACTTTCTGCTGGCCGGTTTCTGTCAGCATCACCACCGTCACGCGGGCGTCGTGGACGCTGTTGGCAGTCGTGACCAGCCCATCGTCGCGCAGGCGGCCAACGATTTTAGTTACCGTCGGCATTTTCGCCAGTGCGTATTCGGAGATTTGCGAAATGCTCGCTTCGCCGTACTGGTGGGTGATCATCAGTACGCGAAAACGGGAGACGTCCAGGCCAATCTTTTTCAGGGCGACCTCTACGGTTTGGGTGTAACGCGCATAGACGTTAACAATCCAGTAGAACGGAAACTCTTCACGATGAAAGACGGCGTCTTCCGATACTTTTTTTATATGACCCATGCGTTTCCTTACCCCAAAAAACTTCAGATTTTATGATTATACGCTTTGTCTTTCCGCCCGTCCTGACCCCTTTTGGCCGCAAACCACAATGACGCGTCAATGAAAGCGATGCAGATCTCATTATGATTCACAAATGCCACACACATAACAATTACGTATCATTTTATGCACAGAAAATTGACATCTTCAGCGGCTATTTTCTATACGTTAGCAGCCTGCACGGCACCCATACTAATAATCACAATGTGGAGCTTTTCATGAACGATAGCCCTTCTCTGGGACACAAACGCGACGGGGAGCTTGCCACTCCGCCCCCGGCGCAGCAGCCGCTGAACCCGCGTCAGCAGGCGGTTATCAATAAGCTTTTCCGTCGTTTAATTGTGTTTTTATTCGTGCTGTTTGTCTTTTCTTACCTCGACCGCATTAACATCGGCTTTGCCGGCCTGACCATGGGCAAAGACCTGGGACTCACCAGCACCATGTTTGGTCTGGCGACGACCCTGTTTTACGTGATGTACGTGGTGTGCGGTATTCCCAGCAACGTGATGCTGACCATCGTTGGCGCCCGCCGCTGGATTGCCGTCCTGATGATTGTCTGGGGCATCGCCTCCACCGCAACGCTTTTCGCCACCGGGCCAAATAGCCTGTATGCGCTGCGTATGCTGGTTGGGATCGCCGAAGCGGGCTTCCTGCCCGGCCTGCTCTACTACTTAACCTACAGGTTCCCGGCGCATTATCGCGCCCGTGCTAACGCCCTGTTTATGATTGCCATGCCGGTGACGATGGCGCTGGGGTCGCTGGCCTCGGGCTATATTCTCAACATGGACGGCATGTTGAATCTCAAGGGTTGGCAGTGGTTGTTCTTGCTAGAAGGCTTCCCGTCGGTGCTGCTCGGTCTGGTGGTCTGGTTCTGGCTTGATGATAGCCCGTCGAAGGCGAAATGGCTGACCGACGACGATAAAGCCTGCCTCGAAGAGATGATGGAGGCCGACCGCCAGAGCGCGCTGCAAACGCAAAACGCGATTCAGGCCGCGTCGGTGGGGCAAAAGAGCGTCATGCGCGAACTGATGACGCCCACCATCATGCTCTACACGCTGGCCTACTTCTGCCTGACCAACACGCTCAGCGCCCTGAGCGTCTGGACGCCGCTGATTCTGCGCAGCTTTAACGCCGAAAGCAGTAACGTCACCATCGGCCTGCTTAGCGCCATTCCTCAGGTTTGTACCATTGTCGGGATGGTCTGGTGGAGCAAGCGCTCTGACCGCCATAACGAACGTAAACTGCATACCCTGCTGCCGTATCTGTTCGCCGCCGCAGGCTGGGTGCTGACCGCCACCAGCCCTTATCCGCCGCTGCAGTTTACCGGTATTGTGATGGCGTCGATGGGGGCATTTGCCGCGATGGTGATTTTCTGGACCACGCCTGACAGAGCGCTGTCGCTGCGCGCCCGTGCGCTGGGTATTGCGGTGATTAACGGCACCGGGATGACCGGCGCGGCGCTGGGGCCACTGCTGATGGGGCTGATGAAGGATGTGACCGGCAGCTTTAACGCGGGGATCTATATGGTCGCCGGGTTCCTGGTGCTGGGCGCGGTGATTATCGCGTTTATTCCGATGAAAGCGACGCTGCGACAGTCCGATGCGGTCGGTGCCGCCCCGGAGTCGGCGTAAACGCCTCGTCCGGGCTACCAGAGAACATCACGTAGCCCGGCCGAGCGAAGCGACGCCGGGACAGGCTCGTCCAGGTCAGAAGGTGTAGCTCGCCCCTACCTGCACCGTCCGGTCACGACCAATCCAGCAGTTGGTGCTGTCATAGCAGGTCAACGTCTCTTTGTTGGTCAGGTTTTGCGCGCTGGCCTTGAGCATCAGCCCTGCCAGGCTGCTGTCCACCGCCGACATATCGTAAGACACCGACATATCATACTGCGTGGTGCCACCCAGCTTGCCCCCGGTGTTATCCGGTGCAATCTCCATCGGCCCGGTGTAGCGCAACCCGGCCCCTATCGTCAGCCCGCGTACCGCGCGCTGATCGAAGGTGTAGTCACCCCACAGGTTAAAGGCGTTTTCCGGTACCTGCGTCGGACGTTTACCCTGATAGGTTTCATCTTCGGTGTTAATGGCGTGCGTGTAGGCGTAGTTGGCGATCAGGTTGACGTTATCCGTTGGCCGGCTAACCGCCGACAGCTCTGCCCCTTTCGACTCAATCTCCCCCGTCTGATGGTAGTTCCAGCTCGGATCGAGGCTCAGCACGTTTTTCTGCTTGATGTTAAACACCGAGGCGGTGAAGGTGGTCGCATATTCGGCCAGCAGATACTTCACGCCCCCCTCGACCTGCTTACTGGTGGTGGGTTTCACCTGATCGGCCGTCAGGTTACGTGCCGGTGATACCGGCTTAAACCCTTCTGAATAGCTGATGAACGGCGAAATTCCGTTATCAAAGGCGTACAGCGCCCCCAGACGTTTCGTTACCCTATCCTGAGAAATCCACGTTTTCTGGTTGTCGTTCAGGTAATCGGTGGTGGCCGACTGGTATTGGTCATAGCGCAGGCTGGCGAGCAGGTTCAGGCCGCCAAACTCAACCTGATCCTGAAGGTAGTACCCTTTCTGGCTGTAGGAGAGACGGTTTTTCTGTTCCGTATACAGCCCCAGCGCATCTTCATTGACCAGACCGAAATCTGGATTCCGCATATCAATACCCGGCGTCGTAGCGGCAGGCGCATAGCGATAGTGGTAGTGCGAGTTCAGCTTCTGGTAGTCAAACCCAGCCAATAGATGGTGCTGCCAGTCACCAAAGGCGAAGGTGCGCGTCACCTGGTTATCGATGTTGAAGCTATGCAGGTCTTCATCGGTGGTATAGGCGAAACGCTCTAATTCGTAAACAGGATGGCCCGCGTACCCCGTCGAGTAGATGCTATTCTGGTGGGTATCGATATCAAAATAGCGCGCTTTTTGCGCAATGCCCCAACCACTATCAAACTCATGCTCAAAGCTGTAGCCCACCATCCACTGGCGCTGCGTAAATTTGTTCCATTTATCGCCAGCATAATCGCGCTTGTCGGCATAGGTTGAGCGCAAATAAGAGAGCGGCAGCGGGTTGGACGGCGTTAAGCTCGGGGTATTTTGCGCCAACGCGTCAATGGTCAGCCGGGTTCTATCGCTCGGTTGCCAGGTGACGCTCGGTGCGACCAGATAATCTTCCGTGCGGGTGGTGTGCGGCTGATCGTCGCCCTCCATCGCTTTACCCAGCAGGCGGTAGCTCCAGTCACTATCGGCAATACGCCCGGTAGAGTCGAGATACCCCTCTTTCAGATTACGGGTGCCCGTATTAAAGCCGACCTCAGTGCGAGGCGTAGTCTGCGGTTTTTTGCCCTGAATATTCACCAGCCCGCCCGGTGAGCCGTTGCCATACAGTACGGAGGATGGCCCTTTGAGAATATCCACGCTCTCAATCAGCAGTGGGTCAATACGCGCTTTGGTATTGCCGGTGACGTTATAAGGCAACTGCAGGCCGTTATAGAACTCGTTATCCACGGTAAAGCCGCGGATTTTGTATTCGCTCATGTAGGTGGTGCTACCGCGAGATTCCGTCGATACGCCCGGTGCATAGCGCAGAATTTCGTTAATCGACGTCGCGTGCCGCTCGCTGATTTCATGCTGGCTAATAGTGTTGATCACCTGCGGCGTTTTGCTCTCTGCCACCGCAGATTTAGTGGCGCTGTTGGTCCAGGCCGGAAGTTCACTACTCTCGCCTGAGCCAGTAACGACCATCGTGGTTTCATTTTTATCAGCCCAGGCTGACGTGGAAAGTGCAACGGCAATCATCCCTGACAGCGTACAACGACGAAAAACGGTTCTTTTCATTTTATAGGTGAACTCAATCATAACAAAGAACGATAATTATTATCATTTGTGTTTATAGTTCAATATAAAAATGAAGACAACGACGAAATGGGGGGAACGCGAGGGATTAAACGAAGAACGGCCCCTTGCGGGGCCGTTGAGAGACATGATTATTCGCGGCGAATCAGGCGGAAAACCCCCAGCACAACGATGGCGCCGACGACGGCAACCAGGAAGCTGTGCAGGTTAAAACCGGTGACGCTGCCGCCGAGGCCAAACGTGGTTGCTAACCAGCCGCCCACCACCGCACCAACTATCCCCAGGATGCAGGTGAGGATAAATCCGCCCCCATCACGCCCCGGCATAATCAGTTTGGCAATAACACCGGCAATCAGACCAAAAATAATCCAGGTAATAATACCCATTTTTCCCACCTCTTCAGTTCCATTAAACAGCCATAAAAGCGCCGACATTCTGCGCCGCTAATACTTCAAGTATAGGTAATTGTTCTTAAAAAACCTGGCAAGGCGATGATATTTTATACGGATAAATACGAATATTGACGTAAGCACTGTCTTAAGTGCTTTGAGCAGCCAAAAGCTGCGAAGATGTTAATTTTTTTCATTTGGGTGCTGAAGTTATATTTTTGTAAGCCGATAAAAGATAAAGCCTCTGCCATTCAGGAGCCATTCCAGGTGAGTGAGCACAACACACAGTTTCTTAAGCAAAACCCATTAGCCGTTTTAAACGTGCTGCGCGATCTTCAGCAGGCTAACGCCGCGCTGCGCGTCAGCTGGTCGTCCCGCCAGTTTATTAGTCGTATTCTTGATGTCAGCCAGCAGCGTCTGGTTATCGATTTCGGCAGCCGCGAAGAGGACAACGTGGCGGCCCGCTCGGCCAAAAACATTACCATTGTTGCCGAAACCAACGGCGCGAAAATAGAGTTTACGGTGCCGCAAATGCAGGTGGAGGATTATCAAAGTCTGCCCGCCTTCGTCATGCCTACCCCGCCGACAGTCTGGTTTATTCAGCGTCGCGAGTTTTTCCGCATTCCCGCGCCGCTGCACCCACCCTATTTCGGCAAGGCCACGCTGCCGGATAAAAGCACGCTGCGCTTTCGGCTGTTCGATCTGTCGCTTGGCGGCATGGGCGCACTGCTGGATGCACCGCCGCCTGACGGCCTGATTCCGGGAATGGAGCTCAAAGAGATCGAGCTGGATATGGCGCAGTGGGGGCGTTTTCGTTTTGATGCGCAGCTGCTGGCTATCAGCGAACGCAAGGTGGTGGACAGCAAGAATGAAACTATCGTCACGCCGCGCTTAAGCTTCCGTTTCCTGCATATGAATCCGGGGCTTGAGCGCTCGCTCCAGCGCATTATCTTTTCGCTGGAGCGTGAAGCGCGCGAACGGGCGAATAACGTCCGTTAATTACATCGCATCCATCGCTTTCTGCACCTTCCAGATATAGCGCGGGGCCTGCGGTGCCGGGTGGTTCTTCACCACGTGGTCGAAGAATTCGTCCTTATCCAGGTCGTTAATTTTCGCAATGGCCTTTTTACGGTCCGATGAGAAGGTGCGCAGCAGCGCACCTGCACCGTTGGCATACGATACCACCAGCGCGTACTGCATCACTTCCGGGTCGGTGATCCCGGCAAGCGAACCGTGTTCCAGAATGCTCAGATAAGCGGCGCCCATCGAGATATTACGTTCCGGGTTTTTCAGCTCGCTGGTTGACGGCTGCCCGCTCCAGCCCATGTAGCGGTAGACGTCCAGACCCGAGGTGGAGGCTTTCAGCTGCATCAGACCCACGGCGTTCGATTTACTGACAAGCGACGGGTTACCGCCGGACTCTACGGCGATAATCGCGGTTATCAGGCGCGGGCTTACGCCCCAGGCCGCACCGGCTTTTTCACTGATAGGCATCCACTGCATTGCTCGTTTCACCGGCACTTCGGGATTCCAAGGCGGGTTACGGTAATCCGATTTAGAACTGCACCCTGCAAGTAATACAATTAAAAAAGCAAACCATCTCAATTTCACGCATCTATCCTTTTAGCTGAACTGTGCCGCCGTTAATGACAACCATGGGCTCAGGCGGCATGATACTCGTTTCACTATCAGCAAGGAAATGCCATGTCTCAGTTTCATCTCGTCGCCCCTTCCGGTTATTGCATCAATCAGTCTGCCGCACAGTGCGGGGTTAAGCGATTAGAAGAGGCCGGGCATCAGGTGGAAAATCAGCAGGTTATCACCCGCCGTGACCGCCGTTTTGCCGGGGTGGAGGCTGAGCGCCTGCACGATATCAACGCGCTGGCGACCCTTAAGGGCAAGAACCGTATCGTCATGCCGGTGCGCGGCGGCTATGGCGCGAGCCGCCTGCTGGACAGCATTGACTGGCAGGCGCTGGTTGCCCGTCAACAGCAGGATCCGCTGCTGATCTGCGGCCACAGCGATTTCACCGCCATTCAGTTTGGTCTGCTGGCCGCTGGCAACGTCATCACCTTTAGCGGCCCGATGCTGGCGGGAAACTTCGGTGCACAGACGCTGAACGACTTTACCGAGCAGCACTTCTGGAAGGCGCTGCGCCAGCCGAGCTATAGCGTGGAATGGCAGGGAGATGGCCCCGACTGCGAAACCGCGGGCACGCTCTGGGGCGGCAACCTGGCGATGATCGCCTCGCTTATCGGCACGCCGTGGATGCCAGAAATTCGCGACGGTATTCTGGTCCTTGAGGATATTAATGAACACCCGTTCCGCGTTGAACGTATGCTGTTACAGCTGCTGTACGCTGGGATCCTGCCACGCCAGCGCGCGATTGTGCTGGGCAGCTTTACCGGTGCGAACCCGAATGATTACGACGCCGGGTACTCACTTGAGTCGATGTACGACTATCTACGTTCACGGCTGTCGATTCCGGTCATCAGCGGTCTCGACTTTGGTCACGAACAGCGGACGGTGACGCTGGCGCTCGGCGCGCAGGCGCAACTTTGTCACTCGGCGGGGCAATCCCGGCTCATCATCACCGGACATCCGGTAATAGCTGAATAAAAAACAATAATCACCCTTTATTAATCCACTGTTCACGCCGCAATTATGGTAACGTTTTGTAACTAGCTTGTACGTTATCGGGGAGTGCGTGAACATTGGACGCCGCGGCAGTCATTAGTCTCTTTATTTTGGGTTCAGTCTTAGTAACCTGCAGTATTCTCTTAAGCTCATTTTCTTCCCGTCTCGGTATCCCTATTCTGGTTATCTTCTTAGCCATCGGCATGCTGGCGGGCGTTGACGGCATCGGCGGTATTCCCTTCGATAACTACCCTTTCGCCTATATGGTCAGTAACCTGGCGCTGGCGGTGATCCTGCTTGACGGTGGGATGCGCACCCAGGCCAGCTCCTTTCGGGTCGCCTTAGGCCCGGCGCTGTCGCTGGCGACCGTCGGGGTGCTGATCACCTCCGGGCTGACCGGGATGATGGCGGCGTGGCTGTTCA
This sequence comes from Kluyvera sichuanensis, assembly GCF_014218705.1. Classification (GTDB taxonomy): domain Bacteria; phylum Pseudomonadota; class Gammaproteobacteria; order Enterobacterales; family Enterobacteriaceae; genus Kluyvera; species Kluyvera sichuanensis. Next base: position 173,837 of record NZ_JABBJF010000006.1, on the reverse strand, counting down.
AGCTCGATATCATGGAAGGGATGCTGATTGGCGCGATTGTCGGCTCAACCGACGCGGCGGCGGTGTTTTCACTGCTCGGCGGCAAAGGGCTGAACGAACGTGTAGGTTCAACCCTTGAAATCGAGTCCGGCAGTAACGATCCGATGGCGGTGTTTCTCACCATTACGCTTATCGAGATGATCCAGCAGCATGAAAGCGGGCTGAGCTGGATGTTCCTCGTGCACATTATTCAACAGTTCGGTCTGGGGATTCTGATTGGCGGCGCTGGCGGCTATCTGCTGCTGCAGATGATCAACCGCATCGCCCTGCCCGCCGGGCTCTATCCGCTGCTGGCACTTAGCGGCGGGATCATGATTTTCGCCGTCACCACCTCGCTCGACGGCAGCGGTATTCTGGCGGTCTACCTGTGCGGCTTCCTGCTCGGTAACCGGCCAATTCGCAACCGCTTTGGCATTCTGCAGAACTTCGATGGTCTGGCGTGGCTGGCGCAAATCGCCATGTTCCTGGTATTGGGGCTGCTGGTAACGCCGTCTGACCTGCTGCCGATCGCCATTCCGGCGCTGCTGCTCTCTATCTGGATGATTTTTATCGCCCGTCCGCTGTCGGTGTTCGCCGGACTGCTGCCGTTCCGCGGTTTTAATCTGCGCGAGCGCACGTTTATCAGTTGGGTTGGTCTGCGCGGCGCGGTACCGATCATTCTGGCGGTCTTCCCAATGATGGCTGGGCTTGAGAACGCGCGCCTGTTCTTTAACGTCGCCTTCTTTGTGGTACTGGTGTCGTTGCTGTTACAGGGCACCTCGCTCTCCTGGGCGGCGAAAAAAGCCAAAGTGGTAGTACCGCCGGTCGGCTGGCCTATCTCGCGCGTCGGGCTGGATATTCACCCGGAAAATCCGTGGGAGCAGTTTGTCTATCAACTGAGCGCCGAGAAATGGTGCGTCGGCGCTGCGCTGCGTGACCTGCATATGCCGCCGGAAACGCGGATCGCCGCGCTGTTTCGCGATAACGTGCTGCTGCACCCAACCGGCAGCACCCGCCTGCGGGAAAACGATATTCTGTGCGTCATTGGCCGCGAACGTGACCTGCCGTCGCTCGGTAAAATGTTCAGCCAGTCACCGCCGGTCGCGCTGGATCAAAGCTTCTTCGGCGACTTTATCCTTGAAGCCGGGGCGAAGTTTGCCGATGTAGCCATGATTTATGGCCTCGACGGCGGTGAAGAGTTCCGCGATAACCAGCAGTCGCTGGGAGATATCGTCGAGCATCTGCTGGGGGCAGCACCGGTCGTGGGTGACCAGGTGGAGTTTGCCGGTATGGTGTGGACGGTAGCGGAGAAAGAGGAAAATCAGGTGCTGAAGGTCGGCGTGCGGGTGGCCGAGGAAGAGACCGAGTAGTCTGGTCGTTGCCGGGTGGCGCTGCGCTTATCCGGCCTTCGAGCCCGGTAGGCGACGCGCCACCGGGCAATCTTATAAAAGTTACACCGTCACAACAGGCACGCGCGGCGCCAGAGCGCACATCAGCTCGTACCCGACGGTACCCGCGCTGGCGGCCACTTCATCAATCTTAATCTCCTGCCCCCACAGCTCAACCGACGTACCAATTCCCGCCTGCGGACACGGCGTTAAATCCACCGCCAGCATATCCATCGAGATAGCCCCGACGGTGCCGGTTCGGATACCGTCCACCAGCACCGGCGTGCCGTTGGAAGCAATGCGCGGATAGCCGTCGGCATAACCACAGGCCACAATCCCGATACGTTGCTCCTCTTTGGCGCGGTAACGGCCGCCGTAACCCACGGCATCCCCCGGCTTCAGGGTCTGAATACCGATAATCTGGCTGCTGAGGCTCATCACCGGCTTCAGCCCGGTGTTGGCAATGTCCTGCCACTGCCCGGACGGCGAAGCGCCGTAGAGCACAATGCCCGGCCGCACCCAATCAAAGTGGGTCTCGGGGTGCCAGAGCGTTGCCGCCGAGTTGGCGAGCGAACGCGGGCACTCCAGTCCTTCAGCGGCCTGTTCGATACGCTGCATCGGCTCCGCGACACCGTCGGTCAGTTCCGACTGGGCAAAATGCGACATCAGCGTCATGGCACTAACGTTGCTGATACCCCGTAGCTGCTGCCACACGGTGTGGATGCGCTCCGGCGCAAAGCCCAGGCGGTTCATGCCGCTGTTGACCTTCAAATAGACATCAATCGGCGCATGCAGACGCGCGTTCTGCAGCGCCTTAATCTGCCAGTTGCTGTGTACGCTGGTGGTCAGGCGGTACTTATCAAACAGCTCCAGCTCATCGGCATGGAAGAAACCCTCCAGCAGCAGAATCGGCCCTTTCCAGCCGCGTTCGCGCAGCAAAATCGCCTCTTCAAGGTTGAGCATCGCAAAGCCGTCGGTTTCCCGCAGCGCATTCCAGATGCGATCCAATCCGTGGCCGTAGGCGTTAGCTTTCACCACCGACCAGACGCGAGCACCGCCCGCCGCCCGGCGGACAATGCTCAGATTCTGCTTCAGCGCCTGCAAATCAATCGTGGCGAGCACGGGACGTGACATGCGTTCTCCTTATTGGTGTGCGCCATGCAAATGCTGAGGATGTGCCGGGGTAAAGCCCGGCGAATAGCGTGCAACGCTAAGATCATCATAGGGGATAGCCGGCATTCGGCCAGACATTAAATCACTCAACAACTGGCCGGATCCGCAGGACATGGTCCAGCCCAGCGTGCCGTGACCGGTATTGAGCCACAGATTTTTAAACGCGGTTTTGCCCACCACCGGCGTACCGTCTGGGGTCATTGGACGCAGGCCGGTCCAGAAGGTGGCCTCTTCGATTTTGCCGCCGCGCGGGAAGAGATCCCCCACCACCATTTCCAGCGTCTCGCGGCGCGGCTGCAGCAGTTCGGTGTTAAAGCCGACGATTTCTGCCATGCCGCCCACGCGGATACGGTTATCAAAGCGGGTAATGGCGATTTTGTAGGTTTCGTCGAGGATGGTCGACACCGGCGCACCGCTCTCCTCGACGATAGGGATGGTCAGCGAGTAGCCTTTCAGTGGGTAAACCGGAATATCCACCAGCCCTTTCAGCATCGCGGTTGAATAAGAGCCGAAGGCCATCACGTAGGCATCGGCTTTTACCACTTCATCACCGCACTTCACACCAACGATGCGATCGCCTTCCTGAATCAGGCTGTCAACCGGGGTATTAAAGCGGAACGTCACGCCTGCCTGCTCGGCCATTTTTGCCAGACGCTGGGTGAAGAGCTGACAGTCGCCGGTTTCATCATTCGGCAGACGCAGGCCGCCGGTCAGCTTGTGGGCCACTTCCGCCAGCGCCGGCTCAACCTCTGCCAGGCGTGAAGCTTCGAGCAGTTGATACGGGACGCCCGCATCTTCCAGCACCGCGATATCGCGGGTGGCGTTTTCATACTGTTGTTCGGTACGGAAAAGCTGCAGCGTGCCGCCCTGTCGCCCTTCATAGGCGATACCGGTGGTTTCACGCAGCGTTTTCAGGCAGTCGCGGCTGTACTCGGCCAGGCGCACCATCCGCCCTTTGTTTTCCATGTAGTGACGGGTGTCGCAGTTACGCAGCATCTGCCACATCCACTTTAGCTGGAAGCCGGTGCCGTCCAGACGGATTGCCAGCGGCGCATGGCGCTGGAACATCCATTTAATCGCCTTCAGCGGCACGCCAGGTGCAGCCCACGGCGCAGCGTAGCCCGGTGAAATTTGCCCCGCGTTAGCCGCGCTGGTTTCCAGCGCCGGACCGGCTTCCCTGTCGATCACCGTAACCTGATGCCCCGCCTGACTTAAATACCAGGCGCTGGTTACGCCAACCACGCCACTTCCCAGTATGACAATGTGCATAGCCACTCCAGAATGAGTAAAAGAACAATCATCTAATTACAAATTGATAACCCAGATGAAAATATTATTCAACATATGCTTTTTTTATGGTGACTTACCTCACAGAGTGCCCACCACGCGGGGTAGCGGAGAATTTGATATCTCCTGCTACCCTCTATTTTTTGTCAGCATAAAACTCTGCAAATATGAAAAATAATCGCTATCAAAATGAATAAATCATGAAGAAAAGAAATGGCGCTTGTTACAGAATTTCTGCGGTGTTCTATTCTTGAAGAGAGGCTCTCCAGACAGAGAGAGTCGCCAACAATGAGGGCGCGCTAATGGCTACGATTGACTCGATGAATAAGGACACCACTCGTCTGAGCGATGGACCCGATTGGACGTTTCCGCTGCTCGAAACCTACCTGGCGGAGATCGACCGGGTGGCGAAGCTGTACCGGTTAGACACCTACCCGCACCAGATTGAAGTGATCACCTCCGAGCAGATGATGGACGCATACTCCAGCGTCGGGATGCCGATTAACTATACGCACTGGTCCTTTGGCAAAAAATTTATTGAGACCGAGCGCGGCTATAAGCACGGGCAGCAGGGGCTGGCCTACGAGATTGTCATCAACTCCAACCCGTGTATCGCCTACCTGATGGAAGAGAACACCGTCACCATGCAGGCGCTGGTGATGGCGCACGCCTGCTATGGCCACAACTCCTTCTTTAAAAACAACTATCTGTTCCGTAGCTGGACCGATGCCAGCTCCATCGTCGACTACCTGCTGTTCGCCCGCAAATACATTGCCGACTGCGAAGAGCGCTATGGCGTGGACGAGGTGGAGCGCCTGCTCGACTCCTGTCACGCGCTGATGAACTACGGGGTGGACCGCTACAAACGGCCATCGAAGATCTCCATGCAGGAAGAGAAAGCGCGGCAGAAGAGCCGTGAGGAGTACCTGCAAAGCCAGGTGAATATGCTGTGGCGTACCCTGCCGAAGCGCGATGAAGAGAAAGCCGTCGAGTCGGCGCACCGCTATCCGTCTGAGCCGCAGGAAAATCTGCTCTATTTTATGGAGAAGAACGCGCCGCTGCTGGAGTCGTGGCAGCGTGAAATCCTGCGCATTGTGCGCAAGGTCAGCCAGTATTTTTATCCGCAAAAACAGACCCAGGTGATGAACGAAGGCTGGGCAACCTTCTGGCACTACACCATCCTCAACCATCTGTATGATGAGGGGAAAGTGACCGAGCGCTTTATGCTTGAGTTCCTGCACAGCCACACCAACGTGGTGTATCAACCGCCATACAACAGCCCGTGGTATAGCGGCATTAACCCGTATGCCTTGGGTTTCGCCATGTTCCAGGATATTAAGCGTATCTGTCAGAACCCAACGGACGAAGATAAGTATTGGTTCCCGGACATCGCGGGCTCTGACTGGCTCACGACCCTGCACTTCGCAATGCGTGATTTTAAAGACGAGAGCTTTATCAGCCAGTTCCTGTCACCGAAGATCATGCGTGATTTCCGCCTGTTTACGGTGCTGGATGACGATCGTAATAACTATCTGGAGATTTCAGCGATCCATAATGAGGAGGGGTATCGGGAGATTCGTTCGCAGCTTTCGTCCCAGTACAACCTCAGCAATCTGGAGCCGAATATTCAGGTGTGGAACGTGGATCTGCGCGGCGACCGTTCGCTGACGCTGCGCTATGTGCCACATAATCGTGCACCGCTGGATAAAGGGCGTCGTGAGGTGCTCAAGCATGTGCATCGTTTGTGGGGGTTTGATGTGCATCTGGAGCAGCAGAATGCGGACGGCAGCGTGGAGTTGCTGGAGCGCTGCCCACCGCGGCCAAATGCGCTGTAACCTAGTATTGTAGCCCGGACGAGGTGCGGAGCGCCGACTCCGGGATTGCTTTTCCTTTCAGATATAGGCCGGATAAGCGAAGCGCCATCCGGCCTACAGGGAATGAAACTAGCGCACTGACTAGCGGCTATGGATCGCCAAATCACCCGGCAATGTCTTCTGCATCCGATGCCAGATCTCACCACTATCATGACCGTAGCGACGCACCGTCTCGTACACCTTATCGTGCGCGCCCTCTTCACACAGCTTCGCCAGCTCATGATAGAAGCCAAGCGCCAGGCTGCGTGCTTCCGGGCTGGAGAAATAATGACGCCCCAGACGGGTATACAGACCTTTCATGCCGTTGAGGATCAGCCCATAGATAGGGTTACCGGAAGCAAATGCCAGGCCACGGAACACGCCGTAGTCCAGTTCGGCAAAGGCATCGGCATAATCTTCCACTTCGCGCGTTTTGGCGAGCACTTCCAGCGATTTTTCAGGGTGCTGACGGAAAGCGGTACGGATGTAGATGGTCGCGATATTGGTACGCACGGACAGCAGATTATCAATCAGCTGCGGTACGCTATCGTGATCGAGACGCGCCAGCGTTTCCAGAATATTGAGGCCGGACGTTTCCCAGAAGTTATTCACTTTCGTCGGCTTACCGTGCTGGATAGTTAACCATCCATCGCGCGCCAGACGCTGCAACACTTCACGTAAGGTCGTGCGGGTCACACCAATTAATTCCGAGAGTTCACGTTCAGCGGGAAGAATAGACCCAGGAGGGAAGCGATTATTCCAGATACTTTCAACAATATACTCTTCAGCGAAACCCGCCGGGCTTTGCGCCTTAATGACCATAGTAATAATTCCATTACACAGCGTTGCAATTAGACTCATCATACCAGAGGCAACATAGAGCAGATAGCATGGCCAACGAATTAAAAAGGGATCGGCGTTTCATTTTTCACATTTCTTTTTGCCCATAAAACCCCGCCAGACAGCCTATGTCTGGCAGTGTCGTTGATTTAATGGTAAAAAATGACATCTTTTCAGGAGGAAGACGGTTGTCATGGAAATCTCTTACGGTCGTGCGCTGTGGCGTAACTTTCTTGGCCAGTCACCAGACTGGTACAAGCTGCTGCTGATTATTTTCTTAATCATCAATCCGCTGGTGTTTTTAATTCATCCCTTTGTCGCCGGATGGCTATTGGTCGTGGAGTTTATCTTCACCCTGGCGATGGCGCTGAAGTGCTATCCGCTGATTCCCGGCGGGCTGCTGGCGATTGAGTCAGTACTGATCGGCATGACCTCACCCGCGCACGTGCGCGATGAGATAGCTGCCAACCTCGAAGTGCTGCTGCTGCTGATCTTTATGGTCGCGGGCATCTACTTTATGAAGCAGCTATTGCTGTTTATCTTCACTCGGCTTCTGCTCACCATCCGCAGCAAACGGCTTTTATCAATAGCATTCTGCGTGGCCGCCGCCTTCCTATCGGCGTTCCTTGATGCGCTGACGGTAGTGGCCGTAATTATCAGCGTCGCGGTAGGCTTTTACAGCATCTATCATCGGGTGGTGTCGTCGCGCCCTGACGATGACGATCTGCTCGACGATAGCCATATCGACAAACACAACCGCGTGGTGCTGGAGCAGTTCCGCGCCTTCCTGCGCAGCCTGATGATGCACGCCGGCGTCGGAACCGCGCTCGGCGGCGTGATGACGATGGTCGGCGAACCGCAGAACCTGATTATTGCTAAAGTCGCCGGCTGGCATTTCGGCGAGTTCTTCCTGCGCATGTCGCCGGTCACCGTACCGGTGTTTATCTGCGGCCTGCTGACCTGTTGGCTACTCGAGAAGTACAAAGTCTTCGGCTACGGCGCTGAACTGCCCGACCCGGTGCGTAAAATTCTGCACGATTTCGACGAGCGCAGTCGCCAGCAGCGTACGCCACAGGAGAAAATGCGACTGATTGTCCAGGGCATCATCGGCGTCTGGCTGGTGCTGGCGCTGGCGCTGCACCTGGCAGAGGTGGGGCTGATCGGCCTGTCGGTGATTATCTTCGCTACCGCATTTACCGGCATCACCGACGAACATGCCATTGGCAAAGCGTTTACCGAAGCGCTGCCATTTACCGCTCTGCTTACGGTCTTCTTTGCCGTGGTGGCGGTGATTATCGATCAGCATCTCTTTGCGCCCATTATCGACTTCGTTCTGCAAGCGTCACCGCACGCTCAACGTTCGCTGTTCTACATCTTTAACGGCGTGCTGTCGTCCATCTCCGATAACGTGTTTGTCGGCACCGTTTATATCAACGAAGCGAAAGCCGCGCTGGATAACGGGGCTATCAGCCTGCCGCAGTTTGAACTGCTGGCGGTAGCCATCAACACCGGTACCAACCTGCCGTCGGTGGCGACGCCAAACGGCCAGGCGGCCTTCCTGTTCCTGCTCACCTCGGCGCTGGCGCCGCTGATTCGCCTCTCCTACGGGAGAATGGTATGGATGGCGCTGCCCTATACGCTAGTTCTGACGCTTATCGGCCTGCTGTGCGTCGAGTTTACGCTGCAGCCAGCGATAGACTGGATGATGAATAATGGGCTATTAGTTTTACCTCAATAGCGATGAATAACGACTCAGCGATTCAATGCCGACAACTTTTGTTCGAGCGTTGAATCGCTATTTACGAATAATTGCGTATCACCCGATGGCACGGCTATCGTTTTCGTTTACACTGCGCTTTCAAAGCACGTTCCAGGGAAATGTTTATGTTGCGATATTTAAACCAGAGCTCACGTGGCCGCAGTGCCTGGTTATTAATGGCGTTAACCGCTTTTGCGCTTGAGTTAGTGGCATTATGGTTCCAGCACGTGATGCTATTAAAGCCGTGCGTTCTCTGTATTTACGAGCGCTGTGCGCTATTCGGGATTATGGGTGCAGGCTTAGTCGGCGCTATCGCGCCGAAGAGTCCGCTGCGCTATGTGGCCCTGCTTATCTGGCTGTACAGCGCCTTCCGCGGCCTGCAGTTAGCCTGGGAACACACCATGATTCAGCTGCACCCGTCGCCGTTTATGACCTGTGATTTTATGGCGCGCTTCCCAAGCTGGCTGCCGCTTGATAAGTGGCTGCCGCAGGTGTTTGTCGCATCAGGTGATTGCTCTGTTCGTCAGTGGGAATTCTTATCGCTAGAGATGCCGCAGTGGCTGGTCGGCATTTTTGCCGCCTATCTGATTGTGGCGCTGCTGGTGCTGATTGCCCAACCGTTCAAACCGAAAAGACGCGACCTGTTCGGCCGCTAATAGCGACCTTGCCAGCGGCCTTGCGCAGGCTGCTGGCGAGCTATCCTACCCACGACCATATCCCATACCCCACCGCAAACAGCAGGCTCCAGCCGCTCAGATTAATAATCAACGCCAGCATTAACAGCTTTATTGGATTACGCATACGCGTCCTTATACCGAATCGCTTTTAGTCTCTATCGGCCCGGTATAAGAATTTCGTAGGGATTTAAGGCAGGAAATATAAAAATAGCGAATGGTTCCGCAAATTGCGGTTTATTTAGCCCAATCAGGTTTATTTAAGATATGGTCCTGCCAGTCATGTACTTCTGATTCTTTTACCGCAATATGGCGTACGGAAATGCGCTCACCGTGCATCGCCGCTTTAGAACCGGTGATAAGCGGGTGCCACTGCGGCAGCGGTTGCCCTTCCGCTAGTAGGCGATAGGCGCAGGTATGCGGCAACCATTCGAAGGTTGGCAGATTGTCGCGGGTCAGCTTGATGCAGTCCGGTTCGTACTCGAAGCGGCGTTCGTAGTTACGGCACTGGCAGGTTTTGATGTTGAGCTGACGACAGGCCACGTTGGTGAAGTAGATTTCGTCGGTGTCGTCATCCATCAGCTTGTGCAGGCAGCACTGCCCACAACCATCGCACAGCGACTCCCATTGTGCATCGGTCATTTCATCAAGGGTTTTGCTCTGCCAGAAAGGTAATTCGCTCATCAGGATGTCCACATCAAAAATCAGGGTGCTTCTTATAACCAGTCTGGCACAGGGATGCAAGTTTTGCCGCCCGAATGGGGCGGCAAGGAGGGCTTACAGTACGCGGGTGGTCAGAGACAGGCCGTTAAACTGCACCTCAAGCTCATCACCTGCGTGCAGCGGGCCAACGCCTTCCGGCGTGCCGGTCAGCACAACGTCACCCGGTTTCAGGGTAAAGAAGCGGCTCATATAGGCAATCAGCGGCACAATCTTGTGGATCATGTCAGACGTACTGCCCTGCTGGCGCACTTCGCCGTTGATGATCAGCCCCAGCGAAATATTCTGCGGGTCGCCCTCAAAGGCGGAAGCAGGAATGAAGCCGGAGATCGGGCAGGAGTTATCAAAGCCTTTGGCTTTTTCCCACGGCTGACCGGCCTTCTTCATCTTCCCCTGAATGTCGCGCAGAGTGAGGTCCAGCGCCACGCCGTAGCCAGCAATGGCCTGCAGCACGTGGTCTTCGGTTGCCTGACGCAGTGTGCTGCCAATCAGTACCGCCAGTTCGACTTCATGATGCACAGAGCCAAGGCCCTGCGGCAGGATCAGCGGCTGGCGCAGGTCGCACAGCGCCGTTTCCGGCTTGATAAAGAGGACGGGTTCTTCCGGCGTTGCGCTGCCCATTTCCTGGATATGTTTTGCATAATTACTGCCAACACAGACAACTTTGCTTACCGGGTAATCCAGCAGAGCACCCTGCCAGTTATGATGCTGATACATGCTTTTCCCTTACTCGTTGTTCAACCATGGACGCATTTTGGCCGGAAGCGAAGCGGTTACTCGCTCTTATTTTGCGACTCAGCCAAATGCTGTTTTAACAAATTTTCAGGCGGTGGCGGGATCTGTAAATAATAACCCTGCTCTTTTAGCGCCTGTTTTACTTTTTCCAGATCGGCATTGACGGTTTTCTTACGTCCATCAAGCGGCAGCAGCATGGCTAACTGCGGCTGACCGAAGCCCTGCATCAGTTCCTGAGGCACACGGGAGAAATCGTCTTTTTTTTCGACATACAAATAGGTTTGATCACGTTTAGAACTACGATAAATCACACAAAACATACTTTATACTCGGAATTAGGACAGTGGTTACTTGCTTGAATATATATGTGACTATAACATGACTGATAGTCTTCGGAATATCACTGCGCTTAGCGCGGCGATAAATAGCAAATTGAGTAAGGCCAGGATGTCAAACACGCCAATCGAACTAAAAGGCAGCAGCTTCACCCTATCTGTGGTTCATTTGCATGATGCAAAGCCCGAGGTTATTCGTCAGGCGTTGGAAGACAAAGTCGCCCAGGCTCCGGCCTTTTTCCGTCATGCCCCGGTGGTCGTCAACGTCGGTAACCTTGAAGAATTCACCCAGTGGCGTGCGATTCAGCAGGCCATTATGTCAGTGGGTTTACGCATTGTCGGCGTCAGCGGTTGTAAAAACCCGCAGTTTAAGGCGGCCATCGACCAATCCGGCCTTCCTTTACTGACTGAAGGTAAAGAAAAAGTTACCCGCCCGGCCCCCGTAGAACAGCCAAAACCCGTAGAACCCGAACCAATTGTTAGTCCGATCACAAAAACGCGAATGATTGATACGCCAGTACGTTCCGGTCAGCGCATTTATGCACCAAACTGTGATCTGATTGTGACAAGCCACGTTAGCGCGGGCGCGGAGCTGATTGCCGATGGGAATATTCACGTTTACGGCATGATGCGTGGACGCGTTCTCGCCGGTGCCGGCGGAGACCGGGAAGCACAAGTATTTTGTACCCACCTGGCGGCGGAGCTGGTCTCCATTGCCGGGGAATATTGGCTGAGCGATCAGATCCCAGCCGAATTTTATGGCAAAGCGGCGCGTCTGCGTTTGGACAACAGCGCTTTGACTATTCAACCGTTAAATTAATCCCTTTTTAACAAGGAATTTCTATGGCACGCATTATTGTTGTGACTTCAGGTAAAGGGGGCGTGGGCAAGACCACCTCCAGCGCGGCCATCGCAACTGGTTTGGCGCAGAAGGGAAAGAAAACGGTCGTTATCGATTTTGATATCGGTCTGCGTAACCTTGACCTGATCATGGGCTGCGAACGTCGTGTAGTCTATGATTTTGTTAACGTTATTCAGGGCGACGCCACGCTGAACCAGGCGTTAATCAAAGATAAGCGTACCGAGAATCTCTTTATCCTGCCTGCGTCTCAGACCCGTGATAAAGATGCGCTGACCCGCGAAGGCGTCGAGAAAGTGCTCGACGAACTGAAGAAGATGGAATTCGACTTCGTGGTCTGCGACTCCCCTGCAGGTATTGAAACCGGTGCGCTGATGGCGCTCTATTTCGCTGATGAAGCGATCATCACCACTAACCCGGAAGTGTCGTCCGTTCGTGACTCCGACCGTATTCTGGGCATTCTGGCGTCGAAATCTCGCCGCGCCGAAAATGGTGAAGAACCGATTAAAGAACACCTGCTGCTGACGCGCTATAACCCAGGCCGCGTGAGCAAAGGCGATATGCTGAGCATGGAAGATGTGCTGGAGATCCTGCGCATCAAACTGGTCGGTGTAATTCCAGAAGATCAGTCAGTGCTGCGCGCCTCTAACCAGGGCGAGCCGGTGATTCTGGATACCGTGTCTGACGCAGGCAAAGCCTACGCCGACACCGTCGATCGTCTGTTGGGAGAAGAACGTCCTTTCCGCTTCATTGAAGAAGAGAAGAAAGGTTTCCTCAAACGCCTGTTCGGAGGATAAATCATGGCATTACTCGACTTTTTTCTCTCACGGAAAAAGAATACCGCCAACATTGCTAAAGAACGCCTGCAGATCATTGTCGCGGAACGCCGCCGCAGTGACGCAGAACCGCACTATCTGCCGCAGTTAAGGAAGGATATTCTGGAAGTGATTTGCAGGTATGTGCAGATTGACCCAGAAATGGTCACGGTGCAGTTAGAGCAAAAAGACGGGGATATTTCGATTCTGGAACTCAACGTCACGCTGCCGGAAGCAGAAGAGTCAAAATCCTGACTGTCGGTGGTGTAAAAAAAGGCGCTAGTGATAGCGCTTTTTTTGTGTCTGGCGTTTAGAGCTTTCCCGGGGTCGCATTCGCTCGCCCGGGATTAGCGCAAGACTTAACGCGGGTACGCTGTTAATAATTTGTCTAGCGCAGCGGAAAGCAGCTCACCGCGCCAGCCGGAGATCATCTCAGGTGCCGTGGTGCGCGGTTTCAGCTGCCAGTGCCAGTTCAGCAGCTGGTTAATCTGACGACGGGATGCCAGCATTTCAGGGCTAACGTCATTCGCCTGCCCCACTTCCTGCACCAGCGCCTTAATCTCTTTAAACGCTTTGCGGTAACCCGGCATATCCATCAGGTTCAACAGCGGTTCCGGCAACGCGTCATCCGGCAGCGCCTGCGCTTTTTCCACCAGGCTAATCAGCGTTTTGCCGTGGAAACGAATTTCGCTGCCGGAAAGCCCCAGGCTGTCCAGCTCACCGAGGCTGCCCGGCATATAGCGCGCCACGCTCCACAGATGCTCTTCACGCACCACAAAGTTCACCGCCAGGTCACGCTCGCGCGCTTTACGCAGCCGCCAGTCGGCGAGCAGTTGCAGGCATGCCAGCTGGCGCGTACGCAGCTGCCAGGCGTTGGTGATATCGCGCCAGGCGTCCGCCGGGTCGGTGACTTCCTGACGGCGCTGCTGCATCAGTTGACACTCATTGAGCGCCCACTCCAGTCGCCCGGCCTGTTCGGTTTCCGCCATCAGCTTGTGGGCGATAGGCAGCAAGTACCAGACATCCGCTGCCGCATAATCGCACTGGCGTGTCGTCAATGGGCGAGCCAGCCAATCGGTACGGGATTCGCTCTTATCCAGCTCAACGCCGGAATACTCAGCGACCATTGGCGCGAAGCCCCAGGACATCGGGCGACCGCAGAACGCCGCCAGCACCTGGGTATCAATAAGCGGCTGCGGCATTGAACCGAAGGTGTTCATGAACACTTCCAGATCTTCGCTACCTGCGTGCAGGAACTTGGTAATGTTGCGATCTTGCAGAATCGCCTGCAGCGGCGACCAGTCGGAAATATTCAGAGGATCAATCAGCGCCGTACGCTCGCCGTCGAAAAGCTGAATCAGCCCCAGCTGCGGGTAATAGGTGCGGGTGCGAACAAACTCGGTGTCCAGCGCCACGGCGGTGGTCTGACGAACCGCATCGCACAGGGTGCTGAGTTCATCGTTGGTAGTGATCATCTGATAGTTCAAATCGTACTCTCTTAGATAGCGCCAAAAAAAACGCCAGCAGAGCTGGCGTTTGGCATCATGACTCGTGACTTATCCCTTATTGTCCACTTTGGCACGGGCTTCGTCACGTAATTCTCGTCTTAAAATTTTACCGACGTTCGACTTCGGTAATTCCTGACGAAATTCAACTAGTTTCGGCACTTTATAGCCGGTAAGCTGGCGGCGGCAGAAGGTAATCAACGCCTCTTCAGTGAGGCTTTCATCCTTCTTGACCACAAAAATTTTCACCGCTTCACCGCTGTTGCCGGACGGCACGCCCACGGCGGCCACTTCCAGCACGCCGGTGTGCTGCATCACCACGTCTTCAATTTCGTTCGGATACACGTTGAAGCCGGAGACCAGAATCATATCTTTTTTACGGTCGACGATGCGCAGGAAGCCCTCTTCATCCATTACCGCGATATCTCCGGTGTGCAGCCAGCCGTCTTTGATGATTTCGTCGGTGGCATCAGGACGCTGCCAGTAGCCTTCCATCACCTGCGGCCCTTTAACGCACAGCTCACCGGGCTGGCCCGCTGGCACTTCGTTATCGTCGTCATCCACCAGCTTCACGTCGGTCGACGGCACCGGCAGGCCAATGCTGCCGCTGTGGTAGTCGATATCGTGCGGGTTCACGCTCACCAGCGGCGCGCATTCGGTCAGGCCATAGCCTTCCAGCAGATACTGCCCGGTCAGCTTCACCCAGCGTTCCGCCACCGCGTGGTTCACCGGCATCCCACCGCCTGCGGAGAGATGCAGGGTTGAGAAGTCCAGCTGCTGGAACTCTTTATTGTTCAGTAGCGCGTTAAACAGGGTGTTTACCCCGGTCATGGCGGTGAACGGGTATTTTGCGAGCTCCTTCACTAACCCCGGAATATCACGCGGGTTGGTGATCAGAATATTTTTACCGCCCAGTTCGATAAACAGCAGGCAGTTCATGGTCAGCGCGAAAATGTGGTACAGCGGCAACGCGGTAATAACCACTTCTTTGCCTTCGTGCAGCAGCGGCCCGTAGGTCGCTTTCACCTGCTCGAGGTTCGCCAGCATATTGCGGTGAGTCAGCATCGCCCCTTTCGCCACGCCGGTAGTCCCCCCGGTGTACTGCAGGAAGGCGATATCGTCTGCCTTCACTTCCGGCTTCACGTACTGCAGGCGATAGCCGTTATGCAGCGCGCTGCGGAACGAAATGGCGTCCGGCAGATGATATTTCGGCACCAGTCGTTTGATGTATTTGACCACGAAGTTAACCAGCGTGCCTTTCGCCGTGGAGAGCTGGTCGCCCATGCGGGTCAGGATCACGTGTTTAACCGAGGTTTTGTCGACCACTTTTTCCAGGGTATGGGCAAAGTTGGAGACGATAACAATCGCCTGCGCGCCGCTGTCGTTCAGCTGATGTTCCAGCTCGCGCGGGGTGTACAACGGGTTAACGTTCACCACGATCATCCCGGCACGCAGAATGCCAAACAGGGCGACCGGGTATTGCAGCAGGTTAGGCATCATCAGCGCGACGCGGTCGCCCTGCTTGAGCCCCAGCCCGTGCTGGAGATAAGCGGCAAAGGCGCGGCTGCGCTCTTCGAGCTTACGGAAGGTCATGACTTCGCCCATGTTGACGAAGCCAGGCTGGTCGGCAAAGCGCGTTGCCGAGTGTTCGAACAGTTCCACCAGGGATTGATAACGGTCAGGATTGATCTCTGCCGGGACGTCAGCAGGATAACGGTTGAGCCAAACCTTTTTCAAAGCATCACCTCTAAAATACGTATTCGTCGTCATCGCAACCCCAAATGGTAAACTTTCATTAACATTATATTAACTCAGCGTACCAGTTTAAGAATTAATCAGAATTAAGGTTGCGAAGCGCGTCACTCTTTATTTTTTTTATATCCATTACAACGAAGAAACAGCGGGCTAGCCGCTGTTTCTTTTTTGTCTGCTTTACATCAGATCTTATTCAGTTACGACGTTCCGGACTTCAGCGGGGCCGCTGTTATACCATCCCCAGCCGCCGTAACCGTAATTCCAGGGGCGCGGACCAAACATCCACGGGTCGATAGGCTGCGGCGGCATAACCACCTGCTGAGCCACATGCCAGCGTTTGTAACCCGTCACTTTCATCTGCAGGAAGTTATATTTGGTAGTGCCTACTTTGCCTTCCACTGCGCCAACAATTGGCCCCACCACGGTGACGAGTTGACCACGGAAGTCAACCGGGTCAAGGAAACCGTTCACCTCGGCATAGATACGTCCGCGCGAGGCTTCACCCAGAATCGGGCGCGCGCCGCTATCAAGCGGGACGGTGGCGATTTCCAGACGGGTGTTCCCCTGCTGATTTTCAATGCCGACGACGGTGCCGCCAAAGCGAGCCTCCTGCCCTACGTACAACTGCGGTGCCGCCATGACCCGCACCAGATCCTGCTGCGGCGTTGGGCTACTACCCTGAATGGCATCCGGCACGCTGACGCAGCCGCTTAACGCGAAGGCGATAAGCCCAACGGCGGCTCCACGAATGAGAAAACTTTTACCTGCCATGATGCTGCTCCTGATTTTTACGCTCTCTACCTACTGAGATTCATTCGCGGCCAGGAAGTTTCTTCCACGCAACATTGTTACGCAAATAAACCGGCTCCGCTTTATCCACGGCGACGGTTTTGCCCTGCTCCAGCATGGCGCAAGCGATCGGCAGCATGTCTTCGGCTTCCGGTAACGTCACGTTGCCATCGACCAGCGTGACGTTCGCGCCCTGTGCCATATCAGGCCATGCGGCCCAACCGGTGCCCACGGTCGCCCATTCACCGCTGAGTTCAGCCAGACGCTGTTGCACCGCTTCCGGTTTCAGCACCGCTTCGCTCTCTTCGCCGTGCCAGATACCGTTTTCATCACGCTGATATTCAGCCCAGTAAACTTCACCCATACGGGCGTCGATAGCCGCCAGCACGCGGGTAGCGCCCTGCTTACGCCAGGCGCCCTGCGCCATGGTGACGAGGGTCGATACGCCGATCATCGGCAGTTCCGCGCCCAGCGCCAGCCCTTGCGCAATACCAATGCCGATACGCACGCCGGTGAAGCTGCCCGGCCCACGGCCGAACGCCAGCGCGTCGAGGTCGGTCAGGCTTACGCCGCCTTGAGTGAGGATATCCTGCACGATAGGCAGGATACGTTGGGTGTGTTCCCGAGGACAAAGCTCGAAGTGGGCACTGGTGTTGCCATCATTCCACAGAGCAGCCGAGCAGGCTTCCGTGGCAGTATCGATAGCCAGAATTCGCATGGTTAGTCGCGCTCTCGATCAACAAAATGGCGCGCATCTTATCACACTTTGCTCTGTATTACCGCGTTGATGACAGCGCCAGGAAACGCGTCGCCCGTCGAATATCACGGGTGCGCGGTGCCGGCGGCAGGCTGGCGAGGAAGGTCGCGCCGTAGGGGCGCATCACCAGACGGTTGTCGCAAATCACCAGCACCCCGCGATCGTCAACGTCACGAATCAGTCGGCCAACGCCCTGCTTGAGGGTAATCACCGCATCCGGCAGCTGTACCTCTTCAAACGGATCGCCGCCGCGCAGACGGCAGTCTTCCATGCGCGCTTTCAGCAGCGGGTCATCCGGTGAGGTGAACGGCAGTTTGTCGATGATCACCAATGACAGCGCATCGCCGCGCACGTCGACCCCTTCCCAGAAGCTGCTGGTCGCCACCAACAGAGCGTTACCAGCGCTAACAAATTGCTGAAGCAGCTGGCCTTTGCTGGTCTCCCCCTGTAGCAGTACCGGCAGCGTCATGGTGGCGCGGAACTGTTCGGCGAGGTCGCGCATCATGGCGTGTGAGGTGCAGAGCATAAAGCAGCGCCCGTCGTTAGCCTCAATAAGCGGTTTCAGCATCGCCGCCAGGTGGCGTGCGGCCCCCGGCTGATTCGGCAACGGCAGGTTGCGCGGCACGCACAACAGCGCCTGGGTGGCGTAGTCAAACGGGCTTGGCAGCAGCAGCGATTCCGCCGCTTCAATGCCGAGGCGTTCGGTAAAGTGGTGCAGGTCGTCGTTGACCGACAGCGTCGCGGAGGTAAAGATCCAGCTGCCCGGTTTGGCCGCCATCACCTCTTTGAATTTATCCGCCACGGTGAGCGGCGTCAGCGCCAGGGTAAAGTGGCGCGAGTTGCATTCATACCAGTAGCTGTAACCAGGCTTGTTGATCTCTTTAAGGCGCTTTAAGCGCGCGCGATACAGGGTTGCGCGTTCGAAAGCGGCATCCAGCAAAGCAGAGCGGCCAAGCGACAGCTTCGCCACGTCGTAGCAGAGTTCCAGAGCATCATCGAGCAGCAGCAGCGAGCGCTGCACGGCAGTTTCCGCCAGCAGTTCACGCAGGTTGCCACGGTAGCCGGGGTCGCCCACCTGCAGGCGGAAATCCTGGGTGGCCTGCGCCAGACGGTCGGCGCACTTTTGCAGTTGCTGGGTATCTTTCAGTTCGGTGCGATAGGCAATGACCACGTCTTTGGCAAGGTCCAGCAACTGGCGGCTGGAGAGCGACTGACCAAAGTACTGGCTGGCGATATCCGGCAGCTGATGGGCTTCATCGAAGATCATCACGTCGGCCTCGGGGATAAGCTCGCCAAAGCCGCTCTCTTTCACCACCATGTCGGCAAGGAACAGGTGATGGTTGACCACCACCACGTCGGCATCCATCGCCTTTTTACGCGCCTTCACCACGAAGCAGTCCTGATACTGCGGGCAGTCGCTGCCCAGACAGTTATCGTTGGTGCTGGTGACCAGCGGCCAGGCCTGGGAATCTTCCGCCACGCTGACGCAGGTGCTGATGTCACCGTCTACGGTCTGGTTAGCCCAGCTGCGCAGCAAAATGACGTCGCTGAGAGTTTGCACCGGCAGGTCGCCGCCCGCCATCGCCTGCTGCTCTAAACGTTCGAGGCAAAGGTAGTTTGAGCGCCCTTTCAGCAGTGCCAGCTTGCCGGTAAAGGTCAGCGCGGTGGCGACGGTCGGCAGGTCACGGCTGTAGAGCTGATCCTGCAATGCCTTCGAGCCGGTAGAGATAATGGTTTTTTTCCCGGAGCGCAGCGCGGGCGCCAGGTAGGCGTAGGTTTTCCCGGTCCCGGTCCCCGCTTCCACCACCAGCGGCTGGCCGTTATCAATCGCCTTCGCGACGGCGTGCGCCATCTGACGCTGCGGTTCACGCGGTTTAAAGCCGGTTATCGCCTGCGCAAGCTGGCCATCTTCTGCAAAATCGTCCGTCACGTTACCCCCTGGAAAAATTCCCAGTGATTATGTCAGGCGAACCTCGCTTATGCCAGCCGAAGTCGTGACGCGGCGTCGACAATGTGGCAGTCTTAGCGCGTTTACGTGATGTTAAAAGGAAAATGAAATGACAATTGTACGTATTGATGCCGAAGCCCGTTGGTCTGATGTCGTTATTCATAACAATACGCTGTACTACACTGGCGTACCGGCAAACCTGGACGCCGATGCGTTTGAGCAAACGGCAAATACGCTGGCGCAGATTGATGCAGTGCTGGAAAAACAGGGCAGCAATAAGTCGCGCATTCTCGACGCCACCATTTTCCTGCCGGACGGCGACGATTTCGCCGCCATGAACAAAGCGTGGGATGCGTGGGTAGTCGCCGGTCACGCGCCGGTGCGTTGCACCGTGCAGGCGAAGCTGATGAACCCGAAATATAAGGTTGAGATTAAGATTATCGCCGCGGTGTAAATCGGTAAATTGTGCCTTCCCGGAGTCGGCGCAGGCGCCTCGTCCGGGCTACATGTTGGGTAGCCCGGCCAAACGCAGCGCCGCCGGGGGACGCTCTTCTACAATCCCGGGCACCACATCAGCTGCTCTTTTAACTGCAGCGTCTCCTGCGGCAAGCACTTCAGCACGTCCCGATAGCTCAGCGACTGCTTCGCATACCCGCGCTGCGTCTGCAGCAGCACCCGCAGCGCGCTATCCCAGACAATGCCCTGCAAATCGCTATACGGCCACAGATCCGGTTCGCGGATAAACGGCACCAGGTAATCAATCCCCTGCTTCACTCCGCGTCCGTCGCGAATGTGGTTCCAGCGATCGAACTCGACGTGCTCGGCGTAACGGTTGAGCAGCAAATGCGCCTCAAGGTTGAACAGCGAGTAGTGGAACGGAATGGTACGCTCCAGCTCCATCGTCTGTTTGCCGTCCTGATCAATCTGCGCCGCCATACGCTGGGTGATCCCCTGCTCAATAATCCGCGCCACCAGCCCCTTATCGCCGTAGAACAGCGCATTGACTGCGCGCTGGGCGTCGTACCAGG
Organism: Kluyvera sichuanensis; assembly: GCF_014218705.1. GTDB lineage: Bacteria > Pseudomonadota > Gammaproteobacteria > Enterobacterales > Enterobacteriaceae > Kluyvera > Kluyvera sichuanensis. The sequence continues at coordinate 153,599 of NZ_JABBJF010000006.1, read as the reverse complement.
TGCCGTGGTTATTGTGCCAGACGTATTCGGAGTGGCCGATATCGCTGTAGTACATCCAGTGGTTAAAATCGCGGAACCACTGGTGCAGGCCGATGATATCGTCGGTATCCAGCACGCTGGCGGTGTTAATCAACCCGATAGTATCGACCACCATCCACAGCAGGCGGGTGTCGATAAGCCCGGTTCCGCGCCCGGAGACCACGCCGGGGATCGCCTGGCCGTAGTTCAGATGCGGGTTCATGCGCGTGTCGCCATCGAGGAACCAGCAGCGGATCTGCACCGCTGCCGCCTGCGCGTACTGGCGCTGACCGGTGAAGTACCATGCCAGCCCCAGCGTCAGGCAGCGCTCGCACATGCGGATAATGCGCGAGGTGTCGGTATCGTTATTTTCGCACTGCGGGTTGATATGCCCGTCGCGGCGAATGTAGGGCAGCCCGTTGGGCCGCCGCGGGTTGGGCCACCAGTAGGTACCCAGGCTGTAGTAATCGTGCGCGTCGCCGCTCGCCGGGCGTAGTTTCTTATGCACTACGCTTTCCGGCGGCTCGCGCTTAAGCGTATCCGCCTCAGCCACCAGCTTGCTCAAGGCCAGTTGCAGCGGCGAGAACGGCTGCTTGAGGCCCGCGCGGGCATTTTCCAGACAGGTTTCATCAAGGGTGTACAGCTTCATCGCCACCTTATTGACCCTCCTGGCAGGCTATGCGCAGACCGCTTTGCGCATCGAACAGATGCACGCCGGAGAGCTTCGGCTGCAGCCAGATAGTGTCACCCTCTTTCACCGCCAGACGCTGCTTAAACACCGAGGTAAATGCCCCACCGCCGGTATCGCAGAACAGCTGCATATCCGACCCGGTGTTCTCCACCGCCGTGACCTTCGCCGCCAGCGCATCGTCGCGGGCTTCGTGTACCACGTTGACCTGTTCCGGACGAATGGCGTACACCACCTGCTGGCCGTCGGTCACCTGTAGCCCTACCGGCAGCGCCAGCAGCGATCCATCTTTCAGGCGCAGGCTGGTGCTATTTCCGCTGAGCACCACCTCCCCCTTCAATTGGTTAATTTCCGGCGAGCCGATAAACCCGGCAACGAACAGGTTGGCCGGCTGGTCGTACAGCTCCAGCGGCGTGCCCGCCTGCTCAATGCGACCGTCACGCAGGACCACGATCATCTGCCCCATGGTCATCGCTTCAATCTGGTCGTGGGTGACGTACACCGAGGTGGTTTTCAGACGACGGTGCAGCTCGCGAATTTCACCGCGCACCTGGGTACGCAGCTTGGCGTCGAGGTTCGACAGCGGTTCATCGAACAGGAACACCTGCGGCTTACGTACGATGGCGCGCCCCATCGCCACGCGCTGACGCTGACCACCGGAGAGATCTTTTGGCAGACGCTCCAGCAGCGGCTCGAGCCCGAGCAGCGCCGCCGCTTCATCAACTTTCTGTTTGATTTCCGTTTTCGGCAACCGCGCCATCTTCAGCGCAAAGCCCATGTTTTCGCGCACCGTCATCTGCGGATAGAGCGCATAGCTCTGGAACACCATGGCGATATCGCGCAGCTTCGGTTCAACCTCGGTGACATCACGTTCGTTGATGTGCACTTCCCCGGCGGAAATCTCTTCCAGACCGGCAATCATCCGCAGCAGCGTCGATTTCCCGCAGCCGCTCGGCCCCACCAGCACGCAGAACTCGCCGTCAGGGATAGTCAGCGACACATCTTTAATGACGTGAGCATCACCGTATGATTTGCGCACGCTATTTAATACAACAGATCCCATCGGTAACCCCTTATCCTTTGACCGCGCCGGACATGATCCCGCGGTTGAAATGTTTTTGCAGACCCAGATAGACGATGATGCTTGGCAGCATCGCCAGTAGCGTAATGGCGATAAAGATGTTCGGCGTGATGCTCTCATCGGTACGCAGCGTGCCGAGGATCACCGGAATGGTGTTCAGGCTGTCCTGGTTCACCACAATCAGCGGCAGCAGGTACTGGTCCCAAATCATAATGAAGCCGAAGGTCACTACCGTCCCCAGCGCTGGTTTCACCAGCGGCAGAATGACGTGGAAGAAAATCTGCCACTCATTCGCGCCATCAATACGCGCCGCTTCTTCCAGCTCTTTCGGAATGGCCGACATAAACTCGGTCAGCACGAAGATGGAGAAGGCCCAGCCCACCACCGGTAAAATCATCCCGAGGTAGCTGTTGTACAGCGACGCATCGATAAACGGCAGTCGCCAGTTGATTATCATGTACAGCGGAATGGCGATAACCTCTTCCGGCAGCATCATGGTGGATAAAATCACCAGGCTGACCAGCGCCACGCCGCGAAACTTCTTACGGGCCAGAGCATAGGCCGCCAGCGCGCTGACCGACACCTGCAGGATGGTGCCGAAGAACACCACCAGAATGGAGTTCAGCAGATACTGCCAGACGCCGATATCCATCCACGCGAAGATGAAGTTTTCAAACGAGAACTGATTCGGCCAGGCCAGCAGTTCGCCCGGCTTGACCGGCGCGCCGCTAAAGGCGGTAGCCACAATGCCCCAGAACGGCCCGACGAAGACAATCAGCAGCAGCGCGTAGATGCACCAGCGCCCAACGGTATCCCAACGTTTACTCAACATCACGGCTCCTTAGTAACGTGCGATACGTTTTTTCAGCGTCAAATGACAAATGGTTAAGATAACGGTGAAGGTGAACAGCAGGAACGACACCGCCGAGGCGTAGCCGTAGTCAAACTGTTCAAAGCCCAGCTTATAGATATGGGTCATGACCATTTCCGTGGCGTTAGATGGCCCGCCGCCGGTGGTGGCATACACCTCGGCAAACACGCGGAAGCCACGAATAAAGGAGAGCATCAACACCACTGACAGCGCCGGGATCATCCCAGGCAGCGTCACGTAGCGCAGACGGTTCCACCAGTTGGCGCCATCAACGTTCGACGCGTCGTACAGGTCACGGCTGATACCCGCCAGACCGGCGATAAAAATCACCATGTTGTAGGGCACCGCTTTCCAGATATGCAGCAGCATGATGACCCCCAGCGCCTGATCGGAGCTGGCAAGGAACCCCTGATCCGCCACGCCAAACCAGCTGAGAATGTGGTTCACCACGCCGTTCGGCGTTGGGTTGAACAGAATGCGCCACATCTCGGCGACGATCGCCGCACTGGTTACCGCCGGTAAGAAAATCGCGGTACGAATAAAGCGCAGATGGCGCGCCGGGCCTTCCAGCAGCATGGCGAGGAAGAACGCAAGTATTGCGGCGGCAAACATCGTCACCACCACGTACAGCAGCGTATTCACCACCGCCGCGTGCAGTTCCACGTCAGCAAAGGCGCGGGTAAAGTTGTCGAACCCGACCCACTCGTCCGGCTGATTAAAGTTGACCTTGTAAAAGCTCATCACCAAACCCTGAATCATCGGGATGAACTTAAACCAGCTAAAAATAATCAGCGCGGGTGCCAGGAACAGCCACGGAATCAGCGCCCGCTTGCGTTTAGCCGTCAGCCAGCCGGTCGCGTCAGGCGAAGCGGCTTGCTTTAGCGGCGCGGACTTCGTCTCATGCAGCGTCATTACTTACTCCCTCTCACTTAGCCAGCACGTTTTGTTTTTCCAGCTCGGCGTTGACCTTCACGTCGATGGACTTCAGCTCAGCGCTGATATTGCTATTACAGTCGGCGAAAATACGGTTGAAGCCATCGGCTGCCACCTGACGCACCGGCGTCCAGTTTGGAATTTGCGGCACATAGCGGCCCTGCTCGTTATACAGCCTGGCGAAGGTTTCCCAGCGCGCGTCCTGGTAAACGGCTTTGACATCGACGTTTTTGTTCACCGGCAGACGCACCACGGGAATATGCTGGCTGCCTTTACCCATGCCGATCTCCTGGCCTTCCTGTGAAATCATAAATTCGATAAATTTCTGCGCCGCCTCTTTCTGCTTGCTGCTCTTCATCATAAAGACGGTGGTCCCTTCAGCGAGGGTGGCTTCCCCTTTCGGCCCAACAACCGGCACGACATCGAAGTTGTCTTTGCCTGGGTCTTTATCAAACAGCGCGATGTGGTAAGGGCCGCTGAAGAACATGCCGCTCTGACCGGAACGGAACGATGGGATAACGTCGGCGGTAGTGGCGTTAATCGCCCCCGGCTGGGTCACTTTTTCGCACATCATGGTGCGCATAAAGGTCATCGCCTGAGCCACTTCTGGAGTATCGAGCGAGGCGCTGAATTTGCCGCCGTTCTCTTTGACGAAATCACCGCCCGCCTGCCAGATAAAGCTGCTCATAAACCAGCTGGCGTAGCCGCGGGTGGTAGAGGCCGGCACGATAAAGCCGTAGGTGTCGTTTTTACCGTTGCCGTCCGGGTCCTGGGTGGTGAAGGCTTTGGCCAGCGTCTGGATATCATCCCAGCTTTTTGGCAGCGGCAGACCCAGCTTCTCACGCCAGTCTTTGCGCACAAACAGCGCGAAGGTTTGCGCAGAGGTTGGCACGCCGTAGTATTTGCCGTCGATATAGCGGGTGCTGTTCCACGCGGTCTGGTACAGCTGGTCGCCGCCGCTGATGGCTTTCGGGTCAATTTCGTCGGCAATGCCAAGCTGAATAAACTGGCCGAGTGAAGCGGCATCGTTGAAGATCAGATCCGGTAAGGCATTACCCGCCGTGGCGCGCGCCAGCCGCTGTTCGAAGTCGGTGGTGGCATTGAAGTACTCAATCTTAATGCCGGTCTTCTCTTCGAACTTCTCGGCTTCTTGCTTGTAGATATTTTTTGAGTCGTTGCTCGCACGGATCCAGACGTTCAGGGTGGTGGCGGCGTAGCTTTGCCCGATACCCAGTCCTAGAGCAGAAAGCAGTAATAATGAGCGTAATTTATTCGCAGACATGATTGCATATCCTTTATTGTGTAGGGCACAAAGATAATTAAATTCTCACAAAATGCATTTCCGTGATCTGGATTAACATTTTGCGGTGAATACAACATGCATAAAAAATTATTTCCGAACATTAAATAGAAATATATTTTCCAATACAACCACACAAAAAAGAAATCGTATTTCAGAAACAGAAAAGTTGAACGAGATCACGCATGAAAGTGACGACAAAAGTGACATAAAAATTTTATCATTAAAATTCAATGAATTAACATTTTGTTTATTTTTTTGATAAACTCAACAAAATAAGAAAAACGGCTAAAAACGTGAACTGCGCTACAATAAATGCGTCATTTTTTATTCAACTTGATAACCATGATGAGCATCACAAAAAAAATCACTTTGTCTTTTACACTGCACGCCAACCTATTTATGAATGCGTTATCTTTTAATTAAATCGCCTGCTTTTAGTGTTGTTAAAATACGCTAAAGGCAAAATTCTCTTGTTATCTTTTCTCTATTTGCAGAAGGGTTATCACTATGAGTTCAATACATCGCCGTGGAATATTAGGCATTGCGCTACTCTGCTCTGGGTTCAGCGCTTCGCTGTATGCGGCAGAGCCTTATACGCTTGATGGCAACGATCTGGCGTTCAGCCGCGAACAGATTGCGGCCAAAGACCCGCTGTTCTTACAGGCGGAAAGCGCGCTGTTGAAAAAAGCGGATGCTGCGCTGAAACACCCGCTCTATTCGGTGATGGATAAAACGCTAGTAGCCGCCAGCGGTAATAAGCACGACTACTACAGCTTCCCGCCTTACTGGTGGCCAAACCCGGAGACCAAAGATGGCCTGCCGTACATCCGCAAAGATGGTCAAACCAACCCGGATGCCAACAGCGATGCCACCGATAAAAATCGGCTGGGGAAGATGAGCAACGACGTCTCTACGCTGGCGCTGGCATGGTACTTCTCGCATGACGACCGTTACGCCCAGAAAGCGGCCGAACAACTCAAAAGCTGGTTCCTGGCCCCGGAAACCCGCATGACGCCAAATCTGCAGCACGCTCAGGCTATCCCGGGGATCAACACCGGCCGCGGCATCGGCATTATCGACAGCCGCGCGCTGGTTGACGTGGTGGATGCCATTGCCCTGCTGCAAGCATCCGGTAAGTTAAGTGATGCGGACGTGACCGAGCTGAAAAAGTGGTTTGGCGATTTCTATCACTGGATGACCACCAGCCAGAATGGCTTTGAAGAAGAGAACTGGCACAACAACCACGGTACCTACTTCGATATGCAGGCGGCGACCTTTGCGCTGTTCAGCGGCAAGCCGGAAGAGGCCAAAAAGCGCCTGTATGTCACCCAACTGCGCCGTATTGCCGGGCAGTTTGACGTTGAAGGCCGCCAGATGGCCGAACTGGAGCGCACTCGCCCGTGGCACTACAGCAACTTTAACCTCGACGCTTACAGCCGCCTGGGTCGTCTGGGTGAAAAAGCCGGGGTCGATATCTGGAACTTTACCCTCGACGATCACAGCCTGCGCAAGGGCTACCAGTACATCGCCGGTTTTATCAACAGTGACACGCCGTGGCCGTGGAAAGACCTCGACAAAATGGATGACAAGAAAGCGTTGCGCAACATCGCCACCGCCGCCCACGCATGGCCGGACGACGCGCTGTTCCGCGAAAAAGCGCGCTGGCTGCGGGCGAAATATCCCGACGATATCACCACGCTCACTGCACCGCTTACCGCGTCTTCAGAGGTCAGGGAAAACCAAAAATGAGACAATTTTCTGGGCTATGGCCGGAGATCGCCGCGCGTGCTGTCGGCGAACAGGGCCTGATTCAACAGCTCGTGAAGGATGCACAACCGATGCTTGACGCCGCTGTGTGCATCCCGCAAACCGGGATCGCTAGCTGGAATCTCTACTATTTTTGCCCGCACCATGGGGTGCGGCTGACCTGGCAGCCAGACTCACCTCACCACCACGCTTGCCCGGTGGACGGTGAGGTGTTCAGCGGTGAACCGTGGGACGGCGCCTGGTGGCGGGAAATGAACGGTCGTAACGCCAGTGCCTGCCAGCAGTTGGGCCTGCTCTGGCAGCTGACCGGCAACGCCGCGTACCGCGATAAAGTGCGTACGCTGCTGATGGGTTATGCGGATGTTTACCCTGACTACGCGGTGCACGGCGATATTCCGCATAATGGTCCTGGTAAAATGAACGCCCAGACGTTGTGCGAAGCCAACTGCATTCTGGATATGGCGCTGGGCTATGACTTTATTGCCGAGAGCCTGACGGCGGGCGAGCGTCAGCATATCAGCGACAATCTGTTGCGCTGTGCGGCAACCTTTTTATGCGAACACCGCAGCCCGCAGATCCATAACCACGAGGTCAAAATCGGTGCCGCGCTGGGAGTGCTCGGTTTTGTGCTGGAGGACAACAGCCTGCTGGAGTTTGCCGTCAACGCGCCTTACGGCCTGCGCTGGCAGCTTGAACATGGTCTGCTGGCGGAAGGGATGTGGTTTGAGGGTTCCATCCATTATCACTATTACGCGCTACAGGGATTCTTTGCCTTTGAGAAGCTGGCGCACGGCACCCGCTGGAGCTTGATTGATGGCCCGTGGTACCCGCAGATGCTGCGCTTCCCGCTTGAGCTGCTGCTGCCGGACGGCACCTTCCCTCGCCTTAACGATTGCCTCGCCGGTCAGGAGAAGCTGCATCATCGGGATCTGTACGAATTTGCCTGGTTTATCTGGCACGATCCGCGCTACGCAGCGGTGCTGCAGTTTACTGCCGGTGAGCCTGACGAGCGAGAAACGCTGCTCTGGCGCCATCAGCCTCTGCCGGAAACGCACCTGGATTTGATCCCGCAGCAGTCGCTGTACGCACCCGGTGCCGGGATCACGCTGTGGCGACGCCCGCAACAGCAGCAGGCGGTATTGATTAAACACAGTCCGTGGGGCGGTGAGCACGACCATTATGACCGCCAGAGCCTGATGCTATGGCAGGGCGACGGCTGGCTGCTGCCGGACCTCGGTACCACCGGTTACGGTGCCAGGATGCACTACGACTATTACAAAAACAGCGCCACTCACAATACGCTGACGGTTAACCAGACCAACCAGCCCCCCGCCAACTCTGAGGTGCTCGGTTGGCACATGGGCGAGGAGTACCTGTGGCTGGATACCGAAACCGATTGGGGAAAACCACCGCCGCAGCTAAACAGCCACACCCGCGTGGAGTGGGACGTTGAGGCCTGGCGCGACGTGCGTTTTCGCCGCCGTCTGCTGTGGCTGGATGACGTGTTGATCGATCTATCGACGGTAGAAAACCCGCACCGCCAGCAGCTTGACTGGACGCTACATCTGGCGGCCGATGCGCTGGACCAGGGCGGCAAGCCGCAGCCCTTCTCGCTCAGCGGCCCGCTGCGCGAAATGCGCAACGCGACCGTCACGCCGCTGCACGGCTGTCAGCCGCGCCATTTCTCCCATCAGGGCGACACCTTTGCTCTGTGGCTGTCGGGTGACGGTGAACTTTGGCAGGGACTCGCAGCCGATAACCCGGCCATCAGTGATTTGAGCTATCTGGTGTTGCGCAACCATCTGCCGCAGGCGCGTTTTGTCTGTCTGTGGGATTTGGCGAAGCAGTCGCCGCTGACGGAAGTGAGCGTGCATCACACCGCTATAGGCACGCAGCTGACCTTCTGGCGTGGGGAGCGAGTGGCGCATGTCACGTTGTATGACGATCCTGCGCTGCGGCCTGAGTTCGTGGGGCGAGCCTGATATTTGTCATGTAGGCCGGATGTGGGAAGCGCCATTCGGCCTCTCCCCAGAACTCAGCGTTTTTCCACGGTAATCATGGTAACGAAAGGATGGTACTGCCAGGGGACACTACTCCCCTGCTGGTACATCTTCGAAATGGTGCCGTCGAGATAAAGCATCTGCCGCACATCAAGGCGCGATTTCGCATAGCAGGTGAAATCATAAAAGTTGGTTTCCCGCTCGCTCAGCATAAACACCACCTTGCCTTGCGCGGTGATCCCTACGCCGTTGCGCAGCTTGCGCGAACTTGCTGACGGCTTCAGCCGCCAGTTAATGACCCCGTTTTCAATCAGCATCGGGCCGGACTGCACCGCGTAATCCATGCCTTTGGTGGATTTCAGCTTATCGAGGCTAACTATCCCCGCGCGATCGCCGCGAAGGTAAAAAACGCCGCCGGGTTTGATAAAGAAGTTCCCACCGCCGGAAGCGCGGTTTACTGCCACCCTTTGCTCTCCGTTTTCAATATACAGCCCAAGGGGAGCGTAGGCTTTGTCGTAGATGCCACCGTTCATCGCCATGCGCACACGCCCGTCGCCGTTGATCTCGGACAGCAGCGCGCGCAGCGAACCGTACGCTTTACCGTTGGCTTTTTGCCAGTACATGGCGATGCGTTGATGTTGGGGATCGGCGGTATAGCTTTGCAGCGTCAGGCTGGGATCGGTGAGCCGACATGTATTTTCCGCTGCTGCCGTTAAGGGCGCTGCCATCAGCGTCAGCAGCAGCGGTATTGAACGGATGAACATGACGTTACTCGTCTTCGTCTTCATCCTCAAAGCGAGCGACAATACGTTCGCCGGTGTGGGTAGCACGCAGCTCTTCAGCCACCAGCGCGATCGCCTGACCGCTTGCCATCCCCTGCGACATCAGTTCCTGAATACGCTCGACGGCTTTCTGCTGCTGTTCATGGCTTAGTGAAGGTAATCCTGCAAACATCATTGACTCCTGCTACATTGTGGGCGCTTATTATTTCATGCTGCCCGAACATTCACCAGAGGCAGTGCAACAAGGCTGGACAGAGAAACAATGTTACCCCCTTCAATGATGACGCTTCCCTGGCGACAGGATGCCGCAGAACACTACTTTGCCCCGTTAAACGCCTCGCCCTGGGCGATGATGCTGCACTCCGGCTACGCGGACCATCCGCACAGCCGCTACGATATCGTGGTTGCCGACCCTCGCCAGACGCTGGTGACGCACGGCGACGTCACTACCGTGAGTCATAACGGTAGCGCCGTAGTCTCCCATGACGATCCCTTAACGCTGTTACAGCAGGCGATGGATCGGCTGAACATCAGCGACAAGCCGCTGGCCGATTTGCCCTTTATCGGCGGTGCCGTTGGGCTCTTTGGCTATGATTTAGGCCGCCGCTTTGAGACGCTGCCCGAGCAGGCGCTACAAGATATCGGCGTCCCGGACATGGCGGTGGGCATTTATGACTGGGCGTTGATCGTTGACCATCAGCGTCAGGTTGTTACCCTGCTGTGTCACGGTGATATTCACGCTCGCCTGCGCTGGCTGCAGGAACAAACCAGCCCGACAACGGCGCCGTTTGCCCTGACCTCTGGCTGGCAGTCCAATATGAACCGCGCGCAGTACGGTGAGAAATTCCGCCAGGTGCAGGCTTACCTGCAAAGCGGCGACTGCTACCAGGTCAACCTCGCCCAGCGCTTTCAGGCGCGCTACGAGGGTGATGAATGGGCGGCATTTGTGCGGCTGAACCGCGCCAATTGCGCGCCGTTCAGCGCGTTTCTACGATTTGAAGAGAGCGCCATTCTGAGCCTCTCGCCGGAGCGTTTTATCCAGCTTGAGCAGGGGCAGATTCAGACCCGGCCGATAAAAGGCACCCTGCCGCGCCTCGATTCCCCGCAGGCGGATGCCGAACAGGCTCAGCGGCTGGCGAACTCACCGAAGGATCGTGCAGAAAATCTTATGATTGTCGACCTGATGCGCAACGACATTGGTCGCGTAGCGGTGCCGGGCAGTGTACGGGTGCCGGAGCTGTTTATCGTTGAGCCGTTTCCGGCGGTGCACCATCTGGTCAGCACCATCACTGCACAGTTGCCGCCAACACTGCACGCGACCGATTTGCTGCGCGCTGCGTTTCCCGGCGGCTCCATTACCGGCGCACCGAAGGTGCGGGCGATGGAGATTATCGATGAGCTGGAGCCCCATCGCCGCAACGCGTGGTGCGGCAGCATTGGCTATCTCAGCGCCTGCGGCAATATGGACACCAGCATTACCATTCGTACGGTCACGGCGACAGACGGCACGCTTTACTGCTCGGCGGGCGGTGGACTGGTGGCCGACAGCGACGAAGATGCGGAATATCAGGAAACATTTGATAAAGTGAATAGAATCCTACAACAACTGGAGTCCTGACCATGCAAGAGCGCGCGCTGAACCTGGATGACTTTCTCTCCCGCTTTCAGCTGCTTCGTCCGCAGACGACGCGTACGGCGTTAAACGCCCGACAGGCCGCGGTATTGATTCCCATCGTGCGCCGTCCTGAGCCAGGGCTGCTGCTGACGCAGCGTTCCGCGCGCTTGCGCAAACATCCCGGTCAGGTCGCCTTTCCCGGCGGCGCGGTAGACAGCAGCGACGCATCGCTGATTGCCGCGGCGCTGCGTGAGGCACAGGAAGAGGTCGCCATTCCCCCGGAGTGCGTGGATATTATCGGCGTGCTGCCGCCCGTCGACAGCGTGACCGGGTTTCAGGTCACGCCGGTGCTCGGCGTTATCCCACCGGATCTGCACTATCACGCCAGTGAAGATGAGGTGGCATCGGTGTTTGAAATGCCGCTTGCCGAAGCTCTGCGTCTGGGGCGCTATCATCCGCTTGATATTCATCGCCGCGGCAACGCACATCGCGTCTGGCTCTCCTGGTATCAGCACTATTTTGTCTGGGGCATGACCGCCGGTATTATTCGTGAGCTAGCGCTACAGGTGGGCCTTAAACCCTGACTATACTTACCTTGATGACCAGGGGTTCAGCATTAGTAAAATCAACGCTACGCATTAATTAAATTCATGTGAATAGTTAAGCTGGATTTCAGGTTCCCTCATACACTATGCGCAGTTATTACATCGTTGCCGCAACAACGTGGCAACCCTGTCAGGAGTGTTAAAGTGATTAGTATATTCGACATGTTTAAGGTGGGGATTGGTCCCTCATCTTCCCATACTGTAGGGCCGATGAAGGCTGGCAAACAGTTCGTCGATGACCTGGTCGAAAAGGGACTGATTGATGACGTGACGCGCGTTGCCGTGGACGTCTACGGTTCACTGTCCCTCACCGGTAAGGGCCACCATACCGATATCGCGATTATTATGGGTCTGGCGGGCAACCAGCCGGATACCGTCGATATTGATGCCATCCCGGCATTTATTCGTGACGTAGAAGCGCGTGGCCGTCTGCTGCTGGCGCTTGGCCGCGTCGAAGTCGATTTCCCAGCCGAAAGCGGCATGCGTTTCCACAACGGTAATCTGCCGCTGCACGAAAACGGCATGCAGATAACCGCCTGGGCAGGCGAAACGCAACTCTACAGTAAAACCTACTACTCTATCGGCGGCGGCTTTATCGTCGATGAAGAGCATTTTGGCAAAGCGGACAGCAGCGAAGTCCAGGTCCCTTACCCGTTCGCTTCAGCCACCGAAATGCTCAACTACTGCAAAGAGACCGGCCTGTCGCTTTCAGGCATGGTGATGCAGAACGAACTGGCGCTGCACAGCAAGAAAGAGATTGAAGAGTACTTCGAGAACGTCTGGCAAACCATGCGCGCCTGTATTGACCGCGGCATGAATACCGAAGGCGTGCTGCCGGGGCCGCTGCGCGTACCGCGTCGTGCTTCCGCGCTGCGTCGTATGCTGGTTTCCAGCGACAAGCTCTCCAGCGATCCGATGAACGTCATTGACTGGGTGAACATGTTTGCGCTGGCGGTGAACGAAGAGAACGCTGCCGGTGGCCGCGTGGTTACCGCACCAACGAACGGCGCCTGCGGTATCGTTCCAGCGGTACTCGCCTATTACGACCACTTTATCGAGTCCGTCAGCCCGGATATCTACATTCGCTACTTCCTGGCCTCCGGCGCCATTGGCGCGCTGTACAAGATGAACGCCTCTATCTCCGGTGCCGAAGTGGGTTGTCAGGGTGAAGTGGGCGTGGCCTGCTCAATGGCGGCGGCTGGTCTGGCTGAACTGCTGGGTGCCAGCCCGGAACAGGTATGCGTCGCGGCGGAAATCGGTATGGAGCATAACCTCGGTCTGACCTGTGACCCGGTTGCCGGTCAGGTTCAGGTGCCGTGCATTGAGCGTAACGCCATTGCGTCGGTTAAGGCGATTAACGCCGCGCGTATGGCGATGCGTCGTACCAGCGAGCCGCGCGTTTCCCTCGATAAGGTCATTGAGACCATGTACGAAACCGGTAAAGACATGAACGCCAAATATCGCGAAACTTCGCGCGGCGGTCTGGCCATTAAGGTTCAGTGCGACTAATACGCCTAATCACCCACCCCTAATTCAGGTGGGTGATTTATTCCCACTATTTTCGCGACCTGCTTCACTTGCTCTGTCGTCACTGCTATTTTCATTACCACTCAATGCGCGCCGAGCAGCGGAAATGCAATCAGCACAATGGATTATCAGAAAGTATCTACGCAAGCGAATCGCCGTCTGTGCGATCGTCGCGGTGTGTGCTTTTGCGCTGACCTTAGGGATACGATTTATTTCGCAGCGCAGCATAAATCAGAAACAGATAAATACCCTCACCGCCCACTCGGTCGATCGCCTCGATAGAATCCTGCAACCGCTGAAAACCCAACGTAACGCCATGCTTGCTCTGGTCGGCCAGCCCTGTGAAGCCATTCATCTACCGTTGCGCAAGCTGGCGGTGATGCTGCAAACCGTGCGCTCTATTGCGTTGGTGAAAGGCGGGCAACTCTACTGCTCTAGTGCACTCGGTTCGCGCAACATCGCGGTCAACGCGCTGCAGCCGCAACTGCCCAATAGTGCGCCGCTGTTGCTGCTGGGCACCGATCATTCGCTGCTGGTCGGCACACCGATTCTGGTTCAGTGGTTTCCCGCATCGGCTGACGGTAAAGACGGCGTGATGGTCTCCATCAACATCGATTTACTCAGCAATATTATTCTTGAACCCACCCCACCGCTCATCACCCATATCAGTCTTAACGTCGGTGAACGCCACTATCAGCACAATATTGGCATTACCGGAGAGATGGATGATGACGGTAACCGCGTTTTCATCCGCTCATCGACGGACTTTCCGTTTAGCGTTGCAGCGCTCAGCCCCGGCCCTGCTCGCCTCGCGCTGAATAATCTGGTCACCGATTTACCGCTTGCCGCCATCATGAGCATTCTGTTTACGTGGATTGCCTGGCTTGCCACCGCCGGGCGGCTCAGCTTCTCGCGCGAAATTAATATGGGCATCGCCGGCAAGGAGTTTGCCCTATACTGCCAACCTCAGATGGACGCGCGGACACAGCGCTGCGTCGGCGCAGAGATCCTGCTGCGCTGGAACAACCCACGCGTAGGCTGGGTGGCGCCAGATGTGTTTATTCCTATTGCTGAAACGCAGAACCTGATTATTCCGCTGACCCGCTACGTCATCGGTGAAACGGCGCAGCGGCTGCATCTGTTCCCTCAGGAACGTGATTTCCAGATTGGCATCAACGTCGCCGCCCCGCACTTTAAGAACGGCCAGTTGCTGAAAGATTTAAAGCAGCTCTGGTTCAGCCGCAAGCCGCTACAGCAGCTTACGGTCGAACTAACCGAACGCGACGCGCTGAACGATGTGAACTATCAGCTACGCAGCGAGCTTGGCAACCATCAAATTAAGCTGGCGATAGATGATTTTGGCACTGGCAACAGCTCGCTCTCCTGGCTTGAGATGCTGCACCCGGACGTGCTGAAAATCGACAAGGCTTTTACCGGTGCAATTGGTACCGACGCCGTGAACTCCACGGTGACGGATATTATTATTGCGCTGGGGCAGCGACTGAACGTTGAGCTGGTCGCGGAGGGCGTTGAGACGCAGGAAGAGGCGCGCTATTTGCAGCAGCACGGGGTGCATTTTTTGCAGGGATATCTCTATGCGCAGCCGATGCCGCTGGAGGAGTTTCCGCTGTGGCTTAAGAAGAACGAGCCGTTGAATCCGTAGTTTTCGTCATTTCAGTAGCGGGGCCAACGGAGTGGCCCCGGGAATATCCCGGAGTCGGCGCTCGCGCGCCTCGTCCGGGCTACCGCGTGATTATTCGTCTTCGTCGTGAGCTGAAGCCAGCTTCACCACGCGAATCTGATCGACGCGATAGTTATTGGCCGCGGTAATCGTGATGTGCAGCGACGGCAGTTCAATCACGTCACCGACGTGCGGGATCTGCCCATTAACGGCAATCACCAGACCGGCCACGGTGGCGATGTCATCATCCACCAGGTTATCCAGCCCCAGCGTATGCTGGAACGCATGCAGGTCCGTCGTCCCCTTCACTAACCAACCATCGCCATCGGCAACGATTTCCGGGGTTTCATCGGCATCCGGGAACTCACCGGCAATCGCTTCCAGCACGTCCAGCGGCGTCACCAGCCCCTGCACCACACCAAACTCGTTGGTGACGATAACGAAGCTACCGCGCGCCCTACGCAGCACGCCCAACAGATTGATCGGGTCGAGCGTATCCGGCACGATAATCGCTGGGTTGGCGGAGGCTATCGCCAGCACGTCTTCACCAGCTTCCAGCGCCACCAGCAGCTCTTTGGCACGCACAATACCAACGATTTCATCCAGCTCCCCCCGACACACCGGGAACAGGCTGTGCGGTGACGACAGCAGCTGCTGGCGGATCTCTTCCGTACTCAGGTCCGCATCCACCCAGCTAATTTCCCCGCGCGGGGTCATAATGCTGCGCAGCGAGCGTGAAGCCAGCGTCAGAACACCGTTGATCATATAGCGCTCTTCTTCCACGAACGCCCCTTCCGGCACCGGCATCGTCGACTGATGACCTTCGTCATGCGTGGCGTTCGCCTGCTTGCGGTTGCCCATCAGACGCAGAATGGCATCTGCCGTACGCGCACGCAGCGGCAGCGTCGACTGGTGGCGAATAAAGTTACGACGGGCAATCTGGTTGAACAGTTCGATAATTATCGAGAAGCCAATCGCCGCGTACAGATAGCCTTTCGGAATGTGGAAACCGAAACCTTCTGCGACCAGGCTCAGACCGATCATCAGCAGGAAGCTCAGACACAGCACCACCACCGTTGGGTGCTGGTTGACGAAGTTCGTCAACGGTTTTGAAGCCAGCAGCATCACGCCCATGGCAATCACTACCGCCGCCATCATGACCGGCAGGTGATTCACCATCCCGACCGCCGTGATCACCGCATCCAGCGAGAAGACGGCATCCAGCACGACGATCTGTGCCACCACCACCCAGAAGCTGGAATAACCTTTACCGTGTCCGGAATCGTGCTGGCGGTTTTCCAGCCGTTCGTGCAGCTCGGTCGTCGCTTTAAACAACAGGAATAGACCACCGACCAGCATAATCAGGTCACGCCCGGAGAAGGTTTGCCCCCACACGCTGAACAGCGGCGCGGTCAGCGTTACCATCCACGAGATTACGGAAAGCAGTCCCAGACGCATCACCAGCGCCAGCGACAGGCCGATCAGGCGTGCTTTATCTCGTTGTTTTGGTGGAAGTTTATCGGCAAGAATGGCGATAAATACCAGGTTATCAATACCGAGAACGATTTCCAGAACGACAAGCGTCAATAATCCGGCCCAGATTGACGGGTCCATTAGCAATTCCATAAACCACTCCAACGAGAGACGTGACGAGTCATCGCTATGTCATGTTTAAGCGAGACGATACCAGACGATAGAAAAGCGTGGCGCAAAAGGCCGGGAGATGCGTCGCAAAAGCGAACGAGTGCGAAAAGGCGTCGGTGACGATCCATACTACGGGCTGATGCCCTATACTCCTGTGTGATTAAACGAAGCATTAACATAGCAAAAACAAATGACATTTTGGCAGAGATTTACGAGTCTTTGCAAAATGTAAGGTAATTTTTTGCACCACAAAATAATTGCGACTCTTTAACTAAATTACGGATCTTCATCACATTAATTATTCTTTCACTGTCTAAAATAATTCTCGGTAGTTATTAAATTTTTGGTCTCTAACCCTTGTCTGAATCGATTCGGTTACCGTTTCGACTCAAGAGAATGTATCAGCCCTACTGATACACACGATAATAAAGGAGGTAGCAAGTGACGATTGCTATTGTAATAGGCACACATGGTTGGGCAGCAGAACAACTGCTGAAAACGGCAGAAATGCTGTTGGGCGAGCAGGACAATGTTGGCTGGATCGACTTCGTGCCTGGCGAGAATGCAGACACGTTAATCGAAAAATACAACGCGCAGCTGGCGAAGCTTGATACCAGCAAAGGCGTGTTGTTCCTTGTTGACACCTGGGGCGGCAGCCCATTCAACGCGGCAAGCCGCATTGTTGTCGATAAAGAAAACTATGAAGTGATCGCGGGTGTCAACGTACCGATGCTGGTCGAAACCTTCATGGCGCGTGACGATAACCCAAGCTTTGACGAGCTGGTGGCGCTGGCGGTGGAAACCGGTAGCGAAGGCGTAAAAGCGCTGAAAGCCAAACCCGTCGAAAAAGCGGCGCCGAAAGCTGCACCTGCAGCACCGAAAGCTGCCGCTCCGGCGAAACCAATGGGCCCGAACGACTACATGACTATCGGTCTGGTGCGTATCGATGACCGTCTGATTCACGGTCAGGTTGCGACCCGTTGGACCAAAGAGACTAACGTCACCCGCATCATTGTGGTCAGCGATGAAGTTGCCGCCGATACCGTGCGCAAAACCCTGCTGACTCAGGTTGCTCCTCCTGGCGTAACGGCACACGTTGTCGATGTTGCCAAAATGATCCGCGTCTACAACAACCCGAAATATGCGGGCGATCGTGTGATGCTGCTGTTCACCAACCCAACCGACGTTGAACGTATCGTGGAAGGTGGTGTGAAAGTGACCTCTGTTAACGTTGGCGGTATGGCGTTCCGTCAGGGTAAAACGCAGGTTAACAACGCAGTTTCCGTCGATGAAAAAGATATCGAGGCCTTCAAAAAACTGGATGCCCGCGGTATCGAACTGGAAGTCCGTAAGGTTTCCACCGACCAGAAACTGAAAATGATGGATCTGATTGCCAAAGTGGGTAAATAACCGCTTAGGCAACGTTTTTAGCCTTCACACTTAAGTCTGTATAAGCAATAGGAGAAGTACAATGGAGATTACCACTCTTCAGATTGTGCTGGTGTTCATCGTCGCATGTATTGCGGGTATGGAATCAATACTCGATGAATTTCAGTTCCACCGTCCGCTGGTCGCTTGTACCCTGGTCGGTATCGTACTCGGGGACATGAAAACCGGTATCATCATCGGTGGTACCCTGGAAATGATCGCGCTGGGTTGGATGAACATCGGTGCTGCGGTTGCACCTGATGCCGCACTGGCTTCCATTATTTCCACCATTCTGGTTATTGCCGGCCATCAGGGCATCGGCGCAGGTATCGCCCTGGCTATCCCGCTGGCAGCAGCAGGCCAGGTTCTGACTATTATCGTTCGTACCATTACCGTTGCCTTCCAGCACGCAGCAGATAAAGCAGCGGAAAGCGGTAACCTGACGGCGCTGTCCTGGATTCACGTCTCCTCCCTGTTCCTGCAGGCGATGCGTATTGCTATCCCAGCGGTCATCGTTGCGGTATCCGTCGGTACCAGCGAAGTTCAGGGCATGCTGAACGCGATTCCTGAAGTGGTCACCAGCGGTCTGAACATTGCCGGTGGTATGATCGTGGTAGTAGGTTATGCAATGGTCATCAACATGATGCGTGCAGGCTACCTGATGCCGTTCTTCTACCTCGGCTTCGTGACTGCAGCATTTACAAACTTCAACCTGGTTGCTCTGGGTGTGATTGGCGCAGTTATGGCCATCCTCTACATTCAGCTGAGCCCGAAATATAATCGCGTGGCAGGTGCCCCTGCTCAAGCGGCTGGCTCTAACGATCTTGATAACGAACTGGACTAACAGGTGAGCGAAATGGTTGATATGACTAAAACTACCACCACCGAGAAAAAACTCACTCCGGGTGATATTCGTGGCGTGTTCCTTCGTTCTAACCTGTTCCAGGGTTCATGGAACTTCGAACGTATGCAGGCGCTGGGCTTCTGCTTCTCTATGGTTCCAGCGATTCGTCGCCTGTACCCAGAGAACAACGATGAGCGTAAGCAAGCCATCAAGCGTCACCTGGAATTCTTTAACACCCATCCATACGTAGCGGCACCGGTACTGGGCGTAACGCTGGCAATGGAAGAACAGCGTGCTAATGGCGCAGAGATCGACGATGGTGCTATCAACGGTATCAAAGTAGGTCTGATGGGGCCGCTGGCAGGCGTGGGTGACCCAATCTTCTGGGGTACCGTACGTCCGGTATTCGCCGCACTGGGTGCCGGTATCGCGATGAGCGGCAGCCTGCTTGGGCCACTGCTGTTCTTTATCCTGTTCAACCTGGTCCGTCTGGCAACCCGTTACTACGGCGTCGCTTACGGTTACCGTAAAGGTATCGATATCGTTTCCGATATGGGCGGCGGCTTCCTGCAGAAACTGACTGAGGGGGCGTCAATCCTCGGCCTGTTTGTCATGGGGGCCCTGGTTAACAAGTGGACGCACGTGAACATCCCGTTGGTGGTTTCAACCATCACTGGTCAGGATGGTCAGACTCGTGTCACCACCGTGCAGACCATCCTGGACCAGCTGATGCCGGGCCTGGTACCGCTGCTGCTGACCTTCGCCTGTATGTGGCTGCTGCGTAAGAAAGTTAACGCCCTGTGGATCATCGTTGGCTTCTTCGTCATCGGTATCGTAGGCTACGCAATCGGCCTGCTGGGTCTGTAATATCTGTAGTATGCCGGGGGCTCTTGCCCCCGGTTTTTTTTTATCTGGAGGCTGAATGACATTAACGGATCTGGTACTGGTTCTCTTTATTGTGGCAATGCTGGCATTTGCCATCTACGACCAGTTCATCATGCCCCGCCGTCATGGCACCACCCTGCTATCCGTCCCGCTCTTGCGCCCCGGCCGCGTCGATAGCGTTATCTTCGTCGCGTTGATCGTTATCCTGGTGTACAACAATGTGACCAGCCACGGCGCATTAATTACCACATGGTTATTATGTGCACTGGCGCTGACCGGTTTTTATCTATTCTGGATCCGCAGTCCGAAAATTATCTTTAAATCGGAAGGTTTCTTCTTCGCAAATGCCTGGATTAAATACAGCCGAATTCAAAAAATGAATTTATCGGAAGATGGTGTACTGGTGATGCAATTAGAACAGCGTCGTCTTCTTGTCCGTGTTAAGAATATTGATGACCTGGAGAAGATCTACAAACTTCTCGTTAATTCTCAATGAGTTAAAATATAGCCATCGCTATATCTGTGCTATTTTCAGGCAGTTAAGTTATAGCGTTGGCTATGTTTATTCCGCACATTCCCTTCATATTTGTTAACCTTCTGATTACGCAATAAATCTAAATGAAAATCGTTATCATTAAACGATTAAATAAGCAAGCCTTAGAGTTGTTTTATATTCTAAAAATATGTTAAGGTTGCGCCCGTCGTTGGGGAGTAGCTAATTTCCATCAAATGGAAATGTACGTGTCAACATACTCGTTGAAAAACGTGGTGCGTACGGATTACATCGTAATCAAGCGAGACCATAGACGCATTACTGCTGATTACTGGGGGCAGGAATGTGTCGTATGGAAACTGCCCGGTCTGGACCTTCGCATGAACTTAACCGCCACTATTCTTCTTGCCCTTGGTATGTCAATGGATGCCTTCGCTGCATCAATTGGTAAGGGGGCTACGCTGCACAAACCGAAATTCTCTGAAGCCCTGCGTACTGGCCTGATTTTTGGCGTCATTGAGATGCTTACTCCGCTTATTGGCTGGGGTCTCGGTATGCTGGCAAGCCAGTTCGTCATGGAGTGGAGCCACTGGGTAGCATTCGTCCTGCTGGTGTTCCTCGGCGGACGTATGGTACTGGAAGGGATCCGCGGTACGGATGATGATGAAGAAGCAGAAACACCTCGTCGTCACGGCTTCTGGCTGCTGGTCACCACCGCAATTGCCACCAGCCTGGACGCGATGGCCGTGGGCGTTGGCCTGGCCTTCCTGCAAGTCAATATTCTCGCCACCGCATTTGCCATCGGCTGCGCCACCTTTGTGATGTCAACTCTTGGTATGATGGTCGGTCGCTTTATCGGCCCGCTGCTCGGCAAACGGGCTGAAATTCTGGGTGGGATCGTGCTGATCGCTATCGGCGCGCAAATCCTCTACGCCCACTATATGGGTTAATCCGCATCTCTTTGCCAGGCGTGAATCGCGAAATCCGTCTGGCAAGCAAACTGCACCCGCTGCGCTAACGTCTCCCACACTTCCGGCTTCGCCCGCCACGCAAACGGCGTCATCTGTAATAACGTCACCGCTTCCTGACCGGTCAACTGCATCGGATAGGCTAACGCGTCGTGACTTTGCAGGCTAAACCCGTCCAGCACTTCAGAATGTGGCGCATGCAGCTGCACTTCGTTATAGATAAGCCCTTTCAGCTCAACCAGATGACGCGGCCCCGGCGTAACGGTTATTACCCAACCGCCCGGTTTCACCACGCGTTTCAACTCTTGCGGATTACACGGCGCGTAGATCCGCACGACGGCGTCCATGCTGGCATCAGCAAACGGCAAACGCTGGCTGGAGGCAACGCAGAAATCCACCTGCGGATAGCGCTTTGCGCCGTAGCGAATGGCGGTTTTCGACACGTCCAGTCCCCATGTTGCCTGCGCCTCGGCGGCAAAAGCGTGGGTGTAGTACCCTTCCCCACAGCCGATATCTAACAGATGTTCAGGCGTAATGGCATGTAGCTTCACACTCACGGCGTCGCGCAGCGGCTGATAGTGTCCGGCATCGAGAAACGCGCGCCGCGCCTGCATCATCTCTGCGCTATCGCCCGGATCACGAGATCGTTTGTGCTGTACCGGCAGGAGATTGACGTAGCCCTCTTTCGCCCGATCAAACTGGTGACGCTGCGGGCAAAGATAACTATTGCCGCTGCGCGTTAACGGCGCGTGGCAAAGCGGACAACTGTAGGACATAGTAACTCCGGCTCTATTTCAAAGGGCGAAAGTGTACCGCTATTCGAGCGAGGGAGAAAGGCGAAGCGGCGGTTAAAAGCGGCAGGCATAGAAATGATAAAGCCCCGCATTAGCGAGGCTTTATGTCTGATAATGTTACGCTGACGCGCTGCAAGATCAGTGATTGTCGAATCAGATAGCGGTTACGTTAACAGCCGCTGGGCCTTTCTGGCCGTCCTGAATTTCGAACTCAACGTTCTGGCCTTCAGCCAGAGTTTTGAAGCCGTTACCCTGGATTGCAGAGAAATGTACGAATACATCTTTGCTGCCGTCAGCAGGAGTAATGAAGCCAAAACCTTTAGACTCGTTGAACCACTTAACTTGACCTTTAATCTTTGCCATTTGCAAAATTCCTTAGAGTGTTTTCTGCGCCCGCAGGCGTTTTCATAGATAAAACTGAGACATGACTGCATGAGGCACTAATATAAGGTTCGGCAGAGAAGCGGTATTCAACGTCAACGTGTTTACTCAGAACTTCTTTACTGATAATGCCATACATAAACAGAACTGTACCTCGTTTAACCCAAAACGTGTTATCACATACAACGATAATAATGGCAAGCCATTTTTAAAGGTGTCTCGATCGGCCGCACAAATCCCAACAAATCCTTCCACACGGGGTGAATTTTTCCCCAACAAAACGTTTCGTTGAATGAATGTTAGCAGATCTAAAATGTGACCTAGCTTACGGTAACGTAAGACATTTTTAACATAGACCAACATTTTTTCAGCGTCCAGAATATCCTTATCGCCTCAAAAAATTTTTATATCGTTAGATTATTTTCGCTATAACATTTTCGCATGCCGTTCGGCTAACCGGTTATAAGTACTTCACATGAGTGCGGTTATCCAGCACGGTCCTGGCGATTAACATCGTGGACTATATTGCACCAAAATAATGAAACTTTCGTGACATTGCTTCATCACAATGCAATAAAAACGTTTCGCTATTGCTCTCTGGATTATGCTTCGCCAAATGGGCGATTAATTGTCCAGTTCGTACAATGTTAATACGAACAATAATATTAAGGTGTGATAAATAGAACCTAGGAATGATTTATCAATAACAATAACATAACGTTATAGATTATACCGATACGTGAGCGCGAATATCGCCACGCAACGCGCCAGTTGCGCAAAGTGAATATCTCGTCGCGTAACGCATATCAATTAGGCTTTCAGGGAATATGAGCACCAGAAAAGTGCATCGTGCGGTGTCCGGCAGCCCAGAACAGGCTGCCCGGCGTTAGCATACAAAGAGGTTATCGTTCCGCCACCAGACGGATAAAATCTTCTTTGTCTTCTTCTTTAACGTCTTCTGCTTTTGCTTTTGGTGCCTCTTCTTCCTTCGCGTCCGGCTCATTGGCTTCGCATAAACGACGCAGCAGCGCATTCTGGCGCTTTTGCAGGTCGAGCAGCGATTCAAGGAGTTCGATTTGCTCGTTAGCACGGGAACTGGCGCGATTCACAAAGAACCACAACACCAGACCGACTAACAGCAGCAAGAAGGAAAATGCCAGAGATACCAGATTTAATGCCCCAGAACTTACAAGATCACTCATTTTACCACCTCAAAAAGAACGATCCATTCTACCACTCACATTACGGAAGGAAATCGCTGCCGGCAAAAATGTTTTACCAGGGTATATACCTGTTAATGCTGCATATGCCGCTGAAAAACTGAACATCCTGATCGCACATTACGTTGATCATCTGGGTCCAGAGCAGCAGGCAGGCGGCAATCACGAGTATCAGTAATACCCACCGAAACTTTTTCACTCAACTCTCCGCATGAATTCTTATTCAGATGTAGCGAGGTTAGCATGCTAACCTTAAACCGCGGCTAACTGTAACGGCATCTCACGCTTTTAGGAATCATAGACTTGTGTCAATCCGTTATTGCAGTAACGTAGTATTCATGAAAGATATAATAGAAGAGGAATTTTTATGCGCCTGTTTATCAGAACTATCGTTTTTCTGGTTATCGTCGCCATCGGGGTGCTTCTGAGCGGGTACGGCGTATTGGCAGGGAGTCAGAAGACGGCTGGCGGTCTGGGCTTGCAATGTAAGTATCTGACCGCACAGGGCTATAGCACCGCATTTTATCTTCACAGCGACAACGGCGTGGTGGGGCGTTCCAGCTGCCCACTGCTGCGTAAGAGCACGAGCGTGGTGGATAACGGTTAAAAATGGATAAAAAAAAGCCCTGTGCAGTCCAGCACCGGGCTTTTTTATCGCTGACTCAGAACGGGTAGTCGTTATAACCCATCTGTTCTGAAATCTTACGCGCTGCGGTATGCAGCATCTCAACATACTCATGCAGGCGTTCTTCAGAGAAGCGCAGCGTTGGGAAGGAGATACTCAAACCGGCGATAACCACGCCAAAGCGGTCAAATACCGGTACACCGATACAGCGCAAACCTTCTTCCTGTTCTTCGTTATCTTCGCCCCAGCCCTGTTTACGGACCTGCTCGAGAACGGTAATCAGCTCATCAGTGTTGGCAATCGTACGCTCGGTGCTGCACTTATACTCAACGCCTTCGAGGATCTGACGAACCTCTGCCGGGTCGCGCCAGGCCAGCAGTACTTTACCGATCGCGGTGCTGTACAGCGGGTTACGACGACCCACACGGGAGTACATACGCAGGTTATACATCGAGTCGATTTTGTGGATGTAAACAATGCTGTCTTCATCCAGCGCACCCAGGTGAATGGTCTCTTTCGTCAGGCGAGAGAGCTCACGCATCTGGATATCCGCACTGCGGATCAAATCAACGTTTTGCAGGGCACGAGCACCCAGCTCAAACAGCTTCAGCGTGAGTGAATACTTTTCGGATTCCCCTTCCTGGGCAACGTATCCCAATGACTTCATGGTTTGCAAAAAGCGATAAACGGTGCTTTTCGACATCATGACGCGTTGCGACAGTTCAGTAATACCAATTTCGCGTTCTTCGCCAAGTGCCTGCAGGATACCAAAAACCTTGAGTACCGAAGAGACAGAATCTGGTTGTTTGTCCAAATCCGTTGCTGACATTTATCACCTCATCGCAACTGTTTTATAAAAATTAGAACCGGTTTTTATTATAATTTCGCAAAGCGTCTGTAGCAATGAAACTTCTGTGACCTGGTTACAAATCTGCGACATTAGGTCGAATAATCAATGCTAGAATCATTCTCTGGTTAATAATTCACACAAAAACAAGTTTCTAACATGACTCGAAACCTGATCGATGGTCTGCCGACCCCCCAACGCTATGGCGCCATTCTGACTATTGTTATCGGCATTACGATGGCCGTTCTCGACGGTGCCATTGCCAACGTTGCGCTGCCCACCATCGCTACCGACCTGAACGCCTCCCCGGCGTCTTCCATCTGGATAGTCAATGCCTACCAGATTGCCATTGTTATCTCCCTGCTCTCCCTCTCCTTCCTTGGCGACATGATTGGCTACCACCGCATTTATAAAGCGGGCCTGGTGGTCTTCACCCTCGCCTCATTGTTCTGCGCCTTCTCTAACTCGCTCGAGATGCTGACGCTGGCGCGTATTCTGCAAGGGTTTGGGGGCGCAGCGCTGATGAGCGTCAACACGGCGCTGATCCGTCTGATTTACCCACAGCGTCAACTGGGACGCGGGATGGGTATCAACTCCTTTGTGGTGGCAGTGTCGTCAGCTGCCGGGCCAACGATCGCCGCGGCCATTTTGTCACTGGCTTCCTGGCAGTGGCTGTTCTTTATTAACGTGCCGCTGGGGATTATTGCCTGGCTGCTGGCCGTGCGCTTCCTGCCGTCGAACGGCACCCGCAGCCAGTCACAGCGTTTCGACCTGCCAAGCGCGGTGATGAACGCCCTGACCTTCGGTCTGCTTATCACCGCACTGAGCAGTTTCGCTCAGGGGCAGTCTACCGAAGTGGTGCTGCTGGAAATCGTTGGGCTGCTGGTGATTGGTTTCTTCTTCGTGCGTCGCCAATTGCAGTTACCGGTGCCGCTGCTACCGGTCGATCTGCTGCGTATTCCGCTGTTCTCACTCTCTATCTGCACATCTATTTGCTCTTTCTGCGCGCAGATGCTGGCAATGGTATCGCTGCCGTTCTTCCTGCAGTCAGTGGTCGGCCGTACCGAAGTAGAGACCGGCTTACTGCTGACGCCGTGGCCGCTGGCGACCATGGTAATGGCCCCATTGGCAGGGTATCTTATCGAACGCGTTCACGCGGGCCTGCTGGGCGCGCTGGGCATGGCGATTATGGCCTGCGGCCTGTTTGGGCTAGCGCTGCTGCCATCGTCACCGAGCGATATCGATATTATCTGGCGTATGCTGCTGTGCGGCGCAGGCTTCGGGCTGTTCCAGTCACCAAACAACCACACCATTATTGCCTCTGCGCCGCGTAATCGCAGCGGCGGTGCCAGCGGGATGCTCGGTACGGCACGCCTGCTGGGGCAAAGTACCGGTGCTGCTCTGGTCGCGCTGATGTTTAATGCCTTCGGCAATGGCGGTACCCATGTGTCGCTGCTGCTAGCCGGTACGCTGGCGGTTGTCGCTACGCTGTTCAGCGGGCTGCGCGTCACCCAGCCACGCGCGCAAAGCTAAAAGCCGGTATTGTCATATCGCCATCGCCCGGTGTTAAGAATCGAATCTTGTCCGGGCGATTTTGACGTAAGAGTCCCCTAACTTTTAAGCGCGTTCAAATCGCGCTGGCCAATCGACGAATGCCCTCTTGCAAGACCTTCGGGGAATGATTGGCAAAGCCAAGCAAAATACCTTCTCGGGCCATTGGACGCTGGCAATAGCGTTCAAAGGATTGAATCCCCATACCCAGCTGGCTGGCTTTCATTTCCACCTCCTTCCCCGTGAGTCCGTCGGCCAACCAACACACCATATGGATCCCTGAGTCGGACGGATGTACCACCATTTTGCCCGGCAAATAAGCGGCTATCGCCGCTGCTAATGCGCTCTTACGCTCATAGCACGCTTTACGCACCCGGCGAACATGGCTGGCGTAATGGCCTTCGGCAATAAAACGCGCCAGCACGGCCTGCTCCAGATAGCCGGTACAGAGATCGGAGAAATACTTGGTCATCATAAACTGCTCACGTAGATCCGGCGGTACGACCAAAAAGCCCAGCCGAAATTCCGGATACATCATTTTGGAAAACGTTCCGGAATAAATAACCCGATGATATTTATCCAGCCCCTGCAACGCCTGCAATGAGCGAGCGGCATAGCGAAACTCACTGTTATAGTCATCTTCAAAGATCCACGCCTGCCGGGATTCCGCCCACTCCAGCAGCGCTAACCGTCGGGAAAGGCTGAGCGTCCCGCTCAATGGAAACTGGTGTGACGGCGCGGTGTAGACCAGTTTTGCATTGGGGAAGTGCTGTATCCCATCATGAATATCCATCCCCCGGTCGTCGACCCTGACCGGCCTGACAATCGCTCCTGTAGAGGTGAAGGCGCCTCGGGCGCCATCATAACCGGGATCGTCTACCCACACTTCGCTACCTTTAGGCAGCAACGCCCGGGCGGTGACATTCAGCGCCTGCTGGATGCCATTGACGATGATTATCTGGCTCTCATCGCAGTTAACGCCGCGAGTGGTCTGGATATAATGATTAATCGCGCGGCGCAGAGGTTGATAACCACAGGCGTTCGTATGCAAACCAAGCTCGTGCCGGGATTGTCGCCAGACCCGTCCCAACAGCCTCCCCCATAAATCATGAGGGAAAAGGTCGGTACAGCCTACGCCCACGGCAAATAAGCGATTCATCCCATCACTTTTCTGCCCTTCAGACCAGAGGGGGCGCAGCGCCGCAATATCAGGATTGAGCGATCCGACTGCCGATACGGGTGGCGTTGATTCCTGCACCGGATAATGCCCATCAATGGTTTTGTCCGGAATGCTTTCAGTTACAAACGTTCCCGCGCCTTTACGCGCAATCAGATAGCCCTCATCCAGCAAACGTTCAAAGCCTGCAATAACTGAGTTGCGCGAAATCGCCATCATTTCAGCTAGCGCTCGGCTTGACGGTATTTTCGACCCCGCCGCCAAACGCCCTTCCAGAATGGCATGGCGGAGCACCTCGTAGACCTGATCTTTAATAATGCCGCCAGGTAACAGTATGTCCTGGAACAAAGGGGCGACGGGCTTTGTCATCTCAATACACCGCAAAAAAGTGGATCCTATAAAGATACATAAAGTGGAACTTCATAGGAACCATAACCTCTTCTAACATAGCGTTACCGCATCAAGGTGCGGCTTTTTTTGAAAAATAAGGAAGATTAATGAACGATAAAAAGGCAGGTAGTCATTTGGCAAAGGTCATCATCAGGCCAGCAACGGAGCGCGAC
Source organism: Kluyvera sichuanensis (assembly GCF_014218705.1). Lineage (GTDB taxonomy): Bacteria > Pseudomonadota > Gammaproteobacteria > Enterobacterales > Enterobacteriaceae > Kluyvera > Kluyvera sichuanensis. The sequence goes on along the minus strand of NZ_JABBJF010000006.1, from coordinate 125,308 downwards.
TATGCGCAGTGGCTGCCGTTGTGGAAACAGTATCAAACGTTTTATCGCGTCGATATCCCTGACGCGGTGACTCAACAGACATGGCGTCGTTTTTTAGATTCTGGCGAACCGATGCTTTGTGCCATCGCCGAATGTGACGGCAAAGCTGTGGGCCTTGTACATTACCTGTTCCACCGCTCAACCTGGGCCACAGAAGATTACTGCTATCTTGAGGATTTGTTCGTGAACCCGGATGTCCGTGGTCAGCAGATTGGCAGACAGCTGATTGAATACGTGCAGCAACAGGCACGCGAGCAACGAGCCTCCCGTCTGTACTGGCACACACATGAGACTAACCTACGCGGGCAACGTCTTTATGACTGGGTAGCGAAAAAAAGCGGCATGATTGAATATCAAATGTCGGTGAATTAACACGGCTTGCGGTGCATCAACACGATGAGAAGAAGGGACTAAATCACGGCATCCCTGATGCATTCAAGGATGCCGTTTAGCGTTATTGACGTAAACCTGTTACTTCATATATTCGCCGCTGCGCAGCGCTTCAATGCGCTTATCCAGCGGTGGGTGCGTCATGAACATTTCGCTCAGCGATTTGGATTTACCGTTGATGCAGAATGCCATCATGCTGCTGGCTTCCTGTGGCTCATAGCTGGTTTTCAGACGCTGCAGCGCGGCAATCATCTTCTCACGACCAACCAGCTTTGCGGAGCCCGCATCAGCGTGGAATTCACGGTAGCGCGAGAACCACATGGTGATAATGCTCGCCAGAATACCAAACACCAACTCCAGCACCGTGGCTACCGCGAAGTAAATCAGCGGGTTGCCGTTGCTGCTCTCTTCGCCATCATCACGGTTGCCGCCGAGGAAACCGGCCGCAATCTGCGCGATAACGCGAGAGATAAAGATAACGAAGGTGTTCACGATGCCCTGGATCAGAGTCATGGTGACCATATCGCCGTTTGCGATGTGGCTGATTTCATGGGCGATAACGGCTTCCGCTTCGTCACGGCTCATGTTCTGCAGCAGACCGGTGCTCACGGCTACCAGCGACGCATCACGACGCGCACCGGTAGCAAAGGCGTTCATATCCGGCGCGTGGTACAGCGCAACCTGCGGCATAGCAATACCCACCTGCTGCGCCTGACGCGCAACGGTGTCTACCAGCCAGCGTTCCTGTTCGGTACGCGGTTGCTCAATCACTTCACCACCAACTGATTTCAGTGCCATCCATTTCGACATCATCAATGACACAATGGAACCGCCGAAACCAAATAGCAGCGCCATAATCAGCAGACCGGTCATGCTGCTCGACTGAATTCCTGTCAGGCTTAGCACCAGCCCAAACACAACCATTACCGCCAGGTTGGTCATCAGGAAGAGCGCGATTCGCATCATAATTTACTTTTAACCTCTTTTTAACAAAACGCACTATGCGATTACCCATATCGTAGGGGCAATACGCGAATTTTCAACGATTACGTTAGGCTAAGTCACGAGAAAGACACAACTTTACATTTTGTAGCATCGTGATTTACGAGAAGATACGAGAGATAAAAAAAACAGGCACAATTGCTTGTGCCTGTTGGGGGATTACTTGGTTGCTGCCGGCTGTTCTGCCGGCGCGGCCTTCTCAAGCCTTGCCAGATCGATGGCGATGTCCACCGTCTCGTCAAGGTATGGATCCGGCTCTTTGTAGTCCTTCGGCAGATCTTCCAGTTTCTTCAGCGGCGGCTTGCCTTCACGCTTGTAGCGATCGTTAATCCGCGCCAGACGCGTTGCATCGTCCTCTTCGTTCTCTTTCTCACGCTGAGCGTAGTTCAGAGAGACAATACTGCGCTTCTCCTTCAATTCATTGAAGTGGGCAATATCTTTGGCGATGTACTGGAACTCTGGATCTTTCGCAATGCGATCGCTGTGCAGCTTCAGCAGCTCCGGCTCGAACGTTTTCATGTCGCCAGACTTCACATAGGTGGCAGCATTAATGCTGTCCCACGGCAGTGCGTTGTCTTCAAACTTCTCACCGGTTTCGGTCTCTTCCGTGCCGGTTGGCATCATGATGTCCGGGGTTACCCCTTTACGCTGGGTACTGCCGCCGTTGATACGGTAGAACTTCTGAATGGTGTACTGGACAGAGCCCAGCGCAGGCCATTCAGGGCGCAGCATCTGATCGTAGATGCGGTTCAGCGAACGGTACTGCTGGACGGTGCCTTTACCGAAGGTCGGTTCACCGACGATCAGCGCACGGCCGTAGTCCTGCATCGCGGCGGCAAAGATTTCCGACGCCGAGGCGCTGAAACGGTCTACCAGCACCACCAGCGGGCCTTTGTAATAGACAACGCCATCGGTATCACTATCTTCGCGCACCTTGCCGTTGTTATCACGCACCTGCACGACCGGGCCGGACGGAATGAACAGACCGGAGAGCGAAACCGCCTCGGTCAGCGCGCCGCCGCCGTTGCTACGCAGATCGATAATCACGCTGCTGACGTTCTGTTTTTCCAGCTTTTGCAGCTGGACCTTCACATCTTCGGTGAGACCAACGTAGAAACCCGGGATATCCAGCACACCGACTTTATCTTTACCGGTGCCTTTAATCGACATTTTCACGGCGCGGTCTTCAAGACGAATACGCTCGCGAGTCAGGGTGACGATACGGGTTTTAGAGCCTTTGCCTGCCGGAAGCACTTCCAGACGAACTTTGCTGCCCTTCGGCCCTTTGATCAGCGCCACAACGTCATCAAGACGCCAGCCAATCACATCCACCATGCCTTTACCGGCCTGGCCCACGCCGACGATACGATCGCCCACGCTAATCGCCTTGCTTTTCGCTGCTGGGCCACCTGCCACCATGGAGTTAATCACGGTGTAGTCGTCGTCCATCTGCAGCACCGCGCCAATACCTTCCAGAGACAGACTCATTTCGGTATTAAACTGCTCGGTGTTACGCGGAGAGAGGTAGTTAGTGTGCGGGTCGATTTCACGGGCGAATGAGGTCATTGCCAGCGAGAACACATCTTCGCTGTTGGTCTGCGCCAGGCGACGAATCGCAAATTTGTAGCGACGCGACAGCGTATCGTGAATCTCTTTGTCGTCTTTGCCCGCCAGCTTCAGGCTCAGTTGGTCAAATTTGACCTTACCGTCCCAAAGCGCATTGAGCTCGGCTTCATCCTTCGGCCACGGTGCTTTGCTGCGATCGAGGTTAAAGGTGTCGGTACCGGTGAAGTTCATCGGACGCTCAAGCACCTTCAGCGCATACTGATAGCGCTCAAAGCGACGCTTTTGCGCCAGATTGTAGAGGTCATAGAAGACATCAAGCTTGCCAGAACGCAGCTCATCGCCAATCTGCCCTTTCTTCGCGGAGAATTGCTCCACGTCGCTGGCCAGCAGTACGTTGTGGCTATAGTCCAGCAGGTTCAGATAGCGGGTGAAGATTTTGGCCGAAAAGGCCTCGTCAAGATCGAACTGGCGGTAGTGGGAACGGGTAAAACGCGATGTCACGCGCTCGCTCACCGTTGCGTGCTGCGTCTCTTCCTTCAGAACCGGAAGCTGATCAACACGGGTAATATCTTCCACCGCTAAGACCTGGCCTGTTATCACTAACAGACCAGCAAGCGCGGAGAGCCTAAAGAATTTGTTCATGCCTGGCCAGGCCTCCGTTTCAGAACACCAGGTGTTCTGCGCGTACAATCATTGACATACCAGAAGTAAGCTGCACACGAACGCCATCTTTGGTGATTTCCAGGATTGTGGCATCCATGGCGTTATTGCCCGCTTTAACTTTCAGGGATTGACCGACCGTCAGCGCCGACAGATCGGATACGGGGGTAAACTTCTCTTCTCGCACTTCGCGAACAGGTTTAGCCGCCGGTTTTGCTGCCGCAGGACGCGGTTTACGCTCTGCGCCTTCTTTACGACGTACTGGAGGACGCGGTTTACGCTCACGACGTGGCGCATCACCTTGTTCGCCCGCAGCAGCAGCCGCTTCGCGTTTCTTCGCCTGCTGTTCAGCGCGCTGAGCCTGAACGCGAGCTTTCGCTTCTTCAAGCTGCTGACGCGCATGCGCCACGTGCTGCTCATCCAGTTCGCCGCAAGGATTGCCGTCGAGATCGACGCGCACTGCACCCGCTTTGATACCGTAGAGGTAGCGCCAGCTGGAAGTATAAAGACGTAATGCGGAGCGCAGTTGCGTTTTGCTGAGGTTCATTTCCCCTTCAACGCGCGCTACGAGATCCTGAAAAATACCGACTTTCAGGGGGCGGGCCTCGCCTTCCGCGCTAAAGCACTGCGGGAAACGTTCGGCCAAAAATGCGATAACTTCTTTACTGCTGTTCAACTTAGGTTGATTTTCCATGAAATTTCCTGATTACAACGGACGTAGCCAACAAGCCGCAGGCATGAACAGGCGACATTATAATGACGCATTTCGTAAATGCTACGTTATCCGTTGATTATCCTTCGACGGGGGCAAAGAATTTTTGATAATCGGTCGCTTCGAGCACTTTTTGCAGGTGGACGACCAGTTCACGTAAGCCCGCCTCATCTTCTTCGCTAAAACGAGAGAAGACGGTGCTATCGATATCCAGCACGCCAATAACCTGACCGTTCACCTCAAGAGGCAGTACGATTTCGGCGTTGCTGGCAGCATCACAGGCGATATGACCATCAAAGGCATGGACATCTTCAATGCGCTGAACGCGATTTTCCGCCACGGCAGTACCGCAAACACCGCGACCTACCGGAATACGTACGCAGGCAATTTTGCCCTGGAACGGCCCGAGAACCAGCGTATTGCCTTCCAGCAGATAAAATCCTGCCCAGTTCACATCAGAAAGACGCTCGTACAGCAGCGCGCTGGTATTGGAGATTACGGCTAAAAAACTCGTTTCACCTGCCATCAATGCCTGAAAATCGCGGTTAAGATCCGCGTAAAATTCTGTTTTGCTCATTATCTAATCACTATTGTTTACGGTGTTACTGATGCGTTATCCAGCTTACAGCCTTATAAAATACGCATTAAGTGCGTTCGGGCTCAAGATGAATCGATACTTAGGTTAAGATAGAGTTATACATTCATTTCTCAATGTAATAAATGGCACTGACAACATCACGTATAACGCCGTCGAAAAAAATACATATTCACAAGATTAATGCATCGTTGCCGTGGGCACATTACCAACGTTGCCCCCAGTGCGATATGCTTTTTCGGTTACCGGTCGTAAAATCATCACAAAGTGCCTACTGTCCACGCTGTAACGCCAAGGTGCGCGACGGGCGCGACTGGTCGTTGACTCGCCTCGGCGCGATGGCCATCACCATGCTGCTACTCATGCCCTTCGCATGGAGCGAACCGCTGCTACGCCTGCATCTGTTGGGTGTCCGTATCGATGCCAACCTGCTGTCCGGGATCTGGCAGATGACCGATCAGGGCCACCCCATCACGGCGGCGATGGTCTTTTTCTGCACCGTCGGCGCGCCTTCGGTGCTGGTCGTCTCCATTGCCTATCTGTGGCTCGGTAATATTCTGGGTATGAATCTGCGCCCTGTCCTGCTGATGCTCGATAAGCTTAAAGAGTGGGTGATGCTGGATATCTACCTGGTTGGGATCGCCGTTGCCTCGATCAAGGTGCAGGACTACGCCTTCCTGCAGCCGGGAATCGGCCTGCTGGCATTTATCTCTCTGGTGGTACTCAGCATCCTGACCCTGATTCATCTGAACGTTGAACAGCTGTGGGAACGCTTTTATCCTCAACGCCCCGCTACGCGTCCGGACGGCAGCCTGCGCGTCTGCCTTGAGTGCCACTACACCGGTTTTGCCGATACGCGCGGGCGCTGCCGCCGCTGCCATACGCCGCTGCGCTACCGTCGGCGGCAGAGCCTGCAAAAAAGCTGGGCGGCGCTGGTCAGTTCGATCGTCTTTCTCATTCCCGCTAACCTGCTGCCAATCTCCGTTATCTATGTTAACGGCGGGCGGCAGACGGACACCATTCTTTCTGGGATCATCTCGCTTGCCAACAGCAACGTGGCGGTGGCGGCGGTGGTGTTTATCGCCAGTATTCTGGTGCCGTTTACCAAAATTATCGTGATGCTGACGCTACTGACCAGCATTCACTTTAAATGCGAACAGGGGCTGCGTACGCGCATACTGCTGCTGCGCTTTGTCACCTGGATTGGCCGCTGGTCAATGCTCGATCTGTTTGTGATTTCGTTAACCATGTCGCTCATCAATCGTGATCAGCTTCTCGCCTTCACGATGGGCCCCGCTGCGTTTTATTTCGGCGCTGCGGTAATATTAACTATTCTTGCTGTTGAATGGCTGGACAGCCGCATACTTTGGGACGCACATGAGTCAGGAAACGCCCGCTTCACAGACTGAGGCGCGAATTAAAACCAAACGCCGTATCTCCCCGTTCTGGCTGCTGCCGGTCATCGCGCTGATGATTGCCGGCTGGCTTATCTGGAACAGCTATGAGGATCGCGGTACCACCATCACCATCGACTTCATGTCGGCGGACGGTATTGTGCCGGGCCGAACCCCAGTGCGCTTCCAGGGCGTCGAGGTCGGCACGGTTCAGGATATCCGCCTTGCCCAGGACCGCAGTAAGATCGAAGTACGCGCCAGCATTAAAGCCGATATGGAAGATGCGCTGCGCGACGAAACCCAGTTCTGGCTGGTGACCCCGAAGGCGTCCCTTGCCGGGGTCTCCGGTCTTGATGCGCTGGTTGGCGGTAACTATATCGGCATGATGCCGGGTAAAGGCGAAGCGCGCGATCACTTCACCGCGCTGGATACGCAGCCCAAATATCGGCTGAACAACGGTGAGCTGATGATCCATCTGCACGCCCCGGATTTAGGCTCGCTCAACAGCGGTTCGCTGGTCTACTTTCGCAAAATTCCGGTCGGCCGCGTCTATGACTACGCCATTAACCCAAACAATCAGGGCGTCACCATTGATGTGTTGATCGAGCGTCGATTTACCAATCTGGTGAAAAAAGGCAGCCGGTTCTGGAACGTCTCGGGCATTAAGGCGGATGTAGGACTCAGCGGCGCGAAGGTACAACTCGAGAGCCTCGCTGCGCTGGTCAACGGCGCGATCGCCTTTGACTCCCCGCCCGATTCGCAGGCCGCTGCGCAGAACGATGAATATGGCCTCTATGAGGATCTTGCTCACAGCCAGCGTGGCGTGTTGGTGCAGCTTCAACTGCCAAGCGGCGATGGTCTGAAGGCCGGTTCGACGCCGATGCTTTATCAGGGACTGGAAGTGGGCCAGTTGACCAAACTGACGCTCAACCCGGACAACTCCGTTACCGGTGAAATGACCGTTGACCCAAGCGTGGTCTCACTGCTGCGGGAAAAAACGCGCATTGAACTGCATCAGCCGAAGCTGTCGCTGGATAACACCAACCTGAGCTCGCTGCTCACCGGCAGCACCTTTGAGCTGGTACCGGGCGACGGCGAGCCGAAAGATCGCTTTACCGTGCTGGCAGCAGACAAAACGCTGCTGCAACAGCCGGGCGTGATGACGCTAACGTTGACCGCACCGGAAAGCTACGGCATTGATGCCGGGCAGCCCATCATGCTGCATGGGGTGAAAATTGGCCAGGTCATGGAACGCGCGTTGACGGCAAAAGGCATTAGCTTTGCTATCGCCATTGACCCGCAGTATCGCGACCTGATCCACGGCGACAGCAAGTTTGTGGTCAACAGCAAAATGGATGTCAAGGTGGGCATCGATGGCGTTGAGTTCTTAGGCGCTAGCGCCAACGAATGGCTCAGCGGCGGGATTCGTATCCTGCCGGGTGAAAAAGGGCCGATGAAGTCGAGCTATCCGCTGTTCTCTAACCTCGAGAAAGCGCAGGAGAACAACCTCAGCGACTACCCAACCACCACCCTGATGCTGACAGCGGAGACGCTGCCGGATATTCAGACCGGCTCTATCGTACTGTATCGTAAATTTGAAGTCGGTGAGGTCACCTCGGTGCAGCCCCGCGCCAACGCGTTCGATATTGCGGTCCACATTAAACCGGAATACCGTTCGCTGCTGACCCCAAACAGTGTCTTCTGGGCTGAAGGCGGCGCGAAGGTGCAGCTCAACGGCAGCGGCTTGACGGTGCAGGCATCCCCGCTCTCCCGTGCGTTAAAAGGGGCGATTAGCTTTGACAATCTCGATGCCGCCGGAGCGGGCAGCCGTAAAGGCGATAAACGCCTGCTTTACGCGTCGGAGACCGCCGCACGCGCCATTGGCGGGCAAATCACGCTGCACGCCTTTGATGCCGACAAGCTCTCGACCGGTATGCCAATTCGCTACCTCGGCATTGATATCGGTCAGGTGCAGAACCTTGAGCTGAACGCTTCACGTAACGAAGTCCAGGCCAGCGCCGTGCTTTACCCTGAATATGTTTCAACCTTTGCGCGACGCGGCACCCGTTTCTCGGTGATCACCCCGCAAATCTCGGCGGCGGGCGTGGAGCATCTGGATACCCTGCTGCAGCCGTACGTTAACGTCGAACCGGGCCACGGCGAAATGCGCCGTGATTTTGAGCTACAGGAAGCGACGATTTCCGATTCCCGCTACCTCAACGGCCTGAACATCGTGGTGGAAGCACCGGAAGCCGGTTCGCTAAGCATCGGGACGCCAATATTGTTCCGTGGGCTTGAGGTGGGCACCGTCACCGGCCTACGTCTGGGCAGCCTTTCCGACCGCGTGATGATTGAGATGCGTATCGGCCAGCGCTACCAGCACCTGGTGCGTAACAACTCGGTGTTCTGGCTGGCCTCCGGCTATAGCCTCGATTTTGGCCTGGTGGGCGGCGTGGTGAAAACCGGCACCTTCAACCAGTTCATTCGTGGCGGTATCGCCTTTGCGACCCCGCCGGGCATCCCGCTGGCGCCGAAAGCGCAGGAAGGGAAACACTTCCTGCTGCTGGAGTCTGAACCGAAAGAGTGGCGCGAATGGGGCACCGCCCTGCCGCGTTAAAACCCTCTGCGCCGGTGCCCGTCACCGGCGCATTTTTATGATAAACTGCGCGCTCTTTATCTCCTTGTGGTATTCGCCAGTGGCTCAAAACTCAGTCTATTTCCCCGATGAATTCCTTGCGCAGATGCGTGAGGCCATGCCGAAAAATCTCTCTTTTGATGCATTTATTGATGCCTGCCAGCGCCCGCTGCGTCGCAGCATTCGCGTCAACACGCTCAAAATTTCCGTGGATGATTTTCTGGCGCTAGTTGCGCCGTACGGCTGGCAGCTAACCCCGGTTCCCTGGTGCGCCGAAGGTTTCTGGATTGAACGCGAAAATGCCGACGAGATCCCACTGGGCAGCGCCGCCGAGCATTTAAGCGGCCTGTTTTATATTCAGGAAGCCAGCTCCATGCTGCCCGTCGCCGCGCTGTTTGCCGATGGCGCAGTACCCACGCGCGTAATGGATGTTGCCGCCGCGCCTGGCTCGAAAACCACGCAGATCGCCGCCCGAATGGAAAACCATGGCATGTTGCTGGCGAACGAATTTTCCGCCAGCCGCGTGAAGGTGCTGCACGCTAACATCAGCCGCTGCGGAATCGCGAATACCGCCCTGACCCACTTTGATGGCCGCGTATTTGGCGCGGCGCTGCCGGAATGCTTCGACGCCATCCTGCTCGATGCCCCGTGCTCCGGCGAAGGCGTGGTGCGTAAGGACCCAGACGCGCTAAAAAATTGGTCGCTTGCCAGCAACCAGGAGATCGCCAGCACCCAGCGCGAGCTTATCGACAGCGCGTTTCATGCCCTGCGCCCTGGCGGTACGCTGGTCTACTCCACCTGCACGCTTAACCGCGACGAAAATGAGTTGGTAGTCAACTGGCTGCTCGAGCGCTATCCGGAGGCGGTGGAAGTGCTGCCGCTGGGCGACCTTTTCCCAACCGCCGAGCAGGCGCTGACCCCGGAAGGCTATCTGCACGTCTTCCCACAAATTTACGACTGCGAAGGTTTCTTCGTCGCTCGACTGCATAAAACGGCAGCGATCGACCCGCTACCCGCGCCGGGCTACAAGGTCGGCAAATTCCCGTTTGCACCTATGAAAAACCGCGAATCAGCGGCGGTAGCCGAGGCGGCTAAGCGCGTAGGAATCGAGTGGGATGCGTCGCTAACGCTTTGGCAGCGCGACAAAGAGATCTGGCTGTTCCCGGCGGAAATCGAACCGTTGCTGGGTAAAGTTCGCTTCTCCCGCATCGGTATTAAGCTTGCTGAAACCCACAATAAAGGCTTCCGTTGGCAGCATGAAGCGGTTATCGCCCTGGCAAACACGGAGAAACTGGGACATGAATTAACGGCAGAGGAAGCGCAGGAGTGGTATCGCGGGCGCGACGTCTACCCGGAAAATGCCCCAGCGCAGGATGACGTGATTGTCACGTTCCAGGGCTTTCCACTCGGGCTGGCAAAGCGTATTGGCTCTCGTCTGAAAAACAGCTATCCACGAGAACTGGTGCGCGATGGGAAACTTTTTATCAACAGGTCGGAGTAGCGCACAAAAAAAGCGCATTTTTTAATTGGCGAAATGCTCGACGTTGGCTAGGATGAAAAGGTACGGCCACTGGTCGTACCACACCGGTCAGCAGATTAACGGAGAGCATTATGAGCAAAACCAGCGTACGCATCGGCGCATTCGAGATTGATGATGCCGTGCTGCACGCCGAACAACACGGCGAGCGAACGTTAAGCATCCCTTGTAAGTCCGATCCCGATTTGTGCATGCAGTTAGATGCCTGGGATGCCGATATCAGCATCCCAGCCCTTCTTGATGGCGAACATTCGGTTCTCTATCGCAAACATTACGATCAACCGTCCGATGCCTGGGTTATGCGGCTTGTCTAACCCAAAAAGAACCCGCCATCAGGCGGGTTATTTATTTTATTTGGTGTGTGGCACCGCTTTGTAGAGCGACGCCTCTCCCCGCGGTCGGGTTTTGAACCGGCGATGCACCCACAGATACTGCTCCGGCGCACGTAAAATCTCGCGTTCGATAATTTTGTTCATATAGCTCGCCGCCGACACTTCATCCCCACAAGGATAATCGGTCATCGCTTCACTAATGTGCAGCGTGTAGCCCTTCATATTCGGTTTACGCACCATGGTCACGGTCAGCATCGCGGCCCCAGAGAGTCGCGACAGCACGTTGGTACCGTTGGTGGTGGCCGCTTCGCTTACCGAGAAGAACGGAGCAAATACGCTCCCTTTCGGGCCATAATCCTGGTCCGGCGCAAACCATACCGCTTCACCCGCTTTCAGCGCCTGAACCAGGCCACGCAGGTTACGACGATCGATCATCGCTTTGTTCGAGCGCAGACGGCCGGTGGTTTGTACCCACTCCATCAGCGGGTCGTTGTGCGGACGATAGGTTGCCATCATTGGACGGCACAGACCCATCGCACGGCCGCCTAATTCCAGCGACATAAAGTGCACACCAACCACCATCACCCCGCGCTGCTCTTTCAGCGCGTGCATCAGGTTGGCATAGCCTTCAACATCAAACCATTTGCGCACGCGCGCATCGCTCCAGAACCAGGCCATACCGGTTTCGATAAGCCCCATACCCAGAGACATAAAGTTTTGTTCAATCAGCTTTTCGCGCTCGGCGGCATCCATATGTGGAAAGCAAAGCTCAATATTGCGCGTAGCAATTTGTTCACGGCGTTTTAAAAAACGACGCGACGCTTTACCAACGGAGGTGCCGAGCAGATGGAGAAGCGGATAAGGGAGTTGGACCACCAGCCATAACAGAGCAAGCGCAAACCACTTCAGCCCATTGCGGGGATGAAGTAAACGAACATCAAAATTCTGGAACATCATTTCTTCCGGATAACGTGGAGCACAGCACAAGGTAACGCATAAGGAAAAAACGAGTCCGTTCATCTGTCTTTAAGCGGTACGTATGAGTGTTTGACAGTACTGCATTCGACAAATTCACTGCCCGGACGTTTATTTACAAAACGGCAGAAAACAGAGGTGTGATGCGGCGTGGCAGGCTGTGGCTTAACTCGCCGCAAGCATGCGCTTTTTCTTCATAAAAAAATAGCGATTTTTATTCACGAGTTGAAATAAATATTCGAATAATGAGTGAAAATATAATTAGCGGGATAGTTATTATGACAAACGAAATGATTATCCAGCGATTTTCCGATGTTCTATTAGCGGCTTCACATTTTCACGGAAATTTTTTTTCGCTAAATGGCACAAAAATGCTTGGATGCCGTCGAGAATCTGTTTACATTGGGTTAACAAGCACGCAAGCAGCAAAGTGTGTTTATCCTGTGGAAGGGAAACTGCAGATAAAAAGAGACCGAAAACGATTCCTGTTTACCCACCAAAGCAATAAAACCCATTAAAAACAATAAATTACCAGCCAAAACCACCTATAAAACACTTACCATTTCAGCTCGTTCTACCCATTCAATATCAGACTGTTACCGTTAAGTTCGGGATCGCGACGAGTAAAGTTCGAGCCTCAGCATTAGGTTATCCGCATTCGTATTAAACTGCGGGTGGAATCGGCCACTCAATCTCAGGTGCCGCGTCCAGTTCGAGAGCATCCAACTCCTTCACATACAGACGCCATGCAATCAGCTTTTGTTTGTCCTCTTCACTAATCAGACCGAGATTCAGATCCAGAATCCAACCCGCCATCGTCTTCTCAGCTTCTGCTATCAGATTGTGCCGGTATGTCTCTGCATCACGAACGTCATCTTCATGAGTTCGAGCGTATGGCGGGTCTGTAATCCACTCCCCTGATTCAGGGTTGTAGGTTTTATTGCCGCCGCTGAAGCCGTCCGGCACTTCTACCGGTAGTACATTTCCGGCCCATACGTCTTGGGAGAAACCATAGGAGCGACAGTCACCTTTCCATACATAAATAATCATGCTGTCACCTTAAATACATGAATACGCACCGGAGATGGAGTTTTATAATCTGCTGAAATATCTTGACTTGATGCTGTAGCAGTTGTGCCACCCTGAACGTAGGCCACGTATCCACACTTAAGGACTATACCTTCACCCTCAGCATACCATGCACTCGTACCAAGCGTTCCTGACGCATAAGTCAATGGAGTAGTCACCCATTTCTGCAACGTTGCATGGAATATCTCGGCCATACACCATACGGGCGTACCGTTACCAAACGGGTTAGCGAGTACCGTGCGACTGCCTAGCGCCGGGTTAGTCACACTGAGCAGAGTGTAGCCAATCCGCGCATTCGTCGCGACACTCTTCGCCAGCAGGTCGGTATTTATTGACTCCATTCGCGCGGAAAGCGTCATAGCATCGAGTGAACCAGCATTCTGTGCTCGCCCGGCGTAGCGGATAACGAAGCAACCGGCAAGGGAGTTCATGCGGGCTTCCGTTAAACCGTTCTGATATACATCGCTCCCCAGACTCAGGTCTATCTCTAGCGGATATCCAGCACCTGAAGACCCCGCAGGGAAGAATGTAGGGGGAGATGTAGCTTCCCTAGCACCACGACGGAATATGCCAGATGCAACACCATCAACGTTCATAGGGCCAGCGCTAGGGGTAATTCTTGTAAAATCACCGGTCAAGTTAGGCACGCCAGATTTTTGCACAGAACCGGCAGTTAGAGTACCGCCATCACCGCGCAGCACTGGCGCTTTAATGCTCCCACTCTGCACACCATTTCGATCAGGAAGACGCATCTTCCCAGCCGAGGAATTCAGGACATAGCAGCCGCGCTTTGTAGGGTCTGCCTGCCATGTTGCTTCATCAGTAGTCGGACGATTACCTGCAGCAACGTCAGCGTACAGGTCTGCAAACGGCCCAGACTGGTCAACTTGCTGACCATCGGCAGCCACGCAACCATCCGGTATTTTTGACCGCATGTCGTGCCACCAGGACTGGCCGATATAGCCGCCGCCACTCGGCTTCGCGTCAATCTCAGCTTTAGAGTAAACGCTTAAATTACTGCGCCCTTCTGCCGGGTCATCCAGATCAGCAAGATTTTGGTCTTTCTGTAACAGCTTAGTGGCATCAATAGATGCCGCTGCCGATTCCGCGGCGGCCTGCGCCGTCTCCGCTTTAGTCTGTGCGGTCTCGGCTTTACCTTGTGCAGCTACTGCTGCCGTTTGTGCCGTTTCGGAGGCCGCTTGCGCCGTCTCCGCTTTACCCTGAGCTGCGACTGCGGCGGTCTTCGCCGTTTCTGCGTCGGTTTTAGCCTGCACCGCTGCGGCCTTGTCCGTCGCCACCTGCTGCGCGTCGGTGTGGATCTGCGCTGCCGTGGCGTCAAGGTGGTCAACGTCCAGTGCGTTAAGCAAATCGTTAATCTTACGCCACGAGAAACCGGTAAGCGTCGTGCCGTCAGGCAGGAGGACATTAACGGTATCAGGAGAGGAGAGCACAGCTTGCCAGTTGATCGCGTTCTCATTGGCAAAGCGTAGCGCTTCCGTAACTTGCTTATTAAGCTCTGCAGTTACGCGTAGCATTGTTTTACGCGGAACGGCCTGCCATGCCACGCCGGACGCCGTAGGGCCGGTGAATGGCAAGGTTAACACCAACGCTGTATCGCTCGTTACAGAATCAACCGCCAGTGAATAGACGGTTCCGCCCACGGTAACCACCACAACATCAGCAGCGGTCATATCAGCTGTAAATGTTGTGCCAGTGCCGGTTACGGCGGTGCTGCCATTAGTGAGCTTTAAAGTGCCTGCTGACATAAAAGCCTCTTGTCAATTTTTAGATATGCAGAATCCTGCGCGGAACGCGCAAAAATTAATGATATGAAGCGAGGAAATACCAGGTATAAAGGGACCAATCGCCCCTTTTTCATGAGAACGAACCACTGCCTCGAGCTACGATCATTGTTGGGGAATATATAAGCCCCTGAGCGGCGTCAGTTGTAGCTACTGAGATGGACGCGTTTACTGTTGCGGATGTTGTGGATATAGAGTGAATGTACGCCGCAAATGTTCCGTTGCTAGTGTAATTCTTTGAGTTGCCATTTATTGTAATTGTCACACCACCGACACATCTACCCGTGAACATCACACAAACATTACGAGTAACGACCTCCTGAGTGCTATCGGTATAATTCATATACCTAGTGATAACCCTATTCCCAGACCCCAGTAAATCCGGCCATACGTTCATGTTGGCAATATCACCGATGAACTTTTCAGCCTGCACAGTCCCCTTAAATGTGCCATCGGTGGCGTTGATTTTCCCGGTAAACTCACCGTCCGAGGCATACACTTTGCCGCGAATAGTGACATTATTTAGCTCTGCATCGCCGGATTTAGGAAGGTTCCAGCCCGTGCCATCAGTACCGCTTACAAAGCCGTCAGATTGCAATGAGTCCGTGATCTTACCGAACGCGATCGACGCATCCTGGATGAACGCATCATTGATAAACGTCTGCCCACCCTTAACCGCAAATGGGGAGAACAAAGTATTACCACTGCCGGAGAGCAGCACGAACTCTTCTGCGTTAAACGCAACACGGGCAATTGGTGGCTTGCCTGGCTGAGCGATTGCCGCAATCGACATCCCCGCCATTATCTCCTGCCCGTTGAATTTCACACCGACACGAAGCGTGTGGATAGCGCTGGCTCCGTCCGAGTCAACCATAGCGGTCAATTTGTCAGAAATTGCCGCCGTGTTGGCTGCTACCTGCGCCTTCAGGTCGGTGCCTAGCTCAGCCATGGCTTCGTCGACTTTCGCCACTGTTGTCGCCACCTGCAAAATCTCAGCGCGTACCGGGCCAAGCTGCGCAAACTGGCTATGCAAAATGCTCCCGCCTGCCAGCGCGTTCTGCCAGCTTGCTTCCAGGCTACCCTCAACACTTTCTGTAAGGCGCTGCCCATCCTCGGAAGTTAACAGACCGTCGGTTATGTCCCCCAGATAGTCGGAGGGGTTATCGTTAGCCATGCCCCGGATCCAGCCAGTCCAGTCACCCTGGTTACCAATACGGTCAACCAGGCGGGCCCTGTACCAGAATCCCTGCCCCGCTTTCAGTCCCAGCTGGGTGTATGTGTGCTGAGGGTATGGAACACCGGCGAGCAGCAGTGGGTTGTCTCCATTGCTATTAACTGAATACTGCAACTCTGTTTGAAGTGTATCTCCACTATCCGCAGGGAAAGACCAGTCAATCTGAATACCCCAGTTGATAGCAGTGGTGCGCAGCCCTACTGGCTTCGGCACATCCCCGGTGCGACCGGTAAGGTTCGTCAGGGAGGACGTAGCCCACAGGCTGGACGCCCCGCCGGAGTTGATTGCTCGTACACGCACCAGGTAGTCACCTGAAAAAATTCCTGCTACCTCAATATTGCGCAGCCCGGTTTCTGGGACGTTGATCCATTCATTATCGTCTCGCTTCCACTGCACCTGATATGCAACGATATCGGCCTGCAGCTTCCCGTTCTTGTCCAGCGGTGCATCCCAGGCCGCCACCATTGTGGCAATACGCTGGCCTTGTCTAACCGAGTCGTAACTGCTAATCGCGATATTCGTGGGCTGGCTAACCAGGCCGGTCGGTATCAGGCTGATCGGCGGCGTGTCCAGGCGCGCATTGTTATCAACGGCATCATATTTCGACGCGTTGTACTCTGCGCCGGTAATGCTGAAGGTGTTTTCCTCATCATTGAACGCCAGATTGGTCACGCGGAAATACTGCAGGCGTAACTGCCCTGCATCGATAACAAATACAGCGTTAGGCTGCGGTTGTGCGGTGAAAGGCATGTCCACAATCAGCTGCGCTCCGTTGACCGCCTGAATAATTCGGCTCTCAACAATGCCACCCAACGTGCGGATCATTAGCGTATCACCAGCTACCGCACTGGTTCCGCGGTCAGTCGTTACCGCCCTCAGCGAAGCATCGTAGGCAACAACACGGCCACCGTACACCCTGCCAGACATGCGTTCATCAGCAAAGGCGAACACAGTACCCGGCACATAGATGTAGCCATCCAGCCCAGTTTGCAGCGTAATGATGCGATCGAGAGAGTTCGAATAGACCGCCCAGCCACCGCGGCGCTGAGCCTCGCTCTCTCGCGAGCAGCCGATGGCCGTCAGTTGCGTCTGCTTGAACTTGAACTGCTTCACCAGTTCCGGAAACATGACCGCCGTCGTGCGGTCCTGGTAGTGGTTGTCTGGGTCACTGAAGTTGACCAGCGCGCTGGAATAGCGGTTCTTCTCGCTGCCGCTGGAATAGCTCGGTTTGCCCACGACGGATGCGCGAGTCATGATCTGCAACTTCGCCGTGTCGGCCGGCATATCGGAGACAACATTGAACATGTTGTTGCCCCAGAACGTCATGCCGTTGAAGCCAGCGGCAATATCCTTGATCACCTGCCATGCATCGGCCTGCGCCTGAATGTACACGTCGAATATGAAGCGGGGCTCTGTGCCGGTACCGCCTTTCCCGTCTGGTACCAACTGGTCGCAGCGCTGGGCAATGCGGTAAAGTTCCCACTTATCCAGCATATCCACTGTTACCCGGCGCCCGAGGCTAAAACGCGGTTCAGTCAGTACATCGAACCAAATCCACGCCGGGTTGTTACTCCAGGACCATTTGAATGTACCGTCCCAGGTGCCACTGTACGTACGCGCAACGGGATCGTAGTTTTGCGGGATGCGGATTACGCGGCCTTTCGGCTTGCAGGATATCTTCGGGATATTGCTGAACGATTTAGCGTTAAACGACACGTACAGCAGCGCGGTGTGCGGATAACGCAGACGGGCATCGATGACCTCGGTGATAGCCTGTACTTGGGTTTTGTTCTGTAGCATCTGGCTGGTGCTGTCAGCGGTATCGCGAACTACGCGTATCTGCCAACCGGTTGTAGCTTTTGGCAAGTTGATGCGGTGCGTCAGTTCATAGAGTGAACTCAGCTTCTCCGTGACCGTTTTGGTCATCACGGTGCTATACGCCCCACCATCAACGGCAATGTCAATGTGGTACCTGACTGTGGTCCCGACAATATCGCCGTCATTCTTTTGCTGCTGCAGTCCGGTAATACCGACACGCACAAGCACCGCATCAATCTGCGTGTTGCTAATTGCGCGCGTCCACGGCGTCGCTTTGGTCAGTGACACGCCAATGCTGGTCTCGTTTTCCACTGCAGGGAAGCCGGGGATCGGAGTCTGAACCTGAGTGCCTGGGCGAAAGTCCCAGGAGACATTCTCAAAATTCATTGAGCCGTCGGCATTGCCCAAAGGCGTACCATCCAGGAAGATGCGCGTGGCATCCAGTCCACCAGCAAATTCACCCTCGCCCAGCGCCAGCAGCATACGGCAGCGCGCCATAGATTGAGCTGAATCAGGCTGTTCTACAGGCGTGTGCTGCTTCTGGCTGCCGCCCTTCGCACCAGTAATCGTTGCCATATTGCATCCATAAAAAAAGCACCCAATTGGGTGCTTATTGAAAGGTAAGGAGTCGTCAGATATCTTCGGCGACTATCCCTGCACTTATGATGGCGCCGCCGATTTCTCTTTCTCCGTAAAGGATGGCGACCGGGTTGCCCATTGCAGTGGTGTTGACCGCTCCGCCAAATGCGTAGGATGGTTTATTGTCAGCGTCCTGGCGCATCTGTAAACCACCGGGCTGTGGCGAAAGCATCTGATAGATACCACCAGCCATCGATGAGATCCCGGCAATAATTAGGCCGTTAGCAAAACCTGCACCAACAATGCCCCAACCAACAGGCCCCAAAGCCAATCCCGCAACAATCATCACAGCCCCAAGAATGGTCTGGAACATGCCCGCCTTCTTCGCCCCTTCCATTACGGGAGCAATGCGGATATCGCTGTCACCGGCCAGGTCTTTGAAGTCCTCAACGCCTACGTTGCGTTTGCCACGGAACACCGCAAACGTCATGCCTTTTTTTTTAGCATTCATGAGATAGCTTTCAAGCCCATCCAAATTGATGCAAAGTGCCTTCACAGCCTCCGCTGAGGTCTGCACCGCCAGTTTATGTACGCGCCCAAATCGGGCGCCCAGTACGCCGTACAGGCGAATCGTGGTTAACCGCGCCATGACTGAATCTCCTTTGGCAAATTTTTATGGCGAACGCAGATCATCGTCCGGTCTTTGAAGTAGCCGCGCACATATGGCGTGACGCAGGATGGCTGGCCGTACAGGTGGTGAAGCAGTTCACCCTCTTCAGTAATGATCCCTGCGTGATTCCACTTACCTGATTCGACCTGCATGATGACCATGCAGCCTGGCGCCGGGTCACATTCACTGAACCCTTCCCGCTCCCAGTTATCGAAATAGAGGTTGTCCGGGTACTGGCTTTCCCACCACGGGTAATCGACCCGGAAATCAGTCAGCGTTACACCCTGGGTGGTATGCCAGTCCATGACCAGCCCCCAGCAGTCGTGAGAGCCCAGAATGAACGGGCGCCCGATAAGTGGGATGGCATCCGGCGTGATTTCGGCATATTCATCGCAATCAGGCGCGTAGATGCCCCATACCACACCGGACTGGTTGCATTGCTGACGATCGAGGTCTGATGGTATAGCCCTGGCGCCGTCGCCAGGATGAGAGTGGATGACTCGAATAATGGTCCCGGAGTCCTCGGCATTTGCCCAGTGCTCACCATCGATACGGAAATGCTCAGATGGGTTTTCATGGCTGTTCGGTACGGGCACATAACGCTGACGTCGCCCTGACTGGATGACGAGGCCGCAGCACTCGCGCGGCGATTCCTCCAGCGCTTGCGCCCGGATGGCATTAATAATCGTTTTGTTCATTTTGATGTCCGGTTATCGGGAAAAAAGCACCGTTGCTGGAAATCCGCCAAAGTCGAGAGTTGCGGTATTGGGCTCTGCCAGGCCAGCACCAAAGCGCTTCCGGCAATCACTGAGGCAGCCACCGCATACATCCAGTGCCGGATCGGCAACCGGGTTGCCCTTGGCATCAAAGTAGGCCGTGCCGTTGTAGGTGCAGCCGTCTCCAGTACGGTATTGGCCGCGCAACGCCCACTCGCAGAGTGATGTGATCTGCCGGGTAGGAATAACCAGGTTCTGCAAATCCGCCGGGCTACTGAGTGACCACGTAACCACCTCATCATCCTCTGAGGTTTTAGTGTCCAGCCAGAAGGTCTGGAGGGTGAACATCGTCGAATCTGCTGTCGGGTTCGCACCGCCCGGGAAGTTCACCGCATCCAAATAAACAGCGTAGGTGTCGATGATACTTACCTTCGCGTTAACCATATCCTTGAATTGCAGGCAGAGTGCCGTGATATGCCCGTCAAGGTTCGAGACACTAAGTTTCGGCTCGGCGGCCTGATCGGTTGAGATTGCAAGATCAGAAATCTGGAATGGCCAGAAATCGAAAGTCTTTCCGTCCCAGATAATGGGTTTTGGCCCCAGCTTGTCCTCATCGCCGGCGGCCGCATCAATCTCCGCTGGAGTATGAGGGAAAGGACTGTAGTGAAAGCGGTGGATCCCGCCGCTAAACTCAGACGCATCAACCTCTACCAGACGGACTCTGCCACCCGGCGCCAGCAATGCAGCTGTATCAATCAGTGCTGTCATGCTCCACCTCAGGCATAGACGCCATAGGCGCGCTTAATCGTGAATGTCAGTTCAGCGAATTTGCTGCTGACTTGGTTTTTGCGCACAGAGTCTGGTACTACCCGATACAGCCCCATCTCCTCGCCAGGCGGCGTGATGACGAATGCTTTAACGGTATGCGCCAACAGGAAGTCGCGGACTGCGTTTACTTCCGCCTCCGTTCCTGCGTGCTTCATTGGGATCTGAATAGCGGTGGAGTTAATGCCGTTCTCAGCCACCTGCTCGTAACCATCACCGAATTGCGCAGACCGTATTGTTTGGCTGTATTCGACCGCACCCGCACCGAGCTGCGAGTGCCAGTTGTAAGTTTCAACTGCCATATTTGCTCCATAAAAAAACCCAGCCGGAGCTGGGTTGAAAATCAGGCTGTTAATTAGGCCAATGAAAAAATTGATTTGAAACAATATCCTAGAGAAAAGAATTAGTTACTTCGCATTTATAACATGATGAAATATATGACACTCCGTCGATATTTTTATCCATCATAGCTAACCAATTCACAGGGATAGTTTAATGAATATTGTGCATTATGCAGCCATTGGGGCTGTAGCTTTAGTAGTGGTTTTAACCCTTTTCGTGATTAATATCATTAAATTAAAGTCAGCCAAAGCCGATGCAGCAGAAAAAGCAGCACGACTTGAGCGCTATGCAACAATCACCAATGCTGAGGCAGAAGCTGAACGAATCGTGAATGCCGCCAAGCAAAGCGCTGAAGAGTTAATCAATGATTCACAACACAGCCTTAACGAGGCAAAAGCTGAGGCTGTCAAGACGATTGCAGCCGGTGAACGCGATGCAAAATCTATAACTCAGCGTGCAGAAGATATTCTATCCGATGCCCGTTTAGCTGCGAAACGGATGAACGCAGAGGCACTGGCTGCTTTAGAAACACAGAGAGTCAAGCGTACAGAAATTGAAAAACAGATTGATGAACTGCGTAAATCCTATCGTGAGAAAAAAATCACTTACGATGAGTTGGAAGAAGCCCTGTCAATTTATAAAGATGATATGGAATTTGCCGACATGGGGTTCTATGCACCACACTTCGATTTTGATACCTCGTCTAGTTTTCAGGATGCGATCAAGGCATGTCGTGAACGACAAAAAAACCTGCTACGTGACAAAACTGAATTTGGCGCAATTCACTGCCCTGCAGAATGGACGGTTGGTGGCTCCAAAAGTGAAGGCCGTAAAATGACCACTCGCGGTATTCAGATGACAGCGCGTGCATTCAATGGCGAATGTGATGCAGCTATTGCAAACTGCACATTCAAAAACGTCCATCAAATGGAGCAAAGAATTTATAAAGCCTTTGATGCCTTGAATAAGATGAATGAAGTTAATCAGATTTACATCAATCGTGCTTTTTTAGATTTGAAGCTAGATGAACTTCGACTTACACATGAATATCGCTTGAAAAAGCAAGAAGAGCGAGAGGAACAACGTGAAATCCGCGCCCAGATGGCTGAAGAGAAGCGAGCCCAAGCCGAAATCGATCGTGCACTTCGAGAGGCTGAAGATGAAGAACGTCGCGCCCAAAAAGCGTTGGATAAAGCCCGTAAAGAAATGGAATCGAAGTTAGCCCAAATGACAGCTGAACAAGTGGCGAAGCACCAAGCGAAGGTATCCGAATTAGAACATGCCTTAGAAGATGCATTGTTGAAAGGTCAAAAAGCCCTTTCTATGGCCCAGCAAACTAAACGCGGCCACGTGTACGTTATCTCTAATGTTGGCTCGTTTGGTGATGATGTATTTAAAATTGGTATGACGCGGCGTCTTGATCCTCAAGATAGAGTGGATGAACTGGGTAGTGCATCTGTCCCATTCCTTTTCGATGTACATGCAATGATCTTCAGTGAAGATGCCCCTGCGATGGAAAACATGCTCCACCAGCGCTTCAATGAACAACGTACTAACCTAGTTAATAAACGTAAAGAATTTTTCAATATAAAATTAAGCGAAATTAAAGAGGCTGTTTTTGAAATCGCTGGGAATGATGTTGACTTCATCGAGACGGCTACTGCTCAGCATTACTATGAAACCATGGCAATCCGTAAGCAGAAAGCGGATATCGCTTCAACCCCATATCAGAATGCAAGGCATTCTCAATTTGCTGATGCCATTTAGGCGATGCGGCTAGGTGCTTTGCCAAAATATAGAGGTTGTATATAATAGAAATAATCAAATCGAGCTTCTGCTCTAATCTAATATTTCTTTATAACGTATGGCGGCCAAAATCTTGGCCGCTTTTACCGCTCCCGCATTAATTTTGGCATCTCAATGAACACCTGACCGCAAGCAACATTGAATGGCGTATCTGATTTTAACGCAGTGTACAGGCAACCACCTGGACGCATCGCGTTCTGGATGGCTGAACTAACGGCTTCTTTCATGTCGTTCCGCTGATTTGCAATCGCCGCTTCCAGCGCTTCAATGCGTTCTTCTAAAGTCATAATGCTCCCCTGCCTCTCGGCTATAGGTGTAAAAAAGCCCCGCGTGGCGAGGCTTTTGGTCAAATGCATGTTTTTGCTATCTTTTCGAAAGTATCTCTAATATACCAACTCCGTAGGTATAGCCTTACCTGTGAACCAGCATCATATTTAACAATATCTGCTGCCGCGGTGTAGTTCTCGGTATAAACCGTCTTGCCCCCAGGATATGGCTGTATAAACGTATTTATTGTGCTGCCATCCAGAAGCTTTTGAGACTGCCATCCAAATAGCAAACATTCTGCCACTTCTTGCGTCGACTTACTTGAAGTAAGCGTAAGGTCAGGATCCTTACTCCTTAAATCAGTTAAATTTTTGCATCCACTTACCCCAATAACTAATAGCAAAACCACAGTTCTTGAAAAGCGCATTATCATCCCCTGATTAGTATGGCTTTGTGCATAATAACCAGGGGATGTTTTGGTGTAACCAGGTACGTGCGATATTGCTTTCTCAAAATCACTTCAATGAAAATTACTTCGTCTGGAACCGTCGTCCGAGTAGGCCATCGCTCCTTGATGCCCTCACTAAGATCTCAGTCACCTTGGCTTCGATTTCCTTCCCTAGCGCCCTTGCAGCATCACTTCCATTACCAGAAGTGGTTGATGATGTGTTGCCCTTATTGTCGACGTAAATATCAATGTTGACCTGAGGTTGGGATCCACCGCCGCCCTGCGCCCTGACACCAAGCCGCCCAGCAGAATCTCTCGTCAGCGGCATGATGGCCTCAGGCCCCGCCTCACCAAACACACCCCCTTTGGCAAACCTGGCAGCGCCCTGGAATGCAAAATATTGAGGTGAATCGTAGACTCCATTCACATAGCTGTGCAGCCCCTGTGACTCATATACACCGCCTTTGGCGTTAAGGTGTGGAGAAGGAACAGCAAATGACTGCCCTCCCCCTGTCGAGGGTGCTGAGCTACTACCAATCCAGCCCATAGCTGCTTGCACTGCATAGGCGACCATCAGCTGATTCACGACCTGCGCGATCATTTTCAGCATCGACATCCCGAACGACTTAATTGACGCATTGCCGGTCATCACAAGGTCGGTCAGCATATCGGATATTCCGGTGAGCGCGGAGCCTGCCACGTTCTTAACCGCTCCGTATGTGTCGGTAGCAGAGTCCAGATATTCATTCCAGCCACTAACCGCCCCTGATTTCCAGTCGCCTCGCAGCTTATCCTCTTCAGCGTAATAATTCCTGAGGGCTGACAGTTCCTTTTCATAGCCAGCATCTTCAAGCTTGCCGCCACTGTTCAACCAGCCTTGGCGGAGTTGTGCCTCCTCACGTAACCGTTGCGCCTGACGGTTGCTCAAACCAGCACCATCCTGCAATGCAGCGGTCTTTTCGGACATCTGTGTCACATACTTATTCGCCTGCTGCGCCAGGCCATTAACCTTCTGCTGAGCCTCAATCTCTTTGTTCTTCTGATCCACCAACTTGGCGGCATTCAAAATTGTCTCTCGACTGGCAAGCAGAGACTGCTCCTGGGTGGTTAACGCCCTGGCCCTTGCCGCCTCATCCAGTTCGGCGAAGCGAGATTGCTGCTTGCTGAGCTCAGTGTTTTTAACCTGCGTATCACCGGTCTGTCGTAACGTCTCAAGGGTTTGAGTCAATGTCCTCAACTGCGCCTGATAGTTTTCGATGGTGCGATCACCAGCATCAACCTTAACGGCGGGTGATTTGGGATTATCCTTTTTATCCCTCTGCTTTATTGCATCCACGACCTCCCTCTGACGCAAGGCAATAAGCTGCTGAGCATTCGCAATAGCTTCCTTATCGCCTGAGAATGCAATTTTCCGGGACTGCTCCCTCGCCTTCCTGAGGCGTTCTTCTGCATTGGCCACGCTGTCTGCGGCAAGGTACTCTTTGTTAATCCAGTCAACCGAATCTTTTACCGCAAGGTTTCCCTCTATCGTTGCCTTGTTTAGACCTTCTCTGAGCGCTTTAGCTCGCTCAATGGTGGCGGTAATAGGGTCAATCGCCCCGCCGAGGGCGACGCTTTGCTTTCCTTGATCTGCACCGGTGTAATAATTTTTGACTGCCTCAGCCGCGGAACTCCATGCATCTGGGATCCCGAGAACCTGCCGACGATGCGCCTCTATGGACTCGTTAATGCTGGTGAAATCAGAAGAACCTTTGTACTCAGCTATCTTTGTTTTCGCATCCTGGTAGCTGATCCCCACAGAAAGCATCTTCTGTACGGCTTCATCTGCGCCATCCTTTGTTGAGATGAACAGCGACGTAACATTCTTGATTGAATCCCCGGATGCATCGGCGATCGCCCTGATATTTAACGCCAGTTTACTCGCATACTCCCCGCTCATCCCCAGTGTGTCTTTGACCGCGAGGTTAGCCTCATCTATCTCCTGTCGGGCCTTGTACACAGCAACGGCTAATCCGCTAAATGCCAGTGCCGCTAATCCGAGCGTGGCAGTTGTCGGGTTGAGATAGGTCAGTAAAATTTTTAGGGTGTTTCCAACTCCACCGAATGAGTCTTTAATCTGCCCACCCTGCTGGAGCAGGATAAGGAACGGAGACTGCCCACCAGCCAACTGTGTGGCGATATCGGTGAGCTGCGCTGGTAACGTGCGCATGGCGGCACTGTACTGGCCCACGGAGATACCGGCACGGCGAGCCGCTGCTTCCTGGCGGGATAGCGCCTCTGGCAGAACGTCAGCCACGCCAGTGAGTCGCTCACGTGTCTGGTTCAGGATGGTGTTGAAGTGCTCGAACTGAGCGCTATTGATGCGCCCAGACTCGAAGTGCGCCACCAACTGCGCATGCTGCTCATCCAGCGAGTTGAACGCCCGGATGGTTGGATCGATGGAACCCAGCAGATTTTTCAGCGCGGCAGATTGCTTCTCGGCGGCCTGGGTGGCTGCCAGTTCAGCCTGAGCTTTCGCCGCTGCTTCGCCAGTGTCAGTCAGCTTTAGGCGGGTATCGTCCAGGATTTTGCTATACGTCTGGAACGAATCGGTATCAAGAAATCCCTTCGCCTGGAAGTTACGCAGCGCTGCCTGCTGCTCGTCAAGCCGGTTCAGCGCCTTGTTTACTGGGTCGATGTTCTCCAGCAGCCCCTTCAGCGCGGTCTGTTGCTCCTTAATCCCTGCCGTGCCTTGTTTGGTAGACTCAGCACCGGCACGGAAAACACTATTCAGGTCATCAGCTTTGCCGACGGCACCAGCCGCTGCCTCTCCGAGTTTATCCAGTTCATTGCTGGCTGTTTTCAGGTCGGCAACATCAGCCCTCAAAGTAATCGAGGCGATTTGGTCTGACATTATTTCGTCTCCTTATGCATTACCTTAAGCGCCTCGCTTTCCATGATTTGAAGGTCAGTCATACAGGCCGCCGCATCCTCAACCCCGTGTAACTCAAACATCCAGGGGAGTACGTTGTAATCAAGGCCGGTCGCCCCGCTCGCGCCAACTCGCCACTGGGTCGCCAGCGTGGAGAAGATGGTGAAGGTTTTCCAAACCGACGGCAGGATCCCCACCTTTTCCTCTACGTCCTCAGGCGTTAAACCAAAAGCGCTCAACTCCGCAAGAGTCGGCCCGGGCGTATACATCGCTGCGGCGACCTGCCTCAGTTTTTTTCGCGGATACCCATCAGCTCTTTGGTGTAAGCCAGGCCAATACTGTCGAACGCGCGCGGGTAGTTCTTAAGCAGGACGAGCACGTTGTCGCGGGTGAACTCATCCGGCAGCGCCCAGCTATCAACGATTTCCATCAGATAATCGGCCTGCGGCTCAATAGCAGCTTTCTTGCTTGCTGCATCCTTTTGCAGTTTCTCGTCCATCGCGCGCAGTTCTTCCAGCGTCTTATGGCGGAAGGTGAAGGTCAGCTTGCCGTCTTCGGTACCGGCGCGCGGGATGCTGGCAGTTGCGGAGAAGGTTGGGTTTGGGATTAGGGAGAATTGGGTCATTTCGGTTCCTTAGAAAAAAAGAAACCCGCCGGAGCGGGTTATTAAGGTGAATGAAAATTTAAAATTCTTAAAAAAGCCTCAAGTAATTGAGGCTTGGGATTATTGGCTTGATTATTTATTACTCTTCAAACTTAATTTAAGAACCGCTCTTCTTCTCACACATCCCGTTTCTGACGCGTAATGTGCTGAGGTAACTTTTGCGACTCCTCAAAGAAGCAATCCATCATTTTTTTCGTTTCAATTTTGAGCATTTCCATATTCTTTTTATTAAAGGCATCCCTTCGCTCAACTTCAGCCTGGACAATATAATTTTCAGAGTTTAATGGTAACCATGTGCTTGTTTCGTACTTATAGAAGGACTGCCATTTGTTATAGCCAGCACTACAAATATCTTTGACGTTTGAGTCAAAATCTTTCATGCGAACGCCATAGTTCTTGAAGATGGATAAAGCTCTATCTCTATCAAATACTTCCTTAGAATAGTTGACGCCATTTGGCATGGCCTTAATTTCATCAAAGATTGACTTCTGAAAATTATCCACCAGATCAAAATCGACTTTTTCTCCGCCTGAATCCTTAAGAGTAGCGACTGTTTTCTCTTGAACTGAAGACTGCTCCTTGCTTCCAAACGAGAGAAGAATGATGAAAGAAAAAAATGATAAAGCAAATGCAGTTACAGTTGCTCTAACCTTGCTCCGACCTTTCGTCAATGATCTGCTTTTGGATTTTCTATAAACGAAAACAGCAACGACAATAGCCAGTACAAAAATCAAAAAGTTCATAAACATATCCCCTTGCATCAATCGACTTTAGTTTTAACTCAAAAAATCGCTTAGTTATCGACAGGATTAATTATTATCTTTAGTCAAAAATTCAGGGGTTTACTTTGAGTAGGTTCCTCCAAACTCCAGTAAAACACGATTGATACTGTCCTTGTAGGAGTAAATGCATATTTCAAAGAGAACTGTTCGAGGCACTGATTAACCCGGCGAACCGGGTTTCAAGGATTAGCTGACAGTGACGGCGCAAGCAGCCGAGGTAAGCGTCTTGCCTGCGGCGTCGGTGACTTCGCAGGTATAAGAGCCTGCATCGCCGGATGCCACCGATGGGATATTGAACGTCGAAGCGGTTTTGCCAGGAATGGCGGTACCTCCTTTCTTCCATACGTAGGTGTAAGGCGCTGAACCACCCTGCATGACAACAGCCAGGTCCAGAGGTGAGCCAGAGGCAACAGACTTGGTTGCCAGCAGGTCTGTCAGGAACGCCAGCGGCACAGCGGAAGAGTCAGCGATCGGGTAAATCTGCATATCCGATTCGAAGTTCATGCGCGCTTCGTTGCTTTCTACGGCGTTGATTTCAGTCTTTGGAACCTTCTGGAATGAGACTTTCGCAGAATAGTAACGGTCAGCCTTGCCGCGCTGGTTGTGGAACCAGATTGCCGTCGTATCGCTTGACTCATCCAGTTCAATGAGTCGTTTGTAGATGGCGAGCAACGGATCGTGAGCGAAGGTATAGACCTGAACGACCGCGTTTTTAAACGTCGGGATAGTACGAGCCTTATCATCTTCCAGGAACTGCACGCTGATGGTCTGCTGGTCGCCACCTTCGGTAGATAAGGTCATGACCTGTGGCATGGTGATCCACGAGTCAATTTTGCGAAGCGTGCCCGCGCCAGTACCGGCCGGGAATTTATTGGTATCGGTGGTATCGAACGCTTCCAGCACGATTTTGGTACCAGTGACCGACTTCACGCGAAGTACCATGTTATCGAGCTTCAGCCAGCCAGAGTTAACCTGGACAACATCGCCAGCCAGAATGCCGGCAGCCGAGGCAACGGTCAGTTCGCATTCCGTCGCATTGGATGCCGCAGTAAAGGTAATTGCGGCCAGATAGGCCTTGGCCACGTTTACACGCGACCCGTTAGGGATTGCGAATGCCATTGCATTCTCCTGAATTTAGGTAATAAAAAACCCGCCGGGCGGCGGGTCAGTAATCAGCGCGATATTGCATGCCGATGGGGATGGTATAGGTGATGGAGCCACTACTGCCGTTTGGTGCAGAGGTCGGGCGATCCTGTATTGGTGAGCGAATCTGTGGCGGCCCGTTGATGTAGACCGTCAGGTCACCATCCACCAGCGGAAGTCCCTCCGGAAACGCATCAGCGACAGACTTTGCCAGCCCCCTGGCCTGAGTGACGCCGCCACCTGCGGGATCAATGACGTTGAACTGCAGGATGCCCTGATAGGTTCGCAATTGACCACCCAGGTCTTGCCCCACCGTCTGCGCCGGCAGAACATAAGCACGCCCGTATGGTGAGCTATCCGGGGGAGTGAACGGTATATTCGGCCAGGCTACTGGCAGCCCGAGAGAAGAGCAGATAACCGCAATGCGGCTCTCCAGTAGTTCAGCAATTCGCATTGACTGGTCACTGGCCATTGCGCACCTCGCTCATTGCCTCACGGAACAACTGCGCAGCATCCAGCGCAGTGATACCCACCATGCCGCCGGGTGCCTGGCCGGAATGCCCGTTCTCCAGTGCTGCTGCATATGGCAGATTATTGGTGAAGAAAATCGAGCTGACCTGGCCTACCCGGAACACCTCGAGCACCGCCAGACCGCGGGAGTTGGAACCCTGGCCGGAGGCATCAGGTGTATCGTTGGATTGGGTCGGCTGGCTATCAAAGCCCACATACCAGTTGTTCTTGAAGCGCCCGCCGACATAGCCGTCAGGCTTTTTGATGTCCATCGAGTCGTTCACTCGCAGCCCGCGTTTAAGGCGCCCGGACTTCGTCACGTTTGCTGGGTCATCGCGAAGCGCTGCGTTATGCTCACGAACGGCAGTGTTATAGGCTGACGCCGTCTGATTCACTTCCCACGTTTCAGGCTGACCCACGGGGGACATCTCAACCAGGCGGCCCAGTATTTTGATACCCGTCCGGCGCACAACCTCGTCCATTTCCTGCTTAGAACTATCCACGAATAACTGAATGGCAGCCAGGAACGGCTGATTAGCTGTGCTGGCCATACTCACGCCCTCAGTTGGATGTTGTAGGAGATAAGCACGTCAGCAGGCTTAACCGGGTTCGGTTGCACCACGCGCCATTTCTTGCCGTCGATTTCGATGCGGTCATCAATACGCACTTCCGTTTCGAACGTGGTCGCCAGCTTCTTATCGCCGGTGGCGATCAGGGAGCCATCAATTTCGCGGGAGGAGTATTCGGTGATAACGCCAGTGACGGTCGCGGTAATGGCTGGGATGGTGACCTCTTTACCGAACTGATCGCGGGTGATGCTGCCGCCGCGGGTCAGTTGGTAGGTTTTGCCGTTTTCGGTTAGCAGTCGGGTTGCGGTAGCTCGCATACGGAGGTAGTTGATTGCCATATCAGCCCCTTTCGATACGGATTTGATTGCCACCCACCACCAGCTCGCGCAGCGAGGAATAGAACCAGGGGAACGACGGCGCAGCCTTGTTCGTGCCCGCCTCATACTGAACGGTTATTACCCCCTCGACGCGCTCCATCGTCACCGCGCCGCCACCAGCAACCGAAGGCGTTAAGTCAATCTCCTGCGACTCGATAGCCAGGCGGCACTGCGCATCAACCAGCCGTTGTGGGATAGCATCATCCAGCAGGTCAACGCCATCGAATCGCACGCCAGAGCGAGGCCACGACAGCGACTGAGTTGCGCTGGAGCGCTGGCCGCGCCATTGCTGCCCTTCCAGATAGTCCATCGCCTGCATCAGCATCTGGCCGCACTCACCATCATCGGCAGGTACGGTATATCCGCGCCCCGCCGCGAACGCGCGCAGGTCAACAACGCTGGCGTAGGTGTTAAAGTCTGGCGAATGAGGATCGGCCACCAGCATGGTTATTCCTCCAGACGCCAGTCCAGCGCCAGCCAGTTGTCAACTTCGTCAGGATGAACATCAGCGCTCAACGGGCCGCCGGGGAACTCAGGGATATCACGCACCATGACCACCAGTTCAATGCCTGGCTGTTCCTGCTGCTGTTCCTGCTGCTGTTCCTGCTGCTGTTCCTGCTGCTGTTCCTGCTGCTGTTCCTGCTGCTGTTCCTGCTGCTGTTCCTGCTGGGCAGGAGCATGTTCAGTGCCGTTCTGCGCCGCAAGCTTTTCAGCCTCGCGCTGTGCGCGCTGCTCTCTGGTCAATCCGGCCATTGGGCCTCCTGAAAAACAAAGGGGCCGAAGCCCCTGTGGTTAGCCCATGATGATGGCGGAATGGCGCGGCGCCACGGCGGCCACACCCCACGCCAGACCGACCTCGTAACGCACCTGACGGTACTGACGGTACAGAGCAACCTGGAAAGTGATGCCTGATGCCGGATCGGTCACGTTCATGACGTCATCAGCAGTATCGCCACCTTCAGGCATCGCAGGGGTGCGACTCGCCAGCAGGAATGCACCGCGGTCAAACGCCATGTTCGGCGTAAACTCGCTGAGCACAGTGACGGAGGCCTGGTGCGCTGATGGTAATGCTGGAAGACGTTGCTGCCACAACCAGGTACTGGTTGTCATCACCATCAAACTTCACAGCAGTGCCCGCAGCAATGCCGCCGGTGCCCGCCGAGATAGCAACGATGATATCGCCCTCTTTCTTGGCACCGTTGACCTTGTAACCAGCCGCGGTGCTTTTCGCGGTGCGCTTAATGCTGAAGGACTCATGGAGGTTGAAGCCCATGATGCGACCGATAACACCTTCACGCAGCAGTTGGTCAGTGCCCGCCTCGTTCGCTTTGAACAATACGGACTGCTTACCACGAATGGATGCCATCGCTTCGCCGCCAAGCACCATGCGCAGGTCGGTGGTTGGCGCGCCGTTATCGGTCAGGATTTGGCGTGCCAGTGCCGCATCTGACAGATCGTCCTTGATGCTAAACGGCGTATCTTTCGGTGCACCAACAGCGCGCGAGGAGTTGAGGTACAATGCAGCAAGGTCAGCATCAACTTCGTTCGACAAGGCGCGGAACGCCTGTTTGAACTGGTCGGCCAGAATGATGTTGTAGGTACCAGCCGGGCCAAGTGCCAACTGCTCTTCACCGTTCCATTTGACCGGGGCCATTTTGGATTTGGTGATTTTCACATCCACACCACCGATGGTCTGTTCACCGGTATTCGGTGCTGCCGGGCCCGGTACAATGTCTTCAGTGGTGGCCGCAGGTGCGACGGGCGCACGCACGGTCTGGTCTTTCGCCGCTGCATCTGCTTTTGCGTCGCGCGCAACAGCAGGAATGAAGCCAGTTTGTTCGCGGGAAACAACGTCCAGCGCGGTATAGATGGTCGGGATCAGACCAGTGAGGGTATTGCCTGCCATTTATGGCTCCTTTCGATTTAATCGACGATGCTGACGCCGTCTTTCAACGCAGCCTGCTTGCCAGCGTTATCCAGGGAATCAAACGCACCGCGTTTCATGGTTTTTTGCCCGGCCTGATGCTGCGACTGCTGGGAGCCACCGCCGCTATTGCCGGACGCTTTGAGGATGTAGTCTTTCTGCGGATGCAACTCGACCAGAGATTCCAGCGCTTCGTCGAAGCCAGCCAGTTCACCAGGTTTGGTGCGGGAGAACACCTTGTTGCCCTGTCCGTCGTAGGCCACGACCTTGCCGTCTTCGATTTTGAAGTTCTGGCCGA
This sequence comes from Kluyvera sichuanensis, assembly GCF_014218705.1. Lineage (GTDB taxonomy): Bacteria > Pseudomonadota > Gammaproteobacteria > Enterobacterales > Enterobacteriaceae > Kluyvera > Kluyvera sichuanensis. Next base: position 92,697 of record NZ_JABBJF010000006.1, on the reverse strand, counting down.
AGTGGGAACGCACGAACTCAGCCGGGATCGCCATCTTCTCAGTGATGAACTTAGAGCCACCGAAGCGACCGCCGATCATCTCGTCGTAGAGCTGGGTTTCCAGTTTCTGGTTGCGCCCATTGGCTTCGTCCAGTTGTTGCTGGAAGACCTTAGTGATTTCGGCTTTAACCTGGTCAACGGCGCCGGCGTCGATCAGCTTTTTCTGGTCGATTTTGGTCATCATCTCCAGGGCTTCGATCGCCTTGGTCGGGTCGGTGATGCCAGCGAATTTCGCGAGACCGGCTTCCGCCGCTTCTTTCGCCTCACGGTGAGTCTTCGCTTCACCATTCAGGGAAGTGATTTTGGTCATCGCTGCGACCGCGTCGAACGGGATTTCTTTGCCGTCATCATGGGTGTAAACCGGCATACCGTTTTCAACGACCACATTGCCGTTAGCATCGAGTTTGAGTTTCATTGTTTTGCTCCAGCCTTCCGGCCATTGGTAATAGGTCATCCGACCCGGTCACCGCGTCGCATCCGCTCAGCGGCAGGCATAAAAAAGCTGCCCGGAGGCAGCCTGTTAGGATTGTTTGGAAATGAGACCAAGCTCGTATTCAACCAGCCATCTTTCCTCGGTGACATAGCTCCATCTTTGTTTTCTCCGGAGCCAGAATTTATAAACGACGAGAGTGGTATCGCCATCGGCAAACTCAGTCACCAAATGGTTCTTCTGGCCTCTGGATTTCCACGTTGAAGGAAGTTGCATTGCCACTCCTGCACTTACGTTTATTCAAACGCCGACGCATCCACGCGGCGCAGTTCGTCCAGGGTCAGGAACTCCCCGGCATCGGTGAACAACTCCGGCACTGTGATTTTGCCGTCGCGCAGCATCATGGCGCGGGTAACACCCAGCACCTGCTCCTGCCGCGCGTATGGCTGCCGGGCAAGCCAATCGGCATAACTGGTATGCGCAGGCACCTGACCGTCCATTGAGGCGCGTGTGGCGCTACTCAGCGCGCTGGGCGCAATCATCAGCTCTTCCCACGATTTGGTAATCAGGATTTCACCAGACCGACAGCAGAAGTGAATTTTGCCTGGCCCTCGCAGATACGGAACAACGTGCCCCAGCGGCTTGCCGTCGAGGGTGTAGAGTTTGCGGTCGCGGATAATGCACCACTGGCTCGTATGGGTATCGAGTGTGGATGACCACTGCTTGGCCTTCACGATATCGCTGTTGGCCTGGGCGAAGTCCTGACGCGCCGATGCCGCCATGTGATTCACCGCCGTGCGTGCCACCACAGCCAAGTCACGCCGGGAGGTGTTGATCACCCCGTCCTCGCGGTTGAGTTTCGGCGTACCGGCAACGCGCTTAACGATTTGCTCTACCGTTTCGCCCTGAAGGAACCCGGTGCGTACAGCGTTGGTGATTTTGTCCAGCCGGTCAGCTTCAAGCTTCTGCCCCCACTCCTTCAGCAACCGCCCCTGGAAGGGCTGCGCCACTGCCGCAGCGTAAACCTGCTCAGGCGCGATGCTCTGGAGTGGAACGTGCTGGAGAATCTGCTTCGGAATGATGCTGCTGAACAGGTCCAGTTGATACCCGGCCTCGTACTCAACGTAGCTCGTCAGTTCGCGTGCCAGCGCAGAGTTAACCGGTTCGTAGGCCTGCTGGTTCAGGTCACGCACACCCACCAGCAGTGATGCCAGGCGGCGGGCGCTGTAGGTATCAGCGCGCTTGCCGTCCAACAGCACCAGCAGTTTGGCAGCCAGGTCAGCATCCATTTTGTTAAGCAGTGACACCATTCGCCGGGCAACGCCAGTACCGTAGCGCGTAACATACAGGCCATGCGCTATGGTTTCATCCTGGAGCCTGTCATTGACGGTGCGCGCCATATCACACCTCGCCAGGTGGCGGTTCGGTCAGTGAGGCCGACTCAGCCAGTAATTCATTCAGAACTACGTCTGGATCCGCATCAGCATCGATGATGTTCAGCTTCTGGAGGGATTTAATCGCGTCAACACGACGAATATCACCGCCCTGGCGCAGCGACTGGATGGCCAGCGCCGCCGGAGGGTTGAACTCTTTCGACTCAACATCCAGCTCGGTGCGGACATCGACGTTGCCGCCGTCCTTTTCACCAATGTACTCGGCCATAATCTGCAGGATGTTGTCGAGCGCATCTTCCAGGCTGGTTGCCATGGTGTAGAGCGGCGACTGCTCCTGCATCTTTTCCTCTGAGGTCTGGTCTACCGACTTCGTGGAGGTGTTGTCAGTGCGCAGCAGCTTCGCGCCCGCCTGGCGCATCTGCTCCACGAGGTCGGTCAAGGACTCCTTGCCAGCGCCGATAGAAGATCCGGTGTGCTCGACGTATTCGAGGCCCTGTTTCTGCCGATCGTTAAAACTTGCCGCAGAGGAAGAGCCAATCACCAACTCCTGCCCCTCTTCCAACCCGAACACAGTCAGTATCGGCACCCGGGCGACGTGCAGGATGTTGTCCTGCTCGCTCTGGCTCTGCCAGTGCTTAACGTTCAGCAGCGCCATGTTGAGCAGCGGCGGCGAGCCGCACATGAAGCCGGTGCGCTTGGTATAGAGCGTGACCAGGGTGATATCCCTGCGGGAGGTTTGCCATTCTTCGTGCAGCGTCCAGTTTGCCTGGGCGTTGTCGCCGGTCGCCTTGCGGTAAATCTGCACCTTCCCGGGCGTCAGCAGTCGAATCTGCTCAACTTTGGTCTGCCCGAAGTCGTCGCCATCTTCGACCACCACCTCTTTGATGCGTAGTGCTGTGAGCTGCACCTTGCCGCCGACCATCTTCGACTTCCAGCCAATCACTTGGCGGGGATTGAGCATGGTGACGTATGGTCGCGCGCCAGTGGCTTTCTCATCCGCTTTGGTCTTTACCTGTTCGGCGTCCACCCGGGGATAATCCACCAGCGCATGAGACAGGCCATACTGCATCGCCAGGCTGAAGAACGCCTGCGCCCACACATCGAGGCGACTGCCTTCCAGATCCACATCCTTCGCAAACTCGCGCAGCCGGTCCGGGACGTTCTCGCCCAGCTGGATTGGCTCCGCAAATACTCGCCCAACGTTCTGGTTGATGGTCTCTTCGTAAGCAGGCAGCAGCGTGGCCACAGCCAGGCGCTTTTTGTAGTCCTCTTTGTCTTCTTTCGGCCAGCGTGGCAGATATGCCTCACCAAGCTGGCGCATGTACAGCGTGCCACCCATCAGGGCGTCGTTAATGTCCCACGCCTGCACCATGTTCCCATAGTCCAGATTGGGTGTTGAAATATCAGGCATGGGGTTAGAGCCTCAGATTGGTGACTTTGCCGACTTTCTTCGGCGGTAAGTGCAGGACGGCGTAGCGCGTGCCATCCCAGTCGTGATCTTCCTGCTGGGTGTCTACATCGTCAGGGTTCTTACTGTCGCGCACTAGCACTGGCACACGGCTTATCCAGCCACGGCAGTAATCAAACACGTAAAACGCTGGTTTCTCAGGCGTGCCTGACTCCAGTTTCTTACCTTCAATGACGGCCTCGAGCATGTCAGCAAACAGGGCCGCACCGTTCACACGCGATCCCGGCTTCTTGTTGGATGGAACCCATTTAACGCCCTGTGATTCCATCTTCTGCGCAATAGATAACTCATCATCGCCGGTGTTGTAGATCGCACCGTCAGCAGGGCCAGGAACAATTTTCTTGCAGATGCCGGGCATGATATTCAGTTGCCCCTGCGTGACCCCGTTGAGCTTTATCTCTTCGGGTTCAGCCAGTTCCTCCCCCACCAGCCGTTTATCCACCCAAGCCACGCCTTTAGCGACGTTCGTTGAGGACATATTGAGGCCTTTATTCAGCTCGTCAGGCGGACAGCCGTACCACTCGCCAATTAGTATCAGCGACCCGGCAGGCGGGCAGAACTGTCGACCATCGGGCAACTCTGCGGCGGTGCCGTCGGCACGCGCCCACCAGAGATTAGAGAAGGGTTTCGACTCACCCCAGTCATGGGAGCGGTCAACCGTCCAGCTATCCGGGATACGGAACGGCTTAATGACATGCAGCGATGCATTCCACAAGTGGTCAAAGCGCCCGCCGCTGGTGACATCCCAGGAGCCCTCTACCCATGCTTTGCGCCGGTTTGGGTCCTTGATGGACATCAGTGTCGCGATGTACTGCGGATCCAGATACGGGTTCTCTTTGAACGAACCGTGAATCGCCACGCGGGTAAGCGTCACGTCCTCTTCTCGTTCGGTCTGCGGGTTAAACACCTTCTGTGTTTCGCGAATGATGGTGCCGCGCGGCGCAGGTTCGATGAATCGTTTCTTCACCCAGGTATGGCCGATGCCAAACGGGTTGGTCGTGCTGAACGTCTCCAAGGGGATCGGCTTAAGCAGCGAGCCGTCCGCCAGCGGGTAGTTTTCTGGCCGGAACGACGATCGCCGGCAGGAGAACATCATTTCGTAGAACTCTGCGGACTGCTGTTTTGTCAGCTCGTTGAACCCGATAAACGGGAACTCCTGCCCGTGATAGTCCCAGTAATCGCCCTCTTCTTTCCCGAAACGGAACAGCAGTTCTTCGCCAGTTGGCCAAACCCAACGTAATTCACTGGCCGACGCCAGATAGCGTGCACCGTCGTTAAACAGGCGGTACATTCGCTTCGATTGGGTGATGATGTCGGTGAGGTTCTTATACTCGGTATCGAATATCACGCCACGCCAGAACGAGCCATAGCCCAGGCCAACAAGGCGACGGAAGCGCGCCAGCTGCGCGGCGGTTTTACCCGGTCCACGCGTACCCTCGTAGAGGATTTCGTTACACGGGCAGCTCAGGGAGAGCGATTGCGATCCCGGCAAAGGTTTCCAGACGGCTTTGTAATTCATCCACCAAGAACCTCGCTCTGCTGTTTCTGTGCTGCCGCTTCCCAGTTATCCACGTTGTCGCTGGTCGGCACCAGCATGACGTTGTGGGTAGCTACTACTTTCTGTTCGACCTGCTCTTTGAAGGCTTGCACGCGAACGTGCTTACCGAGCAGTTCAAGGTTCTTCACCTTGTCAGGCCACTTAACCTTTTTGAGGATGGTTTCTGCGGTCTCTTCGTCGAAGTTTTGTATCGTGGTGCTGATATCCAGGCCGGTTAGAGAAATTCGCCAGGCCTTCGGCCATGAAGTAATTGGTTTGAGGCTGCCGTCATCATTGAGGATGTCTAAAACATCCATCTGGTCGATCTCAACCAAGCGCCGGAGCACATAATCGGCATCAATACCCACATCTTCGTTGCGCTTGGCTTTGAGTTCAGCAATCCTGTTTTGAATGACAGCTTTTGACAGCAACTTTGTAGCGGTACGGTTAGCAGTTTTAGCGCTGTACCCCACACGAATTGCTGCCTGAGTGGCGTTTAAATCGATGAGGTACTCGCGACAGAACATATCCTGTTTGTCAGTGAGTGCCATTTAAATACCTTTGGGAGATGCCTATGGGCAACGTGAAGATTTACGCTGGCTTGGTTAACGGCGACCTTATGCCAATCATTGAGGATAAAACCTCAGAAGAGATCGTTACTGCCTTCACAGGCGACGATACTGGCGCACCGCCAACATCCGTGACGATTGAGGTGATTACCGAAAGCGGCTCTAAGGTCAAAATTTACATCCCCAACAGCTCAGCTGATGCCAGTGTTACGGTTGACGGGAAAAGAGTGTAGCCATACCGCCATTACGATGGGTCCACCCGTGGTAATGGCAATAAAAAACCGCCCGAAGGCGGTTATTTGCGAATCTAAGCGCTTATTCGCTCTTCTCAATAATCACTTTTTGTGGGCTCATTTGCTGGATGGCACGGCAAATGCAGTACGGGATTACAGCCCAAGCCAGCCCCATAGCCGCACCAGCTGCTTGTTGAGGAGCTCCTGTTGCACCAAAGACAGCGACAACGCCCTGAAGGAAGCCAATCACACCACAGATGACACTAAAACCCCATAATATCTTCATAAAAAACAAATCCATATTGTTAAAAGAGCAGTCAGATTACTCTTAAATAACATGGCAAAAAAGTAAATTCTGTGCTGATGGGTGCCATTATCAAGCCCACCCGCAGATGAGCTTTGGAATGGGCTAACCCAATTGTGAGTGGTAGCAAGGTGGAAGTGGTCGGGATTATGCAGATGTGCGCCATCAGCGATGATGTGCTCCTGCACCCACTCCCACAGTCCATCGGTAGGAATCAACCGAATGTGCGGAGCAAACTCAGCAACAAAGGCAGGTGATGGAAGTGGCCTGCCTATCTTGTTCATAGCCTCTCCTTATTAGATTCAACAAAAAACCAGCGGGTACACTGGTTTAGTTACTATTAATTTGGGTGCGGGTTGCAATAAAATTGCGTGAAGAATTTAAATTTCATCTCCAAACATTTTTTCTATCGTTGTCTTAAAGCTCTGTAAATTAGAATCGAAATCACGATTAATCAAGCTATTTGACAAACTAAAAAATAAGGTTCCAGATGAAGACGCCACAGTGGTATTCGCATCTAACTTAGATTGTCGCTTGAGCATATCATTAATGACAATACTTTGAATGGATTCAGAATGTGCCACTTTCAAGACATCAATCAATTCAGATATCCGCCCGTAAATTTTAGAGCAGAACTCATGTGCGGCTTCAGGCGTAGGGATTTCCCCTTTGTGAATAACCTTGTTTCTAAATTCGGACAAACTAGGATCTAACTTATAAGCCTTCCCCGTATCAAGGAGATACAGAGCCATAAACACACCTATCTGTCTTTCTGATTGTCTTGCGATTTCCTTAAACATACTTACGAAAGCTTCGCCATCAATATCCCTTGATACTACATAGACTTGGATGGCGAACTCATAAGTTCTTTCAAGCGCCGCATAAAATGTTGCGCATGCCTCCAATGTAAATCCTTTCAGCAACGCTTCAGCTCCGGATTCCAATAAGACCTCAAACTTCTGGCTTTGAAGCACGAGAGCATTTTTATGTCCATGTGAGCAACTGTGAATTGCGATCCTATCTTCGTAATATGGTAAATAGACAATTTCATTACTTGGATGGCCAAGCTCCTGAAAGCATTTCATGCATGTTGCAATAGTTCTCATATATCTACTCGGCAGCAGTTTATCTCATTCGACATACGATACTAAAATTCCGAATTCTAATAAATACCCAAAACCGGCCCTATTGTTAGTTTATGGTAGGCAACCACTTCTACGCTGCACACCTACATCGATGCCCCGCCAATTACCAATATCTGGTTATACTTCCTAAAAGAGGCGCTCGGACAGAACGACAAAACAAACACAGTTTGAGAAGGATTAATGATAGTAGTCGCTAAAATAGTGACATCCGCGTCTTCGTTTCCAGTAAGGAGTCTTCTGATAAGACAGCCGATTGCGCCACGATCATTTCAAGCACTGTTGCCTGATGTAATCCTGCAACCCGGCGATCATTTTCCCGCTGGTTCCGATTCGCTCTCTGAGAGTGAAATAATCCCGTTCAGCGGCGTCAGTGAGTACAGTGTTTTGACATTATCACATGCACTCAGCGAATGCCTGCTGTAATGCCCACCATGCCTCCCTTTGGAATTAACCCTGACTAAAGGGAGATGATTAAGGTTGCACTATAGAAGGAAGGAATCGTCCTCCTTCACAATCTATAGGAGGTTTTATGTACCCTGAGTCATACCTATCCCTTGTCATCGCCTTAAAACCGTCAATAACCGAGATTGTCAAAACGGCATGCCTGGCTATCGAATTATGGCTTCTCGAACGATACGACATTATCAAGCCCACCAGCAGATGAGCTTTGGAATGGCTACTTTGAGCCGCGTGATGCTTCAATCTTCCGGATGCTACTCTTGTCGATATTGCATTGGCCCAGCGCCGACAGCAGGCTAACATTCAGATCCAGACTGGCCCCGTAGGTCAGCGGTTCTGGAATGGCTGGCTGGGGCGTCTCAGCTGTCAGGCTTGCCGGCAGTGGTATCACCGGAACCGGCACGTACACTGTCCGCGTATTGCCGCAGCCGGTCAGCAGCTGCAGCAGGCACAGACTGATTAGCGCAATCGTCACCCGCAACAGCCACTTTGATATCTGCCTGAGCTCTCTGTGACTCAATTGTGATCTGCCTCTTTGCATCCTGGTTGGCCTTTGAAATATCGTTGATGATGTTCACGGTCTGAATGACATTGGCGGTGACGATGTTTGCCGATTCGGCCTGCTGTTCTGCGCTATCTGCCCGTGCCTTTTCACGGCTGGCTTTGTCGCTGTAGTACCAGGCCGACCAGCAAGACCCACCAAACAGGCAGAGAATGAATACCGCGATCGCAATTAGGTAATGCAGTCTCATCAGAACACCCCTGGTGCCGGTGTTGATATGCCGGGATTGAGCGGTCCAGCACCATTGTTGAATAGTTGCGGCTTCTGCTGCCATTCGCAGACTGTGCGCTCTACCTCACGTCGGGTGATAAGCCCTTTCCACTGTTGCCCACCAGCATACGTCCAGCGCTGCAGCTCTTTGCAGGCACTTTCTACATCGCCAGCATTGAGCTTTCTCAGCAGAGTTGATTTGCTGAATGCTCCCGCGCCCACGTTATAGGTGAACGAGTAAAGTGCTGCCCTGGTAGGCTCAGGGATGCGAACCTTAATCAGCGGGTCGATGGCAGCCGCCACCTTTCGCAGATCAGAATGCAGAAGGTCATCACACTCTTTGTCTGTGTAGCGGTGACCGCTGCGAACGTCAGCGCCAGTGTGTCCATCACACACAGTCCATACTCCGACGACATCCTGGTAAGCGTAATACCGTCGCCCTTCCACCCCGTCAGCATTACCCAGCATGACGGCGGCAATGGTGATCGCACCGGAGCCACCGAGAATGGCCTTCGTCAGCTTATTTCTCAGAGTCGGGTTCATTCTGGCTCCTGTCTCGACGATTATCTTCGCGGATCTTGAAGTACAAATTTGTCAGGTACGTAAGAACAGCAACTACTATGCCCACCAGTACGCCAATGGCGTTCCACTGCTCAGGGCTGTATGCGTTAAGAATGCCGTTCAACACGCTCCCCGCAGAGGCGCCGTAAGCTGCGCCGGTGGTTATTTTGTCCATTCGTAACATCTCTCACCTCCGATGGGGCCGGGGTGCTGTATGTAGTAAGAGGAGGCCGTCCGACACGATAGCTACGTGGCTTATGAGGGTGATTGTCGGCGGCCTGAATAAAAAAGGGCCACGCGTTAGCGCAGCCCTAAAACTTTTGCCACTACCCGGAGTGGCCACGCTCATGCCCTTGAGGTGCTGTCGCTCTATCGCCGCTGATAACCGGTGCGCGTCTGGCGTTCGCGCTGCTCTACCGGAGCTTGTTTTGATCTATGAACCCTCACCCATCACTACACAGGCTCGCCATTACGCGACTCGGGGCAGCATCATGACTGCTGCTTTGCCTTTCGGCTGCGGTCTATCCGTTTGCTGGTGCATTTTCTTATCCTCCAGAAACGCAAAAGCCCCACGGTGTTAACCGCAGGGCTTGAAACGAAGGCATTAACCCATCGTTGGAATAAAATTAACACAGATTCGGGAAAAGTAAATAGCTCTAACTAATTTCCGCAATCCCTATCGCGTTATCTGTTTCAGTTGCGCTTCAGCCCAGGCTTCTTCGATATCGAATTTCGTAATTAACTGATCGTAGAACGGTTTAACAGACTTCTTCCACGTGTCCAGACTGATAGCATCCGTAATCTGACAGACAGCCGTGTGGGCCTCAGTTGACGGGATCCGCTCGTACCCGCGACCGCCGCAGCGTTTACAGTCTGCCAGCACCGGCACTCCCTGCTTCTCAGTTAGATCCTGATTCACCGATTTACCGCGCCCCCGGCAATCAGAGCAGGCACAACTAATGACCTTTTTCCCCTGACACTGATGGCAGAGAACACGAGCGACCTCTCGCACTTCGCGCCGGTTCTGATACTGAGAAGGGTTGACTTTCAGACCCCACTCTTTTGATTTCTTGATGATTTCTTTTGCGCATGCCGGCGTACTGGTTTTCATACTGAAGACCTCAGCATCAATGAAGCCCTCACCGTTGCAGCAGTCACATTGCTTCACGCTGGCGGCGCTGCGGGAATAGTCCTCAAAAGCGAAGGTGGCGAGCTGGTGCATGACCAACGGCTTAACCCCAGCGGCGAGCTTGCGCAGCGCGGCAATCTTGTCGCATTTGGTCAGCGCATACTCGGCCAGCAACGAGATCGCCCGCTCGCGGTCGTTCTGGCTGATGCCCATCTTTCCAAGGAAAGCGCTGTAGCCCAAAGCGGCAAGCTCCTGTGTCATGCCCATGGCAGCCATGATATCGGTGCCGGTCAGTGAATCTGATGCGGTAGCGCGCGGAGAGTCGCTAATCAGCGTGGATTTTGCGAAGTGGTATTTCACGGTGTTTTCAAGATTCACGCTGCGGCCCTGTTTGGCTGTTTGGCTTTAGTCTGGTTCTGGCTATGTTTTGCTACCGGCGGCAGTCTGGCGCGCATGACGCTTTCGGCCTGGTATCGGATAATCTGTTCTCTGGTCACGTTGGCCTCCGGTTCCATGCGCGGATTGCGTCGCGTTTTGTTGAATAGGTGTCGGTTATCGGCTTAATCAGGCACTGTTTTGCAGCGCATCCGGCATAAACGCCATCGCCATCAGCAACCAGTTCTGCCTCGCCACCACAGAATGGGCAGTTAAGCAGCGATGTCCAGTGCGGCAATTTGAGGTCGTAAATCATGCGGCCTCCCTGGTTTTGGCGAGATGACGCCTCAGTGCGCTGAAATGCTTCCTGATGGCTTCGAGTTCTTCGATGGTGTATCGGTGTGGGGTGTTGTTGTTTTCGAGCGCCTCGACGCGCTCAGGCCCGATTTTCTCGATAAGGCCCATGCGGTATTGCTGCTGATTTCCCGACATCTGCACATTGCAGTGGTGACATTGTTTATTTATATTGTCTTCGGTGTAGCGGAGGTGTGAGGCCTTGCCGCGTGAACGGTAATGCCCCGCTTCCCACTGGATGGTATCGAACGTGCCGCAGCTGATGCATGGCAGGTCATGGTCCCGCTCGCGGATGTAGTCATTGACGACGCGCTGGGTCACATCCTCCCAGTGCTTCAGTGGCTTAACTGCTGCTTTGCGCTGGCGCCAGGCTGCACGTTCTTTCTTCTCGGTGGCGCGCTGCTTGGCAGACTCCTTGCGCTGTGCATCCTCCCGGGCTTTTCTGGCCTGTTCTTTGCCGACTGCGCTGGCGCACTCGTACCCGCATACGGTCTGCGTGTCGCGCGTCGGGTGGAACCACTGGCGGCATTCTTTGTTGGCGCACTTGCGGCGCGGTAGCTTAGCCATGCTCACCCCCACGCCTTGTTTTGCCACACGCGGCTCGGGCGCGGTGCTTTCTCGCCTTCCGGCAGCTGCGCGCTGACAGTCCAGGTGATGTTGTCGCGGTTCAGGCTGCGCTCAACTTTGACGCCGCGGCGCTGGTAGCTCGCCACCAGCTCGTCGGCCTGTTCGGTGGTGCAGTCGTGATGATGGAACCAGGAAAATTTCATCGGCATCATCCCCCGAAGCTCATTAGCTGCGCAGCGGCATTCTCAGCCTCATCCTGCGTTCGGAATGGTTTGGACAATATCCAGCGCCACAGGACATCAAGCGCGGCCTTGTAGAGCTGCTGGAACTCGATTTCGCCCATATTGGCGAAGGAGATGCTGCGGGGATGTTTGCGGAGTGAGCCGTCAGGCAGTTTGATGGTGTCGTAATGCCCGGCTTCGACGATGACCCAGGCCCGGTACGCTTCGTAGGATTTGCAGAGGCTGATGCCGTTGGTGATGCGTCGCCCGGCGACCTGCTCGAGATATTGCTCAGCGGCATCCTGCAGCGCGTTTGAACTGCCGCCATACGTCGCCAGGAAGTTAGCGAACCCGGTCACCAATTTGCGTTCATTCGACGAGATAGCGCCGCCGGTAGGTTCCCAGTATTCGAAGCCGAGGTTAAGCAGCGCGAAGAAGCGTCGATGGAATGCGGAGTTGCGGGGTTGTCTGAACCTGGCCACCAGCACGGCGCCAAGCTTAATTTTTGATTGCAGAATTTCACTGGTCTCGGGATTAGCCGGGATCAGGATTCCTGGGGACTGCTTGATTAGCTGTAGTTCGTGCGCCATGGGGTTCTCCGTGGCGCATCAGGCATAGGTTGTTCAGGCCTATGAAATTATGATATCAGATTATCAGGATGTGGTGTAATGCCATAACCGCAGCGTTTCAGGAATTTAACCATGGAGTTGTGAGTAAAAACGAGTTCGTCATCCAGCATCGGGCGCAGTGATACTATCCCGTTCTGGCGGTAAATGAGATGGCGTCGCTCTCCGCAGAACGAACCCACTACGCGGCCATCTGAACGCCGCACAATGTCATACCAATCATCAACTCCATCAACGTCCTCAGCCACAAATCCTCCTTCTCGCATCAGCACAAAGAACCAACCAGACCAACTAAGGCCTTTGAGCTGGCGGAAGCTGGCGAAAGAAAACCAAAAATAGACACTGTTAATTTATACAGTATTTATCTGAATTGCCAAAGTATGCACAAAAACCATAGCGGTATGCAATAGCATTTATCTCACTGATTTAAATAAATTTTCAGCTTTACCTTTGTGCGAAAAATGATCGTTTAATTTAACAATTCGTGCGGCAAAAGTGACGCCGCTAACTCCCTGAATCATTGGCCTCGACACTTGCCGACACTCGCCGACACTGCATGCGTCACCTTCCAAATGAAAGTGATTCACATTAAGCGTTATTGATGTGTTGCGTGAATGTGTTCGCTTCTTAATCGCTTTTGCAGATCGATTGATTTATATCGATCGATAAAATCGATCATGCGTGGCTCGGGCGTAAAAAAACCCGCATCTGCGGGTTCAGTTGGGCTACATCGGGGCTTCATCGTCATCAGCGCGCGTTACTTCGTTAATCAGGTGCGTCACCACGCCCAGGACGCTCACGTCGTCCAGCGCCTCACCTTCCAGTGCTTCGCCGTCGTCAGTGATAAGCGCCGCGCCCATGCGCTTGGCGAACTGGTTGCGACCGCAATGCTCGATGAGCACCATGCTGCCCTGCCCGACGTTGATAGCGCGGTTGATGACGGCGTAGCCCATCGTTGTTTCGATGGCAGTGCAGTTGCCGTCCATATGGCATAGGGACTCAATGGTCATGCGGGTTTCGACGTAGTCGTTTGCCGGGGATGGAAAACCCATTTGGCACCTCACCAATAAAAATACTGTATGTATAAACAGTATTATTTTATCAGCGGTGCGTCAAGGTGGTTACTTCTTCTCGTTCTGCGATGCCATGTCGAGGTAGCGCGGATCGGATGCTTTTCGCATCCCTTTAATCGGCCAAATCAGCATCCGTCGCAATCATTAAGTTAAAAAACTTAATGGCATCATTCCATTGATCATGAAGCTTAGTACTGCCGCTCCAATCTCCCTTTCCCTTAAATAAGGCGCCGGGGGCATCGTTATAGTTTAGCTCTTCAAATAACTCCATATTGATTTGATTTATAAAGTATTCCTTTAATTCTTTACTTTCCTTTTCATCACTATAATCTTGTACTATTTTCATGGCTTGCTGCAGGCTCCTGACAATGTTTGCTCCATCATGGAATGTCCAATCAGAACCTTGCTTCCCTTTGGCGTACCCGTTAGCTCTCTCCGCACAATTCTTTAATGACTCATAAGCATACATTCTGCTTTGAAGTTGAAGAGATTTCGTTGCTGTCTGTCTACTTAAGAATGCTGCATACGCTGCAGCCAAACCACCAAATGCTGTAATTGCCGCAATAGCCATATTCCAGTCGGCATCAGTAAATCCCCAATTCATAGGTGCTCCTAAAAAATCCCCTCGGTTATGGAGGGGATTATACATCACTGGTCGTGGATATGGACTAAGGCTTAAATCGGTGGTTTGTGAGACGTGCACCCATTTTCATTTCATCTCTTATCACTGCGCGGGCTGTCGGTGAGCTTGCCGCATCAGCATAACCCAGGCCTTTATCCGTGAACGAGATGATTACCTTGGTAGGGTCAGCACACTGAGGCTCCTCTCCATGCCGGAACACAACAAAGCTGCATCCGTGAAGCTCGGCCAGTCGTTCTGCCTCCACCTTCCAACCATCCGGAGTGACCGGAGAGTTTCGCCGCGCCAGCAACTCACGATACGCATTAGCCTGCGGATTGTTGCCGTGCGCCATTGCTTCAAGTTCTTCATTCGTGAATGAGTTATCTGGAATAGCTTGATTCATAATTTCCTCATATTCGGCAACCTGCGGGTCTACTGGTGTGGATAGGTCGCGGAAACCACCTCCCAGCATCGCTTTAAACTCAGCGATACCAGCATCATGCTCGGCCCTTTGCTCTGGGGTCATCGCATCAAGCTCTGCGTGATATTCAGCCCGACGGTTTAGTGCATCAAGCATGCACTGGGTGCTAACTCCCTTGCCGAACTTAAGCCCTGGCTCCAGAAATACAGGGCATGGCAGCATGTCAGGCACTACCGGCGATGGCGGAGCGGCGTAGAGCGCCTGACGTTCAAAGCAATCAGACGGGTTGCACTCATCCTCGCTGTCGCAGAAAACCCAGTCCGTAGTGAAATGCGAGCCGTGCTCTTCGCTTTTTGGGGTATGCACATAGCGATAACGCCACGCCACTGGCACCGCCTCCCGACTCTCCCGCAGCTCTCTCAGCCCCTTCACCGCATCAGCAATGAAATGGTCCATGCTGCTGCCGTTGCGATACTGGAGAGAACTCTCCAGCGCTTCGATAACGCGTTCAATGCGCTCACCTGTCAGTGGAGAGTTTGCCGGGTGGTTAGCTGGGTCTGTTAAGTTGATTGTCATGCTGCATTTCCCTCTGGCTTGTTCACGATTACACCGTCATAAACCTCCTTGAGGTGACCGCGTAAATCCATGCGCCGGAGCGCGCTAAACATGTAGTCGCATTCGGCCTGCTTGTTTGCTCTAAACGGCTTGCTAGCCGTGACAACCCAATCGACGTTACCGGGCCAGCCATACACTTTTTTGACCCGGCCTTTGACGACGTGAAGCAAACCCCATCCAGGCGGTAAGTCCTCAATATTTACGATACCCGGCTCGCTAATCATGAAGCGCCAATCACCCATCCCTTTCTCAGGCTCAATCCGGAAAGGTTTCTTGCGGTCGGCCAAGAGGTCAGAGCGAGAGCATTTGGCTTCAATCAGGCAACTAGCGCCGTTGCGAAAGCCGATAGCATCAGCCTGCTCACCGTAAGGTGTCCAGGCACGGAAGCGGTCATGAAAAGCGACTTTGAAGCCGTTGTTTTGCAGGAACCGGCAGGCGATCAGGCAAAGCTCGTCGTGCGTTACTGGCAGTAAGCTCATTGTCCTTCCCCTTCGATAACCTGGATGCCGGCGGTGGTCAGTGCAGAAATCATCTCTGAGCACCGAATCACACTGCACCAGTTCTGCATCAAGTCCTCGTCGTGAGCATTGATGTCTGCCAAGTGTGATTTTGGCAGCTTCACGGTGACGGTGCGGGACTCCAGCTGTGCGATGCGCTGGCGCAATGCTGCGTTCTCGTCGAACAGCTCGCAAACATGACGGTTCTGCTGGCGAACACGATTTTCACTATCAGCAATCTGCTTACCCCTGGCTTCCAGCGCCTCTACCAGCGCCAGGACGTTGGCTGGTTCTTTCACAAACATCAGATATTCGTGGGAACGATCTCCGCATTTCATGTCGCTGATATAGCCGTTTTCAAAATCTGAATAAGCGGATGCTGCCTCTTCGGTAAATTTCCGCAGCACGGCATACTGGCTGGCATTTCGTATTTTCAACCCAACATATGGGCTGCTGTAGACGATGCCCGTTGCAGCATCGACACAAACACGCGCGCATCTGTACTCAATGACGTCATGGCAGACGTGCTTAACTGGCTCTCCGGATTCAGTTTCCAGAGGCTTCGTGAAATCGAGTAGCATGCGCTGCGTCAGTGCGGTGATATCGTTCATTGGGCCTCCTGCTTGGCTCGCTGATTCCACTCCGCCCTAACTTCTGAATAAAATATCGGGCAGTCATTGCCTGGTCCTGCATACTTGCTACCAGATTGAGCTCTGCACGTAACGCAGCGCACAAAATAGAATCGACCACCTGAACCATATTCTGGATGGTCTGCCTCAATGGCTACGTGCGCTACACCTCCGCAGAATGGACATGGAAGTAAATCACTCATGCTCGGCTCCTTGGCGTAACTGGGCGGCGAACGCTAAAGCGAGGCGTGAAGCGGTACCAACCTGAATTTGGGTAATTGCGTCTTCACCATTTTTCTCCATCACTAAGAGGTGGTGCGCCATGCTATGAGCGAACATCTCCACACCCTGAGCCTGGATGTTTGCAATGGCGGCGTCGGTTGCCGGGGTTTTGATTCCATCACCAGTCACCAACTCAATATCGAACTCAAACTCACGGCTTTCGCAGACCCGGTAAACCCGGTTAGGCAATTTTGCGGCGACCTGGACCTCAAACTCGTCGTTGTAGCCAAGCGCGTATTCACTTGCGATTTCATCAGGTGATTCATATGGTGCTTCTGGGTTATCAGCATCCCAGAACATCAGGTTAGCTTTCAGCCCCGCATTCTCCGCCGCAAGCTCAGCGCGCTCGCTCTCAACGTTAGCTAATTTCACTGACAGTTCGAGAAGCTGCTGCTCTGATGCTTTGGATGCTGCTTGCCAGGCCTTCCATGCCAGGCGGACGCCAAATCGGTAATACTCGCCATCATGAGGTGATTTTTCAAAAAGCGAATCATCATGGTTATCTTCAGTGCGCCCCCAACTTTCCAGATACCACGCTTCAAATTGTTCTGTGCTAGTCATGCTCATGCCCTCCCCGCGGCTTTGTTCTGTTTGTATTTCGCCATCAGCAGCTCTGCCGGTGTTGGCCCGGTCGCTGCTTTCGGTGCTGCCAGTGCACGGCGAATAGGTGGAACTGGTTTGCCGCCTTGCACCCGGCGTTCCCACATGTCCAGAACCTTCACCGCTTCACGCTCCAGCTCCTGACGGCTCAGCTGCCCCTCGGTGCTGCGGTGGCGCAGTTCCAGGCAGATGTGGTACAGAACCGGTTTAGGCCATGGGTATTGCTCGCTGGATGGGTAACGGAAAATCAACTTCTGCCACTTCCAGTACTCGGACATGACGTCAGCAGCGCTAACGCCAAGCACGCTACGACCTTCACGGCACCAGGCGATGAATTGCCCCGGCGATGGTAAGAACGGACGCTCCTGGCGGCAAGCAACGCGCAGACCGGCGTTAACCTGCTCCATCGTGGCGATCCCGTTTTCACGGAATGCCATCAGCCACTGGCGGCGCAGTTCATTGAATTCAGCCTGATCGTTGAAGGTGTGGACACTCGCCGGGAACGCGGCACGCAGCGCACTGAACAGCGAATTGAAGATTTCCGCCGTCTGCTCGACCTTGGGTTCAGGTGCATCCTGGATTTCCGGCATGCCACGGGCGACGCGCGCAAAGTTTTCACGGTCAAAATTGACCATCTGCTCAGAGAGAGTTTTCATCGAATACCCCGTTGATCCAGTCGGTGTTGTTGAAGTCGATAGCCTGCCGGCTGCCAGTGGTTGCTCGTGTAGCGCCAGCATCACGCTGGAGACTCAGCGTGTCCCACTTGGCGCGCAGCTTTGCCGGAGAGAGGATATTCGTGTGCCAGAAAGCATCCTTGCTGGCCCACTGGAACAGCTCACAGATCTCACGATGGCTGCGGCCGTCCAGTTCGCGCATCAGGCGGACATCGTTAGCCCATGCAGCCAGAATTGGTTTCTTCGTGGAGGGTTTAACTTTTTCGACCAGAACGATAATCCACTCTGCGCATTGCTGGTCTGCTGCAGTTCCCCACTTGGCGAAGTTAGGGGTGTAGATCACCGCATCAGGATGAGCTGATAAAAACTTCTTCAGGCGGTTGTCGGAGGATTCGCCAGAATTCTCTGACGAAGATCTTTTAATGTTTTTATTGTTGTTATTACCTTGTTGTTCATGATTCTCGGGGAAATGCTCGGGCTTATGCTCGGACGAATGCGCGGCATCATAGCCGCAAGGCCCGCCGTTGCTATCTTCGTCATGCGCGGAGCTATGCTCGCCGTAATGCTCGGGGAATTGCGCGGGTAAATTGTCCATTTTTTGAGCATATTGCACATAATTCGTGATGGTTATCACAGTGCCTTTTCGCTTCTCTCCGGCTGTTGAAATCATCCCCTCTTTAACGAAAAGAGATAGCATGCGATCAACTGCATGGCGGCTTGTTGGGTCTCCGTTTCGGTCGCATAGCTTCAGTCCGAGATCGGCTGATGTGGTCACCAGTTGTCCGGTTTGTAACGGCCACTGACGGCCTTTAAAGGTTGCCGTATAGGGCTGGCGGGCGGCGCCCATGAGAAGGTTCTCCCACAACGTACGCAGGAACACATCTTTCGCCCAAGGCTTCTTCAGTACACTCCGGTACAACGGGATGAATCCGGTCTTCTGGTTCTCCATCCGGTTGCTCCTGACGGCGGAACGCGCCGCAAAATCGGCGTAAGCAACATTCGACATGCTATGCTCCTTTCGCCTGGTGTTTTGTACATGCGTTTGTCATAATGATCTCGCAATGACTACCCGTTTTTGCACTAGAAAGCCGTTGGTGTTCGAGCACCGCGGCTTTCGCCTTTTCCAACCCAGTCATACGACCCCCAGCATTGAAGTCACCAGCGTCATCAGCGGTAACGTTAAGTCAGGATCCACGCGGAACATCTCGACAATCCCTTCACTCAATTCCTTCAGCTTCTGATGCTTTGGCGCGCCCATGGCGATGGCTATCTTCGCTTCGCTGGTCTCTTTCTCCAGCCGCGCCAGGCGCGCCATGATGTTGTCTTCCGGCAGCAGGCGGTTACGGTACTCCAGCGGAAGAACTGCGAGGATCGCCGGAGTTAGCTGCCGGACGTTCTCGCGATACCGTTCGCTGTTGAATTGGTTGTCCAGGAAGCGAAAGAGCTTCTGGCGTTTACGACAGAGATCATCAGGGAAAGTGATGTCATCACCACCCTGCGCCCGGTACTCTTCGATGATCAGAGCCGTAACCACATCCTGGCCATCTACACCCGCCGAGGCGCGGACCGCATCGCGAATATCTTCGTGACTTGGCCCCTTATGTGCCTGAGCGCGATTTATCATTACGCCCGGACTTATTTCGCTATCATTTTGAAAAGTAAGTACCTGCATGATTAGGCCTCCTAACGTGGTAACCCATCGGTTGGGTTTGGGTATAGATCGGGCCGCAGCTCGTGCGGGGTGACGCCGGTGGCGCCATAAATTGGAAGTACGCGATCAGCGGGAACAACGCCCTGATAACGGTTACGCCAATGGCTAATGGTCATTGC
Source organism: Kluyvera sichuanensis (assembly GCF_014218705.1). GTDB lineage: Bacteria > Pseudomonadota > Gammaproteobacteria > Enterobacterales > Enterobacteriaceae > Kluyvera > Kluyvera sichuanensis. The sequence continues at coordinate 73,271 of NZ_JABBJF010000006.1, read as the reverse complement.
ACTAACCTTCAGCAACTCCGCTAGCCTGGTGGCTGTTCCTGCTTTAGAGATGGCTTTATCAATTGCTTTCATATTTGGCTCCAGTGGCAACACATGAATTAAACACAAAGTTTAAAATCATGTCAACATTTTGAATATTGAGCTCATAAACTTTTGGTTTAGAATTCGACGTATGAAAGAAAAAACTCATCAGATTGATCACCCACAGGTGCAGAGGCTCAACGAGATCCTCGAGCTTAAGAAGTTGACCAAATCAGACATGGCCCGCATATGTGGGGTCAGTGCTCAATCGGTCAATAACTGGTTCGTGCGTGGGACTATTGGGAAAAGTTCTGCAATGAAACTGGCGGATGCACTCGGGGTAAGTCTTGAGTGGGTTCTCGGTCAGGAGGTTGGCGAAAAGGATGGATTAAAGGCGGATGAGCAGCGACTGCTCGAACTCTATCGCCAGCTCCCTGAGGATGAGCAGGAAAACATGCTGCGCATATTCTCCATTCGCCTAAAAGAGCTGGATGCGATGTACGAGAAGTACATGAAGGGTCGGATTCGGTCTCAGGAAGATTAGATCCCACATATGTATCTGATGACAGTCAACGCAGCACAAACGACAGGACGCATGGGGGATGCCAATCATGCCCAGACTTGATAAATCGCACGTTACTCTTGGTCCAGATGCACTCCTTTTGGATGGAGAAAGTATCGATACCAGTAATCATAAAGGTAAGATTGCGTTTATTTATCCAGCCAAAAGACAACAAGATGGATTCCCTTTACCCACCCTTAATTTCATCACGAGTAATAACCATGTAGGTATGATTATAGGAACGGCCTTTGCTGATCTAAATCATGGAAGCTCCTATATAATTCGCATGGATCTTAGGTCTCCGTCCGGAGGTGAGGTCCTAACATCCCACAACCTAGACGGAATTCCCTCTAACCATATACACCCTGAGTATGGAACGACCTTTCTCTCAGCTGATATGTTTTTTGAGGTCGAAGAATCTGGAACCTATAGTTTTTCTTGTGAGCTATGGGAGGAGATGACAACCAAAGTGGATGAGAAATCAATTTTCTTTAATATTCATATGGTTGATGAAAATGCCTGAGAATAAAATTCGTTTAGCTTACAGCGCTGGCCCCGAGTCACATGCACGACATAGACAATATCAACCCGATGATGCATCATTCCAATATGGTGATGGCAATGGTGGAGGGGATGACATGCAAGGTAGAGTTGCTAGACTTGAAGCCGATGTTGAATATATCAAACGGGATATTGCTGAAGTAAAAGCAGACATTAAAGCCATTGACTCAAGATTAACTACAATTGAAACCGGCATTGGCTCCATAAAGACAACTTTAAAAGCAACCTGTGCCGTAACAAGTATTGTATTTGCCTTTTGTGTCTACATATTTGGCAGTTACGTATCTAAGATACTCGATGCCCTGAATGGCCTTGTCCTCAAATAATTAATACTTTTCCCGGCCACCGCGCCGGGTTTTTACTTCCCTTCTCCCAGCATTCAGCCCTAGAACCCCACCCCAAACATCCCGTGATCCCAGCCTCAGCGCTGGGATTTTTTTTGTCCAAAATCCTCTCAAAACCAACCCTTAACCGCCACTTTAAACATTTGGCTTATTTTTAAATATTCATTTTGTTGACACATGTTTAAACTTTGTGTTTAATCAATATCACCAAGACGCACTACGACCACCAACAGGAAGAAACCTCCCGACGGTGGATCACAAATAGCGCATCAGGCTTTACGTTCCGCCAGCCTGGCGACAAGGGCAAGACACAAAGAGTGGGCTTCGCGGTGGTGAATTGCAGAGTTCAAACGCTCAACTGTGAAGATCAGCGCCACGGCGCCACCAGCGAAGTTCGCTAACCAACAACAAGGTATCGAGGGTGAGATGAAAATCGATTTAGACATTAAGGCCCAAGGAGTTGATGTTTCGACCAGTGGCTATCGTGATTTCGTGAACGCTGAAGTTCGTGGAGTTGAACTTGAAGAAGTACTGGAGGATATCGAAGACGGCACGCTGTTCCCGGCCATCGAGCTTTCTAATTATATCGATTGGGCCGACAACGACGGCAAGCTTCCGGAGATTCTGGAACGCCTATCACCGGATGATGTTATTACCTGGCTTCGTGAACATGGTCACCTGGGGAACAGCGATGATTGATTTTGCACGAGAACCAGCACGGCAGCAGGCCGTGAAACTGAATTACTTTGAGGCACTACTCCGCCGCCTCTGCTACCTGCTGGCGCAGAAGGGGAACCCGGATGCATAACCAGAAGAAATGCGCTTACCGCCTCTGCGGAAAGCCGATTGAGCAAGGCAAAGAAGTGAAGAACAAGCTGACGCTGATTCACGGCGCGCAACTGAAGCACGAAGAGCGCGATTACTGCTGTGTACGTTGTGCTTCGTACGACCAGATGGCTCACGAGTCATAACGTAAAAACCCGCCGAAGCGGGCCTGTACGTCCGGTGCTTCCGACCAAAGTTACACCGGAAATTACCAAAACCAATGAACACACCCAATGGGCGCCAACAATGGCCCAGGGATTCTAACACCCAAAAAAGAGGATCTCACATGGAATTCTTTAACGTGGTTAAGGCCACTCAGAAATCCGGAAAGAAAGACGCAGTGATTTGGCGCAGTGCGAAATCAGAAGCGCGGGCCAACCTGCAGCTTGATGTTGACCTGGAAGATGCTGGCATTGAGACCGGTCGCGGAAAAGACTACATGAAGCCTATCCGCACCGATTTCCCGGTATTTAACGACCTGCCGGATGAAGGCGTGGTTGATTTTGCATGGTGCGAACGCTACGAACTGGCCGAAGACCAGCTCACCTGGCAACTGAAAGACGGCGCGGCGCCGCAGGATGCTTTCCACCATGATGATTCTGGCGACGCAGACGCAGACGCAGACGCAGACGCAGACGCAGACGCAGACGCAGACGCAGACGCAGACGCAGACGCAGACGCAGACGCAGAACAGGATGATGACGACGGCCACGAAAGCAAGATTGTTAACGTTGAAGACAACATCTCGCCGATGGGCTTCCGTGTGCAGCTGCTGGCGCAGTTCATTGCCGAAGACCTGCACGTCTACTGCATCAACAAAGAAACCCAGGCGCAAATCTCCGCTCTGGAAATGGACACGGACAACACCTACGTCCAGAACCTGCTGCTGGCAGCGGAGAACGTACCTGAAGTTAAGACCTTGGACATGCCTACCCTGTGGAAATTTACGTCTGCAGTTAAAGCAGTTTTCCCGCAGGACAAACGCAGTGATACGGGCCTGCTTATGCGGTTCGTTCGTATGTGGGTGGCAGTCGACACCGACCGCGAGATGTTGGTTAAAGAATGGCAGAAAGGTAACCGCGTGGCGCAAATTCAGCGCACCGAAGTTAAAACCAATGCTGGCGGCGGCAATAAGACCGATCGCAATACTGATTATGTTCACACACTGGACACGCTGGACGCTGAGATTGCGCTGGCTACTTTGGATGATGAATTCAATATTTACGACATTCCTGGCAGTGCGCACCGTCGAGCCAAAGAGATCGTCAGCAAGAAAGAAAGCCCGTTCAAAGAGTGGTCGAAGCGCTGCGTAATACCGCTGGCATCTTGGACTATTCGCGCGCCGCTATCTTCGCACTCATCCGTGGCGCCGCAGAGAACGTTCACCACTTCCCGGTCAGCCTGCAGACGTATATCAACGCGAACCTGACAGAAACCGACCACCAGCACCCGACTGAAGAAACCCTGGCGACCGCCGGCAATATGCCGGAAAAAAGCTGGGAAAACGAGACTAACGAACAGGTAGCAGCAGAGCAGAAGCCTGCTGCCGCAGAACAACCAAAAATCGCCAGCATGGGCAACGGCATGTTCTCCATCGATGGCCTGATGAGCGCCCCAGCGAAACAAAATAAGGAAACCACCCACGATGAGCCGATGGAAGAGACTGAGCGCGCCGAAGGCGAAACTAACGATGCGGTACCAGCAGGCGAAGGTGCTGTGGAAGATGATCAGCAGGCAAATACCGTAACTGACGCCAGCGCCGGGGAAATTCTGGCCGCAGCTGCGCCGAGCCTGGCTGCTGACGGGCAATCCGTGCCGGAAGTTGACTCTGCGCCGGAAGTAACCAACGAAGCGCCGGAGGAACCGCAGCCAGCACCAGCTACTGAGTACCCTGCTTTCTTCGAGCCAGGACGTTACGAAGGCTTGCCTAACGAGGTTTACCACGCGGCGAACGGTATCAGCAGCACGCAGGTGAAAGATGCTCGCGTATCGCTGATGTACTTCAACGCCCGCCACGTCGCCAAGACCATCGTCAAAGAACGTTCACCGGTGCTCGACATGGGCAACCTGGTGCACGCGCTGGCGCTGCAGCCCGAGCTGCTGGATGCCGAATTCAGCGTTGAGCCGGTAATCCCGGAAGGCGCATTCACCACGACGGCAACGATCCGAGCGTTTATCGATGAGTACAACAACGGTCTGCCGGTGCTGTTAAGCGCTGATGATATCAAAAGATTCCTGGAAGAGTACAACGCCACCCTGCCGTCGCAGGTGCCGCTCGGCGCTTCGCTGGAAGAAACCGGTCAGAGTTACATGGGGCTGCCTGCTGAGTTCCAGCGCATTGAAGAAGGCCAGAAGCAAACAGCAACGGTGATGAAAGCCTGCATCAAAGAGTACAACGCCACCCTACCGCCGCAGGTGAAGACCAGCGGAAGCCGTGACGCTCTGCTCGAGCAGCTGGCGGTGATTAACCCTGACCTCGTTGCGCAGGAAGCGCAGAAGCCTCAAGCGTTGAAAGTCTCCGGCACTAAAACAGACCTGATTCAGGCGGTGAAGTCTGTTAACTCTTCCGCCGTGTTCGCCGACGAACTGCTGGATGCGTGGCGCGAGAACCCGGAAGGCAAGGTGCTGGTCACCCGCCAGCAGTTGAGCACTGCACTGGCCATTCAGAAAGCACTGCTGGACCACCCGACCGCAGGCAAGCTGTTGACCCATCCGAGCCGCGCCGTCGAAGTGAGTTATTTCGGCTTTGACGATGAAACCGGGCTGGAAGTCCGTGTGCGCCCTGACCTCGAAATCGATCTCGATGGTGTTCGCGTCGGTGCAGACCTCAAAACCATCAGCATGTGGAACATCAAGCAGGAAGGCCTGCGCGCCAAGCTGCACCGGGAAATCATCGACCGCGACTACCACCTGAGCGCGGCAATGTACTGCGAGACGGCCGCTTTGGACCAGTTCTTCTGGATTTTCGTCAACAAAGACGAGAACTACCACTGGATCGCCATCATAGAGGCATTATCCCGCCTGCAGAAGACGGTAACCGGCGTGGCCATGATTGCGTCTCGGCGTAACCGCTGTATTCGACTGGGGAGAGCGTAAGTATGAGCCTGAAACACCGCCTGCCGGAGCTGGAAGCCAGCATTGAGCCTGCTGCGCTGCGCGCGGCTGCAGATGAGTATTCCGACCTGCTGCTGACGTTGTGCCTGTGTATGAAGATGGCTGGCCCGACCCGGGCGAACGTCCGCGCCTGCGCCACCGCACTCAAGGGCCGCCTGACAACCTGGCACAGCCAGAAAGAGTTAAGCGCCATCCTCAGTAGCTGGGACCCAGTTGGTTACGTCCTCGGTCTGCGCCGGGAAGCGAACCGCGCCGCCGCCAGCAATGGCGATCCGATTGATGTGTTTGTGTGAGGTGAGTATGCGAATAGAAGAACTCAATAAACTGCCGAAATTGTACCGAGTCATCACAGTTGACCTGGATGTTTTGCGTAACGGGATTGGTGCCGGCGGCGGCGTAATATTCGATATCGACACCGTAATTAAACGCAAGGTTCGCCGGGTACTTAACGCGCGCGGCGGTTGGCGCTGGGTGATTGCAGAAGAAAGGTATGAGCGTGAATGGAACTACTGCCTTGAATCTGACCGGGAGTGTCTGCAAGAACTCAACTATCAGCTTGGCCTTATGGGATGAGGTGAATATGAAGCTAATTAACCGCGGCAATAAGCAGTCACCCATCGCGCGCCAGGCATGTGCAATTGCGCTGGAGACACACCACCAGCGTTACGGCGACTACGGCCGCAGCAAGATGAAAGAGACATACACCGTCCGGGTGTCGGGCGTGAAGGTTTGGGTAGAGGTGGTCAATCGCAGCCGCAGCTATGTCGCGACGGCGATGACGGGGATGCGCCGACTGCGTGCGCTGCCGGGCCAGGTGAGTTGATTCTGAATTATCATTAACACGTCACTGGCAGCCTTATAATTGGCTGCCAGCAGGAGGCAAAATGGCAAAGCTTATGAACCTGCAGGAATGGGCAGACTCTGTTTATTCCACCCCACCTTCTCTATCGACGCTGCGCCGCTGGTGTCGTGAAGGGCGAATTTATCCAGCACCGGAGCGTCACGGAAAAGAGTACCGGTTGGTTCCGGATTCTATTTACGTGGATCCAAGCAAAAAGAACTTACGCCCAAAGGCAATACGGCAAGAACTGCCCAAGAAAGGCACCCTACTGGAGAGACTGAAACATGGCGAACAGGCCAGTACGTTACGACGCTAACCTGCCCCGTAATCTGACCTTTCGCAAAAGAGATAAGCTCTTCTCATGGCGCAACCCGATCACCGGGCAGGAAATATCGCTCGGCCGGGTTGACCGGAAAGATGCAATAGCTCAGGCCATAGAAGCCAATAGCTATATCGACCAGAACTACCTTCCATCAACACTCCTCGACAAAATTAAAGACGTGCCGACATTTATGGTGTCGGCATGGCTGGAGCGTTACGTGGTTATTCTTGAGCGAAGAGGTCTGAAGGCAAGCACGATGAAAGTGCGCAAGAACCAGATCGCCACAATCAAAGATGAGTTCGGCAAAATACCGCTTGCCTCAGTGACGACGAAGGACGTTGCCGAATTTCTCGAATACTACATCGCATGTGATAAGAAGAGCATGGCCTCCGGCCTGCGCTCAGTTTTGCTGGATATCTTCCGGGAAGCGATTGTTGAGGGACATATAGACAGGAACCCGGCAGAACCGACGCGCGCGCCGACGCCGAAGGTTAAGAGAGAAAGGCTGCTGCTGGAGCACTTCAACGCAATAAGGGGGATAGCTGAGGAAAACTCGGCGTGGCTGCCGAACGCAATGGATCTGGCGCTGGTCACCGGGCAAAGGCGTGAAGACGTCACAAGATTGCGGTTCTCCGATGCGCGGGACGGCCTCCTTTTCATTACGCAGGAGAAAACCGGGCATAAGCTTGCGATGCCTTTGGATTTGAGGCTTGAAGCTGTGGGGTTAGTTTTGCAGGATGTGATCGACCGGTGCAGCATCAACAACCCGAGTGACTTTATGCTCTACTCACCGATACGAAATGGCGGCAGGAAGCCAGGCCCATTAACGCCAGATGCGCTTACCCAGGCTTTTGCTGATACCAGGGATTTATCTGGGGTTAAATTTGGTCCTAACCCGCCACCGTTTCATGAGATCAGAAGCTTAGCCGGAAGACTGTATGAAAAGGAGCGCGACGAGAAATTTGCTCAGAGATTATTGGGACACAAAAATTTAACAATGACGCAAAAATATCTGGACGCGCGTGGTGCTGAGTATGATATGGTTTAAACAGGATATGGACATTTCGGGGGATTTTCGGGGAATTTCGTGTCACCCCAGAAAATAACCAATAGAATCAAGCATATAAAAAGAGACCGAAAACGATTCCTGTTTTCGGTCCAGGGAAATGGCTCTTGGGAGAGAGCCGTGCGCTAAAAGTTGGCATTAATGCAGGCTAAGTCGCCTTGCTTTATAAGAATAGATGACCGTGACAGGTTTTCCAGTCCACAACTGCTGTGAGCTGAAAAATTTCGTTCAATAAACGGCATAACATAAAAAAACCGCAGCCCTTTCTGCAAAAGGCTTGCGGTTTTTTATTGATTTCTAAACAGATATTCTGCGAATTAGCAGAGTTTCTGTGCCCGTTCAATAAACGGCGCCAGGCTCATTTTCACACCGGGCTGTTTCGGATCGTCAACCTGGATGATACTCAGCGGCTGCGCCTGCGTTTTGCCCGCCTTCACCTGCTGCTCTGCAACATCATTCAGCGGATACTGCACCAGCGTACTAGGGTTAATCACGTACAGCGCGTTATCAGGACGGCAGGTCAGCATCACCTCTTCGCGGTTAAACGCCCACTTGTCTTTGCCCACCTCAAAGCGGCTCACGGTAATGATCTGCGCCGACAGCGCGGATCCCGACGCCGTTAATAACAACAAAGAGAGAATAATCTTTTTCATAATTCGCCAGTTCAATTAAAAAGGTTCCCAGGTCGCAAACAGGCTTACGCAGGCCAGTACCAGCGCTCCCAGGATAATTTCTACCTGCGTGGTCCGCAGGAAAATACGCGACACCCGCTCAGGAGCCGTCGACATGCGCGGCACCAGCAGGTAACGATTCGCAAGTGCCACCAGCACCATCAGCGCGACAACACTACACTTCACCCACAGCGCTATTCCATAAGACGTAGCGGTGGTGAATCCGCCCTGAATCAGCCATGCGTTGACTACCCCGCTGGCGATGGCCCCCGCGACCGCCAGATGCCCATAGCGAGAAAAACGCATCATGGTGGCAATTGCTGGTTGACGCCAGCGCCCTTTTGCCAGCCGCAGGCAGTAGAGGAACGGAATTAATCCGCCCACCCATGCACCCGCACACAGCAGATGTATCGCATGGTTGGCGCGCTGTAATACGCCCAGCGCTCCGTCGTTCATGGCAGCGTGACCGACGCCCGCCAGCAGGATAAACTGAGCCACGCAGAGAAGCAAAAGTCGCCGCATCATCTGTCGCGGCTGAATCCAGGCCACGCCCAGTGCCACCCACGCCAACACAATCTGCCATAGCCAGACGCTGCCAAAATGCGTCTGCACCACCGCTTGCCAGACCTCTGGCCGCCAGGTATCTGACCAGCCATCGCCCATCAACCCGCCCTGCGCCACCAGCATCAGCATTGCCGAGAGCACACTTAGCGTCAGCGAACCGCGCAGCAGTCTGGAGAAACGTTGCACCAGCAGACGTCGAAGTTCTGTTGGTGCCCACCATCCGGCATAAAGCGTGCAGCCGAAAGCGACCATCAGCGCGGCAAAGTGGACAAAGCGCAGCCCAACGTAGAGAGCCGTCAGCATGGTTACTTGACGCTAAACTGGTACTGACCTTTGGTCTTGTGGCCGTCAACGGAAACCACGTGCCATTCGACGGTATAGAGCCCGTCACCCAGCGTTTCGTTCAGTGGAATAACCAGCTGCGTGTTGTCCTTCTCGTTGCGCACCGCTTTACCGACCGGGATAATCCGCTTTTCGGGACCGGTTAGCGTCACGCCGCTGAATCCCGGCTCAATGCCTTCGGAGAAGTTAAGCGTTAAGGTTTGCGGCGCTGGGCTGACTTCCGAATTTGCCGCGGGGGTTTGCTGTTGCAGATGAGCGTGCGCAAAGACCGGTGAAGCAGTCAGCGATCCGAGTAAAAACAGCGTGGCACCCAGCGCGCGAGGAGCGGTGAATTTCATTTCCATCATTCCCTTTTGTTATCGATATATGACAAAGAATAACGCTGTATAATGTTCACGTCGAGATGAGCACCCTCTGGACTTGCCATTTTGCGATACTCTTAGTAACTTTTGCGCGTTATCCCAAGGAGAAAATCATGCATACCAATCTGGCAACCCTCCCCCAGGACGAGATGGACAAAGTGAACGTCGATCTGGCCGCCGCAGGCGTGGCGTTTAAAGAACGCTACAATATGCCGGTCGTCGCCGAAGTGGTGGAACGCGAACAGCCAGCGCACCTGCGTGACTGGTTCCGCGAACGGTTAATTACGCACCGTTTAGCCTCGGTTAATCTTTCTCGCCTGCCGTACGAGCCAAAAGCCAAATAAAGCTTACGCTAAGTGACAGTTCCTTACGTCCATCCTGATACTATCGTCTGGAATAAAAGCCCAATGACAACGTGTTGAAGGATGCAACTATGCTGACATGGACTATTGCTGCAGCGCAATATGCTCCCCGCAGAGGGGATGTCGCTGAGAACATTACCCACCATCTGCGGTTTATCGATGCCGCCGCCGAGCAGGCCTGTAAGGTATTAATCTTCCCGGAGCTTTCTCTGACCGGTCCCGATGACGAGCAAACTTTGCCCGCACCGCCGAACGATACCCAGCTACAGCCCTTAAGCGAGGCCGCCCAGCGGCATCAGATGACTATTATCGCCGGGCTGCCGATGGAAAATGACGGTAAGCGCATCAAAGGCATCGTTATCTTCGCCCCGCACGCCACCGGCCCTATCAAGCAGCATCAGGGCCAGGGAACCTGCCTGGCCCCTGAGTCCGATCAAATCAGCGTCTTTGAACTGCACCATGAAGGCTGCGAACTCTCGCCGCAGGCCTCGCTGCTGGCCACGGTCAGTTCAATGGCGGAACCGCAGCAGCAGCGAACCAGCCAGCGGCTACAGCGCTTCGCTCACAAGTACGCTATTGCCGTGCTGAAATCCAACTACGCCAGTGGCACCTTTTCCGGCGGTAGCGCGTTATGGGATGAAAACGGCCAGCTTATTGTGCGTGCCGATAGCGGCGAACTGCTGCTAACGGGCAGAAAGAGCGACCAGGGTTGGCAAGGCGAGATCATTCCATTACGCTAAGCGTTTTAGGCCGGAGTTTGCCATGCTGCGCGTAATCGATACAGAAACCTGTGACCTGCAAGGGGGCATCGTGGAGATCGCCTCCGTTGATGTTATTGACGGTAAAATCGTCAACCCCATGAGTCACCTGGTGCGTCCGGACCGCCCTATCAGCCCGCAAGCGATGGCCATTCACCGGATCACCGAAGAGATGGTGGCAGACAAACCGTGGATTGAGGAAGTGGTGCCGTTTTATCAGGGTAGCCCGTGGTATGTCGCCCACAATGCCAGCTTCGACCGCCGCGTGCTGCCAGAAATGGACGGCGAGTGGATCTGCACCATGAAGATGGCCCGCCGCCTGTGGCCGGGCATCAAGTACAGCAATATGGCGCTGTACAAGTCACGCAAGCTAAGCGTGGCAACGCCACCGGGTCTGCATCATCACCGCGCGCTTTACGACTGTTATATCACCGCTTCGCTGCTGATTGACATTATGCAGGTATCAGGCTGGACGCCGGATCAGATGGTAGACGTCACCGGCCGACCGGCGCTGCTGCGTACCTTTACCTTCGGCAAATACCGCGGGCAGGAAGTGGCTGAAGTGGCGAAGAACGATCCGGGCTACCTGCGCTGGTTGTTTAACAACCTCGACCGCATGAGCCCGGAACTGCGCGTAACCCTCAAACACTACCTCGAGCAGTAGCTAACGCTCGGACTGCCCCGGCAAGGTCCCCTGCGCCAGGGCAATCAGGAAGGCAAACTCCAGCGCCACCCCTTCATAGCTTTTATAGCGCCCGGACTTCCCACCGTGGCCGGAGTCCATCTCGGTGCACAGTAGCAGCAGGTTATCGTCTACCTTCAGCTCACGCAGCTTCGCCACCCATTTTGCTGGCTCCCAGTATTGCACCTGTGAATCATGCAGCCCGGAGGTCACCAGCAGGTGCGGATAAACCTGTGCTTTGACGTTGTCATAAGGGCTATAGGACTTCATATAGCGATAGTAGGTTTCATCCTGCGGATTACCCCACTCCTCAAATTCGCCGGTGGTCAGCGGAATCGACTCATCGAGCATCGTGGTCACCACATCGACGAACGGCACCTGCGCAACAACGCCATGGAACAGTTCAGGACGCTCGTTAATCACGGTTCCCATCAACAAGCCTCCCGCGCTACCGCCCATGCCATAACAGAGCGCCGGGTCGCCATAGCCTTTCGCCAGCAGCGCATCGCAGGCATCGAGGTAGTCATTGAAGGTGTTTTTCTTTTTAAGGAATTTCCCCTCTTCATACCAGAGTTGCCCCAGTTCACCGCCGCCGCGAATATGGGCGATGGCAAAGACAAAGCCCCGGTCGAGCAGGCTTAAGCGGCTGCTGCTAAAATCGGCGTCCATACTGGCCCCGTAGGAGCCGTAGCCGTAGACCAGCAGCGGATTTTTACCGCGACGAAAATGCTCATGACGATAGACCAACGACACGGGCACCTCGACGCCATCGCGTGCAGTAATCCAGATACGTTCACTGCGGTAACGACTGGCGTCGAACCCTTTCACCTCCTGCTGCTTCAGCACACGCCGCTCGCCGCTGTCCATATCCAGCTCAAACAGCGTATCCGGGGTGGTCATCGACGAATAGCCGTAGCGCAGGCAGGCGGTTTCCGGTTCCGGGTTATAGGCAATCCACGTCACATAGGCCGGATCGTCAAAGGCAATGGCCGTTTCCTGTTGGCGATGGCGATGGATTTGACGCAGGCGGGTTAAGCCATGCTGGCGCTCTTCCACCACCAGCCAGTCGCGAAACAGCGTGAAATCCTCCAGCATCACCGCATCGCGCGGCGCGATCAGGGTTTGCCACTCGGCCTCTTCCCAGGATTCACTGCGGTACAGGCCGAAGTTTTTACCCTCGCGGTTAGAACGCAGGTAGAACTGGTTTTGGTAGTGATCGAGGCTGTACTCATGATCTTTACGGCGCGGGACATAGACGCGCGGCTCGGCGTTAGGCTGGTCGGCATCCAGCAACAGCATTTCGCTAGTGGTGGTGCTGGACAACGCAATCACCACATACTGGCGTGAAGAGGTCTTGTGCAGGCTGACGTAAAACGTCTCGTCGCGCTCTTCGTAAATTAGCTCATCCTGCTCAGCAGGCGCACCAACCTGATGTCGCCACACCTGCCACGGCAGCAGCGTCGTTGGATGCTGACGCACGTAGTAAAGCACCCGGGAATCGTTGGCCCACACCACGCCCGGTGAAACATCGTCAATCACCTCCGGCAGCCAGGTTTCATTCTCCAGATGGCGGATACGCAGACTGTACTGACGGCGGGAGAGGAAATCCTCGGTGACCGCCAGCAGGTTATTGTCTGGTGCGACGTTCAGCCCGCCCAGGGTATAGAATTCGCTGTGCGCCGCCCTTTTATTTTCATCAATCAGCAAGGACCACTCATCGCTGTTTAATGCCTGGCGCTGGTAAATCGCATATTCACGGCCCGGCTCAAACACCTGGCGATAGCGATAGCCGTTTTTGATATAGGGCGCTGAAACCTCACGTGGAGGGATCCTGTCGACAATCTCTTTTAGCACGCGATCCTGCAGGCTGCGCTGGGAGGACATCACTTGACGCCCGTAGGCGTTCTCCTGCTGCAGGTAATCAAGCACCGCTGGTTTAGAGCGCGTGTCATCGCGAAGCCAGTAGTAGTTATCGACGCGCGTATCACCATGCAAAGTCATGGTGTGGGGTATCCGTTTCGCTTTAGGTGGCATCTCGTTATTCTTCTTGTCGTGTTAATTCATTATTAAGCCTGGCAAAAGTCGCGCTCATTGCCAACTTAACCTATCCCCTCATCCTACGTTTCATCCGTCTTTTGTGCCACTTGCAAGACAGACGCAAACGTTTTCGTTTATAATGCGCCAAACTTTGGATAGACGGTGGAATGGGTAATGACGTTATTAGGAACAGCTCTGCGTCCCGCTGCGACGCGCGTAATGCTTCTGGGTTCAGGTGAGTTAGGTAAGGAAGTGGCGATCGAATGCCAGCGCTTAGGTATTGAAGTGATCGCCGTGGATCGTTACGCCGATGCGCCAGCCATGCACGTTGCGCACCGCGCTTACGTTATCAACATGCTCGATGGCAACGTCCTGAAAGCGCTGGTTGCGCAGGAAAAACCTGACTTTATCGTGCCAGAAATTGAAGCTATTGCCACGGACACGCTGATTGAGCTTGAGCAGGCAGGCCAAAAAGTGGTGCCATGCGCCCGGGCAACCAAACTGACGATGAACCGCGAAGGCATTCGCCGTCTGGCGGCGGAAACCCTCAAACTTCCCACCTCGGCCTACCATTTTGCCGACAGTGAAGCACAGTTCCGTGAGGCGGTCACCGATATCGGCCTGCCGTGCATCGTGAAGCCGGTGATGAGTTCATCCGGCAAGGGCCAGACCTTTATTCGCCGTGAAGATCAGCTGGCGCAGGCCTGGCAGTATGCGCAGGAAGGCGGTCGCGCCGGGGCGGGCCGGGTGATTGTTGAAGGGGTGGTTAACTTCGATTTCGAAATCACCCTGCTGACCGTCAATGCCGTCGACGGCGTGCACTTCTGCGCCCCGGTGGGCCATCGTCAGGAAGATGGCGACTACCGCGAATCCTGGCAGCCGCAGCAGATGAGCGAACTGGCGCTGGCGCGTGCACAGGAGATCGCCCGCGAGGTGGTGCTGGCGCTGGGCGGCTATGGTCTTTTCGGCGTAGAGCTGTTTGTGTGTGGTGATGACGTGGTGTTCAGCGAAGTCTCCCCTCGCCCGCACGATACCGGGATGGTGACGCTGATTTCGCAGGACGTCTCCGAGTTTGCTCTGCACGTTCGCGCTTTCCTCGGGCTGCCGATTGGCGCTATCCGTCAGTACGGCCCGTCCGCTTCTGCGGTACTGCTGCCCACGCTGACCAGCCGCAACGTCACCTTTGATAACGTGCAGAATGCGCTAAGCGCCGGGGTACAGCTGCGTCTGTTCGGTAAACCGGATATTGCGGGTTCTCGCCGTATGGGCGTGGCGCTGGCAACGGCGGACAGAGTTGAAGAGGCCGTCGAGCGTGCCAAAATCGCCGCTGCGGCCGTGGTAGTTCAGGGATAAGAAAAAAGGCGGGCTGCTTGCGCATACCCGCCCTTCTTTTGCTTACCCGGCCATCAGGCTGGGTGCAGCAAACACCTTACAGCTTCGCGCCTTCAACCGCTTCGCGAGCCAGCTTGGTGATGCGATCGTAGTCGCCTGATTCCAGCGCGTCAGCTGGCACCAGCCAGGAACCGCCGATGCACAGTACGCTTTTCAGCGCCAGGTAGTCACGGTAGTTAGCTGGGGAGATACCGCCGGTTGGGCAGAAACGAATCTGAGAGAATGGACCCGCGATCGCCTGCAGCGCTTTCACGCCGCCGTTCGCTTCAGCTGGGAAGAATTTGAACTCTTTCAGGCCGTGTTCCATACCCAGCATCAGTTCAGACACGGAGCAGATACCTGGGATCAGCGGAATAGTACCCGCGGTCGCCGCTTTCAGCAGGCTGTCGGTCAGGCCTGGGCTGATAGCAAACTGCGCGCCAGCTTCGGTCACTTCTTTCAGCTGCTGAGCGTTGGTCACGGTACCCGCGCCCACGATAGCGTCCGGCACTTCTTTAGCAATGGCGCGGATAGCGTCCATCGCACAAGCGGTACGCAGCGTCACTTCCAGCACGCGTACGCCACCAGCAACCAGCGCCTTCGCCATCGGTACTGCGTGCTCAAGCTTGTTAACCACGATTACCGGTACTACCGGGCCAGTGGTCAGGATTGCTTCAGCCGTTGTTTTCCAGTTTTTCATCAGAAATTTTCTCTCGCCAGATCTACAAAACGTGTCATCTTAAAAGGTAATACAGGTTGCACCCTGCTCTGCGCCGGACAGTTTTTCCCGTAGTGCGCTAAACAGTTCACGGCCTGTCCCCACGCGCGAAGCGCTCAGATCGGGAATATGCGGTTGGCGTGCGGCCAGTTCAGCGTCATCAACCAGCAGCGTCAGTTCGCCAGTCTGGCCATTGACGCGAATCATGTCGCCATCGCGCACTTTCGCCAGCAGGCCACCGTCATAAGCTTCAGGGGTTACGTGGATCGCTGACGGCACTTTACCGGATGCACCGGACAGTCGTCCATCAGTAACTAACGCAATTTTGAAACAGCGGTCCAATAATACACCAAGTGGCGGCATAAGTTTATGTAATTCTGGCATGCCGTTCGCTTTTGGCCCTTGATGGCGCACAACAACCACGCAATCTTTATCCAATAAACCCGCTTCGAACGCTGGCAGCACATCGTGCTGGCTCTCGAAGACCACGGCTGGCGCTTCAATAATCTGGTTTTCAACCGGTACCGCCGACGTTTTCATCACCGCACGACCCAGGTTACCGCTCAGCACTTTGGTGCCGCCGTGTTTTGAGAACGGTTTGTCGAAGGTGGCGATGATGTTGTCATCCAGCGACGCGGTTGCGCCTTCACGCCAGTCAAGCTTGCCCTCGTTCAGCCACGGTTCCATGGTGTAGTGCGAGAGACCAAAACCGGCCACCGTATTGACGTTTTCGTGCAGCAGGCCACCTTTCAGCAGTTCACGTACCAGTACCGGTACGCCACCCGCCGCCTGGAAGTGGTTGATATCGGCCGGGCCGTTCGGGTAGAGGCGCGCCATCAGCGGCACGACTTCAGAAAGATCGGAGAAATCATCCCAGTTGATGATGATGCCCGCCGCGCGCGCCATCGCCACCAGGTGCATGGTGTGGTTGGTTGAACCGCCGGTTGCCAGCAGCGCCACGATGCCGTTGACCACCACTTTTTCATCGATCATTTTACCGAGCGGCATCCACTCGTTACCGTTACCGGTCATGCGCGTTACCTGACGCGCGGCGGCAGCGGTCAGTTCAGCACGCAGCGGTGCATCCGGGTGTACGAATGAGGAACCCGGCAACTGCATGCCCATAAATTCGATCACCATTTGGTTGGTGTTGGCGGTGCCATAGAAGGTGCAGGTGCCCGGTGCATGATACGACGCGGCTTCAGATTCCAGCAGCGCGTTACGATCCACCTTACCTTCAGCATACAGCTGACGGATACGTACTTTTTCTTTGTTCGGCAGGCCGCTCGCCATCGGGCCTGATGGAATAAACACGGACGGCAGATGACCAAAGGAGAGCGCCGCCATGGCAAGCCCTGGGACGATTTTGTCGCACACACCGAGGTACAGCGCACCGTCAAACATATTATGTGACAGGCCCACGGCGGCAGACATCGCGATCACTTCGCGGCTCAGCAGGGAAAGCTCCATACCGTCTTGCCCCTGTGTCACTCCGTCACACATGGCCGGGACACCACCCGCGACCTGACCAACCGCGTTCACGCTGTGCAGCGCTTTACGGATCAACTCCGGGTAGTGTTCATAAGGCTGATGGGCAGAAAGCATGTCGTTATAGGAGGTAATGATCGCGATATTGTTACGCAGCATACTCTTCAGCGATGCTTTATCGTCCGGTTGGCAGGCAGCGAAACCGTGTGCCAGGTTACCGCAGGCCAGTTCAGAACGGTGAACCGTTTCAGTTTTGGCCTGATTGATACGCGCCAGGTAGGCTTCGCGGGTTTCACGCGAGCGTTCAATAATACGATTTGTTACGCGTAACATTACAGAGTTCATAAAGGCTCCTTAAAATTTTTCTGTCCAGGCCGCTATCTTACACGGTTAAATCATAGGTCTGATTTATCGGAAAAGCCCGTATAGCGCAGCTCAGAGGCAAAGGTCTGCCCGTAGTGTAATAAAAAAAGCCCCGGTGGTGAATCCACCCGGGGCTTAAATGCGTAAAAATAGCACTACATGCTGTGTTAGATCATGTTACCGGTAAAATAACCCTTCCGGATTATCGCAGCCGGTTATTCGAACTCGTTCCAGGAGCGACCATCACGGGTGATCATCGCAACCGAAGCTACCGGCCCCCAGGTGCCAGCCTGGTACGGTTTCGGCGCGTCTTTATCACTTGCCCATGCTTCCGTGATGGAGTCGACCCACTTCCACGCTTCTTCCACTTCGTCACGACGTACGAACAGCGCCTGAATACCACGCATGGTCTCCAGCAGCAGACGTTCGTAGGCGTCCGCCAGGTGAGTCTGATTGAAGGTTTCGGAGTAGCTCAGATCCAACTTGGTCACCTGCAGGTTATGCTTGTGCTCCAGGCCTGGAACTTTGTTAAGGATCTGAATATCCACGCCTTCATCTGGCTGCAGACGGATAGTCAGTTTGTTCTGCGGCAGCTCAGGCCAGGTTTCCTTGAACAGGTTCAGCTCAGGGTTTTTGAAGTAGACCACAACTTCAGAGCATTTGGTCGGCAGACGTTTACCGGTACGCAGATAGAACGGAACCCCCGCCCAGCGCCAGTTATCAATATCCACGCGAATAGAAACGAAGGTTTCGGTGCTGCTGGATTTGTTCGCACCCTCTTCTTCCAGATAGCCCGGGACTTTCTGCCCCTGCGCAAACCCAGCGGTATACTGGCCGCGCACGGTTTTATCGCGAACGTTGCTGCGGTCAATGCGGCGCAGCGACTTCAGCACTTTCACTTTCTCATCACGAATGCTGTCAGCGGTCAGATCGGACGGCGGCGCCATCGCAATCATGCACAGAATCTGCAGCAGGTGGTTTTGGATCATGTCGCGCATTTGACCAGCCTGATCGAAATAGCCCCAACGGCCTTCAATCCCGACTTCCTCAGCCACGGTAATTTCCACATGGTCGATAGTGCGGTTGTCCCAGTTGTTCACGAACAGGGAGTTGGCAAAGCGCAGCGCCAGTAAGTTCAGTACCGTTTCTTTACCCAGATAGTGGTCGATACGGTAAACCTGGCACTCTTCAAAGTATTCGCCCACCTGGTCGTTAATCTCACGTGAGGTTTCCAGTGAGGTACCCAGTGGTTTTTCCATCACGACGCGCGCAGGCTTGGCATTCAGCTTCGCTTCACCCAGGCCGCGGCAAATGGCGCCAAAGGTGCTAGGCGGCATGGCGAAGTAGTTAATGGTGATGCGATTTTTTTGATCGAGCATCTCACCCAGACGCGAAAATGCTGGCGCATCGTTAACGTCAAGGTTGCAAAAATCAAGACGCGCGCTGAGGGTATCCCACAAACTTTCGTCAATCTTCTCTTTCATGAAGGTTTCGAGCGCTTCGCGGACAACTTTGGTGTATGCCGCTTTATCCCAGTCGGCACGGCCTACGCCGATAATCCGGGTGTCCGGGTTAATCTGGCCGGCTTTTTCCAGCTGATACAGGGAAGGCAGCAATTTTCGGCGGGCCAAGTCGCCCTTCGCGCCGAAAATGACCAGATCGCATGCCTGGGCCGTTTGCGTTACCGCCATGTCATTCTCCTCAGTTAAAGATCCCGGTTGACCACCCAAAGGCGCTGCCAGGTTATATACCCGCTAGCTATCAGGTTTTCCTGAAAAATAGCGAATATCGTTGTAATTTTCTTACGGTGCACTGTACTGTGTTTACGAAATTGCCGAAACCCTTTAACGCGCGTCACCGCGTCCGATCGCACAAATCGGAACCATCAAGGCCTGAGTTTTAGGCAATCCGCCAGTATTGTTCGTTCTTTCGCCCGAGCGGCGTCTGTTAAAATACGACGCTGATCATGTAATGAAAAAAAACAACATTTTTTGCCGTTTCTCTCCACTTTTCGCCAGGCTTCAGGCGTATATTCTTGCTAAAACGCCTGCAGATTTCACCCATTAATGGAATCGTTTCAATCTATGAGCAACTTGTCACGATGAACATGCTGGAAAGAATCCAGACCCAACTGGAAAACCTTAGCAAATCCGAGCGAAAAGTGGCGGAAGTTATTCTTGCCGCTCCTGAACAGGCAATCCACTCAAGCATTGCCGCGCTCGCCCTTGAGGCCGAGGTCAGCGAACCTACCGTTAACCGCTTCTGTCGCAGTATGGAGACCCGCGGGTTCCCCGACTTCAAGCTCCATCTTGCCCAAAGTCTGGCCAACGGTACACCGTATGTTAATCGTAATGTTGATGAAGATGACAGCGTTGAGGCATATACGGCCAAAATTTTCGAATCCGCCATGGCAAGCCTGGCGCACGTCCGCCAGTCGCTGGATATGTCGGCGGTTAACCGTGCGGTGGATCTGCTGACCCAGGCCAAGAAAATTGCCTTCTTCGGTTTAGGTTCTTCCGCCGCCGTGGCGCACGACGCGATGAACAAGTTTTTTCGCTTTAACGTCCCGGTCATCTATTCTGATGACATCGTACTGCAACGTATGAGCTGTATGAATTGCAGCGACGATGACGTTGTGGTGCTGATTTCCCATACCGGTAGAACTAAAAGCCTGGTTGAGGTCGCCCAGGTGGCGAGGGAAAATGATGCTATGGTTATCGCCATCACCTCCGCTGGCACGCCGCTGGCCCGAGAAGCGACCCTTGCCATCACGCTGGACGTTCCCGAAGATACCGACATTTATATGCCAATGGTCTCCCGACTCACGCAGCTTACCGTGATCGATGTCCTGGCAACCGGTTTTACCCTGCGTCGAGGGGCGAAATTCCGGGATAACTTGAAGCGAGTCAAAGAAGCGTTAAAGGAATCGCGGTTTGATAAAGCGCTATCCGCACACAGCGATAATCATTAAAAGCGATAATAACGGTGTAACCTATTAAAACATTCGGTAACGCTTGCTACCGAATCCTGTTCACGCAACACCTGAGTTGTATTAGTCAACGGAGTATTACATGTCCAGAAGGCTTCGCAGAACCAAGATCGTCACCACGTTAGGCCCAGCAACCGACCGCGATAACAACCTCGAGAAGGTGATTTCCGCCGGTGCTAACGTCGTACGCATGAACTTCTCTCACGGAACACCAGAAGATCATCAGCTACGCGCTGACAAAGTACGCGAAATCGCAGCAAAACTGGGCCGCCATGTAGCTATTCTTGGCGATCTGCAAGGACCAAAAATTCGCGTTTCTACCTTCAAAGAAGGTAAAGTTTTCCTCAATATCGGCGACAAATTCCTGCTCGATGCCAACCTCGGTAAAGGCGAAGGCGACAAAGAGAAAGTGGGCATCGACTATAAAGGTCTGCCTGCCGACGTCGTGCCGGGCGATATCCTGCTGCTGGATGATGGCCGCGTACAGCTGAAAGTACTGGAAATCCAGGGCATGAAGGTGTTCACCGAAGTGACCGTCGGTGGCCCGCTGTCCAACAATAAAGGCATCAACAAGTTAGGTGGTGGCCTCTCGGCTGAAGCCCTGACCGATAAAGACAAAGCGGATATTCATACCGCCGCTAAAATTGGCGTTGATTACCTGGCCGTCTCCTTCCCGCGCTGCGGTGAAGACCTGAACTACGCTCGTCGCCTGGCGCGTGAAGCGGGCTGCGATGCGAAAATCGTCGCCAAAGTAGAACGTGCGGAAGCGGTGTGCAGCCAGGACGCGATGGACGACATTATTCTGGCCTCCGACGTGGTGATGGTTGCCCGTGGCGACCTGGGCGTTGAAATCGGTGACCCTGAGCTGGTCGGTATCCAGAAAGCGCTGATTCGTCGCGCGCGTCAGCTGAACCGTTCCGTGATTACCGCGACCCAGATGATGGAGTCGATGATCACCAACCCAATGCCTACCCGTGCGGAAGTCATGGACGTGGCGAACGCCGTGCTGGACGGTACCGATGCGGTAATGCTGTCTGCGGAAACTGCGGCGGGCCAGTACCCTTCTGAAACCGTGGCGGCCATGGCGCGCGTTTGCCTGGGCGCTGAGAAGATCCCAAGCATCAACGTCTCTAAACACCGTCTGGACGTGCAGTTCGACAACGTGGAAGAAGCGATTGCCATGTCGGCAATGTATGCAGCAAACCACCTGAAAGGCGTTACCGCCATCATCACCATGACCGAGTCTGGCCGTACCGCGCTGATGACCTCCCGTATCACTTCCGGGCTGCCTATCTTCGCCATGTCTCGTCACGAGCGTACGCTGAACCTGACGGCGCTGTACCGTGGCGTCACCCCGGTATTCTTCGATAGCGAATGCGACGGCGTCGCTGCCGCACACGATGCGGTGAACCTGCTGCGCGACAAAGGCTATCTGATGTCCGGCGACCTGGTTATCGTGACTCAGGGCGACGTGATGAGCACCGTGGGCTCAACCAACACCACGCGTATCCTGACCGTCGAGTAAGTTATTCTCGATATAAAAAAACCGGACAATGTCCGGTTTTTTTTTGCCTGTGTAGCCCGGCCGAGCGAAACGACGCCGGGTTGTGCACCGAGCCGTCCCGGCGTCGTTTTACTCGGCCGGGCTACGAGACTATTTCTTTTTCTTTGGGTAGAGCTCTTTGCGCTGATACGGCTCGGTTTCGCCCGGCTTACGCGTTTTCAGCAGCTTGAGGATCCACGTGTACTGTTCGGTATGCGGCCCAACGAAAATCTCCACCTCTTCGTTCATGCGACGCGCGATGGTGTTGTCGTCCGCTTCCAGCAGATCGTCCATCGGCGGGCGAACCAGAATCGTCAGGCGGTGCGTTTTGCCATCGTAGACCGGGAACAGCGGTACCACGCGTGCACGACACACTTTCATCAGGCGGCCAATCGCTGGCAGCGTTGCTTTATAGGTAGCGAAGAAGTCCACGAATTCGCTGTGCTCCGGGCCATGATCCTGATCCGGCAGATAGTAGCCCCAGTAGCCCTGACGGACAGACTGAATAAACGGCTTGATGCCGTCGTTACGGGCGTGCAGACGACCGCCAAAACGACGACGAACGGTGTTCCAGACGTAGTCAAAGACCTTATTGCCCTGGTTATGGAACATCGCCGCCATCTTCTGGCCCTGTGACGCCATCACCATCGCCGGGATATCAACGCCCCAACCGTGCGGTACCAGAAAAATGACGTTTTCGCCGTTGGCACGTAGTTCATCGATAATCTCTTGCCCTTGCCAGTCGAGGCGCGGCAGAATTTTCTCTGGCCCTTTCAGTGCCAGCTCGGCCATCATGACCATCGCCTGCGGCGCGGTGGCAAACATCTCATCGATGATGGCTTCACGCTCGGCTTCGCTTTTTTCCGGGAAGCAGTACAGCAGATTGATCTGCGCGCGTCGACGCGCGCTGCGGCCAAATTTCCCCGCCAGGCGACCGAGCTTACCCAGAATAGGGTCGCGGATTTTTGCCGGCACGTAAGCGACTCCCGCAAACGCCAGCACGCCTAACCAGGCACCCCAGTACTGGGGATGGCGGAAAGATTTCTCAAACTCGGGAATGTATTCACTGTTATTTTTTTTCGTTTCCATGCCTATTCCAGGGTTGATTCATCGGGTCAGTGTGGATAATCAGATAGTGTAGCGAGGCCGGATGCTTCACACAAAAGAAAAAGCCGGTGCTGTATAGGCACCGGCTCTGAACGGATACTTCTTAGGCGAAATTAGTCGAAACGCAGCTGCGGCAGAACCTCTTTCACCTGTGCCAGGTAATCGGTACGATCCGAACCGGTCAGCCCTTCGGTGCGCGGCAGCTTCGCCGTCAGCGGGTTCACCGCCTGCTGGTTGATCCATACTTCATAGTGCAGGTGTGGGCCAGTGGAACGACCGGTGTTGCCGGAGAGCGCGATACGGTCACCGCGTTTCACCTTCTGACCTGGTTTCACCAACAGCTTACGCAGGTGCATGTAGCGGGTGGTGTAGGTGCGACCATGACGTACGGCAACATAGTAACCCGCCGCGCCGCTGCGCTTCGCCACCACCACTTCACCGTCACCGACGGCCAGCACTGGTGTACCCTGCGGCATCGCGAAATCCACACCACGGTGCGGCGCGACGCGACCGGTTACCGGGTTCAGACGACGCGGGTTAAAGTTCGACGACACGCGGAACTGACGCGCAGTCGGGAAGCGCAGGAAGCCCTTCGCCAGCCCGGTACCGTTGCGGTCGTAGAACTTACCGTCTTCCGCGCGGATCGCGTAGTAGTCTTTGCCATCGGAGCGTAAACGCACGCCCAGCAGTTGACTCTGTTCGCGCTTGCCGTTGAGCATTTCGCGTGACATCAGCACCGAGAATTCGTCGCCTTTTTTCAGCTTACGGAAGTCCATTTGCCACTGCATCGATTTAATCACCGCGCTCACTTCCGCGCTGGTTAAACCGGCGTTGACGGCGCTGGTCACGAAGCTTCCGCCGACGGTGCCTTTGACAAGGCTATTGACCCAATCGCCCTTCTGCAACTCACTGCTCATTTTGAAGCCGTTAGCAACGCGATCGTAGGTACGGGTTTCGCGGCGCGACATCTCCCAGGTTAAACGCTGTAAATCACCGTCGTCATTCAGCGTCCAGGAGAGCTGCTGCCCCACTTTCATGTTTTTCAGGTCTTTATCAACCGAGGCAAGCTGGCTGATGTTACCCATATCGATGCCGTACTGATTCAAGATGCTGCTCAGGGTATCGCCCGTGGATACCACATATTCATGCACGCCCGTTTCGTTGTCGGCTTTATCGTCCAGCTCATCCTGAGGGATGGCTTCGTCTTCCTGCGCGGACTGGTCAATCGGTTCGCTAGCCTCAGGCAGAAGCGAACGAATCTCTTTTTTCTCCAGCTCAATCGTACGGACGACGGGGGATGAAGAGGTTGGATGGTAAACGTAAGGCCGCCAGACAGCGACGGCCAACGTGAGAACGGTGAGTGACCCCAGCATAACGCGGTGGGGCCGCGGCAAATTGTTAAATGCCAGAGCGACAGAGCGGGCTATCTGCTGCACGTATTCACTTCCTTACTTATCTCCTTTCAGGCAGCTCGCATACTGGGTCGCCAGTTGAGTAAGAAACGCTGGATAGCTCTCTTTACTCAGCTTAATGTTCGTGCCAAGAGGATCGAGCGTTCCCATGCGAACGCTGGTTCCCCGCGCAACAGATTCAACGACAGCGGGCCTGAATTGTGGCTCAGCAAAAACGCAGGTCGCTTTTTGCTCAACCAACTGTGTTCTTATTTGATGTAAACGCTGCGCACCGGGTTGAATTTCGGGGTTGACGGTGAAGTGCCCAAGCGGCGTCAAACCGTAGTGTTTTTCGTAATAGCCATAGGCATCATGAAAAACGAAATACCCCTTTCCTTTCACCGGTGCCAGCTCGCTCGCCACCTGCTTATCGGTTGCGGCCAGATTGGCCTCAAAATCCTTCAGGTTGGCATCGAGCCGGGCTCGACTCTGGGGCATAAGTTCCACTAATTTGTCATGGATTGCAACCGCCGACAGCCGCGCTATCTCTGGGGAGAGCCACAGGTGCATGTTGTACTCGCCATGATGGTGATGCGCGTCACCTTTTTCACCGTGAGCGTGGTCATGATCGTCTCCATCAGCACCATCATGGTCGTCGTCATCGGCACCTTTCATGAGTAACGGTTTCACCCCGTCAAGCTGGGCGATAGTGACTTTTTTGTTGTCGGGAATGCTTTGCGATGACTTGTCCATAAATGCTTCCATCTCAGGACCAATCCATACGACTAAGTCCGCGTTCTGTAAGCGTTTTGCATCAGATGGACGCAGTGAGTAATCATGTTCAGACGCACCGTCAGGCAGTAAAACCTGCGTCTCTGTTACACCGTCTGCAATGGCTGAAGCAATAAAGCCTAACGGCTTGAGTGATGCCACAACGGCCGCATCAGCATGCTGTGCTGTCGTTCCCCAAAGTGCAGCGGATAAAGCTGCGAAAAGAAGCGTATTTTTCTGTAACATAATGCGTCTATTAATCGAAATGGATAAGTGATGTGTGATATTATAACATTCACTATCTTGTGCAACCCCTAATTGCTATGACGAATCTTGTATCACTGGAAAATGTCTCCGTCACTTTCGGCCAACGCCGGGTGCTTTCTGACATCTCATTGAATCTCAAGCCAGGCCGCATTCTGACGCTGCTTGGTCCGAACGGTGCGGGCAAATCAACGCTGGTACGCGTGGTGCTCGGCCTCGTAGCACCTAGCGATGGCGTTGTCATTCGCGATAAACATTTGCGCATCGGCTATGTGCCGCAAAAGTTACACCTCGACGCCACCTTGCCGCTGACCGTCAAGCGTTTTTTACGCCTGCATCCGGCAACGCGAAAAGAAGATATTCTTCCGGCGCTCAAACGCGTGCAGGCAGGACATCTACAGGATGCCCCCATGCAGAAGCTTTCGGGTGGCGAAACCCAGCGCGTGCTGCTGGCGCGTGCGCTACTGAATAAGCCGCAGCTGCTGGTTCTGGATGAACCCACTCAGGGCGTGGACGTTAACGGTCAGGTTGCCCTTTACGATCTGATTAACCAACTGCGTCAGGAGCTCGACTGCGCGGTGCTAATGGTGTCGCACGACCTGCATCTGGTAATGGCAAAAACTGACGACGTGCTGTGTCTGAATCATCATATTTGCTGCTCGGGCACGCCGGACGTGGTGTCGATGCACCCGGAGTTTATCTCGATGTTCGGCCCGCGCGGCGCAGAACAGCTGGGAATTTACCGCCATCAGCATAATCATCGCCATGATTTACAGGGCCGTATTGTTTTACGTCGGGGAAATGGGCAGTCATGATTGAAATTTTACTTCCCGGCTGGCTTGCCGGAATGATGCTGGCGTGCGCTGCCGGCCCGCTGGGCTCGTTTGTGGTCTGGCGACGGATGTCCTACTTTGGCGACACGCTGGCTCACGCCTCATTGCTTGGGGTTGCCTTTGGCCTGCTGCTGAATGTGAACCCGTTCTATGCGGTTATTGCCGTGACGCTGGTGCTGGCGGGCGGTCTGGTGTGGCTGGAGAAACGCCCTCACCTCGCCGTTGATACCCTGCTTGGCATCATGGCACACAGCGCGCTGTCGCTGGGTCTGGTGGTGGTCAGCCTGATGTCGAATATTCGCGTCGATCTGATGGCCTATCTGTTCGGTGACCTGCTGGCCGTTACGCCACAGGATCTTATCTCTATCGCACTGGGCGTGGTGGTGGTGCTGGCGATTCTGTTCTGGCAGTGGCGTAATTTACTGTCGATGACGATTAGCCCGGACCTGGCGTTTGTCGATGGAGTGAAACTGCAGCGGGTGAAGCTGCTGCTGATGCTGGTTACCGCGCTAACCATTGGCGTGGCGATGAAGTTTGTTGGTGCGCTGATTATCACGTCACTGCTGATTATCCCAGCAGCCACAGCGCGTCGTTTTGCCCGTACTCCGGAGCAGATGGCGGGCGTCGCGGTTGGCGTTGGAATGATTGCCGTCACCGGCGGGTTAACCTTCTCGGCGTTCTATGACACCCCGGCGGGGCCATCCGTGGTGCTGTGTGCGGCGCTGCTGTTTATTCTGAGTATGTCGAAGAAAGCGGCGGTCTGATTCCTCCGGCGTCGCTTTGCTCGGCCGGGCTACAATGTACCGTAGCCCGGCCGAGCAAAGCGACGCCGGGAAGGCTCAAAGGTTAAGGCATTTCCGGTGGCGTAATCCCAAAGTGGTTCCACGCACGGCTCGTCGCCATACGCCCACGTGGCGTACGCTGCAAGAACCCCTGCTGAATCAGGTACGGCTCCAGCACGTCTTCAATGGTTTCCCGCTCCTCCCCGATTGCCGCCGCCAGGTTATCCAACCCAACCGGCCCACCGAAGAATTTATCAATGACCGCTAGCAGTAACTTGCGGTCCATATAGTCAAAGCCTTCCGCATCGACGTTAAGCATATCCAGCGCCTGCGCGGCGATATCCGCAGAGATGGTACCGTCGTGTTTCACTTCCGCAAAGTCACGTACACGACGCAGCAGTCGGTTAGCAATACGCGGCGTGCCGCGCGCGCGACGAGCCACTTCCAGCGCCCCATCATCGCTCATCTCCAGCCCCATAAAGCGCGCACTGCGCCCCACGATATGCTGCAAATCAGGCACCTGATAAAACTCGAGGCGCTGCACGATGCCGAAACGGTCGCGCAATGGCGAGGTCAGCGAACCTGCGCGCGTGGTGGCGCCAATCAGGGTAAACGGCGGCAGGTCAATTTTGATCGAACGCGCGGCCGGGCCTTCGCCAATCATAATATCGAGCTGGTAATCTTCCATTGCCGGATAGAGCACCTCTTCCACCACCGGTGAAAGACGATGAATTTCATCGATAAACAGCACGTCATGGGGTTCGAGGTTGGTCAGCATCGCCGCGAGATCGCCCGCTTTTTCCAGCACCGGGCCCGATGTGGTACGCAGATTTACGCCCATTTCGTTGGCAACAATATTCGCCAGCGTGGTTTTCCCGAGCCCCGGCGGGCCGAAGATTAGCAGGTGGTCAAGCGCGTCACCGCGTAGTTTCGCCGCCTGGATAAAAATCTCCATCTGCGAGCGAACATGCGGCTGACCGATATACTCGGCCAGTAACTTAGGGCGGATGGCGCGATCTGCCACCTCTTCCGCCATGCTACTGCCTGACGAAATCAGGCGGTCTGCTTCAATCATCCTCTACCTCATAGCGCCGCGCGGAGCGCTTCGCGGATCAATGTTTCACTGCTGGCATCCGAACGGGCAACTTTACTCACCATTCGGCTGGCTTCCTGAGGTTTATAGCCCAGCGCCACCAGCGCAGCAACTGCTTCCTGCTCGGCGTCGTCGGCACTTGGGCCAGCGGGAGACGTGAGCACCAGATCGGCGGCAGGCGTAAAGAGATCGCCATGCAGGCCTTTAAAGCGGTCTTTCATTTCGACAATCAGACGTTCCGCCGTTTTCTTGCCGATGCCCGGTAGCT
The DNA here is from genome assembly GCF_014218705.1 of Kluyvera sichuanensis. Taxonomy (GTDB): domain Bacteria; phylum Pseudomonadota; class Gammaproteobacteria; order Enterobacterales; family Enterobacteriaceae; genus Kluyvera; species Kluyvera sichuanensis. The sequence goes on along the minus strand of NZ_JABBJF010000006.1, from coordinate 44,856 downwards.
TAACCAGCGCGCCAAGCTCTTCGCGCTCGACCGCGTTGACAAACTGCTGCGCCGACATACCCGAGAGGATCGCCAACGCCAGCTTCGGCCCAACGCCGTTGGTCTTAATTAGCTCTTTAAACAGCGTACGTTCCTGCTTGTTATTGAAGCCGTAAAGCAGCTGCGCGTCTTCGCGTACCACGAAGTGGGTGAAGACAATCGCTTCCTGCCCGGCTTCTGGCAGCTCGTAAAAACAGGTCATCGGCATATGCACTTCATAGCCTACGCCGCCCGTCTCCAGAAGGACCAGCGGGGGTTGTTTTTCGAGAATGATGCCTCTGAGTCTGCCTATCACGTGACGCTCCTGCGTTAAGGGCTAAAAGAGTAATGCGTTATCATAAAAAAAAGCTGGATAAATATCCAGATGAAACGGATCAATTCCCGTTGCCGATCCCAGTATGTTCTTGCTTATACGGCGCGTTTCCGCACCGTTCCTCGGGGAGGATGTTAGCGGGCCTACGTCATGATAGTGGTTTACGCAATAATAAAAATGCCCATTTATTTAATTTTAATCGGCATTTCCCCATATACATAAGAATGACGAGAATCAGCGAGTGTGATATTAATTTATTCACTACACCACACGGATGACTCATATTAAAAAGGATTTATCACTTGATAATTAATTACCCTGAAAAATACGAAACCGGTGACATTGTTTTCACTTGTATCGGAACGCACCTGTTTGGCCAGATATCCACGGCCTCTCAATGCTGGAGTAATCATGTCGGTATCATCATCGGCCACACCGGCGAGGACTATCTGGTGGCAGAAAGCCGGGTGCCGCTTTCTACCGTCACCACGTTGTCACGCTTTATTCAGCGTTCTGCGGGAAGCCGCTATGCGGTTCGCCGACTCCGCGGCGGTTTAAGCGTTGAACAAAAATTGGCTATCGTTGAGCAGGTGCCTCAGCGATTAAATAAATTTTATCATACCGGATTTAAATATGATTCAACGCGCCAATTCTGCTCTAAATTTGTTTTTGATATTTATAATAAGGCGCTAAATATTTCCGTAGGTGATATTGAAACATTTCAGCAACTGCTGTGCGCGAACCCAGGTGCGAAACTGACCTTCTGGAAGCTTTGGTTTTTAGGCGCAATTCCATGGGAAAGAAAAACGGTAACGCCAGCGAGTCTATGGGTGAGCCCCCATTTAGTACTTATTACTGAACAAGGAAGCGACGCACCTTAATCCAAAGCGATCAAGGCGCGTGAGATTAGCGCAATCGCCCACGCGCTAAGTTCAGCCGCGAGTCGCTCATTTGCATGGCGTTCTGGCTGACGTGGCAGTGGGTAATGGCGATAGCCAGCGCATCGGCGGCATCGGCCTGAGGATTGGCGGGAAGCTTTAACAGCGTGCGCACCATATGCTGAACCTGGCTTTTTTCCGCACTACCAATGCCCACAACGGTCTGTTTGACCTGACGGGCGGCGTACTCAAAGACCGGAAGTTCCTGATTGGTGGCAGCAACGATGGCCACTCCGCGCGCCTGTCCGAGCTTAAGCGCCGAGTCGGCGTTCTTCGCCATAAAGACCTGCTCAATCGCGAAATAGTCCGGCTGGAACTGGGTGATAATCTCCGTCACGCCGGCATAAATCAGCTTCAGGCGCGACGGAAGATCGTCAACCTTGGTGCGGATGCATCCGCTGCCAAGGTAGGTCAGCTGTCGGCCAACCTGGCGAATGACACCATAACCGGTGATGCGCGACCCCGGGTCAATGCCGAGAATAATAGACATCACGCACCTCCTGTTAGGTTACGGCACAGCCACCTCATTCTAAGGTCGCTGCCACCTCGTCAGAGATTTCGCCGTTGTGGTAGACTTCCTGAACATCGTCACAGTCTTCCAGCATGTCGATGAGACGCATCAGTTTCGGTGCGGTTTCTGCATCCATGTCCGCTTTGGTGGACGGGATCATAGACACTTCGGCCGCGTCAGCTTTCAAGCCGGCCGCTTCCAGCGCATCACGCACTTTACCCATCTCTTCCCACGCGGTGTACACGTCAATCGCGCCGTCGTCGAAGGTCACAACGTCTTCAGCACCGGCTTCCAGCGCCGCTTCCATAATGGTGTCCTCATCGCCCTGCTCAAAGGAAATAATCCCTTTTTTGCTGAACAGATAAGAAACAGAGCCGTCGGTACCCAGGTTACCGCCAGTTTTGCTGAATGCGTGACGCACTTCAGCAACGGTACGGTTACGGTTGTCAGACAGGCATTCAATCATCACCGCAGTGCCGCCAGGACCGTAGCCTTCATAGATGATGGTTTCCATGTTGGAATCTTCATCACCGCCGACGCCACGCGCGATAGCACGGTTCAGGGTGTCACGCGTCATGTTGTTGGCCAGGGCTTTATCTACCGCAGCACGCAGACGCGGGTTCGCATCCGGATCGCCGCCGCCCAGTTTGGCCGCCGTCACCAGCTCACGAATGATCTTGGTGAAGATTTTGCCGCGCTTAGCATCCTGCGCCGCTTTACGATGTCTGGTGTTGGCCCATTTACTATGACCTGCCATAAAAATATCTCCAAAAAACTATGCCCTTTCAGGCAGCGTTAATGACAAATTCTTCAATCGCCTGCCGGTTACTCCACGACTTAGTGAGCGCCGCCGCGGCGGGTGCATCGAGCCACTGGTAGGTCAGGTGCTCGGTGAACACAACGTCCCGCTCGTGGGGCAGCGCAAGACAGAACCAGGATTCTGTATTGCGCACAACGCCCGGCGCATAGCGATGGCGTAAATGTTGAAAAATTTCAAACTCCACCGTGCGTTGACAGTCTTTCAAGGTCAGTTGCTCAGACACAACATCAATAGTGACCTCTTCCTTTACTTCACGCATGGCGGCCTGCGACGCGGTTTCCCCTTCTTCCACGCTGCCGGTTACCGACTGCCAGAAATCAGGGTCATCGCGTCGCTGCAGCATCAGCACCCGTTTACTGTCCTGGGCATAAATCACCACCAGAATAGAGACGGGCCGCTTGAATGGCATGTTACTTGTTCTCCGCAGACTCTTTTGGCTCTTTCGCCACAACCTGAATACCCAGTTCGCCCAGAGAAGCCGGATTCGCGAAGCTTGGTGCTTCAGTCATCAGACACGCTGCTGCGGTGGTTTTCGGGAAGGCGATAACGTCACGGATGTTATCGGTGCCGGTCAGCAGCATGGTCAGACGGTCAAGACCGAATGCCAGGCCCGCGTGTGGCGGCGTACCGTATTTCAGCGCGTCCAGCAGGAAGCCAAACTTCTCGCGCTGCTCTTGTTCATTGATGCCGAGGATGCCGAACACGGTCTGCTGCATGTCACCACGGTGAATACGCACAGAACCGCCGCCCACTTCGTAGCCGTTGATAACCATGTCGTAGGCGTTCGCCACTGCATCTTCCGGAGCGGCTTTCAGCTCTTCGGCGGTCATGTCTTTCGGGGAAGTGAACGGGTGGTGCATTGCGGTCAGGCCGCCTTCACCATCTTCTTCAAACATTGGGAAGTCGATAACCCACAGCGGCGCCCACATGTTTTCGTCGGTCAGGCTCAGGTCTTTACCCAGCTTCAGACGCAGTGCGCCCATCGCGTCGGCAACCACTTTCTTGTTGTCGGCGCCGAAGAAGATCATGTCGCCGTCCTGCGCGCCGGTGCGCTCAAGGATCGCTTCAATGATTTCTGGGGTCAGGAACTTGGCTACCGGGCTGGTGATGCCTTCCACGCCTTTCGCACGTTCGGTCACTTTGATGTAAGCCAGGCCTTTCGCGCCATAAATCTTCACAAAGTTGCCGTATTCATCAATCAGCTTACGGGTCAGTGCAGCACCGCCCGGTACGCGCAGCGCAGCCACGCGGCCTTTCGGATCGTTAGCCGGGCCGGAGAATACCGCGAACTCAACGGATTTCAGCAGGTCAGCAACGTCAACCAGCTCCATTGGGTTACGCAGGTCCGGTTTGTCGGAACCGTAACGGCGCTCTGCTTCGGCGAAGGTCATGATCGGGAAGTCGCCCAGATCCACACCTTTGATTTCCAGCCACAGCTGACGCACCAGCGCTTCCATCACTTCACGCACCTGCGGTGCGGTCATGAAGGAGGTTTCGACGTCGATCTGGGTGAATTCTGGCTGACGATCAGCGCGCAGGTCTTCGTCGCGGAAGCATTTAACAATCTGATAGTAGCGGTCGAAGCCGGACATCATCAGCAGCTGTTTGAACAGCTGAGGAGACTGTGGCAGCGCATAGAACTTACCTTTATGTACGCGAGACGGTACCAGGTAGTCGCGCGCGCCTTCCGGAGTCGCTTTGGTCAGCATCGGGGTTTCGATATCGAGGAAACCGTGATCGTCCATAAAACGACGTACGAAGCTGGTGATTTTAGCGCGAGTTTTCAGGCGCTGAGCCATTTCCGGACGACGCAGGTCGAGGTAGCGGTACTTCAGACGCGCTTCTTCGGTGTTGACGTGGTTGGAGTCCAGCGGCAGTGATTCTGAACGGTTGATGATGGACAGATCGGAGGCCAGAACTTCGATAGCACCGGTTGCCATATCCGCGTTGATGTTCTTTTCGTCACGCGCACGAACGGTGCCGGTTACCTGAATGCAGAACTCATTACGCAGTTCAGAGGCTAACTTCAAGGCATCCGCACGGTCCGGATCGAAGAACACCTGTACGATGCCTTCACGGTCGCGCATGTCGATAAAAATGAGGCTACCGAGATCACGACGGCGGTTGACCCAACCACACAGAGTCACCTGCTGCCCAACGTGGGACTGTCGAAGCTGTCCGCAATATTCTGTACGCATGAGATATCCCTTAACTTAGCCGTCGGCGGATTGTCGCCTGTCATGCAGGCGTTACTGTCGCAGCTTTAGCTGAATGTCACTACTGGATGAAAAAAGGGGGCTATTATACTGGAAATTCTCGCTCGCGATAAGCCCGGAGCAGCTTATACGACTGTTTGCTGAACGCTTATTGCCTACACTCACAAAAATTAACAATAATTATCCGTTCAATAACCTGGCGTCGATTGTAAGGTATGCCCCCGACAGCCCGTTTACAGAGGAACCATCATGCTGAATTTAGACGCCAAAAAAACCGCCCTTGTGGTGATTGACCTGCAGGAAGGCATTCTGCCGTTTGCCGGTGGCCCGCACACCGCTACCGACGTGGTCGCCCGTGCCGCCCGTCTCGCCGACAAGTGCCGTGCGGCATCCGCACCCGTCGTGTTGGTTCGCGTAGGTTGGTCAGCAGATTTTGCCGACGCGCTGAAGCAGCCGGTGGATGCACCTGCACCGGCCAAAGCGCTGCCGGAAAACTGGTGGACCTACCCGGCTGAGCTCAGCAAACAGGACAGCGATATTGAAGTGACCAAGCGTCAGTGGGGCGCATTTTACGGCACCGACCTCGAAGTGCAGTTGCGTCGTCGCGGTATCGACACCATTATCCTGTGCGGTATTTCCACCAACATCGGCGTGGAATCGACCGCGCGGAACGCGTGGGAACTGGGCTTTAACCTGGTTATCGCCGAAGATGCCTGCAGCGCGTTCAACAACGATCAGCATCAGAGCAGCCTTTCCTATATCTTCCCGCGCATTGCACGCGTGCGTAGCACCGACGAGATCCTCGCAGCGCTATGATTTATCTTGGGCTTCCCCAATGGTCGCACCCGAAATGGGTGCGCCTTGGTATTACCAGCCTTGAAGAGTATGCCCGCCACTTTAACTGCGTGGAGGGCAATACCACGCTCTACGCTCTGCCGAAGGCCGACATTGTCGACCGCTGGCTGGCGCAGACCGATGATAATTTCCGTTTCTGCTTTAAATTCCCTGCCACCATTTCGCACCAGGCCGCCCTGCGTCATTGCGACGATCTGACCCTTGAGTTTTTCCAACGGATGGCGCCACTTGCTGGGCGAATTGGGCAGTACTGGCTTCAGCTTCCGGCCACCTTTGGCCCTCGTGACCTTCCCGCGCTGTGGGCTTTTCTCGACGGGTTACCGAACGTTTTTCACTATGGCGTTGAAGTGCGTCACCCGCAGTTTTTCGATAAGAGCGACAGCGAGCGACTGCTAAACCGTGGCCTGCACGAGCGTGGCGTAAATCGCGTGATCCTCGATAGCCGGCCGGTACATGCAGCTAAACCTCACAACGAAGCGGTACGAGAAGCCCAGCGCAAAAAGCCGAAAGTACCGGTGCATGCGGTGGTGACAGCTGAACAGCCCATGGTGAGATTTATCGGCAGCGATGATATGGCGCAGAATCAGGCCATGTTTGCGCCGTGGATGGAGAAACTGGCGCAGTGGCAGCACACCACCACGCCTTATCTGTTTTTGCATACCCCGGATATCGCCCAGGCGCCTGAGCTGGTGCATTCTCTGTGGGATGCGCTGCATTCCGTCCTTCCCGAACTGGGTTCCGCCCCGTCGATTCCACAACAATCTTCTCTTTTTTGACATTCATACCTATGATAATGAGTAGCCTCTGCCAACATAAAGGGAGTTTGTATGGTTAGCGCGCTGTACGCCGTACTCGCGGCGTTGTTGCTGATAAAATTTTCCTTCGACGTCGTACGCCTGCGCCGACTTTATCGCGTCGCCTACGGTGACGGCGGCTTTAGCGAGCTGCAAAGCGCCATTCGCATTCATGGCAATGCGGTGGAATATATTCCGATTGGCGTCGCCCTTCTGCTGTTTATGGAAATGAACGGCGCAGAGACCTGGATGGTGCACCTCTGCGGCCTGATGCTGCTCGCTGGGCGGTTGATGCACTACTACGGTTTTCACCATCGGCTGTTCCGCTGGCGACGTTCAGGCATGATCGCCACCTATCTTTCGCTGTTGCTAATGGTGCTGGTGAACCTGTGGTATATGCCGTGGGAGTTGGTTTTCTCGCTGCGTTAGCGCACAATACGCCGTTTTTATTTTTCCGGATTTAACCTAATGTCTGACCGCGATACGCTTTTTTCTGCACCGATTGCCCGCCTCGGCGATTGGACCTTCGATGAACGGGTAGCCGAAGTTTTCCCGGATATGATCCAGCGCTCCGTGCCTGGCTACTCGAATATCATTTCCATGATCGGCATGCTGGCCGAGCGCTTTGTGCAGCCGGGTACCCAGGTTTACGACCTTGGCTGTTCACTGGGTGCCGCCACCCTTTCCATTCGCCGTAACATTGCCCACGACAACTGTCGCATTATCGCCGTTGATAATTCTCCGGCGATGATTGAACGCTGCCGTCGCCATATCGACGCCTACAAAGCGCCGACCCCGGTGGATGTCATTGAGGGCGATATTCGCGATATCGAGATTCATAACGCCTCGATGGTGGTGCTGAACTTTACGGTCCAGTTCCTTGAGCCCGCAGAACGCCAGGCATTACTCAACAAAATTTATCAGGGGCTGAACCCTGGCGGCGCGCTGGTGCTGTCAGAGAAGTTCAGCTTCGAAGATGCGACCGTCGGCGAGTTGCTGTTCAACATGCACCACGACTTTAAGCGCGCCAACGGCTACAGCGAACTGGAAATCAGCCAGAAGCGCAGCATGCTTGAAAACGTGATGTTGACCGACTCGGTTGAAGTCCACAAAGCCCGCCTGAGTCAGGCCGGTTTTGAGCATAGCGAGCTGTGGTTCCAGTGCTTTAACTTTGGCTCTCTGGTGGCACTGAAGGCGGGAACCCCGGCATGATCGAGTTTGGCAATTTTTATCAGCAAATCGCAAAAAGCCCGCTGTCCCACTGGCTGGAAACGCTGCCCGCGCAGATTGGCGCCTGGCAGCGCGATCAGCACGGCCTGTTTAAGCAGTGGTCCAACGCCGTTGAATTTCTGCCGGAAATTCAGCCGTGGAAGCTCGACCTGCTACACAGCGTTACCGCTGAAAGTGAAACGCCGCTGAGCGAAGGCCAGGTTAAACGCATCGATACCCTGTTGCGTAACCTGATGCCGTGGCGTAAAGGGCCGTTTTCGCTGTACGGCGTGAACATCGATACCGAATGGCGCTCTGACTGGAAATGGGAGCGCGTGTTGCCGCACCTGTCGGACCTGAGCGGGCGTACCATTCTCGACGTGGGCTGCGGTAGCGGCTATCACCTGTGGCGCATGATTGGTGCAGGTGCGCACATGGCGGTCGGTATCGACCCAACCCATCTGTTCCTGTGCCAGTTTGAAGCAGTGCGTAAACTGCTGGGCAACGATCAGCGCGCACATCTGCTGCCGCTGGGCATTGAGCAGCTTCCGGCGCTGAAGGCGTTTGATACCGTTTTCTCTATGGGCGTGCTGTACCACCGCCGTTCACCGCTTGAGCATATCTGGCAGCTGAAAGATCAGTTGGTCAGCGACGGTGAGCTGGTGCTGGAGACGCTGGTGGTTGAAGGCGATGAGAACACGGTGCTGGTGCCGGGCGACCGCTATGCGCAGATGCGTAACGTCTACTTTATTCCGTCGGCGCTGGCACTGAAAAACTGGATGGAGAAGTGCGGTTTCGTTGACGTGCGCATTGCCGATATGAGCGTGACTTCCACCGAGGAACAGCGTCGCACCGAGTGGATGATCACCGAGTCGCTGGCCGACTTCCTCGATCCAAACGATCCGAGCAAAACGGTTGAAGGTTATCCGGCACCGCTGCGCGCGGTGTTGATTGCGCGTAAACCGTAGCGGTTGTGCCCTTCCCGGCGGCGCTGCGCTTGGCCGGGCTACAGGTTCGTACCCAACGCGGTGAAATATGACGGCGATTCGCCTAAATATTTCGCTCTGCAACAAGGCGGCGACGCAGCGAGTCCCCGGGAGCGTACATCAGTACGTGACTGGGGCGAGCGAGGAAAGCCAACGCAGTGGCAGGGCGAAATATAACGGCGAAAAAAAGGCCCCTGTTTAATGGGCAGGGGCCTGGTACAAGCAAGCATCATATTGGGCGAATATGACACGCGGTAAAAAACTTTTAGCTACACGTGGCGCTCAATGATTTCTCTCATTGCCGCTACCGCCGCGCCATCGACGGTATAGCGAGAATACTCATCAGCTTCAGGATCCGTTGACATTGATAGTCCGGGGTTGCGGTAACGCATTTCGGAGGGCACCCATTGCCCGGCTGAACTGTGCACTTCTTTGACACCGGCTTCGAGGAAGAGAGAAAGGTTGCTCGCTCTTACACCTGCACCTGCCATAATGGTTGGAGTATCACTCCTACCAATAAGTTCCCGAATTAATAAAATACCTTTTTCCGCCGATGACTGCTGGCCAGAGGTGAGTACCCTGGCAATGCCCAATTCCGCAAGCTGTTCAATAGCCTGCTGCGGATTCGCGCACATATCAAAGGCGCGATGGAAGGTCACCGCCAGCGGGCCTGCCGCCACCATAATCTGACGCATGCGGGGAATATCTACCTGCCCTTCGGGATTCAGCACGCCAATCACAAAGCCGGGATAGCCCAGCGAACGAATCTGACGCACATCTTCCAGCATGGTGGCAAACTCGCCGTCGGTATAACAGAAATCACCGCCTCGAGGCCGGATAATCGGGTGGACGGGAATCGTCACCCGATGACGCGTGGCTTTCAGCACACCGTATGACGGTGTCAGCCCGCCCTCGAGCGGCGCCGCACACAGTTCAATACGATCCGCCCCATTCTGCTGCGCGATAACCGCGCATTCCGTGCTGTAACAGCAGATTTCCAGCAATGCCATATTTCTCTCCGTTTGATTCAGCGAAAGATCATGCCACCGTTCCCGCCTGCAGACCCGGCGTTAGTTCACATAGTTACACTGGCTGGTTACATTGCCTGCTCACTGGCAACAATTTCCTCAATCGTCCATGGATGAAACTTCACCGTCACCTTACCGTCGGTGACCGCCATCGTCGGGTTCGGTAGGCGCTCGCGTTCACCTTTTGGTGAACTGGTTTTGACCGAAATACCCGGCTGGCTCAACCCATCATCGGACAGCAACGCCAGCGCGCGCGCATTCAGTCCTTCCGGCTCGCCCGGCAGAACGATTTCGATATGTTCCCACCCTTCATGCGGGTAGCGTTTTTCTCCCGGCCACGGCAGTTCAACCACCGTAAACTGCCAGTGGGCCACGCAAACCGGCTCCTTAAGCTTAAACAGGCAAATCGGTCGACCGTTGATGATATTTTCCGACAGCAGCGTACCGCACTGCTCGAAGCCGCGACGCCAGCGTTCGGCGGTGGTGTTCTGGTGGCAGCGCAACGAGATATGGTCGGCGTTGAGCGGCGCGATATCGAGCCCCAGCCGTTGGGAAAGCGCCGCCAGTGCGTCGGTGAAGCGCGGAAGATCCGCTGCGATGTCCTGCAGTTCCGCGATAGTCTGCCAGTTTGCCATTTCAGCCCTACTCTTATTCCATGAAAAGGCTAATCTACCCTGTTGTGGGCCCCGAACCAACCGTTCGGCGAGATGAGCGATTAATCCCTGCTCAGGCAGCGTTTTTTCACTATGGCAGAGGGCGGCCCGATGCTGACGGCATCAGGCAAATGCAGTATACTCCCGCCTTAATTTATCCACACCCGGCGCTGGGCCGTGCAGGTTGCAGCGTCTAAAACGTAAGGTATTCCGGTGAATATTCAGGCTCTTCTCTCAGAAAAAGTCAGTCAGGCCATGATTGCGGCAGGCGCGCCTGTCGATTGCGAACCGCAGGTTCGTCAGTCAGCAAAAGTACAGTTCGGCGACTATCAGGCTAATGGCATGATGGCAGTGGCCAAAAAACTGGGCATGGCACCGCGACAACTGGCAGAGCAGGTACTGTCTCATCTCGATCTGAACGGCATTGCCAATAAAGTCGAGATCGCCGGGCCAGGCTTTATCAACATCTTCCTCGACCCAGCCTTCCTGGCCGAGCACGTTAGCCAGGCGCTAAAAAGCGATCGTCTGGGCATCACCCAGCCAGAAAAACAGACTATCGTGGTGGACTACTCCGCGCCAAACGTGGCAAAAGAGATGCACGTCGGCCACCTGCGCTCCACCATCATTGGTGACGCTGCCGTCCGTACGCTGGAGCTGATGGGCCATAAAGTGATCCGCGCGAACCACGTTGGCGACTGGGGCACCCAGTTCGGTATGCTGATTGCGTATCTGGAAAAGCAGCAGCAGGAGAACGCCGGTGAGATGGCGCTGGCCGACCTCGAAGGTTTCTACCGCGAAGCGAAAAAACACTACGACGAAGATGAAGCCTTCGCCGAGCGCGCGCGTAGCTACGTCGTGAAGCTGCAGGGCGGCGACGAATATTTCCGTAAAATGTGGCGTCAGCTGGTCGATATCACCATGACCCAGAACCAGCTGACCTACGATCGCCTGAACGTCACCCTGACCCGCGATGACGTGATGGGTGAAAGCCTGTACAACCCAATGCTGCCGGGTATCGTCGCGGACCTGAAAGCCAAAGGTCTGGCGGTAGAGAGCGAAGGCGCAACCGTGGTGTTCCTGGACGAGTTCAAGAACAAAGAAGGTGAGCCTATGGGCGTCATCATCCAGAAAAAGGATGGCGGCTACCTGTACACCACCACCGATATCGCCTGTGCGAAATATCGTTACGAAACCCTGCATGCCGACCGCGTGCTGTACTACATCGACTCCCGCCAGCACCAGCACCTGATGCAGGCGTGGACCATCGTACGTAAAGCCGGTTACGTGCCGGATTCCGTACCGCTGGAGCACCACATGTTCGGCATGATGCTGGGTAAAGACGGCAAGCCGTTCAAAACCCGTGCTGGCGGTACCGTGAAGCTGGCGGATCTGCTGGACGAAGCGCTGGAGCGCGCACGTCGCCTGGTGGCAGAGAAGAACCCGGATATGCCAGCAGATGAGCTGGAAAAACTGGCCAACGTCGTCGGTATCGGCGCGGTGAAATATGCGGATCTGTCCAAAAACCGTACCACCGACTACGTATTCGACTGGGACAACATGCTGGCCTTCGAAGGCAACACCGCGCCGTATATGCAATACGCTTATACCCGCGTGCTGTCCGTGTTCCGTAAAGCGGAGCTGGAAGAGAGCGCTATCATCAATGCCGCAGTGACCATCACTGAAGACCGTGAAGCACAGCTGGCGGCGCGTCTGCTGCAGTTCGAAGAGACGCTAAACGTCGTCGCTCGCGACGGTACCCCGCACGTGATGTGTGCTTACCTGTACGATCTGGCAGGTCTGTTCTCCGGCTTCTACGAGCACTGCCCTATCCTCTCCGCCGAGAACGAAAGCGTGCGTAATAGCCGTCTGAAACTGGCGCTGCTGACGGCGAAAACCCTGAAGCTGGGTCTGGATACCCTGGGTATCGAAACCGTAGAACGTATGTAATCATCTCGAGTGATGTGAAAAGCCCGCGCATGTCGCGGGTTTTTTATATCGCGCATTTCCCGGCGGCGCTCTGTCTGGACGGGCTACAGGCTAAATCCCCGCAATTTGTTACAAAACACAAGGAATGACACATTTCCCTATAGGGATGGTACATTTTTTGTCTGTCATGCCGGTGACCGCTCCGTATCATTAGGCGGCTTATACACTGGGTATCGTAATGACTTTTAGAGACTATGAAGCGGAGCGAAAGCTCTTTATGCGCCGCGCGATCGTGGCCTTTGGCCTGGTGGTGGTCTGCTTTGGCATACTGATTTTCAATCTCTACCATCTGCAGATTGACGAACACAGCTACTACGCCACACGTTCTGATGCCAACGACATCAAGATGCTGCCGGTCGCGCCGACCCGCGGCATTATCTATGACCGCAATGGCATTCCGCTGGTGAAGAACGTCACCTGGTACGATATCTCCGTTACGCCTTACAAAATCGACGACATGAACGCGCTACTGCGCGAACTGACGCCGCTCGTTGACCTGACGCCTGACGATATTGACCAGTTCCATAAAGCGCTTAAGTCCAGCAGTCGGTACCGTCCTGTTGTCTTAAAGAGCGCCCTCTCCGACGTTGAAATCGCCCGTTTTTCCGTGAACCAGTTCCGCTTTAGCGGCGTGACGATTGACAGCTATGAAGACCGCCAGTATCCCTACGGTGCCGAGCTGGCGCACGTGCTGGGCTACGTGTCGAAAATCAACGATAGCGATCTGAAAACGCTGGATAAAGAAGGCATTGCGGAAAACTATGCCGCCGACCATAACATTGGCAAACAGGGTATCGAGCGCTACTACGAAAATGAACTGCACGGCAAAACCGGCTACCAGGAAGTGGAAGTCGATAACCACGGGCGCATCGTCCGTCTGCTAAAAGACGTGCCGCCGGTGGCGGGTAAAGACATTCACCTGACGCTGGATCTGCATCTACAGGAATACATTGAAAGTCTGCTGGTTGGTCAGCGCGCGGCGGTGCTGGTAGAAGACCCGCACGATGGTTCCGTGCTGGCGATGGTCTCAAACCCCAGCTATGACCCGAACCCGTTTGTGAAAGGGATAAGCTACAAAGATTACAATTCGCTGCTGCAGGATAAGAACCTACCACTGATTAACCGCGTCACCCAGGGGCTCTATCCGCCCGCCTCCACGGTGAAGCCCTATATGGCGATGTCGGCGCTGCTCGACGGTGTGATCACTCCGCAAACCAGCTTCTTTGGCGCGCCAACCTGGACGCTACCGGGGACCCAGCGCCACTATCGCGACTGGAAAAAAACCGGCCACGGTATGCTGGACGTCACCAAAGCGATTGAAGAGTCCGCCGACACCTTCTTCTATCAGGTGGCCTATATGATGGGCATCGACCGCATCAATAATATGCTCAGCCAGTTTGGCTACGGCAAGCCAACCGGGATCGATCTGGACGAAGAGTACACCGGCCTGCTGCCGAGCCGCGGTTGGAAAGAGAAAGTGCACAAAAAAGCCTGGTATCAGGGCGACACGATTTCCGTCGGCATCGGTCAGGGCTACTGGATTGCCACCCCAATTCAGATGGTGAAAGCGATGGTGGCCCTGCTCAACAACGGCCGCGTGATCCCGCCACACCTGCTGAAAGATGAAGAGTCCGGCAAGACGGTTATTCCGTATCAACAACCGGCTAATGAACCGCAGATTGCCAGTGCCGCCTCACCGTACTGGAACCTGGTGCGCCAGGCGATGTTCGGTATGGCCAACGCGCCAAACGGCACCGGCTATAAGTTTTTCCATACTGCGCCTTACGGTATCGCGGCGAAAAGCGGCACCTCGCAGGTGTTCAGCCTGAAAGAGAACCAAACCTATAACGCGAAGATGATCCCAACGCGCCTGCGCGACCATATCTTCTACACCGCCTTTGCGCCATATAAAAATCCGAAGGTTGCGGTTGCGCTGGTGCTGGAAAACGGGGGGAGTGATGGTGTGGTCGCGGCTCCAGTGATGCGCCAGATCCTCGACCATCTTTTTGTCCCCCAGGACGACGCGCAGCTGCCGTCGCCCCAGGGGTAAGTTGACGTGAACGTCGGGTGCATTAGCGCCCGGCGGATACTGCCTCAACCACAACCGGAGATTCGTCTTTTTTGAACAGCGGGCTATTGCCCCAGCACTCTTCGTAGCGATGACCGACCAGGTCTTCCACCACCGCGCGCACTTCAGGAGTAATATCTTCCAGCTTGCCGCCCGCTTTAATACGCGCCACTTCTTGCAGCACCACTTTGTGGGTTTCGCGGTCCAGTTTCATCTGCTTACTGAAGACGATAGCCATCAACGCCAACAGCGCCACGCCGCCGCAGAACACCACCGCAATCGCATTCACCGCGCTTTCCGGCTGTACGTGCGCTTTAGACTGGAAGCCGTAGTAGCTCAGAATAGCCCCCATCACGAAGACGATAATCGAGCGCAGGATTTTGCCGGAGAAGGTCATCGCACCGGCGTAAATCCCCTCGCGGCGGCGACCGGTATAGACTTCATCCACGTCGGCCAGGAAGGTATAGACCGTCCAGGGAATGTAGTACACGCCGCCGGTGCCCAGACCGAAAATAATCGTGATCCCGAACATCAGAATGGTCGCCAGATGCACTGGCAGATGGAAGAACCACAGTGAGGTGTAGAGGAATACGGCGAAAATCACGATGCAAAGCGCAATAATGTACGGCTTGCTGAAGCCTTTTTTCACACACAGGCCGATAAACAGCGCGGTGGAAATCAGCTGCAGGATGGAGTTCAGGCTGTTCAGCCCCGCCACCATCGCCGGGTCATGCTGCAGTACGAAAATAACAAAGTAGGTAAAGATTGACGCGAACAGCCACTCGGCGCCAAAGCCGCACAGGTACATGCCGAGGTGCTTACGGAATACCCGCAGGTAGAAGGTGGAGCGCATATCTTTCGCCAGTGACACCAGCGTTTGCAGCAGGGTCGATTTGACCTGAGCTTCCGGCTCCTCTTCGCGCGGGCGCTCCCAGCTGTTGTACCACAGGCAGGCTACTGCCGCGATGAGGATCGCGCCGTAGGTCAGGCCGGTCAGGAAGAACGGCGTAGCTGAATCTTTACCGTAGATCAGGATAAACTGCCCAGGAATGAACGCCGCAAGGAAGTTGGCCAGCTTGCCAAAAATCGCCTTATAGCCGGTCAGCTTCGAGCGCAGTGCAAAATCGTCGGTCATCTCGGTGGCCAGCGTTTCGTATGGCACCATCACCGAGGTGTAGATAATCTCGAACATGACGTAGGTGGCGAGGTAGTACCAGAAGCTCAACCCTTCTACCCACAGCAGCGGGTAGAACATCATCAGTGGAATGCCGATAAGCAGGAAGAAACGGCGGCGGCCAAAGCGTTTGCCCAGCGCGGTTTTACCAAAATTATCGGTGAGATAACCCATCAGCGGGTTACTGATTGCGTCAATGACGCTTGCAACGGAGAAAATGAACGCCGCCTCAATCAGCGTCAGACCACAGAATGTGGTATAGAAGTACAGAAGCCACGCGCCGCTGATCGCCAGCGCGCCGCTCCCCAAAAGGTTTCCGCCTCCGTATGCCAGTTGATGGCGCAGATTGACAGGTCTTCCCTGCAGCCCGTGGGGGGCTGAAGCCGCATTTCTTGCCATAAAATTAAACCTCGTGTTTTATTATTTTGAAACACTGTTTTTATATTCTTATGGTGAATGATGAAATGTGAGCTATATCACCATTGTCATTGCGGCTATTAGCCATGCGCCAGGAATGCGATCTGGTTAAAATTTTTTTATAACCAAAAGTAAAAATAACAACTTTTTTTGATGGAAAGGGCAATAAAAAACCCGGCCATCTGCATAGCCGGGTTTTTGAAGCGCTAAGGCTTAGAAGAACTTACGCAGATATTCCGTCAGGCACAGAATCGCCATGGCCTGGCCGTACGGCATGGAGGTTAGCGGGATTTCACGATAGAAATCGAGGTTGGAACCCATCCCGGTACCGAAGGAGGTTTGCAGTAACTCCCCTTCTGGAGAAACGTGCTTCACAATGCCCTTAATGGCTTTCTCCGCAACGTCCGCATACTCCTGACCAACATAGCGTTTACGCACCGCTTTCAGAATGCCGTAGGCAAAACCAGCGGTCGCCGACGCTTCCAGATAAGAGTTCGGGTCGTCCAGCAGCGTATGCCACAGGCCGCTGTCGTCCTGGCATTTCGCCAGCGCTGCGATCTGCGCATTCAGCACCTGTACCAGATAACGACGCACCGCGTTGTTATCCGGCAAATCCACCAGCTCAAGGAAGTCAGGAATCACGATAGTCAGCCAGCTATTGCCGCGCGCCCAGCGCGCATTGGCAAAGTTGTGGTTTCCTTCGTAGTTCCAGCCGTGGAACCACAGCCCGGTTTCCCGGTCCATCAGGTTCTGCACGTGCAGCAGGAACTGATACACCGCCTCTTCCACGTAGTCCGGGCGATTCAGCAGCTTGCCGATTTTCGCCAGCGGCAGCACGGTCATCATCAGGGTGTCATCCCACATCTGCTGATGGTTCTCTTCCGCCAGCGTGATGTGCTGCATACCGCCGTGATCGGTGCGCGGCATCTCGTTCATCGCCCATTCGGCCCAGGTTTCCAGCCACGGCAGATACGCCGGGTTGCGCGTCTCTTCATAGCGATAGGCCAGCGTCAGGAACGGGGCCATAGTGTTGACGTTTTTGGTGGTCGCGCCTTCAGCGAAGCGGTCGGCGAACCAGCTATCAATAATGTCGCGCATCGCCACGTCGCCGGTCTGCTGGTAGTACTGATAGATACCGTACAGACCCACACCGTGCGTCCACTCCCAACCTGCCCAGCCTTTGGTGTCAATCACGCGACCATCGTCCAGGCGCAGCAGAAATTGACCAGTCTCATCCTTGATATTCACCAGATTGTTCGTCACCGTCTGAATCAAGGCTTTCAGCTCTTCCCGGGAGATAAAACGCTCCGGTTGACGTAATAATGGGCTATGTTTGACGGGCCAAACTTTCATATCTCTAACCTCTGTTGTAAGTCGAATTCAATGTTGCAGCCTGCTTCAGCGAAGGTGCAGCAGGTTTATTACGATTCAGGTAACCAATATTGTTGTTGCCCCACAGGGATTCGTACGGCATACCCGCCAGCATTTCGACGGTTTCACGCGCCTGGGCAGTGACGGTTTCCGGTACCACGTGGCCGGAATCGCGCATTTTCGCGGTTTCTTCACGCAGTACACCGTGGGTTTTCAGGTTCAGCTTGAAGCGCAGTGAGACCAGGAAGCCCAACGCCAGCACGATGATGGTCCCCATGCTGAGGATCAGCAGAATGGTGTGGCTCACTTCAGGCGGCTGGGTTTTCTGCCCGGAGACAAAGCCGGAGAGCTGCATGATGATCCCCACCAGCATCACGGCACCCGCCTGAGAGGCTTTACGCGTCAGGGTCATAATGCCCGCGAAGATGCCTTCACGGCGCTGGCCGGTAATCACTTCATCCACGTCAGCAATATAGGTGTAGGTGTTCCACGGTACGTAGTTGATACCGCCACGGCCCAGACCGGCCACCGCGGAAATCAGCAGCAGCAGCGAGTAGATATCGCTCAGGCCTGCGTAGTACAGCGCCGCGTAGGAGAACGAGCCAATACCAAACAGGACCACCACCATGCGGTAAGACGGCGCCGGTCCAAAGCGAATGCACAGCGGGATCATGGCGATAACGGCGATGAACTGGAAGATAGCCATGGTACCCAGCAGGTTAGAGGCCACCGAGGCTTCCTGCATCAGCACAAACACGACATAGTAGGTGAAGACGGCGTTAAACACGTCCTGAGCGATATAGCCACCGAGGTACATCCCCAGATGCTGACGGAAAATCTTAATGCGCAGCGTTGAGGAGAGTTCGATGAACAGACGGCTCATGCTCTGCCCGAAAGTCAGATGTTTCTTCTCGGCTTCAGCCTGCAGCGCCGCCGCCGTCCACTCTTCACGTGGACGTTCCCAGGTGAAGAACCAGACAAAGGTTAGCATCAGCGCGCACAGCACGGAGAACACCAGGCTGGCGTAGAAGAAGGAGACCGCGTTGTCTTTACCAAAGTGAGTCAGCAGGATGCCAGGCAGGAAGGAAGCCAGAATTGCCGACATCTGCGCCATACCGATACGCGCACCGGAGAATTTGGTCTTCTGTTTGAAATCGTCGGTCATTTCCGGCACCAGCGTTTCGTACGGCACCAGAATCATGGTGTAAACCACATCAAAGATCAGGTAGGTCACCAGGTAGTACCAGAATCCCATGTCCCCTATCCACATAAAGGAGTAGCTGAACACGCAAGGAATACCGAGCAGAATAAAGAATTTACGACGACCGAAGCGTTTACCGAACCAGGTTGAGCCAAAGTTATCGGTTAAGAAGCCCATCAACGGGCTGACAACCGCATCCAGTACCCTGGCGGTTGCAAAAATAAAGGTCGCTTCGATGGGAGAGAGCCCACAGAAGGTGGTGTAGAAGTAGAGGAGCCATGCGGCGGTCAGCGCGGTGGTACCTGCGCCGAGAAAATCGCCCGAACCGTAGGCGAAGTAATTCACCAATCCTATTTTTCGCGTTCTATTCATTGCCGTCAATCCTGTGCCTTTTATTATTGGAACTCCTTCGGCGCGCTATCGCTTCACCAAAAGGAGTACTGACACGGCTACAGTAAAAGTATGCGTAGAGGGATACCTTCCTATTTCTGCCAGCACGACGGCTGGATTGGCAAAAATGCAAAGAGTCGTGGCATATGTGTCACTGATTTATAAAACAACGTTTCTTTACGATCAAAAGGAAGGACCAGAAATGCGACATCGCCACCAGATTGGGGTGGCGATTGGTGAATTGTGCGGCGGTTAGCGGTAGTTAACGATGATTTGTACGCTTTGCACCTTCAATGCTGGAATTAATCGCCCTCCGCCTGGAACTTCCCAGATAAAACGAAAAGGCTCCGCCGCCGATACCTGGCTGAATGCCATGGTGGTACCACTCTGGGCATCAAGTTCGGTACAGCGGGTGAGCGAACACAGCCGGGTGCGCAATCCTGCAGGCGTTGGGCCATTCAGCTCATAGCGCCAGGCCACCAGCGTTGTTGCCCCCTGAACGGGCTGTGACGCGGTCAGCGGTGCCGACGAGGCAGCAACGCCGCGGTAGTTCAGCGTGATGCCCATATGGCTCGCCTGCCAGGCCCCCTCGCCTGCCGCCTGCGCCAGCATCGGCAGAAAGAGTAATAACAGCAACCGGCGCATTACTTACCTCCAATGGTCGCGGTCATGCGGATATTGCGGTTATCTGACAGCTCCATATTCGACAGCACCACCAGCTGCGGCAGGCTGCGGCGCAGGAAGCGCGACAGCAGCGGACGCAGCGCATGGTTCACCAGCAGCACCGGCGGCGCGCCGAGCATCTCCTGACGTGCCAGCGCCTCCTGAGTTTGCGCCAGCAGACGATCCGCCAGCCCCGGCTCCAGCCCGCCGCCGCCCTGCAGCGCCTGCAGCAACAGACGCTCAAGCGGCGTATCCAGGCCAATCACCTGCACTTCATCATTACCCGGGAACCAGCGCTGGGTAATCGCCCGGCCCAGCGCCACGCGCACCACCGAGGTCAGCTCGCCAGGATCGGTCTGAATAGGCGCGTGTTCCGCCAGTGTCTCCAGAATGGTGCGCATATCGCGAATCGGCACCTTTTCGTCGAGCAGATTTTGCAGCACTTTGTGCAGCGTAGTCAGCGTCACCACGCCCGGCACCAGATCTTCGGTCAGCTTCGGCATATCTTGCGAGACGCGATCCAGCAATTGCTGCGCCTCCTGACGACCAAACAGCTCAGATGAATGGAGACTAATCAGATGGTTAAGATGTGTCGCTACCACGGTACTGGCTTCCACCACCGTGAAGCCCTGAATTTGCGCCTGCTCTTTCAGCGCGCTTTCGATCCAGATAGCCGCCAGACCAAAGGCCGGGTCGGTGGTGACTTCACCCGGCAGCGTCCCCGCCGCCGTGCCCGGGTTAATCGCCAGCCAGCGCCCCGGATAGGCTTCGCCGCTGCCAATCTCAACGCCTTTAAGCAGGATACGGTAGCGCGCAGGCGGGAGATCCATATTGTCGCGGATGTGCACCACCGGGGGCAAAAAGCCCATCTCCTGCGCGAATTTCTTACGGATACTGCGAATGCGCCCCAGCAGTTCGCCGTCCTGCTGGAAATCCACCATCGGAATCAGCCGATAGCCCACTTCCATGCCGAGGGTATCTTCAAGCTGTACGTCGCTCCAGGTGGCCTCAACGGCTTGAGTGCTGGTTTCCTGAGGTTTGGCCGCTTGAGGCTGTTCCGGCGCTTTCATCTCACGACCGCGGATCCACCAGGCCAGCCCTAACAGCGCGGCAGTGAACAGTAAGAACACCAGGTTTGGCATGCCCGGCACCAGGCCCAGCAGCCCCAGCACCCCGGCGCTCAACAGCATCACGCGCGGGTTGCTGAACAGCTGGCCGACCATCTGCTCGCCCACGTCCTGCTCGGTACTGACGCGTGTGACGATAACGCCCGCCGCGGTCGAGATAACCAGCGCAGGGATCTGTGCGACCAGACCGTCACCGATGGTCAGCAGGGTATAAGATTCTGCCGCTTTGCCGAGATCCAGCCCGTGCTGCAATACACCGACCAACAGGCCACCGATGACGTTGATGACCATGATCAGAATACCGGCGATGGCGTCACCGCGAACGAACTTACTCGCACCGTCCATCGAACCGTAGAAGTCCGCCTCCTGGGTCACTTCTGAGCGGCGTTTTTTCGCCTCATCTTCCCCGATGATCCCGGCGTTCAGGTCGGCATCAATCGCCATCTGTTTGCCCGGCATCCCGTCCAGTACGAAGCGCGCGCCCACTTCCGCGATACGCCCGGCACCCTTGGTGATAACCATAAAGTTGATGATAACGAGGATGATAAACACCACGATACCGATGGCGAAGTTACCGCCCACCAGGAAGTGGCCGAAGGCTTCTACCACCTTACCCGCCGCCGCCGCACCGGTATGCCCGTCCATCAGAATAATACGGGTGGAGGCCACGTTCAGCGCCAGGCGCAGCAAGGTGGTAAACAGCAGGATGGTCGGGAACGCAGCAAACTCCAGGGTTCGCTGGGTGAACATCGCCACCAGCAGCACCATAATCGACAGCGCAATGTTAAAGGTAAAGAGCAGATCGAGGACGAAGGCCGGCAGCGGCAGCACCATCATCGACAGGATCAGCAGGATCAGCACCGGCCCGGCAAGCACCTGCCACTGGGTGGATTTCAGGTTGCTGGGGAGGCGCAGCATTGCGACAAGATTAGCCATCAGAGTCCTTCTCGTTCAAAAAATCCAGTGCCTCTGGCACCGGTAAGTTATCCGGTTTTTTCGGCGGCTGACCGCCCGCGAGCCGCCAGCGTTTAAGCTGCCAGACCCAGGCCAGCACTTCCGCCACCGCCGCGTAAAGCTGGCCGGGGATCTGCTGGCCGATATCCGCATGGCGATAGAGCGCACGCGCCAGCGGCGGGGCCTCCAGCATCGGGATACGGTTCTCTTCGCCGATTTCGCGAATGCGCAGTGCCACCAGCCCTGCGCCTTTCGCCACCACTTTTGGCGCGCTCATTTTGTTTTCGTCGTACTGTAGCGCTACCGAGTAGTGGGTCGGGTTATTGACGATAACGTCCGCTTTTGGCACGTCCGCCATCATGCGTCGTCTCGCCGCCGCGCGCTGCATCTGGCGAATACGCCCTTTCACATGCGGATCGCCTTCGCTTTGTTTGAATTCGTCACGGATATCCTGGCGCGACATGCGCAGCTTTTTCAGATGGCTGTGGATCTGCCAGAAGACGTCGAACCCCACCATCGGGATAATCCCCAGCGCCACCAGCAGCGCACAGAGCCCGACCATATTGAGGGCGTTACCCATCGCCGACAGCGGCGATTCGCTCACCAGTCGCATCATTTGCGGCCAGTGCATCCACATAAAGAAACCTGCCACGGTCCCCATCAGCACTGCTTTCATGATGGCTTTCGCCAGTTCCGCCGCCGTCTGGGCGGAGAACATGCGTTTAATCCCCGGCAGCGGGTTGAGCTTGTCGAGCTTGAGGGCGAGGGATTTGGTGCTGAAGACCAGGCCACCGAGCATCATCGGGGCCACTAACGCCACCGTCACCACGCCGACAATCAGCGGCAACAGCGCCAGCATGGCTTCTTTGAGCAGCATGATTATCTGCCCGAGAATCAAATTGGGATCGTTAACGATGCTGTGGTCAAAACGCAGACCGCCGGAGAGCAGGTTTGCCAGCCGACGCGCAAGGGACTCCCCGCCCAGCCAGAGCACACAAACGCCCACCAGCAGCATCAGCACCGATGTCAGCTCGCGGGATCGCGGGATTTGCCCCTCTTCACGCGCTTTTTCAAGTCGTTGGGGTGTGGGGTCTTCTGTTTTGTCGTCGTCGCTTTCTTCTGCCACGGCTTCACTCTCGCAATTACGGTCGCGAGTATTATCTCGATGTGAGGCGTTGCCAATACGGGGAATAACGGAATGAAAAGGGAGGAGTTCGGCCGTTTATTTAAAACGGCGGCGCAAAGGCCGCCGTGGTAATGAATCCGTCAGCGCTGGAAGATAACCCGATAACGCCCTGAGCCCACTTCGGCGCAATAGCCTGCCGATGAGGGGGCAAAGTCGATACCGTCAGTCTCCAGCAGCGTATGCGCCCCGTCGAGCACCAGCGTCGAGCGCGTGTTAGCCGGGATCTCCACCTCCAGCGTCACCATCTGGCCCTCCTGCGCGGACGCCAGCGCCCAGCTAACGCCAATATCACCATAAACCGAAGCATAATGGGCTTTCAGCCACTGAAGATTGCCGCCAGGAATCGGATGTATCACCGAACGTTTAAAGCCCGGCGCCTCTTCTTCGGTGTTGATCCCCGCCGCAGCCCGGTACAGCCATTCGCCGATGGCGCCGTAGGCATAGTGATTAAACGAGTTCATGTCCGGGCTCCACATGGTGCCGTCCGGCTTCACGCCGTCCCAGTGCTCCCAGATAGTGGTCGCCCCGGCCTTCACCTGATACAGCCAGGAAGGGAAATCGTCCTTCATTAGCAACTGCCACGCCGCATCGGCCTGACCGTTTTCACTGAGGGCATGGCAGAAGTACGGCGTGCCAACGAACCCGGTCACCAGGTGCCCATCCTGCTCCTCCAGCAGCGTCAGCAGGGTTTGCACCGTGCGTTCGCGATAGGCCTCCGGCACCAGCTGGAAGTAGAGCGCCAGAATATGCGCGGTTTGCGTTCTCGCCGCCAGCCTGCCGTTCGGCGTAAAGAATTCGCGATGGAAGCTGTCGACGATCGAAGCATGCAGCGCTGTGTAACGTTCAGCATCTTCCAGATGGCCAAGCACCTTCGCCGACTTCGCCAGCAGCTGCGTCGACAGCGCGTAATAGGCCATGCAGGTCAGTTCGTTCGGCGTCGCACCAAAATAGCTACCCTCGCGAGCATCCAGCGCCACCCAGTCGCCAAACTGCAGCTTCCATGACCACATATTGTCGACCGCATTGGCCCGCATAAACTCCACCCAGGCCTTCATACTCTGGTACTGTCGCGCCAGCGTCTGGGTGTCGCCATACATCAGATACAGCGTCCACGGGTTGATCACCGCCGCATCGGCCCACGCGGCGGACGAGTGGGTGCGACCGTGCGACAGGAAACGGTCATTATCACATTTGCCGGTCAGAATGTCGGGGATCACGTGCGGCACGCCGCCTTCTGGCGTCTGGTCATGCGCAAGATCCTCCAGCCACTTGGCAAAGAAGGTGTGCGTCTGCATCAGATAGCTGGCGGTACGGCAGAAAATCTGCGCGTCACCGGTCCAGCCAAGGCGTTCATCGCGCTGCGGGCAGTCGGTGGGAATATCAACAAAGTTCCCCTTGAGCCCCCAGAGAATATTGTGATGAAGCTGATTCAGTTCGGCGTTAGAGGTTTCAATATGCCCGGTTGGGGTCATCGCCGAATGCAGTACCACGGCGGTAAAATCATCCAGCGTCGGCGTCCCTGGCCAGCGTTCAATCATCACGTAGCGGAAGCCCTGGAAGGTAAAGTGCGGGTGATAACGTTCCTCACCGTCGCCGCGCAGCGTGTAGTCAATGCGCTGTTTGGCGGTGCGCAGGTTGTCCAGATAGACGTTGCCCTCCGCGTCCAGCACCTCAAAATGGCGCAGCGAAACGTTGTCGCCCGCTTCGCCACGCACGCAAAACTCGACCCAGCCGCTAAGGTTCTGCCCAAAATCGAGCACCGTCTCGCCTTTCGGCGTGGTGAACAGCGCACGCGGCGTCAGGCGTTCAATCTCTTGCACCGGGCAGGCCGTTTGCGGCTGCAGCACCGCACGGTCGGCGGTCAGCACGTTCACCGCGCGCCAGCCCTGCGCCGCAAAGCCGGGTTCGCACCAGCCGCGCTGTTCGAGCCGGGCATCGTAGATTTCACCGTCATAGATTTCCGAGAACAGAATCGCCGAGTTGCTGCCCTGCCAGCGTCCGTCGCTGGCTATAACCTGCTGGCTACCGTCGCGCAGCGTCACTACCAGATGGCAGATAAACCCGGTCTGTTCACCGTAGTAGTTGCGGTAGCGGTTAAAGCTCATATCCCCTTTGTACCAGCCCGCCCCCACCATCGCCCCGATGGCATTCGTGCCTTCTCGTAGCCGTTCGGTCACGTCCCAGGTCTGGTACAGCAGGTGGTGATGATAGCTGGTCCAACCCGGCGCCAGCTCATCGCAGCCGACCTTTTCCCCGTTAAGCCACAGCTGATAAAGCCCCAGCGCGCTGGCATGGACCACCGCCGAAACAATATCAGCCCCCTGCGGCAGGGTGAACGTCTGGCGCAGCAACGTCCCTTTCGACTCGGCTTTGTCCTGCAGCGTCTCCGCTGAGATAAATTCGCCCTGCCACGCCCTGGCAGGCAGGCCGGTGATAAACGAGGATGCCGGGCTCCAGTCGCTGCTTTGGCCGTGATTGTCGGTGATGCGAACCCGCACGTAGTAGCGGGTGGAGTGTGCACAGGAAAACGCAGGCAGCTCCACGTTATTCGAGCGGTCATCGTGGATGTCCCCGCTGTCATAGCAAGGGTCATCAAAACTGGCCGATGTCGCCAACTGCAGCCGCCAACTCCGCTGCACGACATTGCGTAAGCTGCTGCTAATGGTCCAGCCGAATACCGGGAGCGTTTCACAGCCCGCCAGCGAGCGTTCATAGTTAAGCGTAACGTTCTCTACTGCCAACATAATTATTCCCTCAATAACGTCGTGTTCAGGCTTTCACCCGCATCGTGTCGTGTGCCGCAGGCCGCGCATCCGCCGCCGCAACCATTTCCGTTTCTGCATTAAATTCATTGCGCTGCTTGCCGTGGAAGCACAACCAGCCAATGACCATGCCGACAACTACGATCGCCGTCAGCAGGCAATAGAGCACCATTGGCCCCGCGCTCAGCAGCACCGGTGTGACAAAAGCCAGAAGGCCGCAGGTCAAGCGGGCCACGCCGACGATTACCCCCTGGGCAGTGGCGCGCAGCATGGTCGGGAATGACTCCTGGGCCCATACTTTCATGATCCCCTCAAAGGCAAAGCCGGTACCGATATTGGTAAACAGCAGGCAGCAGAACCATGAAAGCGGCGAGAAATTCAGCAGTACCGGCACAAAGTAGCCGCCAGACATCATCACTGCGCCAAAGATGAAAAAGGGAATGCGCTTTGCGGTATCAACAATGCGCATAAACAGCAGCCCCGAGGCGACGCTAACCGGCAGGATCAGCAGCCCCCAGAGCGAGTTGGTGCTAACCGAGATCCCCACCACGTTGACGGCGACAAAGGTGCCAAACTGTCCGCCAGTATTGGCCGCCAGATTGGTGAAGGTGTAAAAGGCGCATAGGGAGAGAAACGGCCAGAGGTATTTGCTGTCCAGTAGGTCACGCCAGCCGTTTTTCTGTGCACGGACGGTCGCCACGCCCCGGCGCTGCTCGTCACGCGCGGCAAGCCATAGCGGTGATTCAGGTATCGACCAGCGCAGAATCAGCAGCACTGCCGCGACTAACCCAACGTGCATATACATAATCTGCGCGCCACTCCGCCCCCAGTCGCCCACTACCGCGGAGATCCCCATCGTTGCGCCAATTCCCACAAGCCACAGCAAGTTAGACATACCGATGATTTTGCCGCGGTTTTCATCGGTTGCCGCTTCGGAGATGGTCGCCAGCGATACCGGCAAATCCGCGCCGGTGGCCAGTCCCACCAGCAGCGTGCCGACAACCAGGAAGTGGAAGCTCAGCCCAAACGCCAGCGCCAGGGTGCCGATGACGATCATCGCCATGGTGATAATAAAGACGTTACGTCGCCCAATACGGTCGCCAAGCCGACCACCGCAGAATGCCCCTGCGGCAATGCAGAGGGTTAACAAGCCGGATAAAATACCAATTTCCAGAGCGGTAATACCGATAGTTTTTTGATAAATAACCAGCGCAGTACCATTAGAGACAATGGCGGCAGAATCAATATACGATGCCATTCCAGACACCACCCCAATATACCAGGGGCCGGGTGTGCTATTTTTTGCCATAACGTATCCCTTCATGTTAATAGGTGAAAGAAGATGGGTGCAGAACCCCCTCTCACCGTGATTGTTGAGATAAAATTACTGTCGTTTTATGTTATTAGCCGAAAATCAGATCTGCGTTAACACCCGTGAATGCAGTTCTCGTTCATGAGTGGGTGAATAATTAAAATAGCGTTTGTACGATTCGGTCAATCTAATGGCATTCATAAAGCCGCAGCGAGCGGCTATTTCACTGACCGTTTTATCGGTCGTGCGTAACAGTTCCTGGGCTTTAAGAACCCGAAATAGCATCTGAAATTTCACCGGCGTGTAGCCAGTAATGCGTTTGATAAAGCGAAACATCGTACGCCGCGCGACGCCGTTATCATCGCTAAGCGCACTCCAGTCTATCTGCCGTAGGCTGTTGGATTTCAACGTTTTGATAAGGCTTACGCGCCCTTTCTCCTCGACGCTAAGCGGCTGCTGCTGCCGACCACACAGGCACAGCGTGTTGATCACATTGAGAAATGCCGACTCACACTGTGAAAAATAGAGCGCATCGTAGTCGTGCTCATTCCTCGCGATGATCTGTTCGCTCCAGCCTTCGATATTTGCTAGTTCGCTTGACGTTAGCGTGCGGTCCTTGCGTGACTGCAACTGCGTTTTCACACACTGCAGCAGAGCGTCGATATTCTGTAAAAAATGAAAGTTGTGATTCCTGCGAATTAATATATTAATCACCGAAAGGTGATTCGTGGAAACGTAGCTGTGAGTATCATTCTTTGTAACGAGAAAGAAATCACCCTTACAAATAAAGTGGACAATATCATTGACAATATGAAACCCGCTACCATCACGGACAATAACCAACTCATCAAATTCATGCCCATGTACGCCTTCCATTAACTGGTTATTCATTGTAAACAGGCAAAAAGCATGTTGTTCTGAGTGAAAGAAATCACTGTCACGTAATATCCGCATGAGCACTCCCGAGTTTATTTTGGCAATAACATTCCGACCTTAATGAATAGCAAGGATTCAAAAATAAATATTGTTGCAAGTCTCATTGATAACTATTTAAGCGCAATAATTATGACAAGTCTATATAACGGGGTGGCACTCAGGCGTAAGCCAACGTGATGTTGGTTTCATTTTCGGGAAATGCAGAGGGGTTTACCCCGGCGCCGCGATGCTCGGCCGGGCTACATTTTGAAGGTAGCCCGGCCGAGCATCGCGACGCCGGGGGCGTGACTTTAGAAGCCGAGGCTGTCCAGCAGGTCGTCGACCTGATCCTGGCTAGCCACCACGCCCGCTTTGGAGGTATCGACCTGCGGACCGTTGAGCAGGCTGTCGTTTTCGCGTTTCGGGCGAGCTCCCTGCTCTGGAATGTTCTCCAGCAGCACCATCAGCAGCTGGCGTTCAATCTCCTGAATCACGTCCATCATGCGCTTGATAACCTGACCAGTCAGGTCCTGGAAATCCTGCGCCATCATGATTTCAAGCAGCTGTGCGTTGGTAAAGCTGGTGTGCCCCGGTACATCACCAAGGTACTGGCGAGTATCGGTCACCAGCTCGCGGGCATCGGCAAGCTCAATCGGGTTCTCAAACCAGGCGTCCCAGCGCTTGGTCAGCGCTTTTGCACCCTTCTCCATTTCATCCTGATGCGGCTGCGAAGCCTCCACGCTGTTGAGCGCGCGTTCCGCCGCCTGCGCGGTCATCTGCACCACGTAGTCGAGACGATCTCGGGCATCGGGTATCGCCTCCGCCGCTTCCGCAATGGCCTGGTCCAGCCCCAGCTCGCGCAGGCTATCGCGCAGCATACGGGTCAGATTGCCAATGCGGCTAATAATATCCGCGGCGGAGTGTTCATCGCCGGGCTTGATGGAAGATTGCATCATGTTCGTCACCTTACATGCCCAGTTTCTCGAAGATTTTGTTCAATTTTTCTTCCAGGGTCGCCGCGGTGAACGGTTTCACCACATATCCGCTGGCCCCAGCCTGTGCGGCGGCAATAATGTTCTCTTTCTTCGCTTCCGCCGTTACCATCAGCACCGGCATCGCCGCCATGGCGCCGTTAGCGCGAATGGTTTTCAGCAGCTCGAGGCCGTCCATGTTTGGCATGTTCCAGTCGGAGATCACAAAGCCAAAACCGCCGGTCTGCAGTTTGTTCATCGCATCTACGCCGTCTTCTGCTTCTTCAACGTTGTTAAATCCCAGCTCTTTTAACAGGTTGCGCACGATGCGACGCATGGTGGAAAAGTCATCCACAACCAAAAACTTAAGCTCTTTATCCGCCATAAAATAATTCTCCTGATCAAATACGTATTGCCTGTCCGGCACTGATTTTTGCCAGCATCTGCTGGCTTACCTGGCTAAGATCGACCACTTCGCTGACGCCACCGGTATTGATGGCCTCACGCGGCATGCCGAACACCACACAACTGGCTTCATTCTGCGCGATGGTCCAGGCTCCCGCCTGATACATCGCGTGCATCCCGGCCGCACCATCGTTGCCCATACCGGTGAGGATAACTCCCACGGCATTGCGCCCCGCGTGCTTCGCAACCGAATGAAACAGCACATCAACCGACGGGCGATGGCGATTAACCGGCGGCCCGTCGTGAATTTTGATTTGATAGTTGGCCCCGCTGCGCGCGAGCTCCATATGTTTGTCACCCGGCGCAATATAGGCGTGGCCCGGCAGCACGCGCTCGCCGTCTTCTGCCTCTTTCACCGTTATCTGGCAGAGCTTGTTGAGCCGCTCGGCAAACGAACGGGTAAAGCCCGGTGGCATATGCTGGGTTATCAGCAGCGCGGGGCTGGAGAGCGGCAGCGGCTGGAGCACGTGGCGAATCGCCTCAGTGCCGCCGGTCGACGCGCCAATGGCAATCAGTTTCTCAGAGCTGAGCAGCGGGCCTGCTTTGAGCGCCACCGGTGCGGGCATAGGCTTGTGGGCGCTAACGCGCGCACGCGATGCGGCACGCACTTTCTCAGCGATGGTTTCGCTGTAGGCCAGCATCCCTTCGCGAATCCCGAGCTGCGGTTTGGTGACAAAGTCCACCGCCCCCAGTTCCAGCGCTCGCAGTGTGACTTCCGAGCCTTTTCCGGTCAGCGATGACACCATCACTACCGGCATCGGACGCAGGCGCATCAGCTTTTCAAGAAAATCGAGGCCGTCCATGCGCGGCATTTCAACGTCCAGCGTCAGTACGTCAGGATTAAATTTTTTTATCAGGTCACGAGCCACCAGGGGGTCCGGCGCGGTAGCCACCATCTCCATGTCGTCATGCTCGTTGATGATTTCCGTCATGATCTGCCGCATCAGCGCCGAATCATCCACGGAGAGGACCCTTATTTTTTTCATGTTCTTCCCTTACTTAACGCATAGACCGTTTGTCCACGCAGGCTGAACTCACGGGCCAGATGGCTGAAGTTTTCCGAATGTCCGGCAAACAGCAGGCCATCCGGTTTCAGCAGCGGCACAAAGCGTTTGAGGATCTCCTGCTGCGTGGTCTTATCGAAATAGATCATCACGTTGCGACAGAAGATCGCATCAAACGGCCCCGGCACCTGGTAGTGGGCATTCAGCAAGTTCAGCGTGGAGAAATCCACGTAGTTCGCCAGTTCGGCACGCACACGCACCAGGCCTGAGTGCGGCCCGGTTCCGCGCATGAAATAGCGCTGAAGCTGCTGCTGGGAGAGCGTTTTCAGCTCGTCCATGCGGTAAATCCCGCTCTGCGCCTTTTCCAGTACTTCGGTATCGATGTCGCTGGCATAGACCTTCCAGCGCCCCGGCGCGGTTCCCAGCGTGTCGGCGAGGGTAATCGCGATGGAGTAAGGCTCTTCCCCCGTTGAAGCCGCCGCGCTCCACACCCGATATTCTCCCTGCCGACGCGCGGCGTGTTCCGCCAGCGTCGGAAAGTGGTGCGCCTCACGGAAAAACGCCGTCAGGTTGGTGGTCAACGAGTTAATAAACGCCTGCCACTCGGGGCTGTCGCCGTTAGCCTCCAGCAAACTGAGGTAGTGACCAAAGTCGTCGAGGTTCAGCGTGCGTAAACGCCGCACCAGGCGGTTGTAAACCATGTCACGCTTGTGATCGGCCAGCACGATACCGGCGCGCTGGTAGATCAGTTGACAGATCCGACGGAATTGACCGTCGGTAAGCGTCAGGCGCTGTGTCAGTTGACTCAATAATTGCGATTGCCCATTTGGCAGAGATACAGTCATAGCGCCTTCTTACATCACATCATTCAGGAAACTGCGGGTACCGCGGTCAGCTCTACGTTTTCACGCGGGGCCGCCGCTTTCACTTCTTCCAGGGCAAATACCGATACCACATTGGTTAAGCGGTCGGCCTGGTCGGCAAGTTGCTGCGTCGCCGCCGCGCCCTCTTCAACCAGCGAGGCGTTCTGCTGGGTGACCTGGTCCATCTGCGTCACTGCCTGCGCAACCTGCTCAATACCGCGACGCTGTTCGTCCGAGGCGGAGGCAATTTCACCCATAATGTCGTTCACGCGGGTGACCGACTGCACAATCTCGGTCATGGTATTGGCGGAGGTTTCCACCAGCGCCGACCCTTCCTGCACGCGGGCCACCGACTCTTCAATCAGCCCTTTGATCTCTTTCGCCGCCTGCGCGCTGCGGCTAGCCAGGTTACGGACTTCCCCTGCTACCACCGCGAACCCACGCCCCTGCTCGCCCGCACGTGCGGCTTCCACCGCGGCGTTCAGCGCCAGAATGTTGGTCTGGAAGGCAATGCCGTCAATTACGCTGATAATGTCGCTTATCTTGCGCGAACTGGTGGCGATGTTGTGCATAGTGCGAGCCACATGGGAAGCCTGCTCGCCGCCGCGTTTTGCCGTATCCGCCGCGCCGTGCGCCAGGTTAGAAGCCTGACGGGCGTTATCGGCGTTCTGGCTAACGGTGGCAGTCAACTGCTCCATGCTGGCTGCCGTTTGTGCCAGCGAAGCGGCCTGCTGTTCAGTGCGTGAAGAGAGATCGTTGTTGCCTGCGGCAATTTCCGAAATCCCGGTATGCATCGCATAGCTGCCTTCCCGCACCTGTCCGACGGTGTCGCGCAGCGATTGCTGCATGGTTTTCAGACCGGCGAAGATGGCGCTAATTTCGTTTTTGCCGTAGACGGAAATCGGCCGCGCCAGATTGCCGTGGGCAATGTTGTCAAAGTGACGGCTGATGATCTCCATTGGCTTAACCACCATATGGCGAACCCACCACAGCGCGCCGACGGTGATCAGTACCGAAATAATCACCATGCCAATAAAGGTGATGGTCGAACGCTGGTAGTCGCTCTGACTTTCGCGTTCAGCGGAAGCCACGTAGTTCTCGATATTTTTGCGCCAGCTTTCGTAGTCGTTATCAAACTGGTCCTGCGATTTTTGTACCGGTGCCGCCACAAACTCTGCCAGCTGGTTGTTCTCAAGCCAGGCCGTCTGATGGGCTAACATTTCATGCCAGGCGGTGAAGGTTTTCGCCGTCTGCGCTTGCAGTTCTTTGTCGTGTTCACCCATCAACGGCAGCGCCATGAACCCCTGAAACAGCGCGTCGGCCTGTGACAAATTCTGCTTCACATCACCGACAATGCTGCGCACTTCATCCGGCGGATAGCTCAGCGCGGTCAGCGTACCGGCCTTGTTGAGCATGGTGCTGGCCTGCAGCATCGCCGCGCGTGACTCGGTCAAGGTGTTCAACTGCTGGCTGCTCTGGTCTATCTGATTAATATTGCTTTGCCCATCGCGAAAAGCCCAAAAAGAGAGTCCGTTACTGCCAATCTGCAAAATGCCGCAGAGAATCAAAATCAGAAACAACGTGGTAGAGATTCGAATACGATAAAGCATCACCACACTCCTAAAGGCGGCAAAGACCGCGGATAAAATTAAAAGGTTTCCCAGTTACTGTCGGCAGCCCGTTCGCCACTCGACGCGAGGCGTTTCGCCGCTATCGGGGCCGGGGTAGTTTTTGTTGCATGCTGTGCGGACGCGACGTTAAGGCGGAAAGCCGCAACGGCTTGATTCAGACGCTCAGCCTGGTCTTCCAGCGCGGCGGCGGCCGTTGCCGACTCTTCCACCAGCGCGGCGTTTTGTTGGGTGACGCTGTCCATTTCTGCGACGGCAATCGCCACCTGGTCGATCCCGCGGCTCTGTTCATCGGAAGCCGAGGCGATTTCGCCCATAATATCGGTCACACGGGTAACCGCATTGACGATATCGGTCATGGTTTCGCCCGCGCTTTCTACCAGCACAGAACCGGTATCGACCCGTGAGACGGAATCTTCAATTAATGCTTTGATCTCTTTTGCCGCCTGCGCGCTGCGGCTTGCCAGATTGCGCACCTCGCCAGCCACCACCGCAAAACCACGCCCCTGCTCGCCGGCGCGCGCCGCTTCAACGGCAGCGTTCAGCGCCAGAATGTTGGTCTGGAAGGCAATACCGTCGATAACGCCGGTAATATCGGAGATTTTCTGCGAGCTGGCGGCGATTTCATGCATGGTGTTCACCACACCGTTCACCACGTTGCCGCCGCGCTGGGCGGTTTCAGAGGCGCTTTGTGCCAGATGCGATGCCTGACGGGCGTTTTCGGCATTCTGCTTCACGGTTGCCGTCAGCTGTTCCATGCTGGCCGCCGTCTCTTCGAGCGAAGCCGACTGTTGTTCGGTGCGCGCCGAGAGATCGTTATTTCCCGCCGCAATCTCGCTGGTGCCGTGGTAAATCGCTTCAGCCCCCGAACGAACGTGCGTCACGGTATCAATCAGCGAGGCCTGCATGTGATTCACGGTGTCGGCTAGTTCAGTGATTTCGTTGCGCCCGCGAAGCGAAAGCGTTGGGGTCAGGTCGCCCGCCGCGATATGGCGGATATGGCCCATCACCGATGCCAGCGGTTTCAGCAGAATGGCGCGAATGCCAAACCAGGCACCGACCATCACCACGACCAGCACTACTGCCAGCACCAGCAACTGCCAGCGGGCTATCTGATAGTCGCGGCTACTGGTGGTAAAGGCGTTCTGATAGAGCGCTTCGCTTTGGCTGGCATATTGGGTCATCGCTTCACCCAGCGCGTTCTGCATACCCTGGGTCGGTTGAGCGAAATAGGCATCCATATTGCCTGCTTCAAGGAAGCCGACCAGCTCCTGTAGCGCGGCATAATAATGTTGATAGGTTTTGGCCACCTGCTGGCTGGCATCGCTCATTGCCGGCAGCGCAGGGGTTTCGCTAAAACGCGCAAAGTGGCCGGCAGCCTGCTCCAGCGTGGTTCGCGCGTTTTTCAGCAGTTCAGTTTTGGCGCTGCTCTGCTGATTGGCCGCATCCATCATCATCCGCGCCGAAGAGCGGCTGAGGTTGATACGCGTTTGCAGTAAAAGATCCCACGATTTCGTGAGCTCGGTTTGTTGGGTTCGAAGCGTATTAGATAGCGCAAAGCTTTGTTGGTTTTGATGCAACGAGGAGAACAGAAAGCCCCCGGAGACTAACTGCAAAAGTGCGAAGACGACCAGCACCAACATCAGCAGCGTGACAACGCGGATACGGTTTAACATACAGCACCTTCTCTATGACTTGTTACGGCTGTTATCGGCATCCCAAAAAGAAACTTTATGCGGTGGGTGGGTAAAAATCGCGGGGGCAAAACGGGGCTGATGCGAGTCACTGAATAACAACGCTTTTTATAAGATATAAAAAAAAGTTGTAAATCCCCTCATTTTCATACAATTTATGTGGTGAATGATTAATGACATTACATAACTAAAAAAGCATTTTTCATCGCACGACATTTTTGTAATCTGACGGGGTAATTTTTCGTGGCAAACGCAAATAAACTCACGGTTTTTATCGTGATTTTCATGCTGGCAGGCATTCTGACCGGCGCAATGATCCATTCCTATGCATCCGCAACAACGATTCAAGTCTGGTCCAGTAACATCACTCTGCTTACCGATATATTCCTGCGACTAATCAAAATGGTTATCGCACCGCTGGTCTTTAGTACTCTGACGGTCGGGATCATGAAGCTCGGCGAAACCTCCACTATCGGCCGCGTGGGCGGTAAAGCGATGGTCTGGTTTATCAGCTCTTCGGTGCTGTCTATTCTGGTGGGTCTGTTTATCGTGACCCTGCAGCATCCGGGCAGTGGCCTGAATTTGTCCGTGCCAAAAGACGCGGTGGAAACCGGTCTGGCGGTGGGCGGTATGAGCCTGAAGGGCTTCCTTTCCCATACCATTCCGACCAGCATCGTCGGCGCCATGGCGGATAACGAAATTCTGCAGATTGTGGTCTTCTCGATGTTCTTCGGTATCGGCGGCGCGTCGCTGGGTCAGAAGTTCAACGCCCCGTTGGTTGCCGCACTGGACGTGGTTTCCCATATCATGCTGAAGGTGACCGGCTACGTGATGTACGTAGCACCTCTGGCCATCTTCGCAGCTATCTCTTCGGTAATCGCCACTGAAGGTCTGGGCATTCTGCTTAACTATGCATCGTTCATCGGCGGTTACTATGTGGCAATTCTGCTGACCTGCTGCGTGCTGGTGGCGCTCGGCTATATGGTGCTGAAGAAAGACGTTTTCCGTCTGCTGAGCATGCTGAAAGATCCGGTGCTGGTAGCGTTCACCACCAGCAGCTCCGAAGCGGCCTACCCGAAAACCCTGGAACAGCTGACCAAATTCGGCTGCTCTCGCAATATCGTGTCGTTCGTTCTGCCAATTGGTTATTCGTTTAACCTGGTCGGTTCGATGGTGTACTGCTCATTCGCCTCAATGTTTATCGCCCAGGCGTACAACATCCACCTAAGCTTCTCTGAGATTGCCGTACTGATGCTGACGCTGATGCTGGCTTCTAAAGGTATCGCCGGCGTACCGCGCTCTGCGCTGGTAGTTCTGGCGGCGACCATTCCTAGCTTCAACATTCCGGTGGCGGGCATCCTGCTGCTGATGGGTATTGACCACTTCCTCGATATGGGACGTTCGGCTATCAACGTGCTGGGTAACGGCGTGGCGACGGCGATGCTGTCGCAGAACGAAGGTCAGCTCGAAGAAATTGAGCCAGAGGTTGTGCAGCAGAATATGTAAGGGTTGAGCCGTTCCCGGCGGCGCTTCGCCCACAAACAAAAGCCAGACCCCAGGGTCTGGCTAAATCCATCAAAAAACCTTTCACCGTCGCCCCGAAGCCAACTCCCCTCCCCTGACGACCGAAAAGCAATACTCAAGCGCAATGAAAAAAACAACCCGCCTCACTGGCCGGAGACGGGGTAAAACGCGGTTTAGATAAAGATACGCAGCCCCACGGCGGCAAGGTGATCGGAGACGTTGTACGACTCGTCGGTATTGCCGCTGGCTTTCTCATAGCCGTACTCAATATAGGTCACGGCGTTTTTGCCTAACCAGTAATCCGTACCCAGGGTGGTGGACTGGAAATGCTGGCCGTCCATCGCGTCGCCGCCCTCACTCCAGTCGAAGTTGGCGTATACGCTCCATTCCGGGGTTATTTTGAACTGGGAGGCGTATTCCAGACCGAGAATCGTTTCCTGGTCATCGGTGGCGTTGCTGGTACCGCTGGTCGCCGCGTTAACATCATCCACCTTATTGATGTAGTAGGTCGCCTGGGCAGCGTTATACCAGGTGAAGCCATCGAAGTTGGCGGTGTATTTGGCATTCATCCCCATAGAATAGGTATTACCGTCATACGATGGGCCGGTGACATAGGTGACCGGTACGGTACCGCCCGTGGTGCTGTAATCTTCGTTGACCGTCTCCGTCCCCTGATTCACCGTATAGTTGTTGTACGCCGCCGCGCCGGAAATAGAGAAGCCGTTATCGAAGCGATACTGCGCCGCCAGCGCGCCGCCGCCGTGAACGGTTGCCGAGCCGTCATGATAGGCGTCGTGCATATCCGGGCCGTCACCATAGCCGCTGCCGAAGCCAATTTTATCAACGTCGTCGTTGCCCTGCCCCATCACACCCACGGTAAACGCTTTAGTGTTGTAATAATAAATGGCCGCCGAGTTAACGATATCGGTCGACATCCCGGCGGTGTCGTGTTTTGCCTTACCGCCATAGGCGTAAGTGGTATCAATCCCCAAACCCCAGTCGGTTGGCGCATATTGTTTACCGAAGGTCACCACGCCGTATTCTTCATTGCCGAGGCCCGCATAGGCTTGTCGGGTATAAACATCGTTACCCTGATCGTCAGTGGCGGAATCCAGGCCGTGCATCCCGGTTTCGTAATACCCAACGGCGTAATAGCCTTTGTCGTTAATTTTCTGCCGCAGCGCCACGCCAAGACGTGAGTCGTTGTTCTGGATATTATGTTCTACGCTATGTGCGGAATCGTCTTTGGCATACAGACGAACGGAACCCATAATAGAAATTGCCGTGTCATCGCCCTGATAAACCATCTCACCTTTAGTCTGCGTTGCCGTATAGGCCGGCGAGGCGAAGTCGCCGCTGGCAGCCAGCGCATACGCTGGAGCACCTACCGCTGCGGTAATGGCCAGAGCGATAATAGAGGGTTTAATCATTACAGTTTTTACGCGCATAGAAATCCCTTAATCAATATTTAAGATTATGTTTTTTTTGCCACTTTTGAATTTAATAATGGGAAAGAAAGTTTTCTCTCCACGACCAAAATATTAATTGCAGCGGGATTCTATTTTCTATGCGAAATAATAAAAAATAAGATGACGATCACTAAGAATCATTTTCTTTCGACCCATCACATTATGTCGATGATTTTACAAATTAATGAATTAGTAATTCAATTTATTAAGATTTTACTGCAATTATTGATGTAAACATTTCAGAATATAAACAAGAAACCATTCATTTATATTTAACAAACATTTAAAAATAATAATAGATACAATAAATACCGCCATTTTTAACATAAAAATATCATAGCAGACTAATCTATCGTCATTTTAGATTGTTGCTTATCGACCACCGAGGGAATCGCGATAAAGTTATCACAAAGAAAAACACATTAAATATATACGGAAATTATTGATTTAAATATGTCATTCACAACTTAAATAATTATATTTAATGGCTAACCAATATGGTTATAAAAATAAAGCGTGGCTTATCGAGAATTGAGGGGCAGGAATGTATTAAGTGCACAGTTTTTAAATATTGGTGTCGGCCATTTAAAATATTGCGGTGCTTCACAGTTAAAACAGGGTTCATCGTGTTATAGCGATGAACCCTGTTAATCGCTATCAAGCCGCGTGGCTTGCAGCGCTGTCCAGCAACGCCATCTCTTCGCTGTTGAGCAGCTTCTCAATGTTCACCAGAATCAGCATACGGTCACCCAGCGCGCCAAGCCCGGTCAGGTACTCCGTTGAGAGGGTGACGGCAAACTCCGGCGCCGGACGAATCTGTTCCGCCGCCAGCGACAGCACATCGGAAACGCCGTCAACCACAATCCCCACCACGCGCTGACCGAGGTTCAGGACAATCACCACCGTGTTGTCGTTGTACTCCACGTCTTCCTGGCTAAACTTCACGCGCAGGTCAACAATCGGCACAATCACGCCGCGCAGGTTGGTCACGCCTTTAATAAAGGCCGGGGTGTTGGCGATGCGCGTCACCTGATCGTAACCGCGGATCTCTTGCACCTTCAGAATATCGATGCCGTACTCTTCATTGCCCAGCGTAAATACCAGGAATTCTTGCCCAGTCGGTTCACCCGCCAGCTTTGTTACATTCGTCATACCGGTCATGTTGTTCCCTTTTTTCTGCGTATCAGGCGGCGGTGCTCGCCAGACGTTTTTCACGGTTGAGCCCCTGCAGTGCAGAGACATCGACAATCAGCGCGACGCTACCGTCGCCAAGAATGGTGGCCGCCGAGATCCCCGGCACTTTGCGGTAGTTGCTTTCGAGGTTCTTCACCACCACCTGATGCTGGCCAATCAGTTGATCCACCAGCAGCGCGTAGCGACGCCCGGCGCTTTGCAGGATAACGACAATCCCCTGCGTGGCTTCGGTTTTGGCGCCCTGCACGTCGAAGGCTTTCCACAGCTCGACCAGCGGCAGATATTCGCCGCGTACTTCCAGCACGCGCTCGCCCCCCGCCAGCGGATGCAGATCTTCTTCACGCGGCTGCAGCGACTCCATCACCGCGTTGAGCGGCAGAATAAAGACCTCTTCGCTGACCTTAACCGACATGCCGTCGAGTATCGCCAGCGTCAGCGGCAGCAGAATGCGGATAGTCGTGCCGGTGCCCTGTTTCGACTGGATCTCAACGTGGCCGCCCATCTCCTGGATGTTCCGTTTCACCACGTCCATACCCACGCCGCGCCCGGAGACATCGGTCACCTGCTCGGCGGTGGAGAAGCCCGGCGCGAAGATCAGCATGCCAACCTCTTCGTCGGTCATGCTTTCATTTACCGCCATTCCCTGCGACATCGCCTTCGCCAGAATGCGCTCGCGGTTCAGCCCTGCACCGTCGTCGGTGACTTCGATACAGATATTGCCGCCCTGATGTTCAGCAGACAAAATCAGGTTACCCACCGCTGATTTACCTGCCGCCAGACGCGTTTCCGGCAGTTCGATGCCGTGGTCAAGGCTGTTGCGCACGAGGTGCGTTAACGGGTCGATAATGCGTTCAATCAGGCTCTTATCCAGTTCGGTCGAGCTGCCCATCAGCGTCAGTTCGACCTGCTTGCCAAGCTTGCCCGCGAGGTCGCGAACCAGACGCGGGAAGCGGCTGAAAACGTACTCCATCGGCATCATACGAATCGACATCACCGATTCCTGGAGGTCGCGCGCGTTGCGCTGCAGCTGGCCCATGCTGGTAATCAGGTCACCGTGCGATACCGGGTCGAGCGCATTGGAGCGCTGTGCCAGCATCGACTGGGTGATAACCAGTTCACCCACCAGGTTAATCAACTGATCGACCTTCTCTACCGCCACGCGAATACTGGTGGACTCGCTGCTGCGGGCCGCCGGTTTTTCTCGCTCAGCGCGCGGTGCGGCAGGGCTTGCAACGGCAACGGGTGCAGCAACCGCCACTTCAACTGGGGCTTGCGGTTCTTCAACCACCTCTTCCACCGCAGCTGGCGCGGCCGAGAAATCGATCTGATCGGCTTCAATGACAAAGCACAGCACGGCGACGAGATCGTCCTCATCCACGCTATCGTCAATCACCGCGCTCAGGCTGTCGGCGGTTTTAGTGACCTGGCTTAACGTCGCCAGATTACTCAGCTCCTCTTCCAGCATATCCGGCTCGCCCGCCTTCAGGCGTGAGAGCGTAATCTGCTTTTTACCGGCCGTTGCGCTGGCATCGGCAGGCGTCGCTGATTCTGCCTGCTGCACAGCGTTATCCACCACGCTTAAGCGTGCGCTACCCGCCACAGGTGGGACGCTTTCACCTTTTGCTTCCAGCGCCAACTGACGCAGCGCATTGCAGATATATTCGAAGCTGGCAGCGTCCGGTTCGGTGGAGCTTTTATAGGCGTCGAGCTGTTCCTGCATAATATCTTTGGTTTCCAAAAACAGGTTGATAATATCGGTGCTGAGCTGCATTTCCCCGCGACGAGCGTCGTCCAGCAGGTTCTCCATCAGGTGCGTCGTTTCCTGCAGCACGGTGAAGCCGAAGGTTCCCGCCCCGCCCTTGATCGAGTGCGCGGCGCGGAAAATAGCATTCAGCTGTTCAGCATCAGGGTCGTCCACCACCAGGTTCAGCAGATGCTGTTCCATATCGGCCAGTAGTTCGTCGGCCTCATCAAAAAATGTCTGATAAAAATCGCTGATATCCATGCTCACGCTATCACCTCGAGTCGGGTTGGGGCGGCGTAGTACCTGCCGCGTCTGAAGCGGTATTCGGCGACTGTAATACGCTTAAAGGTTCATTCTGGCTCTCGGCATTCTCATGGAGAATGGCCTGCTCAGCCTGGTTATTCAGCACCAGCAGGCTGATGCGACGGTTGATCGCATCGTTGCCGCCGTGCTCTGACAAGCGCATCGAGTTAGACATCCCGATAACGCGCAATACTTTGCCGTCGTCCAGCCCGCCAGCGACAAGTTCGCGACGCGAGGCGTTGGCGCGGTCCGCCGACAGCTCCCAGTTGCTGTAGCCCCGTTCACCGGAGGCATACGGATAATCATCCGTATGGCCGGAGAGGCTGACTTTGT
Source organism: Kluyvera sichuanensis (assembly GCF_014218705.1). Taxonomy (GTDB): domain Bacteria; phylum Pseudomonadota; class Gammaproteobacteria; order Enterobacterales; family Enterobacteriaceae; genus Kluyvera; species Kluyvera sichuanensis. The sequence continues at coordinate 3,776 of NZ_JABBJF010000006.1, read as the reverse complement.
TAGGAATTTCATTCAGCACCGGAGCGATAGCGCGCAGAATATCGCGCATGTACGGCTCCACTTCAGCACTGCCGGTTTTAAACATCGGGCGGTTCTGGCTGTCGATAATCTGAATACGCAGCCCTTCCTGCACCAGATCGATTTTCAGATGCGGACGCAGCGCGCGCAGTTTCGGATCGGCCTCAATCAACTGGTCCAGCTCGCCGCGAATACGCTTGAGACGGTTGGTCTCCATCCGTTTTTTCAGATCGTCAATATTGGGCTGTTTTTGCACCTCACCCTGCTGCTGGGTGACGTCATCACCGCCGCCGGGGATCGGGCTATCGCTGTTTGCCATGCGCGGCCCGCCGGTAATCGCAGTCGCCAGCGGGGTACGGAAATATTCCGCAATCTGGATAAGCTCTTTCGGGCTGGAAATGGAGATAAGCCACATCACCAGAAAGAAGGCCATCATGGCGGTCATAAAATCCGCATAGGCAATTTTCCACGAACCGTGGGCGCTGCCGTGCGACTTATGCTTGCGCCGCTTTACGACGACAATAGGATGCGATTGGTTTTTCATGCGTCCTCGGTGGTGGTCTGCTGCTGGCCTGCCGGGTTACGCACCGCACGGACGTGTTCTTCCAGTTCGATGAACGATGGACGTTCGCTGGTGTAAAGGGTTTTGCGGCCAAATTCGACGGCAATCGGCGGCGCATAGCCGTTGAGGTTCGACAGTAGCGTGATTTTGACGCACTGCATCATTTTAGTCGTTTCCGCGCTCTTTTGGCGCAGCACGCTGGCCAGCGGCGAAACAAAGCCGTAAGCCAGCAGAATCCCGAGGAAAGTACCGACCATCGCGTGGGCAATCAGCGCCCCCAACTCCGCCGCCGGGCGGTCCGCTGAGCCTAATGCATGAACCACGCCCATAACCGCCGCCACGATACCGAACGCGGGCAGCGAGTCGCCCACCAGTGCCAGGCTATTCGCCGGGACTTCACATTCGCTTTCATGGGTTTCAATCTCTTCGTCCATCAGTGCTTCAATTTCGAAGGTGTTCATATTGCCGCTGATGATCAGACGCAGATAATCGACGATAAATTCCAGCATCACCTTATCGGCCAGAATGCGCGGATAGCTGGCAAAAATTTCGCTCTCTTTTGGGTTTTCAATATCGCGCTCCAGGGAGAACATCCCCTGCTGACGCGACTTCGCCATCAGCCGGTAGAGCAGCGCCAGAAGATCCATATACATCGTTTTGGTGTATTTCGAGCGACGAAACAGCAGCGGCAACGCCTTAAGCGTGCCTTTGATGGCCTTACCGTTGTTGCCGACAATAAACGCGCCGACCCCCGCCCCGCCGATAATTATCAGCTCAGCCGGTTGATACAGTGCCCCAAGGTGTCCGCCGGTCATCATGTAGCCGCCGAAAACTGTCCCCAAAACAACCAGGTAACCTATTAAGATAAGCACGTTATCATCCTTCCACCGTTGACCATGAGTGGAGACAGACGAGCAATTTCACTCACCGACGGGTAAAAAAAAGCAGCGGCCCTTAGGACCGCTGCTGGAGTATGTTTTCTACACCGTGTGAGGTTAAACAGCTTGCTCTATCTGTTCATCCAGCAGTTGTGGATTACTATCGGCAAGATTGTCAGAAAGTTTACGTCTTTTTACTGCGCGGGATGGTGGCTGGCAAAGGCTGCAAACAAAGCTGCCCGCTGGCTGGTGCGCATGGGTAATAAAATTGCCGCCGCAGGAGTGACAGCTGGAGAGTTCAAGCATTCCGCTTTCAACAAAACGGACTAACGTCCACGCGCGGGTCAGCGCCAGAAGCGGGCCATTATCCTGCTGTGGGCATTGTTCGAGGTACAAGCGATAGGCTTTGATCACGGCATCCACGCCGGAGCACTGTCCGCTTTTGAGTAAAAACTGCCAGGCATTGCAGAACATGGAAGAGTGAATATTCTGTTCCCATGTCATAAACCAGTCCGTGGAAAACGGCAGCATTCCTTTTGGGGGCGGGCTGCCGCGCAGTTCTTTGTACAGTTTAATCAGACGACCACGGCTGAGCTGGGTTTCACTTTCCAGCATCTGCAAACGGGCGCCCAGCGTTATCAACTCCATGGCGAGTTGAATATCGCGGGCTTCCTGAACAATGCTTTTTTCGCTCATCGTCAGGCCCTTTTCTTACGTGCAGGTTCGCCTGATTGGCTGGCTTCATTCAGCAGTCTGGTGGAAAGCAGAATGCCGGTATGGATCTGCTGCAGGTCGTCAACGCGTGATTCTTGCGTAAGGCGGGTGATGGTTTGAGCATCATCAAAACGAAACTGGCAAACTAACTGGTTGGTCTCCGCAATTTTCACCATCTGCGGCAGAGTCAGTTCACCCAGAACTTTTGCCATGGCCTCGTTGATACCAAGACGGAACATAGCAGAAGCCTTATCCTGACCAATCAAACGCTGTGCAAGAAGCAAGTAAGACAAATTGATGTCATAGATGTGCTTTAGCAACTCGGATGTATGCATTTTCCCCATCCCGAATAACCAATTAGTACTTTTATGCGGTCAAACCGCATACCCCGTGATGTCGTCGGGCAAGGCCCGATAAAAATGAATCGGTCGAAATGCATAGCCGATTAGGCAAATCTTTCTGCAGGATCGTCGGGCTGGGCGTTAACCTCGGCCCGACAAATCTAAACATTTCTTACAATTTACTAAGATTTTTCCTAATTCGACGCAACTTTACTCGCCAGATGTGACACATACAATGTTACTTCACTGTTAATTTGAAATTTATGTGATCCACTTCACAAAATCAAACCCCATTTTTAGGAGTAATCCATCAGTCACGATTGTACTTTGCGCATTATTTAAGCAAAAAATTCGCTATTTTATTCCAGCCTAACGGATATTCATTCACCAAAACAATTTAACATCCAGCCAGGGGGAAGGACTTTACGTGAGCCAGATGCGAAAAAATTATCACAGATCATACTTTCATTTAATAAATAAAATTCATTTTAAATTCAACAAATTGAAACAGTGATTCATTCGCAGCAAATTCATTCGCTTGTTATTTACTTTTCATTAACATCATTTCAGCAAAAATTAAATATTTAAGATCGCTATCGGTTACATAATATATTCAGCGTGGCTTATGCAATCTGCGCATAATTCCACCAATAATTCGCATAAAACTTGCTTATGTATTAGGTTAAGTTATAGACAGCAATATTCCGTCTTTCGCTTGCAGCGGTGCGGTAAAAAGAGTAAGAGATGGAAGGTTAAGCGTGCGTATTCTTCGAGCAAGGAGGTCTGATGTCGTACTCACATCTTTTGGTGGCCGTTGCGCCTACCCCAGAGAGTCATGAGCTGCTAAGGAAAGCCGTCGCCATCGCCAGGCCCGCTAACGCGCGGATTAGCCTGATGACGCTGTCTACCGACCCGGAAATGTATAACCAGCTGGCTGCGCCGATGATGGAGAATTTACGCGAGCTAATGCAGGAGGAGACGCGATCGTTTCTCCAGAGTCTCACTGATGCGGCAGACTACCCCATCTGGAAAACACATATCGCTTCCGGTGAACTGTGCGACCATGTCAAAGCGTTCTGCAAGAACCATCAGGTTGACCTGGTTATCTGTGGGAACCATAACCAAAGCTTCTTTTCGCGTGCGACCTGCTCGGCGAAAGCCATTGCGGGAAATAGTGGCGTGGATGTGCTGTTAGTGACACTGTAACAATACGTAAAACCCGGCGTCGCGTTGCTCGGCCGGGCTACCAAAATGCCTATCTGT
>NZ_JABBJF010000005.1 GCF_014218705.1 Kluyvera sichuanensis | reverse complement strand
AGCAGCGAAGTAGCTCATATCTGGGATTTGACCAGCTCCGGTACCAACATCTTTTGATGCTGCCGTTCCGAATGTTGGCAAACTTCCTAAACCAACATTTTCGGGAAATAACAAAAACGTCAACCGAGAAGTTTCGCTAAAACGGTGAATCGTCAACCAGGTAAAGAGCCTCGTATCACATTCAATCCTGCGGTTCCTGAACCCCAACCTTCAGTGCTTTTTTGTTAGCCTGAACGCATTCAAACGAATGGAGATCAGACTTATGATTATTGGGTATGCGCGAGTATCAAGTAACCATCAGGACACCGAGCTTCAGATGCAGGCGCTCAGAGCTGCTGGATGCAAATTAATATTCGAAGAGAAGGCTTCAGGTCGTAAGACAAACCGTCCAATATTGAAAAAGGTGGTTGATATGCTGGAGCCAGGAGATGAACTGGTTATATGGAAACTGGATCGTATCGGCCGTAACGTTCTGCACGCTTTACTGACCTTTCAGAACCTGGCAGAGCGCAATGTAAACATACGGTCCATTACTGATGGTGTTGACCTCAGTACAGCTAGTGGCCGTTATAACTTCCGTAATATCCTCTCAGCAGCACAGTATGAGTCTGACCTTAATAGTGAGCGGACGCTGGCTGGTTTGGCTGTGGCCCGCGCCAAGGGGCGCTGCGGTGGGCGGCGACCTAAGTTTACAGACGATGACTGGAATAGATGTGAGTCAGCGCTGAAGGCTGGAAGAACGCATAAAGAGGTATCTGAACAATATGGAGTGGGAGTTTCGACACTTTATAAAAAATTTCCTATCTGCGCTAATTCTGCTTCAGTTTTGTGAACTACCGCACTAAGCCGCCAATCTGGCGGCTATGATACGTTTCCAACGTTCGGCATCATTTCATATCAAATCTTGCACCAATGTCACTTAAACTTAGAACGCTTTATGCGATCCAATTTTAGCTGTCAAAGTTTCGCGATTTATGTGCCGCGCTACAACCTGCATCACCATCCCTAGCCCCATCCCCAGTACCCCGGTAAACAGATACAGCTGCCAGGTTGGCGAGGTAATGGTAATGCGCGTCAGCAGCACCATCCCGACAAAGCCCATCAGCGTCCCGACGATGGGGTAAATCCGGTATTTCCCGGTACGGCTAATGGCGCGCCCGCTGATAATCGAGGTCAGCAACAGCCCGCCCATCAGCGGAATCAACTGCAGCCCGGCTTCCGTCGGCGTGGCGTTTTTCACCACCTGTAGATACAGCGGCAGGAAGGTCACCGAGCCGAACAGCGACATGCCGATGATAAAACCAATCAGGCTGCACAACAGGAAGCTGCGGTTGCGGAACAGCGAGAGCGGAATAATCGGCTCAAACGCCAGCCGCTCTTCGTAGATAAACCCGGCGATACCAATCAGGCCAAAGGCCAGAATGCACCACAGCTGCGGGTCGCTCCACTCGCGCACCGTGCCGCCTTCGGTGGTGAACAGGATGATGCACACCAGCGCCATGGTCAGGTAAATCGCCCCCAGCCAGTCAATCTGGTGCTGGCTGCGTTTGTTGCTGGAGTGGAATACCGCGCCAATTACAAACAGCGCGAACAGCCCCAGCGGCAGGTTGATATAGAAAATCCAGCGCCAGGAAGCGTGCTGCACGATAAAACCACCGATCAGCGGGCCGATCACCGTCGCCAGGCCAAACACGCCGCCGAACAGCCCCTGATAGCGCCCGCGTTCAGCAGGCGGGATCACGTCGGCTACTGCCGCCATACTGATGACCATCAAACCGCCGCCGCCGAGCCCTTGAAGGGCGCGCATCAGCACCAACTGCGTCATGTTTTGCGCCAGCCCGCACAGCGCCGACCCGGCGAGGAACAGCAGAATCGAGATTTGCAGCACCCGCTTGCGGCCAAACAGATCGCCGAACTTACCGTAAAGCGGCACCACGATGGTGGAGGTGAGGATATAGGCCGTCACCACCCAGGAAAGCTTGTCGAGGCCGCCCAGCTCGCCGACAATGGTCAGCAGCGCGGTGGAGACTATTGTCTGGTCGAGCGCGGAGAGCAACATCACCAGCAGGAGTGCGCTGAACAGCAGACGGACTGAAGTGACACCCGCCTGTTGGGGCGGCTGGGCGTTCGTCGTCGTTTCGGATGCCATCATGTTCTCACTTGAAATTAATTAAATGCATAATTAATATTTATTGAAGATCATTCAGAGGTCAAGAGATCCCGTTTCTATGCCAGCACAAAAAGACCATCTCAAACCGCGTAAGCCTGGTCGCCCGCGCGGCAGTAAGCCCGATGCGGCTAAGCGTGAACAGCTGATCGACATCGCCCTGCGGCTCTTCTCCCAGCAGGGGATTGCGCGCACGTCGTTGAACGCCATCGCCCGTGAAGCGGGGGTGACGCCAGCGATGCTGCACTACTACTTCAACTCGCGCGAGCAGCTGCTTGATGTGATGATTGAAGAGCGTTTTCTGCCGCTGCGCGCGCAGATAAGCGGCGTGTTTGGTGACTATCCTGATGAGCCGGTAAACGCGTTGACGGCGATGGTGAAAACTCTGTCGACGATTGCCGCCGAGCATGAATGGTTTGCGCCGTTGTGGATGCAGGAGGTGATTGGCGAAATGCCGGTGCTGCGTCAGCATCTGCACGCCCGCTTTGGCGACGATAAATATCACGCCACGCTGGCAATGGTGAAACGCTGGCAGGCCGAGGGCAAAATCAACCCGCACCTGAGCGCCGAGCTGCTGTTTACCACGCTGTTAAGCCTGGTACTGGTGCCGTTTTCCCGCATGCGTAACGACGAGCGGCTGGCGATGCTGACGCCGGAGATCATCACCAATAACGTATTGGCGGTGATCCAACAGGGGATTGGCCCGGCGTAGGCCCGACGTCGCGTAGCCCAGCCGAGCAACGCGACGCCGGGGGAAGGTTACTCTACGCTAAACTGGTTACTCTCCGCTAACGCCTTAAACCACAGTCCGTTGCGCTTAATCTGCCGCTCGCCGGTTTCGAGATCGAGACGATAAAAACCGTAGCGGCGCTTGAACGAGTTGAGCCACGACCAGTTGTCGATAAACGTCCACTGATGCACGCCGAAGCAGTTCGCACCGTCGGCGATGGCGCGGTGTAGCTGCACCAGATGTTCTTCCATCAGGCCAATGCGGAAACCATCTTCAATCACCCCATCTGCCTGCACCGGGCCTTCGGATTGCAAATCCATGGCGATGCCAATTTCGGCGAGATACCACTTAATATTGCCGTAATTGTCGCGAATATTGGCGGCAATATCGTAGATAGCCTGCGGATGAATTTCGTTGTTATCGCGGTACGGGTTAAAGCGACCGTTCGGGTCGACGTAGTTTTCGAAGTAGTACTCTGGTGAGAAATAATCGAGGGTGTACGGGGTCTCACGCGCCTGCACGCGACGTGGCACGTAGTAGTTCACGCCCAGGAAATTGATCCGCGAGTTGGTTATCAGCGACACTTCCTGCTTGGTGGTTTCCGGCAGGCAGTTATGCAGCGCCAGCAGCTCGCACAGCTCTTTCGGGAACTGGTGCTTCACCAGCGGGTCGAGGAAGCTGCGGTTAAATAACAGGTCGGCATACCACGCTGCTTTTTTATCTTCCGGCGAGTCGTTGCGGGTATAGGACGGCGTCAGGTTTAACACCACGCCAATCTCGCCCGGCAGTTGCTGTTGGCGGTAGCACTCCACCGCTTTGGCGTGGGCCAGCATGATATTAAACGCCACCTGCGCGGCCAGTTTGCCGTCTTTTTTACACGGGTAGTGGAAGTCGTACAGGTAGCCGCCTTCAACCGGCACAATCGGTTCGTTGAAGGTAATCCAGTATTTGATTTTATGGCCAAACAGGCGGAATGCGGTGGCGGCAAAGCGGGCGAACAGGTCGGTGACGTGCTTTGACTCGAAGCCGCCGTAGCGGTTTTGCAGTGCTTCCGGCATATCAAAATGGTAGAGGTTGACCATCGGTTCGATGCCGTTGGCGATCATTTCGTCGAAGTAGTCGTTGTAGAAACGGACGGCGTCGGCGTTCGGTTCACCGGTTTCCAGATCGTCGATCAGTCGTGACCACTGAATTGAGGTGCGGAATGAGTTGAAGCCGATGTGCTTCATCAGCGCCACGTCCTCTTTGTAGCGATGCAGCGTGTTACAGACCGTCTCGGGCCCTATTCCCTGGAAAAAGCGTTCCGGCTGCGCGGCGTGCCAGCTGTCCCAGATGGAGCGATGGGGCTTGCCCTCGGCGCCTTCAGTTTGTGGGCCAGAGGCAGCAGCGCCCCAGAAGAAGTGGTTCGGAAACGCGTAAGTGGTCATTTAATCTCCTGAAAAATAGACAAAAAATCTGCGCCGTTAGCGGCGCAGCAAATTACGACTCTGCTGACTACTCAGCATTCACCTGAATGGACTTGATAAAGATATAGCCCCAGTCCCCCGCGTATTTCCCCAGGCTGATGGTGTTCTCACCCTGCTTGAGATGCACTGGAATGGTCATTCGCTGGCCCTGCTCATCGGTTTGCGGAAACTCAATTTGAATCGGCTTATCGCGATTCACCTGCACCGAGTTCTTCTTACCGCCCCATTTGGCGTTGAAATCGAGATGCAGCAGATAGTTGCCGTCCCACGGAGCGGCAACCTGCCAGCTCACTTTATCGCCATCATTGGCAAACGGCCCGAGGAAGCCATCTTCGCCGGTTGCCAGTTCGTTTTCCGCGCTCTTGATCACCGTTTTCCGGCTTTGCTTCAAGTCCAGTAGCGGACTTTCAAAGCGGCAGAAATCGTCGGGCGCTTTACCCGTCGCTTTGGTTACGTTTACCGCCATCGTTTTGCTGCTTTTCAGCAGGCCGTCGTTGGCGGTAAACGTTAGCTGATAGGTTCCCGGCGTGGGGAACCAGGCGCGAGTGGAAGCCTTGTCAGCATCACAGAAATGGGCCTGCTTGTTGCCGGTGCTGGTCCACTTTTCGCTCACCTGACGTGACGGCAGATTGTCGTCCTGCCACGTGGCGTTGAGGCTCAGGCCGCTGTTTTGCGCGGTACTTGCTGTCTCCTCAAGCGTGATGACCGGGGCCTGATTTTTCTGGCTATGGGTGACGCTGATAATGTTGGACGGCGCAGACTGCCCGGATTCATTTTTCGCGATCACCCGGTAATAATAGGTTTTGCCCAGCGTGAGCGACGCATAATCATCGCGGAAGAGAGCCATGGATTGTGGATCCCACTCCTGCACACCGTCGGAAATATTTTTACCCACGACCTGCCATGGACCCTCTTTCGACTCCGCGCGCTCTACATCGTAGCTTCGACCAACGGCGGCACCCATCCAGTTAATGGCGAAGGGAGAATTGGTCTCGCGTAGTTTTGGTGCTTCGGGTTTGGGCAGCGGTGCCATTTTTTCCTGCCCTGCCATTTGTGCGGCGGCGGTGCGCACCAGGTCGACGACCTTGGTTTCCTGGTTAGCATCGCCTTCCGGGAAGCCCGGAAGATGGTAGCTATAGTGGCCGGTATACTCTTTATGCCAGTAGAAACCGCCGTCGTGGCGATGACCACGAAAGCCCCAGATAAACCCGCCCGCAGCCTTCGCGCCGTTAACCTCGGTATGGACAATCGACTGCATGATGCTGTTCAGGTCGTTGCTATCGAGCAGGCCAAATTCGCCCACCAGATACACTTTCTTCCCGCCGATGGCTTCCAGGTCCTTCTTCACCTGATCCGGATGGTTGTTTCCCGCGTTGGTGTAGTAGTGGTTGCTGACGATATCAACGTTCGGATCGTTCACGGAGAAGGCGTTGATTTTCTTATAGGTTCCATCAACAACCAGCTGATGCGGCGCGAGTTTTTTAATCCAGGCCGCCGTCTGTTTCAGGAATTCCGCGTTGGTATCTTCCAGCTCGTTACCGGTCTCCCAGGCCATAATCGCCTTTTCGTCCGCGTAAGCGCGCCCGGTTATGGTGTTAGTCCGGGTGATTACCTGACGAATAACGTCGAGATACGCCTGATAGGTTTTACTGTCGGTCCGGTAAAAATCTTCCGGTTTTTCATGGTAGAAGGCCGCCAGCTGCTCGCGTCCACCCCACCACCACCAGTGATCGATAAATGGCAGAATCAAGCGTAGGCCTTGTTTATCGGCTTCGGCAATCATGTTGTCGTACACCACCATCGCTTTTTCATTCAGACGTGGCATACCGTCAGCGGTGGCGGGTGCCAGAATATGCGTTTCGCGCTCGCAGGCTTCATCGTTCTCCTGCTGGACCGAGAGCACGTAGACGCGCTGGGCTTTTGCCCCCGTCTGCACGATGGCTTTAATCCAGTTTTCCTGTTCTTCCGGCGTTGGCCACTTAAAGTACTGACCCCAGCCGCGCGGGTCGGCTTTACAGACACCACGAGCGTCGTTTTCGATCCGGTGCAATTCCGGCGCGTGGATCCCTGCGAAGCGGAATTCCTCTTTGCCGTCCATCAACTGCGCGCCCTGGCGAGTGATGAAGTGGTCAAAGTGCGACGGTGCCGCCGCCATCGCGCCAGCGCTGGTCAAAGCGGCCAGCACGGCTATCAGTAAGGATTTTTTTACGGGCTGTTTCATTGCGTCTCTCCTTAGAACCAGACTTCCGCCTGCACGCCAAAGTTAACGGTATCGGTGCTACCGCTGCGGCTGTAGCCACCGGCATCGATGGTGTTGGTGCTCCAGTTGTAGTTGCCGTCGAGCGCATCCGAGACGCCTTTATCCCACTTGGCGTAGGTCACAAAGAAGCGCAGCTGTGGACGACTCCAGAAGCCGGAATCGAAGGTCAGCGTTGGCGCGATGGTGACTTTGGTCAGCCCACCTTTCCCTTTGCCGTTGACGCCCTTGTAGTTGTCATCGTCGAGGTACTCGTAACCCAGTTCATACTGCATGGCGAAGTTTTTGGTGATCTGGTGATAAGGGCGGATGCCGGCCACCCAACTGGTGCGTCCCCAGCCGCTGTCGTCGTTGCTCCACCAACGGTAATTTTTGTCTTTCTGCAGGTAGGCGAAGGTTGAGACTTCTACATCACCCATTGAGGCCAGGCTGTCGAGCACAATACGCCAGGATTGCGTATCTTCGAGGTTAGCCCAACCCCAGCCGTTTTTGCCCAGCGAATCACCCGCCGCCAGGCCGCGTCCGTACTGCATCACCACTTTGGAATAGCCGCCGGTCAGGCCCCAGAACCCATCAAAGTTATAGACACCGGTCACGCCATATCCTTTCTCAGCGGAAGTTGGGTGATTTTCGTTGCGGTTCATTCGGTGGCCGATCAGCTCCAGATCCAGCCCGGTACCGGCAATCTTTTTAAACCATAGGTTGAGCGAGTAGTCGTCCGGGTAGCCCTGATCGCCTTTGTCGACCGGATAGGCTTTGGTTTCATCCGTTGGCGAGAAGGCGTATACCCCGGCGTCGAAGCGGGCGAAGCCCAGATCCATATTGTCGAAACCACCGCCGGTGCCGTTGTACTGAATGTACTCCCAGTCAAACTGGTGGCTGGAGGTGTTGGAGCTGCTGTAACGCTTACCGCCCCAGAAGGTGATGTCCGGTGCGAAGTCGAGGTTGCTGAGTTCGGCATATCCTTCGCGGAACTGCACGTCGTGGCCGTCATCGTCCTGACAGTTCCAGTCTGAAGTGCATTTGCTCTGATGGGTGATGTTGGCCTGAATTTTTGCCACCGCACCGGAGTCGGACTTCAGCGTTACCGTTGGAATCAGCTCTATTTTGGTGTCTTCTTCGTTGCCCAGACGCCATTTGCCATCCGGCATCAGCCCCACGGAGTCCGCGCGGTTACCGTCAGAGTTCGCCAGGATCCCAGAACGCATGTAGCCGTGCAGCTGGAAGTCATATTTTTCTGCGTAGGCCAGGCCGCTGGTGGCGGCGCTGACTAATAGTGCCAGAGGTATCAATCGGTTAAGTTGTTTCATCTTTCGCTTTTCCCTTTTATTTTTTGTACGCAATAGCGCTTTTGTTAATGCGATGGGAAATTTACGGATCAAAAATGGAAATGTACATCCATATACGGAAAGCGCTCTCCATAATTGCCGGATCAAATCACAGATCCGAAGATTGTTCGTATAAAAGCGTGATGTGGATCGGCTTTTTGTTTTGAGAGAATAAAAAAGCCAGCGTCTGAACGGCGCTGGCGAAAAATAAACTGTGAAGGCGATCGATTAGCGGATTTCAGAATCCGTGAGTTGCCGCTCGTAGACCTTGAAGAAAGGGCGGTAGATCATCCAGGCGTTGAAGAAGGCGAACAGGCACATGAACATATTTTTCCAACTGCCATTTGCCGACCATGCGGCACCCAGTGGCGCAGGCATAGACCACGGCAGCATTGCCACGGCGCGGTCGAGTACGCCGAGGTGCGTCAGATACCAGGCAATGCAGGCGTTAATCATCGGTACGCCAATAAAAGGGATTAAAAATAGTGGGTTAAGTATTATCGGGAAACCAAAAAGTATCGGTTCATTGATATTAAAGAGGGAAGGGATAAGGCCAATTTTGCCCACGCTTTTTAGCTGGCGAGAGCGGCTGCGAAGCGCCATGAAGACCAGCGGCAGCGTGGAACCGATACCCCCAATCAGCAGATAGAAATCCCAGAACCCCTGCAGATAAATATGCGGCAACGGCGTGATACCGTTCACCAGCGCCTGTTGGTTTTCAAACAGATAGGTCATCCAGAACGGGTTCATGATGCCGGTGATGATCAGCGCGCCGTGAATACCAACAAACCAAAGTAAGTTACAGATAAGTAAGGAGATAAGTAACGCAGTTAGCGTATCAGAGGCGATGATCAGCGGTCGCAGCGCTTCACTGATAAGCTCTGGCAAAATCATCCCGGTGTTGAGCTTCAGCCCAGCGTTCATCGCCGTAATAGAAAGCATGATCACCAGCAGCGGCGTCAGCAGCTGAAAGCCGTTACGGGTCATGATCGGCACCTCGTCCGGCAAGCGAATACACCAGCCTTTCCGGTAGAAGAGCCGGATCACTTCAACAGAGTAAAAGCTTGAAATCAAAGCGCTAAATATTCCCATTCCCCCCAGAAAGAGATTGCTACCCGCACTTTCCTTAAAGCCGATGAACACCAGAAATGCCAGGCATCCCGTCAGCCCGGAAAGCCGTTCGGGTAGTTGGTACTGCTTGCCTAAGCTGGCGCTGGCACCGAAAGCGATGATCAGCGCAATCAGGCCAATCGTTAGCTCAAAAGTAGGTAACAGCATGGGCCGAATAGCCAGGTACCACGCGCCGCTGATCGCAAACGGCGGAAAGATCAGCGGCACCATCAGGCTGCCAACAATGACGAACGGCATGGCCAGCGCAAAGCTGTCGCGCATGGCGGTGATGTGCTGGCTACGGGTCAGAAGATTGGCGAAAGGCGTAACGCGCTGCTCAATCAGCGTCACAGCAACATTCATAAACTGAATGTTCATGGCGAACCTTATATCGAACGGAGGTGCGAGGATCATCGCCTACATCCCAATAAAGTGAAAGCCTGCAACCGGTGATCGCGCTCACATTTAACGGATTCATGTACGGAAAGCGCTTTCCGTTTTGTTTCCTCGTGATTATAGTCCGCTCATCGTTACTACTCAGTCAGGAGTTTTCCATGAAGAAAATTATGCTTTGTTGTTCCGCGGGGATGTCCACCAGTTTGCTGGTTAAAAAAATGGTGGCAGAGGCGGAAAAGCGCGGCCTGGAAGTGGATATCAACGCCTTTGGTGTTGCCGAATTTGAGCAGCAGGTGGGCCAGTATCAGGTGGTGCTTCTGGGGCCGCAGGTGAAGTACATGCAGAAAGATTTGCAGCAAAAAGCCAACGCCTACGGCATCAAGGTGGAGCCGATCAACATGATGGATTACGGCATGCAGAAAGGCGGTGCGGTTTTAGATTTTGCCCTGTCATTAATTGATAACAATAACTAAGGGATAAAAGATGAGCTCTCTGTACGCTAAATTAATCAATGTGATAGAACAAAAAATCACGCCAATGGCCGGGGCGGTTGGCCAGCAAAAATACGTGACCTCCATTCGTGACGGTTTTATCCTCGCGCTGCCGTTTATGATTGTCGGCTCGTTTATGCTGGTGTTTATCTTCCCGCCGTTTTCACCGGATACCAGTTGGGGTTTTGCTCGCGCCTGGCTGCAATTTTCGCTGGACCACCGTGAGAGCCTGATGCTGCCGTTCAATTTCAGCATGGGCATCATGACGCTCTTTATCTCCGTTGGGGTGGCTGCCAGTCTTGCGCGCCATCACGACCTGGACCCGCTGACGTCCGGGATGCTGTCGCTGATGGGCTTTTTGCTGGTTGCCGCGCCGCTGAAAGACGGACAGATCTCCGTGGCTTACTTCTCCGGGCAGGGTATCTTCACGGCGCTGCTGGTCGCGATATACACCACCGAGCTTTACGCTTTCCTGCGTCGTCACAACATCACCATTCGCCTGCCACCAGAAGTGCCGACCGGCGTAGCGCGTTCCTTTGAGATTCTGATCCCCGTGCTGGCGGTGGCGCTGACGCTGCATCCGTTGAACCTGTTTATCGAAGCACAGCTGGGAATGATTATCCCGGAAGCCATTATGTCGCTGGTGAAACCACTGGTTGCCGCCTCCGATACGCTGCCAGCGATTCTGTTGTCGGTGTTGGTATGTCAGATTTTGTGGTTCGCCGGGATTCACGGCGCGCTGATTGTTACCGGCATTATGAACCCATTCTGGATGGCAAACCTGTCGGTTAACCAGGCTGCCATGGCCGCCGGTACCGCCATTCCACATATTTACGTGCAAGGATTCTGGGACCACTACCTGCTGATTGGCGGCGTGGGCTCCACGCTGCCGCTGGCCATTTTGTTGATGCGTAGCAAAGCGGTTCACCTGCGTACGATTGGCCGCATGGGCGTTGTGCCGGGCCTGTTTAACATCAATGAGCCGATTCTGTTCGGCGCGCCAATCATCATGAACCCGCTGTTCTTTATTCCGTTTGTTCTGGTGCCGATGGTGAACGCGACGCTGGCCTACTTTGCCCTCGACTTTGGTCTGGTCTCCCGCGTGGTGTCGATGACGCCGTGGACCACACCGGCCCCTATCGGTGCATCCTGGGCGGCGAACTGGTCGTTCAGCCCTATCATTATGTGCCTGATTTGTATGGTAACGGCTGCCGTCATGTACTACCCGTTCCTGAAGGCTTACGAGAAACAGCTGCTGTCGCAAGAAAGCGGTGATGCGGAAACGGAAGGTCGCGTTGGGCAGTCTGAGGCCGCCTGATTTTGTTGATTGAGAGGACGTTATGGATTTAGAAGAGCAAGTAATGGGCATTATTATTAATGCTGGCCAGTCGCGCAGCCTGTGCTACGAAGCGCTGAACAGCGCTAAAGCCGGTGATTTCGCCGATGCAGATGAAAAAATGGGGCAGGCGCAGCATTTTGCCCGCGAAGCGCATCGGGTACAGACTCAACTGATTGAGGCCGATGAAGGCGAGGGCAAAACCAAAATGACGCTGGTGATGGTGCACGCGCAGGACCATCTGATGACGTCGATTCTGGCCAAAGAACTGGTGGGCGAGCTGATTGAGCTCTATCGCACGCGTCATTAAGCCTCTGTCTCCCCGGCCGTTTCGCGCCGGGGAGTTGGCGAATACCTGAACGCATTTATGTTAGTATAGGGAGAAAACCGTAATACAGACGACACCATGCCTACTATTGATGATGTTTCAAAGTTAGCCAACGTTTCCCGTGCCACCGTTTCGCGCGTGCTGACGGGGACGCGTGGCGTTCGTGAAGAGAGCCGCGAGGCCGTATTACGCGCGGTGGAAGAGCTTAACTACCGCCCAAGCTTTGCCGCGCAGAACCTGGCGAGCAATACCTCGAGCTACGTCGGTATGGTGCTGCCCGCGAACGAAGCCGGGTTTAGCGCCGCGCTGCTGCCGCAGCTGTCGCAGGCCGTGAAATCGCTGAACAAATCGCTGATCATTCAGTATGTAAACGACGCGGCTGAACAGCAGGCAGCGGTGGAAAACCTGCAGCATCAATGCGTTGCAGTCGTCACCCTGAGCCGCAACAGCGGTGATGTTGCCAGCAATGTGATCGCCTTCGATGCGTTTTCCGCGCAAGGCAGCGCCAGCCAGGGTTACAACTACGCGTTTGCCACCGAAAGCGCCTGCCGCTATGTGCTGGGCAAGGGGCATCGTAATATTGCGCTGCTGATGGATAATGAAAGCGACGTTGCCAGCAAGCAGATGCTCGACGGCTATCGTAGCGTGCTGCAAAACTACTCTCTGCCGTTCAATCGTCAACTGCTGGTGATGGCTGACAACAATATTGAACAGGCGCTGCTGACGCTTATCAATAGTTTCACTAAATACACGGCGATTATCGCCAAACGTGACTGTTACGCCGCCGAAGCGATGCGTTTATTACGTGAATTCAATATTGCGATCCCACAGGAAGTGTCGCTGGTGAGCCTTGAAGACTCTCCGCTGGCCTCGCTGGTTTATCCTCCTCTGACCTGTATCGCCTATCCGGTTGAACAGCTGCTGGAACACTGCGTTCAGCGTATTCGCGCGTTAATTGATGGGCATTCTGTGTTTGTGCCGGAAGGGCGTGCGTTTACCGGGCGCCTGGTGGCTCGCTCATCGGTTGCGGATATCAGTTAATCTTCTCGGTGCTGCCAATGCTCGCGTTTTCGCAAGACACTTCTTTACAGCACTAAACTGGCGGGCTCGCTAAGATACGCCTCGTACTATGACGAGGTCATGATGAGCAAATTTTTCCAGCGTCGCCGCGTATACCGCTGGCTGCGCGAAATGATAGTGCTGTTACTGTTGGCCGCGGTGCTGATGTGGGGCGTTGACCGCTTCCGCAGCCCGACGTTGCCCGATACCTTCTCCGGCACGACTATGCAGACAATAGACGGCCAGCAGCTGGATTTCGCCGCGATGAGCGAGAACCGACCGCTGCTGGTTTACGTCTGGGCGACCTGGTGCAGCATCTGCCGCTTTACCTCGCCGTCGGTTGAGAAACTGAAGGAGCAGGGCGGCAACGTGGTGAGCATTGCCCTGCGTTCCGGCGACGATGCGCGGCTGGCGACGTGGATGCAGAAAAAACAGCTGACCATGCCAGTGGTGAACGACGCGCGCGGTGAGCTGGCCCAGCGCTGGCAGGTCGAGGTGACGCCGACGCTGGTGGTTATCGACAAAGGTCAGCCGGTCAGCGTCACGACAGGCTGGACGAGCTACTGGGGCATGAAAATGCGCCTGTGGTGGGCGGGTCTGTAGCCTTTCAACTATTGCGATATTGATAATAGTCTATTGCGATTTATACCATTTATGTAATCAGTCCACGGTCGTATCCTTCTTCGCATCACGTTACCGAGCGTAACGTCCCTTACCGAACAGGATACGACCATGAAAACCCTTACCACGATTTTTGCTGCTTCCCTTCTCTGCGTTGCTGCCTTTAGCGCCTCTGCGCAAAGCGTCACCGCGACCGCCTCTACGCTGGACTCCGCTGAAGCGGCCATTGCGCAGAAGGCCAAAGAGATGAACGCCTCCGACTATAAAATCACCAGCGCACGCATGGGCAACACCGTGACCATGAGCGCCGAACTGTACAAATAAGCGGAGGAAAACAGCATGTTATTCAATCAATATTCTCTGAACGACCTGCCGCTGGCTAACCGTATCGTGATGCCGCCGATGACCCGCTCCCGCGCTGGTGCCGGTGACGTGGCGACCGATATGATGGCCGACTACTACGCGCAGCGCGCCAGCGCCGGGCTTATCATCAGCGAAGGCACCCAAATCAGCCAGCAGGGCCAGGGCTATGCCTGGACGCCAGGTATGTACTCTGAAGCACAGATTGCAGGCTGGAAAAAAGTGACCACCGCCGTGCATCAGGCGGGCGGCAAAATCTTCGCCCAGCTGTGGCACGTCGGCCGCGTTTCCCACAACGTCCTGCAGCCGAACGGCGCGCAGCCGGTCTCCTCTTCCGCGATTCAGGCCGAAGGCGTGAAGGTGTTTGTCGATGTGGAAGGCCGTGGCCCGGAAAGCGGCGTCGGCGCGATGGTGCAGCATGATATGCCGCGCGCACTGCGTACCGATGAGATCCCGGCTATCGTCAACGACTATGCTCAGGCGGCGCGTAACGCCATTGCCGCTGGTTTTGACGGCATTGAGCTGCACGGGGCGAACGGCTATCTGATTAATCAGTTTATTGATTCGCAGGCCAACCTGCGCGACGACGAATACGGCGGCTCGCTGCAAAACCGTCTGCGCTTTATGAAAGAGGTGGTGGCTGCAGTCTCTGAAGCGATTGGCAAAGAGCGCGTGGGGATTCGTCTCGCGCCGCTGACCACGCTGATGGGCTCGCGCGATGATACGCCGGAAGCAACTTATCTGGCAGCAGCCAGCGTGCTGAGTGAGATGGGCATTGCCTATATTCATATCGCCGAAGCCGACTGGGACGATGCGCCGGTGATGCCCGCCGCGTTTAAAGAAGCGCTGCGGATTATCTTCCATGGTACGCTGATTTACTCCGGTAAATACACCAAAGCGCGTGCCGAAGAGGCGCTGGCAAAAGGCTGGGCGGATCTGATTGGTTTTGGCCGTCCGTTTATTGCTAACCCGGATCTGCCGCATCGTCTGGAGCATGATTTACCGCTGAATGCGCCGGTGAAGGAGCAGTTCTTCGGTGGTGGGAAGGCGGGGTATCTGGATTATCCGACGGCGGAGTGATTGACGCTGACCCCCTCACCCTAACCCTCTCCCCATGGGGGAGAGGGGACCGACGGTTTTCTCCCTCGCCCCTTTGGGGAGAGGGCCGGGGTGAGGGGAAATTCCCTTAAGCTACATCGTAAATACGCACGTCCGGCGCACCGTTCAGATACGGCTTCAGCGCTTCGACCACGTCCTGAGTGAACAGGTCGCTGCTGAGGTAGGCCTGCGCCTGCTCGCGGGTGTTAAAACCGTGCAATACCTGCACGTCTTCTTCGCGGATCAGCAGCTCTTTGGCCGTTGCTCCGGCGATGGTATTGAGGAATGGTGCTTTGTACTGCTGATAAACGCCCGCAGCGGCGGGACGGTTTTCGGGGCTGATATCGAGGGTGATTTGCAACCAGGCCATGATGTTCTCCTGTATTCATAGTGGCAGTTGGGTTGCCTGAATTATCAGAAGTCATGGCCGCTGCCACAAATCAGATCTTCTTGCGGCGCAGGATAGTTTTTCTACGCGGCACTGTTTTCGGCAGCAATGTCGGTAATCAACCAGTCGTGGAAGATTTTCACTTCCGGACGCATTACTGCATGCTGCGGGGTCACAATGTAATAAGACCAGGTCAGCGGCCAGCGGTGATCCGGATGCAGTTGCGTGAGTTGCCCGCTGTCGATCAACGCTTTCACCAGTGCATGGCGCACAATCGCCACACCGCGCCCGCTTAAAGCCGCGAGGATCACCGCCGAGGTGGAGTTGATATGCAGCCCACTCTCTTTTGCCGCTGGCGCGTTCAGTGCGCTGAGCACCTCGTCCCAATCGGGAAAATTAGCGCCGGGGTGAGGGGTATCGTCGTGAATCAGCTTTTGCTGCGAGAGCCAATCCGCGCAGGCGGTTTTCTCCGGCGGCACCAGACGCGGGCTACAGACCAGTACCGCTTCTTCATCCATCAGCCAGGTTTTATCCACACCCGGCCAATCGCCCTGCCCACAGCGGATGCCGACGTCGGCCTCGCCGTGGGAGACATCCATCAGCTTTTCAGTAACGTTCAGGCGTAGGTCGATCGCATCATGGGCTTCAGAGAAGCGGTTCAGGCGCTCCATCAGCCAGTTCATCATCAGCACCTGCGAGGCGGTTACCACCACCACCGAACGCGCCCGGCGGCCGCGCAGCTTGTTCAGCCCGGACTCGAGCTTATCCAGCCCCAGGGTGATGTCCTGCAAGGCTTCCTGCGCTTCACTCACTAGCGTCAACCGCTCTTTACCGGTGCGAGCGCGGTGCAGCAGCGGGTGCCCGACCCAATCTTCCAGCGCCCTGACCAGTTGCCCCACGGCGGCGGGCGTCACGCCCAGTTCCTGCGCTGCGCCGGTAAAACTGCCGTGACGGGCGGTGGCTTCAAAGGCATGCAGCCATTTGAGGCGGTTTAGTGAGCGCATACGGATTCCTCTCGGGGGATGATGGCTTCAGTATACGTTATCGATAAAGATTTTCTTTAGTAGGTCACGGTGATGGTGACGGTATCGGCGTAGCTGTCTGCGCGATAGTTGGCGTTGGGAACCAGGGCGTAGACCGTTTTGTTGACGGAGGATCCTGTACCGGTATCTGCGACCAGGTTGGGAGATGCGTTACCCCATGTGAGACCAGAAACGCCTGCCGTTGATTTCAACTGATAGGGAACCAGGTCTGGGTTGGTTGAGGTCGTCGCGGTGCTTTTCATAACGCCACTCCCGGCAGTGTTACCGTTTGAGGGGGTGAGCCCGATGGTGTAGGCGGTACCGTTTGTGCATGCCATGGTGAAGTTGCTGTTGCTGGTAATATTGGTTTGGGTGTAGGCAACTGAACCCAGTGAAAGCGTGTTGGTGGCGGTGATCTGGCACTGTTTACTGACGGTGGCGGTGACGCCAAAAGCAAAGTTACCGACGACCGTGCTGCCACACGCTGAGCCCAGATTGAGCGGATTAATGATTGAGGTAATCGAGGCGTTAATGGCGAGAAAGGTGTCCGAATAGTTTCCTGGGACTGCCGTACTTTGCCCTTTAGGTATGACGGCATAGATGGTAAAGGAGCCGGTTAAATCATTGGTAGTAAGCATACGCCAGGGAACCCTCATGGGACTAAAACTTGCGTTGCTGTCCTGATTGCCTAATACGATGGTATGCCCGCTGTCCTGATAGAGTTGATAGTTAATTTTTGCCGTGCCTGAGGTCATCTGCCGGGGAAGAGTGGCCCCATTTGTCGATGGGCCAAAGTTGAAACAGATGGTGGCGCCCAGCAGTGAGAGTACAGCCCCCGTGCAGGTGTAGTTAACGTTTACACTGATAACCGTATCACTTGTGTTGTTGAATGGGGACACGGCGCTGGTGAAGGCGACATTGGGGACGGGGGAAACGGTACAACTCACCGCAAAGCTTTTTAGCGGGAAAAAGCACAGCCCTACCAGTAAAATCATCACTCTTAACCACATGATCGCTGCTCCTTATTGGCACGTTAATGGCCCAATTTGTGGAATATCTCGTGCTTTTTCTGGGTAATCGAACTGTGCCGTACAGCGACCCGCGCTGGTGACCACGTTGAGGGTGTTATGCGCGTCCAGGGTGTCGAAATAGACCATGCCGTCAAAGCCGACCACGGCGTTCTGACTCTGCACGCCGTTCAGCGTGGCGGATGACCCTTCCGGTATCACCTCTCCCTGCGCATTTTTCAGCACGATCAGCGCAGAACGTACGGTTTTTACCGTAAAGTTGACCATTGTTCCTGAGCGATCGGCAGGGATCGCCACGGTGTTCACCGGATCGATCCGCATATTAGCCGGGAGATCCATCGGGTTAATGCTGATCTCATTTTTCTGATAGCTGTTGAGCGGCGTGACCAGCAGCAGGCCGCTGTCGTTGCTGGTGCCAATCGGATTATTTTGCAGCAGCACCGGTACGTTAGGCATACCGCCGGTAGAGACCACCGCAAAGCCGTTGTTGATGGTCTGCGACGCAAACAGGCCGCCGCCCATCAGCACGAGCGCGCCGTTGGCCCCGGCGTAGCCGGACTGATTGCCCGACATATTGCTGTAGCCACCGTAAACTTTGCCGTAACGCCCGAGATAGCCCAACTCGCCCTGACCGCTTTGCTGAGCGTCCTGCTGGTTGAGCACCATGTTCCAGCCCAGGCCGCCATCAGACGGCTGGGTTTTGCTGGCGTTGAACGAGTAGCTCATCTGATCATTATTGCTACGCTGTACGGTGGTGCTGGTATTGATGTTGTTATCAAACGAGACGTTGACGACCAGAAATATGCTGCGGTCGCGGCTGCGATCAACGTTCTGATTCAGCCCGGCGGTGAGGTATACGCGGTTGGACACCGACTGGTACCAGTTGGCGTTGGTGTAGCGCTGGGTGGGCTGGCCGGGAGAGCGGTACTGTAAATAGCCTACGCTGAAGCTACCGAAGGACTCGGTGTTATAGCCGACCACGGTGCTCTGATTAAGCGATGGCGGTGGGCTTCCGTAGCGGGTGGCAACGTCATGGTAGTCCCTGGCCGTGGCAGTCGTCGTGGTGCTGAAGTTAAAGCGACTGTTGTTCCAGCGATAGCCGACGCTGTAGAGGAAACCGTTTTTACCCGCGTCGGCGCTGGCTGCCAGCGCGGTGGAAATGGTTCCGCTGTTGCTGCCGGGGATCCAGTCGCTGCTGAACCCGGCGTTAATCAGACTCTGGGTGGCCTCGGCGTGCCCGCCTGCGGTGAGGCTGTTGCTGATGCCGTGTCGCCAGGTGCCGCTAAAGGCGGGCGTACTGGCGTAATCAAAGGATTCATAACCGTAGTTATTGCGCACCACGCCGGCTTCCGCTGACCATTCTGACAACCCCTGACGCAGCAGCGACTGGTCGTTATAAAACGAGAAGCTCTGCACCGTGGTTTTACCCAGCGCATCGGTCATGGTGACCTGCGCCTCGCCTGCGCCGTTGATATTGGGCAGCGTATTCAGTTCGAAATTACCCGCCGGGACTTCGCCGTTGTAGTACTTCACGCCGTTCATATACAGCTCGACGCTGGAAGGCAGCGTGGCGGAGCCGAAAAACGAGGGCAGTGGCGTAATAGGGGTATAGGGTTGAAGGCTGTAATCGGTGCCTATCTGTATCCCGGCGATACGCGTGGGGCGCGACCAGTTGACGGCGCTGGTGAGCATATCCCCTACGTTGAGCGCGATGGCCTGCCTGGGAAACGAGGTGCGCCAGCTGGTGTCCAGACGGACCATACCGTTGTTCTGGCTAACGTTATCGCTATTGCCAGTGTAGCGTGATATCTGCGTGGAGCTCAGCACGCCCACGTTGCTGAAGGCGCGAAGCTCACTAAAGGCGCTGGCGTTGCTCTGCCCTTCTTGTCCTTGAGAGGCATAGAGATCGTAGTTGAGTAGCAGCCCGCGTGAGGCGGCGGCATCGGGATTCGGCGTATCGTCCGGGTTCACCTGAGTGGTGGCCATATCCAGCTGTTGTAGCGGCGCCATTAGCGCCAGCGTTTGCTGATTTGCATCGTACTGCACGCGCAGCTGGGGGAGGTCGTTCAGACAGACCGGATCGGGCGTATTTGCGGGTATCCGCAGGCCGATTTTACGCAGGCTATCGGCGCTGGCATAAAGCTTGTCGCGATCGTAACCAAATCGCGCCAGGCCAATAGGATTCTGATTCAGGGTGACGTCGAGATAGAGCTCCGTCCCGGCCAGCGGTGTGCTATCGGCAATGACCCCATCCATG
This sequence comes from Kluyvera sichuanensis, assembly GCF_014218705.1. Taxonomy (GTDB): domain Bacteria; phylum Pseudomonadota; class Gammaproteobacteria; order Enterobacterales; family Enterobacteriaceae; genus Kluyvera; species Kluyvera sichuanensis. Next base: position 248,432 of record NZ_JABBJF010000005.1, on the reverse strand, counting down.
CTTTTCATTTCCGCAGAGGTGCTCCTCGCCATAAGTAACACGTTGATTAATAAAATAATTAATAGACGGTTTAGCCCGCTATAGCGTTTGTACCGTTTTTTGACCATTAACCGTTACTTCAAGCTTTTCTCCCTGACCGGCACTGGCAGGAAGAGGCCAGCGCATCGTCGAACCGGGCAGTACATAGCCCAAAAGTCCAGGCGTAATATTTTTTCGGCTGCCTGATGCCGTAATCAGCGTGACCTCTGCGAGCTGGGCATGACCGTCGCCCTGGTTATTCACCTGTAACCAGGTTCGACCGTCGCTGTGCGCCACCTGCCATTGCAGTTTGGCGAGCGTTTCTGTTGCCCCCGGCGGCTGGATAAACACCGGAACGGAATAGTGCATAACAAACTGCAGGCTGTTTTTTTTCGTTGTAGTCGTTGTCGAAGGCGGCAGTTCGTTAATTGACAGTCGATAGGCATCTTCTACCTTCGTCGGTGGGCCGGTGCGAATCACGCGGATCAACTGCTTCCCACCGGGTGGGATGTTCAGCATAGGCGGGCTGATGACCAGCCCTTGCGAAGATGAAAGCTGGTCGCTGTAACCACTCTGGCTCCAGTGGAAAACGCGGACCTGGGCGTTAACCGGGCTGTCACCGGAGTTGCTCAACCAAAGGCCCTCGGCACGCTGGTTTTGCTGCAAGGTCAAGGTGACAGGGGTGACCTGCAGGCCGCTAGCGGCGGCAGTGCCGCTAAAAAGCGCGAGCACGGTCAGGCTGGCGAGCGCAGGCGTGTATCGGAACATAGGCCTTCCTTGCATTAATAGGTAAAGGTCACGGTCACGGTGTCGGTATAGGTATCAGGGGTAAAGTTGGTATTAGCGACGCCAGCATAGACCGCCACGGGTTGCGATGATCCCTGACCGGTTCCTGACACAATATTTGGTGTTCCAGAAGCGGTATTTCCCCATATCGTTGCGCCGTTGGAATCGCTATACAGCTGATAAGCGATTTTGTCCCCGTTTGAGCCGGTGCCAGACATATTACCTGCGCCCGTTGTGCTGCTATTAGACGGCTGAAGACCGATGGTATAAGGCGTGCCTTTTGAGCAGGTCACATTTAGGTTGGTGGTTGCCTTCGCGGGTACCGTATTCGCGACGACCGACCCAAAAGTAATAGGCGTGCCCGAGCTGATGGAGCAGGTTTTGGTAATGGTAATTTGCACCTGAAAGTTACTGGTGATGACGGTATCAAGGGCGGCATAGGCCGACGGAATAAAAAGGACGGATGCCAGAGTGATAAAAATGAACTTGAAAGACGTGTTCATAGTATTGACCTCTACATAGGTATTATTATTCCCTAGTAAAACAATGACGTATGAAGATTAAATCCCTTATATAAAAATAGAATAGGTAGCAATATTCTGCCAATTTGCCTTAAGGCTTTTTTATTAAAAATAGATCGCCCGTCACCTTATTGGAGGATAAACGAGAGATATAAAATATATGATATATTTATAGGCTAAGTGATTATTTGAAATAAAATAATGACCATGGTGTGTGGGATAAAAACAGGCGATTATTTTAATTTCTATAAAGTGATATGTAGCATTAATTAAATGGATGGCATAATTTCGGCGCTACGTTTTAGGATCTTTCCCTAAAAATAGTAGGGCTCGGGTGTCGCTTTTTTGCCGGGTGGCGCGATGCTTACCCGGCCTACCATTGCACCGCACCCGTAGGCCTGATAAGCGCAGCGCCATCGGGCGATGCCCGCCACGAACACGATAATGGTATCCGTGCCCGGCCGTGAATTTTATCGGTCGTTTTACATACCGGCCAACTATCCGGCGTTTCCGGATAGTTGAACATTAACCCGATGCTTAATGCACCGACGACACTACCGCTTCAATCCCTTTCAGCTTCAATTGTGTCTCCTTCAATTCCGCCAGCAGCTTCTGCTCCTGTTCGCCATAGGCCATCAGGACGATGCATCCTTCCATCACCTTTACGCTAACCTGTTGTCCGGTTTCGAACCCGGCCTCGCGCAGCCACTTCCCGGAAAGGGTGAGGCTTGGCGTGTTTTTGTTTGCACCCTGCGGGCGATATCCCACAATTATTGTGCGCTCAGTTTTTGCTGCGGGTAAGTCTGGGGTAGAATGCGGATCAGCCATAATCAACTCCTTGATAGTTGGTGAGGTTAGACGCTCTGGTTGTGTTCCCGCACATCAGAGCGTTGTCTAGCTGAGGAGGTTTAGGTGGCCTCCTATGTGTGTCAGAGTAGATGGATAGGTGGCCTCATGTCAATCGTGTCGCGCGAAAAAAAACCAAAAGGCGGCGGCCAATCACCGCAGTTCAAGATGCGTATTGATCCGGCGTTGAAGGAACAGTTGGATGCTGTGGCTGCGGAGGAAGGGGTAAGTCTCGCCAGTTGGTTGAAAGAGCTGGCGAGAGAAGCGTTAAGAGCGAAAGGTATAGTACCTAAGGGCTAAAATAATATAGGGGTATTTTTCATGGTTAGTGAACCATATAATGGACGAATTGTAAGAAATTTTCGAAATTTTTTTATATCCCTTAATTATGATCTTTTTGAAATATCTAACAATATGAAGAATGTTGATGGATATTCAAGTTTCAACGAATTCGAATACTATGTAATGGCGCTAGAAGATCGTCGATTTTTAGAACATGGTGGATATGATTTAAAATCTTTATTTAGAGAGGCAGGGAAATGTCTAATGTTGAAAAAACATGGTGGGGCAAGTACTATTGATATGCAGATGGTAAGAACTCTGACTAATTTTAGGGATTTGACGTTGTACCGTAAAATATATGAAATAATCCTTTCAGTATTAATAAACTATAAGTTTTCTAAAAAGCAAATTGTTAGATGTTATTTAAGTAATGCTTTTTTTGGATCCGGGCTTTATGGATTTGAAACTACTGCCATTAAATTTTTTGGTAAAGAGTTTTCCGAACTTAATATGGATGAACAAGCATTTTTGGCAGCAATGCTATTACGACCAAAGCCATTAAAGCCTACTAAAAAATGGACAGACTTAGTCCATGCTAGAGCGTCTTACGCGCAAAAGATGAGGGTTTTTGTGAAAGATGGCGATGATTAAAGTTACAATGCTGGCATCAGGTAAATTATATTGATTTAGTTTTTCTGAATTTCCAGATATTATTCTGTTCCATTTTCTATCGGTCTCAAGGATTAAGTTTTTAGAAACAAATCTTAGTCCATCAAAAGCCATTGAATAATGGTGTCCAATTTTCGATATGTCAACAATATTATTTTTTCTTATTAGTTCATCTATTAATGAATGGGCTTTCCTGAGGTTATCGTGGACGTTTCTTTCTAAATCAAAAGCTAACTGAGTTAATCCTAATGAGCGTAGTTCAATAAAAAATGAGGATAGGTTTTCGTTCCATCTCTCGACGGATGCTCTATATTGCCTTCTTGCCTCAGAGAATTCTTTGCTCTCTCTTTCATTGCTGTTATCAATTAAGTTTCGTCCGTAAAAAATCCTCATTCCTGCAAGCTTCTCAATATTATCTGCAAGTTCTTTTAGTCGATCAATCTCTTTTTGTAGTTTTATTATTTTTGTTTGATATATAAAATTTTTCTTTTGGTAGTATTGGGCTAAAAAAGAGCCGACAATGCCAGTTAGGATGAAGCCAATAATTATTTTAATTATATCAAACATAATGGTTATCCATAAATTAATAGTCATTTGCGATTAATTTATGCATTTTAGTCTGATAAGTAAATAGAAAAGAAGTGGTTAAATTTTGGCGGAAGATCACAGGAGTCGAACCTGCCCGGGACCGCTGGCGGCCCCAACTGGATTTGAAGTCCAGCCGCCTCACCGGAGACGACGATCTTCCGCGCCTACATTGCTACATGGAGGCGGGGCGCATTATAGCTACTTTCAATCATTTACCACATCCCCCCAGGGCACATTTTTCGCCCCGTAGCCCGGTCATTTTCGGACTTCCCAGATAAAACCCTGCTTTTTCTTATGGTTACATTTTACCGCTAGAACACCGCACACAATTTACCGCACTTCTTGCCCGATGAATGGCGTAAAAACCAGCGGCATAACCGAATATTTGACCATTTCACGGCCATTTAGCCTCACGTTTATCAACCGCTGGCCGCGCAGGGTTACGGCGTAAACGAGCCGGGACAGTAATCAGTACGGAAAAGGACAACGCTAAGGGAGAGTATAGATAAAACGAGTAAATACTTTGGCGGAAAAGCGGGCGAATTTTGGCGGAGATCGCAGGAGTCGAACCTGCCGGGAGCCGCAGGCGGCTACCACTGGAAATGAAGTCCAATCGTCTCACCGGAGACGACGATCTTCCGCGCCTGCATTGCTACATGGAGGCGGGGCGCATTATAGCCACTTTCAATCAGTTACCACATCTTTACTTACATTTTTCGGCATCTTTTTTATATCTGCCGCACGGCATGGATAGAAATTCCTACAAAATCCGTAAGTTACACTTCGACACACTCTACCCGCCAACCCAGATCACATAAATCAAGAAACGTAATTTGATAACGAGATATCGCAATTCACCTTATACGACGGATGGTTTAAAAAACATGTAACCGGTACCAACGTGGCTTCGGTGCGAAAAGGGTTTGAAAGATGAAGAGTGAAGTATTATCTGTCAAAGAGAAGATCGGCTACGGCATGGGCGACGCCGCCAGCCATATCATTTTCGATAACGTCATGTTGTACATGATGTTCTTCTATACCGATATCTTCGGTATACCCGCAGGTTTTGTTGGCACCATGTTCCTTCTGGCGCGCGCGCTGGATGCCATCTCCGACCCGTGTATGGGGCTGCTGGCCGACCGCACCCGCAGCCGCTGGGGCAAGTTCCGCCCGTGGGTGCTGTTTGGTGCGCTGCCGTTCGGCGTGGTCTGCGTGCTGGCCTACAGCACCCCGGATTTCAGCCATAACGGCAAACTGATTTATGCGGCGATCACCTACACGCTGCTGACCCTGTTCTACACCGTGGTTAATATCCCTTACTGTGCGCTGGGCGGTGTGATCACCAACGACCCGACGCAGCGTATCTCGCTGCAGTCCTGGCGCTTCGTGCTGGCGACGGCGGGCGGCATGCTCTCTACCGTCTTAATGATGCCGCTGGTGAATCTGATCGGCGGCGACAATAAAGCGCTGGGCTTCCAGGGCGGTATCGCGGTGCTCTCCGTAGTGGCGTTCCTGATGCTGGCCTTCTGCTTCTTCACCACCAAAGAGCGTGTGGAAGCGCCGCCAACCAATAACTCGATGCGTGAAGACCTGCGCGACATCTGGCACAACGACCAGTGGCGTATCGTTGGCCTGCTCACCATCCTCAACATCATGGCGGTCTGCGTACGCGGCGGCGCGATGATGTACTACGTCACCTGGATTATGGGCTCCCCGGCGCTGTTTACCGCCTTCCTCACCACCTATTGCGTCGGCAACCTGATTGGCTCGGCATTAGCCAAACCATTGACCGACTGGAAATGCAAAGTGAGCGTCTTCTGGTGGACCAACGCCATTCTGGCGGTCCTGAGCCTGGCGATGTTCTTTGTACCGATGAACGCTAGCGTCATCATGTTTGCCTTTATCTTCGTGATTGGCGTTCTGCACCAACTCGTGACCCCGATTCAGTGGGTCATGATGTCCGACACCGTTGACTACGGCGAATGGCGTAACGGTAAACGTCTCACCGGCATTAGCTTCGCGGGCACGCTGTTCGTGCTGAAGCTCGGCCTGGCGCTGGGCGGCGCGATGATTGGCTGGATGCTGGCCGGCGGCGGTTATGACGCTGCGGCCAAAGCGCAGAACCCAACCACCATCAGCATCATTATTGCCCTATTCACTATCGTACCGGCTATTTGCTACCTGCTGAGCGCCATTGTGGCGAAGCGCTTCTACACCCTGAAAACGCCGTTCCTGGTCAAGATGATGGCCGAACTGGCGAGCGGGGCGCACCGCACTCAGCAGGATTTTGAAAACGTATCTATGAAACAATCTCTCGGGAATTAAGAGGACGAACTATGAAGATCAGTGATGGAAACTGGATGACCCAACCGGGTCTCAACTTGATTCATCCTGTCCAGGTGTTTGATGTTGAACAGCATGGGAATGAGTTGGTGGTGTATGTGGCGCCGCGCGATGTGCGGGAACGTACGTGGCAGCTGGATACGCCGATGTTCACCATTCGCTTTTTCTCTCCTCAGGAAGGGGTGGTTGGCGTGCGCATTGAGCACTTCCAGGGCGCGCTGGATAAAGGCCCGCACTACCCGCTGAACGTGCTGAAAGATGTGAAGGTACACATCCAGAACACCGCCGAGTTTGCCGAGCTGAAAAGCGGCAACCTGAGTGTACGCGTCACCAAAGGTGAATTCTGGTCGCTGGACTTCCTGCGCAACGGCGTGCGCATTACCGGCAGCCAGCTGAAAAACAACGGCTACGTGCAGGACAGCAACGACGATTGCAACTACATGTTCGAGCGTCTGGACCTCGGCGTAGGTGAAACCGTTTACGGCCTGGGCGAGCGCTTTACCGCACTGGTGCGCAACGGTCAGAACGTTGAAACCTGGAACCGCGACGGCGGCACCAGCACCGAACAGTCCTACAAAAACATTCCGTTCTACCTGACCAACCGTGGCTACGGCGTGCTGGTGAATCACCCGGAAAACGTCTCCTTCGAGATTGGCTCTGAGAAAGTCTCCAAGGTGCAGTTCAGCGTTGAAGGCGAGCACCTGGAATACTTTGTTATCGACGGCCCAACCCCGAAAGAGGTGTTGAACCGCTATACCCAGTTCACCGGCCGCCCAGCGCTGCCACCGGCCTGGTCCTTCGGTCTGTGGCTGACCACCTCGTTCACCACCAACTACGACGAAGCGACGGTCAACAGCTTTATCGACGGCATGGCGGAGCGCGACCTGCCGCTGCATGTCTTCCACTTCGACTGCTTCTGGATGAAAGCCTTCCAGTGGTGCGATTTCGAATGGGACCCGGTGACCTTCCCGGACCCGAAAGGCATGATCCAGCGCCTGAAAGACAAAGGGCTGAAGGTCTGCGTGTGGATTAACCCGTACATCGGCCAGAAATCCCCTATCTTCCAGGAGCTGAAAGAGAAGGGCTACCTGCTCAAACGCCCGGATGGCTCCGTCTGGCAGTGGGATAAATGGCAGCCGGGCCTGGCGATTTATGACTTCACCAACCCGGAAGCCTGCCAGTGGTATGCCGACAAGCTGAAAGGCCTGGTGGAGATGGGCGTTGACTGCTTCAAAACCGACTTCGGCGAGCGCATCCCAACCGATGTCCGTTGGTTCAACGACGCCGACCCGCAGAAAATGCACAACCACTACGCCTACATCTACAACGAGCTGGTGTGGAACGTGCTCAAAGAGAACCTCGGCGAGAAAGAAGCGGTGCTGTTTGCCCGTTCCGCCTCGGTGGGCGCGCAACAGTTCCCGGTGCACTGGGGCGGCGACTGCTACGCCAACTACGAATCGATGGCGGAAAGCCTGCGCGGCGGCCTGTCGATCGGCCTGTCCGGCTTTGGCTTCTGGAGCCACGATATCGGCGGCTTCGAAAACACCGCCCCGGCGGATGTCTACAAGCGCTGGTGCGCCTTTGGCCTCTTCTCCAGCCACAGCCGCCTGCACGGCAGCAAATCCTACCGTGTGCCATGGGCGTACGACGAAGAGTCCTGCGACGTGGTGCGCTACTTCACCGAAATGAAGTGCCGCATGATGCCGTATCTGTATCGTCAGGCGGCGCTGGCGAACGAGCAGGGCACGCCAATGCTGCGCGCCATGATGCTGGAATTCCCGGACGACCCGGCGTGCGACTACCTCGACCGTCAGTACATGCTCGGCGACTCTCTGGCGGTAGCGCCGGTGTTCACTGAAGCGGGCGACGTGCAGTTCTACCTGCCGGAAGGCCGTTGGACACACCTGTGGCACAACGACGAGGTGCAGGGCAGCCGCTGGCATAAACAGCAGCATGACTTTATGAGCCTGCCGGTGTACGTGCGTGATAACACCCTGCTGGCGCTGGGCAACAATAACCAGGTGCCGAACTACGCCTGGCATGAAGGAACCGCGTTCCAGCTGTTCCATCTGGAAGACGGCCGTCAGGCGGTCTGCGAAGTGCCAGCGCAGGACGGTTCGGTTATCTACACGCTGACCGCGAAGCGTCAGGGTAACGTGATTACCGTGACGGACAACGGCAAGGCGAGCGGCTGGACGCTGTGTCTGCGCAACATCCAGCAGGTGGCTGGCGTGCAGGGCGGCGTTCAGGCGGGCAGCGAGCTCGGCGTGGTGGTGACGGCGCAGGGTAATGAGCTAGTGATTACGCTTTAGTCTTGAGGGTGCCCCCTCACCCTAACCCTCTCTCCGCGGGGAGAGGGGACCGATGGTGCGGCTAGCATGTTTGGTTTTCTCCCTCGCCCCTTTGGGGAGAGGGCCGGGGTGAGGGGAACACTCGCACAATCTCTCTTGTAGCCCGGCCAAGCGCAGCGCCGCCGGGGCGGCTCCGAGCCAACCCCGGGGTCGGCGTGAACGCCTCGCCCGGGCTACTTTATCATTCCACCCTGCATCTGCTGGGTGACTTCCTGCTTATTCATATTTACCGCATGCAGCTCCCCGTTTACCGTCGGTTTCAGCGGCGCATCGGCCTGTACATTCCCGCTCGCCGTCAGCTGAATGTTCCCGTCGCCGGAAATCGGCGGCGCAGGCCATCCCCATTGCTGGAGCACGTTCAGCGGCACGCCGCGGCCGTTCAGCGTTACGCGGGTCTGGCGTTGTGGCTGCTGGGCCACGGTGGCAGTGGCTTCCAGAATGCCTTTTTCGGTAAAGGCGCTCAGTTCGGTGATATTCACGTTTGAAGCATCGGCGTTCAGCGTCATGGATGGGCGGCGTACGTCAACGCGGTTAAAGGTTGCCGCTGCGCCGTTCAGCGTCGCGCTGCCGCCCCAGATGCCCCACTGGCGATTTTTCGCTAGCTGCAGGTTGGCCCCGTAGCCGTCCAGCGCGGTGACCTGCCACGGGAAGTCCGGGGTGATATCAATCACCAGGTTACGACTGGCACCAAATTTCTTCAGGGTCACGCTTTGCAGCCACGGCGGCAACTGCGCCATCCACAGCGTTTTCCAGTTCTCCGGCAGCGTATATTCCAGCCCGGCGAAGACCGCGTCGTCCAGCACCAGCGCATTCCCGGCGCGCAGCCAGTTGCCGGAACTGCGCACCATGCCGCCTTCCCAGCGTGAGGTGAACTGGCGCAGCGCAATGCCCTGTGGCGAGAATTCGGCGTTGAGGATCGGATCGAGCAGATGCAGCGAGCCGTAGATAAACTCGCTGGCGTTCATCGAAATTTTGCCATCATCGCTCTGCCAGCCGCCCTGACTGAGGGTCAGGTTGCGCAAGTTGAAGTCGAGGTCGGTGACCGCCCAGTCCGGCCCCTGCAGGTGCGCGTCGGTAATGTCCAGCCGACCAATCTGCAACGACGGTACGGTAGTCAGCGGGGCGAGGAAATCGAGCAGCGACTTGTCGCTTTGCATGCGAATATCGTTAAGGCGCAGATTATCCACCACCCAGCTGCCGTCGCTGTTGCGCCGCGCATTGCCGGTGAGCGAGCCGCGTGCCATATCCGCGCCAACGGTAGTTAAGGTCACCTCGCCGTTATTGAGCGAGCCTTCGATCAATGCGTTGGTGGCCGGTACGCCGTTAAGCGACAGCGAACCCGCGCTCATCTGAATCTGGGCTTTGGTGCCGAGCACGTTGCCTGCTACTGGTGCCCACGGCATCACGCCGCCGGAGACGCGCTGGGCGCTCAGTTCCCAGCCGGTTTCCGGGCTGTTTAGCGCCATGTTGCTCAGTTGCAGGCGGTCTGCGGCAAACGGCAGCGGCGCGGTGGAAGGGGAGAGATTCAGCGTGCCATCCTGCAACAGAATAGTGTCGACGTGCAGCGGGTCGGTTATCTGGCGCGAACTCAGGCCGATATCCACCGCTTTGGCGACCAGCGTTGCGGGTTTGCCGTCGCGGCCAAAGGTGACGTTTTTCAGCAGGATATGTGAAGGTGAAGAGAAGCGATGATCCATCGCGTCAAACGTAATGTGATAGGCGGTGTTATCGCTCAGCCACTGGCTAACGTGGCGGGCGCCCCAGCGCGTTTGCAGCAATAAATAGAAGGCTAATATCACCACGAACAGGGCGATCAGCAGCCAGATAATGAGCTTTCCAAGAAATTTCATGATCTTCCATCCTGTGAATGGCACATAAACCTGTTATGCATGATTTATATGCAATGCTCAAGCTGGGAATCGTATTATTCGATGTCTGCGGCAGTGGCGGAACCACTGCCGCAAAGGGATTACGCTTTTTCCGGCGGGAAGACCAGATTGAGGATAATCGCGGTGATCCCCCCGGCAGCGATACCGGAAGAGAGCAGGTTTTTCAGCCAGTCCGGCGCAAACTGCAGGATTTGTGGCTGCTGGGAAACGCCCAGGCCGACGGCCAGCGACAGCGCGATAATCAGAATCGCACGGCGGTTCAGCGGTTCGCGGGAGACGATGCGCACGCCGGATGCGGCGATGGTCCCGAACATCACCAGCGTTGCGCCGCCGAGCACGGGCTCAGGAATGTGCTGCACAAAGCCGCTTACCGCCGGGAACAGGCCAAGCACGATCAGCATCAGCGCCACCACAAAGCCCACGTAACGGCTGGCAACGCCGGTCAGCTGAATCACGCCGTTGTTCTGCCCGAAGCAGGAGTTCGGGAAGGTGTTGAAGATGGCCGATACGCAAGAGTTCAGGCCGTTCGCCAGCACGCCGCCTTTCAGGCGCTTCATATAGACCGGGCCGGAAACCGGCTGTTCGGACACGTCAGAGGTGGCGGTGATATCACCGATGGTCTCGAGCGAGGTAATCATAAACACCAGCATCAGCGGCAGCAGCAGGCTCCAGTCGATGCCCAGGCCGTAATACAGCGGGGTTGGAATGGTAATCAGGCTGCTGTTCGTTGGTGCGGTGTTTTCCGGCAGCATGCCGAGGAACCACGCCATCAGGTAGCCTGCCGCCATGGCAATCACCAGAGAGGCGATGCGCAGGTACGGGTTACGCTGGCGGTTAAGCAGAATAATGATCGCCAGCACGATCCCTGCCAGCAGCAGGTTTTTCGGCGCGCCGAAGGTGTGGTCAGCCATTGCCGCGTAGCCGCCGCCGATGGAGGTCAGGCCAACCTGAATCAGCGACAAGCCGATAATCATCACCACCACGCCGGAAACCAGCGGCGTAATCACGCGGCGCGCCAGGTGCAGCACGCGGGAGATAACCATCTCGGTGCAGCTCGCCAGCATCAGGGTGCCGAACAGCGCCGCCATCATCGTTGGCACGTCTGCACCACCGGTTTTCAGCGCCGTGCCGCCCATGATCAACGGCGCAACGAAGTTGAAGCTGGTGCCCTGAATCGACAGCAGGCCAGAACCCACCGGACCCCAGGCTTTAATCTGGATGATGGACGCCACGCCGGAGGCGAATAACGACATGCTGATAATGTGCTGAGTGTCTTCCGCCGGCAGGCCAAGCGCCTGACAGATGAGCAGCGCCGGTGTGATCACCGCGACAAACATCGCCAGCAGGTGCTGGAACGCCGCGAACAGGGTCTGCGGCAGCGGTGGGCGATCTTCCAGACGATAGATTAATTCGCTGTTCTGCGAATGCGCAATCGGTTGCGCATTGGCTTGATCGAGTGTGTTAGAAGACATCTCAGAGGTAATCCCGTGGTGGAAAAGTGGCGATTTTAGCGGACTGGTTGGTAAAAGCAATCGGTTGCTTTCACGGATGACAAATTATTGCGTAAAATAGCCGCGCAAAATAAAGGGATTTGGCGGGGTAAGTTAACGAAAATGATGACAAATAATACGTTTTTCTACCCTGATCGCCTTTTTCTTGCTTACACTTTTGCCCAACGCCTCATGAGGAGGCGTGGACGACATGGGAAATTGGTCGCGTGTGAATGAATCATACGTTTTAGTCAGGAGCTGTAATTATGTTTCATCTCGATACTTTATCGACGCTCGTTGCCGCAACGCTGGTGTTGCTGCTAGGACGAAAACTGGTTCAGAGCGTTCCCTTCCTCAAGAAATACACTATCCCCGAGCCCGTTGCGGGCGGCCTGCTGGTGGCGTTGGCGCTACTGGTGCTGAAAAAGAGCATGGGCTGGGAAATCGACTTCGATATGAGCCTGAAGGACCCGCTGATGCTGGCGTTCTTCGCCACGATCGGCCTTAACGCCAATATCGCCAGCCTGCGTGCGGGCGGCAAGGTGGTGGGGACGTTCCTGATTGTGGTGGTAGGGCTGCTGTTGCTGCAAAACGCATTGGGCATTGGTATGGCGAAGCTCTTAGGGCTCGACCCGCTGATGGGGCTGCTGGCGGGTTCGATTACGCTCTCCGGCGGTCACGGCACCGGGGCGGCGTGGAGCAAGCTGTTTATCGAACGTTATGGCTTTGAAAATGCAACAGAAGTAGCCATGGCCTGCGCCACCTTTGGGCTGGTGCTCGGCGGCCTGATTGGTGGTCCGGTGGCGCGCTATCTGGTGAAACACTCGTCGTCACCGAACGGCACGCCGGACGATCTGGAAGTGCCAACGGCGTTTGAAAAGCCGGACGTGGGGCGCAGCATTACCTCGCTGGTGCTGATTGAGACCATCGCGCTTATCGCCATCTGTTTGACGCTGGGTAAAGTGATTGCGCAACTGCTCGCCGGTACGGCGCTGGAGTTGCCAACGTTCGTCTGCGTGCTGTTTGTTGGGGTGATCCTCAGCAACGGCCTGGCGCTGATGGGCTTTTATCGCGTGTTCGAACGAGCGGTGTCGGTGCTGGGTAACGTCAGCTTGTCGCTGTTCCTGGCAATGGCGCTGATGAGCCTCAAGCTGTGGGAGTTAGCGGATCTGGCGCTGCCGATGATTGTGATTCTGGCGGTGCAGACCGTGGCGATGGGGCTATATGCGATTTTCGTCACCTACCGTCTGATGGGAAAAAACTACGACGCGGCGGTGCTGGCGGCAGGTCACTGTGGCTTTGGCCTTGGCGCCACGCCGACGGCGATTGCCAATATGCAGGCCATTACCGAGCGTTTCGGGCCGTCACATATGGCGTTTCTGGTGGTGCCGATGGTGGGGGCGTTCTTTATTGATATCGTCAACGCGCTGGTGATTAAGCTGTATTTGATGTTGCCGATGTTTGGCTGATGGTTTATGCCGTCCCCGGCGTCGCTGCGCTCGGCCGGGCTACATTAGATTGGTAGCCCGGCCGAGGCTCAGTGCTTACCCTTCGTGATCTTCCCACGCTAACGCGCGTTTCACCGCTTTCTGCCAGCCGCTGTAGCGGAAGTTACGCTCGGTGGTTTCAATCCCCGGACGGAACTCGCGCTCAATCACCGCTTTCTCCTGCAGCTCATCCAGGTTCTGCCAGAAGCCGACCGCCAGACCAGCCAGGTAGGCCGCGCCGAGCGCCGTCACTTCACGCACTTCCGGGCGCTCCACGCGGGTGCCAAGAATGTCGGACTGGAACTGCATCAGGAAGTTGTTGGCCACCGCGCCGCCGTCCACGCGCAGGGCGTGCAGACGAATGCCGGAGTCTGCCTGCATCGCTTCCAGCACGTCGCGGGTCTGGTAGGCGATGGATTCCAGCGTGGCGCGAATAATATGGTTCGAGTTCACGCCGCGAGTCAGGCCGAAGATGGCGCCGCGCGCATACGGGTCCCAGTACGGTGCGCCGAGGCCGGTAAAGGCTGGCACCACGTACACGCCGTTGGTGTCCTTCACTTTGGTAGCGAAGTATTCGGAGTCGAACGCGTCGCTAATCAGCTTCATTTCGTCGCGCAGCCACTGAATGGAGGCGCCCGCCATAAACACCGCACCTTCCAGCGCATAGTTCACTTCGCCGCGTGGGCCGCAGGCGATGGTGGTCAGCAGGCCGTGGCTGGAGGCCACCGCTTTCTCACCGGTGTTCATCAGCATAAAGCAGCCGGTACCGTAGGTGTTTTTCGCCATCCCTTCTTTCACGCACAGCTGGCCGAACAGCGCCGCCTGCTGGTCACCGGCAATCCCGGCGATAGGAATACGCGTGCCGCCTTTACCGCCGATGTTGGTCTGACCGTACACTTCGGAAGACTTGCGCACTTCCGGCAGCATGGCGCGCGGGATATCCAGCGCGTCCAGCATCTTGTCATCCCACTCCAGCGTGTTGATGTTGAACAGCATGGTACGCGAGGCGTTGGTGTAGTCGGTGACGTGTACGCGCCCTTGGGTCATTTTCCAGATAAGCCAGGTATCAACGGTACCAAACAGCAGTTCGCCGCGTTTCGCACGCTCGCGGGAGCCTTCAACATGGTCGAGGATCCACTTCACTTTGGTGCCGGAGAAGTACGGGTCAACGACCAGACCGGTGGCTTTACGTACGTACTCTTCCATACCGTCGCGCTTGAGTTGCTCACAGATATCCGCGGTGCGGCGGCACTGCCAGACGATGGCGTTGTAAATTGGCTTACCGGTTTCGCGCTCCCACACCACGGTGGTTTCACGCTGGTTGGTGATACCGATAGCGGCAATCTGGTCGGAGCTGATGTCGGCTTTTGCCAGCACTTCGACGAGGGTGGAGCTTTGGGTGGCCCAGATTTCCATTGGGTCGTGCTCAACCCAGCCTGGTTTAGGGTAAATTTGTTCGAATTCGCGCTGTGACACGCTGACGATGTTGGCGTCATGATCCATAACGACGGCGCGGGAGCTGGTGGTGCCCTGGTCGAGCGCAACGATATATTTTTTGTCAGTCATAATGAACGTTCCGTAGTCAGTTTACAGCGAAGCATTTTGTTGGTTCTGGCTGGAGGCCGCCTTCGGCTCTTCAACCTCGCAGGTGTCGCACGGCAGGTGACGGCCAATCAGCTTGCGATAGCTGAACGCACCCAGCGCAGCACCTACTATTGGCGCACACAGCGGCACCAGGAAGTAAGGAATATCTTTGCCGCCGGTGAAGGCGACGTCGCCCCAGCCTGCCAGCCAGGCGAACGTTTTCGGTCCAAGGTCACGCGCAGGGTTCATCGCAAACCCGGTCAGTGGGCCCATGGACGCACCGATAACCGCAATCAGCAGGCCAATCAGCAGCGGTGCCAGCGGACCACGTGGAACGCCGTTACCGTCGTCGGTAAGCGCCAGAATCACGCCCATCAGGATAGCGGTAATCACCATTTCTACCGCGAAAGCCTGCACAAAATTGATATGTGGGTTCGGGTAAGTCGAGAAAATACCGGCCAGTTCAAGACTTTCGACGCTGCCGCGCACCATATTGTGCGTGTGTTCGAAGTTGAGGAAAAGGTTGTAATAAAGCCCGTAGACCAGCGCGGCGGCGCAGAACGCACCGGCAAACTGAGCCACGATGAACGGCACGACTTTACGCCCGTCGAAGCAGGCGAACAGCCAAAGTGCAATGGTCACGGCTGGGTTAAGATGCGCACCGGAAACCCCCGCAGTCAGGTAGATGGCCATCGCCACGCCCAGACCCCAGATGATACTGATTTCCCACTGGCCGAAGGTCGCCCCGGCGACTTTCAACGCTGCGACACATCCCACGCCGAAGAAAATCAACAACCCGGTACCAAGAAACTCGGCAATGCACTGGCCTTTTAAGGTTGATGTCTGGCTCATAATCGGAATCCTAAAGACTAATTGATGATTATTGTGTTCATGAGCGGTCATAACACTCATGTTGCCTTGTAGGCATAGTGTTAATTTATCGTTAACGAGCGTAAACGAGAAATATCGAAATCAAAATGTGTGTGCCGCGTCAAGAAATGAGCGTTTTCGCGCCAATAAATGAACATTATCGGAACGAAAACTGTGAGGAGCGAAACATTCTCGTGGCTAAACATTTAACAATTTAATGGGAAAGTGCGCTAACGCTCCAGGACCAGGCCGAAAATTGCGGACAACCGCAATCTACAGGCTCTGGCGCTGGACAGTCGCGACGGCGCTCCATACAATCGACTGCAAGCCGTGCGCTTATTTACGTTAAGGCGTCGCCGGGGTTCCGGGACGATATCAACGCCTTGCAAGATCAGGAGAGGTTATGACGATGTCATTAGAAGTGTTTGAGAAACTGGAAGCGAAAGTTCAGCAGGCGATTGATACCATCACGCTGTTGCAGATGGAAATCGAAGAGCTGAAAGAAAAGAACAACACCCTGGCGCAGGATGTACAGTCTGCACACCAGAGCCGTGAAGAGCTGGAGCGTGAAAACAACCAGCTGAAAGAACAGCAGAGCGGCTGGCAGGATCGTCTGCAGGCGCTGCTTGGCCGCATGGAAGAAGTCTAATTCCACTCCTCCCCGGGCGGTTTTTTAACGGCCTGGGGATGCTTCACCCCCGCGAATTTTCCCCGCTGAGTGATTTCGAACATACGCGCATTTCGTGTACCCGCTTATATTTCAAAACTGCATAATCAATCTTTTTTTATTCTTTAATCATTGGTTCGATTTCTGGCAGGCTAGCCTCATTACAACACAACAGATAAGAGAGCGGGCGATGAATAAGTGGGGCGTAGGGTTAACTCTTTTGCTGGCTACTACCAGCGTACTGGCTAAGGACATCCAATTACTCAACGTGTCGTACGATCCGACGCGTGAACTGTACGAACAATATAACAAGGCGTTCAGCGCGCACTGGAAAAAAGAGACCGGTGATAACGTGGTGATTCGCCAGTCGCACGGCGGCTCCGGCAAGCAGGCGACTTCCGTGATTAACGGCATTGATGCCGATGTGGTAACGCTGGCGCTGGCCTATGACGTTGACGCCATTGCTGAACGTGGACGCATCGACAAAAACTGGATCAAACGCCTGCCGGATAACTCCGCGCCGTACACCTCCACCATCGTGTTCCTGGTGCGTAAAGGCAACCCGAAACAGATTCATGACTGGAACGACCTGATTAAACCGGGCGTTTCCGTTATCACCCCGAACCCGAAAAGCTCCGGCGGCGCTCGCTGGAACTACCTGGCCGCCTGGGGCTACGCCCTGCATCACAACAACAACGATCAGGCCAAAGCGCAAGACTTCGTGAAGGCGCTGTATAAGAACGTGGAAGTGCTGGACTCCGGCGCTCGCGGTTCGACTAACACCTTCGTAGAACGCGGCATCGGCGACGTGCTGATTGCCTGGGAAAACGAAGCGCTACTGGCGACGAACGAACTGGGCAAAGACAAGTTTGAAATCGTTACCCCAAGCGAATCTATCCTCGCCGAGCCGACCGTTTCCGTGGTCGACAAAGTCGCTGAGAAAAAAGGCACGGCGGCGGTGGCGGAAGCTTACCTGAAGTACCTCTACTCGCCGGAAGGCCAGGAGATCGCGGCGAAGAACTACTATCGTCCACGTGACCCGGCGGTGGCGAAGAAGTATGAAAGCGAGTTCCCAAAACTGAAGCTCTTTACCATTGATGATGAGTTCGGTGGCTGGACCAAAGCGCAGAAAGACCACTTCTCTAACGGTGGGACTTTCGACCAGATTAGTAAGCGTTAATCTCCCTCTAACACCCGGTGATTTTACCGGGTGTTTTCTTTTGGTCATCAAACTACGTTACTCTTCCCCTCTGGTTTGATTTGGGGAGATAAAATGACACGGATAAAATACCTGCTGGCAGCGCTGCTGGTGTTGGTGATTGCTGCGGGGGCGGGCGGCTGGTATTGGCTGCATTCCGGCAACCCGGACGCGCTGCGCCATATTGTGCTAGACCAGTGTGTACCTAATCAGCTCAATCATCGCACCCCGGCACCCTGTGCCGATGTGAACCCGAAGGGCGGCTATGTGCTCTTTAAAGACCGCAACGGCCCGCTGCAGTATCTGCTGATGCCAACCTACCGGATTAACGGCACCGAAAGCCCACTGCTGCTCAACCCGCAAACGCCAAACTTCTTCTGGCAGGCGTGGCAGCGTCGTATGATCATGAGCGACAAACGGGGTTCGGAAGTACCGGATAGCGCGATCTCCCTGACCATCAACTCCCGTACCGGGCGGACGCAAAACCATTTCCACATCCATATTTCCTGCCTGCGCAAAGACGTTCGCGAGCAACTGGACGGTGATATCGCCGCCATTAGCAGCCGCTGGCTACCGCTGCCGGGCGGGCTGATGGGGCATGAATATCTGGCGCGTCGCGTCACCGAAAACGAGCTGGCGCAGCGCAGTCCGTTCCTGATGCTGGCGGAAGAGGTCCCGGAAGCGCGCGATCATATGGGGCGCTTTGCGCTGGCGCTGGTGAAGCAAAGTGATGACTCGCTGTTGCTGTTGGCGACCGAGCGTAATCTGCTGACCCTGAACCGCGCTTCTGCCGAGGAAATTCAGGATCATCGCTGCGCAATCCTGCAATAACCCCACCTAATCTGGCGTTTACCTGTCTACCCTGTCGTCGTATGCTTGCTGAAAAAAACGACAGGAGACAGGTATGTCGCTCTGGTTGTCCCACCCTCTGTTCCTTCCCTCTATCATCGTTGGCGTGACTATCCTGCTGTGGGCCACCTCGCTGCTGCCGGAGTTTATTACTGCGCTGCTGTTTTTCGCCGCGGCGATGACCGCGAAAA
The DNA here is from genome assembly GCF_014218705.1 of Kluyvera sichuanensis. Taxonomy (GTDB): domain Bacteria; phylum Pseudomonadota; class Gammaproteobacteria; order Enterobacterales; family Enterobacteriaceae; genus Kluyvera; species Kluyvera sichuanensis. Next base: position 229,803 of record NZ_JABBJF010000005.1, on the reverse strand, counting down.
TCGCGCCGCCGGACGTTATCTTCGGTGGCTTTGCCTCGTCGGCCTTCTGGCTGGTGTTTAGCGGATTTGTGCTCGGCATTGCCATTCGCAAAACCGGGCTGGCCGATCGCGCCGCACGGGCGCTCTCCTCAAGGCTCACCGACTCCTGGCTGCTGATGGTCGGCAGCGTGGTGCTGTTGAGCTACGCGCTGGCGTTTGTGATGCCGTCGAATATGGGGCGTATTGCGCTGCTGATGCCGATTGTGGCGGCAATGGCCAAGCGTGCAGGGATCGAAGATGGCACTCGCGCGTGGTACGGGCTGGCGCTGGCCGTGGGCTTTGGTACCTTCCAGCTTTCTGCGACCATTTTGCCCGCCAACGTACCCAATCTGGTGATGAGCGGGGCGGCGGAAGGTGCCTACGGTATCCACCTCAACTACGTGCCGTATCTGCTGCTGCACACGCCGGTGCTGGGCTGGCTCAAGGGGGCCGCGCTGGTGGGACTTATCTGCTGGCTGTTTCCTGGAAAACCGCACCCGCCGCGCGACCTGGAGCCGCTGCCGCCAATGAGTGGGGATGAGAAGCGCCTGGCGTGGCTATTAGCGGTGGTCTTAACGCTATGGGTAAGTGAGAGTTGGCACGGCATTGGGCCTGCCTGGACGGGGCTGGTGGCTGCGGTCATCACGCTGCTGCCGCGCGTGGGATTTATCAACGGCGACGAATTTGCCAGCGGGGTGAACATTCGTGCCTGCGTTTACGTGGCGGGGATTCTGGGGCTGGCGATCACCGTGACCCAAACCGGGATTGGCGCGGTGGTGGGCAATGCGCTGCTGCATGTTATGCCGCTCAGTGAGGACGCGCCGTTTACCAGTTTCCTGGCCCTAACCGGTATTACCAGCGCGCTGAACTTCATTATGACCGCCAACGGTGTGCCAGCGTTGTATACGACTTTTGCTCAGAGCTTCTCCGATGCCACCGGTTTCCCGCTGCTCAGCGTGATTATGATTCAGGTGCTGGGCTACTCCACGCCGCTGCTGCCGTATCAGGCGTCGCCGATCGTGGTGGCGATGGCGTTAGGGAAGGTGCCGGCGCGGGCGGGGATGCTGCTGTGTCTGGCGCTGGCGGCGGTGAGCTATCTGCTGCTGTTGCCGCTGGATTACGCGTGGTATCAGGTGCTGGGGAAATTATAAAAAAACCGGCCAAATGGCCGGTTCTTCCCGGCGGCGCTACGCTTGGCCGGGCTACGGGGTCGTTCCGCGTAAATGTCTTACGCTTTTTTCGCCGCTTCTGCCGCTTTAACGATCACCGCGAAAGCGTCAGCTTTCAGGGATGCACCGCCAACCAGCGCGCCGTCGATGTCAGGCTGAGTGAACAGCTCTGCTGCGTTGCCTGCGTTTACGGAACCGCCGTACTGGATGATAACCTGTTCAGCGATTTTCGCGTCAGCTTTAGCAATGTGGTCACGGATGAATTTGTGAACAGCCTGAGCCTGCGCTGGGGTTGCAGATTTGCCGGTACCGATCGCCCATACTGGCTCGTAAGCGATAACCGCGCCTTCGAAGGCTGCTGCGCCCTGAGTTTTCAGAACGGCGTCGATCTGACGTGCACAAACTTCTTCAGTTTTGCCCGCTTCGTTTTCTGCTTCGGTTTCACCGATGCACAGAACGGGGATCAGGCCCTGTTCTTTCAGAATCGCGAATTTCTTAGCGATCAGCTCGTCAGATTCTTTGTGGTAAGTACGACGCTCGGAGTGGCCGATGATGATGTAGGTTGCGCCAACATCTTTCAGCATTTCAGCGGAAGTTTCGCCGGTGAATGCGCCGGACAGGTTCAGGTCTACGTTCTGCGCGCCCAGGTGGATGTGGCTGCCCGCAGCGGCGTGTTTAGCCAGATCGATGTACATTTCTGGTGGCGCGATAGCAACGCCACAACCAGCAACGCCAGCCAGTTCGGTACGCAGATTAGCAATCAGCTCGTTTACCATGTGGCGGCTGCCGTTCAGTTTCCAGTTACCCATCACTAAAGGATGTCGCATTTCGATTCTCCACGCTTATCAGCGAATTAAGGAATATGGCCGCCCGTCAGGGCAGCATGGTCTGTGAAACAGTATAGAGATTGAATGTCATGAAGGCTTTGCTTTTTATCATTTATTCTCCCCTTCAAGATTCTCAGATAACGCCAGCTTAATCGGTTCAACGGCGAAGGTCAGCCCTTTTTCACCGTTATCTGCGACAACATAGCGCATGGCGCCTTCGGTGCTGGCGAAGTAGTGTTTGCCTTTACCCAGCGCCAACAATTTTTGCAGCTTTTGCAGGCTTTGCGGTTTGGTGAGCGTTGGGATCACGGCGCGCATCAGGGCGCTCATATATTCCTGAGCTTTATTTTTCGCAGCCTTCTGTTCTGGCCCCTGAATAGGCAGCCAGGTTATCTGGATAGATTTAATTTTCAGCGTACCGCGCTCCAGCGCCGTCGAGGCGTAGAGGTTTTCGTTAATCTTGCTGGCGGCTCGGGTAATATTGAGCTGATCGCGGCTGGACGCGATGGCGCGGAACTCATCGAGCGGCAGCGTCGGATTGTCGGTATTGAATTTTTCCCGGAACTGGCTGATGGAGAGGTCAAAGACCGGCGCGCCAGACAGCAGATACGGCGCAACGGCCGCAGGCGATTGCGCCGACAGCACGGACTGACCGGCGCCCAGGGCCACAAGCCCTATTAGACACAGCGTTATCCACTTTCTCATGCTTATCGTCCTCCTCTTTTCAGATGACGATTAAAACGGGAACCGCCTCGCTTGTCAAAATGTGGCCGCTTCAGGGTAAACTACGCGGCACAACGACAAAGGAAAGGGTACATGACTCTACAGCAATGGTTATTTTCCGGTAAAGGCCGTATTGGCCGCCGTGACTTCTGGATCTGGATCGCCATCTGGGCGGTGACGATGGTGGCGCTGTTCAGCCTTGCGGGCGGCGGGCTGGTTGACCTGCAAACGGCGGCATTTATGCTGGTCTGTCTGCTGTGGCCAACGGCGGCGGTGACGATTAAACGCTTACATGACCGGGGCAAGTCCGGTATCTGGGCGCTGCTGATGATACTGGCGTGGATGCTGCTGGCAGGCAACTGGTCAATGCTGCCCGGCATGTGGCAGTGGGGCGTAGGGCGCTTTATCCCGACGCTGATCATTGTGATGATGCTTATCGACCTGGGCGCGTTTGTTGGCACCCAGGGCGAAAATAAATACGGCAAAGAGACACAGGACGTGAAGTACCGCGCCGATCACCAGTAGTGTTCAGCGGTCATGTGGCCCGGCCGACGACGCAGGTGTTTGGTCATCTGTCGGGTCTCTTTCAGCAACTGTTGGGTATCGCGCACCATCTGCGGGTTACCGCATAACATGACGTGGCTGGTTTCGGCGTTCATCGGCAGGCCGACCGCCGCTTCCAGCGCGCCGCTTTCAATAAGCGCCGGTACGCGCCCTGTTAGCATGCCCGGTGCGGTTTCCCGGCTGACCACCGTCTGAATACGCAGCTTACCAGCGTAACGCGCTTCCAGCGCCCGCATTTGCGGCAGATAGCTTAAATCGGCGGCGTAGCGCGCAGCGTGCACCAGCACCATATTTTTAAAGCGATCCAGATCTTTGCCTTCTTCCAGAATCGACAGGTACGGGCCAATGGCGGTGCCGGTTGCCAGCATCCACAGGGTTTCGCAGTCGGGAATTTCGTCGAGCACAAAGAAGCCAGCCGCTTCGCTGACGACCAGCACTTCATCGCCGGGCTTCAGCGCCGCTAAGCGGGGGCTTAGTTTGCCGTCAGGAACGGTCACCAGATAGAACTCGAGATCGGGGTTGTGCGGGGCGTTAACGTACGAGTAGGCGCGCTGAACACGCTCGCCGTCGATATCCAGCCCAAGCTTGGCAAACTGCCCGGCGGTGAACGGTTGAACCGGTGCGTGGACGGTGAGGCTAAACAGCGCATTCGTCCAGTTCTGCACGTTAACAACTTTGCCTGTAACCCAGTCAGCCATGGCTTTTCTCCCCTCAATATCGTTAGTTTTATCATCACCGCGACGAGAGCAGATTTCCAGCCCGAAAGGGCCGGAAAGCTCTATTGATCAAATGATTTAGAGAATGTGACGCTGAATTTCAGTGTCTTTGCGATCGAGGTAGTGAATCGACTGAATGCGGCGAATAGTCCGTGATTTCCCGCGGATCAGCAGCGTCTCGGTGGTGGCGATATTCCCTTTGCGAGTAATGCCGTCCAGCAGGTCGCCTTTGGTGATGCCGGTGGCGGAGAAGATAACGTTGTCGCTGCGCGCCATGTCGTCAAGCGTCAGTACGACGCCTGCTTCAATGCCCATCGCCTTACAGCGCTCCAGCTCGTTTTCACCGATGCGGCGGTTCTCTTCGCTGTCGCCTTTGACGTGGTGACGCGCCAGCAGGCGGCCGTGCATATCGCCATCCAGTGCGCGAATGACGGCGGCAGAGACCACGCCTTCCGGTGCGCCGCCGATGCCGTACATGACGTCGACTTCGCTATCCGGCATACAGGTCAGGATGGACGCCGCGACGTCGCCATCAGGAATGGCAAAGACGCGTACGCCCAGTTTTTGCAACTCAACGATAACGTCGTCGTGGCGCGGCTTGGCAAGAATGGTAACGGTAAGTTCTGAGAGCGGTTTATCCAGCGCGCGGGCGACGTTGCGCAGGTTCTCTTCCAGCGGTTTGTTGAGATCGATAGTGCCTTTTGCGCCTGGGCCGACAATCAGTTTTTCCATGTACATATCAGGCGCGTTGAGGAAGCAGCCTTTATCGCCCACCGCCAGCACCGCCAGCGCGTTTGCCTGGCCCATCGCCGTCATGCGGGTGCCTTCGATGGGGTCAACGGCGATATCCACCGCATCACCATTCCCGGTACCAACGGACTCGCCAATGTAGAGCATTGGCGCTTCATCGATTTCGCCTTCGCCAATGACGATGGTGCCGTCAATGTTGACCTTGTTGAGCATAATACGCATGGCGTTGACCGCTGCGCCGTCGGCGGTGTTCTTATCGCCACGACCCAGCCATTTGTAGCCTGCCAGCGCCGCCGCTTCGGTGACGCGCGAAAATTCGATAGCCAGTTCTCGTCTCATTACAAACTCGTCCAGGAAAGTAAAATTGTGCGAAGTTTAGCACAGCCCCTGCGGGGCTGCGGGTATCGCTACGCGTTGGAATAACGTTCGGTTTCCGGCATCCAGCGTTCAATCAGGGCATTAGCCTGCTGTGGGTAACGGTCGTGAATATGGCGTGCCAGGCGCTGAACTTCGGGGATCATTGCCTGATCGCGCATTAAGTCGGCGACTTTAAATTCGGCGTTGCCGGTCTGGCGGGTACCCAGCAGTTCACCGGGGCCACGGATCTCGAGATCTTTCTGGGCAATCACGAAGCCGTCATTGCTGTCGCGCAGCACCTGCAGGCGCATTTGTGCGGTTTTCGACAGCGGCGATTTGTAGAGCAGCACGCAGTGCGATGCCACCGCGCCACGGCCCACGCGGCCTCTTAGCTGGTGCAGCTGTGCCAGCCCCAGACGCTCCGGGTTTTCAATAATCATCAGGCTGGCGTTTGGAACGTCGACGCCCACTTCAATGACCGTGGTGGCAATCAGCAGATGTAGCTCGCCCTGTTTGAACGCCTGCATAACCGCCTGCTTCTCGGCGGGCTTCATGCGCCCGTGGACGAGGCCGATATTCAGCTCCGGCAGCGCCAGCTTCAGCTCTTCGCAGGTGGCTTCCGCCGCCTGAGCCTCCAGCAGGTCAGACTCTTCAATCAGCGTACAGACCCAATAAGCCTGGCGGCCCTCGGTGGTGCAGGCGTTGCGCACGCGGTCGATAATGTCGTGACGTCGGGTATCAGGTATCGCTACCGTGGTCACCGGGGTGCGGCCCGGCGGCAGTTCGTCAATCACCGAGGTATCCAGATCGGCATAGGCGGTCATCGCCAGGGTGCGCGGAATCGGGGTGGCGGTCATGATCAACTGATGTGGGTGGAAGCCCTGCTGCTGGCCTTTCTCCCACAGCGCCAGGCGTTGATGGACGCCAAAACGGTGCTGTTCGTCGATGATGACCAGCGCCAGCCCGTTAAACTGCACCTGCTCCTGGAAGATGGCGTGGGTGCCGACAATCATCTGCACCTGACCGCTGGCAATAGCCTCCTGCTGCGCCTGACGGGCTTTGCCTTTTTGCTTGCCCGCTAACCAGCCGACTTCAATGCCGAGCGGTTCAAACCAGTTGCGGAAGTTGTTGGCGTGCTGTTCGGCGAGCAGTTCGGTCGGCGCCATCAGCGCCACCTGTTTACCGTGCGCGATAGCGCGTAGTGCCGCTAGCGCGGCAACCAGCGTTTTACCGGAACCAACGTCGCCCTGCACCAGACGCATCATCGGTATATCCAACGCCAGATCATGTTCGATTTCGGCCGTCACCCGCGCCTGTGCGCCGGTAGGCTTAAACGGCAAATTGGCCAGAAACTTATCTTTCAGCTCACGGTTCTCGCTGAGAGGCTGAGCGTGAAAACGCTGCGCGCCCGCACGCAGCGCCAGCATGCTGAGGTTATGCGCCAGCAGCTCTTCGAGAATTAAACGCTGCTGTGCGGGGTGTTTACCGGTTTCTAAATCGGCGAGCTGTAGCGTCGGCGGTGGGCGATGCAGCGTGCGCAGCGCTTCCGGCAGGCTCATCATCCCCTGTGCCAGTTCCGGTGGCAGCAACTCGCTGATGGCGCAGGTATCGAGTAGATCCAGCGCTTGGTCGGTGAGTTTGCGCAGCGTCGCCTGCTTGATGCCTTCGGTAGTGGGATAGACCGGCGTTAAGGTCTCCTGCAAATCCGGCGTACTGAGGTCGCCCTGCACGCGGTATTCCGGGTGGATCATCTCCGCGCCGTACTTGCCGCGCTTTGCTTCACCATAGGCCAACACGCGTCGCCCGGTGGCGAGGCTATTTTTCATCGCCGCGTTGAAGTTGAAAAAGCGCATGGTCAGGATGCCAGTGCCATCGCTAATCTGGCAGGTCATCATCCGGCGGCCGCCGAAGGTGATATTACAGTTCAGAACTTCGCCTTCTACGGTCACGTAGATGCCGGGAAGCAGTTCACCGATAGGATAAAGTTGGGTGCGGTCTTCGTAGCGTAACGGCAGGTGCAGGAGCAAATCCTGCACCGTGTGCAGACCAATTTTCGCCAGCCGATTGCTCTGCGCGGCGCCTACGCCGGTCAATGTGTTGAGCGGAACGGCATCCAGCAGACGGCTTTGCATGGCGGTTACTCCGTAGCCTGCATAGTGGACCACCACGTGGCATCGGCTTCAATTTCGCCCTGCTCATTGACGTGGGGATAAGGAAGGCCTTTGCGTTTGGCGACGTGTGCCAGCACCGGGTAGCCGCCTTCAAACAGCAGACGCTGCTGCTCTTCGACCGGCAGCATGCTGTTTTCGCGTTGGTACATACCGGCGTTTTGACGCTGACGCTGGGCTTCGTAGAGAATCAACGCAGAGGCGACGGAAACGTTGAGCGACTGCACCATGCCGATCATCGGGATGATGATGTCCTGGTCTGCGAGGGCTAACGCTTCCTGGGTGATGCCGGTTTTTTCCTGCCCCATCAGAATACAGGTTGGGCGAGTGTAGTCGATTTCACGGAAATCGACGGATGTGTCTGACAGGTTAGTGGCCAGGATTTGCATGCCCTGGCCCTTTAAATGGCCGACCGCATCGCCAATGGTGGGATGGGTTATTACCTGAACCCAGCTGTTACTGCCCGCCGCGGATGCCATAGGGCGCATTCGGGTGCTGGGCCAGACCGCATGAACTTCGTGTACGCCTACCGCGTCGGCGGTGCGAACGATCGCCGAGACATTATGAGGTTTGTGGACCTCTTCCATGCAGATCGTCAGGTCAGGCTGACGCCTGGCGAGCATCTCACGAATACGCGCATAACGCTGTAAATTCATAAAGCTAGTTTCTGTTACGGGTGACTTTAATGACGTCCGGCATCACGCGGATTTTGCGCATGATATTCGCCAGATGCACGCGGTCACGTGCGGTCAGACGGATAAAGGCGCTGTAAACGCGGCCGTCTTTTTCTTCCGTATTCAGGCTTTGAATATTGGACGCCGCGGTATTGATGGCTGCCGTCAGGTTGGCCAGTGCCCCCTGATGGTTGAACATATCGACCTTAATCTCGGTGATAAATTCCTGCGCCGTCTCTTTGTCCCACTCAACCGCCATGAATTTCTCAGGTTCTTTCTGATAGCCACGAATGTTGCGGCAGGATTCATGGTGAATAACCAGCCCTTTACCCGGGCTGACGTGGGCGATGATCGGGTCGCCAGGGATTGGACGACAGCATTTCGCGAAGGTGATCAGCACGCCGTCGGCGCCTTTAATCGGCAGATGGGTATGCCCGGAGGCACCCGGTGCAGACGGGATAGCTTCACCCTGCTGGAGGTTTTTCGCCACTACCACGCTCATGGCGTTGCCCAGGCCAATTTCGGCCAGCAGGTCGTCAAGGGTGGCAAGACGCATACGGTCAAGTTCGCGCTGAACATGGTCCGCAGGAATTTCCGCAAGTTTGCGGCTGCCGCCCAGCGCGTGGTTCAGCAGACGGCGGCCCAGGCTGACGGAGTCGTCGCGCTTGAGGTTTTTCAGCATCTGACGGATTTTGGCGCGCGCTTTTGAGCTGACGACAAAATTGAGCCATGCGGCGTTCGGGCGTGCGCCCGGCGCGGTGATGATCTCTACCGTCTGACCGCTTGAGAGCGGTTGCGACAGTGGGTAAGGCTGGCGGTCGACGCGCGCGCCCACGCAGGCATGACCGATATCGGTATGCACGGCGTAGGCGAAGTCCACCGGTGTAGCGCCAGCGGGCAGTTCGACAATGCGGCCTTCCGGGGTGAAAACGTAAATCTCATCCGGGAAGAGATCGGATTTAACGCTCTCGATAAATTCAAACGAGCTACCGGCGCTCTGCTGCAGTTCCAGCAGGCTTTGCATCCAGCGCTGGGCGCGGATTTGTGCGGTCGTACTGCTTTCGCCACCGTGCTCTTTGTATGCCCAGTGCGCGGCAACACCCATCTCCGCCATTTGATCCATGTCTTCAGTACGGATCTGGACTTCGACCGGGACACCGTGTGGCCCAATCATTGAGGTGTGCAGGGACTGATATCCGTTGGCCTTTGGAATCGCGATGTAATCTTTTACGCGACCCGGACGCGGTTTGTACAGGCTGTGCATCTGGCCCAGTACGCGGTAGCAGGTATCCAGATCGTGGACGATAACGCGGAAGGCGTAGATGTCCATGATCGAGTGAAAACGCTGCTCTTTCAGCACCATTTTGCAGTAGATAGAGTAAAGATGTTTCTCGCGACCGCTAACGCGACACGGAATTCCCGCTTCCTGCAAACGCCCTTCGATTTCAGAAAGGATCTTCTGAATCATCTCTTTACGGTTACCACGCGCGGCTTTCACCACTTCTTTAATCACGCGATAACGGTTTGGATACAGCGCTTCAAAGCCCAGCTCTTCGAGCTCGGTCTTGATGTGGTGGATACCTAAACGGTGGGCCAGCGGACTGTAGATTTCGAGCGTTTCACGGGCGATGCGGCGACGTTTGTCCGGGCGTAATGAGCCCAGCGTGCGCATGTTGTGGGTGCGGTCGGCAAGCTTGATGAGGATGACGCGGATATCCTGCACCATCGCCATAATCATTTTGCGAAAGTTTTCAGCCTGCGCTTCTTTCTTATCGCGGAACTTGAGCTTATCAAGTTTAGAGACCCCCTCTACCAGTTCAGCAACGCTTTTACCAAAGAGTTGCTCCATGTCCTGGTAGGTGGCAGGGGTATCTTCAATCACGTCATGCAGCAGAGCAGCCATCAGCGTTTCATAGTCGAGTTTCATCTCGGCCAGAATGCAGGCCACCGCTACCGGGTGCGTGATATAGGGTTCACCGCTTGAACGTGTTTGCCCCTCGTGAGCGTCACGTGCAACGAGATAGGCCTGCCGAAGACGCTTAATCTGGTCTTCCGGCAGGTAATTTTGAATCAGCTGATTCAGGCTCTCAAACAGATACAAGGGCGACCCGCTATGTAATTAACGACGACCTTCAGCAATAGCGGTAACAGCTTGTAATTCAGCGGCTTCCTGCTCTTGCTGTTCCTGGCGCTCGCGCACGTCGAGGATCTGGTTGTTGATCAGACCTTCTTCGATTTCGCGCAGTGCGATAACGGTGGTTTTATCGTTTTCTTCTGGAACCAGCGGATCCTTTCCGCCTACCTGCATCTGACGAGCGCGACGCGCGGCGACCAGTACCAGGTCAAAACGGTTACCAATTTTCTCTACAGCGTCCTGAACAGTTACGCGTGCCATACTTTAATGCTCCACAGATAGTGATGGACTGGGCATGATACTGAAAGTGGGTTCAGTCTGCCAATAATTTGCTGATTAAAGCGTCATGTCGCTGCTTTTGGCGGCTCATACGCAGACGTTCTGCCCGGAGGATGGTTTTAAAATCACCCAGCGCGGTATCAAAATCATCATTGACGATAAGGTAATCATATTCCGCGTAATGACTCATTTCTGCAACTGCCTGAGCCATACGTTTTGCGATCACCTCTTCGCTGTCCTGTCCGCGGCCGCGCAGGCGACGATCCAGTTCAATTTTGGATGGCGGCAGAATAAAGATGCTGCGCGCACCCGGCATGCTTTTACGGATTTGCTGAGCGCCCTGCCAGTCGATATCGAGGAAGACATCAACGCCGGTCGCCAGTACCTGCTCAATTGCCTGACGCGAGGTGCCGTAATAGTTGCCAAAGACTTCCGCGTGTTCCAGGAATGCCCCTTCGCCAATCATCGTTCTGAAATCGTCGTGATTCACAAAGAAATAGTGTTCGCCGTGCACTTCACCCGGACGCGGCGCGCGCGTGGTATGTGAAACAGATACCTGGGAGTCGTACAACGGTTGGGTTTTCAACAAAGCCTGAATCAGGCTGGATTTACCCGCGCCGCTAGGGGCGGAAACAATATAGAGCGTGCCTTGAGCCATGAGTGTCTTTTGTATGTGATTATCGAAAGAGAACTTACATACGAGCCTATTATACACGGCGCTGCCACGCGACGTAGCCTTTGTCACACTTTTTGCGCCAGTTTCTTTCATTTTGCGTACCGTTTTCCTGATTTCTCCTTGTGTTGCTGCAACAAACACGTTTTCCCGGAATCCGGCTCGATAAATGCAGAATCCCTTATCGCAGGGTGAAAAGCGCTGCGCTACAAAGGGGCTATTCGTTGGCGAGGGGAAGAACATGAAAGCATGGATGATTGGCGTGGGCTTGCTGTTCACGTTGCAGGTAGAGGCGGCCTGTCCTGCCTGGTCACCCACCAGAGCGGAGCAGGAGATAGCGCAGCTCGAAGCCCAGATTAGTGGGTGGAATAAAGTTTACTGGCAGCAGGGGGAGAGTGAGGTTAGCGACGGCGTATATGACCAACTCTCTGCGCGTCTTACCCAGTGGCAGCGCTGCTTTGGCATGACCACCGTGGAGCAAACCAGCCTGTCGCCGCTCGGTAAGACGGTGAAGCATCCGGTGGCACATACGGGCGTGCGTAAGTTGGCGGATGCCAGGTCGATGGATGAATGGATGAAGGGCCGGGAAGGGATGTGGGTGCAGCCGAAAGTGGATGGCGTTGCGGTTACCCTGGCCTATCAGGATGGACATCTAAAGCAAGCTATCAGCCGGGGGGATGGGCTAAGTGGAGAAGACTGGACGGAAAAAGCCCGGCACATTCCCGCTATCCCACAAAATGTCAGCGGAGCGCTGGCAAACAGCGTTCTGCAAGGCGAGATATTTTTACGTGCGGAAGGACATGTACAGAAAAAAATGGGGGGAATGAACGCGCGCTCAAAGGTGGCGGGAATGCTGATGCGTCAGAGTAATAGCCAGTCGCTTTCCGCGCTGTCGTTGTTTATCTGGGCATGGCCCGATGGCCCGGCCTCAATGCGTGAGCGGCTGAACCTTCTTGCCGCGTCCGGATTCGAACTCGCCGCGCGCTATAGCCATTCAGTAACGAGTGCCCGGGAGGTAGCAGAATGGCGCTCGCGATGGTTTAACGCGCCGCTACCCTTTGCAACGGATGGTGTGGTGGTTCGAATGGGAAAAGAACCTGAAGGAAGCCGATGGTTGCCAACGCAGGGAGATTGGGTTGTCGCCTGGAAGTATCAGCCGGTGTCGCAGGTGGCAGAGGTCAGCGGTATTCACTTTGCGATAGGCCGTACCGGAAAGATTGCAGTGGTGGCCGAATTGCAGCCCATCATGCTCAACGATAAGCGGGTACAGCGGGTCAATATAGGTTCGGTGGCGCGCTGGCAGAGCCTGGATATTACCGCAGGCGATCAGCTGCTGATTAGTCTTGCCGGGCAAGGCATTCCGCGACTGGAAAGCGTGGTCTGGCGTGCTCTCGAACGAACAAAACCCGAGCCACCTGCGGCTGACTTTAACTCACTCACCTGTTTTTATCGTACGGTTGCGTGCCGGGAGCAGTTCTTAGCGCGCCTTGCCTGGCTCGGATCGCCCGCGGTGCTCGATATTGAAGGCGTTGGAGAGGTTGGGTGGCAGCGGCTTGCGACGGCGCATTCGTTTGAGCACATCTTCTCCTGGCTTGGGCTCACGCTAACTCAGCTTCAGTCCACACCTGGCATGACGGCAGAGCGAGCGCAGCAGGTATGGCACCGTTTTGATATGACGCGTCGGCAGCCCTTTCGCCGCTGGATTAAAGCAATAGGTGTGCCGCTGTCGAACGCGGCCTTAAAGGCGCTTGACGATAGTACCTGGCGACAGCTACTTGCTCGCAATGAGCAACGCTGGCAAACGTTGCCGGGCATCGGCCCGGAGAAAGCGCGTAGCCTGGTAACGTTTCTTCATGACCCCGTGGTGAGCTCGCTTGTCGAAAAGCTGAGAAAGCTTGGGGTTGCGGGGTTTAACTAGTGCGTTTCGTGCCGGTAGTGGAATACCGGAAGGCCAAGCTTGAGCCTGAGCGCCAGCATCCTTGCGGTAAAGCCGAAGAGCAGCGTGGAGATCACCACCACGTCATGATTGCTGACGTACTGTGAAAGCGCCACGTACAGCACGGCGGCCGCAAACGAGATACCGGCATAAAGCTCTTTCTGGAAGACGAGCGGAATGCGCTTACAGAACATATCGCGCAGTACCCCGCCAAATACGCCGGTGATGACGGCGGCGATGACGGCGATAATGGGTCCTTCCCCCATATCCAGCGCGATTTGCGCGCCAATGATTGAGAAGACAATCAGGCCCACGGCATCGAGAACCAAAAACAGGCGGCGCAAATGCGGCATGACCGGAGCCACAATGGTGGTCAGTACTGCGGCAATGGCGACGGTGATGATGTATTCAGGGTGTTGCACCCAGCCTAAGGGATAGTGGCCAAGCAGCATGTCACGGACGGAACCCCCGCCCAGTGCGGTGGCGGTGGCAATGATGATGACCCCAAAGGTATCCATGCGGCGGCGCCCGGCGGCCAGGGCTCCGGTCATCGCCTCTGCGGTGATGCCGATAAGGTAAAGGATGTGCAGTAACATGTTCGCTCCCAACAAGAATGACAGGAGGGTAGCGATTTGTGCGCCATGTCACGATTGAGTTTTTCTAAGGTGAGCTCATTTGAATAAGAAAAACTAATTCATAAATTACGTATGAATGCTGTAGTGGTGAGTTTTATAGAATTTGTTAATGGATTTTATGATTAGAAAATGTAAGTCATTGCGTGAAAAAATGATGCGCGGGGTAAAGCGTAAAAAGCCGCTCCATACGGAGCGGCTTACGGAGCGTTACTGATTACCTTTCTGCTCGCCGTACGGCAGTTTGTCGTAATCGGTCAACGACTTCTTATCGTATGGGTTGCCAATCCAGCGTGTGGTTTCAACAAACTGCGGGCTGGTTAACGCGCGGGTTGGCTCGAAACCGTCATAGCTTAATCCTGCCAGATCGGACCAGGTATGGATAAGCTCGGAGCTGCTGTATTTACGGTTAACATCCTGAGAGAAATCTCGAGGGTGTTCCTGATGCCATTTTTCTGACGTCCACAGCAGGAATGGAATGGTGTACATATGACGCGTTGGCGCAAGCTCATTGCGGCCCTGCGTTTGGTGCGGCGGCGTGTCATAAACCTCTTCCCCGTGGTCAGAGAAGTACAGCAGGAAGCCATTCGGATCTGTTGCTTTGTAGTCCTTAATCAGGGTGGAAACGACGTAGTCGTTGTAAAGGTTGGCATTATCGTAGCTGTTGTACGTGCTTTGCTCATCCTTACTTAACCCAGCTGGCATCGTGTCGGTTTTGCCCGAGAATTTATTCCAGTTTTCCGGGTAACGGTAATCGTAGTTAATATGCGTACCCAACAGGTGCACGATAATAAACTTCTTCGGTGCCGGGTCTGACAGAACCTGTTTAAACGGTGCCAGAACGTTAGAATCGTATTCACGGGCGCTCTGAGTGCGCTGCTGGTTCATATAGAACTGCTGGTCGGTCTGTTTTGAGAACACGGTCAGCATGGTGTTACGTGAGGTCATCGTCTGCTGGTTGGTGATCCAGAAGGTTTTATAGCCGGCCTGTTTCATCAGGTTCATCAGCGATGGTTTAGTCAGATACAGGTCTGGGTTCTGCTCGTTGGCAAAGGTTAGCGCCTGCTGCAGGATCTCAATGGTGTAAGGGCGCGAGGTCACTACATCATTGAAAACGGTGAAGTTAGAATCTGACTTGTGCAGTGCATCCAGCTCAGGCGTGGTTTCGCGCGGGTAGCCATAAAGGCTCATGCGCCCACGCTGTGTGGATTCACCAATGACCAGCACCAGCGTACGAGGAGCATTCCCTGAACTGTCTTTCAGGTTGGCTAGCGGCGGCAGCGCGTGGTTATCATTGAGCAGTCTGGTCAGGCTGTCTAACTGATGGTGATACTGGTAGTAGCCAGTAATAAACTGCCAGGGAGCCGCAGGGGCAAGGCGGGTCGATATGCCATCCAGCACGTCCGCAACGGGCTTGCCTTTCATCAACACGCCGGTCACCAGCGGGTTCAGAATCAGCCCATAGAGCAGGGCAAAGGAGACGAGCCAGCGCCAGGGATTTGGGATATATACTGGACGCAGGCGCGTCCAGAGCAGCACGGCAACAATGGAGTAGACCACCGCAATCAGGACAATCTTAAGGCTAAAATACTGGCTTAAGAACTCACCTGCTTCGTTGGTGTTGGTCTCAAACATCACAAATAAAACGCTTTGCGAAAACTCCTGACCATAAATCACGTAATAGCTAATAGCAGCTAGCGACGCCGCCCAGAGCACAACGCCAATAATGGCGCCAATGATGCGAGTCTTCTTCGGGAACAGGAATACCGGCACCAGCCATAATAAGCTAAAGAGGATGGAATCCCTTAAACCGGTAGAGCCACTGTAGCCTGTGGCGTAGATTACAAGCTGTAATGCCGTTGAAAAGAAACAAAAATACAATACGGCCCAGCCAAGGGCTTTCCAGCTAAAGGCTGGTGTACTCTGAGTAGTCGTGAATTGCATAGGTTTAACTTTATTTGTGATGGAGGCGGCCAGTCTAGCCACCAATGCTTAAGATATAATTAGTTCGATATCTGAACGCATAAGCAGATAGCCCTGGCATCTGAAAGGATATAGATGAAGGTGGAAAATATCTGGTTAAAAACGTCCTGTGTATCGACTCATTCCATAATCACCCTTTATATAAGGGTGAGTAATGATGCAATTTACTTAGGAAAAAAGAAACTACCTGAATTAAAAATGCCCGCACAATGGCGGGCATCAATTTAAAGTCACTGATTCTAATTATTCGATGTTTTGAATCTGCTCGCGCATTTGTTCGATCAGTACTTTCAATTCGATAGCAGAATTGGTCACGTCCGCATTGATCGACTTTGACGCCAGGGTGTTCGACTCTCGGTTGAACTCTTGCATCATGAAGTCCAGACGGCGGCCAACCGCCTCTTTTTTCTTCAGGATGTTATAGGTCTCTTTCACGTGCGCTTCGAGGCGATCCAGCTCTTCGGCAACGTCGATACGCTGGGCCATCAGCACCAGTTCCTGCTCCAGGCGGTTATTTTCAAGCTGAACTTCCGCGTCTTCCAGTTTGGCAACCAGACGGTCGCGCTGCCACTGCAGGATTTCCGGCATATGGGCGCGGACTTTGGTCACTTCGCCGCTGACGCCTTCCAGACGCTGCTCAATCAGGGCTTTCAGCGCCTGACCTTCGGTTTCACGAGCAACGATGAAGTCGTCCAGCGTACCGTCCAGCGCATTGAGGATCTCGGCGGCAATAGCGTCCAGATCCTGCTCCTGTGCGGCCATTACGCCAGGCCAGCGCAGAATGTCGACAGGGTTAACTTCCCCTTCATCGCTCTGCATTTTTACCCAGTTTGCGGCGCTAACCAGTTGTTTTGCCAGTTTTTCATTGAGGATTAGTTCGCCTTGCGCGCTGGCATCTGGCTCAAAACGCAGGGTGCACTCAACTTTACCTCGCGTTAAGCGGGTACGCAGACGTTCACGGACAACGGGTTCAAGACTGCGGAACTGCTCTGGCAGACGGAAATAGGTTTCGAGATAACGCTGGTTAACAGAGCGCAGTTCCCAAGCGGCGCTGCCCCAACTGCCCTTGATTTCACGGCGGGCATAGGCGGTCATGCTGCGGATCATAGACGTTCCTGTTTTTAAAGGAGAGATGGGGGGATTATAGCCTCCGGGGGCTTATGAGGATAGGAATAAGCGCCGTTAATCCGTATACGCTTCGTCCTTCAGGCAGTCTCTGTTTAGTACGCTCCTGAGGTGAGCGCCCTTGCCGCCTTGATACAGCTTGAATGATTTTGTGTATAATGCGCGCCACATTCGTTTCAAGCCGGAGATATCTATCATGCGTCCAGCAGGCCGTAGTGCTAACCAGGTGCGTCCCGTCACCCTGACCCGTAATTATACAAAACACGCTGAAGGCTCCGTGCTGGTCGAATTTGGTGATACCAAAGTGCTGTGTACTGCTTCTATCGATGAAGGCGTACCACGTTTCCTGAAAGGTCAGGGCCAGGGTTGGATCACCGCCGAGTACGGCATGCTGCCACGTGCGACCCACACGCGTAATGCGCGTGAAGCGGCTAAGGGCAAGCAGGGCGGTCGTACCATGGAAATTCAGCGTCTGATTGCTCGTGCGCTGCGCGCGGCGGTAGATCTGAAGGCGCTGGGTGAATTCACCATCACGCTGGACTGCGACGTTATCCAGGCCGATGGCGGCACGCGTACGGCCTCCATTACCGGTGCCTGCGTGGCGCTGGCCGATGCGCTGGGCAAACTGGTTGCCGCGGGTAAGCTGAAAACCAACCCAATGAAAGGGATGGTAGCGGCGGTTTCCGTAGGTATCGTGAATGGTGAAGCACTGTGCGACCTGGAATACGTTGAAGATTCAGCGGCAGAAACCGATATGAACGTGGTGATGACCGAAGATGGACGCATCATTGAAGTTCAGGGGACCGCCGAGGGCGAGCCGTTCAGCCACGAAGAGTTACTCACCCTGCTGGCGTTAGCCCGAGGGGGAATCGAATCTATTATCACGACGCAGAAAGCGGCGTTAGAAAATTGATGTTAAGGGCGACGTGGTCGCCCTTTTTTTTGTCCGTAATAAAGTGAGATGAGGAGCGAATCCATGAAACCGTATCAGCGCCAGTTTATTGAGTTTGCGCTTAACAAGCAGGTACTTAAGTTTGGCGAATTTACGCTGAAATCCGGGCGCAAGAGCCCCTATTTCTTCAACGCCGGGCTGTTTAATACCGGGCGCGATCTGGCACTGTTAGGCCGTTTTTATGCCGAAGCGCTGGTGGATTCCGGTATTGAGTTCGATCTGTTGTTTGGCCCTGCCTACAAAGGTATCCCGATTGCCACAACTACGGCAGTTGCGCTGGCGGAGCATCACGACCGTGATTATCCGTACTGCTTTAACCGCAAAGAAGCGAAAGACCACGGAGAAGGCGGCAATCTGGTGGGGAGCGCGCTGACCGGACGCGTGATGCTGGTAGACGATGTGATCACTGCGGGTACCGCGATCCGTGAATCGATGGAGATTATCCAGGCCAACGGTGCGAAGCTTGCCGGCGTGCTAATCTCTTTAGATCGTCAGGAGCGTGGACGCGGTGAAATTTCCGCGATCCAGGAAGTTGAACGTGACTATGGCTGTGAGGTTATCTCGATCATCACGCTGAAAGACTTGATTGCTTATCTGGAAGAAAAACCAGAGATGGCTGAACATCTGGCGTCGGTACGCGCTTATCGCGAGGCGTACGGCGTATAAAAAAATAGCCCGGCGGATGCCGGGTTATTTGAACGTGTTACTGCAGTTGCGCAACGATCAGCGGCCAACGGGCATCAAAATCGTCCGTTGGTCGGTATTTGAATTCGCTGCGTACAAAGCGCGACAGCATGCCCTCACAGAAGGCGAGCAGTTGACTTGCCAGCAGCGTTTCATCCGTTTCGTAGCCTTCACCTTCCCGCATTTTCCGCTCGCGCAGCACCTGGCGCAACTGAGCTTCAATACGTTCAAACAGCTGGTTGATACGTCCCTGTAGGCGATCTTGCTCAAACATGAGCGCATGGCCGGTCAGGATACGGGTCAGCCCTGGATTGCGTTCGCCAAAACCAAGAATAAGCAGCACAATCAGGCGTAAACGCGCGGTGGTGTCCTTCTCGTCTTTGAGGATCAGGTTGATACGGGTAATCAGGCTATCTTCGATAAACTCGATGAGGCTATCGAACATGCGGGTCTTGCTAGGAAAATGCCGGTACAGCGCTGCTTCGGAAACACCAACGGAGGCGGCCAGTTTGGCCGTGGTGATACGCTGGCTACCGTCGCTGGATTCAAGCATCAACGCCAGGGATTGAAGTATTTCCTCGCGACGATTCCTTTTCGCAGTTTGCTTTTCTGCCATGTTCTAAAATACCCCTGAAAATAAAACAATTGTCAGGCGAGCATCCACACGGCGACCGCAATCATAATTTGCAGTGATGTATTCGCATTATGACACCGTGAGATACGTAAAAACGGGCGCACCGCGCTGGGCGGGTGCGCCTTAGGGCGCGCTATTTACGCCCGGAGTGGCCAAAACCACCTTCGCCACGATCGGTGGCTTCAAACGATTCGACCAGATTAAACTCGGCCTGTACGACAGGAACAAACACCATTTGCGCAACGCGTTCGCCAGGCTCAATGGTGAAGGTCGTTTGCCCACGGTTCCAGATGGAAACCATCAGCTGACCCTGATAGTCGGAGTCAATCAGCCCGACCAGGTTGCCCAGCACGATACCGTGCTTGTGACCCAGGCCAGAACGCGGCAGCATCACAGCGGCCAGGGAAGGGTCGGCAATGTGAATCGCCAGACCGGTTGGCAGTAAAGTGGTCTCGCCCGGCGCCAGCTCTACGGCGTCATCAAGACAGGCGCGCAGGTCAAGGCCTGCTGAGCCAGCAGTGGCATAGGTCGGCAGCGGGAACTGCTGACCAATACGCGAGTCCAGAATCTTAACGTCGATTTTTTTCATCATAACGGGTAACGATCTCGTCCAATAATAGTTGGCCCAGGAGTGACTTACTGGCGAGTGGTAAGCGCTTCTCGCCGTCCTGCCAGAAAAGATGTAATGCATTGTTGTCGCTATTAAAGCCTTGATTTGATTGAGAAACGTCGTTGGCACAAATCAGATCAAGGTTCTTGCGGCTACGCTTTTGCCGCGCATATTCTTCCACATTATTCGTTTCGGCGGCAAATCCTACGACGTAAGGTCGCTCGGTTTTTCGTGCTGCAACGCCGGCAACGATGTCAGGGTTTTTCACCATTTTTATTGTGAATTCATCACCCTGAGTATCCTGCTTCTTAATTTTTTCGTCGGCAATCACGGCAGCGCGATAGTCCGCGACGGCGGCACAACCGATGAAAATATGCTGCCCGGCAACGCCAGCTTGAACGGCCGCATTCATCTCCTCAGCGGTCGTCACATCAACGCGCTGCACGAAGGCTGGCGTTGGCAGCGATACCGGGCCGCTAACCAGCGTAACGTTGGCGCCGCGCTGTGCGGCCGCTTCGGCAATCGCAAAGCCCATTTTCCCGGAGCTATGGTTGGTGATGTAGCGTACGGGATCCAGCGGCTCACGAGTGGGGCCAGCGGTAATCATGATGTTCAGATGTTGCAAATCTTTGACGGGCGAAAAGTGCGCAGCCGCCATATCAACGATGGTCAGCGGGTCGAGCATGCGCCCCGGGCCGACATCACCGCAGGCCTGACTGCCGCTGTCAGGGCCCCAGATGAGCATATTCCGCGAGGCTAATACCTCAAGATTGTGCTGAGTGGCGGCAGCGCGGTACATCTGCTGATTCATGGCTGGCACTACGGCAACGGGAGACGGCGTGGCGAGACAGATAGTCGAGACCAGGTCGTTTGCCATCCCCGCGGTCACGCGGGCAATCAGGTCTGCCGTCGCGGGTGCCAGAATAACGAGGTCAGCCCATTTCCCCAGCTCGATGTGCCCCATTGCGGCTTCAGCGGCGGTATCAAGCAGACTATCAGAGACCGGATAGCCGGAAACGGCTTGCAGACTCAGCGGGGTGATAAAAGCTTTTGCAGCTTCCGTCATGGCAACGCGTACGTCTGCGCCGCGGTCGCGCAGGCGACGTACGAGTTCCGGCGTTTTGTAGGCAGCAATGCCGCCGCTGACGCCAAGAACAATTTTTTTACCGGCCAGGCTCATCATGATTCTTTCCTGTTAGGGGGACACCAGAATCCGCGTATTTTATCACAATCCTTTCGGGGTCGTGCGCTTGTGACATCGACACTTTGCGAGGCGCTACGCAAGCGCAAGATCTCAGTCGTGCGGCGCGATACGCGTTGTGACAGCATGGCGGCAGCTATCGGAAGGAGGCCGTTATGGAGAGTGCAGAAGCGATGATGCCGCGGGAAAAGATGCAGCGGTATGGCATTGAGACGCTGTCAGATACCGAATTGCTGGCGCTGTTTTTACGCACGGGGACGCGTGAAAAAAGCGTGATGCGCTATTCTCACGACCTGCTTCGGCATTTTGGGTCGCTCTACCGGCTACTCTCTGCTAGCGAGGAGGAGATGACTCAGATTGATGGGATGGGGATTGCCAAATATGCTCAGCTCAAAGGTATTGCTGAACTGGCGCGTCGCTACTTCAGCGTGCGGGTGCTGGAAGAAGATTCCCTGTTGAGTCCGGAGCTGGCGCGAGAATTTTTACAAAGCCAGTTGGCCGATGAAGAAAGAGAAATCTTTGTGGTCATCTTTCTCGATAACCGGCACAAGGTCCTGAAACATAGTCGACTTTTTTCCGGAACGTTGAATCATGTGGAGGTTCACCCGCGTGAAATTGTACGAGAAGCCATCAAAGTGAATGCCGCGGCGGTGATCCTCGCGCATAATCATCCATCAGGAAATGCCGAACCGAGTAAATCAGACAGACTTATCACCGAAAGAGTGGTAAAGTGTTGCCAATTCATGGATGTACGTGTACTAGACCATTTGGTTATTGGCCGCGGTGAGTATGTTTCTTTTGCCGAACGAGGCTGGATTTAGCGGATAATTACGCGATCCACCGGGATCTTTGTCTGTTCGGGACTTGAGCATATCCTCGTGTCAGCGTATACTACGCCACCTTTGAGAATCTCGGGTTTGGCATTTGGGCCTGGCAATCGAGAGTTCACTTAGAACTACGCGATGACCGGGCTGTAAAGCCTGACGAGGCGCCGATACCCCATACGAAGCTCGAGCTAATTTGATTTTTGGAGAATAGACATGTCCCGAGTCTGCCAAGTTACTGGCAAGCGTCCGGTGACCGGTAACAACCGTTCCCACGCACTGAACGCGACTAAACGCCGTTTCCTGCCGAACCTGCACTCTCACCGTTTCTGGGTTGAGAGCGAGAAGCGTTTTGTCACCCTGCGTGTATCTGCTAAAGGTATGCGTGTTATTGATAAGAAAGGCATCGATACAGTTCTGTCCGAACTGCGTGCCCGTGGCGAAAAGTACTAAGTACTTAAAGAGGAAATAAATCATGGCTAAAGGTATTCGCGAGAAAATCAAGCTGGTTTCTTCTGCTGGTACTGGTCACTTCTATACCACCACGAAGAACAAACGTACTAAACCGGAAAAACTGGAACTGAAAAAGTTCGATCCAGTTGTCCGTCAGCACGTTCTGTACAAAGAAGCTAAAATCAAATAATTTTAGTTTTGATGTCACGAAAAACCTCGCCTCGGCGGGGTTTTTTGTTTTCTGCGCGTCCCCATAATAGAGAGATCTGTATTTGAGTCGGAGACGCTATGCCTGAATTACCTGAAGTTGAAACCAGCCGCCGGGGTATTGAACCACACCTGGTCGGTGCCACCATCCAGTACGCTGTGATTCGCAACGGTCGCCTGCGCTGGCCTGTCTCTGATGAAATCTACCGCTTGAGCGATAAGCCCGTCCTGAGCGTTCAGAGGCGTGCAAAGTACCTTCTGCTTGAACTGCCCGATGGTTGGATAATCATTCATTTGGGGATGTCTGGCAGCCTGCGTATCCTGTCTGAAGAACTCCCCGCAGAAAAACATGACCACGTCGACCTGGTGATGAGTAACGGCAAAGTGCTGCGCTATACCGACCCACGTCGCTTTGGTGCCTGGCTATGGACCACGGAGCTGGAAGGGCACAGCGTGCTCGCGCATCTTGGCCCAGAGCCGCTCAGCGCGGAATTTAACGCCGATTATCTGTTGGTGAAGTGTGCGAAGAAGAAAACGGCGATCAAACCCTGGCTGATGGATAACAAGCTGGTCGTGGGTGTGGGGAATATCTACGCCAGCGAATCACTATTCGCCGCGCGGATCCACCCGGATCGGCTGGCGTCCTCGCTCTCAAGAGAAGAGGGTGAACGGCTGGTTGACGCGATCAAAGCGGTGCTGGCACGATCGATTGAGCAAGGCGGGACGACGCTAAAAGACTTCCTGCAAAGCGACGGTAAGCCGGGCTATTTTGCTCAGGAATTGCAGGTATATGGACGTAAAGGGGAAGCGTGTCGGATATGTGGGGCGCCGATTGTGGCGAGCAAGCATGCGCAGCGGGCGACGTTTTACTGCAAACAGTGCCAGAAATAACACCTACACGTACGTAGCCCGGCCAAGCGAAGCGCCGCCGGGAACGACACCAAAGCCTACTTCAGCTTCTCCATCAACGCCTGATGCACGTTCACCGGCAGGAAGTGGGTCACATCACCATGATGACGTGCCACCTCTTTCACCAGCGAAGATGAGATAAACGACCACTCTTTGGAGGGCATCAGGAAGACGCTTTCCAGCTCCGGCATCAGGTGGCGATTCATATGCGCCAGCTGCATTTCATACTCGAAGTCAGCCACGGCGCGCAGGCCGCGAATCAGAATATTGGCCTGCTGCGTCCGCGCAAAGTTAGCCATCAGGTCGCTAAAACCCATTACCTCAACGTTATCAAGGTGCGCCGTTGCCTGCTGGGCCAACGCCACGCGCTCGCTCAGATCGAACAACGGTTTTTTACTGGGACTGGCTGCAATAGCGAGGATAACATGGTCAAACATGCAGGCTGCACGGGTCACGATATCAAGGTGACCGTTGGTAATAGGATCGAAGGTGCCTGGATAAATCGCCCGTTTTTGCATAGCCATCCTCAATGCGTTTTCGGTGGTAGGTAAGGCTCCAGAAGTTGTAGCAGACGCTGCAGTGCGCCCTGATTCTGGTAAAGAACCTCAACGGCATGACGGCCATAGAAACTACGGTAGTCTTCATCGGCTAACAGCGAAGCCACTTCTTTCTCAAGGCTGGCGGCATCGGTGACCGTGATAAGGCCGCTGGCCTGCTCCAGACGAGCACAGATATCTTTGAAGTTGAAAGTATGCGGCCCCATCAGCACCGGAATGGCGTGGGCAGCAGCTTCCAGCGGGTTGTGCCCGCCACGTTCAACCAGTGAACCGCCGACAAACGCCAGGTCGGCAATGCCGTAGAGCAGCATCAGTTCACCCATCGTGTCACCAATCACTACCTGGGTGGTGGCAGAAGGGACTTCACCGGAAGAGCGAGTAGTATAGCTCAGGCCTGCCTGACGAGTGAGGTTGATGGCATCCGGGAAACGCTCAGGATGGCGGGGCACCAGAATTAACAGAAGATCGGGATAGTGCTGCAGCAGCGCTTTATGCGCGGCAATGATGATGCTCTCTTCGCCATCATGAGTGCTGGTGGCAATCCATACCGGACGATGCGGGGCCCATTGGCGGCGCAGCGTGATGGCTCTGGCCGCCAGTTGAGGCGTAACCGAGATATCAAACTTCAGGCTGCCAGTGATAGTCACCTGACTATTTTTGGCACCGAGCGCGACAAAGCGCTTACCGTCTTCTTCATTCTGCGCCGCAATTAGCGTAATACGTTGCAGCAGCGTGCGCACGAACGACCCAAGCTTAGCGTAACCAGCAGCAGAACGCTCGGAAAGGCGGGCATTGGCGATAACCAGCGGAATATGACGGCGATGCAGTGCGGCAATCAGGTTCGGCCACAGTTCGGTTTCCATGATAAGCACCAGCTTAGGGTCAATCTTATCGAGGAAGCGGTTCAGAGCATCCGGTAAATCATAAGGTAGATAGACATGCTGAACGTCTTTGCCAAAGGCCGACTGAACGCGTTCAGACCCGGTTGGGGTCATGGTGGTCACCGTAATCGGCAAATCAGGATAACGATGACGCAGCGCGCGAACCAGTGGGATGGCTGCCAGCGTTTCACCAACGGAAACGGAGTGCAGCATAATGCCACCGGGTTTAAGCGGCTGGCGATAGAAACCATAACGTTCACCCCAGCGTTTGCGATAGGCTGGAGCCTTACGTCCGCGCACCCAAAGCCGTACCCAGATGAGAGGCTGGATAAGGTAGAGGAGGGCGGTGTAAAGCAATTCGAGCATATATGGTAGCTGGCTTATGGATGTGCTGGGGATTCTATGTATTTAACTATGGCTTTACCATCATTTTTGCTGATTTTTTGAGGAAACTGTACGGATCATGAGAAGGGGGCCGGAGTCGTGTTGCCCCACTTTGTCATCTCAGCAGCAAAAGGCTAGAAAAGGAATGGTTATGGGCTTAAAAACCGATCGCCTTATCAAATATGACGGAAATATCACCATTTACGCAAGCAGAGCATCGGCTTATTAGCGACTTTTCTTCGCTTGGTACTTTCTCACTAAATATTTTATATAGAAAATAAAGGCACTGAGCACGTGACCATTGTGCTTTAAATGCGTACTTTTTCTCGATAGCTGTTTATATGTAGTGGGGGCTAACAATGGAATATCTTTCCACGGTGAGTTTTCTCTGGCGACGTTGAAGTATTCTACTTCAGCATAAAATTGTGCCCAGTCATGCCAGGGTTTAGTGACGCCAACATAGTGTATGAATACTGTTTGTGGTGTGATTTTAAAGGCATCACCACCTTTTTTTGCTAACGTGTCGATGTTAAAGAATGAATTGAACTTATGATCCAAAATTTTTACGCGATCGTTGAAGAGGACATTCAGTGCATCCTGATCGGGGTGTGAAAAACGATTTTCATTGACCTTTGTAATGACCTGTAAAGTCAAATTAATATCTTTTAATGCTGGAAGGTTAAAGTACATGAATCCTGAGTTGAAATATAGACCCGGATTAATACCGGCAACAGCCGAGGTATCGACAAACCTGTCATGAACAGCCATTAATACATTGTCATTGAATTCTTCTTTGAGTAAGGGAGCAAGACTCTCTTTACATATGATATCAGAATCAAGGTATATAATATTGGTTAATTTATCTGCAAAGTAATCAATCGCAATAAGTCTAAAATAGATTGAATAATTCCATGCTTTAGATGCAGTAGGTAGATTTTTTAGTTCATTGTCATCTAATACATAAAATGTGATGCGGGTATTATATTGTTTTGTCAGGGTAGAAAAAAGATGAAGTTGATGTTCATCAAGGTAATTAGTAAAAATATGAAAGTGAAAATTAATATCGCGGTTATTTAAAAGGACAGATGTAATCGAAACACCGGTTCCATAGAGAAAAGGTCTATCAGCACCATAGGTAATGTTGACACATGGATTTGTTGTATCATCATTTTCAATATGTGCATTCTTAATATATTTTATTATATTTTCTTTCACATTTATTCCTTTTATTTTTCAGAGCGCACTGATGTTTATCTGAGATAAAGTCGCTCTTCTGTTGGCATAGGATAGAACAATCTGCAAAGGAAGGAAAGAGGTAGATGCATGATAAATTTTATATATTAATCATTGTGTTATGTTGGTTTTTCTTGCAAGGAAAGCGAAGGTGCGCGGTGAGAGGAAGAGACAAAATTAATAGGGGATTTTTACGTTTTTTTATAATAAAATATGTCTTATAAATCGTATGTTTGAGCGCTTGTTATTGATTAGCAAGGAAATTTTGATGGGTGAGATTCCAATTTTATGAATCAAGTAAGATATGGTAAAAATGATAACGTCTTGATTTTAAGCAAAATAGTTTTGTTGCTAATGATCTTTGGGTTATTTACAATTGATAATCAAGGGGTGCTCAATATAACCTCTGTCATCGCTGTGCTTTTATCTTTTTATTATATAAAAGTCAGCGGTGTTGAAATTAAAGATAATATTTTAGATCTCATACAGAAGAGAAAAACATTGCTTCTCTTCACGTTATGGTGTGTTTTTTGTATTGCATTTTTCACTTATGAAAATAAATTCCTCCACGCCTATAGCATATTGATAAAAGACTGGCGTTACCCGTTGGTGATGATGTTGTTCTTTGGTGCATTCAGCAAACACAAGGCCTCGCTGAGACAGGTTTTTGTGATTGGGGCGATGCTAACGCTTTCCTATATTGTCTTAGTGGTACCAATTTTAAGAATTATAAAAAATAACCAGCAGGAATTGTATCTACAGCTTCGCTATGGTTTCGCATTCTATGTCGTCATGCTATTTCCTTTTGTATTGACCGGGGCTGTTTTATTAAAGAATACTTTTCTTAAAGTAGCCTTGTATATCATTTCCGCGCTTGCATTTGTCTTTTTGTTATATACCGGGAGTCGGGGTGGAATCTTAGCGATTGTTGTAGAGATTTTCATGATCTCATTCCTTGTGAGTAAAACGCTTAAGAGATTTATGGTAGCTACCTGCAGTCTGCTGATTATAATGTCTGCTTTACTGGTCGGTACCTACAATACAGTGGATCAGGTAAAGCGGAAAGTTGATCAAACGCTACAGATGAAAAACGTTACTTCCAGTCGCGATGAACTCATCACTGACCGTTTTCCTCTGGTAATGAAGAATATCAATAATGTCGTCTTTGGTATTGGGTATGGCAATGCTACATATAACCAATATTTAGAGGACCACAATGCGCCGAAAAATCCAGGCGTATATTCTGAGCGAAACAAAGGCTATAATATAGACGAGCCATTCTTTATAATAGTTCTTTATAATTTAGGGGTGATTGGGCTGCTTTTATTTGTGTCGGCCTTTTACATTACATTTAAAGATATATATGGCCGTGCTAGAACCCAAAAAGACATTTTCAGTATTTCATTACTTTGCTCTCTGGTTGGTTACATTTTGGTGTATTGCTTATTTGAGCAAATGTTCATAAACGTATTCTTTTTATATAGTATAGCTATTGTGATGCTGTATGAGAAAAATGAACCAGTCAGAGTGACGAATTAATATCAAATGAGCCTATGTGATATATTTAAGAATATAGGCTCAATATTCATCATGTAATCTATGGCTTTATATATTGAAGCCATTTATTTGTTCTCTATTTCGCATAGAACTTTTCATAGATATCGAATTGTCAAGTGAATAGTGGTATAATATAACCGATAAAATGCGATGGTGTGATCTGCAGTACACAGGTAGCTGTTGAGCCTGGGGCGGTAGCGTGATTTAAAATTAACAATAACCTGAAAGGGTATAGTGTGAAAAAGATCCTGGTAATAAAAATGCGCTTTCACGGTGATATGTTACTAACCACACCGGTCATCAGTACGCTTAAAAAAAATTATCCTGATGCAGATATTGATGTTCTGCTCTACGAAGATACTATTCCAATTTTATCTGAAAACCCTGACATTCATGCATTGTATGGGATAAAAAATAAGAAGAGTTCTGCTTTTGAGAAAGCAAAAAACTTCTTAATGCTGATCAGAGTATTGCGCGGCAATCATTATGATTTAGTGGTTAACCTTACCGATCAGTGGATAGTCGCTTTACTGTGTCGCTTCCTGGATTGCCCAATAAAATTAACTCATGATTTTTCTCATAGAAATAAGAAATTCTGGCGTGATAGCTTTACCCATCACGTTCCGCTAAGTGGCGAACATTGGGTTGAACGTAATTTGTCTGTTCTGATGCCATTAAACCTAAAGGAATCAGTCCCGGTACTGAAAATGGTTTATGGGGAGTCAGTATGGCAATCCGTTCGGAAAAAACTCCCTCAGGTTGATACCAGAAAGTATGTTGTTATACAGCCAACGGCGAGACAAGAATTCAAATCGTGGGAGAATGAGAGATTCTCCCAGGTGATCGATGCGATACATCGTTTGGGGTATCTGGTCGTACTGACTTCTGGACCAGGTGCAAGCGATCTTGCCTGTGTCGATGAGATTGCCAGGGGATGTGAAACTAAGCCCTTAACGGAAATCGCCGGTAAAACAACATTCCCTGAGCTTGCTGCATTAATTAATCATGCTGTACTTTTCATTGGCGTAGACTCTGCCCCGATGCATATCTCTGCAGCGGTTAAAACCCCCATCATTTGTCTATTCGGCGCGACCGATCATATCGCCTGGCGGCCATGGTCTGATGATGTGACGCAATTTTGGGCTGGTGATTACCAACCCATGCCTGCGCGTGAAAACCTTGATCGAAGTAAGAAATATTTATCTGCTATACCTGCGGAAGACGTGATTGAAGCGATACAGTCACGGTTACCTAAAATCGATTAATAAAGCATCCGGATATATAAAATGGATATTGCCTTCTGTTTGTATAAATATTTCCCTTTTGGTGGGTTGCAGCGTGATTTTTTACGCATCGCGTCGACAGTTGCAGCGCGCGGACACCATGTGCGGGTTTACACGCAATCATGGCAAGGAGATATTCCAGATAGTCTGGAGATAATAATTGTTCCTGTGAAATCGTGCTCCAATAACGGGAAAAATGCAGAGTATCATCGCTGGGTAAGTAAACATCTTGAGAGTAATCCAGCAGGACGTGTTGTTGGCTTTAATAAAATGCCAGGGTTAGACGTGTATTATGCTGCCGATGTTTGTTACGCAGAAAAAGTCGCGCAAGAAAAAGGTTTTCTCTATCGTCTGACGCCACGATACCGGCATTATGCAGCCTTTGAGAAAGCAACATTTGCTGCGGGGACATCAACACAACTGTTGATGCTTACGGATAAGCAAATTGCCGATTTTCAGAAACATTATCATACTGAGATAACACGTTTCCATATTCTCCCTCCGGGAATTTACCCGGACAGAAAATACAGCGCTCAGGCGCCAAACTGTAGAGCTAATTTCCGCAAAGAAAATGATATCAGTGATTCCCAGTATCTGATGATACAAATCGGATCCGATTTTACCCGTAAGGGTGTCGACAGAACTATCAAGGCGATAGCTTCTTTACCGGAACTTGTCCGCAAACAAACGATTCTGTTTGTTGTTGGTCAGGATAAGCCCGAGCGCTATATGAAATTGGCAACAGAATGTGGCGTTGCTGACAATATCAAATTCTTCCCCGGCCGTAATGATGTCTCTGAGTTAATGGCGGCAGCCGATCTATTGATTCATCCGGCATATCAGGAAGCCGCAGGGATCGTGTTGGTTGAAGCAATTGCCGCAGGTTTGCCTGTCATAACAACTGCCGTTTGTGGTTACGCCCATTATATTATAGATGCTAATTGCGGTATTGTTATTGATGAACCATTTGAACAAAAATTATTGAATGAAGCTGTTTGTTTTTCTTTAACTGACTCAGGGCGAAGAGTTGCATGGCAAGAAAATGCACAACACTTTGCTGATACTCAAGACCTTTATAGTCTACCTGAGAAAGCAGCTGATATTATTATAGGCGGTGCCCATGGTTGAGTTAAAAGAACCATTTTTATCCTTGTGGAAAGGGAAAAATGTTTTTTCTGAAGTGCAGAAGTTGCAGGGAGAAACATTTAGACAGCTCGAAACGCGTAGAACGATAAGGTTTGAGATTGCAGGAAAAAGCTATTTTCTGAAATGGCACCAGGGAACTAAACTGAAAGAAGTGATCAAGAACTTATTCTCTTTACGCTTGCCTGTATTAGGAGCTGATAGAGAATGGAATGCGATCCACCGTCTGCAGGAATTGGGTGTCGACACAATGCACGGTGTGGGTTTCGGGCAGCAAGGGCTAAATCCACTTAATCGTATCTCATTTATTATCACTGAGGATCTGAGCCCGGCGGTTAGCCTGGAAGACTATTGCGCAGATTGGCTGGCGAATCCACCTTCGCGAAAAATTAAAATGGCATTAATTGAACGTCTTGCCGTTATGGTCAGAAAAATGCATCAGGGAGGTGTTAATCACCGTGATTGCTATCTCTGCCACTTCTTATTGCATCAACCGGCCAATTTTGAAGGTAATGCGTTTAAACTCTCGGTTATTGATTTACACCGGGCTCAGATAAGAAATTCGGTGCCTATTCGTTGGCGAAATAAGGATCTGATTGGCTTGTACTTCTCCTCGTTAAACATTGGTTTAACGCAAAGAGACTATTTCAGATTCTTGAAGATATACTTCGAAAAAGACATGAATACAATTATCCGTGATGAGTCAGGCCTCTTTGCAACCTATGCAAGAAAGACTGATAAAATTATCAACCATACATCAAAAAATAAACTATAAATATGAAGTGATAGATTTTATATAACTACATAGAATAGTTAATTTAATTTATTCAGCTGGCCAGTAACTGTCAATGTATCTTTCATGGTGACGGTGCTGGCTTAATTTATATTAGAGGGTTTGAACTCATGCACGTGCTGGTCATTTCGCTTCCTTTTGACGATACCCGACGGAAACGCGTATCAGACATAATGAATGAATTAAATGTTGAGTATTCATTTGTTGATGCTCTTTATGGCAAGACTTTGTCTGCCGAAGAAAAGTCTAAGATATCGCTAACTGACTTTCAGCACAGAGTAAATCATAACCCGACGGATGGCGAACTTGGTTGCTCATTAAGCCATATGAAGGCATTTAAGCAGTTTTTGCAGAGTGGGCAAGATTGGGTCTGCATCCTTGAGGATGACGCAATAATCGATAAAGACTTTAAGGAGTTTATATCGACTGTCGATGAACGTGTTCTCAATAAGGATACATTATATCTACTTGGCGGGCAGGATGGCTTAAGATATAAGAATAAAGTTGTCTTAAATCTAATTAAACTTAAGCGAATTGGTGGGCAGACTTTCGGTAAGGTCATATTTGGTCATGGGTATGTTTTGCGAGCCTGTGGTTATTTAATGAATGCTGAAATGGCTCAAAAACTCCTATCCCGTTTTGAACATAACTTTTTCATCATAGACGAATGGGCATATCTGATGCGCCAGGGCTATTTTTCTGATATATACATGGCAAACTTTGTCCATCATCCGGAGGAATTATCCGGGAGCTGGTTAGAGAAAGAGCGTCAAGAGATAAAAAATCGCAAGAAAAAGAAGAAATCGTTTATTAGACTTATGATTTCATCTTCATACTGGCATTCCCGACGAATTCTGCTCGGATTATGTTGGTGGAAGTGAATGGCTGCGACCCCATTTAACCGTGGGCGAAATACGCTACAGTAAAATAGTTTTATTAATCCGCAGATAGGTTAAATCAGCAAGCGATGATATCAATGCACGTTTAACATATCTGCGATGATGAGTACCAAAAATTACAGCAATGCTATGTGGGAATAAACCTGAGTGGGTTCAAGCATAGCCAGCCTCCCTTCCGGGGCACGACATGTGACCTGATTCTTTCCGTAACCCCCAATCAAACCCGGGTCTGTAGGGCCATATAGCGTAACATTCGGCCGATCCAGTGCGGCGGTCAAATGGCTTAATCCGGTATCAACGGATATAACAAACCTAGCGCCTGCTAAGATCCTGGCGACATCTCCAAGACTCATTCGCGGTAAAACGTCAACGTAATCAAATCCCTCTGCTAGTCGTCTGGCGCGGGCCTCCTCATGTGGCGCCCCCCAGGGGAGCTTAATACGTATTCCTGCGTGATCTAATAACCCAATAAGTTCCCGCCACTTCGCTTCCGGCCAATGCTTGTCATCACGAGTGGTGGCGTGCAGGAAGACGGCATACTGCCCAGCATCAGCATCAGCATTGCCTTCATTCAGGAAATGCTGGGCAATAGCGTAATCGCCCTGAGCTTCCGGTTTGACATATCCCAGGCTTTTGGCAAACAGTTCGCGCGTCCGTTCTACCGCATGTTGCGCTTTAGCGATGTGGTGTTTGCGGTTGTAGAACAAGCTTGCCAGCGGTTCACGTGCGGTACGCCAGTCCATGCCATTTTTGACGCCATGGGCGAGTCGAGTGACCAGCGCAGCGCTTTTTACCAGGCCTTGAGCGTCAATGACCGCGTCGTAGGTGACGGCCTGAACCGCTGCTTTAAACGCTTTACGCTCAGCTTTGATAGCCGCAGAGAACCACGCTTTACGCCAGCGGCGAATCGCCACTGGAATGACGCGATCGACGGCTTCGTGCCAGGACGGGATCTGTGCGAAGCCTTCTTCAACAACCCAATCAAAGCGAATGCCGGGAAGGGCGCGCATGGCATCGGTTAACGCGGGCAGCGTGTGCAGCACGTCGCCCATGGAGGATGTTTTGACAATCAGAACCCGCATGCGTCAGGCTTCCTCGCTTGCTAGCAGTGCATTAAGCTCTTCCAGCACGCGGGCCGGGGTAATATCGATAAGGCTCTGATGATAACCCTGAGCGGCATCGCCTTTACGCACCTTGTGATAGCCGGTGATAAGACGAATCACGCGCGCCTTATTAGAGAGCGGCGGCGTAAAGTCAGGACTGCTTGGCCCATAGAGCGCGACCAGCGGGCGGTTAAGCGCGGCGGCAACGTGCATCAGGCCAGAGTCATTGGTGACGATAGCCTTGCAGGCGGCAATCAGGATGACCGCCTGTTCCAGCTGGGTTTCGCCGGCCAGATTGCGGCACCAGCCCTTTTGTTCGTCGCTCAGCGAAGCGATGATCTCATTGCCGGCTTCGTGATCTTTTGCCGAACCGAAGAGGACAATCTGGTTACCCTCATCAATGAGCTGTTTTGCCAGCGTCGCGTAGTGATAGTGTGGCCAGCGCTTGGCTGGGCCAAATTCAGCGCCAGGGCAAAAGCCAATCATAGGACGTTCACTGGAGAGCGAGAACGCATTGCAGGCGAGGGATTTCTCCCCTTCGTTAACCAGCAACTGGGGCCACAGCAGCGGCTGCGGCAGATCTTTAGCGCAGCGCATCACGCCTTTGTCATAAGCCAGCGCGACGTAGCGATCGACCATCAGCGGCCAGGCTTCTTTATCCAGCACGCGCGCATCGTTTAGCAGGCCGTAGCGCATTTCTCCGCGCCAGCCGGTGCGCAGTGGAATACCCGCAAAGAACGGTACCAGCGCCGATTTAAACGAGTTAGGCAGTACATATGCGCGATCGTAGCGCCGTTCGCGCAGGCTATGACCGAGCTTGCGCCGTTCGCCAATTTCCAGCGCGCCGTGCCCTAAAGGCATAGCGATCGCTTCATTGACTTCCGGCATCCGCGATAACAGTGGACGGCACCACGCAGGTGCCATCACGTCGATTATCGCCTGGGGATAGCGCGCCTTGAGCGTGCGATAGAGACTTTGCGACATCATCATGTCGCCCACCCATGACGGGCCTATCACCAAAATTTTCATACTTACGCGTCGCGGTTCAGCCAGGCCATATATTCCGCTACGCCTTCGGCGACGGTCTTGAACGGCTTATCGTAGCCTGCAGCGCGCAGGTTGGTCAGATCGGCCTGGGTGAACGCCTGATAGCGGCCTTTCAGTTTGTCCGGGAACGGAATGTATTCGATACTGCCTTTTTTGTGGTACGCCAGGGTTGCATCTGCGACGGCCTGGAAGGATTCTGCACGACCGGTACCGAGGTTAAAGATGCCGGATTTACCGTTTTCCCAGAACCACAGGTTTACTGCCGCAACGTCGCCAACGTAGACGAAGTCACGCTTGAAGCCGTCACTACCTTCGAACAGTTTCGGGCTCTCGCCATTGTTCAACTGGGTGTTCAGGTGGAACGCGACGCTTGCCATGCTGCCTTTGTGACCTTCACGCGGGCCGTAAACGTTGAAGTAGCGGAAGCCGACGATTGGCGAGTCTACTTCCGGCATGATGCGACGTACGTATTCGTCGAACAGGAATTTGGAGTAGCCGTACACGTTCAACGGTTTTTCGAACTCGCGGGATTCGATGAAGTCGCTGGTGCGGCCGCCGTAGGTGGCTGCAGAAGAAGCGTACAGGAACGGAATTTCACGTTCCAGGCAGTAGTGCAGTAGCTCTTTGGAGTACTGATAGTTGTTATCCATCACGTACTTACCATCCCACTCGGTGGTAGAGGAGCAGGCACCTTCGTGGAAGACAGCTTCGATTTCACCGAACTCTTCACCGGCCATCACCTGGATCAGAAAGTCTTCTTTATCCATGTAGTCGGCGATGTCCAGGTCGACCAGGTTCACAAACTTGGTGCCATCTTTCAGGTTATCCACCACCAGAATGTCAGTGATGCCTTTGTCATTGAGCGCTTTCACGATGTTGCTGCCAATGAAGCCAGCGCCGCCGGTAACGATAATCATAACTGTAACCTTTGAAATGAATAGGCCCTGGACAATCCCGGGCACGAATACCCTTTATCATATCATCACATTGCTAAGCCTTCAGCCTTTCGCCGTGTCGTGAACATCAGGCCGCGTGATTTATGCTGCAAATAATTCATTCAGACATGCATCATCTCGTATCAGCGTATAGCTTTGGGTAATATGTGCCAAATTTTACCGGATCTGGAGAGTTGCAATGCGTGGTGATTTCTACAAACAGTTAACGAACGACCTGGACACTGCTCGTGCGGAAGGGTTGTTTAAAGAAGAACGTATTATCACCTCCGCTCAGCAGGCGGATATCACCGTGGGCGACGGCAGCCACGTTATCAACTTTTGCGCCAACAACTACCTTGGCCTGGCGAACCATCCTGAACTGATCAATGCTGCGAAAGCGGGTATGGACAGCCATGGTTTTGGTATGGCCTCCGTTCGTTTTATCTGCGGCACCCAGGACAGCCACAAGGTGCTCGAGCAGAAGCTGGCCAGCTTCCTCGGTATGGAAGATGCGATTCTGTACTCCTCCTGTTTCGACGCGAACGGTGGCCTGTTTGAGACGCTGCTGGGCGCTGAAGATGCCATTATCTCCGATGCGCTGAACCATGCCTCTATCATCGACGGCGTGCGTCTGTGCAAAGCGAAGCGTTTCCGCTACGCCAACAACGACATGCAGGAACTGGAAGAACGTCTGAAAGAAGCCCGTGAAGCCGGTGCGCGGCACGTGCTGATTGCCACCGACGGCGTGTTCTCCATGGACGGCGTGATTGCCAACCTGAAAGGGGTGTGCGATCTGGCAGACAAATACGATGCGCTGGTGATGGTCGATGACTCCCACGCCGTCGGTTTTGTTGGCGAGGGCGGCCGTGGCTCCCACGAATACTGCGACGTGATGGGCCGTGTAGACATCATCACCGGTACGCTGGGTAAAGCGCTCGGTGGCGCGTCCGGCGGCTATACCGCTGCCCGTAAAGAGGTGGTGGAGTGGTTGCGTCAGCGTTCCCGCCCGTATCTGTTCTCTAACTCTCTGGCGCCAGCCATTGTCGCTGCCTCTATCAAAGTGCTGGAGATGGTGGAGTCTGGCGCTGAACTGCGCGATCGCCTGTGGGCAAACGCGCGTCTGTTCCGCGAAAAAATGTCCGCAGCAGGTTTCACGCTGGCAGGGGCCGATCACGCGATTATCCCGGTGATGCTGGGCGATGCCGTGATTGCACAGAACTTTGCCCGCGAACTGCAAAAAGAAGGGATCTACGTGACCGGCTTCTTCTTCCCGGTCGTACCGAAAGGCCAGGCGCGTATTCGCACCCAGATGTCGGCGGCGCATACGACGGAACAAATTGAACGTGCGGTGGAAGCCTTTACCCGCATCGGGAAACAACTGGGCGTGATTGCCTAAGGGTGTGAGATGAAAGCGTTATCCAAACTGAAAGCGGAAGAAGGGATCTGGATGACCGATGTTCCTGAACCGGAACTCGGCCATAACGACCTGCTGATTAAGATTCGCAAAACCGCCATTTGTGGCACCGACGTGCATATCTACAACTGGGATGAATGGTCGCAGAAGACAATTCCAGTGCCGATGGTGGTGGGCCACGAGTATGTTGGTGAGGTCGTGGGTATTGGTCAGGAAGTGCGTGGCTTTAAGGTCGGCGACCGCGTCTCTGGTGAAGGCCATATCACCTGCGGTCACTGCCGTAACTGCCGCGCCGGTCGTACGCACCTGTGCCGCAACACCATTGGCGTGGGCGTGAACCGCCCGGGCTGTTTTGCAGAATATCTAGTGATCCCGGCGTTTAACGCCTTCAAAATCCCGGACAATATCTCTGACGATCTGGCGTCTATTTTCGACCCGTTCGGCAACGCGGTACACACGGCGCTCTCATTCGACCTGGTGGGTGAAGATGTGCTGGTTTCTGGCGCGGGCCCGATTGGCGTGATGGCGGCGGCAGTGGCTAAGCACGTGGGCGCGCGTAACGTGGTGATCACCGACGTTAACGAATACCGCCTGGATCTGGCGCGCAAAATGGGCGTCACCCGTGCGGTCAACGTCTCCAAAGAAAATCTCACCGACGTGATGGCTGAACTGGGCATGACCGAAGGCTTCGATGTCGGTCTGGAGATGTCCGGCGCGCCGCCGGCGTTCCGCTCTATGCTCGACACCATGAACCACGGCGGACGTATCGCGATGCTGGGTATTCCACCATCAGATATGTCCATCGACTGGACCAAGGTTATCTTTAAGGGGCTGTTTATTAAAGGTATCTACGGTCGAGAAATGTTTGAAACCTGGTACAAAATGGCGGCGTTGCTCCAGTCTGGTCTGGACCTGTCTCCGATCATTACCCACCGTTTCGGCATTGACGATTTCCAGAAGGGCTTCGACGCTATGCGCTCAGGCCAATCGGGTAAAGTGATTCTGAGCTGGGATTAATCGCTTTCACGAAAGTTGTCCCCGGGTATTGATTCGCGTTGAATACCCGGGGATTTTTTTTGCCCTGACACAGCATAGAGTGCAACACTTTCTCTGACTTTTTGCCGTCTAATATGTTAAATATTGCCGTTAATTACACTGTCTGGCAGGATTTTATATGACCTACACCCCCGGTCTCCTGAGCGTCATAATGCCGCTTTACAATACCGGCGAGCCGTTTATCGCTTGTATGGATTCGCTGATCGCGCAAACCTGGAAGAATATCGAGATAATCATCGTTAACGATGGTTCGACGGATAACTCGGCAGAACTCGCCCAATCCTATGCGGATCGCTATCCGCACGTTCACCTGCTGCATCAGCGTAACGGTGGCGTTTCTGCGGCGCGAAATACCGGGATGAAAGTCGCAAAGGGTGAGTACATTGCCTACGTTGACGGTGATGACATTGCCTACCCGGAAATGTACGAAACGCTGATGAATATGGCGCTCAAGGACAATCTGGACGTGGCGCAGTGCAATGCTGACTGGTGTATTGCCGAAACGGGCAAAACCTGGGCATCGATTCCTACCGATCGCATTCGCTCGACCGAGGTCATGACCGGGCCGGATTGGCTGCGTAAAGGGCTCGCGAGCCGTCGCTGGCGCCATGTGGTGTGGATGGGTGTTTACCGCCACCAAACCATCAGCGATGCAGGCCTCTCGTTTATTTCGGGTCTACACCACCAGGATATAATCTGGACGACCGAATTCATGTTTAACGCTAAACGCGCGCGTTACACGGAAGTGCCACTGTACAAATATTTTCTCCACGACGCTTCCATCAGTCGTCTGCCGCGTACCGGTCTGAAGAACCTGGACTACCAGCGTCATTACATCAAAATTACCCGCCTGCTCGATAAGATGAACCACGATTACGCCGGGCGCATTCCAATATACCCGGAGTTTAAACAACAGGTTATCTACGAAGCGCTGCGTGTCTGCCACTGCATTCGCAAAGAGCCGGACCAGAAAATTCGCGAGCGAATGATTGCCGAGGTGGATGTTTCGGGGATGTTTAAACGGATGGTGAGCAACATTTGCAGCGTGAAGCTGGCATATCAGGTGATGCTATGGGCCATCCGCTTTGGTCAGTGGCGCGATAAGTCACTCACGCCTCGTCGTCTGGCCCATTTAACCTTGGGTCTGAAAGGCTAACTGCTCCGCCGCCACCCCTGCCACTGCTGCTGCATATATTTCACCAGCGTGCTGTGGGTGATGCTCTCGCTCAATACGTTGAAGAAACGGCTGGCGTATACAGGCTCCAGCGGTTTCTTCGGCTTGCAGAGCGTTACGCCGCGGAACGGATTGCGCGGTGCGGTGGGTTGGCTTTGAGGCGGCAGGCTGTTGTTAGGCTTAGACGTATCCACCTGCGGCTCGTTGAGCAGGCTGCTCGGACGTACCAGGGTGATATCCGCTGGCAGGTTGTAGACCATCTGCTGTAGTACGCGGACGGTGGTCGGGTGCGGGTGGCCAATGGCGATAGCCGAACCGTTGCGGCGTGCTAAATCGATAGCCCGATTAAACTGTACGCGGATATCCGCTTCGTTCTGCGTATCATCCAGGAAGACCCGACGCTTAATCACCTTCACGCCGGTACCGTTGGCGGCGCGCATGGCCTGGCTGTTGCCGATGGTCATGCTATCAAGGAAATAGAGGTTGTAGCGGCTAAGCGCCTGCATCACCTTCTGCATCCCGAACAGGCTGGAGGTCATCGCACTGCCCATATGGTTATTTAGTCCGACGGCGTACGGTACTTTATCTACGGCTTCGCGAATAATCCGCTCGATCTCATCGCTGCTCATATCCGGGCGAAGCGTGTCTTTCTCCAGCGGCTGCTTGCTGAGCGGCGCCATCGGCAGGTGAATCAGCACCTCGTGCCCGCTGTTATGGGCTTTGGTGGCCATTTCACGCGCGTGGGGAGCGTTGGGTAACACGGCGACGGAAATGGTGGATGGCATCGCCAGTACCTGATTTTCCGTCTGTGGACGATAACCAAAGTCATCGATAACGATTGATAATTTACCGGCGTAACTCGGTGCGGCTAATGCCAGCGCACTGAGCAGAACTACCCTGCGAAATTGAAGCAAAACTTATCTTCCCAACCACGGCAGTGGATTGACCGCCTGACCCTGACGGCGAATTTCGAAATAGAGTGACGGTCTGCCTTGACCACCACTGTTGCCCACCAGAGCGATAGGCTGGCCGGCGCGCACCTGGGTGCCTACGCTGACCAGCGCGCTTTGGTTATAACCGTACAGGCTCATATCACCCTTACCGTGCTCGACCACGACCACAAGACCGTAGCCCTGGAGCCAGTCGGCAAGAATGACGCGTCCATCGGCGATGGCTTTCACTTCGGTGCCTTCCGATGCGCTGATAACCATCCCCTTCCAACGTAGCTCACCTTGCAGCTGTTCGCCATAACGATGCAGCGTGGTCCCACGAACCGGCCAGTAGGCCTGACCGCGTGGCGCACCCAGGCCGCCGGTACGGGCCATCAGCGAGCGTTCGCTTTCGGAAGGTTTGTAGGTGGTGCCTTTACGGGTGGCTTCCTGCTGTCGGTCGCGCACGGCCTCGGCTTCGCGCGCTTCGCGTTCGGCGCGGGCTTTGGCGGCGGCTTCCGCGCGGGCAATGCTGCTACGCAGACGGGATTCGTTCGCGCGCATTTCACCGAGCTGCTGTTGACCTGCCTGGATGGAGGATTCGAGCCCGGAAAGGGTTTTCTGGCGCTCATTACGCGCCGCTTCGAGTTTGGCCTGCTGGGCCTTCTGCTCGTACAGCAGCGTTTGCTGTTCGCTCTGCTTCTCTTCCAGCTCGGTTTTCTGCGTGGCGACTTCTTCACGCGTCTGCTTAAGTTCGGCGATAGTCTCCTGGCGCGCCTGGTTCAGGTAGCCAAAGTAGGCCTGCAGGCGCTGCCCGCGCTGGCTCTCTTCACCGCTGAGGATAAGCTGAATACCCGTGTGCTCGCCCTGGCGGAACGCCGCATCAAGCTGCGCGGCCAGATTACGCTCCTGCGCAGCACGCTGCTTTTCCAGCTTAGCGATGGAGGCATTCATATTGGCAATTTGCGTGTTGAGCTGAGCCAGCGAGTTTTGTGTGTCGCGCAGCTGACGCGCGGCGGCGGCAATGGCCTGTTCCTGCGCTTGCAGTTGGGCGAGAAGCGTAGAGCGCTGTTGCTGCTGTTGGCGAACCGCGCGCTCTTTAGCGGCGATATCGGCCTGAATAGACTGGAGCTGTGAGCGGTCGTCCGCATGGGCGGGCGCGGCGCACAGCAATACGCCAGCGCTGAGTGCGCTGGCGTAGAACGTGGACCGAAGCGTCGCCTCGGCCCACTTAATGGAATAAATCGCCTTTCCCCTCATGGGGAAGGATTATTCCACGATGAACAGCGGCTTACCAGTCATCTGTTGCGGGATTTCCATCCCCATCAGCGTCAGCATGGTTGGCGCGATATCGGAGAGCTTGCCGCCTTCCACCGCTTTCACGGATTTATCACCCACGTAGATCAGCGGAACCGGCAGGCTGGTGTGCGCGGTGTGTGCCTGGCCGGTAGCCGGGTCACGCATCTGCTCAGCGTTGCCGTGGTCAGCGGTAACCAGCAGCTGGCCACCCACTTTCTCGACGGCGCGGGTAACTTCATCCAGGCAGTGATCCAGCGCTTCAACCGCTTTCACCGCGGCTTCCATCACGCCGGTATGACCAACCATATCGCCGTTCGGGTAGTTACAGATGATGGTGTCGTACTTACCGCTTTCGATAGCCGCAACCAGCTTCTCGGTCAGCTCTGCGGAGCTCATTTCCGGCTGCAGGTCGTAGGTCGCCACTTTCGGGGAGTTGATCAGGATGCGATCTTCGCCTTTGAACGGGTCTTCTACGCCGCCGTTGAAGAAGAAGGTGACGTGAGCGTATTTCTCAGTTTCGGAAATACGCAGCTGAGTCTTCTCATGCTTCGCCATCCACTCACCGAAGGTGTTTTCCAGGGAGGCTGGTGGGTAAGCACATGGCGCTTTGATATCTGCTGCGTATTCGGTCAGCATGATGAAGTCGCCCAGCTTCACTTCTTTGCGGCGCTTGAAGCCGTCGAAGTCAGCGTTAACGAATGCACGGGTGATTTCGCGCGCACGGTCAGCACGGAAGTTCATGAAGATCAGCGCATCGCCGTCTTCCATTGCGGCATCGGCCTGGCCGGCTGCGCGGATAACGGTCGCTTTCACGAATTCGTCGTTTTCATCGCGAGCGTAAGCAGCTTCCAGCGCGGCAACCGCGGTGTCAGCCTGGAATTCGCCTTTGGCTTCAACCAGCAGGTTGTAAGCTTGTTCAACGCGATCCCAACGGTTGTCACGGTCCATTGCATAGTAACGGCCGATGATGGAGGCCACGCGGCCTTTGCCCAGCGCGGCAAATTTCTCTTCAAATTTCTGCAGGGAGCCGTTTGCGCTGCGCGGTGGGGTGTCGCGACCGTCGAGGAAGGCGTGCAGGTAGATTTTTTCTGCACCACGTTCAGCGGCCAGTTCGACCATCGCCATGATGTGGTCTTCATGGCTGTGTACGCCACCGGCGGACAGCAGACCCATGATGTGTACCGCTTTGCCCGCAGCAACGGCTTTATCTACTGCGCCTGACAGCACCGGGTTAGCGAAGAAAGTGCGCTCTTTGATTTCAACATCAAGACGGGTCAGGTCCTGATACACGATGCGGCCTGCGCCCAGGTTCACGTGACCGACTTCAGAGTTACCCATCTGACCGTCTGGCAGACCGACTTCCAGGCCAGAAGCGTGGATCAGGGTATGTGGACGTTTTGCCCACAGCGCGTCCATAACCGGAGTTTTAGCGCTGTAAATAGCGTTATCCTGATGCTCTTCGCGGTAGCCGTAGCCATCCAGAATCACCAGTACCATAGGTTTTTTAGTAACCGACATTGCGACAACCTCATGCTCTAAAGACAGAAAATTTGCGTAATTTTACTACAGCTGAATCGATAAAATAACAACGAGAGATCAAAGAAAGCGGGGAGATGCGCGCTGAAAAACGCACAATTCCTCCCTTTTTTCCGTAGCACTCCGCAGAAAACGCATTACATCGCGCGCGCTGGCTGTATTTGCGCCACGCCGCAGGTATACTCCATCCCTGGTTTTTAAACATTACACGTCGGGAGCTGTTACCCCCCATGCAAGAGATTATGCAATTCGTTGGTCGTCACCCTGTCCTGAGCATCGCGTGGATCGCGCTGCTGGCGGCCGTACTGGTCACCACCTTTAAAGGGCTGATGTCTAAAGTTAAGGTCATCAACCGTGGTGAAGCGACCCGTCTGATTAACAAAGAAGACGCAGTGGTTGTTGACCTGCGCCAGCGTGACGATTTCCGTAAAGGCCACATCGCCGGTTCTGTGAACCTGCTGCCGGCTGAAATTAAAGCCAACAACGTTGGCGAGCTGGACAAACACAAAGACAAGCCGGTTATCGTGACCGACAGTTCCGGTATGCAGGCGACTGAATCTGCTAGCGCGCTGCTGAAAGCCGGCTTTGAAAAAGTCTTCGTACTGAAAGAAGGTATCGCAGGCTGGAGCGGTGAAAACCTGCCTCTGGTTCGCGGCAAATAATTCCGGCTCATTCATCGGGTAAAGTCAGGAGAGCTGTCATGGCTAAGATTGAGATCTATACCAAAGCGACATGTCCTTATTGCCATCGTGCGAAGGCGCTGCTGTCTGAAAAAGGCGTTGCCTTCCAGGAACTGCCAATCGACGGTAACGCCGAAAAGCGCGAAGAGATGATTCAGCGCAGCGGCCGTACCACGGTTCCGCAGATTTTTATTGATGCACAGCACATTGGCGGCTGTGATGACTTGTACGCGCTTGATGCGCGTGGTGGACTCGATCCCCTGCTGCGCTAATGCTTTGCGAAGCGTTCACGCCTGACCTGGGCGGGCGTGAGGCATACCGCTTTTTTTAAGGACAACACGAAAGGGTTTTTACACATGTCAGAACAAAACAACGCAGAAATGGCTTTCCAGATTCAGCGCATCTACACCAAAGATGTTTCTTTCGAAGCACCAAATGCACCACACGTTTTCCAGAAAGATTGGCAGCCAGAGGTTAAACTTGATCTTGATACGGCTTCCAACCAACTGGCTGAAGGCGTGTATGAAGTGGTGCTGCGTGTCACCGTAACGGCGACCCTTGGCGAAGAAACCGCGTTCCTGTGCGAAACTCAGCAGGCGGGTATCTTCTCCATCGAAGGTATTGAAGGGACTCAGATGGCGCATTGCCTGGGTGCATACTGCCCGAACATCCTGTTCCCGTATGCGCGTGAATGCATCACCAGCCTGGTTTCCCGTGGGACTTTCCCACAGCTGAACCTTGCGCCGGTTAACTTTGATGCGCTGTTCATGAACTATCTGCAACAGCAGGCTGGCGAAGGTGCAGAACAACATCAGGATGCCTGATGAACGCACTTAATGCTTCAATGACTGTGATCGGTGCCGGCTCGTACGGCACCGCTCTTGCCATCACCGTGGCAAGAAACGGGCACCAGGTTGTACTCTGGGGCCACGATCCCAAACATGTCGCGACCTTACAGCACGATCGCTGCAATGCGGCATTCCTTCCCGACGTTCCGTTCCCTGATACTCTCCATCTGGAAAGCGACTTAGCGACCGCGCTGGCCGCCA
Organism: Kluyvera sichuanensis; assembly: GCF_014218705.1. Taxonomy (GTDB): domain Bacteria; phylum Pseudomonadota; class Gammaproteobacteria; order Enterobacterales; family Enterobacteriaceae; genus Kluyvera; species Kluyvera sichuanensis. Next base: position 185,649 of record NZ_JABBJF010000005.1, on the reverse strand, counting down.
GCCGCGATATTCTGGTGGTGGTGCCAAGCCACGTGTTTGGCGACGTATTGCGCCAGATGAAACCGCTGCTGCGTCCTGACGCGCGCCTGTTATGGGCGACGAAAGGGCTGGAGGCTGAAACCGGCCGCCTGTTGCAGGACGTGGCGCGTGAAGCGCTGGGCGACGAGATTCCACTGGCGGTGATTTCCGGCCCGACCTTTGCCAAAGAACTGGCTGCAGGTATGCCAACGGCAATTTCGCTGGCGGCGACGGATCCGGTCTTTGCTGACGATTTGCAGCAGTTGCTGCACTGCGGCAAGAGCTTCCGCGTCTACAGCAACCCGGATTTCATCGGCGTCCAGTTGGGCGGCGCGGTGAAAAACGTGATTGCGATTGGCGCAGGTATCTCCGACGGTATCGGCTTTGGTGCGAACGCACGTACGGCGCTGATCACCCGTGGCCTGACCGAAATGTCGCGCCTCGGCGTGGCTCTGGGCGCTGATCCCGTGACCTTTATGGGTATGGCGGGGCTCGGCGATTTAGTGCTGACCTGTACCGACAACCAGTCGCGCAACCGTCGTTTCGGCATGGCGCTGGGGAAAGGCGCACAGGTTCAGGAAGCGCAGGACAGTATTGGCCAGGTGGTCGAAGGTTACCGTAATACCAAAGAAGTCCGCGAGTTGGCGCACCGTGTAGGTGTCGAAATGCCAATAACCGAGGAAATTTATCAGGTATTATATTGCGGAAAAAACGCGCGCGAGGCAGCATTGACCTTACTAGGTCGTGCACGCAAGGATGAGCATAGCGGCAGCTAGAAACGCAGGAAACCTTTGTCATCCCGACGATCCGGCAAGCGCAGACTTGCCGATCGTTCCAATATGTCTGGAGTAAGCAATGTCGTGTGAAGAACTGGAAATTGTCTGGAACAATATTAAAGCGGAAGCCAGGGCTCTGGCGGACTGTGAGCCTATGCTCGCCAGTTTCTATCACGCGACGTTACTCAAGCACGAAAACCTCGGCAGCGCCTTAAGCTACATGCTCGCCAACAAGCTGGCTTCGCCAATTATGCCCGCCATCGCTATTCGCGAAGTGGTGGAAGAGGCCTACGCCGCAGACCCGGAAATGATCGCTGCTGCCGCCTGTGATATTCAGGCCGTGCGCACCCGTGACCCGGCGGTCGACAAATATTCTACGCCGCTGCTGTATCTGAAAGGCTTCCACGCCTTACAGGCTTACCGTATCGGCCATTGGCTGTGGGCGCAGGGGCGACGCGCGCTGGCCATTTTCCTGCAAAACCAGGTATCGGTGTCGTTCCAGGTGGATATCCACCCGGCGGCGAAGATTGGCCGCGGCATCATGCTCGACCACGCGACCGGTATTGTGGTGGGCGAAACCGCGGTTATCGAAAACGACGTCTCTATCCTACAGTCCGTGACCCTCGGCGGTACCGGTAAAACCAGCGGCGACCGTCACCCGAAAATCCGCGAAGGCGTGATGATTGGTGCCGGGGCGAAGATCCTCGGCAATATTGAAGTGGGTCGCGGGGCGAAGATTGGCGCGGGCTCGGTAGTTCTCCAGCCGGTGCCACCACACACCACCGCTGCGGGCGTACCGGCGCGTATCGTCGGCAAGCCGGAGTCGGATAAACCGGCGATGGATATGGATCAGCACTTCAACGGCATCAACCACGGGTTTGAGTACGGCGACGGGATTTAACGTTGCTGTTTTCCCGGCGTCGCTTCATTCCGCCGGGCTACCTTCAAATGTAGCCCGGGCAAGGCACTAGCTGCGCAATACCGCGCCAGGATACCCCAGCTGGCGCCACGCTTCATACACCACCACCGACACCGCGTTTGACAGGTTCATGCTGCGGCTGTCCGGCATCATTGGAATACGGATTTTTTGCTCCGGCGGCAGCGCGTCCAGAATGGTTGCAGGCAGCCCGCGCGTTTCCGGGCCAAACATCAGATAGTCACCGTCCTGATAGTTCACCGCGCTGTGTGCGGGCGTACCTTTGGTGGTCAGGGCAAACAGACGCTGCGGGTTTTCGCGCTCAACAAAGGCGGCGTAATTGGCATAGCGTGTAACGGCAGTGAACTCATGGTAGTCCAACCCGGCGCGGCGTAGGCGTTTGTCGTCCCAGGCAAAGCCCATCGGTTCGATGATATGCAGACGAAAGCCGGTGTTGGCGCACAGACGGATGATGTTCCCGGTATTCGGCGGGATTTCAGGTTCGAATAAAACGATGTTAAGCATACTGCCCCCTTGGATTGCGGGGGGCAGGATAGCAGAATTTGGGGAAACCCTCACCCCGGCCCTCTCCCTGAAAGGGAGAGGGAGCAGAGCAGGTCTGCGGGCGAGCAAACGATACAGAACAGTCCCCTCGCCCCTACGGGGAGAGGGTTAGGGTGAGGGGGAAAAACCGCACGGACCTACGCCGCGCTCCCTTGTTTAATTGCTCCAAACGCCTGCGCCACTTCGCCGCTCTGCACTAGCGAATCACGGCTAATCTCTTTAATCGATTTCGCTCCGGTCAGCGTCATCGCCACCTTCATCTCTTTCTCAACCAGATTCAGCAGATTAGCCACGCCCGCCTGGCCGTGTGTCGCCAGCGCATACAGATACGCGCGGCCTAACAGTACGCTGTCCGCGCCCAGCGCAATCATGCGCACGACATCCAGGCCATTACGGATACCGCTGTCGGCGAGGATCGTAATATCGCCTTTCACCGCGTCGGCAATGGCTGGCAGCGCGCGGGCGGAAGAGAGCACGCCGTCGAGCTGGCGGCCGCCGTGGTTGGAGACGACGATCCCGTCGGCGCCGAAGCGCACCGCGTCGCGGGCATCTTCCGGGTCGAGGATCCCTTTGATCACCATCGGGCCATCCCAGAATTCGCGGATCCACTCCAGGTCTTTCCACGAGATGGATGGATCGAAGTTATTCGCCAGCCAGCCGATGTAATCTTCCAGCCCGGTTGGCTTGCCGAGGTAGGTGGAGATATTGCCTAAGTCGTGCGGGCGACCGTTCAGGCCCACGTCCCACGCCCACTGTGGATGGGTGGCGGCCTGCCAGTAGCGGCGCATGGCGGCATTCGGGCCGCTCATGCCGGAGTGAGCGTCACGATAGCGCGCGCCCGGGGTTGGCATATCGACGGTAAAGACCAGCGTTGAACAGCCCGCCGCTTTGGCGCGCTCCAGCGCGTTGCGCATAAAGCCGCGATCGCGCAGCACGTACAGCTGGAACCACATCGGGCGCTTGATGGTTGGTGCCACTTCTTCAATTGGGCAAACCGACACGGTGGAAAGCGTAAACGGAACACCTTTGGCATCGGCGGCGGCGGCGGCCTGCACCTCACCGCGACGGGCGTACATACCACATAAGCCAACCGGTGCCAGGGCGACTGGCATAGAAAGCTGCTCTTTGAACAGCGTGGTTTCGAGGCTTAGGTCGGACATATTTCTCAGGATACGCTGGCGCAGCGCCACATCTGACAGGTCTTCCACGTTGCGGCGCAGGGTGTGTTCTGCATACGCGCCACCGTCAATATAGTGGAACAAGAACGGTGGCAGGATGCGCTGGGCGGCAGCGCGATAGTCGCTCGCGGCGGAAATAATCATGCTTTTTTCTCCCTGGAAAGTTCAGTGTGGTCGTCGGGCAGGCGGGTGATCCGCGCCTGGCGGGCCAGGTCTTCATCAAAACGTTTTATGGTGGTGTGGACAAAGCCGAGGTGCGCCATCATCGCCTGACGGGCGCCTTCGGCATCGCCAGCGGTAATGGCGTTCAGTACGGCCAGATGCTGCTCGGTGAGCTTCGCAAAGACCGGTGGCACCAGATACATGCGCTCGCGGCTCTGAATGACTGAGGACTGCAGGAGGTCGAAAAAGCCGCGCATGGTTTGCAGCAGCACCACGTTGTGAGATGCCTCGGCGATGGCCAGATGGAAACGCACGTCGGCCTGTGAGGCGAGATCCGGGTCGTCGCTCTGGGTGGCTTCAAAGCAGAGGCGGATTTTCTCTTTGTCGGCATCGGTCGCGCGCATCGCGGCGTACCATGCGGTGCTGGCTTCGATGGCGTGGCGGGCTTCAAGGATATCGAAACTGTAGTCAGGGTCATCGGCCAGCAGGGTTTTCAGCGGCTGCACAATATTCTGTTCAGACCAGCCCTCATGTTGCCAGCGCACGAAGGTGCCGCCGCCGCGACGGCTAAGCAGTAGTCCTTCGCTCACCAGCTTCGCCAGCGCTTCGCGCAGAGAGTTGCGCGAGACGCCAAGCTGAGCTGCCAGCTTTCTTTCGGCGGGCAATCGCATGCCCGCCTCCAGTTGCTGTTCTTCAATCAGTGCCCGCACGCGGCAGGCGACATCGTCTGACAGACGTTTGGGCAGTATTATCACGGAATCATCCAGGTTAAGACGTAAGCCTGCAGCGTCGTTATCACGCCCACCATACAGGTGAAGATCAGGCTGTGTTTCACGGTAAAGCGGAACAGGTCAGACTCTTTACCCACCAGGCCAACCGCCGCACAGGCAATGGCGATGGACTGCGGTGAAATCATCTTCCCGGTCACGCCGCCGGTGGTGTTGGCGGCAACCAACAGCACATCCGACACGCCAATCTGCTGCGCGGCGGTCGCCTGAAGCGCGGCGAACAGGGCGTTAGAAGAGGTGTCTGAACCGGTCAGGAACACGCCGAGCCAACCCAGGAACGGTGAGAAGAAGGTGAACGCATGGCCGGTATGCGCCAGCGCCAGTGCCAGCGTCGACGACAGGCCGGAGTAGTTCGAGATAAAGGCGAACGCCAGCACCATGCCGATGGAGTAAATCGGTAACGCCAGCTCTTTCAGCGTGGAGCCAAAGGTGCTGATGGCATCTTTTGGCTTCATACGCAGCCAGACGATAGAAAGCAGGGCAGCAAACAGAATCGCGGTGCCAGTCGCTGACAGCCAGTCGAACTTATACACCGCCGCATAGGCCGTGGCCTGACTTACCACTGGAGGCATACGAGCAACCAGCTTGTCGAGGTACGGTACTGAAATGTTAATCACCAGGTCATACAACGCGCCGCCCGGTGCGAACAGTGCTTTAAACGGAGGGATGCTCCACAGGGTGACGGTCGCGGTCAGGAACAGGAACGGTGACCAGGCGCGAATCACTTGCCCTGCGGTGTAGTGAGTGCGTGACAGGTTCATATCGACCTGCGAAGCGCCCATATCGCCGAAGCGGAAAATACGTACCGGCTGCCAGCGCTTGAGGAACAGCGTCAGACACACCAGTGAAACCAGTGAAGAGATGATGTCCGGCAGTTCCGGCCCGAGGAAGTTGGAGCTGAGGTACTGGGCGATAGCAAACGAACCGCCCGCGACCATCACGGCAGGCCAGGTCTCTTTGACGCCGCGCCAGCCGTCCATAATCGCCATGATCCAGAACAGCACGATAATGGTCAGGAACGGCAACTGGCGACCCACCATCTGACCAATGTGGAAGCTATCGAGCCCGGTCACCTGACCAGCAACCAGAATCGGAATTCCCATTGCACCGAACGCCACCGGCGCGGTGTTGACGATAAGGCACAGGCCTGCGGCATACAGCGGGTTAAAGCCAAGGCCAACCAGCAGCGCGGCGGTAATCGCCACCGGCGCGCCAAAGCCCGCTGCCCCTTCGAGGAATGCACCGAAGGAGAAGCCAACAATCAGCATTTGCAGGCGCTGGTCCGGGGTAATCGAGAGGATCGACGAACGAATAATGTCGAACTGTCCGGTCTTCACCGAGATTTTGTAGACGAAAACGGCGGCGATAATAATCCAGGCAATCGGCCACAGGCCGTAGAAGAAGCCGTAAACCACCGACGCCAGCGCGCGATCAACCGGCATCTTGTAGAACAACAGCGCCACGGCCAGCGCGATAAATACCGTCCAGCTTGCCGCGACATAGCCTTTCAGCTTGAGCTTAATCAGCGCGAAGAAGAAGAACAGGATCGGAAGTGATGCGATCAGACTAGACAGCCAGATATTCCCAGCCGGGTCGTAGTTTTGTTGCCAGAGGCTCATGCAGGTCTCCAGGGGGCCACACGCGCCGGTTGCGGTGAGTCTATGCTCAGCTCTGCGTCACGGTTTGTGTAAAAGTGGCCCTGCCAATATGGTGATGTAGGGGTAATGCCAATGAATGGTTAACTAAATGTTATGTTCTAGCAATGTGTTTGTGACTAGAGATTATGGAATTGTGAACCAATAGCGATTTGGTTGTGAAATTGGTTGGGCCAATTGCGGGAGAGGTTTTGGGGAGGAAAGACAACCTTCTCCCGGCGGGAGAAGGTTCAGGGGAGGTGACTTAGAACTCGCTCTTCGCGAACCCGGTCATCTCCTGCAGGCCCATTTCGCGGCCAAGCGCGCTCATTGGGTGTACAACCACCAGACCGCGGACGCTTTTCTTCAGCTTGCCCATGTCGGCCTGTTCTTTTTTGGTAATCGCACGGCTGAACGGCAGTTTGGTCAGTTGCTGTGCTTCTTTACTCAGCTTCTGAGTACGGACTTCACGCAGACGCGCGATTTCCGTTTCAAGCTTGGTTTTTTCAACTTCAAGCTCAGCGTACTTTTCGGCGCCTTCCACCAGGGACAGCGCTGCCTGCTGGTGGCGGATCGCATCAAGCAGGTCGCTCAGGCGTTTAATTTCGTTTTTTTCGATTTCTTTCATGTTGCCGGTATCTGATAACAAATAGACGTAATAGCCTCTAGTATGCGCGTTGTCGCTCATTTCTGGTAGTTAATTATACAAAATGGAGAAGTTTCTTTGTGTGATAATTAGCAAATTATTTAAATAACAATATGAATTATAAAGTGATTTATAGAATGAGTTAACGCGATCGCTTTTTTGAAAATAAGTGACAAAAATCCGCACATTTTCCTTAACCGGGTTGGCGTTGATTATCCATTCTTAAGATAAGGTTAATCGATGAGGAGGACGTGCGATGAGCAATAAAATGGGTGAAAACATTCCGCAGATTATCGATAAAGCGGTCGATTTTATGGCCTCCAGCCAGGCGTTTGTCGAGTACCTGCACAAAAAGCCGCATAACGATCGCGTGCCGGACGATATTCCGGAAGATAAAGCCGGGATGTTCCTTGAGCGTTTGGCCTACTATCGCAACCTGTACCGTCCGGTAGATTCGCAGCACAAATAGCGTCGGTTTGGGCTGTTTCTCAAACGGGTAATGCACTGGGTATTACCCGGGATAGGCTTGCCTCTCTCCAGAAATAAAAATTACCCCGCCGGGTGATGGCGAAAATAGCGTTTGAGCATTATTTTCAACATATCGGTCAGTCGTGTATTCGGCCGCCAAACATCTCAAAAACCCGAATAGCGTGAATCTGAGGCAGGTATGTTTCTAAACTATTTTGCGTTGGGTGTGCTCATCTTCGTCTTTCTGGTGCTGTTTTACGGAATCATCATGATTCATGATATTCCCTATAACATCGCGAAAAAACGCAACCATCCCCATGCCGATGCGATTCATACCGCCGGGTGGGTTAGTCTGTTTACTCTGCATGTGATATGGCCGTTTTTATGGATCTGGGCGACGCTCTACCAGCCCGACCGGGGGTGGGGCATGCAGTCGCATATTCCTGCGCCAGAGCCTCAGCCACCCGCTGACGATACGCTTGCCCGGCTTACCCAAAGGGTGACGGATCTTGAGCAAAAGCTGGCGGAAATTCGCCCCTCGGCTGACACGACTGCGGAGCAATAAACATGGATCTGCTGATTGTTTTGACCTACGTCGCGCTCGCGTGGGCGGTATTTAAAATATTCCGTATTCCGGTGAATCAATGGACGCTGGCAACCGCGGCATTAGGCGGTGTCTTTTTAGTTAGCGGACTTATTTTATTAATGAACTATAACCACCCTTATACCTTTACGGCCCAGAAGGCGGTGATTTCCATTCCAATTACGCCGCAGGTCACCGGTGTAGTCAGCGAAGTGACGGATAAAAATAACCAGCTGATTAAAAAAGGCGAGGTGTTATTTAAACTCGACCCAACCCGCTATCAGGCGCGGGTCGACCGCCTCCAGGCTGACCTCGTCACCGCCACGCACAATGTTGATACCCTGAAGGGCCAGCTTTCCGAAGCGCAGGCCAATACCACGCGGGTTTCCGCAGAGCGTGACCGCTTGTACAAAGACTACCAGCGCTATCTCAAGGGCAGCCAGGCACGGGTGAACCCTTTCTCCGAAAGCGATATCGATAACGCCCGGCAGAACTATCTGGCCCTGGATGCGATGGTCAAAGGCTCGGTTGCCGAGCAGTCGCAAATTAAGAGCCAACTGGACAGCATGGTCAACGGTGAGCAGTCGCAGATTGTCAGCCTGCGCGCACAGTTGGCGGAAGCCAAATATAACCTCGACCAGACGGTGGTTCGCGCTCCGAGCGACGGCTACGCCACGCAGGTGCTGATTCGCCCAGGTACCTACGCCGCTGCGCTGCCGCTGCGCCCGGTGATGGTGTTTATCCCGGAACAGAAACGGCAGATAGTGGCGCAGTTCCGCCAGAACTCGCTGCTGCGACTGGAAGCGGGCGATGATGCTGAAGTGGTGTTTAACGCGCTGCCCGGCCAGGTGTTCCACGGTAAGCTCGCCAGCATACTGCCGGTGGTGCCCGGGGGCTCGTATCAGGCGCAGGGGGCGCTGCAATCGCTGACGGTGGTGCCGGGGACGGACGGCGTCATGGCGCTGATTGATTTAGACCCTAACGAAGAGGTGGATTCACTGCCGGACGGTATCTACGCGCAGGTTGCCGTTTACTCTGACCATTTCGCCCACGTCTCGGTAATGCGTAAAGTCCTGCTGCGTATGACCAGCTGGATGCATTATCTCTATCTGGATCACTAGACGGGTAAAAAGCAGAGGGCGAACGCGGCTGCCTGAGCCATACTGATCTCTTTGTTGGCGCAAAGGAGATGATAATGAAACTGGTCGGCAGCTACACCAGCCCATTTGTACGCAAAATATCGGTCCTCTTACTGGAAAAGGGGATCGCCTTTGAGTTTGTTAACGAACAGCCCTACAACGCTGAAAACGGCGTGGCGCAGTACAACCCGCTGGGTAAAGTGCCCGCGCTGGTGACGGATGACGGCGAGTGCTGGTTCGACTCACCGATTATCGCCGAGTACATCGAGCTGTTGGGCGTTGCGCCGGAGATGGTGCCGCGTGACCCGCTAGCCGCGCTGAAAGTACGTCAGATGGAATCGCTGGCTGACGGCATTATGGATGCTGGCCTGGCCTCCGTACGTGAACAGGCTCGCCCAGCCGCGCAGCAGTCGGAAGCCGAAGTGCTGCGCCAGCGTGAAAAAATTCGCCGCAGCCTGGATGCGCTGGAAGGTTATCTGGCCGACGGTACGCTAAAAACCGACACCCTCAACCTGGCCACCATCGCGATTGCCTGTGCGATTGGTTACCTGAACTTCCGCCGCATTGCGCCGGGCTGGTGCGTGGAAAGGCCAAATCTGGTGAAGCTCGCCGAAACGCTCTTCCTGCGTGAAAGCTTTGCGCGCACCGAACCGCCAAAGGCTTGATTGAACGCTATAACGCGGAGCCGCTGTACATTGTACAATCCCTCCCTTATGACTCCCTCTCCCGTCGGGAGGGGTAACATTTAACCGTCAGGCCTATTCATGACTACCGATACCCGTTCGCTCTACAGCCAGCTTCCGGCGACCGATCGCCTGCTTCGCGATCCCGCTTTTGCCCGTTTACTCGATACCCATGGTCACTCGCAGGTGGTGGAACAGCTCCGCCAGATGCAGGACGAGGCGCGCCTTTGCATTCGCGAGCAGCAGACGCTTCCCGCCTGGTGCGAAAATTGGGCGCAGGAGACGCTGTGCCGTTTGAACCGCGATGCGCAAAGCGCATTACGCCCGGTCATCAACCTGACGGGTACCGTGCTGCACACTAACCTCGGGCGCGCGCAGCAGGCGCAGGCGGCGATTGATGCCGTCACCCAGGCAATGCGTGACCCGGTGACGCTGGAGTACGATCTCGACGGTGCGGGGCGAGGGCACCGTGACCGCGCGCTGGCCGACCTGCTGTGCCGTTTAACCGGTGCGGAAGATGCCTGCATCGTGAATAACAACGCCGCGGCGGTGCTGCTGATGCTGGCGGCGACGGCGGCGGGAAAAGAAGTGGTGGTTTCACGCGGTGAGCTGGTGGAGATTGGCGGTGCGTTTCGCATTCCCGACGTGATGCGTCAGGCGGGCTGTGTGCTGCATGAAGTGGGCACCACCAACCGCACTCACGCGAAAGATTACCGTCAGGCCTTCAACGACAACACCGGGCTGCTGATGAAGGTACATACCAGCAACTACAGCATTGAAGGCTTTACCAAATCGGTAGAAGAAGCGGAGCTGGCGGAAATTGGTCGCGAGCTTGGCGTACCGGTAGTCGCCGATCTCGGCAGCGGTTCGCTTATCGATCTCAGCCGCTACGGTCTGCCGAAAGAACCCATGCCGCAGGAGATGATTGCCGCAGGCGTCAGCCTGGTCAGCTTCTCCGGCGACAAACTGCTCGGTGGCCCGCAGGCCGGGATTATCGTTGGTAAAAAGGCGCTGATAGCCCAGTTACAGCAGCACCCGCTTAAACGTGCGCTGCGCGCCGATAAAATGACGCTCGCCGCGCTGGAAGCCACGCTGCGCCTCTATTTGCACCCGGAAAAACTGGCGGCAGAGCTGCCGACGCTGCGTCTGCTAAGCCGCCCGGCGGAAGAGATTCACCAGCAGGCGTTACGCCTGCGCGAGCCGCTGCAGCAGCGCTATGGCGATGAGTTTGCGGTGCAGGTCATGCCGTGCGCGTCGCAGATTGGTAGCGGTTCGCTGCCGTCTGAAAGCCTGCCGAGCGCCGCGATTGCGCTGACGCCGCTGGATGGCAGAGGTAGCCGGCTGGAGGCGCTTTCCAGCGCCTGGCGCAGCCTGCCCGTTCCGGTCATTGGCCGTATTTATGATGGGCGTCTGTGGCTTGATTTACGCTGCCTTGAAGATGAACCCCGATTCCTGGAGATGTTGCTGAAATGATTATTGCCACCGCCGGTCACGTAGACCACGGCAAAACCACCCTGCTGCAGGCGCTCACCGGCATTAACGCCGACCGCCTGCCGGAAGAGAAATCCCGCGGTATGACGATTGACCTCGGTTACGCCTACTGGCCGCAGCCGGATGGGCGTGTGCTGGGCTTTATCGACGTCCCCGGGCATGAAAAATTCCTCTCCAATATGCTGGCAGGCGTTGGCGGCATTGACCATGCCCTGCTGGTGGTGGCATGCGATGACGGCGTGATGGCACAAACGCGTGAGCATCTGGCGATTCTTCAGTTGACCGGTAACCCGACGCTGACCGTCGCCTTAACCAAGGTCGACCGCGTTGATGCCGCGCGTATTGAAGAGGTTCGCCGTGAAGTTGCCGATGTTCTGTGTGAATACGGCTTTGAGCAGGCGACGCTGTTTGAAACCGCCGCGACGGAAAACCGCGGTATTGATGCGCTGCGCGACCATTTGCGCCAGCTGACTGCCCGCGAACATCCAGAAAACCAGCGTTTTCGTCTGGCGATTGACCGCGCGTTTACCGTTAAAGGCGCGGGGCTGGTGGTGACCGGTACGGCGCTGTCGGGCGATGTGCGCGTGGGCGACACGCTGTGGCTCACCGGCATGGACACGCCGATGCGCGTGCGCGGCCTGCATGCGCAGAATCAGCCTGTCGAACAGGCCCACGGTGGCCAACGTATTGCGCTGAATATCGCCGGTGCCGCGCAAAAAGAAGATCTTAACCGTGGTGACTGGCTGCTGAGCGAAGCGCCGCCTGCGCCGTCTGAACGGGTGATTGTCGAACTGCAAAGCCACGTACCGCTGACCCAGTGGCAGCCGCTGCATATCCACCATGCGGCGAGCCATATCACCGGGCGCGTGTCGTTGCTGGAAGATAATCTGGCCGAACTGGTGCTCGATGCACCGCTGTGGCTGGCGGATAACGACCGTCTGGTACTGCGCGATATCTCGGCAAAAGTGACGCTGGCCGGGGCACGCGTGGTGACGCTCAATTCGCCGCGTCGCGGCAAGCGTAAACCTGAATATCTGGCGTGGATTGCCGCATTGGCGCTGGCCAAAGAAGATGCGCAGGCGCTGGCGGTGCATCTCACCCGCGATGCCGTTAATCTGCGTGATTTTGCCTGGGCGCGTCAGTTGAGTCCCCAGGGCCTTGAGAAGCTGATTGCTCAGCCGGGCTTTATTCTCGCGGGCGACAGCCTGCTGGATGCGCCGCTGGCGGCCCGCTGGCAGCGCAAACTGCTGGACGCGCTGGCGATTTATCATGAGCAGCACAAAGATGAGCCGGGCCCGGGGCGCGAGCGCTTACGCCGCATTGCGTTACCGATGGAAGACGAAGCGCTGGTGCTGACGCTTATCGAGCAAATGCGTGAAAGCGGCGTGATTGCCAGCCATCATGGCTGGCTGCATCTGCCGGACCATAAGGCAGGCTTTACCGATGAACAGCAGGCGGTATGGCAGAAAGCCGCGCCGTTGTTTGGCGACGAGCCGTGGTGGGTACGTGACCTGGCGACGCAAACGGCTACCGATGAGAACACCATGCGCAGCGTGTTACGCCTGGCGGCGCAGCAGGGGATGATCACCGCGATTGTCAAAGACCGCTATTATCGCAATGACCGGATTGTGACCTTTGCGAGCATGATCCGCGAACTCGACCAGGAAAAAGGCTCGACCTGCGCGGCGGATTTCCGCGATAAGCTCAACGTCGGCCGTAAGCTGGCGATTCAGATACTGGAATATTTTAACCGTATTGGTTTTACCCGCCGCCGTGGCAACGACCACTTATTACGCGATGCGCTATTGTTCCCGGATAATAAAAATTAACAAATCAATGCGAAAAGATATCAAATAAAATACATAGATATATAAAACTCTAAAAAGCACACCATAAACAATAACATGGCGTGCTTTTTATTTTATTCATGGATAAAAATGCCAACTTGATCGGGTTTTCTCGATAAATATTGCTATAGCCTCGGGAGCCTGCTTATTAAATAAAGGAACTATCATGGCTGCATCGACTTTTTTCATTCCATCAGTGAATGTCATCGGTAATGGCGCGTTGAATGACGCAATGAATACAATGAAAGCGTATGGCTATCGCCGTGCGCTGATTGTCACCGATGCGGTGCTGAATAAGCTAGGTGTCGCGGGCGATATCCAGAAACGTCTGCAGGAATTCGACATTCTGAGCGTGGTATTTGATGGTACTCATCCGAACCCAACGACGGTTAACGTTGAAGAAGGTCTGGAAATGCTGCGCGCCAATGATTGCGATTGCGTCATCTCCCTGGGCGGTGGTTCCCCGCACGACTGCGCGAAAGGGATCGCGCTGGTGGCAGCCAACGGCGGCGATATCCGTGATTACGAAGGCGTTGACCGCTCTGCAAAACCGCAGCTGCCGATGATCGCGATTAACACTACCGCGGGTACGGCGTCTGAAATGACCCGTTTCTGCATCATCACCGACGTGACGCGTCATATCAAAATGGCGATTGTCGACAAACATGTGACGCCAGTGCTGTCCGTTAACGACTCCTCCCTGATGGAAGGCATGCCGAAAGGGCTGACTGCCGCCACCGGTATGGATGCGCTGACTCATGCTATCGAAGCCTACGTTTCTATCGCCGCAACGCCGATTACCGATGCGTGTGCGCTGAAAGCGATCACCATGATTGTTGAAAACCTGCCGACTGCCGTTGAACAGGGCAGCAATAGCGAAGCGCGTGAAGCGATGGCCTATGCGCAGTTCCTGGCGGGCATGGCGTTCAACAATGCTTCCCTGGGCTACGTTCACGCCATGGCGCACCAGCTGGGCGGTTTCTACGACCTGCCGCACGGCGTTTGCAACGCGGTACTGCTGCCGCACGTTCAGGTGTTCAACAGCAAAGTGGCTGCTGCACGTCTGCGCGATTGCGCGAAAGCGATGAATATCGACGTGAGCGCGATGAACGACGAGCAGGGCGCGGCGGCATGCGTTGATGCGATCCGTAAACTGGCGCGTCAGGTGAATATTCCTGCTGGCCTGCGTGACCTGAACGTGAAAGAAGAGGATATCCCGGTGCTGGCAACCAACGCACTGAAAGACGCGTGCGGTTTCACTAACCCTATCCAGGCCACCCACGAAGAGATCATGGCGATTTTCCGCGCGGCGATGTAATTCGGACTCGGCGTTAAAAAAAAGCAGAACGCTTGCGTTCTGCTTTTTTTGTGCCTGTAGCCCGGCCAAGCGCAGCGCCGCCGGGGGACCCGGAGTCGGCGTATTCACGCCTCGTCCGGGCTACAATGGTTACATCTCCGCTGACTTTTCTTCGTTAACCCAAATACGCATTTCCCCCTCGCCACGGTTAGCCCAGCTAAACCACGGAATAAAGGTCAGCGTCTGCGTCTGACGTTCGGCTGGCGCCGTGTCGTAATGCCACAACGACTGCTTTTCTGGATGACGCGTGGTGTATTTCACGCCTTGCGCCTGCAGCAAAACCTTGTGGGCGAAAATGCCTTTGCCTTCCAGCTCGGTAAACACTGCGTTATCCGGCAGCCACAGGTTATGCAGTTCTTCACCGTTATCGGCCTGCTCCAGGCAGTAGACCAGCGGCCCACGCTGCACGGCGACTTTCCCAGCGACGTGGCGCACCAGCGGGTTACCGTAGACGCGGCGCACCGGCATCGGCATTGTCAGGGTGAGCGTATCGCCCTCAACCCAAGTGCGGCTGATATGCAGATAGCCTTTTTTCACCGTCCCCGCGACGTCACGGCCGTTCAGCGCCACCTGCGGCGCGCTGCACCAGTCAGGCAGACGCAGCGCCAGCGTGTGGGTCAGCGGATCCGGTGAATCAATGGCTACCTTGACCTGCTCCTGCCACGGATAGTTGCCGCTAATGCGCAGGCGTAGCGTTCGATCGCCCACCGGCACTTCTACGCTGTTGCCAATGTAGAGGTTCACGTACAGCGCATCTTCGCGCGGCGTGTAGATATAGTGGCCGATGGAGGTCAGCACGCGGGCGATATTCGGTGGGCAGCAGGCGCAGCCGAACCAGCGCTGGCGCACGGGCTTCACGTGGTCGTAGATGTGGTTAAACTGCAGCGTTTTTGGGTGCACTTCCAGTGGGTTAACGTAGAAGAAGTGTTTCCCGTCCAGCGCCATACCGCCGAGCACCGTGTTATACAGGGCGCGTTCCATGACGTCGGCATACTGGCTGTCGCCTTCCATTTCCAGCATGCGGCGGGCGAACATCATCAGGCCAATCGAGGCGCAACTTTCGGCGTAGACCGTGTCGTTCGGCAGGTCGTAGTCGCTGCTAAAGGCTTCCCCGCTGCTTTGAGAACCGATGCCGCCAGTAATGTACAGCTGACGCTGCGCCATGTTGTTCCACAGGCGCAGACAGTCCTGGCGTTTACTTTCGTCATGGCTTAGCCGGGCAAGGTGCGCCACGCCGGTCATCAGGTAGACAAAGCGCACCGCATGGCCGATAGCGGTTTGCTGCTCGGCAAGCGGCTGGTGCGCCTGGCTGTAGGCTTTATCTTTCACCATCCAGGCCGGGCCGTAGGTATGCCAGTAGGAGGTGTGACCGCGTTTTTCGTACTCGTCGTCATAGAAGTGCGGCTGCTTGCCGCGTTCTTCGACGAAATAATTGACCAGCGCCATGTAGCGTGGCTCCTGAGTCACTTCATACAGGCGCATCAGCGCCAGTTCGATCTCTGGGTGGCCCGGATAGCCGTGGATCTGCTGCTCACCGGTGCCAAAGACCTGGTAGATATGGTCAGCCAGGCGGCATACCACCTCGAGCAGGCGGCGCTTGCCGGTGGCCTGGAAGAAGGCTACGCCCGCTTCTATCATATGCCCGGCACAGTAAAGCTCGTGGCATTCGGCCAGGTTGGTCCAGCGTTCATCAGGCGCTTTCGCCGTAAAGTAGGTGTTGAGATAGCCGTCTTCGCACTGGGCGGCGGCCACCAGTTCGATGACTTCATCGGCGGTGCGTTCAAGCTCGGCATCTGGCTTTTGGCATAGCGACCAGGCGACGGCTTCCAGCCATTTCGCTACGTCGCTGTCCTGGAAGACCATGCCGTAAAATTCCCCCTCCTGCTGCCCGGTGGCGATGCGGAAATTCTCTATTGCGTGGCTCGGCTCAGCGTCGTCTATCCGGTCATTCAGCGCATCCCATTGATACGGGATCACCACATCGCGCACCAACTGCTGGTACTGGGCGAAAAACGGGTCATTCACTTTCAAGGTATGCAAATCGACTTCCATAGCGGACATGACAAACTCCTCAGGATGAAACGTGACGCGCGCGCAGGTCGGTAGCAATGCGCGACATCATAGGGTTAGTGAGCTTGCAGGCGCGGATGGAGAACGCCAGCAGCAGGTGGAACAGCGCCGGTAACAGCGTCTCGGTGGCGGTGATCCCGGCCAGTGACGAGGCGGTTTGATTGCCTGCGCCCGGCTGATAGGCGACGTAGATAAACACCAGGCTGATGATGCCGGCGCTGGATGCCCAGGCGAGCTTGATGCAAAACAGATTGAAGGCGAAGTTCATGCCGGATGAACGTACGCCGGTTTTCCACTCGCCGTAATCATCGGAGAAGGCCATCAGGGAGAAGTGCAGCGGCAGCGTAAAGCCCAGAATGATGCCGTTGCCGAGGATAACGGCCAGCCATAGCGTCTGGTAGGCGGCCCCGGTCGGTAAGAACCACATCAGCACGGCGAGCGCCGCCAGTACCAGGTTGGTGTGGTAGTACAGTTTGACGGTATCAAAGCGGCGCGACAGGAAGTTGATGATCACCGAACCGAAAATAGACGCGAAGGTCACCATGGTGAAGAACAGCGAGGTGTAGCCGGTAGAGCCGCCGAGGACGTAGGTGATGAAGTACATATAGCCGCCGCCGCGAATATTAAACACGTTGATCAGCAGGAAGGACATCAGCAGCATCAGCAGCAGTTGGTCGTTTTTACGCAGCCCGGCGATGTGTTCACGCAGGGTGAATTTGCCCATCATGTCCAGCGAAACGCGCTCGCGAACCCAGAAGAAGCAGCACAGGAACATCACGGCGGCAATCGCGCAGAGGATGCCCACGCCATACTGATAGCCCTGAGCGCTGTTGCCCTGACCCAGTACGTTCACCAACCACGGCAGGCCGACGGAGACCAAAAAGCCCGCCACGCCGCACAGTACAAAGCGCCAGGCCTGGCAGGAGATCACCTCGCTATGGCGCGTAGTCATGGTGTTAATCAGCGCGCAATAAGGGACGTTAATGGCGGTGTAGCTAATGGAGAGCAGCAGATAGGTACCGAAGGCCCAGGCAATTTTTACGCCCATGCTGGCATCGGGCACGGTAAAGGTCAGCACGCCGACAATCGCAATGGGAACCGCAATCCACAGCTGCCATGGGCGAAAGCGCCCCCAGCGGCTGCGGGTACGGTCTGCGACCACGCCCATAATCGGGTCGGAAATTGCATCAAAAATGCGAAGTACCATAAAGAGCGTACCAACGACCGCGGGCGTCAGGCCAAAAACGTCGGTGTAGAAAAAGGTGAGAAAGTTGCCGATGAGACAGGTAATGACGGTGCCGCCTGCATCGCCAAGGCCGTAGCCGATTTTCTCCCGAACGGTTAACTTCTCGTCCAGGGTACCCGGCACAACCTCGCTGGTGGAAATGGGTGTAGCGGTCATGGGATGCTCCTCGCAGTGTGGAGATGTCTGCTTTTAGTAGGGATATTGTTGTTGTGTCATGACCTGTTTAATTTTGCCTGGAAAACGAAGACCAACAAGGTCACAAAGAAGTATAAAAAGTGGGTAATTCCGACCTGATTGGAAAAGTGTGAAGGTGATCGAGCATAAACGACTTTAATTGTTAATAATCAAATAGAAAGGGTGTTTGTTTTTGGCGAACAAGCGGGATTATTAATATTTATGCTCAATCTATCCATAGCGCTTCCGATTAAGGTGCAAAACGGTGGGCTGTTTATCTCCCGGGGCGTGGGTCGGCATCCGGCCCGCAGGCTGCGTTCGTGGGAGGTGCTGTTTGTTGAAAAAGGGACATTAGCGATTCAGGAGGAGGAGCGAATTTTTCACGTTGCCGCGGGCGATAGCCTGTTGCTCTGGCCCGGTCGCCGACACGTTGGTATCGAGGATTTTCCCGCCGACCTGAAATTCTACTGGCTGCATTTCGAGATTAGCGCCTCGGCATCGCCGCACCCGCTGTTAATGCAGTTAGCTATCCCTCAGCAGACCACGCTACACGACCCTCATTACCTGACATCGTTGTTTCGCCAGTTTCTCAACGAGCAGGAAAAAATTCAGCGCAACGCCTCGCTTGAACTGATTTTACTGTTGATATTGCAGCATATTTCGCTTTCGGCGCAGCAGGCGGAGCCAAAGGATGAAGGCGGCGCGGCGCTGGCATGGAAAGCCCAGCAGGTGATCCACACGCGCTACCATCTCCCGCTGTCGACTTCCATGTTAGCGCGGGAGCTGCACTGCAACGCGGACTATCTGGGGCGCGTTTATCGCCGCGTTTTCCACCTCACCATCACCGAAGCCATCCATCGCCAGCGGGTAAAGGCGGCGGAGAAGCTGCTGAGTAACCATGCAGGCTCACTAAAAGAAGTGGCCGAGCAGTGCGGTTTTGCCGATGTGGGGTATTTCCGACAAATTTTCCGTAAGCACACCGGGCTGACGCCCGCCGCGTGGAAGCGGCGGTACTGTAAGGAACATATCAATTCGGCCTGAGGCAAACGACTGAATTGACTCTGGCATTTATCAAAAAATGCCCATTCCCCACCTCGGATCAAAGCATATCGCCTCGCCGCTCTGGCACTCTTAGGGTTTATCTCTCGCAACGGAGTGGGGAATGAACCCGTTTATTGTCGCTGATTCTTTAAAGTGCATTGGCTGTCGAACCTGTGAAGTGGCCTGCGTAGTGGCGCATCAGGATGAACAGGCGTGTGCTAGCGTCTCGCGCGAGGCGTTTCTTCCTCGCATTCGGGTGGTGAAGGGCGGGATGTTTTCCACGGCGGTGGCCTGCCATCAGTGTGAAGATGCGCCGTGCAGTAACGTGTGCCCCACCGGCGCGATCCAGCGTGAAAACGGCGTGGTTGCTGTTCAGCAGGCACTGTGCATCGGTTGTAAGAGCTGTATGCTGGCGTGTCCTTTTGGGGCGATGAACGTCAGCGTGCAGGGGCGACGACCGCAGGCGATAAAGTGCGATTTATGCCGTCATCGCGAAGAAGGCCCCGCCTGCATGGCGGCCTGTCCGACGGGAGCGCTGGCCTGTGTTGACGTTAGCCAGCGCCCGGTGCCGGGATTAATGTAGGTTGTTGAAGTTCCAGCTGAACGTCAGGCTGTAGCGCCAGTCACGATTGTGGCTGTCGGTGGGCACATCGCCCACCGGGCGCGCGGCCTCTACCGTCAGGCTGTAGTGCTTGTTGTCGCCAAACATCACCCCGGTGGCAACAGACGCAAGCCGCTGATGCGGCAGCCCCGGCGCGTTAAACCAGGTCTGGGCGGTGTCGGTCAGCACGTACGGCTGCACGGTGGCAACCCAGCTGTTCTCTTTTATCGGATGCACGTAGCGAAGCTCAACCTGCCCACCATAACCGTAGTCACCGCTGGCCTCTCCGTCCTGGTAGCCGCGGCCAAAGCGCTGGGCACCGAAGCTGACGCGTTCAGGTTCGGGCAAGTCGTTATCTGACCAGTCACCCTCCATTGACGTGGAGAGGCGCCATTTGTCGGTGATCATCCAGGCCGCATCAATATTGCTTTTCCATAGCGTGAAGGAGAGATCGTTGCCGAAAGCCGGCGCGGCATCCGCCATTGACGAAATATCCACGCCCTGACGCAGCGTCAGCTTGCCGTTAATACTGGCGCGGTCGAATGCCTGCAGGCCGTTGATGCCGAACTCAAATGCCGGGTAGCGAACGTGGCTTTTGAGATCGAGGCTATCGACCGTTTGTGTGTTCTCAACCTGGCGGATGTGGTTGTCGTTCCGGCGGTCGGTGTAGTCGATGCCTCCATTGACGTTGAGCTGCTGCTTGCCGGTTAAGATAATCGGATAGCTGAACATCGCGCCGCCGTTATATTGCGTGGTTTCCTGCCGGGAATCTAAGTAGCCGCCCGAGTAGTACTGTAACGGCGTATAGTCCCGCGGGTTGTCGCGGTAGAAGCTGCCTTTGAGCTGCATCATCAGCCCGTCGTCGGTCAGGAACTGTTGATAGTTCAACCCTAAATAGGATTTCCGCGTTGAGCTGTCGAGTGGAATCAATGTCGCCAGCCCGAGCTGATCGCCATAGCTGGTTAAGTTGCTCAGCGACCCGGTGACGAAGGCCATGTTCTGGCTGCGACGGGTATCAATGGTCGATGAAATATCCCAGATATGCGGCTGAATACTTTTAGCCTGCATGGCCGCGGCGCCATAGATGTTTTGCGGCAGTTGCGCGCTGGCATCGACGGTGACGCCGGGGGTACGGGTCATCAACTGGGTATAGCGGTCGAAGGTTGCCTGTGTCAGCGGCTTCTCGGCCATGATTTTGGCTGCAAGCCGCTTTAAGCGCTCTGCCAGATTGGGGTTATTACTTTGAATGTCGCTGTGCGCAACATAGCCTTCCACTAGAACGATTTTGATCGTGCCGTCATGAAAGTTGTCATCCGGAAGCCACGCGTAGGAGAGCGGATAGCCGTCAGCGCGGTAGCGCAGCGTAATATCATTAATAAGCCCGACCAACGTTTTTAACGGAACCTGTTTGCGTGCATAGGGAACAAAAGGCTGCAAGAGCTCTTTTAACGGATATACCGTGCCGCCAATAAATTGAATATGATCGACTTTAATAAGCGTTTCCGGTGTTAATTTATTTTTAGGAACGCTTACGGTTAAACTCGGGGCTGCTGCAGGAGGGGCTTGCGGCGTGCTGTTATGTTCCGCTTTTGCCGGGTTATTGGGGTCAATCAATGCGGGTAATGTGTCTGCTCTGGCTATATTAAGCAGAACAACCCCCGATAGCGCATAAGCCAGGGTCGTTTTCATGACGCGTTCCTTGTGTATTTTATTGTGCAAGGATGATTATTGTTATTCTGCTGAAAAACGTGCCCCCATTGCGGGGGCACGGAAAGCATTAATAAATATATAGCTTATTTTTTTAACGTTAACCCGCTAAGCAGACCACCTAAAGGACTGGTCGTGGTAGTGGTTGAAGAGCTGCTGGCGCTGGCGTTAGCAGAGGTGCTGACGTTGAGCGTATTGGTTAATGAACTGACCGTGCCGCCCAGTGAAGCGCTCGCCAGCAGGCCACCGCTGCTGGTCTGGGTGCCGGTAGGTTTCACTAAGCCACCGGCATCCGTTACGATATTCCCAACGCTAGTGACCACCTGCCCGACGCCGCCCAGTGCCGGCGTTGAGGTGCTGACGTTGTTACCAAGCCCGCTTACGGTGGTGCCCACCTGGGTGAGCAGACCGTTAACCGGAGTGCCTAAACCGGTCGTTGTCCCGACGCCCTGAGTAACGCCCTGGACCCCAGAAAGCGTGTTATTGACGACGGAAGTCACGCCAGTTGTGGCGGCGACGGCACCTGGGCTTTGCAGGGTGCTGGTTAAGCCTGTGCCGGTGCTGCTGACAATCTGACCCGCGCTATTCACCACGTTGCCGACCAGCCCTGTCACCCCAGCAACCGGAGTGCCGGAGGTGCTGGTGGACAGGTTGCTACCCACGCCGGATACCGTATTCCCCAGCACCGTAACGGTACTGGTGGTGCCCTGCAGCGTCGTCCCCACGCCGTTAGGGTTTGATGAGTTCCCAACGCCGTTGGTTACGCCGGTTCCTAAGGTATCGACCGCGTTACCCACGCCGGTGACGGTAGTTGAAATGGTTGAGGTGACCGGGTTGTTGCCCGCCGTGCTGGTCAACTGACTACCCAGACCGCCCAACGTATCGCCCACGCCGGATACCGCTTTCCCGGTTTCACCCAGAATGCTGCTGCCAGCGGTTTGGCTGCCGCTACCCGAGTTGCCATTACCGTTCCCGCCGCCGCTACCATCGCCGCCGCCGGAGCCGTCTCCACCGCCAGAACCGCTACCCGAAGTGGTACCGTTTTTGGCCGTTGAATGTGAACCCCCGCCGCTTCCGCTACAGGCAGAGAGTGAGAAAGCAAGAAGCACCGCCATAGCAATTATGCTTAATTGGCTAATTTTTTTAGAGGCCATGATCTTATCTCCACCAGTTAAAAACGCCGAGTGCGTATTAGTCAGTGTATGGTGAAAATTAAGCCTTGCATGGGGCGTTTCTTTTCATACGAAAGTATGGAAAACTCTGATTTAACTTAAGCATAAACAAAGTCTGCTATGTAAATAAATATGCTCTTGAGAAACATGTTGTTACTCCATATTTAACATATTAAGCAATGATGAATAATGGGTGCGAGTGTTTAGTGGTAATAAAATAGCAGGCTGAAATTGGGAGTAATCCGAGTGGGGTAGTTAGGCTGTATTTCTATTTTCTTTTTCAAAAATAACAATGCAGATCACAGAAAAATATCAGCCTCCATATTTTGGAGGCTGATATATTATATTTTAACGCTGTTCATTCCAGGCTAATTCAATTTCTTCAGCAAGAATTTTGACACCGGCTTCAATTTTATCCGGCTCCGGCACATAGTTCATGCGCATACACTGGTGGGTATGCGGCCAGGGTTTATCCAGCCCAGGGAAGAAGAAATCACCGGGCACCATCAGGACGCCGCGTTTTTTCAGACGCTGATAGAGCACTTCGGTGGTAATCGGCAAATCTTTAAACCACAGCCACAGGAAGATGGCTCCTTCAGGCTTATGGATGAGGCAGCGCTCTTCCGGTAAATAGCGGCGAAGGATGGCGATGGTCTCCTGAACTCGCTGGTAGTAGAACGGCTTGATGACCGTTTCTGACAGTCGCAGCAGATCGTGGCGCTTAATCATTTCGCACATGATCGCCGGCCCAATGCCGCCCGGCGCAAGGCTGATGATACCGTTCATATTGCTGATGGCGGTGATAATCGACTCGTTGGCAATGATGATGCCGCAGCGGCTACCCGGCAGGCCGAGTTTGGACAGGCTCATGCACAGCACGGTGTTCGGGTTCCACAGCGGGCGCGCCTCGCTAAAGATGATTCCTGGGAAAGGAACACCGTAGGCATTATCGATAACCAGCGGGACGCCGTGCTGGTTGGCCAATGCATCGAGCTGTTTCAGTTCATCGTCGGTGATCACGTTACCCGTTGGGTTGGTCGGGCGTGAAACGCAGATCATCCCGGTGTCTTCACCGATCGGTAAATTATCGAAATCGACGTGATACTTAAACTGCCCTTCCGGGAGCAGTTCAATGTGCGGGCGGGTAGAGACAAACAGATCGTCTTCGAGGCCGGAATCCGCATAGCCAATGTACTCTGGCGTTAACGGGAACAGCACTTTGCGAGTAGAACCATCCGCGCGTCGTCCGGCGAACAGATTGAACAAGTAGAAAAATGCGCTTTGGCTGCCATTTGTCAGTGCAATATTCTGTGGGCCGATCTCCCAACCTAATTCATTGCGCAGCATATCGGCCAGGGCGACGAGCAGTTCATTTTTGCCCTGAGGACCATCGTAATTACACAGCGCTTCAGAGACTTTGCCGCTTTCCAGCATCTCCGCCAGTAGATTATTGAAGTACGCGTTCATCTCAGGGATCTGCGCCGGGTTACCGCCGCCTAGCATGATGGCACCTGGAGTGCGTAAACCGTCGTTGAGGTCTTCCATCAGGCGGGTAATGCCCGAATGGCGGGTGAATTTGTCGCCAAAAAGTGAAAATGTCATAGCCGAGCTTCTATTGCTTGTTCTGTGAAGCCGATAACGATAACGCCACTGACGATGGGGTGCAAATGACCTCGCGGAAGGTACTTTAGCGAATAACGCGTGATATTTGTGTTTATGCAGTCATTTATTCTAAAGGAGCCCGTATGATAAATACGGGCCATGATAAGAAAAAATTATGGCTTACCAGCCCAGACGACCATCACTTTATCTCCACCCATTTGACGAACAAAACCATAGCCTTGTGGGAGAGTAAGAGTGGTTTGCTTGCCCGCGCCGATAGCAGGGTGACGGGCGCGGAACTGGCCCAGCGTTTGCCAGTGTGTGACCGCGGCGGCGGATTGACCGGTGACGTCCTGCCAGTTCATCTGTGAGCGAGTGCCCTGTAGCGGGTCTGAGCCGGTTGGCCCAAAGGGACGATTGGACTCATCACCGTAGAAGATCTGCACAGCGCCGGGAGCAAGCAGCAACAGTTCAGCGGCGTTATTGCCTTTTTCGCGGAACAGGCGGGTATCGTGTGATGATAGGTAGCTTAAGACGTTGAAGCTTTGCAGCTTGTCGGCCATCTGCTGCCAGGTCATATCGATATTGGCCAGGCAGTCGGTAGCTTTTGCCGCCTGATCCTGGTAATCGAAGTTGATCATCGCATCAAAACCGTGGCGGTAGTACTCGCTCTCCATTACGCCGTGTCCCCAGGCTTCGCCGGTCATCCAGAACGGCGCTGCGTCGAGCGCTTTTTGAGGGTTGGCTTTCTTCCACTCGGCTAGCGCCTCGATAGATTGCGCTTTGAGTTGCTGCCAGGCGGCCATCTCAACGTGTTTGGCGGTATCCAAGCGGAAACCGTCAATACCGTAGTCGCGCACCCATTGGCTGAGCCAGTGATTCAGATAGTCGCGTGGCGTAAAGCCCTCGATGGCGCTGGCGTGGGTATCCGGCTTGTTGCGGTAGAAATTCGGCAGCCCGCTCGGCGTGGTGGACTCGGTCTTGAGGTCCGGCAGGAATGCCAGCGACATGGTTAAATCATCAAACCCGGGGTTGTCGTAATCACCAATATCGGTGCGGACCCACGCTTTGCCCCACCATTTTTCCCACGCGGCTTTATCGCTAAAGTTGATGTAATCGTTAAAGCTATGCCAGGTCTGGCCAGGGCCTGGCTTCCAGTCCGTCCACCGCTGGCCCAGCGTTTTGGTGATGTCATCGCCTTTAAGATAGAGCGCGCCGAACTGGTACTGCTGCATATCGGCAAGGGTAGCGTAGCCGGTGTGGTTCATCACCACGTCAAACAGAATGCGTATGCCGCGCTGATGTGCGCCATCCACCAACGCACGCAGGTCGTCTTCGGTACCCATATTGGCGTCCAGACGCGTCCAGTCCTGGGTGTAGTAGCCGTGATAGGCATAATGCGGGAAGTCGCCTTTTGTGCCACCGCCAACCCAGCCGTGGATCTGCTCGAGCGGAGAGCTAATCCACAGCGCATTGACCCCCAGTTTTTGCAGATAGTCGAGCTTGCTGGTCAAGCCTTTCAGATCGCCGCCGTGGAAGGTGCCAATCTCTTGCATGCCGTCGTTATGACGACCATAGCTATGGTCGTTGCTTGGGTCGCCGTTGACGTAACGGTCGGTCAGTACGAAATAGACCGTGGCGTTGTGCCAGCTAAACGGCGCAGTGCTGGAGACCTCTAAGCTTTCAAGCAACAGGAGGCCGTTGCTGTTATCGGCCGGGCGCAGCGTGATCTTTCCCTGCTTTACCGTTGCCGTCTGGCCGCTGTAAAAATCGCGCACGGTGCTGCCTTCCGGGAAGGTGTTGGCGACATCCAGCGTCAGCGGTTTGCCGTCCCAGCGCGGGCACTGGCGAACGGCTATGGTGTTTGCGCCGTCCTGGGCATCGTTTTGTACCGCAATGGTGAGCGTGGGTGTTCCTGAGCGGGTATCAACCTCCAGTACGTAACTGCCGTCACGAAATAGACGCCACTGCGGCGCTTCGCCCTGGCACGGTTCCAGCGACAACATTTGGTTGAGGCGAATGGGTGAAGAGGGCTGCCAGCACTGTTGGTCAAAATTCAGTCTTAGCGGGCGAGTACCCTTAGCGAGCATTTTTTGGCTGCTGAACTTGCCGGTGCCTTCCGCTGAAAAAGCAGGAAAGCCCTCGCTGGACCAGCTAGCTGCGCCAGCAAAAGTGGGAATCAGTAGCGGTATCAGGGCGGCGAATTTCATTCCGGGATCCTTGTGCCAACGAATTTTTCCTTAGTGTGCCAGTCGCTTATCGCGCTGTACTCATCCTGGCAAAAGGAGGAGAAGCAGGGCTGAGTGATAGAGGTCAAAAAATGAACTAAAATGAGAGGTGGCTGACATTTTGCCTGCGCAATTTGTCTTATGCTGAATCGCGTCCACATGCCGATTCGGAATCGGACTATTTCCTGAGCGTGCGTTGGCGGGGTATTTTTGCTATAATTTGAGATTCAGCTCTCAATTTTTTGAAATAATAAGGCGTTGGAATGATTAAATCCGACCAGGAGACCTAATGATATCGACTCCCATTCGACGATATGGGGCCGCGATACTTATGTTACTCATCTGGACTTTTTCAGGTGGGGTGTTTGCAACAACACACACGGTAACGAAGCATCAAAAAGCCTCGGTAACAAAACATACGAAGGCGACGGCACCAAAAGTAACAAAGGCAAGTTATAGCAAGGCAAGCAGTAAACAAGAGTATTCTCGCAATAGTGTAAAGAGCAGTTCACTTCCTGATTTGCGAAAATACCCTTCCGGAACCCTAAGGAAAAGAGCGTTTCTCCGGACGGTAATGCCTTATATCACAAGCCAAAATGCAGCTATCACTGCCGATCGTAACTGGCTGGTTTCTAAGCAGTACGAAGGCCGCTGGTCGCCGTCTGAACGTGCGCGTCTAAAAGATATCGCTGCGCGCTACAAAGTCAGCTGGAACGGCAACACCCGTAAGGTGCCGTGGAACTCGCTGCTTGAGCGTGTTGATATTATTCCAGGCAGTATGGTCGCAACGATGGCAGCTGCTGAAAGCGGCTGGGGTACCTCTAAGCTGGCGCGCGCCAATAACAACCTGTTCGGCATGAAATGCGGGAAAGGCTGTAAAAATGGCTCAGGTTCAGTGAATGGTTACACCAAGTTTGATTCCGTAAAGGAGTCCGTTCAGGCCTACGCAGCTAACCTGAATACGCACCCGGCGTATGCCTCGTTCCGTAAATCTCGCGCCCAGATGCGTAAGTCGGATCAGGAACTCACCGCCACGGCGATGATTCATAAGCTGAAAGGGTATTCGACCAAGGGGTCTAGCTATAACGACTACCTGTTCGCGATGTACCAGGACAACCAGCGTCTGATTGCTGCACATATGTAATCGGCGCGGTATTGAAAAAAGGCCTTCCACTGGAAGGCCTTTTTTTATGTCTCTGGCTTAAGTCTGAATCAAGGATTCACTGTGCTGCTCGCGATACTCTTTTGGCGTGGTGTCGTACTCTTTCTTAAACACTGAATAGAAATACTGCAGCGAGGGATAGCCGCACATCTGCGAGATCTCGTTAATGGATAGTGAGGTTGAAACCAGCAGGCTGCGGGCTTTTTCCAGCTTTTCGCTGTGGATCACCGCATGAATCGTTTCCCCTACCTCTTCTTTAAAACGCTTCTCGAGGTTTGAGCGGGATATCCCCACCGAGTCCAGCACCTGCTCGACCTTAATGCCCTTACAGGCGTTATTGCGAATGTAGTGCATCGCCTGAATTACCGCCGGATCGTTCAAAGAGCGGTAGTCGGTGGAGCGTCGCTCCATCACCCGCATCGGAGGGACCAGCACGCGCTGGAGCGGCAGGACTTCGTTATCGAGCAACCTTTGCATCAGTTTAGCTGCTTGATACCCCATCTGCCTGGCCCCTTGCGCCACCGAGGAGAGGGCCACGCGCGAGAGATAGCGCGTCAACTCTTCATTATCGATGCCAATCACGCATAGCTTCTCCGGTACCGGAATATGC
The DNA here is from genome assembly GCF_014218705.1 of Kluyvera sichuanensis. GTDB lineage: Bacteria > Pseudomonadota > Gammaproteobacteria > Enterobacterales > Enterobacteriaceae > Kluyvera > Kluyvera sichuanensis. The sequence continues at coordinate 157,786 of NZ_JABBJF010000005.1, read as the reverse complement.
AGATGCTCGCAGGCTTGCAGGACATGGCGGGCACGAGAGTCGGTAACGGCGATAATGCCGGTTTGCGGCGGGAGGGTTTGCAGCCAATCGGCCAGCCGATTTTGCGCATGCTGCCAGTTTTCCGGGGCGGTCTGCTGGCCCTGGTAGATGACGCCGCGATATTTCTCTTTGGCGACGATCTGGCTAAAGGCATATTCGCGCTCCTCGGCCCAGCGTTTACCGCTAGCGGAGGGCAGCCCGTAAAACGCAAAGCGATGCACCCCTTTTTCCTTCAGGTGCAGAAAGGCGCTTTCAACCAGCGCGTAGTTATCGGTGGCGATATAGTGAACGGGAGGATACTGCTCCTGGCGGTGATAGGAGCCGCCTACACCGACGATGGGGACGTTAACGTCGGTCAGGAGCGCTTCGATAGTCGGGTCGTCGTAGTCGGCGATAACGCCATCGCCCAGCCACTCTTTGATGTTTTCGATACGTGCGCGGAAGTCTTCTTCTATGAAGATATCCCACTCAGATTGCGACGCCTGTAAGTATTCGCCCACGCCTTCAACCACCTGACGGTCAAAGGCTTTATTGGCATTGAATAGCAGCGTCACGCGGTGACGTTTTCCAAACATGGTTCAGGGTTCCTCGTGAATCATGAGGGGTGTTGCCGTCATGGGGAACGGCAACACCACGGCTGGGCAATCAAGCACGCCGTTTGGTTGCGGAATCCATCCAGACGGCAAGTAATAAAATTGCACCTTTGACGATATATTGCCAGAAAGTGGGCACGTCCATCATACTCATTCCGTTGTCGAGTGAAGCCATAATAAATGCCCCCATCACCGCACCGGCCACGCTACCGACACCGCCCGCCAGGCTGGTTCCGCCGATAACGCAGGCGGCAATGGCATCCAGTTCGGCAATGTTCCCGGCAGACGGCGAACCCGCCCCCAGACGTGAGCTAAGGATCAGCCCAGCAATTGCGACCATCAGGCCATTAATGGCAAAGACCGCAAGCTTATTGCGCTCAACGTTAATACCGGAGAGACGCGCCGCTTCGATATTGCCGCCAATGGCGTAAATGCGCCGACCAAAGGCGGTGCGGGTTGCCATAAACATCCCTGCTAATAACAGCAGTGTAAGCAGCAGAACCGGTGTCGGGACGCCGCGATAATCGTTGAGCAACCAGATGGCGCCCAGCACAATCACCGCCGTCAGCGCCTGACGCCCCACCACGCCGCTGGATGCTGGTGTACCGAGCCCCATCGACTGACGGCGCATCCGCCCGCGCCATTGCCAGGCCACAAACGCCATCAGCCCGATGGCGCCGAAGGTAAAGCCGATGCCGTTTGGCAGGTAGCTTTGACCAATCTGCGACATGGCCGCGCTGGTAGGGGAAACGGTGGTGCCGTTAGTGATGCCAATCAGAATGCCGCGGAAGGCGAGCATCCCGGCCAGGGTGACGATAAACGACGGCACTTTGCGATAGGCCACCCACCACCCGTTCCAGGCACCGAGCACCAGGCCCATCGCCAGTGTAACGACAATGGTCAGCGGTAGCGGCCAGCCCAACCAGACGTCAAAAATAGCCGCAGCACCGCCCAGCAGGCCCATCATGGAGCCGACGGAGAGGTCGATTTCGGCGGAGATAATCACAAACACCATGCCGACGGCGAGAATGCCGGTGATGGCGGTCTGGCGCAGCAGGTTAGAGACGTTTCGCGCACTGAGGTAAGCGCCCTCGGTGGTCCAGGTGAAGAACAGCATAATCACAATAATGGCCGCGATCATGACGAAGACCTGCAGGTTAAGCGATTTTAGCCGCAATGCAGGGGCGGATGCAGGGGCCGCCAGTTTGATTTCAGACGGGTTGTTTTTCGACATGACGTTCACTCCTTAAGGCGGCTTCCATCACTTGTTCCTGAGTCAGATTGTCGTTGACCAGGTTGGCTTTTAATTTCCCTTCATGCATTACCAGCACCCGGTCGCTCAGACCCAGTACCTCCGGCAATTCAGAAGAGATAACGATGACGGCAATCCCTTGCTGCACCAGTTGATTGATAAGCTTGTAGATTTCGTATTTCGCGCCGATATCGATCCCGCGCGTGGGTTCATCCAGAATGAGGATGCGTGGATTGAGCAGCAGACAGCGCGCCAGAATGGCTTTTTGCTGGTTGCCGCCGCTCAGGCGACCAATGGCGAGATCCGGCGAAGAGGTTTTGACCTTCAGGCGTTGAATGGATTGCAAAATGCACTGCTGCTCTTTGGCGTCATCAAGGCTGCTGAGCGCGCCGCTGAAGTCGCTCAGCGCGGCAAGCGTAATGTTCTTACCGACCGCCATCACCGGCACGATACCGTCTTTTTTGCGGTCCTCCGGTACCATCGCAATGCCGTGGGCGATGGCCTGCTGGCAGTTGCGGATATCTACCGGCTTACCATCAATAAAGATTTTTCCCTCCCAGCGCCCGCGCCATACGCCAAACAGGCACTGTACCGCCTCGGTTCTCCCGGCGCCGACCAAGCCCGCGATACCGAGGATCTCCCCACGCTTGAGGTTAAAGGAGATATCGTTAACGCGTTTAATATGGCGGTTCACGGGGTGCCAGGCGGTGAGATGCTCCACGCGTAGAATTTCGTCACCGGCGGAGTGAGGTTCGCTCGGATAAAGCGCGGTCAGTTCGCGCCCAACCATCATGGTGATGATGTCATCTTCGGTCATGTTGGTGGCATCGCGGGTACCAATGTGCTGGCCGTCGCGGATCACGCAGATGGTGTCTGAGATGGCTTTGACTTCGTTGAGCTTGTGGGAGATGTAGACGCAGGCGATGCCGTGGTTCTGCAGATCGCGAATAATCCCCAGCAGCACGCCGGTTTCCTGTTCGGTTAACGACGCGGTGGGTTCGTCAAGGATCAGCAGTCGCACCTGTTTATTCAGCGCCTTAGCAATTTCAACCAGTTGCTGTTGCCCGAGCCCTAAATCTCCCACTCGCGTATCCGGCGAAATGGCCAGGTTGACCTGCGCGAGCAGCTTTTCGCAGCGCAGCGTCATGGTGTCGTAATCCAGCACGCCGTGGCGGCTAATTTCCGCACCGAGGAAAATGTTCTCTAGCACGGTCAGATGCTTAACCAGCGCCAGCTCCTGGTGAATAATGGCAATGCCTTTGCGCTCGGTGTCGCGAATATGCGTCGGCTGTAGCGTCTCACCGGCAAAAACGATTTCCCCTTCATAGCTGCCATGCGGGTAAATACCGCATAGCACCTTCATTAAAGTCGATTTCCCTGAACCATTTTCGCCGCACAGGGAAACCACCTCGCCGGGGTTTAATCGCAGGCTGACATTATCAATCGCCTTCACCACCCCGAAGGTTTTGGTGATGTTTTTCATTTCGAGTAAATACGGCATAAGTGCTTGTGCTCCGCGTAAGCCAGGCTGCCCCAGCGCGAGGCCGGGGCGGGCCGTTTAGAGTTCGCTCTTCTTATGGAAACCGTCTTTCACTACGGTCTCGTCAATATTGGTTTTATTGACTTCAATCGGGGTCAGCAGGCGGGACGGTACATCTTTCAGCCCGTTATTCAGCGTGGCATCGGCTTTAGGCTGTTTTCCGTTACCGAGTTCGACGGCAATTTCTGCCGCGCTGTTGGCCAGCAATGTAATCGGCTTATACACGGTCATGGTCTGCGTGCCGTTGATGATGCGCTTCACGCCAGCCAGATCGGCATCCTGGCCAGAAATGGCCACTTTGCCAGCCAGGCCCTGGGCGCTGAGTGCCTGAATGGCGCCGCCTGCGGTGGCATCGTTTGAGGCGACCACGGCATCCACTTTGTTATTGTTGGCGGTGAGGGCGTTTTCCATAATTTTCAGCGCATTTTCCGGCAGCCAGCCGTCAACCCATTGATCGCCTACGACTTTAATCTTGCCGTCATCAATATAAGGTTTTAATACTTTCATCTGCCCGGCGCGGAACAGCTTGGCATTATTATCAACCGGTGAGCCGCCCATCAGGAAATAATTTCCCTGAGGGACCTGGTTGACCAGACTTTGTGCCTGCATTTCACCGACTTTTTCATTGTCGAAGGAGATATAAAAATCAATATCCGCATTATTAATCATGCGGTCATAGGCTAATACTTTAATGCCTTCTTGTTTGGCTTCTTTAATTACGTTGCTAAGTACTTGCCCGTTATAAGGAATAATGACAAGGACATCCACGCCGCGGTTGATCATATTTTCTATCTGCGACATTTGCGTCTCTTCGTTACCGTTGGCGGACTGCACGAAGACCTGTGCGCCCAGCTGTTCGGCCTTGTTCACGAAGATGTCGCGGTCTTTTTGCCAGCGCTCCAGGCGCAGGTCATCAATAGCCATACCGATTTTAACTTCTTTAGCACTGCTCGCCATGCTGGTGAGAAGTAGCGATGCGCAGAGTGTGAGGCAAAGGTTCTTTATCTTCATAATCGTAATGCCTTCTGTAGGGATAGGAGATGAGATTGGCGATAAAAGAAACAGAGATGACTTAACACGCAGCAAATTTTTAACATGTATACGCCTGCTGGCAATTACAGATTTTTATCTTCCCATTACGATATTTCGTTTAATTGTCAATTTTTGACCGCGATCTGATTTTAAAATTACTTTATGCAAAATTTGCTGACATAAAGGGAGACGGATTCCTATTTATTTTGCGAGCCAGCGCACATTTGTGGATTCTCTTAATAGCAGTGTGAAATAACGTAATTGAGCTACCGCAAATCAGAATTCAGTATTACAACACGAAGTATTCCTCGCCGCGTGTCAGATTATGGAGTTCATTATGCAAGCTTATTTCGACCAACTGGATCGTGTTCGTTTCGAAGGCCCAAAAACCGAAAATCCGCTGGCTTTCCGCCACTACAACCCAGATGAACTCGTGCTGGGCAAACGTATGGAAGACCACCTGCGCTTTGCTGCCTGCTACTGGCATACCTTCTGCTGGAACGGCGCGGATATGTTTGGTGTCGGCTCATTCGATCGCCCTTGGCAGCAGCCAGGCGAAGCCATTGAGCGTGCGAAACGCAAAGCTGACGTGGCGTTTGAGTTTTTCCATAAACTGAACGTGCCTTACTACTGCTTCCACGACGTGGACGTCTCCCCGGAAGGCGCCAACCTGAAAGAGTATCTGAATAACTTTGCTCAGATGGTGGACGTGCTGGCTGAAAAACAGCAGCAGAGCGGCGTGAAGTTACTGTGGGGTACCGCAAACTGCTTCACTAACCCACGCTACGGCGCGGGCGCAGCGACTAACCCGGACCCAGAAGTCTTTAGCTGGGCGGCGACTCAGGTGTTCACCGCCATGAATGCAACCCATAAACTGGGTGGCGAAAACTACGTGCTGTGGGGCGGTCGCGAAGGCTATGAATCACTGCTGAATACCGATCTGCGTCAGGAACGTGAACAGATTGGCCGCTTCATGCAGATGGTGGTTGAGCACAAACACAAAATTGGCTTCCAGGGCACGCTGCTTATCGAGCCGAAACCTCAGGAACCGACCAAACACCAGTATGACTACGATGCATCAACCGTTTATGGCTTCCTGAAGCAGTTCGGTCTGGAAAAAGAGATTAAGCTCAACATTGAAGCGAACCACGCTACGCTGGCGGGCCACTCTTTCCATCACGAAATTGCGACCGCCATTGCGCTGGGCCTGTTTGGTTCCGTCGATGCGAACCGCGGTGACCCGCAGCTGGGTTGGGATACCGACCAGTTCCCGAACAGCGTAGAAGAAAATGCGCTGGTGATGTACGAAATCCTGAAAGCGGGCGGCTTTACCACCGGTGGCCTGAACTTCGATGCGAAAGTTCGTCGTCAAAGCACCGATAAATATGACCTGTTCTACGGCCATATCGGCGCGATGGACACGATGGCGCTGTCCCTGAAAGTGGCGGCCCGTATGATTGAAGGCGGCGAGCTGGATAAACGTGTGGCGAAACGCTATGCGGGTTGGAACGGCGAACTGGGTCAGCAGATCCTCAAAGGTCAGATGTCACTGCAGGATCTGGCGAAATATGCTGAACAGCATCAGCTGGCGCCGCAGCACCAGAGCGGCCATCAGGAACTGCTGGAAGGGCTGGTAAACCACTACCTGTTCGACAAGTAAGTTCATCACGCATTTCGCAGTATACCGTGCCCGGGAGCGCAAGCTTGCCGGGCATCGTACCACCTAAAGGAGCAGTCGCGATGTATATCGGCATAGATCTAGGCACGTCTGGCGTTAAGGCGATTCTGCTTGATGAGCAGGGTACAGTCCTGGCGTCGCAGACGGAAAAACTGACGGTTTCCCGTCCGCATCCGCTATGGTCCGAACAGGATCCTGAGCAGTGGTGGCAGGCGACGGATCGTGCCATGAAGGGGCTCGGTCAGCAGCATAGCCTGCAAGGGGTGAAAGCGCTGGGGATCGCTGGGCAAATGCATGGTGCAACGCTGCTGGATAAACAACAGCGCGTGCTGCGTCCCGCGATTCTGTGGAACGATGGCCGCTGCGCGCAAGAGTGTGAACTGCTGGAAGCGCAGGTTAAAACATCGCGACAGATAACCGGCAATCTGATGATGCCGGGCTTTACCGCGCCGAAACTGCTGTGGGTGCAGCGCCATGAGCCTGAAATCTTCCGTCAGGTTGATAAAGTGCTGTTACCAAAAGATTATCTCCGTCTGCGGATGACCGGCGACTTTGCCAGCGATATGTCAGATGCTGCCGGTACCATGTGGATGGACGTGGCGAAGCGTGACTGGAGCGACGAGATGCTTGCCGCCTGTCATCTGAGCCGTGACAACATGCCTGCGCTGTATGAAGGCTGCGACATCACCGGGCACCTGCTGCCAGCGGTGGCCAGCGCATGGAATATGCCTGCGGTGCCGGTGGTGGCCGGTGGTGGTGATAACGCCGCTGGCGCCGTCGGCGTCGGGATGGCGGATGCCGGTCAGGCGATGTTGTCGTTGGGAACATCGGGGGTCTACTTTGCGGTGAGCGAAGGTTTCCTGAGCAAGCCGGAAAGCGCCGTGCATAGCTTCTGCCACGCGCTGCCGGGCCGCTGGCACCTGATGTCGGTGATGCTGAGCGCGGCTTCCTGTCTGGATTGGGCCGCCAGGCTGACCGGCCTGACGACCGTGCCTGCGCTGATTAGCGCGGCGGAATCTGCCGATAATCAGGCTGATCCTATCTGGTTCCTGCCGTATCTTTCCGGTGAACGCACACCGCACAATAATCCGCAGGCCAAAGGCGTCTTCTTTGGTCTGACTCACCAGCATGGGCCTGCCGAGCTGGCGCGTGCGGTGCTTGAAGGCGTGGGCTACGCGCTGGCGGATGGGATGGATGTCGTGCATGCCTGCGGCGTGACGCCAAAGAGCATCACGCTTATCGGCGGTGGAGCGCGCAGCCCCTGGTGGCGACAAATGCTGGCGGATATTAGTGGGCTGCAGCTGGACTATCGCACCGGGGGGGATGTTGGCCCGGCGCTGGGTGCGGCGCGGCTGGCGCAAATTGCCGTTAATCCGGACAAACCACTTTCAGACCTGCTGCCGCAACTGCAGTTGGAACAAACGCATTGCCCGGATGCTCAGCAGCATACGGTTTATCAGCAGCGCCGTGAGACTTTCCGCAGGTTGTATCAGCAGCTTCTCCCGCTGATGTCCTGACGATAAATCCCTCCTGTTCGCAGGAGGGATTTACTCCCGCAATTAAACCGGCGAAAACGATAAAAAAATCGCATGGTTTTATTCTGAAATGCTCCCTTGACTCCCTTTTTCAGTGTCGCCGTTCTCCCGTATCCCATAATGTGCATTTGATGGATAAGGAGATCCCAATGAAACGTTCTGTGCTTATTGCATGGTTATTTATGCTGGTCGGAGCCCTGATTTACCTCATTGGTTTATGGCGGGCTTGTCCGTTATTAAGCGGTAAAGGCTATTTTCTGGGTGTGTTGATAACCAGCATGTTCATCATCTATGTCTACCAGCGTGAAGTGAAACGTGGACTGCTTGACGAGCGTTTTGCTGCTGTCTGCCAGATGGTGGCGCTTATGACTAGCGGGTTGCTGCTGGTGGGATTATGGAATGCGCCGCTCTCGCTGGTCGAAAGAGGCGCATATCTTGCGGCGTTCTGTCTCTGTATATCAGGTCAGTATCTTCTGATGCGGGTCGCGGTATTAACTGACCAGCCTACGGGTATCGACACGCTGTAGCATCATAGAAAGCACGAGGCTTCCGGCAAGCGTTGCGGTGAATATCCAGAGAATATCCAGGGCAGGCCAGCGTTTTAATTCCAGACCGCCGGTACGTAAGGTGTAAATAATTAGCGCGTGAAAGCCATAAATACCCAGCGAATGTTTTGAAATAAAGCCCAGTCCTGGAAGCACTCGTGCATTCAGGGTGTTTTTAACCAATGTCAGCAGCGATGCGGCGCAGATAAAGACCATCGGGCCGCAGTAGACGTACCAGGTGTCGGCGAAGTTGCCGCGCCATTGCAATTCGTGGAGCGTCCCGCGCGAAATAATCCACACCGCGGCTGCAAATAACAGCCCGCAGCACCACGTCAGCGATTTTTTATCGGTTTCCATCATGCCGATAGCGCGGCCAAGTAGCCCGTAAATAACGTAATAAAACGTATCGCCGTTGATGTACAGATTGACCGGCAACCATTCAACGCCGTGCGTACTCAACGAAACGGTATTGGGGTTTGCCACCAGGCCAATCACCACCATTAAAGCCAGCAGCATTTTACCGCTCATAGCTTTGACCTCAATCAGCGGCGAAACCAGGTAAATGACGATGATGGCGAAGAAAAACCACAGGTGATAGAACACCGGTTTTTGCAGCAGATGCTTCAAAGAGGCTTCAACGCTGATATGGGTAAAAGAGGCGATAAACAGCAACGCGATAGCGCTATAGAACAGCAGGCAGAGCGCAATGCGGAGAAAATGGCGCGGCTGTGCGCTGCGTGGGCCGAAAAACAGGTAGCCGGAAATCATAAAAAAGAGCGGCACGCTGACGCGGGAAGCGGAGTTTAAGACGTTGGCAAAGTCCCAGCTTAGCGGGCTCACGTCGTGCGGGTGGGTGATATACCAGGTTGTAGTATGGATCATCACTACCATCAGGCAGGCAATTCCGCGTAAGTTCTCAATCCAGCTAATCTTTGCTTGCATCAGATACCTATTATTCCGCTATAAATAAGGTCAGACTCGCCCCAGTGCTAGCTATCTCACTGGATAATTCCGAGTTTCTCACCCTGCACTTGTGATGGCGTAGCAATCTTCGCACAATGCGGCGGTAAGAAAGGGGTAAAGCCTAAAATAACAGCCCGGTAAGATAAATAATGATGATGAAGTCTCTCTCTACTTTGCTGGCACTTATTGTCCTCGCAGGGTGCTCGTCGGCTGAACCGCCGGTGGTGCAAAAATCGCAAAGCGCGCGGGTGAATTCCGAGCGTTCGCTCTCCATGGAGCAACTGTGCAAAGACAACGCGGCAGAGCGCTATAATACGGCGGCGAAGAAAATCGACGTCACCGGGTTTGAACGTTTTCAGGGCAGCTACGAACTGCGTGGCTATACCATGCGAAATGAAAGTTTTGTCTGCTCTTTCGATGCTGATGGCCGATTTTTACATCTCTCCATGAGCTAAAACAGGTAGGTTGGCGGCAAAAACCGGCCTGTTTTTCCCAATTTAGTCTAAACAACCTCGTTTCATACTGTATATCTCGCAGCCAGCGGGTATACTGACTCCTTCCTTTAAATCCACACGTATCCAGCACGAAATCATATGCAAAAGTTTGATACCAGGACCTTCCAGGGCCTGATCCTGACCTTACAGGATTACTGGGCTCGTCAGGGCTGCACCATTGTTCAACCACTGGACATGGAAGTTGGCGCCGGCACCTCACACCCGATGACTAGCCTGCGTGCGTTGGGGCCAGAACCGATGGCAACTGCCTACGTGCAGCCTTCCCGTCGCCCAACCGATGGCCGTTATGGCGAGAACCCGAACCGTTTACAACACTACTATCAGTTCCAGGTAGTGATTAAACCGTCTCCGGACAATATCCAGGAGCTGTACCTCGGATCGCTGAAAGAGCTGGGTATGGACCCGACCATTCACGACATTCGTTTCGTGGAAGACAACTGGGAAAACCCAACGCTGGGTGCCTGGGGTCTGGGTTGGGAAGTGTGGCTGAACGGCATGGAAGTGACTCAGTTCACTTACTTCCAGCAGGTTGGCGGTCTGGAATGTAAGCCGATCACCGGCGAGATCACCTACGGTCTGGAACGTCTGGCGATGTACATTCAGGGCGTAGACAGCGTTTACGACCTGGTCTGGAGCGACGGCCCGCTGGGTAAAACCACCTACGGCGACGTGTTCCATCAGAACGAAGTGGAGCAGTCCACCTACAACTTTGAATACGCGGACGTGGACTTCCTGTTCACCTGCTTCGAGCAGTACGAGAAAGAAGCGCAGCAGCTGCTGGCGCTGGAAACTCCGCTGCCGCTGCCTGCTTACGAGCGTATTCTGAAGGCCGCCCATAGCTTTAACCTGCTGGATGCGCGTAAAGCCATCTCCGTCACCGAACGTCAGCGCTATATCCTGCGCATTCGTACCCTGACCAAAGCAGTGGCAGAAGCTTACTATGCTTCCCGTGAGGCCCTCGGCTTCCCGATGTGCAACAAGAATAAATAAGAGGCGGCCATGTCTGAAAATACTTTTCTGGTGGAAATCGGCACTGAAGAGCTGCCACCAAAAGCGCTGCGCAACCTGGCTGAATCCTTTGCTGCGAACGTCACGGCAGAGCTGGATAACGCCGGCCTCGCGCACGGTAACGTTGAATGGTTTGCAGCTCCTCGCCGTCTGGCGCTGAAAGTGGCAAATCTGGCGGCTGCGCAAGCGGATCGCGAAGTTGAAAAACGCGGCCCGGCGATTGCCCAGGCGTTTGACGCGGAAGGTAAACCAAGCAAAGCGGCTGAAGGCTGGGCGCGCGGCTGCGGTATCACCGTCGATCAGGCTGAGCGTCTGACCACAGATAAAGGCGAATGGCTGCTGTATCGCGCGCACGTGAAAGGTGAAAGCACCGAAGCGCTGCTGCCGAACATGATTGCCAACTCGCTGGCTAAGCTGCCAATTCCTAAACTGATGCGCTGGGGCGCGTCTGACGTCCACTTCGTGCGTCCGGTTCACACCGTGACCCTGCTGCTGGGTGATAAAGTCGTTCCGGCGACCATTCTCGGCGTGCAGTCCGATCGCATTATCCGCGGTCACCGCTTTATGGGCGAGCCTGAGTTCACCATCGACAATGCCGACCAGTACCCGCAGATTCTGCTGGAACGCGGCATGGTGATGGCTGACTACGAAATGCGTAAAGCCAAAATTAAAGCCGATGCTGAAGAAGCGGCGCGTAAGATTGGCGGCAATGCGGATCTCAGCGAAAGCCTGCTGGAAGAAGTTACCTCACTGGTGGAATGGCCGGTGGTGCTGACCGCGAAGTTCGAAGAGAAATTCCTCGCGGTACCAGCTGAAGCGCTGGTTTACACCATGAAGGGCGATCAGAAGTACTTCCCGGTTTATGACAACGCGGGCAAGCTGCTGCCAAACTTCATCTTCGTGGCGAACATCGAGTCGAAAGACCCGCAGCAGATTATCTCCGGTAACGAGAAAGTGGTTCGTCCACGTCTGGCTGATGCAGAGTTCTTCTTCAATTCTGACCGTAAAAAACGTCTGGAAGATCACCTGCCGCGCCTGCAAACCGTGCTGTTCCAACAGCAACTGGGTACGCTGCGCGATAAGACTGACCGTATTCAGGCGCTGGCCGGTTGGATCGCGGGCCAGATTGGCGCTGACGTCAACCACGCAACCCGCGCGGGCTTGCTGTCCAAGTGTGACCTGATGACCAACATGGTCTTCGAGTTCACCGACACCCAGGGCGTGATGGGCATGCACTACGCGCGCCATGATGGCGAAGCGGAAGACGTTGCCGTTGCGTTGAACGAGCAGTATCAGCCGCGCTTTGCCGGTGACGATCTGCCGTCTAACCCGGTTGCTTGTGCGCTGGCGATTGCTGACAAGATGGACACCCTGGCGGGTATCTTCGGTATTGGTCAGCATCCGAAAGGCGACAAAGACCCGTTTGCGCTGCGTCGTGCTGCGCTGGGCGTGCTGCGTATCATCGTTGAGAAGAACCTGCCGCTGGATCTGCAGACCCTCACCGAAGAAGCGGTGCGTCTGTATGGTGACAAGCTGACCAACGCGAAAGTGGTGGATGAAGTTATCGACTTCATGCTCGGTCGTTTCCGCGCCTGGTATCAGGACGAAGGCTACACCGTTGACACCATCCAGGCCGTGCTGGCACGTCGTCCGACGCGTCCGGCAGATTTCGATGCGCGTATGAAAGCAGTGTCCCACTTCCGCACGTTGGAAGAGGCCTCTGCGCTGGCTGCGGCCAACAAGCGTGTATCCAACATCCTGGCGAAATCAGACGAAACGCTGAACGATATCGTTCACGCTTCCGTGCTGAAAGAAGCGGCGGAAATCAAGCTGGCGGGTAACCTGGTTGTGCTGCGCGACAAACTGCAGCCGTACTTTGCGGAAGGTCGTTATCAGGAAGCGTTGGTTGAACTGGCCTCCCTGCGTGAGCCGGTGGATGAGTTCTTCGAGAACGTGATGGTTAACGCTGAAGACCAGAACGTGCGTGTGAACCGTCTGACGCTGCTGTCTAAACTGCGCGATCTGTTCCTGCAGGTAGCGGATATTTCGTTGCTACAGTAATCAGTCTGCTGATAATTAAAAACCTGCTCTCGAGCAGGTTTTTTTATGTCTAAAATATTATTACCAGAAACATTAATAATTCCAGTATTAATAAATATGTTTATAGATATTTATGACTGAGAAATATTTTAGGCATACATCAAAGTAAGATAGTGTAATATTTAAGGTAGAATGATTGCGGGTGCTTGAGACTGTCTGTCTCAGGTATTCGCCCGATGGCAGACAGAGAAAAGCCCCACCTGATGGTAAATCAAAGTGAGGCCAACTCTATGCCTAGACCACATAAGGTTAGCCTCTTACTTGTTGAAAATCAACACAGGAGGCCAGGGATGCCGCAAAAATCTATGTTGTATATACCCGTCATACTTCAAGCTGCAGGCGCGTTGGCTGCGTTCGCTCACCCCAGTCACGTACTTATGTACGCTCCTGGGGATTCCCTCTCTTGCCGCCTTCCTGCAACTCGAATTATTTAGGGTATAGTTTGATAGTGATATGTCTCACTATTTTATTATTTACCTGGATGATTCGTGATTCATTATGTGAATTGCATATTAAGCAAGGAAACAATGAATTAGCGGCATCTTTAGCTTGCGATATTAGACAGTAAGGGCGTACGGCGGGGAATATTCCCCGCCGCTATTGCGGCGTTATGCAGGCTCAATGCACCCTATTTTATTTACCAAAATAATATTATGGTTTTCCGTTAGCGGAAGGACTATTTTTTTATGGATATGAAAATTGTGCAAAAAAGAACCTTGAAATGGCTGGCGCAATGCGTTTATGCTTTGCCGCGACGAATCCCTCGTCTCACTGAGGCACACTGAAAATGGACAAACACACCTGCTGAATTCGAATCCTTGCTGGGCGCTTGCCGCAAGCAGGGGAACTATTGATTTCATTCAGGAGTGCTTATGGCCCATTGTGCGCAATCCCCTTCTTTTGTTTTACATCAGGTTACCTGTCAGTTTCCGACGGGTGATACTCTTTTTGGTCCGCTGAATTTATCGCTGGAGCGTTCACTGTGTGGCCTTGTCGGGCGCAACGGTGTGGGCAAATCCCGACTGCTGCGCCTGCTGGCGAGCGTTGATGAACCTTCCTCCGGACATATTGAATGTTTTACATCCTGCGCTTATGTGGCTCAGCAGCATGCGGCCTCAGCGGAAACCACGCTAGCTGAGTTGCTGGGATACGAGGCAATTTTTGCCGCGCAGCGGCGTCTCGAGCAAGGCCAGCCCCACGATGACGACATCGAGACGCTGGACGGTTTCTGGGATCTATCGGACCGGCTCCATGTCGCTTTCCAGGGGGCAGGGTTGGGTGAGTTTAGCCCGCTAAGGCTGGCCAGCTCCTTAAGCGGCGGCGAACGGGTGAAAGCGCTGCTTTGCGCTGCGTTCACCTCCGGCGCCCATTTTCTGCTCCTTGATGAACCCACCAACCATCTGGATAGGTCAGGACGCGAGTGGTTCTATCAACAGCTCGACGCCTGGCAGGGCGGGGCGCTTGTCGCGAGCCACGACCGGGAACTGTTGGCTCGGATGCCGCGCATTCTTGAGCTGACGCCTGTGACGCTACGCAGTTATGGCGGTAGCTACGAGCAGTATCAGCAGCAGCGTGATGCGGAACAGCAGGCGGCGCGAGCCGCGCTCGATCATGCCGCCACTGAACGCCGTCGCACGCGTGCCAGGCTGCACAAAGAGCATGATGACTGCCAAAGGCGTTCAGCTAAAACGCTGCGCACCGTCGATTCTCTCAATATCGCCTCGTTTGAACGGGTGAAGTACAAAGGGGCGGCAAGAGAGCGGCCTGGTACCCTGTTGCGCCAGCATCGTGAGCAGCAGAGTGCATTGGACAGTGCGGTGAAGCAGGCACGGGAGCGGGTGGAAGAGGATACGCCAGTGATGTTTACACTGCCCGGTAGCATGGTGCCCTGCGGTAAGCAGGTTCTGGTGCTGGAGGCGTTACAGCTGGTACATCAGGCGCATCCTGCTCTCGACTGGCGCATGGACGGTCCGATGCGGGTCGCGCTGCGTGGCCCTAATGGCTGCGGAAAAACGACGTTGCTTAAAACGATCGTTGGGCTTGAAACGCCTCTGACCGGACACTGTCAGCTTTCGGTCGCGGCTGCCTGGCTGGATCAGCACCTTAGCCAGTTCGACTTATCGTTATCAGTAATGGACCATCTTCGCGCGGGCGATACGCCGCTGGAGGAAGGGGTGCTTCGCACCCGGCTGGCGCAGTTGCAGCTTGGGGCGAATAAAGTCAATCTGCCGTTATCAGCGCTCAGCGGTGGTGAGCGGTTAAAGGCGGCGCTGGCCTGCGTGCTGTGGCGGCGAGAATCTACGCAGCTCTTGTTGCTGGATGAACCGACCAACCATCTCGATCTGGCATCGGTGCAGGCCATTGAAGCGGCGCTGGCTGATTTTCCGGGGGCGATGCTGGTGGTGTCTCACGATGAGACGTTCTTACAGAGGCTGAAACTGACACATGCGCTGGAGTGGCGTGAGTCGGGCTGGCATTTTACCGCGCTATAGATAAAAAAAATCCCCGCCATAGGGCAGGGATTTTCAATTCTTAGCGGCGTTAACTTACAGGGAAGTTACGTTGCCAGCTGCTGGGCCTTTAGCGCCGTTCTCGATGGTGAAGGAAACTTTCTGACCTTCGTCCAGAGATTTGTAGCCATCGTTCTGGATAGCAGAGAAGTGTACGAACACGTCTTTAGAACCATCGTCAGGAGTGATGAAGCCGAAACCTTTATCAGCGTTGAACCATTTTACGATACCAGTCATTTTACCGGACATAGAAATTACCTTTAAAAATTAATTGAGCCTTACGGCGATATGGCATGCTTTACAGAATTTAAAGCGTAAAGGAAATGTCACTACGAGGGGTACCAATGGATAACCTTGAAGGGAACTGCTTTACTCAACTGCTTTGTGGTCTGTATGTCAAACCGTGGACGTATTAACGCATACTTCTTATCGCAAAAGCAAACGTTATCTACGGATAAATTACAAAGCCCCTGGGGTTTTAGCATTGGTATTGATTCGTAATTGATTGATAAGTAATGATTGTTGATACTTGTGAGCGGTTTGTAAAAAAACGTTATTTGACCCCGGCAGCGCACTGCCGGGGTCAAATATCAGACCTTTTGCGCCGATTCAGGCAGCGTTGTCGCTGCGTTGTCGCTTTGATTCTGCTGATTTTTACCGGCCGCGTACTTCACCATTAGCGCGATGGCCGACAGCACTGCGGGGATCGCCAGCAGGGCAAAAATGGTCTTAAACGACAGCTCGGCCTGCATCAGGAAAGCGCCGCTGAAGGCACCGAGGATCCCGCCGAAGCGCCCCAGGCCCAGCATCCAGGCCACGCCAGTTGCACGTCCCTGGGTTGGATAAAAGCCGGCCGCCAGCGCTGGCATCGAGGACTGTGCGCCGTTCATAATCGTCCCCGCGATAAACACCATCACGCCCATCAGCACCAGGTTGCTGGTTGAGAAGCCCACCAGGCAGACAAAGATGCCAGTTAGCAGGTAGCCTACCGCCACCACTTTGTTTGGGTTGATTTTGTCCATCAGCGCGCCCAGCACCAGCACGCCAATGCCTCCACCGAGCGGGAACAATGCGGTGATGACGGAAGCCTGGCTCAGCGTCGCGCCGGTCTCACGGATCAGCAGCGGTAACCAGCTGGTCAGCAGATAGAAGATCAGCAGGCCCATAAAGTAGGTCAGGCACAGCATGATGGTACCCACCAGGTAGCGCGGCGAGAAAATGACCCCCAGCGCCGACTGCTCTTTGACCTGGCCCGCCTCCTGCAGGACAAAGCGCGTGTTCTCGGGCAGCGCGGCAATGCGGCGCAGAATATTGCTAATCTGCTGCTGAGAGCGGTTTTTGACCGCCAGATAACGGGCCGACTCCGGCAGCAGGAAAATTAACGCGACCGCCAGCGCCAGCGGCATCACGCCGCCCAGCACCAGTACGCTCTGCCAGCCGTAATGCGGGATCATCCATGCGGAGATAAAGCCGCCCATTGATGAACCAATCGGGAAGCCGACGAACATCAGGTTAACCATCAGCGCGCGGCGGCGCTCCGGCGCGTATTCGCTCATTAACGTTGCGGCGTTAGGCATGGCGGCACCAAGCCCTAAGCCGGTTAAGAAGCGCAAAACCGTCAGCTGCGTCAGCGAGGTTGCGAAGGCGGTAATCAGGCTGAAGCCGCCAAAGACCAGAATCGACAGCACCAGCACCTTTTTGCGGCCAATGCGGTCGGCCATCGGCCCTGCGGTCAGCGCGCCGACGGCAAGTCCCACCAGCGCGGCGCTCATCACCGGGCCGAGGTCAGATTTCTGCACGCCCCATTCCTGAACCAGGTCGGACGCAATAAAGCCGATAATGGCGGTATCGAAGCCGTCCAGCGCGACGGTCACAAAGCACAGCACCAAAATCATCCACTGGTACTTTGAGAAGGGGTGGCGGTTGATAAAAGCCTGAATATCCGTTGTTGTCTGTGTTGTCATGCGGTAATTCCTGCTAATCGGTGCAAAGAAGTGGTTTTTTCAACGCTTATCTTCTTCGTCGGTATTGAGGTATTTGGGCGATTATCGAACGTTTTGTCGTTAATCGTTCGTTAAATAAAATCACTTATGCCGCAGGACAACAATCTGCCGTGGTCAGGAAGTGTGCGATTATCGCGCTATCCGTGATGAATTGGCTTGTTAGTAGATGAAAAATGGTTCTATATCATAGTGTTAATCCTTTTTTTGTACCGGGTTTTCACGACGATAAATGTGATGGATGCAACAGCTCGTTAACATTTTTCGGTAACCGCCGGAGAACGTATGAAAAAGGTATCTTGCGGCGCGGCTCTGGACTATCCTTGTCACCGTTAGGCACGCGTGTGCCGGTTTGCGCTTTTTTTGGCTGAAGGAGTATGAAAATGGCGACAGGAAAGTCCTGCTCTCGCTGGTTTGCGCCTGTTGCGGCGTTATTAATGGTGGTTAGCCTGAGTGGGTGTTTTGATAAGGAAGGCGATCAGCGTAAAGCATTCGTCGATTTCCTGCAGAATACCGTTATGCGCGGCGGTGAACGCCTGCCGACGTTGACCGCTGACCAGAAAAAACAGTTCGGTCCTTTTGTTTCCGACTACGCCGTTATTTATGGCTACTCACAGCAGGTAAGCCAGGCGATGGATGCAGGTTTGCGTCCGGTTGTTGATAGCGTTAACGCGATTCGCGTGCCGCAGGATTACATGACCCAGCGCGAGCCGCTGCGTCAGGCTAATGGTTCACTGGGCGTGCTGAGCCAGCAGCTGCAGAATGCGAAAATGCAGGCTGATGCCGCGCATGCTGCGCTGAAACAGGCCGATGACCTGAAGCCGGTGTTTGATCAGGTGTACAGCAAAGTCGTGACCGGCCCGTCCGATGCGCTGCAGCCGCTGATCCCAGCCGCGCAGGTGTTCACTCAGCAGCTGGTGCAAGTGGGTGATTTTGTTGCGCAGCAGGGTACTCAGGTGAGCTTCGTGGCGAACGGTATCCAGTTCCCAACTTCACAGCAGGCAAGTCAGTACAATTCGCTGATTGGCCCATTGGCGGCACAGCACCAGGCGTTTAGCCAGGCGTGGACCGCGGCAGTTAACGCTACCAGATAAGCATTATGGCTGCCCGGCGCGATGCCGGGCAGCATCGTTTTACCCCGCAATCTGCGGGTTCACGCAGTTCTTCTCAACGTTCCCCTTCAGCGCATCAATCAGGTTATCCACCGCGCAGGCCGCCATGTTGTAGCGGGTCTCATGCGTCGCGGAACCGATATGCGGTAACGCCACCACATTAGGCAACTTCAGCAGTGGGGAGTCTACCGGCAGCGGCTCTTGCTCAAATACGTCCAGCCCGGCGGCGTGGATCTCACCGTTTTGTAGCGCGGCAATGAGTGCCTTTTCATCCACCACCGGGCCACGGCCGGCGTTGATAAAGATGGCGGAAGATTTCATTCGGGCAAACTGCTCGGCGCCGAACAGGTGGTGCGTTTCTTCGCTTAGCGGCAGGATCAGGCAGACAAAATCGGCTTCTTCCAGCAGCGTATTTAAATCACAGTAACGGGCATTAAAGCGCTCTTCCGCCTGCGGGTGGTGGCGTCGTGCGTTGTAGAGAATCGGCATGTTGAAGCCGAAATGCGCGCGTTGGGCGAGGGCCATACCAATACGCCCCATCCCGACAATCCCCAACGTCTTGTGGTGTACGTCGATGCCGAACCAGTCTGGGCCAATCCCCTGCTTCCACTCGCCTGCTTTGACACGCTCAGCCACTTCCACCACGCGACGGGCGGAGCTTAATACCAGCGTCATCAGCGTATCGGCCACGGTTTCGGTGAGCACCGTCGGCGTGTGCATCAGCAGAACGCGACGAGCGTTTAGCGCCTCGACATCGAAATTGTCATAGCCCACGGAGATGGTGGAGGTGGCGCGCAGCTTCGGCATCTTCTCTAACAAAGCAGTATCAACGGTTTCACTCGAGCCCAACAGCCCTTCGGCATTGGCGAACGCCTCGGCGTGCTGTTGCACAGTCTCCGGGTGCAGGTTGGGTACGCGGGTGACGGTGAAATGATCGTTCAGGCGTTGTAACAAATCATCAGGCAGGGCTTTGTAGAGAATAACGGACGGCTTCATGGGTATCTCCATGGGTTGAAGAGGGAAGTGTTGATCGTTAGCAGGCTTAACAATCCCACAGCGGGGCGAAAAGTACCAGTCCTGAAAATGGGGTGGGAAGAAACCGGACAGGGAAAGCGTCCTGTCCGGTCAGGGCGTTACTGCGGGCTTAAGGTGATTTCTACGCGACGGTTCTGCGCTTTGCCTTCCGCGGTGCTGTTACTGGCGATAGGATTCGCCGGGCCCATGCCGGAAGTCCGGATACGAGCAGCGGCCACGCCCTGGGTGATAAGCGAGCTGGCAACGGAGTCAGCGCGCTGTTGCGACAGCGTCATGTTCAACTGCTGGCTGCCGGTGCTGTCGGTATAGCCGACCACGTTCACCGCGGTTTTCTCATACTCTTTCAGCACCATTGCTACACCGGTCAAAGTGTTAGCCCCTGCGGGTTTGAGGGTGGAAGAGGAGCTGTCGAAGGTGACGTTGTTTGGCATGTTCAGCACGATATTATTGCCGTTACGCGTGACGCTCACGCCGGTCCCCTGCATTTTCTGACGCAGTTTGGCTTCCTGTGCATCCATGTAATAGCCCACGCCACCGCCAACGGCTGCACCGGCCGCCGCGCCAATCAGCGCGCCTTTGCCGCGATCGTGCTTAGACGAGGCCAGTGCGCCGATACCCGCGCCCACGAGTGTCCCGAGGCCTGCGCCAATGCCGGTTTTGCTGGCTTCCTGTTCGCCGGTATACGGGTTGGTGGTACAGCCGGAAACGGCCAGTGCGCCGCTAACCAGGGCTGCAATCATGAGCATGCGTTTTTTCATCTTATTTCCTTAATCCTTTTTATTCTTTGCCACGGCAGGTGTGGCGGTTGATTATGACGTGCAAAACCGGGGAAAATTCCCGGAAGATTTTGTCTTTTTGTAAAAAACATTGAGCGATGAACACAACGTCGCCGAACCACCTGCATCAGCTATCCGGGAGCTCGCTTTGCCACATTCACCGACCACGAAAACTATCCTGACTGCCGCCCACTGGGGCCCCATGTGGGTTGAGACCGACGGAGAGCGCGTGCTCTCTTCACGCGGTGCGCTGAAAACGTCGTTCACCAATTCTCTGCAAAGCGTGGTCCGCGATCAGGTGCACAGTAAAACGCGTGTACGCTACCCGATGGTGCGTAAGGGCTTTCTGGCATCGCCGAGCCGTCCTCAAGGCGTTCGCGGTCAGGATGAGTTTGTGCGGGTGAGTTGGGACGAGGCGTTGACGCTGATTGACCAGCAGCACCGCCGTATTCGTGAAAGCTACGGGCCGTCGTCCATTTTTGCGGGGTCGTACGGCTGGCGTTCAAACGGCGTATTGCACAAAGCGGCGACGCTACTTCAGCGCTATATGAGCCTGGCGGGCGGTTATACGGGGCATCTGGGGGATTATTCCACCGGCGCGGCACAGGCGATCATGCCGCACGTGGTGGGCGGCAACGAGGTCTATCAGCAGCAGACCAGCTGGCCGATGGTGCTGGAACACACCGACGTGGTGGTGCTGTGGAGCGCCAACCCAATGAATACGCTGAAAATTGCCTGGAACGCTTCTGACGAGCAGGGTCTGCCCTATTTTGAACAACTGCGTAAAAGCGGTAAACGCCTGATCTGTATCGATCCGATGCGATCGGAAACCGTTGCCTTCTTCGGCGAGTCAATGGAGTGGATTGCGCCACACATGGGCACGGACGTGGCGCTGATGCTGGGCATCGCCCATACGCTTGTCGTCAATAATTGGCACGATACCGACTTTTTATCGCGCTGCACCACCGGTTTCCCGACGTTTGCCGATTACCTGCTGGGTAAAAGCGACGATGAACCGAAGTCTGCTGAATGGGCGGCTGCGATTTGTGGTGTGAGCGCAGATAAAATTCGTGAACTGGCGGAAATCTTCCATAAAAATACCACCATGTTGATGTCTGGCTGGGGGATGCAGCGCCAGCAGTTTGGTGAGCAAAAGCACTGGATGCTGGTGACGCTCGCCGCCATGCTGGGGCAGATCGGTACGCCGGGCGGCGGCTTTGGCCTCTCTTACCACTTTGCGAACGGTGGTAACCCGACGCGTCGCGCAGCGGTGCTGGCATCCATGCAGGGCACGGTGAAAGATGGCGTTGATGCCGTTGATAAAATTCCGGTAGCGCGTATCGTCGAGGCGCTGGAAAACCCCGGTGCGCCGTACCAGCATAACGGATTGGATCGCCACTTCCCGAATATCCGCTTCGTCTGGTGGGCCGGCGGTGCCAACTTTACCCATCATCAGGACACCAACCGGCTGATTCGCGCCTGGCAAAAGCCAGAACTGGTCGTCATTTCTGAATGCAACTGGACGGCAGCGGCGCGCCATGCCGATATCGTGCTGCCCGCCACCACCTCGTTTGAACGCAACGACCTCACCATGACCGGCGATTACAGTAATCAGCACCTGGTGCCGATGAAGCGAGTGGTGATGCCGCGTGATGAAGCGCGCGATGATTTTGAGGTGTTTGCCGACCTCAGCGAGCGTTGGGAAACCGGTGGGCACGCGCGATTTACCGAAGGGAAAAGCGATCTGCAGTGGCTGGAAACCTTCTATCACATTGCCGGGCAACGCGGAGCCAGCCAGCAGGTGACGCTGCCGCCGTTTGCTGAATTCTGGCAGGCCAACGAATTGATTGAGATGCCGGAGAGCGAGCAGAACGCCGCCTTCGTGCGCTTTGGCGCATTTCGTGCCGATCCGCAGGCGAATCCGCTGAAAACGCCAAGCGGTAAAATTGAGATCTACTCCGAGCGTATTGCCAGCTTCCAGTATCCCGACTGTCCGCCGCACCCGATGTGGCTGGAGCCAGACGAGTGGCACGGCAATGCGCAACCGGGCCAGCTTCAGCTGTTGTCCGCCCATCCGGCGCATCGCCTGCACAGCCAGCTTAACCATACTACGCTGCGTGAACGCTATGCGGTTGCTGGGCGTGAGCCGCTAACGCTGCACCCACAGGATGCGCAGGCCCGGCAGATTAACGATGGCGATCTGGTTCGTGTCTGGAACCATCGCGGGCAGGTGCTGGCGGGGGCGGTGGTGAGTGAGGACATCAAGCCCGGTGTTATCTGCCTGCATGAAGGGGCATGGCCGGATTTAGACCTTCAGGCGGACGGTATTTGTAAAAACGGTGCGGTGAATGTTCTCACCAAAGATATCCCCAGCTCGCGGCTGGGGAACGGGTGCGCGGGGAATACGGCGCTGGCCTGGATTGAAAAATATGCAGGGCCAGCGCTTACGCTAACGGCATTTGATCCGCCTGCCAATGCATAATCCAGGTCGGATGCCGGGTTTCATCCTGCCACGCGCTGTCCTGAATACGGAAACCCTGCGCGTGATAGAAATTCACCGCCCGGCTGTTTTTCTGATACACCTCCAGGCTGAGCTCGGAGAAGCGCTGCTTCACGACGCTCAGCAGCGCGCTACCAATGCCGTGGTGGAGCCGGTTCGGCGCGACAAACAGCGCGCCGACGAACCTTGCTTCAATCACGCTGACAAACCCCTGTAGCCGCTGCTCCTCCTCAAAGACCCAGGTTTCTGCCGCCGGGAGATAGGTATCGCGCACGATGGGCAGGCTCTCCTGCCAGTACTGGGGGGCGATAAACGGGTGTGCGTAGGTGGTGCTTTCCAGCCACAGCCCCAACAGCGGTTCAAACTGGCTAGTGTTCCATTTTCTTATCATGCTGAGCTCCAGGATGGCAGAAGCAGTGGGTGACATGGTCGTTGACCAGCCCACAGGCTTGCATGAAGGAATAACAAATCGTGGTGCCAACAAACTTAAAGCCACGTTTTTTCAGTGCCTTAGATAGCGCATCAGAGGCGGGCGTTGAGGTAGCAATGCCGCTCAGTTCGGCGGCCTGGGTGACGATTGGGGTGTTATCAACAAACGACCAGACAAAATCATTAAACGATTCGCCGTTGGCTTCCATCGCCAGGAAGGCGCGAGCGTTGCCGATAATGGCCTGAATTTTTCCCCGATGGCGAATGATACCGGCATCCAGCACCAGTCGCTCCACGTCAGCTTCGGTCATCGCGGCAACCTTGACCGGATCGAAATGGTGAAACGCATGGCGATAGTTTTCGCGTTTTTTCAGTACGGTAATCCAGGAAAGTCCGGCCTGTTGTCCTTCCAGACAAATCATCTCAAACAGCTCCTGGTTATCCCTTTGGGGCACGCCCCATTCAGTGTCGTGATACGCGATGTACAGCGGATCCTGACTTACCCAACCACAGCGTTGCATTTGATTCTCCCTGTTTTTGTTGATGGATCACGACTGATAATAAAACCCTGCACTTCTCTTGACGCTGATAAGAAAATAGCAATAGTTAGTACAGGGGAGTTCCCCTCTAAAAACATAACAATAATTGCCGAATCTGGCTCTTTAGTGGAGTCAATTAATGAATAATAAGAAATGCAATGGCCTTTGGCGATGTGCTGTTCCGGCATCGGGCTTTGTGTGGATGTTACTTTCGCCACATGCAAATGCCTGGCAACAGGAATATATCGTGTCTGATGGGCAAAGTAATACTGCCGAGCGCTATACATGGGATAGCGATCACCAACCGCGCTATGACGATATCCTTGCTGAACGCATTGAGGCGCTGCAGGCGGGGGCCGGGGTCAATATGAATCTGCCGGATAACACCCCGCTGGATGCGACTAAAACCATGAGCATCGGCTTGAATATTCCGCTAACGGAAAATATGACGATGGGCCCCGTCGCCGCCTGGCACTATGACGGCTCGCCGGGTTTCATGTGGAATGAGTTCGGCGATACGGTGAACAGCGTTTCGCAGTCCGATGCGCTGTGGCACGCCAGCGTCAGTACGCTGGGATGGCGTGTGGATACCCATCCGTGGCTAGGAATCCGTCCTTGGGCCCAGGTGAGCTACAACCAACAGTTTGGTGAAAACCAATGGAAAGCGCAGTCCGGGCTTAACCGTACGCCAACCTCAACGCAGGATGGCAACTGGGTCGATGTGACTCTGGGGGCTGATATGTTATTAAATTCACATCTGGCCGCCTATGCCGCGCTCTCGCAGGCCGATAACATGTCTGCTGGCACCAACTACTCCTACATGATGGGCGTGAGCGCGCGCTTCTGATCTACGATGTTTCTTTGAAAAATTCAGCGGCAGGTGATTTTTGGCAATGCCATTCATTCCGCCGCTGATGCATTTCATTCCGTCCTGAATGCACTTCATGCCTTTTAAAACCCGCAAAAATGCTAACTTCGTTATCGTTGGCAGCAGTTAATTTAAGAAGGCATCATCATCATGAACGCTGCAACCAAAAATCATACCCGCTGGCTGACATTATTCGGCACCATCATTACCCAATTCGCATTAGGTTCCGTTTATACCTGGAGCCTGTTTAACAGCGCGTTGTCCACTAAGCTGGATGCATCCGTTAGCCAGGTGGCGTTCTCCTTCGGTTTATTAAGTTTAGGTCTGGCGCTCTCTTCTTCCGTCGCCGGTAAATTACAGGAACGCTTCGGTGTAAAACGCGTCACGATGGCTTCCGGTATTCTGCTGGGTATCGGTTTCTTCATGACTGCTCATGCGAACAATCTGATGATGCTGTGGCTGAGCGCGGGGGTTATTGTGGGTCTGGCGGACGGCGCGGGTTATTTGCTGACGCTCTCCAACTGCGTGAAATGGTTCCCGGAGCGTAAAGGCCTGATCTCCGCCTTTGCGATCGGTTCTTATGGTTTAGGTAGCCTTGGTTTTAAATTCATCGATAGCCAACTGCTGGCAACGGTAGGTCTGGAAAAAACCTTCATGATCTGGGGCGCTATCGTACTGGTGATGATTGTCTTTGGTTCCATGCTGATGACCGATGCACCAAACCAGAAAGTCACCACCACCAACGGCGTTGTCGCGAACGATTTCACCCTGGCAGAATCCATGCGTAAACCGCAGTACTGGATGCTGGCCGTGATGTTCCTGACTGCCTGCATGAGCGGCCTGTATGTTATCGGCGTAGCGAAAGACATCGCGCAGGGTATGGTACACCTGGATCTGGCAACTGCAGCGAACGCCGTGACCGTTATCTCCATTGCTAACCTGGGCGGCCGTCTGGTTCTGGGTATTCTGTCTGATAAAATTGCGCGTATCCGTGTTATTACCATCGGCCAGGTTATCTCGTTGGTGGGTATGGCGGCGCTGCTGTTCGCTCCGCTGAATGAAGTGACCTTCTTTGCGGCGATTGCCTGTGTGGCCTTTAACTTCGGTGGCACCATCACCGTCTTCCCATCGCTGGTCAGCGAATTCTTTGGCCTGAACAACCTGGCGAAAAACTACGGTGTGATTTATCTGGGCTTCGGTATCGGCAGCATCTGTGGTTCCCTGATTGCGTCGATGTTCGGCGGGTTCTACATCACCTTCTGCGTCATCTTCGCACTGCTGATTCTCTCTCTGGCACTGTCTACAACAATTCGTCAGCCAAAAAAAGAAGTTCTGCAGGAAGCTCACGCTTAATTATTACCTTTCCTCTTAAGTTGATTCTGACCAAATATTGTAAATGTTTGGTCAGATCACACTCTCTCCGAATACTTTTCTCCTTTCTTGTTGTCTACTTATCGCGCTTGCATGTGATGCCTGTAATGGCATAACACATATATTAATTGGTTCGCTAATAATGTGATTTGGCACCAGTTTTTCTTTTTCCCTTTTTCCAGGGTTTTGTTGAATGCGATATATAAAAGCGATGTCCCAGCAGACGTTGAGTCTTCTGCTGGCGGTCTACATCGGCTGGTTTATGAACTTCTCCGTATTGTCCCGTCGGTTTGAGGGGTATTTGCAGGACTTCAGTTTCGAGAAAGGTCTGTTCATCGTTATTGAGCTTGTTGGTACGCTGCTGGTGACCTTCTTCTTATTCCGCGTGCTTTCTATTGGGGGCCGTCGGTTGTGGAAGGTGCTGGCAACGCTGGTGGTGCTGATTTCTGCTGGCGCCAGCTATTACATGACCAACCTGAACGTCGTGATTGGCTATGGCATTGTGGCTTCGGTCATGACCACTGATGTTGATCTGTCGAAGGAGGTCGTAGGCTGGCACTTCATCAGCTGGCTGGTGCTGACCAGTATCCTGCCGCTGGCCTGCATCTGGATTAATCAGGCGCGCGATACGCTGCTTTATCAACTGCGCACGTCGGGGCAGCGCCTTCGCGGTATTGCGATTGTGCTGCTGTCAGCGCTGCTGGTTTGGGGGCCGATTCGTCTGATGGAGGTCCATCTGAAGGAGACCGAGCGGCTGTCGCAGGTGGATCTGCCGAGCTATGGCGGCGTGCTGGCGAACTCTTACCTGCCAAGCAACTGGGTGGCGGCGCTGGGTCTTTACGGCTGGACGCAGGTTGATGAGTCGACGGATACCCGTGAACTGTTCGACCCGGCGAAGAAATTCACCTATATCGCGCCAAAGGATATTGATGACACCTACATGGTGTTTATCATCGGCGAAACCACCCGCTGGGATCATATGGGCCTGTTTGGCTACGAGCGCAATACCACGCCGGGTCTGGCAAAAGAGAAAAACCTGGTCGCGTTCCGCGGCTACTCCTGTGATACCGCCACCAAGCTTTCGCTGCGCTGTATGTTTGTCCGCCAGGGCGGGGCGAGCGATAACCCGCAGCGCACGCTGAAAGAGCAGAACGTCTTTGCGGTGCTGCATCAATTGGGCTTCACCGGCGACCTGCTGGCGATGCAGAGCGAGCTGTGGTTCTACAGCAACACGATGGCGAACAATATTGCCTATCGCGAGCAGATTGGCGCGGAGCCGCGTAATCGCGGTAAGAGCGTGGACGACATGCTGCTGGCTGATGAGCTACAAAACGTGCTCGCCCGTCAGAGCGAGAAGGGCAAACACCTCATTATTATCCACACCAAAGGCTCGCACTTTAACTACACCCAGCGTTACCCGCGCAACTTTGCGCAGTGGAAACCGGAGTGTGTGAACGTGGACGACAAGTGCAGTAAGGCGGAGCTTATCAACTCCTACGATAACTCCATTACCTATGTCGATCACTTCCTGGTGAACGTCTTTGATCAGCTGCGCGACAAGAAAGCGATTGTCTTCTTTGCCGCGGATCACGGTGAGTCGATTAACGAGCACGAACGCCTGCACGGCACGCCGCGTAAGATGGCGCCACCGGAGCAGTTCCGCGTGCCGATGATGGTCTGGATGTCGGATAAATATCTGCAAAATCCGGATCACGCGAAGTCGTTCGCTTACCTGCAACAGCAGGCGGCGATGAAGCAGCCGAAGCGCCACGTGGAGCTGTACGATACGATCATGGGCTGCCTGGGTTACACCTCACCAGACGGCGGTATCAATGCGTTCAACAACTGGTGCCACGTGCCGGAAACCCAGAAAGTGGCGCAGTGATGCGTTCTTCATCGAACAAAAGGCATGGTTTTAATAAGGGATTGACGACCAAAAAACGCAGCAGTAAGATCTGCTGCGTACGGTGATTGGCGCAGTCTGGTAGCGCACTTCGTTCGGGACGAAGGGGTCGGAGGTTCGAATCCTCTATCACCGACCAGTTTGGAAAGCCTGCTCAACGAGCAGGCTTTTTGCGTTTATAGCCCTGGTAGCCTGGACGAGACGTTTATGCTGATTCCGGGGAGATCCCGGCGGCGCTTCGCTTGACCGGGCTACATGCTACTTGTTCACAATTTTGTGACATATTCCATTGTATTTTCGTATGCATAGACGAATCTTTTTTTTCGCTGCTTATGACTAAGCTCAGCATTTTCCCCTGTGCGTTTTAACGTTCGCGGCATTAATCGCTCAGATTATCATCATATCGAAATAAATTTTTCACATAACGGCTAAATGTTAATCGCTGAATGTTGCAAAATATTAAGTGGATTACTCTGCCTTCTTGCCCATAGCATAAATTTCTCTGCTGAAAATAGTGCTTCGGGGTTTTTTTAATCTTTGCCCATCCATTCTCACCTTCAATACAAATCCCGGTTAACTGTATTGACGTTTTCACATTCTATTGACAGATTGTAGGGCATGAGGGGCATTTCATGGAGAATCCGCACTGCAACTCAGATGTTCCAGTGAAAGGAATCCCTCGCCTCTATATGCACCGACCAAGCCGGGTAAAAAATAAATAAGGTCAGGCGGTGTAACCCAATGCAAAGGGTAAAAACAACACATATCACATTGGAGCAGAAAATGAGTATTTCCTTGAAGAAGTCAGGGATGCTGAAGCTGGGTCTCAGCCTGGTCGCCATGACCGTTGCAGCCAGCGTACAGGCAAAAACCCTGGTTTATTGTTCAGAAGGCTCGCCGGAAGGCTTTAACCCACAGCTCTTTACGTCTGGTACCACCTATGATGCCAGCTCCGTACCAATCTATAACCGTCTGGTTGAATTCAAAACCGGCACCACGGAAGTCATTCCAGGTCTGGCAGAGAAGTGGGACATCAGCCCGGACGGCAAAACCTACACCTTCCACCTGCGTCAGGGCGTGAAGTGGCAGGACAATAAAGATTTCAAACCAACGCGTGACGTGAACGCCGACGATATCGTCTTCTCCTTCGACCGTCAGAAAAACGCGCAGAACCCGTACCACAAAGTCTCTGGCGGCAGCTATGAATACTTTGAAGGGATGGGCCTGCAGGACCTGATTAGCGAAGTGAAAAAAGTCGACGATCATACCGTTCAGTTCGTGCTGACTCGCCCGGAAGCGCCGTTCCTGGCCGACCTGGCGATGGACTTCGCGTCTATTCTGTCAAAAGAATATGCTGACAACATGCTGAAAGCCGGCACGCCGGAGAAAGTTGACCTGAACCCAATCGGTACTGGTCCTTTCCAGCTGGTTCAGTACCAGAAAGACTCCCGTATTCTGTACAAAGCCTTCCCGGGCTACTGGGGCACCAAGCCGCAGATCGATCGCCTGGTCTTCTCCATCACGCCTGACGCTTCCGTGCGTTACGCCAAGCTGCAGAAGAATGAGTGCCAGGTCATGCCGTACCCGAACCCGGCTGACATCGCACGCATGAAAGAAGACAAGAGCATCAACCTGATGGAACAGGCTGGCCTGAACGTGGGTTACCTCTCCTTCAACACCGAGAAAAAACCATTTGATGACGTGAAAGTGCGTCAGGCGCTGACCTACGCGGTCAACAAAGAAGCGATCATCAAAGCCGTTTATCAGGGTGCAGGCGTTGCGGCTAAGAACCTGATCCCGCCAACCATGTGGGGCTATAACGACGACGTCAAAGACTACAGCTATGATCCGGAAAAAGCCAAGGCGCTGCTGAAAGAAGCGGGCCAGGATAAAGGCTTCACCGTTGAGCTGTGGGCGATGCCGGTACAGCGTCCGTACAACCCGAACGCTCGCCGTATGGCCGAGATGATTCAGGCTGACTGGGCGAAGATCGGCGTACAGGCCAAAATCGTGACCTACGAATGGGGTGAGTACCTCAAGCGTGCGAAAGCCGGTGAACACCAGGCTGTCATGATGGGCTGGACCGGCGACAATGGGGATCCGGATAACTTCTTCGCGACGCTGTTCAGCTGCGCGGCGGCGAAAGACGGTTCTAACTACTCTCGCTGGTGCTACAAGCCGTTTGAAGATCTGATTCAACCGGCACGTGCTACCGATGACCACAACAAACGCGTTGAGCTGTACAAACAGGCTCAGGTGGTGATGCACGATCAGGCTCCAGCGCTGATCATCGCTCACTCCACCGTATACGAGCCGGTGCGTAAAGAAGTCAAAGGCTATGTGGTTGACCCATTAGGTAAGCACCACTTCGACAACGTATCTATCGAATAATAAAGACGATGCCCTAACCGGCAGCGCATCGCTTCCTGCCCCCCTTGGGGTGGGAAGCTGTGCCGTATCTGCGCCTCTCGCGTTTAAGAAAGGCGGCAGATTTGTGAGCAATACAGACGACCTGTGACCAGGCGGGCCGTCATTAGAGAGAATCAGGGTTATGTTGCAGTTCATCCTCAAACGATTGGGTCTGGTGATCCCGACGTTTATCGGTATCACCCTCCTCACGTTTGCCTTCGTGCATATGATCCCCGGCGATCCGGTGATGATTATGGCGGGCGAGCGTGGTATTTCCCCTGAGCGCCATGCCCAGCTTCTGGCCGAACTCGGCCTGGATAAGCCAATGTGGCAACAGTACATCCACTATATCTGGGGCGTACTGCACGGTGACTTAGGCATTTCATTGAAAAGCCGACTCCCGGTGTGGGACGAGTTCGTGCCGCGCTTTAAAGCGACGCTGGAGCTCGGTATCTGCGCCATGATTTTCGCCATTGCCGTGGGTATCCCGGTGGGCGTGCTGGCCGCGGTTAAGCGAGGTTCCATCTTCGATCACACCGCCGTTGGCCTGGCGCTGACCGGCTACTCCATGCCGATTTTCTGGTGGGGCATGATGCTTATCATGCTGGTGTCGGTGCACTGGAACCTGACGCCGGTCTCTGGACGCGTCAGCGATATGGTGTTCCTTGACGACTCTAATCCGCTGACCGGCTTTATGCTGATTGATACCGCCATCTGGGGCGACCCGGGCAACTTCATTGATGCGCTGGTGCACATGGTTCTGCCGGCCATCGTGCTCGGGACTATTCCGCTGGCGGTGATCGTGCGTATGACCCGTTCCTCCATGCTGGAAGTGCTGGGCGAAGACTATATCCGTACCGCGCGCGCCAAGGGCTTAACCCGTATGCGCGTGATCATCGTTCACGCCCTGCGTAACGCGATGCTGCCGGTGGTGACCGTTATCGGCCTGCAGGTGGGTACGCTGCTGGCAGGTGCGATTCTGACGGAAACCATCTTCTCCTGGCCGGGTCTCGGACGCTGGCTGATTGACGCGCTGCAACGCCGTGACTATCCGGTAGTGCAGGGTGGGGTGCTGCTGGTGGCGACGATGATTATCCTCGTCAACCTGCTGGTAGACCTGCTGTACGGCGTGGTGAACCCGCGCATTCGTCATAAGAAGTAAGGGGCCATCATGTCACAAGTTACTGAGAATAAAGCACCGGTGCCGATGACCCCGTTCCAGGAATTCTGGCACTACTTTAAGCGCAATAAAGGCGCGGTTGTCGGCCTGGTTTACGTGGTTATCGTGCTGTTTATCGCTATCTTCGCCAACTGGATTGCGCCGTACAACCCGGCCGATCAGTTCCGCGATACGCTGCTCGCGCCGCCGGCGTGGCAGGAAGGTGGCACCTGGGCGCATCTGTTTGGTACCGATGATGTGGGCCGCGATGTGCTGTCCCGTCTGATGTACGGTGCGCGCCTGTCGCTGCTGGTTGGCTGTCTGGTCGTTGTGCTGTCGCTGGTGATGGGCATTGTGCTGGGGCTGGTTGCGGGTTACTTTGGCGGCCTCGTCGATAACATCATCATGCGCGTCGTCGACATCATGCTGGCGTTGCCAAGCCTGCTGCTGGCGCTGGTGCTGGTGGCTATCTTCGGCCCGTCGATCGGCAACGCCGCGCTGGCGCTGACCTTTGTCGCCTTGCCGCACTACGTCCGTTTAACCCGCGCTGCCGTTCTGGTGGAGGTGAACCGCGACTACGTGACCGCTTCCCGCGTGGCGGGTGCCGGGGCGATGCGCCAGATGTTCGTCAACATTTTCCCAAACTGCCTTGCGCCGCTGATTGTTCAGGCATCGCTCGGTTTCTCCAACGCCATTCTCGATATGGCTGCCCTCGGCTTCCTGGGGATGGGCGCACAGCCGCCTACGCCGGAGTGGGGCACCATGCTCTCTGACGTACTGCAATTTGCGCAAAGCGCCTGGTGGGTTGTGACCTTCCCTGGGCTGGCAATTTTGCTGACGGTACTGGCGTTTAACCTGATGGGTGACGGTCTGCGTGACGCGCTCGATCCCAAACTGAAGCAGTAAGGGGACCGAGATGGCGTTATTAAATGTAGATAAATTATCGGTGCACTTCGGCGACGAAGGCACACCGTTCAAAGCCGTAGACCGCGTGAGCTACAGCGTAAACCAGGGCGAGGTTGTCGGCATCGTCGGCGAATCCGGCTCGGGTAAGTCCGTGAGCTCGCTGGCGATTATGGGGCTGATCGATTATCCCGGCCGCGTGATGGCCGAAAGCCTGCTGTTTAACGGTCAGGATCTGAAGCGCATCTCTGAGAAAGAGCGTCGCAACCTGGTGGGCGCCGAAGTGGCGATGATCTTCCAGGACCCGATGACCAGCCTTAACCCGTGCTATACCGTCGGCTTCCAGATTATGGAAGCGATTAAGGTGCATCAGGGCGGCAACAAGAGCACGCGTCGTCAGCGGGCCATCGACCTGTTAAATCAAGTGGGTATCCCTGATCCGGCTTCGCGCCTGGACGTGTATCCGCACCAGCTTTCCGGTGGGATGAGCCAGCGCGTGATGATCGCCATGGCGATTGCCTGTCGTCCGAAGCTGCTGATTGCCGATGAACCAACTACCGCGCTGGATGTGACTATTCAGGCGCAGATTATCGAGCTGTTGCTGGAGCTTCAGCAGAAAGAGAACATGGCGCTGATCCTGATCACTCACGATCTGGCGCTGGTGGCCGAAGCCGCGCACAAAATCATCGTGATGTACGCCGGTCAGGTGGTAGAGACGGGCGCTGCGGGCGATATTTTCCGCGCCCCGCGTCATCCGTACACCCAGGCGCTGCTGCGTGCGTTACCGGAATTTGCTCAAGATAAAGCGCGTCTGGCATCACTGCCGGGCGTGGTGCCGGGTAAATACGACCGCCCGAACGGTTGTCTGCTGAACCCGCGTTGCCCGTATGCTACGGATAAATGCCGTAGCGTAGAGCCTGAGCTGAATACCGTTGACGGTGCTCGCCAGTCAAAATGTCACTACCCACTCGATGATGCCGGGAGGCCCACACTATGAGTACGCACGAGGCCACCTTGCAACAGCCGCTGTTGCAGGCAATTGACCTGAAAAAACACTATCCGGTGAAGAAGGGGATGTTCGCCCCGGAACGCCTGGTGAAAGCGCTGGACGGCGTGTCATTTACCCTGGAGCGCGGCAAAACGCTGGCGGTGGTCGGGGAATCCGGCTGCGGTAAATCGACGCTGGGCCGTCTGCTGACGATGATCGAAACGCCGAGCGGCGGTGAGCTTTACTATCAGGGGCAGGATCTGCTCAAGCATGACCCGCATGCGCAGAAACTGCGTCGGCAGAAAATCCAGATTGTGTTCCAGAACCCGTACGGTTCTCTGAACCCGCGTAAAAAAGTGGGGCAAATTCTGGAAGAGCCGCTGCAGATTAACACCTCGCTCAGCAAAGAGCAGCGCCGCGACAAAGCGCTGGCGATGATGGCGAAAGTGGGCTTAAAAACCGAGCACTATGACCGCTATCCGCACATGTTCTCTGGCGGCCAGCGTCAGCGTATTGCGATTGCCCGTGGTCTGATGCTTGACCCGGACGTCGTGATTGCCGATGAACCGGTCTCCGCGCTCGATGTTTCCGTGCGTGCGCAGGTGCTGAACCTGATGATGGATTTGCAGCAGGAGTTGGGGCTCTCTTACGTCTTTATCTCCCACGACCTGTCAGTCGTAGAGCACATTGCTGATGAAGTGATGGTGATGTACCTCGGCCGCTGCGTGGAGAAAGGGACGAAGGACCAGATCTTCAACAATCCGCGTCACCCGTACACCCAAGCGCTGCTCTCCGCGACGCCGCGTCTGAATCCGGACGATCGGCGCGAGCGCATTAAGCTGACCGGCGAGCTGCCAAGCCCGCTGAATCCACCGCCGGGCTGTGCTTTCAACGCCCGCTGCCGCCGTCGCTTTGGCCAGTGCACCCAGCTGCAGCCGCAGCTGAAAGAGTATGGTGGTCAACTGGTCGCGTGCTTCGCGGTCGATCAGGATGAGAATCCAGAGAAAACGGCGTAACCCGATAACCGAGCCGCAGAGGTAAAACTCTGCGGCTTTTTTGTATTGGTAGCCCGGGCAAGGCGTTTACGCCGCCCCCGGGACTGCTCCGTGCCTATCCCGGCATCGATTCCCGGCGTCGCATGCGCTCGGCCGGGCTACGCGTAGGTCGGGCGCAATTCTGAAAATGGGGTTGTGACGGCGAGCTGAAAGGTTGTTTGCAGTAGTATCGTCGTCAAGCCGGGTTTCCGGTGAGGCGCAATGTTGCGGGGGCTTGATCCCCGGTGGCATAGGTTGCTGGAATGAGAAAACCCCCGCACGTTGTTTGGTATAAACCAGCAACATAACGGGGGCCATTCTTTGACTCGCAAACAAAGGATAGCCGCGAACTGTTGCTATTGCAACCAAGGCGGCTACATGACGCTTGCAGAGCTTGGCGTGCTTTTCTGGCACGATCTGGCAGCTCCGATTGCGGTGGGAATTATCACCAGCGCCATTCTGAGCTGGTGGCGTAACCGGAAATAACGCCCGCTGAGGGGCGTCTGTCCGCTGCAGTGGCAGCATGCGCCCGAACCGGGCCGCAGGAGTAAAACCCTGCGGCCTTTTTCGTTTTTGTCGCCCGGGCAAGGCGTTTACGCCGCCCCCGGCCGGGCTACGCGTAGGTCGGGCGCTATTCTGAAAATGGGGTTGTGACGGCGAGCTGAAGGGTTGTTTGCAGTAGTATCGTCGTCAAGCCGGGTTTCCCGGTGAGGCGCAATGTTGCGGGGGCTTGATCCCCGGCGGCATCGGTTGCTGGAAAGAGAAAACCCCCGCATGTTGTTTGGTATAAACCAGCAACATAACGGGGGCTATCACTTGCCTGAACAACAAGAGAATAGCCGCGAACTGTTGCTATTGCAACCAAGGCGGCTACATGACTCTTGCAGAGCTTGGCGTGCTTTTCTGGCACGATCTGGCAGCTCCGATTGCGGTGGGAATTATCACCAGCGCTATTCTGAGCTGGTGGCGTAACCGGAAATAACGCCCGCTGAGGGGCGTCTGTCCGCCGCAGTGGCAGCATGCGCCCGAACCGGGCCGCAGGAGTAAAACCCTGCGGCCTTTTTCGTTTTTGTCGCCCGGGCAAGGCGTTTACGCCGCCCCCGGGACCGCTCGGTGCTCATCCCGGCGTCGCTGCGCTCGGCCGGGCTACGCGCAGGTCGGGCGCTATTCTGAAAATGGGGCTGTGACGGCGAGCTGAAGGGGTGTTTGCAGTAGTATCGTCGTCAAGCCGGTTTCCCGGTGAGGCGCAATGTTGCGGGGGCTTGCTCCCCGGCGGCATAGGTTGCTGGAAAGAGAAAACCCCCGCACGTTGTTTGGTATAAACCAGCAACATAACGGGGGCTATCACTTGACCAGACATCAAGAGAATAGCCGCGAACTGTTGCTATTGCAACCAAGGCGGCTACATGACGCTTGCAGAGCTTGGCGTGCTTTTCTGGCACGATCTGGCAGCTCCGATTGCGGTGGGAATTATCACCAGCGCCATTCTGAGCTGGTGGCGTAACCGGAAATAACGCCCGCTGAGGGGCGTCTGTCCGCCGCAGTGGCAGCATGCGCCCGAACCGGGCCGCAGGGGTAAAACCCTGCGGCCTTTTTCGTTCTACTGCGGGTACGGCACCCAGGAACCGCCGTTTAAGCGAACGTACGGTTTGCCCTGGTATTGCACGACGACGGCGTTGGAGTTTTCTGACACCGCGGCGGTCTGCGGCAGGTTGCCGGTGAAGGCCGACCAGTCGACGCTATCTTCGGTAAAGATTTTGCCGTCTACCGCGCGGGCAACCAGTTCGGAAATTGCCAGGTAACTGCTTGGCTGATTGATATCAATGGCGGCGCCCTGATGCGGTGCTTTCATGCCAAAGAATTTAATCGCAGCCGGTACGTGGGTAATCGACGGGCTTGGGATATCGCGCAGGCCGGAGACCTGCATTTTATCGCCCTGCAGCGCCGCACCATGCTCTGGCACCACAACCACCATCACTCGACGGCCAGACTTCTCAAGTTCGGTAAAGAAAGCATCCAACTCATCAAACAGCTTCTGCGCGCGGGTCTTGTAGTCCGCCGTTTTGCTCTGTCCCTGGAAGTGGTTACCGTCGTGCAGCGGCAGGATGTTATAGAAGGTTGCCGAGCGGCCACCGACTGGCATATCCGGTGACTGCAGCCAGCGGTCGAGCACCGCCAGGTCGTCATACACCGGGGAACCGTCGAAGGAGAGCAGGTTAACCGGCAGCTTGCTTTGATCCATCAGCGGGCTCTGCATGCCACCGTTCTCACGTACTTCTTTGAGGAAATCGCCGAATACGCCGTTATGGTCAAGCATCAGGTGCTGGGTGAAGCCGAGTTTGGACAGGTTATCAAACAGGTAGCACTGGTTGCCCGCAGGCTGATACAGATTGGTATGCGACGGCTGACCGCAGCTTGCGCGCAGTAAACGAATCGCGGCCGGGCCGCTGTACGAAGTCGCAGAGTTGAAGTTGCTAAAACGAATATCAAAGTGTGACCACAGCGGATGCTGCATCAGACCCGCCGCTTCGATATCGGAGCTAGCCAGCGAACAGATGTTGATAACCAACAGGTCAAACGGCTGTGCATCTTCCGGCAACTGTGCCGGGAAGGTGGTGGTGCGTTTGCTTTCCGACGCGTAGAAGCTGTTTAACCAGGCATTCAGGTTATCTGACGTTGGCGCGGCGGTTTGCGCGGGAAGGTCGCCACTTGCCGTCGTGCTGCCTGCTGCTGCGGCGGGTGCCGAGGAAGTTGCGGCGGCAGTAGCGGTGGTTGCTTGCCCGGTTGACCACAAGTTAATGGATGGAAGCAGCGGGCCGACGTTAACCCATACCATCGCGGCGACCACAAAAACGGTAATGCGGATCCACTGATTTAAAAACAGCCAGGCGACCACGAGCACGAAGAAAGCGCCGACCATCTGCCAGTTAATAAAACGGGTGACGAGATCCCAGATGTAATCCGCGCTAAAGCCCGCAATCTGCGAGCCCTGACTCATGATACTCTCCGGGCCCGGCAGCCAGGTATCATGCCAGAACAGCCCTATACCGAGCGGAATGGCAATCCAGTGGCGCCAGCGGTGCAGTCGGCTGTTTGGCAATGGGAAGAGCAGGAATGCCATGAACACCAGGTTCATCATGGGATGGAAATTGAGGTATCCCGCCCACAGCAGGCCAAATTTGACCAGGAAATAGAGGTTCCAGCCAGAGAGGCCCCGCCAGTAGTGCCACAGCGGAGAAGGAGTAACGGCGGCGTTTTTCGTCGAATTAGTCATTTTTTGATTTTGCCCTGACGGCCTGATCCCGGCGTATTACGCCGACGGGTTTAACAAAGCGCGGTTTTAGAAACATCAGACGGAACGCGTTCTCAATACGGCGCTGGTGATGACGTGCCAGATAACCCAGCGGGAAAAAGATCAGCGCGCAGAGAATCACGAGTTGAATAATATCGCTTATCGACATCATGACGATGTTCCTTCGGTATCCGTAGACAGGCGGCACGGCTCGGGATAACGGCGCCAGCTGTTATCTTCATAGGTCGCATTAATCACGTTTTTCGGTTTCGGTGAGATACGCAGTGGCTGCGTCCACAGCTCCGGCTTCACGCTACGCATATCAATCAACTCGGCGGAAATCTGTTTATCTTCAAACCACATCATACGGTTAGAGAAAATATCCCCGGTTGGCAGGGGGAAAATATGGTTGAGTGCTTTATCGAGGTCGTTAACGCGGCAGAAAGGGAGGAACAGCACCAGGCGACGATCGGCGATGGTCACAATATCGCCCATACGGTGCGGACGGCACAGCGTCAGCGCCTGCTCGACGCGTAACCCCGGCGCGGGTCGGAGCGCCACCATCACGCCTTTACTGTCCGCGGGCAGCAGCGTGTTGTTGATGACCTTTTGCACCGCATCGCAGAACACATCCCACTTCTGGTAGCCCTTCAGCTTCAACGGTTCGGTGTTGGCGAGCAGAGTGGCTAAATCTTCCGGTACGTGACGGTTAAACTGCTGTGTCTGTACGCTTTCTATCAGGGTCAGGCTACGAGAGAGCGGCGCGCTGGCGGAGATAACGATATTGGCCCCGCAGCTTAACAGCAGGCGCTCATCGGTGGCTCGCAGGCTAGGAGTGGTCTCTCGGACAATAAGTTTTAAAGCACTTCCGCGCTGTCGACGCAGAGTATGAATATATCGGGCAAGCTGCTCAACCTGGCTATTTTGGTTTAGCGAGAATATGACGGTTGCGGCCTGTGCGGTACGTGCAGCATTAAAAACAGCGTCATTGGTATCAAATAAAGTCCAGTGCTCTGAAAGTGCCGGTGCGCCTTCGAGAATATTGATATTACTAAGCACTTCTTTTTCATCGCTGCGCGGCTGGACGTTCGCAACTTCGTCCTGCGCCAGGTGCCAGCCGTGGTCATTTTGTTTAATTAACAGCTGTTGGCGGGCGCTTACCCCTTTTTCATTTGACCAGTAAGATATATCCAGTAGTTGACTATCACCCTGGTAACGTAAACTGGCCAGGCCAGAAAGGGCACGATATTCACCGAGTAAAACGGAGGTTTGAGCGTCGGCATTGTTGCCAGGATTCAGTACCAGAAGCGTGCAGCCATAGTATTTAGCCCATTTTTGAGACTTGTTTACCCAATCATGAACTTTATCAGCAGGAATATTTTTCCAGGCGTTATGTGAGCATAACAGGATGACGAAATAATCGTTGGGTTCGAGCGTGCGCAGTAAATCGCGGCGCATAAAGTATAGGCTATCTACGCTATCCTGCATGGTAAACAGCGACACTTTTTTAGGGCCGGAATTTCCCTTTAATTCTATAAGGTTATTAGGGTTTTCACCCATGCAAACCACCGCCACTTTCGCCGCATCTTGCTGTGCTGAAAGCGTCTGGTTTAGCAGGCTGACGGCATCCTCATGGCGATCGGTATTCACCCACCACACGCCGCCTGCAGGCATATGACTCACTTCATCCCACAGCGACTGGATACCAATAGAAAATATGGGGTTCATCGTGTCCCTCTTATCGACGATAATCCTGCGTATAAGTTTACTAGTGTAAACGTCAGAATAAACCTAATATTGAAATTAAATAGCATCAGATTTAGCATGTATACTCTGATTTATTAGCGTTATCGTCAGGCGATAAGTGAGCCAATCCCCTGAAACCTGCATAACTATGTGGTTGAAATGAGTAAAAGCAAAACTACTCATCTGCAATCAGAAGTATGACGAGTATAAACGAATTTCATGGAAAGGTTGCCCTTCGAATGATGGGGCGCATTTGTACTTTGATTTCAGAGGGAGCAAAAAAATGTCAGATAATGAACCAGTGACATCAGCTGATTCTCAACTTGGCTACACTTTCCAGAATGATTTTCTCGCACTGAGCCGGGCTTTCTCTCTACCCAATATAGATTACACTGATATTTCCCAGCGTGAAAAATTAGCTGCGGCGTTTAAACGCTGGCCGCTGCTGGCAGAGTTTGCAGAACAAAAAGCCGAACAAAAATAAGGAAGCCATA
Source organism: Kluyvera sichuanensis (assembly GCF_014218705.1). GTDB lineage: Bacteria > Pseudomonadota > Gammaproteobacteria > Enterobacterales > Enterobacteriaceae > Kluyvera > Kluyvera sichuanensis. The sequence goes on along the minus strand of NZ_JABBJF010000005.1, from coordinate 117,918 downwards.
ATGGCTATTCTGGGATTACAGGGCGTTCGCGGTGGCGTGGGTACGACGTCCATCACGGCGGCATTAGCGTGGTCGTTACAGTTGCTCGGGGAGTCGGTGCTGGTCATCGATGCTGGCCCTGACAATATGCTGCGTCTGTCGTTTAACGATGAGATCGGACGGCAGAGCGGCTGGGCGCGCGCGGTGTTGGACGGCGAGGATTGGCGTGACGCGGGATTACGTTACACTTCACTGATTGATGTGCTGCCGTTTGGTCACCTCCAGCCGGGTGAGTTGCAAAACGCGGCCGCGTTGGGCGATACGCTATCGACCATTGCCGATATCGCCGAAACCTTAGAACGCGAAGGGCGCTACCAGTGGATCTTGCTGGATCTCCCGCACGGTTTTTATCCCTGGACTGCGCCGCTGGTCGAAGCCAGTCACTTTACGCTGACGATTCTGAAACCAGACGCTAACTGCCATATTCGCCTGCATCAACAGCCGCTACCGGCTGATACCCACCTTTTGATCAATGGGTTACGCATGAGCAGCCCGCTGCAGGAAGACCTTTATCAGGTCTGGCTGCAAACCCAGCGTCGTCTTCTGCCGGTGGTTATCCATCTGGATGAAGCGATGGCTGAAAGCCTGGCGAACAAGCAGCCGCTTGGCGAATACCGCCACGATTCCCTTGCCGCCGAAGAGATGATTACGCTCGCCAACTGGTGCCTGATGCACTACGCAGGCCGCCGTCCGGTCGCGGAGCGCGAAGCATGATTCGCCTCGGCAGCTGGATATTCGTCCCGCCGGTCTACGCTCGCCTGCGCGAGCGCTATCTTGGTTATCGAAAGGCGGGGTCGTCCTGGCTTTCCGCGACATTGACCTGCCTATGGGTGGGGCTGGCATGGCTCTTTCTGCCGTTGGAAAATGCCCGCTGGCAGGCGCTGACTGACCGTCACGACGAACTGTTCCCGCACATTAATTTCTCGCGACCACGCCCGCTGGATCCGCTGCGCTTTGCGCTACAGGCGGTCTGGCTCATTGCCACCAAGCCTGCAGAACAACGCAGCGCTCGCCCCTGGCGACCGCTGGCAGGCATCGATCGTCTGCGCGAGCGCTACAACCGCTGGGCTGATGAGCTGCTAGGCCGGATGAATGCGCAAACCGGCCATCTCGATGAGAAGAAAGAGCTGGCGCACCTGAATCCAAAGCTGCGCCGCCTGATCCTTGGCGTGGTGGTTACGCTCTCCTTAATTCTGGCCCTGGTCTGCATTACCCAACCGTTTAACCCGCTCTCGCAGTTTATCTTCTTGCTGCTGCTCTGGGGCGTGGCGCTGCTGGTGCGGCGCATTCCGGGGCGTTTCTCGGCGCTGATGCTGATCGTGCTCTCGCTGACGGTCTCCTGTCGCTACATCTGGTGGCGCTATACCTCAACGCTCAACTGGAACGACCCGGTAAGCCTGGTATGTGGCCTGATCCTGCTGTTTGCCGAAACCTACGCGTGGATTGTGCTGGTGCTGGGTTACTTCCAGGTGGTCTGGCCGCTGAACCGTCATCCGGTGCCGCTGCCGAAGGACATGAACGAATGGCCTTCGGTCGATATCTTCGTCCCGACCTATAACGAAGATTTGAACGTTGTCAAAAACACCGTTTACGCTTCGCTCGGTATCGATTGGCCAAAAGATAAGATTCAAATCTGGATCCTTGATGACGGCGGCCGCGAAGAGTTTAAGCAGTTTGCCAAAGACGTGGGCGTCCACTACGTAGCACGCACCACGCATGAACATGCAAAAGCCGGGAACATCAACAACGCGCTGAAGTATGCCAAAGGCGAGTTTGTATCGATTTTCGACTGCGACCACGTGCCGACGCGCTCGTTCCTGCAGATGACCATGGGCTGGTTCCTGAAAGACAAGAAGCTGGCGATGATGCAGACGCCACACCACTTCTTCTCGCCTGACCCGTTCGAACGTAACCTGGGCCGTTTCCGTAAAACGCCGAACGAAGGCACGCTGTTCTACGGGCTGGTGCAGGACGGTAACGACATGTGGGATGCGACCTTCTTCTGCGGCTCGTGTGCCGTGATTCGTCGTAAACCGCTGGATGAAATTGGCGGCATCGCCGTGGAAACGGTGACTGAAGATGCGCACACCTCGCTGCGTCTGCACCGTCGCGGCTACACCTCTGCCTACATGCGTTTGCCGCAGGCGGCGGGGCTGGCGACGGAAAGCCTGTCGGCGCATATCGGCCAGCGTATTCGTTGGGCACGCGGCATGGTGCAGATCTTCCGCATGGATAACCCCTTGTTTGGTAAAGGGCTGAAGCTACCGCAGCGGCTGTGCTACCTCAACGCCATGTTCCATTTCCTGTCGGGCGTACCGCGGCTTATCTTCCTCACCGCACCGCTGGCCTTCCTGCTGCTGCACGCCTACATCATCTACGCCCCGGCGCTGATGATCGCGCTGTTCGTGCTGCCGCACATGATTCACGCCAGCCTGACCAACTCAAAAATTCAGGGCAAATACCGCCACTCCTTCTGGAGTGAAATCTATGAAACGGTGCTCGCGTGGTACATCGCGCCACCGACGATGGTCGCGCTGTTTAACCCGCACAAAGGCAAATTCAACGTCACCGCTAAGGGTGGCCTGGTGGAAGAGGAGTACGTCGACTGGGTTATCTCCCGCCCGTATATCTTCCTCGTCCTGCTGAATCTGGTGGGCGTGGCGTTTGGGATCTGGCGCTATATGTACGGCCCGGCGGATGAAACCCTCACCGTGTGGATAAGCCTGGTGTGGGTGTTCTATAACCTGATTATCCTCGGCGGCGCGGTGGCGGTGTCGGTGGAAAGTAAACAGGTGCGTCGTTCGCATCGTGTTGAAATCAAAATGCCGGGGGCTATCTCCCGTGAAGACGGGCATCTCTTCTCCTGTACGGTACATGACTTCTCTGACGGCGGCGTGGGTATTCATATCAACGGTGACGCTCAGGTGCTGGAAGAGCAGAAGGTTAATCTGCTGCTCAAACGCGGCCAGCAGGAGTACGTCTTCCCAACCCAGGTCGTGCGCGTACTGGGCAGTGAAGTGGGGCTCAAGCTGTTGCCGATGAGCACCCGTCAACATATCGATTTTGTACAGTGTACGTTTGCGCGTGCGGATACGTGGGCGCTCTGGCAGGACAGCTTCCCGGAAGATAAACCGCTGGAAAGCCTGATGGATATCCTGAAGCTGGGGTTCCGTGGCTATCGCCACCTGGCCGAGTTCGCGCCACCGGTGGCAAAAGAGATTTTCCGGTCGCTCACCATGCTGGTGGCGTGGGTGGCTTCGTTCATTCCGCGCCGTCCAGAACGTGAGGCGGTAATCGAGCATCCGCTATCGGCTATGGCTCAACAATAATGATGATGAACCGATGAAAAGAAAACTTTCCTGGATTTGTGCAGTGGCGGTGGGCATGGGCAGTTTACTGCCGCTCACGACGTATTCAGAACCGACGACAGAGGTGGCGGTAGCGCCGACTGTTCAGGACAACGCAGCGGCGCCTGCTTCTGCCGACGCGGCAACCACGACGCCGGTGGTGGTGGAAGATGCGCCGTCGCGTGACGTAAAGCTTTCTTTTGCCCAGATTGCGCCGCCGCCGGGCAGCATGGTGCTGCGCGGATCTAACCCGGACGGCGGCATTGAGTTTGGCATGCGCAGCGACGAAGTGGTGTCGAAGGCGATGCTGAACCTGACCTATACGCCGTCGCCGTCGTTGCTACCGACGACGTCTCAGCTGAAGGTCTATCTGAACGATGAGCTGATGGGCGTACTGCCGGTCACCAAAGAGCAACTGGGTAAAAAGGTCTCGACGCAGATCCCTATCGACCCGCTCTATATCACCGACTTTAACCGCGTGCGCCTTGAGTTTATTGGCCACTACCGCGACGTCTGTGAAAACCCGGCGAACACCACCGTCTGGCTGGACGTGGCGCGCAACAGCTCGCTGGATTTGACCTATCAGGCGCTGAAGGTGCGTAACGATCTGTCGCACTTCCCGGTGCCGTTCTTTGACGCCCGTGATAACCGTGCGCTGAACCTGCCTATCGTCTTTGCCAACTCACCGGATCTGCCGCAGCAGCAGGCGGCCGCCATTGTGGCTTCGTGGTTTGGCGCTAAGGCGGGCTGGCGTGGCCAGACCTTCCCGGTGCTGTTTAATACGTTGCCGGATCGTAATGCCATCGTCTTTGCCACCAACGATCGTCGCCCGGACTTCCTGCGCGATCATCCGGCGGTGAAGGCACCAACGATCGAAATGATCGACCATCCGAACAACCCGTATATGAAGCTGCTGGTGGTGTTTGGTCGTGACGATAACGACCTGCTGAAAGCGGCTCAGGGCATCGCGGCGGGCAATATTCTGTTCCGCGGTGATAGCGTGACGGTGGATGAGGTGAAACCGCTGCTGGCCCGCGCGCCGTACGACGCGCCAAACTGGGTGCGTACCGACCGTCCGGTCACCTTCGGCGAGCTGAAAACCTATGAACAGCAGCTGCAGTCCACCGGGCTGGAACCGGCGTCTATCAACCTGTCGCTGAATCTGCCGCCGGATCTCTACCTGATGCGCAGTACCGGCATCGACATGGATCTGAAGTACCGCTACACCATGCCGCCGGTCAAAGACAGTTCGCGGATGGACATCAGCCTGAATGACCAGTTCCTGCAGTCGTTTAACCTCAACAGCACCCAGGATGTGAATAAGCTGATGCTGCGCCTGCCGGTGCTACAAGGCCTGCTGGACGGTAAAAACGATGTCAGCATTCCGGCGCTGCGTTTGGGTGCAATGAACCAGCTGCGCTTTGATTTCCAGTATATGAACCCAATGCCGGGCGGCTCGGTGGATAACTGCGTGACCTTCCAGCCGGTGCAGAACCACGTGGTGATTGGCGACGACTCGACTATCGACTTCTCGAACTACTATCACTTCCTGCCGATGCCGGATCTGCGCACCTTTGCGAATGCAGGCTTCCCGTTCACCCGTATGGCGGATCTCTCCGACACGGTGATCGTGATGCCAAAACAGCCGTCTGAAGCGCAGGTGAGCACGCTGCTGAACGCCGTTGGCGTGATTGGTGGCCAGACCGGCCTGGCGGGCTCGAAGATGACCATCGCCGATGATGGCAGCAAGATTCAGGACCAGGATGCTGACCTGCTGTTGATTGGCTCTATCCCGCAAAAACTGAAGGACGATAAGCACATCGACCTGCTGGTGGACGCCACCCAGAGCTGGGTGAAAACGCCAATGCGCCATACTGACCTGCCGAGCATCTATCTTGATGAAGATGACCGTCAGGCTGGCGTGCAGACTGGGATCACCTCTTCCGGCCCGATGGCTGCCGTCGTCGGTTTCGAATCACCGTACCACAAGCAGCGCAGCGTCGTGGCGCTGCTCGCTGACAGCGCCAGCGGTTATGACCTGCTGAACAATGCATTGAACGACAGCGGCAAGCGCGCGGCGATGTTTGGCTCAGTATCGGTGATTCGTGAGTCCGGCGTGAGCAGCCTGCGCGTGGGCGACATCTACTATGTCGGTCATCTGCCGTGGTTCGAACGCGTGTGGTTCGCGCTCTCTAACCATCCGGTTCTGCTGGCTATCTTTGCCGCCATCAGCATCGTGCTGCTGGCTTGGGTGCTGTGGCGTCTGCTGCGTATCATCAGCCGCCGTCGTCTGAACCCGGAAGACGAGTAAGCCGCGATGAAGATGCTTCGCTGGATAGTACTGCTGTGTGTCCTGGGCGGTCAGGCGCAGGCCGCCTGTAACTGGCCTGCCTGGGAGCAGTTCAAGCAGGATTACGTCAGCGCGGAAGGGCGCGTTATCGATCCTAGCGATGCGCGCAAAATTACCACCTCAGAGGGGCAAAGCTACGCGCTGTTCTTTGCCCTCGCCGCGAACGATCGTCAGGCCTTTGCAAGCCTGCTGAGCTGGACGCAGAACAACCTCGCGCAGGGTTCGCTGCGCGAGCATCTACCCGCCTGGCTGTGGGGCAAAAAGAGCGATGACGAGTGGACGGTGCTGGACAGCAACTCCGCCTCCGATTCAGATGTCTGGATCGCCTGGACGCTGCTGGAAGCCGGTCGTTTGTGGAAAAATGATGATTACACGGCAACAGGCAAAGCGCTGCTGGCAAAAATTGCCGATGGCGAAGTGGTGAAAGTTCCCGGTCTGGGACTGATGCTGTTGCCAGGCCGCGTTGGCTTTGCGGAAGAGACGCGCTGGCGCTTCAATCCAAGCTATCTCCCACCGCAGGTGGCGCAGTATTTCAGCCAATTTGGCGCCCCGTGGACTACCCTTCGCGATACCAACCTGAAGCTGCTGCTTGATACCGCGCCGAAAGGTTTCTCACCGGACTGGGTGAGCTACGACAAGAAACAGGGCTGGTTGCTGAAAGAGGCCAGCGTGGTGGGCAGCTACGATGCTATTCGCGTCTATTTATGGGTGGGCATGCTGCACGACGCCGACCCACAGAAAGCACGACTGCTTAAACGCTTTAACGCGATGGCGGCACAGACCGTGAAGCAGGGCGTTCCCCCGGAAAAAGTGGCGATTGCCACCGGGGCGGTGACCGGCGACGGCCCGGTCGGTTTTTCAGCTTCGCTGATTCCATTCCTACAAAATCGCGATGCGCAGGCCGTTCAGCGCCAGCGTGTGGCCGATCATTTTCCCAGCGCGGATGCTTATTACAATTATGTTCTGACCCTCTTTGGTCAGGGCTGGGATCAACACCGTTTTCGCTTCAGCGCCCGCGGCGAATTACTACCTGACTGGGGCCAGGAATGCGCAAGTTCACACTAAGTTTAATCACCCTCTCTCTGGGCCTGACGCTGGTACAGCCGGGCTATGCGGACACCTCGGCAGAAGAACAGCTGCTCAACCAGGTGCGTCTTGGAGAAGCCAGCAAACGGGATGATTTGGTGCAGCAATCGCTGTACCGGCTGGAGCTGATTAATCCCAACAATCCACAGGTGCTGGCGGCGCGTCTGCGCTATCTGCTGCGCCAGGGCGACACCGCCGGGGCGCAAAAGCAGCTGCAAAAGCTGGCGCAGGTGGCACCAAATTCAACGGAATATAACGCCTCTCGCATTGAGATTGGCCTGAACACCGATGCCGGACGTCAGGCGCTGCAACAGGCGCGACTGCTGGCCACTACCGGGCACGTTCCGGAAGCGCTGGCCGACTACGAAAAAGCCTTCAACGGCCCGCCGCCGGACGGCGACTACGCGGTAGAGTACTGGACTGCGGTAGCGAAAATCCCGGCCCGACGCGATGAAGCGGTCAAACACCTGCAAACGCTGAATAAGCAGAACCCTGGCAACGTTGGCCTGCAGATGACGCTTGCTAATATGCTGCTCGCGGCGAATCAGCGAGATGAAGCCTTTAACGTGCTGGAGCAAATGGCGAAATCGGCGGGCGGGCGTGGCCCGGCGAGTGACCTGTGGTTTAAAGCCATCAAAGACCAGCCAGCCAGCCCATCCAGCGTACAGGCGTTACAGCGTTATCTGATGATTTTCAACAGCGGTGAATCGGCGGACAGCGCTCGTGCCATGCTGGCCGACCAGCAAAAACAGATGGCGGACCCGGTTCTGCGCGCCAAAGCGGTAGAACAGGAAAAAGTAGCGCAGGCGGCCGACAACACGCCGCAGACCTGGCAACTCTACTGGCCGCTGATCCGCAAAGGCGATGCGGCGCTGAAGGCTAATAATCTGGCGCAGGCCGAGAGCTTCTACCAGCAGGCGCGCAAACTGGATGCCACCGACAGCTATGCGGTGCTGGGACTTGGCGATGTAGCCATGGCGCGTAAAGATAGTGCCTCAGCGGAGCGTTTCTATCAGCAGGCGCTGCGCCTCGATCGCGGCAACAGTAGCGCGGTGCGCGGGCTGGCAAATATCTACCGCGCCGAGTCGCCGGAGAAAGCCACCGCCTTTATCAACAGTCTTTCTGCTAGCCAGCGTCGCAGCATTGACGATATCGAACGTAGTCTGACCAACGACCGACTCTCCCAGCAGGCTGAAGCGCTGGAGAATAAGGGAAATTGGTCACAGGCTGCGGAAGTTCAGCGCCGTCGACTGGCGCTCTCGCCGGACGATGTGTGGATAACCTATCGCCTCTCCCGTGACCTGGTGAGCGCCGGACAGCGCGGTGAAGCCGACAACCTGATGCTCAATCTGGCGCGTAAAAAGCCGACCGATGCCGACCAGGTTTACGCTAACGGACTCTATCTTTCCGGTAACGGTCAAGATCAGGCTGCGTTGACGCATTTGGCGGCACTGCCGACAGCGCAATGGACCGATAATATTCGCGAACTGGACCAGCGTCTGCGCAGCGATCAGCTGATTGCTCAGGCCAACCGCCTGCGTGATAGCGGGCAGGAAGTGCAGGCAATTGCGCTGCTGAAACAGCAGCCTGAATCCTCTCGCATTCATTCAACGCTTGCCGACTGGGCGCAGCAGCGGGGCGATAATGCTACGGCGCTGGCTGAATACAATGCCGTGCTGGCAAAAGACCCGCATGACGAAGATGCCCATCTGGGCATGGCGGAAGTGTATGCCGCTGACGGTAATGCGCTAGCAGCACGCCAGCAGCTGGCACAACTCCCTGCCGAAGGCCAACGTTCGCTCAATACTCAGCGACGCATTGCGCTGGTCAGCGCCAAACTGGGTGATACCGCGGCGGCGCAGCAAATGATGACCGCCCTGATTCCTCAGGCCAAAGCCCAGCCGCCGTCTATGGATACGGCGATGGTGCTGCGCGATGCCGCGCGCTATCAGGCGCAGGACGGCAACCCGAAACAGGCGCTGGAGACCTACAAAGATGCGATGGTCGCCACGCAGATTACCCCAACGCGTCCAGTGGATAACGACACCTTTACCCGCCTGACGCGTAACGACGAGAAAGACGACTGGCTTAAGCGCGGCGTGCGCAGTGACGCGGCGGATCTCTATCGTCAGCAGGACCTGAACGTCACCTTGCAGCATGATTTCTGGGGTTCCAGCGGTACGGGCGGTTATTCCGACCTGAAAGCGCATACCACTATGTTACAGGTCGATGCGCCGCTGGCCGATGGCCGGATGTTCTTCCGTTCGGATCTGGTGAATATGGACGCGGGGAGTTTCTCCACCGATAAAAATGACCAGTATAAGAAACAGTGGGGCACCTGTGATTTATCCGCCTGTAAGGGGTCAACGCACCAAAGCGACAGCGGCGCCAGCGTAGCCATTGGCTGGAAAAATGACACCTGGAACGCGGATATTGGCACCACCCCGATGGGCTTTAACGTGGTGGATGTGGTTGGTGGACTGAGCTACAGCAGCGATGTCGGTCCGCTGGGCTATACGGTTAACGCACACCGTCGTCCGATCTCCAGCTCGTTACTGGCATTTGGTGGGCAGAAAGATAATGACAAGGATGGGCACACAGGCACGACCTGGGGTGGCGTCCGCGCTAACGGCGGCGGTATTAGCCTGAGCTACGACAAAGGTGAAGCCAATGGCGTATGGGCTTCACTCGGTGGCGACCAACTGTCAGGTAAAAACGTAGACGACAACTGGCGCGTTCGCTGGATGACGGGGTATTACTACAAGGTTATTAACGAGAATAACCGCCGGGTAACCGTTGGGCTTAACAACATGATCTGGCACTACCAGAAGGATCTGAGCGGCTATACCCTCGGTCAGGGCGGCTATTACAGCCCGCAGGAATATGTGTCGTTTGCCGTGCCGGTTAACTGGCGTGAACGTACGGAAAACTGGTCATGGGAACTGGGTGGTTCGGTCTCCTGGTCGCATTCGCGCACCAGTACGGAGCCGCGCTATCCGCTGATGAACCTGATCCCGCAAACCTGGAAGAAAAAGGCCCACGAGGATGTAAACCACGGTGGCAGCAGCCAGGGCTTTGGTTATACCGCGCGGGCGATTATCGAACGACGCGTCAGTTCCAACTGGTTCGTGGGCGCAGGCGTCGATATCCAGCAGGCGAAGGATTACACCCCAAGCCACGCGCTGCTCTACGTTCGTTATTCCGCCGCTGGCTGGCAGGGCGACCTCGATATGCCGCCGCAGCCGCTCACGCCATACGCAGACTGGTAATTTCACCGCTCCGAATATAGGTATTCGTCTTATATAACCCGGCACCCTGCCGGGTTATAATTATTGCGGCGGAGTCCCTTTTGACTTTGCCGCCAGCCTCGTTATTCTCAATGCCTGAGCAATACGTTCGTATTAGTGGAGAGCTCTTTTGCGCGTTAGCCGTTCCCTTACAATAAAACAAATGGCCATGGTTGCAGTTGTTACCATGTTGTTTTTATTTGTCTTTTGCTTCATTTTACTGTTCCACTTCGTACAGCAGGATCGCTATAACACTGGGGTGCAATTAGAGAGCATCGCCCGCTCGGTACGTCAGCCGCTGTCGGCTGCCATCCTTAAAGCCGATATTCCCGAGGCAGAGGCCATTCTTGGGCGCATTCAACCTGCCGGCATCGTCAGCCGGGCGGATGTCGTGCTGCCTAACCAGTTTCAGGCGCTACGCATGAGTTTTATTCCGGAACGTCCGGTTCCGGTCAATATCACGCGCATTTTTGAACTCCCGGTGCAGATTTCACTACCGCTCTATTCGCTGGAACGGCCCGCTAACCCACAGCCGCTGGCCTACCTGGTGCTGCAGGCAGACCCTTATCGTATGTATAAGTTCGTGATGAGCGCGCTGGCAACGATAGTGACCGCTTACTTTTTGCTCGTTTTAATGCTGACCGTCGCGCTGACCTGGTGCATCAACCGACTGATTGTCAGGCCGCTGCGCAGCATTGCCTATGAAATTCACGATCTGCCGGGGGCGGATCGCATCGGTCATCAGCTCTCCCTGCCGCGTCTGCACCACGATGATGAAATCGGTACGCTGGTGCGCAGTTACAACCGCAATCAGCAGGCGCTACTACGTCAATATGACGAACTGAGCAATCAGTCGACCCGTTTCCCGGTCTCTGACCTGCCTAACAAAGCTTTCCTGTTAGGGCTGCTCGAACAGAGCCTGGTGCGCAAAACGCCGGTGGCACTGCTGACTATCGCCTGTGAAACCTTGCAGGATACCGCGGGCGTGCTGAAAGAAGAGCAGCGTGAAATGCTGCTGCTGACGCTGGCAGAGAAGATTAAGCAGGTGATCTCGCCGCGCATGGTGCTGGCGCAGGTCAGCGGCTACGACTTCGCGATTCTGGCCTATGACGTCAAAGAGCCGTGGCATGCCATCACATTAGGTCAGCAAGTACTCACTATTATTAATGAGCGCCTGCCGCTGCAGGGCATTCAGCTGCGCCCGAGCGCCAGCGTGGGTATTGCGATGTATAACGACGGGTTAACGGCGGAGCAGTTCTATCGCCGCTCGCTTTCGGCGGCCTTTACCGCACGACGCAAAGGGAAAAACCAGATTGAGTTTTTCGACCCGGAGCAGATGGTAAAAGCGCAAAAGCGCCTGACCGAAGAGAGCGATATCCTGACCGCGCTGGACAATGAGCAGTTCTCCGTCTGGCTCCAGCCGCAGGTGGAAACCAGCACCGGCAAGGTGTGCAGCGCGGAAGTGCTGCTGCGCCAGCGCCAGCCGGACGGTAGCTGGGCGCTGCCGAACGATCTGATCGACAGCATTGAATCCTGCGGCCTGATGGTGACCGTGGGGCACTGGGTGCTGGAAGAGTCGTGCCGACAGCTGGCGGCCTGGCAGTCGCGCGGCATTATGCTGCCGCTGTCGGTGAACATCTCGGCGCTGCAGCTTCTGCATCACGACATGGTGTCGGATATGCTGGCCCTGCTCAACCGCTATCGCATTGCGCCGGGTACGCTGGTTCTGGAAGTGACAGAGAGCCGACGCATTGACGACCCGAAAGCCGCTGTCGCCATTTTACGACCGCTGCGCAACGCCGGTGTGCGCATTGCACTGGATGATTTTGGTATGGGTTACGCGGGGCTGCGTCAGCTTCAGCATATGAAATCTGTGCCGGTGGATATTCTGAAGATCGACAAAATCTTTATCGACAGCCTGCCGGAAGACACCAGCATGGTGGCGGCCATCATCCAGCTTGGGCGCAGCCTGAACCTGAAAATGGTTGCTGAAGGTGTTGAAAATAAAGAGCAATATGCATGGCTGCGGGCGGCGAATGTCGATATTTTGCAGGGCTTCCTGTTTGCTCGCGCCGTCCCGATGGAGACCTTTGAGCAGGATTATCTCGGTAAGGACAATTCACTACTGCCGGGAGATCGGAGTTAGCGATTGTGCGTGTCAGCTCAAAGTTTTAACAATTAAGTATCAAATTAACGTACATATATTTCGATAATGTTTCCTGGATGTTATTTTGTGCCAACAGGTAAAAATAATCCCTACATTTCCTGTGGCTATAGCTTAAGGACATCCTATGAAAACCTCTTTCTTCAAAAGCCTCTATTTCCAGGTGTTGACGGCGATAGTGATCGGTGTGCTACTCGGTCACTATTACCCGGAATTAGGTGCGCAAATGAAACCGCTCGGCGATGCCTTCGTCAAACTGATTAAAATGGTTATCGCGCCGGTTATTTTTTGTACGGTAGTGACCGGCATCGCCGGTATGGAAAGCATGAAAGCGGTGGGGCGCACCGGTGCCGTGGCGCTGCTCTACTTTGAAGTGGTCAGCACCCTCGCGCTGATTATCGGTCTGGTGATTGTGAACGTGGTGCAACCCGGTGCGGGGATGAACGTTGACCCGGCAACGCTGGATGCGAAAGCGGTAGCGATGTACGCCGAGCAGGCAAAAGATCAGGGTATTATCGCCTTCCTGATGGATATCATTCCTTCCAGCGTGATCGGTGCCTTTGCCAGCGGCAACATCCTGCAGGTGCTGCTGTTTGCGGTGATGTTTGGCTTTGCGCTGCACCGCCTGGGCAGCAAGGGTCAGTTGATTTTCAACGTTATTGAAAGCTTCTCGCAGGTTATCTTCGGCATCATCAACATGATTATGCGCCTGGCACCGATTGGTGCGTTCGGGGCGATGGCCTTTACTATCGGCAAATACGGCGTGGGTACGCTGGTGCAGTTGGGCCAGCTTATCATCTGCTTCTATATCACCTGTATCCTGTTTGTGGTGGTGGTGCTGGGTACGATTGCGCGTGCGACCGGGTTCAGCATTTTCAAATTTATCCGCTATATCCGCGAAGAACTGCTGATTGTGCTGGGAACCTCCTCTTCCGAATCCGCGCTGCCGCGTATGCTCGACAAGATGGAAAAGCTAGGCTGCCGGAAGTCGGTGGTGGGGCTGGTTATCCCGACCGGTTACTCGTTTAACCTCGACGGCACCTCGATTTATCTGACGATGGCGGCGGTGTTTATCGCCCAGGCGACCAACAGTCATATGGATATCTTCCATCAGGTGACGCTGCTGGTGGTACTGCTGCTCTCCTCGAAAGGGGCCGCAGGCGTGACCGGTAGTGGCTTTATCGTGCTGGCGGCAACTATCTCGGCGGTGGGACATCTGCCGGTTGCTGGTCTGGCGCTGATTCTGGGTATCGACCGCTTTATGTCAGAAGCGCGTGCGCTGACTAACCTTATCGGTAACGGCGTGGCGACCATTGTCGTGGCGAAACGCGTGAAACAGCTGGACGCTAAACAGCTGGACGATGTGCTCAATAACCGTCCGACGGCGAAAGAACCGCACGAATTATCCTCTTAATCTCCTCACTTAAGCCCGTACTCCCTTGCTGGAGTGCGGGCTCCTGCGCATAATTAGGCGGCGTCATTATTTAGCTATGTTAGCTTATGGTTGCCGTAGATTTTATTTTCCTTAGCCATGTGACGTTTTTGCGATTGTGTGGTCTAACTGACGTATTTACTTCATTATTTTAGGCAATCGCCGCGGCGGTTGTCTTTTATACCCTAAAGCCTCCGCGCACACGCCGCCGGATGCTGGAGGGGATAACCAGGAACGTTCATCAGGGGTTCACATGCAGGGCACAACAATTCGACTTTTAGCCGGTGGTTTGCTGATGATGGCAGCAGCCAGCTATGTGCAGGCAGAAGCGCTCCAGCCGGACCCGGCCTGGCAACAAGGCACGTTGTCTAATGGCTTTCAGTGGCAGGTACTTGCCACTCCGCAGCGCCCGAGCGACCGTGTAGAAATCCGGCTCTCGATTGATATTGGTTCACTGAACGAAAGCGCCCAACAGACGGGCTATAGCCACCTTATTCCGCGGATCGCCCTGACCCAGAATGGCGGTCTACAAACCATGCAGGCTCGCTCCATGTGGCAGCAGAGCATCGACCCGAAGCGGCCGCTGCCGCCGGCGATTGTCTCTTATGACTACACCCGCTTTAACCTGAGCCTGCCGAACAACCGCAGCGACCTACAGAAAGAGGCGCTGAACTGGCTCGCGACCTCAATTGGTAAACTGAGCATTACACCGGACACCGTCAGCTACGCATTGGGCGTACAGGATATGGTGGCTACCTGGCCGCAGGATACCAAAGAGGGCTGGTGGCGCTATCGCCTTAAGGGTTCCACCATGCTGGGACACGACCCGGCTGAGCCGTTGAAACTGCCGGTAGATGCTAAACACGTCGCCGAGTTTTACCAGAAATGGTACACCCCGGATGCGATGACGCTGATTATCGTCGGTAACGTCGATAGCCGTGCCACCATTGAGCAAATCAGCAAAACCTTCGGTGGGTTGAAGGGGAAACGTGAAACGCCAGCGGCGGTGCCAACGCTGTCGCCGCTTCCACCGGAAACGGTAAGCATCATGACCAACGCGGTGCGCCAGGATCGTCTCTCTATTATGTGGGACACGCCGTGGCAACCGATTCGTGAGTCTGCGGCGCTGCAGCGTTACTGGCGTGCCGACCTGGCGCGTGAAGCGCTGTTCTGGCATATCCAGCAGAAACTGAGCCGCACCAACATGAAGGATATCGGCCTGGGCTTTGACTGCCGGGTGCTGTATCTGCGCGCCCAGTGCGGCATCAACCTGGAATCGCCGGGCGAGAAGCTGGAAAGCAACCTGGGGCTGGTTGCCCGCGAGCTGGCGGCCATTCGCGAAAAAGGTCTGCCTGAAGATGAATTTGATTCGCTGATTGCGCAGAAGAAGCTGGAGCTGCAAAAACTGTTCGCCACCTACGCGCGGATGGACACCGACATGCTGATTAGCCAGCGCATGCGTTCGTTGCAGAATCAGGTGGTGGATATCGCCCCGGAACAGTATCAGAAGCTGCGTCAGAGCTTCCTCGAGTCGCTGACGCCGGACATGCTCAACCAGGATCTGCGCCAGCAGCTTTCGCAGGATATGGCGCTCGTCCTTCAGCAGCCAACCGGTGAGCCGGAGTTCAATATGAAGGATCTGCAGGAGGTGTGGGGCAAGATTATGCTGGCACCGACGGCAGAAGCTGCCACGGCGACGGAAGAGAGTCATCAGGATGTGACGGATATTCCGCCGGCGCAGTAGCGGGTTTTTCCCCCTCACCCTAACCCTCTCCCAGAGGGAGAGGGAACCGTTTGGTTTTCCCCCTCGCCCCTATGGGGAGAGGGCCGGGGTGAGGGGGGAAACCCCCGCACTTAACGTACAGACGAAAAAAAACCTCTCCTAAGCCGGAAGAGGTTTTTTTATACCCGCGAAACCTTACGCAGGCATCGCGTCGCGTGGAATAATCGCCCCACGGTGCTGAATTACGGTGCTCGCCGTCTGGTGACCGCGCTTCGCCGCTGCTGCCGCGTCGCCGCCGGTTAGGCGGACGGACAGGTAGCCTGCGCTGAAGGAGTCACCCGCTGCGGTGGTATCCACCACTTTCTCTTTTGGCAGCTTAACTGCCGGTACGTCAACCAGCGCTTCACCGGTAATCGCCACCAGGCAAGAGTCTGCACCGCGCTTCACCACCACTTCACTCACGCCTGCGGCCTGAGTGCGAGCGATAACCTCTTCAACCGGCTTCTCGCCCCACAGCGCGTCTTCGTCGTCCAGCGTCAGGAAGGCAATGTCGGTGCACTGCAGCATCTGATGATAAACCTGCTGAGTTTCTTCTTTGCTGGCCCACAGGCGCGGACGGTAGTTGTTGTCAAAGATGACTTTACCGCCGTTAGCGCGGCACTGTTTCAGCAGCGCAATCAGCTTCTCACGGCTGGCTGGGCTGAGGATAGCAAGGCTAATGCCGCTCAGGTAGAGGTAGTCAAAGCCTGCCAGCTGTTCGCAGATGGCGGCAGACTGCTCGCTCTCCAGCCAGAACTTGGCGGCGGCTTCGTTACGCCAGTAGTAGAACGTACGCTCGCCGGTCTCATCGGTTTCGATGTAGTACAGGCCAGGCATACGGTCGCTCATGCGTTGAATCAGGTCGGTTTTGACGTTCTCTGCCTGCCAGGCGTCCATCATCTGCTGGCTGAAGGTGTCAGTGCCGAGTGCGGTGACGTAGTTGACGCTCAGTTCAGCAGGAGAGACCTGGCGAGCAATATAGACGGACGTGTTTAAGGTGTCGCCGCCAAAGCCGCGGTTAACTTGTGCGCCCTTCTCGGACAGCTCAATCATGCATTCGCCAATCACGGCAATTTTTTTGGACATAGTCATCAACCTGATTCGGTAAATTTTTCGTAGTGTGCGCTGTGGCTATTCGTTGGTCAACTATATTAAAACAACGTTCCATTATTTTTTTTGAGCTAGCGCGTGTTACGGCCGATTTATCCTCTTTAGTGAAAATAAAATGGCTCAAACTGAACATAAAGTTCTCACTTGCCCCGCCGATAACTTTATCACTAGACCCTCTGACCCTCTCTTCACAGGAAGCTTAAATGACGTTAAAGCAGGTGAACCAGCGGGCGAGAGTACCTGATGCGGAGCTGGAAAGCCTACAGCAACTGCGTTACTGGCAAGAGTGTGAGCGTGTCTATACCTACCAGCCTATCTACACCATTCAGGGCCGCTTGATGGCGATTGAAGTGTTAACGATAGTGACCCATCCCTCTCAACCACAAAAACGTATTGCCCCGGATCGTTACTTCGCTGCAGTTTCTATCGGCCAGCGCATCCATGTCATCAAAGAACAGGTGACGATGCTGGCAAAAAGGAAGCATTTCTTTGAGCAAAATAAGGTGCTGGCATCGGTCAACGTCGATGCGCCCACGCTGCTGGAAATGCGTCAGGACCGGATCCTGAAAACGATGATTGAAACGCTGCCCTGGCTACGCTTTGAATTGGTGGAGCACATGGCGCTGCCGCAAGATTCCACGGTGGCCTCGCTGTGCGAATTTGGCCCGCTGTGGCTGGATGACTTCGGCACCGGTATGGCGAACTTCTCGGCGCTGAATGAAGTGCGCTACGACTACATTAAAGTGGCCCGCGATCTGTTCATTATGCTGCGCAAAACCCCTGAAGGCCGCAAACTGTTTATTCTGCTGATTGAGCTGATGAATCGCTATTGCGAAGGGGTGATTGTGGAGGGGGTTGAAACGCTGGAAGAGTGGCGCGAAATTCAAAACTCACCTGCTGCCGCCGCGCAGGGCTATTTCCTTTCTCGACCGGTGCCGATGTCGACGCTGGAATCCTTGATGATCAATCTGGTGTGAAACTGGCCTACATGATGTAGGCCAGCTCCATTATTTTAGAGTGATTCGTGACGCGTTTCGTGCGTCAGCAGCAGCGCAATCAGCGTCAGTGCCGCCATGGCTGCCAGATAGACACCCACGTAGAATAACCCATAGCTACTCTGCAACCAGGCCGCGATGTACGGCGCAACGGACGCACCCAGAATCGACGACACGTTGTAGGAGAATGATGCCCCGGTATAGCGCACTTCCGTTGGGAAGAGCTCCGGCAGCAGCGCGCCCATTGGGCCAAAGGTCAGACCCATCAGGCTCAGGCCAACCAGCAGATACAGCATAATCAGCGCCGGATTACCGGAGCCCAGCAGCGGCTGGAAGAAGAACAGCGCGAAGATGATAATCAGGCTGGTGATCACAATCATGCTTGGGCGACGACCGAAACGGTCCGCCAGCAGGCCTGCAATCGGCACCATCACGCCAAACCCAATCACCGCCAGCATCAGCATCCACAGGACTTCGTTACGCGGCAGCCCCAGGCCATTCGGCGCGGCGGCGGTGCTGTAGGTCATCGAGTAGACGGTCATGATATAGAACAGCGTATAGGTCGCCAGCATGATGAAGGTGCCAAGCACCGTCACGCGCACGTGCTTGCTGAGCAGGGTGCCCATCGGCACTTTAACCTGTTTCTTAGCGGCAGCGACTTTGGCGAACACCGGCGTTTCATGCAGCGAGACGCGCACGTACAGGCCGATAATCACTAACACCGCAGAGAAGATAAACGGAACGCGCCAGCCCCAGGTCATGAACTGCTCGTCGGTCAGCAGCCAGGAGAGCAGCAGGAAGGTGCCGTTAGCGAAGAAGAAGCCAATCGGTGCGCCCAGCTGCGGGAAGGATCCGTACAGCGCGCGTTTGCGTGGCGGGGCGTTTTCCGTCGCCAGCAGCGCCGCACCGCCCCATTCACCACCCAGACCCAGACCCTGGCCAAAGCGCGCCAGCGCCAGCAGGACTGGAGCCATAATGCCGATGGAGGCATAGCTCGGTAGCAGGCCGATAACCACGGTGGAGATCCCCATGGTCAGCAGCGAAGCGACTAGCGTGACCTTACGCCCGACGCGGTCACCGAAGTGGCCGAAGAGCGCGGAACCAATAGGACGAGCGACGAAGGCGATAGCGAACGTTGCCAGCGATTGCAGCGTTGCCGCCGTCGGATCGCCCTGTGGGAAGAAGATATGCGGGAACACGATGACCGCGGCGGTGGCGTAAATATAGAAGTCGAAAAACTCAATGGCAGTGCCGATGAGTGAGGCCACGACGACCTTATTACGCGAGTTAACCGGAGCGGAAGCCTGTTCGTTATCGAGTGTTGTGCTGGTCATAGTCTTTTCTAATATGTATAGCGAACGAAAGGCCATATTAGACATAGCAAAAGCGACATTTCAATCTGTAACAGGATTGTAAAATGGTGAAAAGAGGGGCAAAAAGTGGATAATTTTTATACCAGTAAATTATCAAACATGAAATGCTTCACATTTTTCGTAGATTAGATGATAAAACTGGTTTTTGGTTAAATAAAAGTTACAGGCTGGATTTATATGCTAATTCGGTGGGTTGGGCTGAAATTTTCAGCCCAACCGGGCGGTTAGCGGTGGGTTTTTCCCGGCATTCTCGGGTCGTCCTTGTACTCTGCCGTGGCAATCCACGCGGCGCAGAACAGCGTCAGGCGGGCGAAGAAGTAGAAGAACGCCATCAGGCCGAGCACGGAACCAAACGCGGCGCCGGACGGGGATTTCACCAGCGTCGGTAGCGTCCAGGTCATGATGATTTTGATCACCTCAAAGCCGATAGCAGCAATAAAAGTGCCACGGATCAGCGCCTTTTTACGCGGGCGGTGGCGGGGCAGTCGCCAGAAAATCCAGAAGAACAGCAGGTAGTTGGCGAAGATCGAAATCGCCAGGCCTATCAACCGCCAGGCGGGCTTCAGCCACTCAATGCTGTCGAGATACAGTGCCGAGATAATCAGCTGCTGCGCCGACCCGGCCACCGACGTAATGGAAAGGGTGACAATCAGCGCAATCAGCAGGCCAATCAGCGACACGAAGTCGCGCAGGTACTTAATCCAGATGGCCTCCTGATCCTGCGGCGTGCGTTCCCAGACGTCGCGCGACTGGGCGCGAATAGCCTCGCGCAGGTTGCCCATCCAGTTGATGCCGGAGTAGAGGGCGATACACAGGCCGACCAGGCCGACGGTGGTACGCTGCTGCACGGCGGTGTTGATGGTGCTTTTGAGGGTGGCAGCGAGCGTCGGGTCGCTGACGTTGGCCAGGATCTTATTGAAGATGTCCTGTAGCAGCGTCGGATGCGAGGCAAGAATAAAGCCGGCGGCGGCGAACGACACCATCAGAATGGGGATCATCGATAAGAATGAAAAGTAGGTAATAGCCGCGCCAAACTGATTTCCCAGCCTATCGTTAAAGCGCTCAGCGGCGCGAATCAGGTGGGCGATGACCGGCTGGCGCTGAATCTTCTGCGCCGTGGTGGTGACGCTGTCCAGCGCCTTGCTAGCCTTTTGCTGTAGACGTTTATCGTTGTTTTCCGACGTCATCAGGGAGATTTTCCTTTTTATTGCTTTTACTTAAGTATAGAGGGTTCCCCGGAGTCGGTGCGTTGCACCTCGTCCAAGCAACCCAAAGCGCCGCCGGGATCAATCCACATATCCCTGCAACACGCCGGTTAACCATTCCATAAACAGGTGTACCCGCCGCGATAGGTTACGACGGTGCGGGTAAATTAACGACACCGGCATCGGCTCGGCCCGATGCTGCGGGAGAATTTCAACCAGCTCGCCGCTGTGCAGCGCTTCGCGCACGCCAACGCGCGGCACCTGAATAATCCCCAGCCCTGCCAGGCAGGCAGCATGATAGGTTTCCGTGCTGTTCACCGTCAGCACGCCGCCGGTTTTGACCCACCTGGTGCCGCCCTCTTTCGCTACTTCAAACCCCTGCGGGCGCACGCCGAGATTGGTGGCGTAGTGCACCAGCGCATGGTTGCTGAGGTCGTCCAGCGACTCGGGATAGCCAAAGCGCGCCAGGTAGCCTGGACTAGCACAGTTAATGATGGTCAGTTTGCCGAGCGGCCGGGCAATCAGCCCTGAATCTTTCAACGACCCCACGCGTACTACGCAGTCAAATCCTTCGCGAATCACATCGACTAAGCGATCGCTGCTGCTGAGCTCAAGCTCAATGCCGGGATAGTGCTGCAAAAAAGCGGGCAGTTTGGGGATCACCACCTTACGGGCGATACCTACCGGCATATCCACGCGCAGCCGCCCGCTCACGCTGCTGGGGTCGCTCTGAAACATGCTGTCCAGTTCGTCGAGGTTGCTCAGCAAATCTTTAGCGCGCTCGTAGTAGACCATCCCATCCTGAGTCAGCAGCACCCGTCGAGTGGTGCGGTGCAGCAGGCGGCAACCCAGATGGTTTTCCAGCGCCTGAATTTGTCGCGATACGCTACCTTTAGGAAGGCCAAGGGTATCCGCCGCGCGGGAAAAACTCTCCAGTTCAGCGACGCGGATGAACAGTTGCATTGCGTGAATTTTATCCATCAGCATGCCCTATTGTTGTTCTGAATGAGACAGTGAAGCGTAATCAGGGATATTTATTGTTCTTTTATCACCTAATAAGCTTGTTCTCAACGAACACACCCACTGAAATGAGGTTTCCCATGACTCAACGTATTGCGTTAGTGACCGGCGGTAGCCGCGGACTCGGTAAAAATGCGGTGCTGAAGCTGGCCGCGCAGGGAACGGATATTATCTTCACCTACAACAGTCAACGTGATGCCGCGCTGGAAGTTGTGGCCGAAATTGAGCAAAAAGGAGCGAAAGCCGTAGCATTACAGCTGAACGTCAGCGATGTTGCCAGCTTTGCGGCCTTCACTCAGCAGGTGAAAGAAGCGCTGAATCAGGTCTGGGGTCGCGAGACGTTTGATTATTTAGTGAACAACGCCGGGATTGGCCTGTATGCCTCCTTTGCTGAGACCTCCGAGACGCTATTTGATGAGCTGATGAATATCCATTTCAAGGGACCGTTCTTCCTGACTCAGTCGCTGCTGTCGCTGATGGAAAATGGCGGACGCATCCTCAACGTCTCGACCGGGCTGGCGCGTTTTGCGCTGCCGGGCTATGCCGCCTACGCCTCAATGAAAGGGGCGATGGAAGTGCTGACCCGCTATCAGGCAAAAGAGCTGGGGGCGCGCGGAATTTCGGTCAACAGCATTGCGCCAGGGGCGATTGAAACCGACTTTGGCGGTGGCCGCGTTCGCGACAACGACGACCTGAACAAGTACGTGGCGTCGCAAACCGCGCTGGGTCGCGTTGGGCTGCCGGATGATATTGGCGATGCGATTGCCGCGCTGCTGAGCGATAACCTGCGCTGGATGACCGCGCAGCGCATCGAAGTTTCGGGCGGCATGTTCCTGTAAGTCTGCGATAACGCCTTTGCTTTGCAAAGGCGTTATTTACCTATCGTGCGGAAAATAGTCTTAATCAGGAATTATTATTCCCTTTACTTCCGCCTATCCTCGCAATAACCTACATTCCCATTTAATTAATATTATCGTAGCGACACGATTATCTAATCCATTTCTTAATTAAAATATGATGATATATGTGAATGCGTAATGGTGGTGTGACGGTTGTAAGCATTCATAATTATGATGTTTAGAACGCCCGATATCTACGTAAAATGACCCAGGCCAAACGGCGAGTTCTTATTTCAGGTTGTGGGGATTACTCTGCACGCCATTAGAATTCGTTTTATTTTGATATGGGGAATCCATTATGCAGGTAGTGATGTTTGACAGGCAGTCAATATTTATTCATGGAATGAAAATCAGCTTACAGGAACATATTCCAGGAATTGATATTTCTGCTGTCAGTCAGGCCGATGACCTGTGGCGGCAACTGTTACAGCATCCAGATGCGCTGTTGATTCTTGACGGCGGCCTGGATCACGGCTTCTGCCAGTGGCTGCTGCAGGAAAAGCACCAGCAGTTTCCGGAGTCAAAGGGCATTATTATTGTGAATGATTATAACCGTGCCTGGCTGAACGATATGATGGCCTATAACCTACAGGCGATTATCCCCAGGGATGCCAGCGTCGAGATATTTGTACAGACGATCAAAAGCGTCCTGCGCGGTCTGATTTGCCTGCCGGGCGATTGGCGGATGGAGTATGAGCAGGAAAAACAGGGGTTGGATAATCTGAGCCAGCGCCAACGTGAGATATTATCACTGCTGGCCAACGGTGAATCGAATAAGGAAATCAGCCGAACGTTGAATATTAGCGCTGGCACCGTAAAAGCGCACCTTGAATCACTGTATCGCCGCCTGGGTGTTAAAAATCGCACGCAGGCCGCTATGCTGATGAATAATCAGGAAGCTTCAGCTCATATTGCCACAGAATAACGCTGCTTCAGCCTGGCGCTGCGTCGCCAGGCTAGTCTGTGACGCCCCTTGTTGCTGCCAGAGCGCCAGCGCATCCGCCATATGGCCCTGGTTCATCTCACGCACGATAGTTGACTGCTGCACGGCTTCCGGACCCAGGCTGAAGGCCAGCGACATCAGGGCATCGGACTGATGCTGGTTTAATGGCACCTTCATGCAACGGCGCAGCACCTGGTGATAATAATCCACGTCCTGCTGAAACAATTGCTCGGCCTGAGTGAGCGTAATCGGCCCATCAAAACGTTCCTGGTCGCGAATCAAATGCCCGTAGCCCACGATCCACAACCCATCTGCATCCTGATACTTTTCCAACGACAGCCCCTGATACTGCTTAATTAGTTCCAGCCCCAGTAGGCTCGGCGTAGCGACATGTAACATCTTTGGCCCTCATTCAATGGAATGAGGAGTGTAAAAGAGTCGTCCAGACGGGACTATTGGCCGGATGTCCGAGACGTATCAAATTCATGACTCAGTAAGCCGAAAAGCCAGTCATTTTGCCATTGCCCGGCCAGAAAGTAGCTTTCGCGTAGCTCACCTTCCAGCATAAAGCCCTGCTTTTCCAGCGTACGTCGGGAGGCGATATTACCTGCGGTGACCGTCGCCGTCAGCCGTCGTATACCGCCATGCCGGAAGGCGTAGTCGCAGACCGCGTGCAGCGACTCGCTGCCATAGCCTTTTCCCTGCGCCTGTGGGGAAAACAAAAAACCAACCTCGGCGCAGTCACTATCACGATGGATATAGCCGGTGATCCCCAGCGGTGTTTGTGCAGCGTCGCGCACCACCAGACACAGCCAGTGTTCGGCTCCCGGCGTCCAGGGGGGAAGGCGTGCGTCGAAGGCTGCCCGAATCTCCTCTTCGCTTCGGCTATCTGCCACATAGCGCATTACCTGCGGGTGCTGCTGTAAGGCCAGGAAAAAGGACCAGTCGCTTTCGGTAATCAGGGTACAGCTTAAACGTTCGGTGGTGAGCGCGATCATAATTTCTCATTCTGATAGGTGGCGCGGGACTGTTAATTTGCCTGAATTGCTCTATGGTGTAACGACAAAAATAACAAAGCAGTAACATATTAATCCTAAGGCTAAAAAACCTTGCTGTTGATTAAGGAATGGGAAAATGTCGACGTTATCGCGACAGGTTGGCCAGCAGTATGAGCATTGCCTGAGCGTGATTCGCCAGGCCTCGATGGAGATCCTCACGCTGCTTAAGCTGCGCGTGACGGAGGGCAAAGATCCCCGTTGGTTTCTGGAACAGCTCGATCAGGCGCGATTGAACCTTGGCGGCTGGGGCGCGGTGGCCCAGCGGCTTAACATTAACGACAGCCAGTTGAGCGAATTTATGCTCCAGCTGCGTCATCTTCAGCAGGGCATTCCCTCATATGAACATGGGCAGACGGCCACCGAAAATCAGCTGATTGCGGCTGAGCGCTTTGTTGTGACGCTGGAACAGATAAAACAGCAGCAGCCGCTGCTGATGTTTACCACCGGCTACGCCAGCGATGCGGAACAGCTGCAAGAGCAGGCGGAGCGACAAATTCGCACGATCCACCTTACGCTACGTGGGCTGGTGATGCAGGTCTGGCCGGATATTCCGCATCTCCATCAGTATCTTAGCGTTCAGTTTGGTTCTCACGAAGTGATGCGCTGGCGTTCTCGAAGCCCGACGGAAAGCGTGCTTGATGGCATGACGTTTAGCGAGCTGGCGCTGTTGATTGTCGATAAAAAGGCCTTCTCCCGTCACTACTCTTCGCTTTTTAATCATGCCGCGTCGCTGACCTTTCTTGCCGAACAGCGCCTGACGCTGCATACCTTTCTCGAAGATGTTCGCCGGATGCGTAATAAGGTGCTGGCGCATCATTTGCTGACGGAGGTTGAGTGTCAGTTGTTAGATCTCTATACCGAACAGGTCACCACGCCGGTACAGCACGCCTACGAGCAAGGGCGTACGCGCGTCAATCCCGCTAGCCTGATGGCGGCAGACGGTAGTGAAATTCAGCGTTACTGGACGCTTGCACGGGATTATGCGCATGCCTGGGGCGTTGATGGAAAGCCCATTGCTGACAGCATTGAACGCCTGTCTCATAAGGCGCGTGAGCGTTCTGATACGCGTGAGCGAATTGCCGCAGCCGTACTGTGGGGAGCGGTTGCCGTGACGGTGCTGGGGATGGCGCTTGGCGGTATCAGCCTGTTGACTTCCGAACCGACGTCGCGGCCGTACGTCGAGCCGCCACCGCCGGTTACCGTGGCACAAGCAGAGAGTACAACGACGGCCTCTCCTCGCGATCTGCTGGCCCGGCGCGGGATCTTATGGGATCGCAATGCGCTACGGGCGGCTATCGATCGTAATGATCTTGAGGTGACGACGCTGTTTTTACGCGGCGGGATGACCTGGCAGCTCGCCTGGACAGACTCGGCGATGGCGGCCCAGCACGAAGAGGTGCTGAATCTGCTGTTGCGCTACCACCTGCAAATGGATGAACTGAAACCCTGTCGCCGGTTTATCAATACGCTCACGCTCGAACTGTCGCGCGGCGCTCAGCTCAGCGCGATTCGAAAATCTTATCTACAGGCGTTTTGCACCACTCCCGCCGTGGTGGCGCGTCAGCGTCTGGCGGTGGATAACGCTCAGCAGCGCAGTAAAGCAACGGGCGATGCCGAAAGCAAAAAGTGGCTGACGATTCAGAAGTCGGTCTACGATGTGATCCGCTGAAAACAGGGACCATACCGTTCCCTCTCCCGGTGGGGAGAGGGCCAGGGTGAGGGGGAAACCTCAAAGCAGCCGGTAGTTGGCGTCCGGCGCCATTTTTGTTGGTATCAGACTGTCTTTCATCATCTCCCGCAGGTCTATCTCAATCGCATTGCAAATCGCGTTAAGCGGCAGATCGTTATCTTCAGTACCGAATGGGTCTTCCAGTTCGGTCGCGATAGCGTCGAGCGCCAGCAGCGCGTAGGTGGTAAAGATAGAAAACAGCAGGGTCAAAAAGCCAAAATCATGGATCAGCAGCAGCGGATATACGGCGCAAAAAATGCCCACCGTCCGGTGCAGCAACAGCGAGTAGGCATAGGGAATCGGCGTGTTGCTGATGCGCTCGCAGCCGCCCTGGATGGTACTCATCTGATTGAGATAATGATTGAAATTGCGATAGATAAACTCATCGGGCCGATGCAGATACAGCCACTGCCCAATATTTTGCAGCAGGGCGTTGCAGGGGGTGGTGAGATGCTGATAGTCCAGCGCGCGCGAAACCGGCACCGGCCCATGACGCAGCTTGGCTTTTAACGTGGCGCAATAGGTAACAATCAGGTCCAGTACCGCCATTTTTTCTTCTGGGCTCGCCTTGGTGGTATTGATGACCTCGCGCATCAGCGACCGGCTCACGATGAGCAGATCGCCCCACAGTTTGCGTGCTTCCCAGTAGCGCAGCCAGGCCGTGTTGTTGCGAAAGCCGATAAACACCGATATCGAAATCGAGATACCGATAAAGTAAAACGAGCTCTCCTTGGCGATGATGCCGTGCAGATTTAAGAGCGGTAGCACATACAGATAGACGATATTCAGCATGATAAAGAAACAGAGCTGAGGAGAAATTTTTCTCATGATGGAACCGCGCCATGAGAATAATTTCCGCAGCCAGGTTTGCTCCGGCCTGACGATCATGGTTTACGCCTTCTCTGGGGACAGCGCTAAAATAGAGTCGTAAACCACTTGCAGGCGCTCCAGGTAATGGGCAAACACGCTGGCTTTATCATTAATAGAAATGTGGCGGTCCAGGTTACCCTGCATGTCGATACAGGCGGATGGAAGTTCAATGCGGCCAAGCTCGGCGGATTCCACTTCGAAATGGATCTCGATTTCGCCAAAAAGGCGTGTGCGAATAATATTGATGTAGACGCCATCGAAAACGCACACGCAGAGACGGCCTTTTTCGCTCGGCTGAATATAGTGATGATACTGCCGCCCGGTCGTGGTGATTTGCGTGATAAGCTCCATGGAATAGAGATTCCAGTATTTGTCCATTTTATTTTTCTGATTAAAAATGAGCAGCGATTTTTCTTCTGGCGAAATAGTACAAATAGTCATTATCTTAACTTATCGAGATGAGTGGTTGGAAAAATAGTTAATATCGCCACGGGAGATTACATGGCATTTTGTATCACGTTATACTGGGTCACAAAGTTAATATAGTCGCGAAGCACCGTAGGGTTATGCGTTTTGCTCTGATAGATCATCCAGAGATCTATTTTTTGAACATCCCACTGTGGCAATAGCGTGACCAGTTGGGCGCTTTGCAAATACGGCTTAACAATATATTCGGGTAAAATTGCTACCCCGGTTCCCTGCAGCGTTTGCTGCAAAATATAGGTCAGGTTGTCGCTGGTATGGCGCAACGGCATTGCTAATTCATAAGACTCATCGTGCTGGAATAGCGCAATACTTTTCCAGGTCTGGTGCGTAATCAGTTCACAGGACTGTAGCGCCTCAGGGTGCTGAATATCGTGCGCGGCCTGGTACTGCGGCGTACAGACGATAAAGCGGTTAAATGTCCCGAGGAAGCGGCCAATACAGGTGTCATCAGACGGCTTACCGATACGGTACGCCACGTCAAACTCACTGCCAACGTTGCCATAGAAAGAGTCTGCGGTAATTAGCTGTAGCTCAATATTGGCATGCGTTTGCAGGAACTGATGGTGCACGGCGGGTAAAATGCTCGCCATAAATCCCGGCGGGGCAATAATCTTCAGTTTCCCACCGGTCTGATTATGCAGCGCCTGCACCGTTTTATCGCCGCGTACGCTGGCATCGACCACTTCATGGCAGTAGGCCAGATAGCGCTCGCCGTCGGCGGTTAGCGATATTTTTCGCGTCGTGCGATTCAGCAACCTGACGTTGAGATACTCCTCAAGAGCACTAATTCGCTGGCTGATACGCGACTTTGTCATACCCAGTTCAGCGGCGGTTTTGGTAAATGAACCGTTTTCTACGAGAAGCGCAAAAAGCGCCATATCCTGAACGTGCTTGAGCATAACTTAACCTTAATGTACGACAGCGCGAAATTATACGGAGGGGGCGTGGCGCTGTATATACCGGATTGTTTAATAAAGAGGACCGAATTGTTTAATTAATCGCACTCACAAAATAACATACTTTAGATATGATCGGCATGGCAATAAGCATCAATAATAAAGTATTAACTGAATGCCTATAATGGGTTATAAAAATAATCAATGATGATTATTTTAGCTGATTATTATCCTGGCGGTGATGGTGGGGTTAAAAAACGGTATAAAAGAAAGCGAATAATAAACGCATGTTTCTAAAGCGTAAATAATGCAGGCCGGGTGAGAGAAGCGCCATCCGGCACGATGTTGTACCGTACCGGATGGGGTTAGTACGGCAGGTTAGTTCAGCACAATGCGCGCTACGCTATCCGGCCCTTTCGTCGAGTAGTCTTTATTAAAGTCCTGCTTCAAGGTCACGTACAGCGTGTTGCCGTCATCGGAAAGCAGCAGGCTGTTCGGATGAGTGGTGAAGTCCCAGCTCTGCTTCACGGCGTAGCTGGTGGCATCGAGGCGCAGTACCTTCTTCGACTCACGCTGGCTGATAAAGAGTTCGTTGCGCTTCGCGTCAAACTTGATGCCCAGTGCATCACCCTCAATGCGTTTAATGACCTTACCGGTGTGCTCATCAAACACCAGCGTGGTTTTAGCTTTCGAATCATCAGTGACGAACAGACGGCCGGTTTTCGGGTCTTCCGCCATATTCAGCAGCAGGTACTCTTTGCCGTCGCCCGGCGTCCAGCGCTGCTCAATTTTGTAGCTTTGTGGGTTGATAACCAGCACTTCGCCAGCGCCGTTGGTCGCGTAAATACGTTTTGTCACCGGTGAGTAGATGATGCCGGTAACCCATTTGCCCGCGTTATCAATTCGCGCCTTCTGGGTCATGGTTTTGGCATCTACCACCGAGATAAAGCCCGGGTCGGCCACGCGACCGATAAACAGCAGGCCGTTATGGAACAGCACTTCACGTGCGCCTGCCGGGTTGCCGTCTTTGCCTTTTCCATCCAGCGTCAGACGCTGCAGTACCTTGCCGCTTTTAGCCTCTACTTTTGACACGCCACCATCCAGCGAGTTGGTGACGTAAAACGTTTTGCCGTCGTCATCGACCGCCGTGCCAAAGTTTTTCAGGTCAGTATGGGTGGTACCCGTGACGGCAAGGGTGGTGGGATCGAGGCGATAAATCACGCCGCCGTTGACGTCTTTAAAGCTCTGCGCGCTGGCAACAAATAGCGATTTCTCGCCGGAGAACAGCGCCATTTCGTACAAGCCATCGCCCAGCTCATGTTGAGTGACGGAAGCGGCTGTTTTCAGCGCGGCGGCGCTTTCGGCAGGCTGTGCATTTTCGGCGAAGGCGGGCAGTGCAGGGAGGGTAAAAGCGGTGACAAGCGCGGCGCAGAGCGCCGTTTTGCGCGGGCTGAATAACGATACCATTCGAAACTCCATCATGAGATAAACGGTTCCCGACCGGGGTAGAGCGACGGCGGGATTTTTTAATAAGAATGAGAATAATTATTATTTATCACAAATAAGGCGTTTCGACGACCGCCATTTTTCGGCGGCGTGGACACAGAGGGTTTTTGAGCCGCGTTAAAACGAGTGGTTTATCCCTGTCGTGGCTGGGCCACCTGGCGACGAAGCTCCTCCAGAACTTCATCCAGAATAAACTGCACTCGCCACGGCTGGTATTCACGTTTGCGGTAGATAGCCACCAGATCGAGCCACCATTCGTACTGTTCGGCGAAGCAGGGGGCGAGCACCCCGGATTGAATATCGGCCTGTACGCTACTTTTCGGAGCAAATACAATCCCAAGCCCGTTGCGCGCTAACTCCAGCGCCGACTGTGTGTTATCGCAGATATAGTTGCCGGTGACGCGAAAATCGCGGATCTCCTGGCTTCCCGCGAGGCTAAAACGCCAGATATTGGCATTATTAATCAGCATCGAATCCATCAGAATGCAGGAATGCTTGTCGAGGTCATCCGGCGAGGTGATAGGGTGCTCCATCAGATACTGGGTGCTGGCATAGGCGCTGACCGCATATTTCGCAATAAAACTCGCCACCAGGGATTCATTTTTGGGTTGAACGCAGGAAATTAAAATATCGCAATCATCGGGGAATTCGGAACCTTCATAAAATGATTTTCGTTCCAGATTGAACGTTTTCAAATATAGGCTGATATTGCCGATATCTTTTATAGTATTGACTACGTTGCGTGCCAGATAGGCGTTAATCATCGTCGGCGAATAAATGGTGACGCGGCCATTTTTTTCATGCTTATAGTCAGCTACGAAATTATTAAGCTGGGTTTCTTTTTCCAGTAGACCGTTAACGTAGGGAAGTAACGACTCGCCAAAGCGGGTTAGGGTGAGCTTACGCGAGGAGCGCTCAAAGATTTTAAGCCCCACTTTTGCTTCAACATCAGAGAGGTAGCGACTGACGTTGGCCTGCGCCATGCCCAGCACGGTAGCGGCGTGGCTGATATTTTCGCTGGCGGCCACCACCGAAATTATTTTTAATTCCTGAGGCTTAATCTGAAGTTTCTTCATTGCCCGGCTCTATATATAAATTGATATAGATCTATATAAATATTGAGATTGCATCAATATTAATACGAATATTATCATATTTGACATCAGGATATTATATTAGGTTGGAACAACGGGAATGTCAATTAAGCGTAATGCTGCGCTACTGTTATCGCTCTCTTTTATTTCAGGTGCATCATCGGCGGCGCTATCGGTTGGGGCGGGTGCGGTATTTAATGAATCTATTTATCGCGGGTATAATGAAAATACTCATGCGGTGCCTATCGTTAATTATGAAGGTGATTCATTTTATATTCGTCAAACCACGTTAGGCTATGCGCTATTTAAAAATCAGCGCGATGAAGTCAGCCTGACGGCTTCCTGGCTGCCGCTGACTTTCGACCCATCGGATAACGACGATAGCGCCATGAAGCAGTTGGATAAGCGCAATAGCACCGCGATGGCCGGTGCGACGTGGTATCACCATGAAAAGTGGGGGAGCCTGAAGGTGTCGGCGGCGGCAGATATTCTGGATAACAGCAACGGCTGGGTCGGTGAGCTCTCTTATTTCCGCGTGCTGCCAATGGGGCGGCTGGCGATTATCCCTACGCTGGGGGTTTATTACTATGACGATAGCTTCAACCGTTATTACTACGGCGTATCGGGCGCGGAATCCCGCCGCAGCGGGTTAGCGCAATGGTCGCCGGGCAGCAGTTGGATGCCGTACGTTGGGCTGACGATGAAGTACCCGCTGACCAACAACCTGATGCTGACGGCTAACGCGAGCTATAGCGTGCTGCCTGATGAGATTAAAAATAGCCCGATGGTCGATCGTGATGGGAGTTTTACCGTGCTGACTGGGGTGAGTTGGCGGTTTTAGTGCTCGGAGCAATCCCGGCGGCGCTTCGCTTGGCCGGGCTACACGCTCATGTAGCCCGGGCGAGGCGTTTACGCCGACCCCGGGGGAAAGCCCGCACAAAAAAAGCCAGACATCCGTCTGGCTTTTGGTCGTTCAGGCAATCTGCCTTAGCGCATGGTGACGAACTCTTCCGCCGCCGTAGGGTGAATCGCCACGGTGTTGTCGAAGTCTTTCTTGGTGGCGCCCATCTTCAGCGCCACGGCGAAGCCCTGCAGGATTTCATCCATGCCGAAGCCAATGCCGTGAATACCGACGATCTTCTCTTCCGGGCCAACGCACACCAGCTTCATACGGCACGGCTGGCGGTGCGAGGTGACGGCGGTGTACATGGCGGTGAAGGAGGATTTATAGACCTTCACGGCGTCGTCGCCATACTGCTCGCGCGCCTGCGGCTCGGTTAAGCCCACGGTGCCGATTGGCGGGTGGCTGAAGACCACGGTCGGGATGTTGCTGTAGTCCAGATGCTCATCCGGCTTGTTGTTAAACAGACGCTCGGAGAGGCGACGGCCTGCGGCCACAGCCACCGGGGTCAGCTCTACCGCACCGGTGTTATCGCCCACGGCATAAATGCCAGGAACGCTGGTGTTCTGGAACTTATCAACGACGATATAGCCTTTATCGTTGGTTTTCACGCCCGTTGCTGCCAGATTGAAGTTATCGTTCGCCGGTTCGCGACCAATCGCCCAAATCAGGCAGTCAACGGTCTGGCTGCGGCCATCTTCCAGCTCCAGGGTCAGGCTGCCATCGGCATTTTTGACCACGGCTTTTGGAATGGCGTTAGTGTGCAGCTGTGGGCCTTCGGCGTTCATCACCTCAACCAGTGTCTCGACGATTAACGGGTCGAAGCTGCGCAGCGGCGCGTGTTTACGTACGAACAGATGGGTTTCAGCACCCAGGCCGTTGATCACGCCCGCCAGTTCCACGGCGATATAGCCCGCGCCCACCACGGCAACGCGCTTCGGCAGTGCCGGCAGCTCGAAGAAACCGTTGGAGTCGATACCGTATTCCACGCCTGGAATATTCGGGTGACTCGGACGGCCGCCGGTGGCGATCAGGATATGATCGGCGGTGATCGTCTCACCGTTCACTTCGATGGTTTTAGCGTCAACAAAGCGTGCAAAGCCTTTGATTACGTCAACCTTGTTCTTACCCAGCACGTTGTCGTAAGAGGTATGAATACGGTCGATGTAGGCGGTGCGACTAGCAACCAGCTTATCCCAATCGAAGTTGTTGATGGTGGTGTCGAAACCGTAGTCCGGGCCATACATGTGAATCGCTTCGCGAATCTGCGCGGCATGCCACATCACTTTTTTCGGTACGCAGCCGACGTTAACGCAGGTACCGCCAAGATCTTTGGCTTCGATTAACGCGCACTTCTGGCCATACATGGCTGCGCGGTTAATGGAGGCGATACCGCCGCTGCCGCCGCCAATGGCGATGTAGTCGTAATGTTTGGTCATGGCCGCTCCTGAATGTTCAATGTTGAGCGGGTGAGCATCATGCTACCCGCCAAAATACTCGCGATTGTATACCTGAAGCTGATAGGTTCCACCGATGCCTGCGATTACTCCGGCACGATCCAGTTTACCAGCGTGTGCCCGGTACCTGCCGGAACCAGCTTGCTGTGCAGCCATGGCAGTACGTTGTTCATCTGTGCTTCCAGCTTCCATGGCGGGTTAATCACAATCATACCGGAGGCGGTCATGCCGCGTTGATCGCTGTCCGGGCGTACCGCCAGCTCAATTTGCAGGATTTTGCGAATGCCGGTCTCTTCAAGGTCGCGGATCATGCGCTTGATTTGCTGACGCAGCACGACCGGGTACCACAGGGCATAGGTGCCGGTGGCAAAACGCTTGTAGCCATCGTTGATACCGCTCACGACCGCCTGGTAGTCAGTTTTAATTTCATACGGTGGGTCGATAAGGATCAGGCCGCGACGAGAAACCGGCGGTAGCTTGGATTTCAGCTGCTGGTAGCCGTCGGCACGATCAACGCGGGCGCGATTATCTTTCTGGAATTCAGAGCGCAGCAGCGGGAAGTCGCTTGGGTGCAGCTCGGTCATCTGCAGGCTGTCCTGCTCACGCAGCAGTTGGCGGGCAATCAGCGGGGAGCCAGGGTAGTAGCGCAGCTGGTCGGTGCGGTTGAAGTGTTTGACCACGGAGATGTACGGCACCAACTCTTCCGGCAGGTCGTCCTGCTGCCAGATGCGGGCGATCCCTTCCAGGTATTCCCCGGTTTTTTCGGCATGCTCGCCGCTCAGCTGATAGCGGCCTGCCCCGGCGTGGGTGTCCAGATAGAGAAACGGTTTTTCTTTCTCTTTCAGCGATTCAATGATCAGACTCTGAACGGTGTGTTTTAAAACGTCGGCGTGGTTGCCTGCGTGAAAGCTGTGGCGATAACTGAGCATGGGTGCGGATATTCCGGGAATTAAACAAGATAGCTGACAGTTTACCGCAGATCCGGGCAGATTACCGCTGTAGCGCGGCGTCGTTTCTATTTGTGGCAATAATGTTGCAAAACATGAACGTGTCATAAAAACGTCAAGTGACGGGTTTAGCGTCAACGGCAGGCAAGGTAATTGTTTGAATAAAAGGAAAATAATGAAACTGCAAATCACACTGCTGGCCGCTGCGATGGCGCTGGCGATGCCGGTACTGGCAAAAGAGGTGTCTGTGAATCAGGCGGCGGCTATCGCTAACACCGTTACCCCAACGGCGGTCAGCCCGGCGTTTGACGCGCTGGAAGGGCAATCACTGACGGCGCTGCGTGCGGCGCTGAAAGGGGACGCGCCGACGCTCACCCGCGACCAGCTGGAAAAAGCGAAACAGAACAAAACGCAGGCCGATAAAGCCTGGCTGAAGGCCAGCGGCTATGACTTCCAGACCAAAGCTAACCAGCAGGCGGGTATCGCGCTGCTCTCAGCATTCAGTAGCCTGCCAGAGACGGTGGTGAAGCAGAACCTGGCAACGGTGACCGATATTAACCGTGATGCGACCCAAACCGCCCGCCACCAGGCGCTGGCGGATGCGGAAGGCATCAACCACCTCTACTTCCTGAGCGACGCGATGGGCCCACGGCTGGGCAAAGCGTTTATCGCCGCTTACGACAAAGGTGAACTCAGCAAAGCGGCGGCGCTGATTAAAGCCTCTGAAGTGAGCACCAGCGCGGCGAAGAAGCACTTCAATAATCCGCGTCCGTTCCTGATTCAGGGCAACACCATTCACCTCGTGCCGGACGACGTGGTGATTAAGGATAACCATCCGTATACCGCCGACGGCGGCTCGTTCCCAAGCGGACACACCAATACCGGCTACACCGACGCGCTGCTGATGGCGGAGATGATCCCGGAGCGTTTTGACGCGCTGGTGACCCGTGGTGCGCGCTATGGCTACTCGCGTATCGTGCTCGGCGTGCACTACCCGCTGGACGTGATGGGCTCCCGTATGGTGGCGCAGCGTAACGTCGCCCACTACCTGAACGACGCGAAGTACCGCGCGCTGTTTAACGAAGCTCGCGACCAACTGCGTGCGGCGCTGGAAAAAGAGTGCGGCACGACGCTTGCCGAGTGCGCGAAAACGGCGGGGAAAGATGACCCGTACCGCGACCCGGCGATGCGTGACTTCTATCGCTTCACCATGACCTACGACCTGCCGCAGCAGAAGGGTGAAAAACAGAGCATTACGGTGCCGCAGGGCGCTGAAGTGCTGCTGGAGGCGGCGCTGCCGAATCTCTCTGCCGCACAGCGTCGCGCGCTGATGGTGAAAAGCGCGCTGCCGGCGGGCTACCCGCTTTCAGGCACCACCGCCGACCAGCAGTTCTGGCAGCGTCTGAACCTGCCTGCCGCCTATGAAATGGCGAAAAAGCCGCACTGATTAGCGCAGCATATTGAGGGAAGGCGGTACCGGTTGCGGTATCGCCTTTTTTATATGTGCATATAGCCTGTCGATATCCAGGGTCTGCGACGACGCCTGTGGCCACACCAGCCAGTAGCTATCCCCCGTGGCCACGGCATCGTTAAAAGGCAGCGTCAGCAGCCCGCTGGCGAGCGCCTCCTGGCTCAGCAGTAAGTCGCCAATCGCCACGCCGTGTCCACCAATCGCGGCCAGATAGCCCTGCTCAAGGGTATCGAAGACCTTGCCACGCGCGGTATTCAGCGTCGGGAATTGCCCGGTTCGTTTTAGCCAGCGTCGCCAGTCGCGGCGATCCGGGGAGGGATGAATCAGCTCGCAGCGCTCGAGATGTTCCCTGGCCTGCGCGGTGAGCCCAGGGGCGCAGATAGGTACCAGCCACTCCTCAAACAGCAGTTGGCTTTGCGTTCCGGGGCCGAACTGACCGTCGCCTAATAAAATCGCGCAGTCGTAGGGTTCGCGACTGAAATCAACCGTATCGGTATCCATCCACACGCTGGAGAGCGCGATTTGCGGTGAGGTGAGCGGTTGCAGCGCTGCCAGCAGCCAGCGCATGGTCAACGTGGACGGCGCTTTTAGGCGAATCTCGCGGCGACGGCGGCCAAAGGCCTCACAGGCCCGCTCCAGACTTTGAAAACCTTCGCTGAGCTGCGTTGCCAGCGTTTGCCCTGCGTCGGTCACGGTGACGCGCGGCCCGTGTCGCTGAAAAAGGGCGCAGTCAAACCACTGCTCCAGCGTGCGGATATGGCGGCTCACCGCCCCAGGCGTGACGTTGAGTAATTCAGCAGCTTTGCTGAATGAACCTAAGCGAGCGGCGGCTTCAAAAGCGCGCAGAGCGTACAGCGGGGGTAGCGACATGGTGATTATCTATTGTGAGTTTTACTCACATTGAAGCGTAGTTTTTTCCGTTTTTCAACGCGCCTACCCCGCCGAATAATGGCGGGTACTGGCTCGTTAATCGTAGGGAGAAAATGATGAATATGGCTCTGCTCGCCGCCTATATGCTGGCGGTACTACTGCTGCTTGCGACGCCCGGCCCGGTGGTGGCGCTGGTTATGGGAACGGCGGCGCGGGAGGGGAGTCGTCGGGCATTTATGACGGTTCTCGGCACCAACTCCGCATCGCTGATGCTGATGGTGTTGGCAGCCTTGATGCTGCTCGGTGTGGTGGCGTTGTCGCCGGTCATGCTGTCTCTGCTGGGCGTTCTTGGCTCACTTTATATTGGCTGGAGTGCCGTCAGTAGCCTGATGCACAAAGCGCAGGGTGTCGAGGCAGTACCCGCGCGCGGCGGCCTGCTGAGGGGCTTTCTGGTCGGCATTTCAAACCCAAAGGATATTCTCTTTTTTGTCGCTTTCTTCCCGCAGTTTATTGCCATCACGGACGACTTTACCCTGAGTATGCTGACGCTCTCGCTGGTGTGGGTGGTGTTTGATATTACCGTTCTGTCGCTCTATATCCTGACGGTTCAGCGCCTGTTGTCGGGAAGGTATGCTCTCCGCCTCGAACGCCTCTCAGCGCTGTTTTTACTGGCGGTTGCACTGTTCGGCATTGTTTACAACGTCGGTGAAATGAGTACCCACTATCATTGAAATTCCCCCAACTATCCCCCATTCTAGATCTATCGCTAAAGCGCCGCTGAGCGCTTCATTTCTTTCTTAGACCAGGACTGCGCATATGACCAATCCATTACTGACCCCCTTCGACCTACCGCCGTTTTCCCAGATTCAGCCCGAACATGTTGTCCCTGCCGTGACCAAAGCACTGAACGACTGTCGTGAGAATGTGGAACGCGTAGTGGCGCAGGGCGGGCCGTATAGCTGGGAAAACCTCTGCCAGCCGCTGGCGGAAGTGGACGACGTGCTGGGGCGCATCTTCTCGCCGGTGAGCCACCTGAACTCGGTCCAGAACAGCCCGGAACTGCGTGAAGCCTATGAGCAGACGCTGCCGCTGCTGTCGGAATACAGCACCTGGGTCGGTCAAAACGAAGGGCTGTACAACGCCTACCGCGACCTGCGTGACGGCGATAACTACGCCACCTTGAACACCGCGCAGAAAAAAGCGGTCGATAACGCGCTGCGTGATTTTGAATTGTCCGGAATCGGCCTGCCGAAAGAGAAACAGCAGCGCTACGGCGAAATTGCGACCCGCCTGTCCGAGTTGGGCAACCAGTACAGCAACAACGTGCTTGATGCCACCATGGGCTGGAGCAAGCTGGTGACCGATGAAGCTGAACTCTCCGGCATGCCGGAAAGCGCGCTGGCCGCGGCGAAAGCCCAGGCTGAAGCCAAAGAGCAGGAAGGTTACCTGCTGACGCTGGATATCCCGAGCTACCTGCCGGTGATGACCTACTGCGACAATCAGGCACTGCGTGAAGAGCTGTACCGCGCCTACTCCACTCGCGCCTCCGATCAGGGGCCAAACGCCGGTAAGTGGGATAACACCCCGGTGATGGAAGAGATTCTGGCGCTGCGCCACGAGCTGGCTCAGCTGCTGGGCTTTGAAAGCTACGCCTTTAAATCGCTCGCCACCAAAATGGCGGAAAATCCACAGCAGGTGCTCGACTTCCTGACGGATCTGGCCAAACGTGCTCGTCCGCAGGGTGAGAAAGAGCTGGCCCAGCTGCGCGCTTTTGCCAAAGCTGAATTTGGCGTCGACGAACTGCAGCCGTGGGATATCGCCTACTACAGCGAAAAACAGAAACAGCATCTCTACAGCATCAGCGATGAGCAGCTGCGCCCATACTTCCCGGAAAATAAAGCGGTTAACGGCCTGTTCGAAGTGGTTAAGCGCATTTACGGTATCACCGCTAAAGAACGTACCGACGTTGACGTCTGGAACCCGGAAGTGCGCTTCTTCGAGCTGTACGACGAAAGCAACGAACTGCGCGGCAGCTTCTACCTTGACCTGTATGCCCGCGAACACAAACGCGGCGGGGCGTGGATGGATGACTGCGTCGGCCAGATGCGTAAACTCGACGGCACGCTGCAAAAACCGGTCGCCTACCTGACCTGTAACTTTAACCGCCCGGTGAACGGCAAACCGGCGCTGTTTACCCATGACGAAGTGATCACCCTGTTCCATGAGTTCGGCCACGGCCTGCACCACATGCTGACCCGCATCGAAACTGCCGGTGTGTCCGGTATCAGCGGGGTGCCGTGGGATGCAGTCGAGCTGCCAAGCCAGTTTATGGAAAACTGGTGCTGGGAGCCGGAAGCGCTGGCGTTTATCTCCGGCCACTATGAAACTGGTGAACCGCTGCCGAAGGAACTGCTGGATAAAATGCTGGCGGCGAAAAACTACCAGGCCGCGCTGTTTATCCTGCGTCAGCTGGAGTTCGGTCTGTTCGACTTCCGCCTGCACGCCCAGTACAACCCGCAGCAGGGTGCGAAAGTGCTCGAAACGCTGGCCGAAATCAAGAAACAGGTCGCCGTGGTACCAGGCCCAACCTGGGGTCGTTTCCCACATGCCTTCAGCCACATCTTTGCCGGTGGCTATGCGGCGGGCTACTACAGCTACCTGTGGGCCGACGTGCTGGCGGCAGATGCCTTCTCTCGCTTTGAGGAAGAGGGGATCTTCAACCGTCAGACTGGGCAGTCGTTCCTCGACAACATCCTGACCCGCGGTGGTTCTGAAGAACCGATGGCGCTGTTCAAACGCTTCCGTGGCCGTGAGCCTCAGCTGGATGCAATGCTTGAGCATTACGGGATCAAAGGCTGATTGTTGTCGTGAAAATCTGCTTAATTGATGAAACGGGCGCCGGAGACGGCGCCTTATCTGTTCTTGCTGCCCGCTGGGGGCTGGAACAGGACGACGACAACCTGATGGCGCTGGTGATGACCCCGGAGCATCTGGAACTGCGTAAACGCGATGAGCCCAAGCTTGGCGGTATCTTCGTCGATTTTGTCGGCGGGGCGATGGCGCACCGACGCAAATTCGGCGGCGGTCGCGGTGAAGCGGTGGCGAAAGCCGTGGGCGTGAAAGGCGGTTATCTGCCGGACGTGGTGGATGCGACGGCGGGGCTGGGGCGCGATGCCTTTGTGCTGGCCTCCGTTGGTTGTCGCGTGCGGATGCTGGAGCGTAACCCGGTGGTGGCGGCGCTGCTCGACGACGGCCTGGCGCGTGGCTACGCGGACCCGGAGATCGGCCCGTGGTTGCAGGAGCGGCTACAGCTAATTCATGCGTCCAGCCTGACGGCGTTAACCGATATCAGCCCGCGTCCGCAGGTGGTGTATCTTGACCCGATGTTCCCGCATAAGCAGAAAAGCGCGCTGGTGAAGAAAGAGATGCGCGTGTTTCAGTCGCTGGTGGGGCCGGATTTGGATGCGGATGGTTTACTGGAACCGGCGCGTCAGTTGGCAACCAAACGCGTGGTGGTGAAACGCCCGGATTACGCCCCGCCGTTGGCGGACGTGGCGACGCCGAATGCGGTGGTTACCAAAGGGCATCGGTTTGATATTTATGCGGGGACGGCGGAGTAATTTTACCCCTCACCCTAACCCTCTCCCCAGGGGGGAGAGGGGACCGATCGTGCGGTTTGCACCCTCTGCTTTCTCCCTCGCCCCTTTGGGGAGAGGGCCGGGGTGAGAGGGCTTGCACAATCTTAAACAAACGGTGCCAGCGGATCCGCAATCTCAAACGCCACCGCACGATCCGCTTTCGGCGGATAAATCAGCTCGCTGACAATCGACACTTTCAGCTTCTTCGCCTCTTCACGCTTGAGCTTCACCTGCTGATCCCAGCCTTCGCTATACACCGCACCCCATGCGCCCAGATCCAGACAGGTCACATACATCTCCTGGCGATACGGCAGCGGTGCTACGTCCAGCACGCTTGCCGCGGCGTTGTTCCCGGCAAATTTGCCCAGCAGAATGGCGTGCTGGCAGGTCATCAGCGCGTGGTTGCCTTTGTCATCGGTCGCGGCGTAAGCCACATCGCCGGTGGCGTAGATATCGTTATGGCCCAGCACCTGCAGGTTGCCGTTGACGTGCAGACGCCCTTGACGGTCGCGCGGCGCATCAATCTGTGCGGTCAGCCCGTTGGCCTGTACGCCGACGGTCCAGATAACGGTCTGGGAGGCGATAACCTGGCCATCTTTCAGCGTAACGCCTGAGGCATCCACGCTCTCCACTTCCGCGTTCACCAGCCACTCCACGCCCAGTTCGGCGGAGGCTTCGATAATCACATCGCGTAATTCCTGGCTCCAGCGGCCGCCCGGCTGCGCACCGCGCTCAACTACGACAACTCTGGTCTTAGCATCTTCACCCAGGATTTCGCGTAGACGGCTAGGAAGTTCCAGCGCCATCTCAATCCCGGTGAAGCCACCGCCGCACACCACCACGGTGTTACGCGCTTCGCTCTCAGGCTGCCCGGCCAGATCTTTCAGATGCTGTTCCAGTACCGTTGCGCTTTCCAGCTGATCGAGGTCGAACGCGTGCTCGGCGGCACCGGCAACGATATCGCGGTTGACGTGGCTACCGCTGGCAAGTACCAGGCGGTCGTAGCGGCGCAGGCGCACTTCGCCGTTCTCATCTTTCCAGCTCACCTCTTTCGAGGCCGGAAGGATCTGCTCAACGGTACCGCGCAGGAACTTAACGCCGGTGACGTCGAACAGCGGCATCAGTGGGGAAACCAGCGTCTGAACGTGGCTTTCATAAAAACGCGGACGCACGCGCAGCTCTGGCTGTGGCGCAATCACCGTAATATCAACGGCCTGCTGGTGTTTGTCTGCCAGACGCGCGGCGCTCAGCGCTGCCCACATACCGGCAAAACCGGCACCGACGATCAGAATTTGTTTACGCATTAGGTTTGTCTCACTGGTGACTACGATTAATTGACTCGGATTTTATTGGTCGTAGTTAAAGATTGCAACGTGATTCGCTTCAGCAAACGTATCAGAAGACACGTTTTTAAATTATCTATTTGATATTTAATTAATTAAATTTTTATGTGTTCAGTATTTATGCTTGCTATCTGGAATGCATTCGATGAAAAAGCTACAATAACTCAGAATAATTTTTGCTGAGATAAGAGCGCATGGCATTCTACAGTTCTGGGGTTGAGTACGGCATACATAGTCTGATGTGCATGGTGGACGGCAAAGGTGACGCCCGCGATATGAGCGTGCGCGAAATTGCCGAGCTGCAAAGCGTGCCCTACGACTATCTGGCCAAAATCTTTACTCGCCTGTCGAAGGCCGGGCTGGTGCGCAGCATCGAAGGGAAGGGCGGCGGTTTTCAGCTGGCGAAACCGGCTGAAGACATTACGGTGCTGGACGTGGTCAACGCGATCGACGGCGATAAGCGTATTTTTGAGTGCCGGGAGATTCGTCAGCGCCTGGCGGTGTTTGATGAGCAGCCGCCGGAGTGGGCCTGCGAAGGTATCTGTGGCGTGCGTTCGGTGATGGACATGGCGCAGCAGCGGATGGAAGAGGCGTTAGGCCAGCATACGATTCTGGACCTGGCGCGTAAGATGTACCGCAAAGCACCGGATACGTTCGTGGTAGAGGTACAAGAGTGGATTGCCGGGCGGAAAAACGCGTGAACTAAGTAGCCCGGCCGAACGCAGTGACGCCGGGGAAAACCCCCGGAGTCGGCGCTGGTGCGCCTCGTCCGGGCTACTGAATCAGATTTACTCTTCTTCGTCGTCACGCAGTGGAACAATCAGCATATCAACGTGAACGGTGTTGATCAGCTGACGAGCAGAAGACATCAGTTTGCTCCAGAAATCCTGGTGATGACCGCAAACAACCAGGTCCATATCGTATTTCTTGATAGCATCAACCAGCACCTGACCCAGGTCGCCGCTACCGCTCAGGGTTTCGGTGATAGGGTAGCCCGCACCGGTAGAGAGTTCGCTCAGCGCGTGATGGGTCTCTTCAGAGATACGTTTCTGCATATCGCCCAGATTGACATCAATCAGCCCGGTATAGAGATCGGAATAGTTCACGTCAACGTGAATCAAAGAGACTTTCGCATTGTAAGGGCGAGCCATTGATACCGCTTTCTCCACCAGAACTTTGCTTTCTGGTGAAAGGTCGACGGCGATAAGAATGTGTTTGTAAGCCATAGTGTTACTCCTTCCATAAAGTTGTCGATGACTGTTGGACCAGACAGCCCATGCGCTGTCCCTTGCCCGCGTCCTGCGTGCTATCTGCGCGGGGTTTGCCCTTAAAGACCTAATTGTAGAAGATATTTCTACCTTATAGTGGCCTTGGGGCGCCGTCAATGCATCCGGTTCGCCAATTAGTTAAACAAATTTTTCAATCTTACGTATTGATAACGATTAACCTTGTGGTAAAAAATTTAACTGATCTTCTACACTATTTAATGAGCCGATCGAATAAATAAACGTGATCGGAATCGCACTCTTTTACTGAGGTGTTGGTGGGAAATTGGGGAGCGGTATGCCCTGGGGGATATCTCTAAGGGCTGGTCGCCGGGGAGGAGTTATGATCAGCACGATTGCGCTGTTTTGGGCCCTGTGTGTCGTTTGTGTGGTGAATATGGCACGTTACTTCTCGTCACTACGTGCGCTATTGGTGGTACTACGAGGTTGCGATCCCTTGCTCTATCAGTATGTCGATGGCGGTGGCTTTTTCACCTCCCACGGCCAGCCGGGCAAGCAGATGCGCCTGGTCTGGTACATTTACGGGCAGCGTTACCTCGACCATCACGACGATGAGTTTATTCGCCGCTGCGAACGCGTTCGCCGTCAGTTTATTTTGACCAGTTCGCTCTGTGGATTGGTGGTCATCAGCTTAATTGCGTTGATGATTTGGCACTAAGTAAAAAAAAACGGGCCAGTTTCCTGACCCGTTTTTATGTTTTTATCGCCGCTGACTTAGATAAGCTTCAGCGAGATCCAGTACAGCACGCCGGAAAGAATGATAGAGGCCGGCAGGGTGAAGACCCAGGCCATCAGAATGTTGGTCACGGTTTTACGCTGTAACCCGCCGCCATCAACCAGCATGGTACCCGCCACGGAAGAGGAGAGTACGTGCGTCGTGGAGACCGGCATCCCGGTATAGCTTGCCAGACCGATGGACACCGCAGAGGTCATCTGTGCGGACATACCCTGAGCGTAGGTCATGCCTTTCTTACCGATTTTTTCACCGATAGTGGTGGCAACGCGACGCCAGCCGATCATGGTACCAATGCCCAGTGCCAGTGCGACCGCCATAATAATCCAGATTGGCGCGTACTCAATGGTGCTCAGCATGTCGGTTTTCAGCTTCTTCAACAGACGCTGATCGTCGGCATTCACTTCCGGCATCTTGGCCACTTTATCGGTGGTATCAGAGATGCAAAGCATGATACGACGAAGTTGACCGCGCTGCTCTACCGAGAGTTTATCGTAGCTCT
Organism: Kluyvera sichuanensis; assembly: GCF_014218705.1. Classification (GTDB taxonomy): domain Bacteria; phylum Pseudomonadota; class Gammaproteobacteria; order Enterobacterales; family Enterobacteriaceae; genus Kluyvera; species Kluyvera sichuanensis. The sequence goes on along the minus strand of NZ_JABBJF010000005.1, from coordinate 74,119 downwards.
CGATTCCCGACAGCATCGCCTTGGTACGCTCAAGCGCGTTCATGGTGTTAGCCGGGTGGCAATGGAACTCGGTGGCTTCCAGCGCTGCAGGGGTTAACGGGTCAGCGCTGTTCTGGACTTTCAGCAGCAGTTCAGGGCGCTGCTGGAAGAACGTTTCAACGTTGTTGACCGCATCGCGGGTACGCGTGATTTCGTAGCCGGAAGCGTTCATGTTAACCACGAAGCCTGCCGGAGCAACGCCAATCAGTACCAGCATCACCAGACCAATGCCTTTCTGACCGTCGTTCGCGCCGTGGGAGAATGCCACGCCAATCGCGGAGAGGATCAGAGCAATACGGGTCCAGAACGGCGGTTTTTTCTTACCGTCTTTCTTTTCACGTTCAGCAGGAGTCAGGTGGATACGAGCGCGTTTTTTGGTGCCGCTCCAGAAACGACGCAGCAGGAAAATCAGACCGCCAGCAAAGACCAGACCCACAATTGGTGACACGATCAACGACGCGAAAATGTTAATCACTTTCGGGATGTTGAGGGCATCAACCACGGACGTTCCGGTCATCATCGCATTGGTTAAACCAATACCGATAATGGCACCGATAAGCGTGTGGGAGCTGGACGCAGGCAGACCAAAATACCAGGTGCCGAGGTTCCAGATAATAGCCGCCAGCAGCATGGAAAAGACCATGGCGAGGCCGTGAGCGGAGCCCATATTGAGCAACAGATCCGTCGGCAGCATATGCACGATGGCATAAGCTACACTCAGGCCGCCCAACAGAACGCCGAAGAAGTTAAAGATCGCAGCCATCGCCACAGCAAGCTGTGAGCGCATAGCGCGAGTATAAATTACGGTAGCCACTGCGTTAGCCGTATCGTGGAAGCCGTTAATCGCTTCGTAGAAAAGAACAAACAACAGTGCCAGTACTAACAACAGCCCGGTATGTAAATCCAGACCAGCAAACAAATGTAACATAGGACGTTACGCCATTTTGAGGACATGAACGCGCGGCATTATCAGGGACATTGGCGGCGCGGGCAAAGTGAAATCTCTATTTTTTTTGATATTTGTCCATACTATTTTAAAGGTCAGAAAGAATTATTTATTTTGTATCAATCAGATAAGTCGGGTTTGTCGATATTTCACTGGTACGACTTCGGTGAAAAATTTACAATTCCCGACAATACCTAAGTTGAGGATAGTGCGTGGAAAGGTTTGATGCCATTGTAGTGGGTGCCGGAGCGGCAGGAATGTTTTGTGCCGCCATGGCGGGGCAAGCTGGGCGCCGCGTTTTGCTGCTGGATAACGGTAAAAAACCGGGACGTAAAATCCTCATGTCCGGCGGCGGTCGCTGCAATTTTACTAACCTTTATGTCGAACCCGCGGCATATCTGAGCCAAAACCCGCATTTCTGCAAATCTGCGCTGGCGCGCTATACCCAATGGGACTTTATCGACATGGTCGGCAAGCACGGTATTGCCTGGCATGAAAAGACCCTCGGGCAGCTTTTCTGCGATGACTCCGCCGATCAAATCGTGGCGATGCTGGTCGCCGAGTGTGAAAAGGGCAACGTGATCACGCGCCTGCGCAGCGAAATCCTGAGCGTCACCCGCGACGACGAAGGCTACACCCTGCAGCTCAACGGCGATCAAGTGTCGGCGGATAAGCTGGTGATTGCCAGCGGCGGCCTGTCGATGCCGGGCCTTGGGGCGACGCCGTTCGGCTATAAAGTTGCCGAGCAGTTTGGTCTGAAGGTGCTGCCTACCCGCGCGGGCCTGGTGCCGTTTACGTTGCACAAGCCAATGCTCGAACAGCTGCAGGTGCTTTCCGGCGTGTCGGTGCCGTCAATCATCACCGCGCAGGACGGCACGGTGTTCCGCGAAAGTCTGCTTTTCACCCACCGTGGCCTATCTGGCCCCGCAGTGCTGCAAATCTCAAGCTATTGGCAGGCGGGCGAGTTTGTGAGCATTAATTTACTGCCGGATATCGATCTGGCGGACTTCCTCGACGTCCAGCGCGCCGAGCATCCGAACCAGAGCCTGAAAAACACGCTGGCGATGCAGCTGCCGAAACGGTTGGTTGAATGCCTGCAACAGCTTGGACAAATTCCTGACGTCACCCTTAAGCAACTGAACGTTCGCGAGCAGCAAACGCTGGTGGATACCCTGACCGACTGGCGCGTACAGCCAAACGGCACCGAAGGCTATCGCACGGCAGAAGTGACGCTGGGCGGCGTGGACACCAATGAACTCTCTTCACGCACCATGGAAGCAAAGAAAGCGCCGGGGCTGTACTTTATCGGCGAAGTGATGGACGTGACCGGCTGGCTGGGCGGCTATAACTTCCAGTGGGCGTGGTCCAGCGCCTGGGCGTGTGCGCAGGCGTTGGCGGAATAAAATAATATATATCAAAATCTTTTACCGCCCCTGGAATTATATTCTTAGGGGCGGGATTTTATGATTTTTTTATTTATCTAGTATCAGATTTATTAATTTCCTTTCAATTGAAGTACGAATTCTATTATGGAAAAATGAAAGGTCTTTACCAAATATGCTGGCCATTAATCCAAGGGATATTGTCAGGATTACCCCGATAGTAATTACTGGGTTATCTATTTTGAAAATTTCCGGCTGATTTTCTAGTGGTATAGATTTGAGTGCAGTAAAAACTAGAGCCATTAAACAAATAGCAGTAAAGGACCACGCAATAATTTTCGAAAAAATCATGGAGGACTTTTTTATTTTTCGCTCTAATTTTTCAAGTCTATCTTCTGCTTTATATTTTTGGTTCTCCGCAGTTTCTATCAAAAAATTAGCATTTGAACGAATCCTTTCAATTTCTCCCTTTTGATTGATTTGCAATTTTTCTATTTCTGCAAGGTGCTTCTCTTCATGTTTTTCATTTATCTTTGCTACAACATCAAAAATATCTTCTTCTGAAAAATCTTCTCCGACATCTACAGATACTTTATGTACAAGTTTAAGCAGGTCGCTATCCCAACGTATACGTAAGAAGTCTTCTTCCGTGATCCCCCCTCTTTTTTGAATTTTTTCGAGTCTCTCGAGAAAGGATTCCCAGAATTTATCATCTGTATAAAGAAGGCTATATGCGGTAGAAAGAAGTTGCTCTTGAGGAAGATGGCCATAAATATCTGGTCTTTTTAACCAAAACATAGCAGTCATCCATTGTTCAGAAACTACAATAGGTATTGTCTCACGCCCAAGTTCTTTTCGGAAAAATTCGTAAGCAATTCTTTGAAGTATTGTATTATGGGTAACAAAAACGCTGAATTTCTGATTTAGGCTATTTATTGATTTGCCTTCCCGCTGATTATGAACTCTGGAAATACATATGGTGTCATGCTCATAGTTTTTGTTTGGGCTGAATCTACGTGCAATAGCGCTTTCTAGGGCATTTTCATCGCACTGAAAATGAGGTTTTGCTTTAAACCCTTGAATAATATTTATACCGGTTTGACTAATTTTTTTTGGTAACAACTTAATTTCTGTATCTAATCTAGCGGCATCAAAACCTGAACTTTTGAGCCATTCGAGAGTTTTTGTATTAAACCTGCCATAATGTTTTCGACTAAGATCACTTTTCCAAGCGTTAAGAAGTCCTTCGATTTCATCAAGTGTGCGATCAAAAATACATATTGTAATATTTAATGAATTTAATAGTTTTATAAAATCACTGTAGGCTTCATTTGCTTGCTTGCCACTATAACCAAGTAGACCTAATACAATTGGTGAGTCAAGATAAACCGTAATTCCGGTATACGATTGTTTATCGGAAACTTTATCAGCATAAAATAAATAGTTTGCCAATAGCATACCTTTAACACACCGGCTAAAATGTTCTAATAATGCCGGTTGGCTACGGTGTATATAACTGATGAAAGAAGCAATTAAATGGTCAGAGTTTTTGATTGTCGCATTAAGTTCACTTTTACGATATGCTCGCTCACTAAGAACACTGCTTACATTTTGTTCTATAAAGCGAAGGATAAATTTTTCAGCATCATCCATCGTAAGATTTTTTTGAAATTGCTCAAGTGTAAAATTCACAAATTCTTGTTTAAGGCTTCTAAGTGAGGTACTGACATCTTCTTGCTTATGCTCGTATCCATTTTTCCATTCAATAATTTTCTCATGACAAGGAATGAAAGCATTATTTTCTTTGATTAACAACCCTCTATTTTTTGCTCGAGTCATTAACACCCTGACTGCGGCAATAGGTGGTTTAAAGCCGAAACTGTTTAAGAGATTCTCCTGAATATCAATCTCATCAATAACTTGCTTGCCTATTTCTGAGGCTGTAACTGCAATAAATGGAAGAAATAGATCAATTTCGTCTTGAATTTCATCTGCTTTTAGCGTTTCGAGTAAGGCAAGATGTAGTAAGGGAGTTCTTATACCAAAGTCTGACATAGATTTTCATACCCTAATTTTATTTATAGATGCATACCGATCATACATCATGTAAATAAAAATAAGAAATATCTAATGTTATTTTTTTAAATTCTTTTATTTTATATTTTTTCAGATTAATAAATTGTTTACATCTAGAAGTAAGAATAAAATTCTACTATATATCAAATATCTTTTATATCACTGAGTTCAATGTATAGCCTTTCTATTGCAGGCACTAGGGTCAAGGGTTGAGTTGTTTACTAAAGAGCCGCAGCAGCATCTCCACCTGTTCGTCGAGCGGGGCTAAATCCCGTTTGACGATCAGATGCAGCGGCGTGGCGCGCCGTATGCCGTGGCTGAGCGGCAGCGTCTTTAACATCCCCTGCGCCAGTTCATGTTGAATTCTCTCCTCCGGCAGCCAACCGTACCCTACCTGATACATCACCGCGTCAATCGCGGCATCAATGGTTGAAAAGGTCCACGCGTCGCGCCCGGCCTGGCTTTCGCTGTCGTTATCGGCAATGCGGATCAGCGGCCAGGGGCGTAGCTGTTCGTCGTTGAGCGGGCCTTCCTGGTTGAAGAGGGGATGATCGCGATGGGCGACGGCGACAAAATCGATATTCATCAGCCATTCACCGCGCCCGGTGATGTCCTGACGGCGGGTCAGCACCATCACGTCCGCTTCAGCCTGAATCACATCGTTACCGCTGGCGTTCTCCAGCACTTCGGTTAAGCGCACCTGCGTTTGCGGATAGCGCTGCTGAAACTGGCGCAAAATGGCGAATAGCCGCTCGCGTGGGAAAATACTGTCGACCACTAAATCCAGCCGGGTGCGCATGCCTTCACGCAGCGTGGCGGCGCGGGTCTCTACCCAGGCGAAGGCCTTGAGTAGCGGTTTGACCTGCGCGAGCAGCAGCTCACCGGCCGGGGTTAACACTGCCCGGCGGCCTTCCGGGATCAGCAGCGCCACGCCAAGCCTTTCCTGCAATAGCGCCAGGTTGTAGCTCACCGACGACTGGCTACGGTGAGTCTCTTCAGCCGCTTTGGCAAAGCTACCCAGCTCCACCACCTTCTCCAGCAGTGCCCATTGTTCCAGCGTCGTTTTATGCATAATTTATTTAAAAAGTAGATGGGTTTCATTGAAACATAGCGTTATTCATTTACTTTTTAAAGCAATAAGATCTCTGCATCGACACAAGGAGATTTCATTATGAGCAACTTTGATAAACACGATCTGAGCGGTTTCGTTGGCAAACATCTGGTCTATACCTACGACAACGGCTGGAATTACGAGATTTACGTGAAAAACGACCACACCCTTGATTACCGTATTCACAGCGGTATCGTGGCGAATCGTTGGGTGAAAGATCAGCAGGCCTACATTGTTCGCGTTGGCGAAAGCATCTACAAAATTTCCTGGACCGAGCCGACCGGTACCGACGTCAGCCTGATTGCGAATCTGGGCGACAAACTGTTCCACGGCACTATCTTCTTCCCACGTTGGGTGATGAACAACCCGGAAAAAACCGTCTGCTTCCAGAATGAGCACATTCCGCTGATGAACGCCTACCGTGATGCGGGCCCGGCATACCCAACGGAAGTGATTGATGAATTCGCGACCATTACCTTCGTACGCGACTGCGGGGCCGATAATGACAGCGTCATTAACTGCGCGGCGAGCGAATTGCCAAAAGATTTCCCTGCTAATTTACGCTAGGGTTTACCAGCGCCCTACGCGTTATTTATTACACTAATATGCAACGGATATTAAAACGGATCATAAATAAAGTCTTTGTTTAGAAAACGTTGAATTATGTGAACCAGAGCCCAGTTGCAATGCAAGCTGGGCTTTTTTTTACAAAAATTCAGCGAGAACAATGACCTTTATAAAGTATTGATTTTGTTTATTAATCATTTATTGTGCGAATGCGCATTTCTTTCTTAATCTTATCCTAAGATAACACTGATACTTTTACCGCAATTCAATGTTGTAGGTTTAATTATCACATCTATCTATTCCTGATTTTAACAACATCGCGATAGCACCGTTTTATTCACGAATCAGGCGTACTCATTTGCGTTATAGGGTAAGGAACATTCATGAGTGATTTTCTGCCGTTTTCACGTCCCTCTATGGGCGAGGCGGAGTTCGCAGCGCTGAAAGAGGTGCTGCAATCTGGTTGGATCACCACCGGGCCAAAAAACCAGGCGCTGGAAGAGGCGTTTTGCGCCCTGACGGGCAACCGTTTCTCGATTGCCGTGAGCTCCGCGACCGGTGGTATGCACGTCACGCTGATGGCCCTCGGTATTGGTCCTGGCGATGAAGTTATCACCCCTTCGCAAACCTGGGTTTCCACCCTCAATATGATCGTGCTGCTGGGCGCTACGCCGGTAATGATCGATGTCGATCGTGACAATCTGATGATTACCCCTGAGGCGGTTGAAGCGGCGATTACCCCGCGCACTAAAGCCATCATTCCCGTGCACTATGCCGGCGCGCCTGCGGATATCGACGGTATTCGCGCGGTCGCTGAACGTCACGGTATTCCGATGATTGAAGATGCGGCGCATGCGGCGGGTACCTACTACAAAGGTCATCATGTTGGCTGGCAGGGAACGGCGATTTTCTCCTTCCACGCCATTAAAAACATGACCAGCGCTGAGGGCGGGCTGATTGTCACCGACGACGAACAGCTGGCAAACCGCATTCGCAGCCTCAAATTCCACGGTCTCGGCGTTGATGCCTATGACCGCCAGACCCATGGTCGCGCTCCGCAGGCGGAAGTGATTAGTCCGGGCTTTAAGTACAACCTGGCCGACATCAACGCCGCGCTGGCGCTGGTTCAGTTGGGCAAATTAGGGCAGGCCAACCAGCGTCGCAACGACATTGCGCAGCGCTACGTGCAGGAACTGGCCGACACGCCATTCCAGCCGCTGGCCGTACCGAGCTGGCCGCACCTGCACGCCTGGCACCTGTTCATTATTCGCGTGGATGAAGCGCGCTGCGGTATCAGCCGTGATGCGCTGATGGAGCAGCTCAAGTCGCAAGGCATTGGCACCGGGCTGCACTTCCGCGCGGCGCATACGCAGAAATATTACCGCGAGCGCTTCCCGGAACTCTCCCTGCCGAATACCGAATGGAACAGCGCGCGTATCTGTTCATTACCTCTTTTCCCGGATATGACCGATGACGACACCACCCGTGTCATTACGGCGCTCCACCAGTTAGCAGGCCGTTGATATGTTTGAGTACCCGTTAGTTAAGAAAGTCTCCGTCGTGATCCCGGTCTACAACGAGCAGGATAGCCTGCCGGAGTTAATCCGCCGTACCGACGCGGCCTGCGCGACCCTGAACCGTGACTATGAAATTTTGCTGGTTGATGACGGCAGCAGCGACGACTCCGCGCGCATGCTGGTTGAAGCGGCAGAAGCGCCTGAAAGCCACATCGTGGCGGTGCTGCTGAACCGTAACTACGGCCAGCACTCGGCGATTATGGCGGGCTTCAGCCACGTCACCGGCGACCTGATCATCACCCTTGATGCTGACCTGCAAAACCCGCCGGAGGAGATTCCGCGGCTGGTCGAAAAAGCGGACGAAGGCTATGACGTGGTCGGCACCGTGCGTCAGAACCGTCAGGACAGCATCTTCCGTAAAACCGCGTCGAAGATGATTAACCGTCTGATCCAACGGACCACTGGTAAAGCGATGGGCGACTACGGCTGCATGCTGCGCGCCTATCGCCGCCACATCATCGACGCGATGCTCAACTGCCACGAACGCAGCACCTTTATCCCGATTCTGGCGAACACCTTTGCTCGCCGCGCCGTGGAGATCCCGGTGATGCACGCCGAGCGTGAGTTCGGCGACTCGAAATACAGCTTTATGCGCCTGATCAACCTGATGTACGACCTGGTGACCTGTTTAACCACCACGCCGCTGCGTCTTCTGAGCGTGGTCGGCAGCGTCATCGCCGTGCTCGGCTTTGCCTTCTCCATTCTGTTAGTGGTGCTGCGCCTGGCGCTGGGCCCGGAATGGGCGGGGGACGGGGTGTTCATGCTGTTCGCCATTCTGTTCATGTTTATCGGGGCCCAGTTTATCGGCATGGGTCTGCTCGGGGAGTATATCGGCCGCATCTACAACGACGTGCGCGCCCGTCCTCGTTACTTTATTCAACGTGTTGTTCGCCAGGAAAATCTGGAATCTGAAGAGGAAAATCGTTAATGAAAGCTGTTGTATTTGCCTATCACGACATGGGTTGCACCGGTATTCAGGCACTGCTGGACGCCGGATACGACATTGAGGCGATCTTCACTCACCCGGATAACGCCGGTGAAAACAACTTCTTTGGCTCCGTTGCCCGTCTGGCGGCCGAGCAGGGCATTACCGTCTATGCGCCGGAAGATGTGAACCACCCGCTGTGGGTTGACCGTATTCGTGCGATGGCACCGGAAGTGATTTTCTCCTTCTACTATCGCAACCTGCTGAGCGACGAGATTCTCAATCTGGCACCAAAAGGCGCCTTCAACCTGCACGGCTCGCTGCTGCCTAAATACCGTGGCCGCGCGCCGCTGAACTGGGTGCTGGTGAACGGTGAGAAAGAGACCGGCGTTACCCTGCATCGCATGACTAACCGCGCTGATGCGGGCGACATTGTGGCGCAGCAGACCGTCGCCATCGCCGATTCTGACGTAGCGCTGTCGCTGCACCGTAAGCTGTGCGCGGCTTCCCAGACGCTGCTGGGCGACGCGCTGCCAAAAATTCGCAGCGGTCAGACGCAGGAACGTGCGCAGGACGATACTCAGGCAACCTACGTGGGTCGTCGTACCCCAGATGACGGTCGTCTGACCTGGGAAAAACCGGCGCAGGAACTGCACAACCTGGTGCGCGCGGTGAGCGATCCGTGGCCGGGCGCGTTTGGCTATGTTGGCACCAACAAATTTATTGTCTGGAAATCCCGCGTGCGTACCGATATGGCCGCCGCGAAGCCAGGTACCGTGCTGTCCGTGGCTCCACTGGTGGTTGCCTGCGGTGAAGGCGCGCTGGAAATCGTTACCGGTCAGAGCGCTAACGGCGTTTACATGCAGGGTACTCAGCTGGCGCCAGCGATGGGCCTGGTGGCCGGTGCGCTGCTCTCCAGCCGTCCGTTTGTGGCGGTGAAACGTCGTACTCGCGTGCTGATTCTGGGCGTGAACGGCTTTATCGGTAACCACCTGACCGAACGCCTGCTTGAGGACGACAACTACGAGATTTACGGCCTGGATATTGGCTCTGACGCCATCAGCCGCTTCCTCGACTGCCCGCGTTTCCACTTTGTGGAAGGTGACATCAGTATCCACTCCGAGTGGATCGAGTACCACATTAAGAAATGTGACGTGGTGCTGCCGCTGGTGGCGATTGCGACCCCTATCGAATACACCCGTAACCCGCTGCGCGTGTTCGAGCTGGACTTCGAAGAGAACCTGAAGATTATTCGCGACTGCGTGAAGTACAACAAGCGCATCATCTTCCCGTCGACTTCCGAAGTGTACGGCATGTGCACCGACGCCAACTTCGATGAAGACACCTCCAACCTGGTGGTGGGGCCAATCAGCAAACAGCGTTGGATCTACTCGGTTTCCAAGCAGCTGCTGGACCGCGTGATTTGGGCCTACGGCGACAAAACCGGCCTCAAATTTACCCTGTTCCGTCCGTTTAACTGGATGGGCCCGCGTCTGGATAACCTGAACGCCGCGCGTATCGGTAGCTCCCGTGCGATCACCCAGCTGATCCTCAACCTGGTTGAAGGTTCACCGATCAAACTGATCGAAGGCGGCAAGCAGAAACGTTGCTTCACCGACATCAGCGACGGTATCGAAGCGCTGTTCCGCATCATCGAGAACAAAGATGGCCGCTGCGATGGGCAGATCATCAACATCGGTAACCCGGACAACGAAGCGAGCATCAAAGAGCTGGCGGAAATGCTGCTCGACTGCTTCGAACGTCACCCGCTGCGCGACCGCTTCCCGCCGTTTGCTGGCTTCCGTGAAGTGGAAAGCAGCGACTACTACGGCAAAGGCTATCAGGACGTTGAGCACCGTAAGCCGAGCATCCGTAACGCCAAACGTTGCCTTGACTGGCAGCCGACGGTAGAAATGCAGCAGACCGTTGAAGAGACGCTGGACTTCTTCCTGCGCACGGTTGAACTGACGGATGAAAAATCATCATGAAAAAAGTAGGTTTGCGCGTTGATGTGGACACCTTTCGCGGCACTCGCGAGGGCGTACCACGGCTGATGGCGGTGCTCAAAAAGCACCGCGTACAGGCCAGTTTTTTCTTCAGCGTCGGGCCGGATAACATGGGGCGCCACTTGTGGCGCCTGGTAAAACCGAAGTTCTTGTGGAAGATGCTGCGCTCGCGCGCAGCATCGCTGTATGGCTGGGATATTCTCCTCGCCGGCACGGCCTGGCCTGGACGACGTATCGGTGCGGCAAACGCGGAGATTATCCGCAGCGTTGCGCAGGTGCATGAAGTCGGGCTCCACGCCTGGGATCATCACCGCTGGCAGCAGTGGAGCGGCGTGTGGAAAGAGCAGCAACTGGTAGAAGAGATTGGGCGCGGCTTGCGTGAGCTGGAGTCTATTCTCGGCCGTCCGGTCTCCTGTTCTGCGGTGGCGGGCTGGCGTGCGGATCAGCGCGTGGTGAAGGCCAAAGAGTCCTTTGATTTTCACTACAACAGCGATTGTCGCGGCACGCAACCGTTTCTTCCACAGTTGGCTAATGGGGAGATGGCTACCGTGCAGATCCCGGTTACTCTGCCAACCTGGGATGAAGCCGTCGGCACCGTGGTCAGCGCGGAAGGCTATAACCGCTGGCTGCTGGAGCAGATCCGCAAAGATACCGGTACGCCGGTTTATACCATTCATGCAGAGGTTGAAGGCGGTGTATGCGCCGAACAGTTCGATTATCTGCTGACCCTGGCGGCGCAACAGGAAATTCTGTTTTGCCCGCTGAGCCAGCTTCTTCCGGATGACTTCCGTCAACTCCCGGTCGGGAAGGTGGTACGGGGAGAGTTGGCTGGCCGTGAAGGCTGGCTTGGTTGCCAACAACTATTGAGCCCCGATGTATGAAATCCCTTCGCTACGGTATTTCGTTAGTTGCATTGTTCGTTCTTTACTACCTTCTGCCCCTCAACTTCCGGTTGCTGTGGCAGCCGGATGAAACCCGCTACGCCGAGATCAGCCGTGAAATGCTGGCCACCGGCGACTGGGTTGTGCCGCACTTCCTCGGCCTGCGTTATTTTGAAAAGCCGATTGCGGGCTACTGGATCAACAGCATTGGTCAGTGGCTGTTTGGGCATAACAACTTTGGCGTGCGCTTTGGCTCGGTGTTCTCTATCACCGTATCTGCGCTGCTGGTGGCCTGGCTTGCCTGGCGTATCTGGCGCGACAAGAAAGTGGCGGTGTTCTCCGGGGTTATCTTCCTGACGGCGTTCCTGGTCTACGGTATCGGCACCTACGCGGTGCTCGACCCAATGATTACCCTGTGGATGACCCTGGCGATGTTCAGCTTCTGGCTGGCGGCGTCGGCGAAAACCACCGGTGAACGCTTCTGGGGCTACGTGCTGCTCGGTATCGCCTGCGGCATGGGGGTGATGACCAAAGGGTTCCTGGCGCTAGCGGTGCCGGTCATCGGCGTGCTGCCGTGGGTTATCGCCCAGAAGCGCTGGCGGGAAGTCCTTATCTGGGGCTGGCTGTCGGTGCTGGTGTGCGTGCTCACCGTGCTGCCGTGGGGGCTGGCGATTGCGCAGCGTGAAGGCGACTTCTGGCGCTACTTCTTCTGGGTCGAGCATATTCAGCGTTTTGCGCAGAGCGACGCTCAGCATAAAGCGCCGTTCTGGTATTATCTGCCGTTCCTGATTGCCGGGAGCCTGCCGTGGCTGGCGCTGCTGCCGGGCGCGTTGAAGCTCGGCTGGCGCGATCGTCAAGGCCAGGGCAGCGCGTTCTATCTGTTGGGCTGGATAGTGATGCCGTTCCTGTTCTTCAGCATCGCAAAAGGCAAGCTGCCGACCTATATTCTGCCGTGCTTTGGGCCGTTGGCGATGCTGATGGCGCGCTATGCGGTGGATGCGGCAAAAGTGGGTGCGAAGGCGCTGCGGATTAATGGCATCATCAACATCGCCTTCGGCGTGGTGGGTTTGGTGGCGGTGGTTGTTGTGTCGCCGTGGGGGCCGATGAAGCACCCGGTGTGGATGCAGATTGAGCTGTATAAGTGCGTGCTGGCGGCGGTGGCGTTCTTTGTCTGGGCGCTGATGGGCTGGTTGTCTATCAAGTCGACTACGCCGCGCTGGACGCTGGCGGCACTCTGCCCGATGGGGTTAGCGCTGCTGGTGGGCTTTGCGATTCCTGACCGCGTGACCGACAGTAAGCAGCCGCAGTTCCTGGTGGATATTGTGAGCGAGTCGCTGACTCCAAGCCGCTACGTACTGAGCAACAACGTCGGTATCGCCGCAGGGCTTGCCTGGGAACTGAACCGCAGCGACGTCATCATGTATTCGCAGACGGGCGAGCTGAAATACGGTCTTTCCTATCCGGATGCTAAAGGGCGCTTTATCTCCAGTGAAGATTTCCCACAGTGGCTGGAAGCGCATCGCCAGGAGGGGCCAATCTCTCTGGTACTGCAGCTGCAGCGCAATACCAGAGTGGTGGATCTGCCGTTGCCAAAACCGGATGAGGTGTATGTGATGGGTCGTACCGCGTTTATTCAGTACCGTCCGCAATGATCACCTGGGCCTGCCTGCTGCTCGCCAGCTTATTGAGCTGTGCCGGGCAGCTATGCCAGAAACAGGCCACGCGCCCGGCACCTGCCGGGCAGCGTGGGCGTCATCTGCTGACCTGGCTTGGGCTCGCGCTGGCGATGCTCGGGCTGGGGATGCTGCTGTGGCTGCTGGTGTTGCAGCAAATCCCGGTCAGCGTGGCTTACCCGATGCTGAGCCTGAACTTTGTCTGGGTGACGCTGGCGGCCCGTACTATCTGGCGTGAGCCGGTCAACCGCCGTCACTGGGCGGGCGTTGGGCTGATTATTGTCGGCATTATGTTGCTAGGGAGCAGCGCCTGATGGGGCTTATCTGGGCATTAATGAGCGTTGGGCTGGTAAGCGCCGCCCAACTGACGCTGCGGGTGGCGATGACCACGCTGCCACCGGCGGAACAGCCGCTGGCGTTCCTGCTCCACCTGCTGCATTTCGGCGACGGCACGCTGGCGCTTTTCCTCGGCCTGTTCGGCTATGTTGCCTCGATGGCCTGCTGGTTCTTCGCCCTGAAGCGCCTGCCGCTGGCAAAAGCTTACGCGCTGCTGAGCCTGAGCTATATGGTGGTGTGGTGTGCCGCTATCTGGCTACCCGGCTGGCATGAACCCTTCTCCTGGCGCGGCCTGCTGGGCGTGGTCGTCATTATCTCGGGTGTTATCACCATCTTCTGGCCAAACAAACCTTCCCATACCCCGTAGCCCGGCCAAGCGCAGCGCCGCCGGGGTTAGCTCCGAGCTTCCACCGGGGTCGGCGTAAACGCCTCGCCCGGGCTACAAAATGTGCAATAATGCTTTTTTCGTTGCATCTATAAGGGATTATCTATGCCAGCAGCTGACGCCGAGGAATCGCTTAGCGGCCTGCGCCTCAACCTGCGTATTGTCTCCATCGTTATCTTCAACTTCGCAAGCTACCTCACCATTGGCCTGCCGCTGGCGGTGCTGCCGGGCTATGTCCACGATGTCATGGGATTCAGCGCCTTCTGGGCGGGGCTGGTTATCAGCCTGCAATATTTCGCCACGCTGTTAAGCCGCCCGCATGCCGGGCGCTATGCTGACCTGCTGGGGCCAAAACGAATTGTGGTGATGGGGCTGTGCGGCTGCTTCCTCAGCGGGTTGAGCTACCTGCTGGCAGCAACGAGCAGCGCCTGGCCGCTGCTCAGTCTGGTGCTGTTGTGCCTGGGACGCGTGATCCTCGGTATCGGCCAAAGCTTTGCCGGTACTGGCTCGACGCTCTGGGGCGTGGGCGTCGTGGGTTCGCCGCATATTGGCCGGGTTATCTCATGGAACGGGATTGTTACCTATGGCGCGATGGCGATGGGCGCGCCGCTCGGCGTGGTGTGCTACCGCTACGTTGGGCTGGAGGGGTTGGCATTGGCGATTATGGCGGTAGCCGCCGTAGCCATTCTGTGCGCGCTGCCGCGTGCAGAAGTGAAAGCGAAAAAGGGCAAACCGATGTCTTTTCGCGCGGTGCTGGGGCGCGTCTGGCCTTATGGTATGGCGCTGGCACTGGCTTCCGCGGGCTTTGGGGTAATCGCCACCTTTATCACCCTGTTTTATGACGCGAAAGGCTGGGACGGCGCGGCGTTTGCGCTCACGCTCTTTAGCTGCGCATTCGTAGGGACACGTCTGCTGTTCCCGAACGGCATTAACCGCCTGGGCGGCTTGAACGTAGCGATGATCTGCTTTTCGGTGGAGATTGTCGGCCTGCTGTTGGTAGGGGTGGCAGATACGCCAATGATGGCAAAAATCGGCACCTTCTTGGCCGGGGCGGGATTCTCGCTGGTGTTCCCGGCGCTGGGCGTGGTGGCGGTGAAAGCCGTGCCGCAGCAGAATCAGGGCTCTGCGCTGGCAACCTATACCGTGTTTATGGATCTATCGCTGGGTATTACCGGGCCGTTAGCCGGGCTGATGATGGCGTGGATGGGCATTTCGACGATTTACATTGCCGCTGCGGGGCTGGTGGCGGTGGCATTGCTGCTGGGATGGCGGCTAAAAAAACGGCCTCTGGCGTAAGCACGCGAGAGGCCGTTTATCGGTCAGCAAAACTTAGTTGATGACCAGCGTATTGATGATTTTCTCAGCGTCAGACTGAGCCTGCTGCTGGTTGTCCGCTGGCAGTGTGATCTGCATAGTCAGCAGTTTGCCATCGATTTTACCCAGTACGACGGAAGAGTACGCGGTCTGCCCTTTAGCAGAGATGATGCTGTCGAGCTGCTGCAGCGTGTGGC
Source organism: Kluyvera sichuanensis (assembly GCF_014218705.1). Classification (GTDB taxonomy): domain Bacteria; phylum Pseudomonadota; class Gammaproteobacteria; order Enterobacterales; family Enterobacteriaceae; genus Kluyvera; species Kluyvera sichuanensis. The sequence continues at coordinate 58,704 of NZ_JABBJF010000005.1, read as the reverse complement.
CCTTCACGTCGATAGATTTATTGGTCACCACCTGCAGCTGCGGGTCGCGGCTGCGCTGCTGATCTTCAAGACGTTTTGCCAGCACCGCTAAATCTTCGGTGGTGTCGTCGCCAACGATGACGATGACCGCTTTCATGCCGGTGGCGTCAGAGTAGACGTGCATGTTGTTGCTCTGGGTGCCCAGCTTACCGCTCTGGTCGGTCATCCCGGCCGGCAGCGTAAAGTTCAGCTTACCGTCTAACAGATTGATAGCCTGACCTGCGGCATCGCTTGCGGCTGCAGAACCTTGTGCAGGGGTGCTGGTGTCGCTGTTGTCACAGGCCGCAAGGCCCATTACCAGCAGGCCAATACCAGCATATTTCACCAATTTGCGCATTGACATCTTCCTTTCGATAAATAGCCATAACGGCTCATCTGCGTATCTTATCACAACCCGTGTAATGAACCCTTAACCTGGCTGCATTGCTGACAAATCAGATTTATCTGCCAGCCTTTTCAATAGCATATTCAGCAGCACGCCGTACATCGGCAGGAAGAAAACAATGCTGATCAGCACTTTAAAGCAGTAGTCCACGAGGGCGATTTCTACCCAGTGTGTCGCCATAAACGGGTCGGTGCTGCGCCAGAAAGCGATAAAGAAGAACGCCAGGGTATCGCTGATGTTACCGAACAGCGTGGAGGCCGTCGGTGCAAGCCACCAGTGGCGGCTTTGACGCAGGCGGTTAAACACGTGCACGTCAAGGATCTGCCCCAGGGCATAGGCCATAAAGCTGGCGGCGGCGATACGGGCCACGAACAGGTTAAAGTGCGCCAGCGCGCCGAAGCCCTGCCATTCGCCCATATAGAACAGCGATGAAATCACGTAGGAGATCAGCAGCGCCGGTGCCATCACCGCGAAAACAATACGGCGAGCCAGCGGTGCGCCAAAGATTCGCACGGTCAGGTCGGTCGCAAGGAAGATAAACGGAAAGCTAAACGCGCCCCAGGTAGTGTGGAAGCCGAAGATAGAAACCGGCAGCTGCACCAGATAGTTACTGGAAGTGATCACCAGCAGGTGAAATAGCGATAGCCAAACCAGCGCATGTCGGCGCTGTAAGGAAGTAAAGGGAGTCATATTGTACCTTTTTAGTGGTTGGGGTGAGGGAACCCAATAAGTCTGCAAACCCATTGCAGGGGCGGAATGATACTGCTTTCCCGTTTCATTGCAATGGTTGTTTTTCGCGCAATCGTTAACCTGGTTGCGTTGAGGCAGGGTCAGCGTAAACTAAGCGCGTTTTTTCTGACGATGAGATGCTCATGACCGATTTGTTTTCCAGCCCCGACCACACCTTAGACGCGCAAGGGCTGCGCTGCCCGGAACCGGTAATGATGGTGCGTAAGACCGTGCGGACGATGCCGGTGGGGGAAACGCTGCTGATTATTGCCGACGATCCCGCCACCACGCGCGATATCCCCGGTTTTTGCCGCTTTATGGAACATGAGCTGATTGCTCAGCAGACCGAGTCAGTGCCGTACCAGTATTTGCTGCGTAAGCGCCATTAATCGGTACCGATAATCCCGTAGCCCGGCCAAGCGAAGCGCCGCCGGGAATGGCATCGAGCCAACCTGGGGGCGGCGTAACGCCTCGCCCGGGCTACAGGGTTACGCACTAAACTTCCCGCGCAGCAGTCGCAGCGCGTTCAACGTCACCAGCACCGTTGCACCGGTATCCGCCAGTACTGCCAGCCACAACCCGGTCATGCCGAGCAGCGTGGTGATAAGGAAAATCCCCTTCAGCCCCAGCGCAATGGCGATGTTTTGTCGAACGTTAGCGTGGGTGGCACGCGCCAGGCGAATCATCTGCACCAGCCCGGTCAGACGGTTATGCGTCAGCGCCGCATCGGCGGTTTCCAGCGCCACGTCCGTGCCGCTGCCCATCGCGATGCCCATCGCCGCCGCTTTCATCGCCGGAGCGTCGTTAATCCCGTCGCCCACCATCGCCAGCGGCCCCTGAGCGTTCAGCGCCGTCACTTCACTGACCTTATCGGCTGGCAGCAGGTTGGCGCGGTAGGCCATGCCTAACTCATCAGCAATGGCGGCAGCAGCGCGCGGGTTGTCCCCGGTCAGAATGATGCCCTGAATGCCTAATTCCCGCAGGCCATCGACCGCCTGACGCGCCTCCTGACGCACGGTGTCTCGCAGGGCTACAATCCCCAGCAGGGTATCGTCACGGGTAACGAGTACCACGGTGTTGCCCTGGCTTTCCAAGCGTTGAATCTCAGCCTGATGATCCGGCGTCGGGAACTTGCCTGCCGCGCAGATAACGATACGCTGCCCATCGACGCTGGCTTCAATACCGGAACCGACGAGCGTACGCTGATTAGCGGCTTGAGGAATGACAAGCCCACGCAGCTGCGCCTCGCGCACCACGGCCTGCGCCAGCGGGTGGGTAGAGCCTTGTTCCACCGCAGCAGCCAGCGCCAGCAGGGTGTCTTCACTGAGTTCGGCGGTTGGGATAATCGTGGTCACTTGCGGTTTGCCGAGCGTCAGGGTGCCGGTTTTATCAAAGGCCATCTGCGTGATGCGGCCCAACTGCTCCAGCGCCGCGCCGCCTTTAATCAGCGCGCCGTGACGTGCTGCGGTGGCAAGGCCTGAGGTAATCGCTGCCGGAGTCGAAATAACCAGCGCACACGGGCAGCCAATCAGCAGTAGCGTCAGCCCTTTATAGATCCACTCCTCCCACGAGCCGGCAAACAGCAGCGGTGGCACCAGCGTCACCAGCAGCGCGACGGCCATAATCGCCGGGGTATAGATGCGGCTGAAGCGGTCGATAAAGCGCTCGATAGGCGCGCGACGCTCCTCGGCCTCTTCAATCAGACGCAGGATACGGTCGATGGCGCTGTCGCCAGGTTTTGAAATAACGCTCAGCTGTACCAGGCGGTCGGCGCTGGTTGCCCCTGCTGGCACGCTCTCGCCCGCGCTACGTTCCACCGGAATGGACTCGCCGGTTAATGCGCTCTCATCAAAGCTGGCGAACGGGGTGATGAGCTTCCCGTCGGCAGGCAAGCGCCCACCGGCGGCCACTTCAATCACGTCACCCGGCTGGAGATCCTTCTGCGCCACGGTTTCACGCTGGCCGTCACGTACGCGCACGGCGGTGTCAGGCTTCAGCGCCATCAGCGCGCTCACGCCCTGACGCGCGCGGTTTGCGGCCCAGCCTTCCAGCCTTTCACCGATTAAGAACAGCAGCAGCACCATCGCCGCTTCCGCCGTCGCGCCGATAAACAGTGCGCCGATGGCCGCGACGCTCATCAGCGTTTCAATGGCGAACCAGCTGCCGCTTTTCATCAGACGCAGCGCCTGGCGGGCGATAGGGTAAAGGCCGACCAGCGTGGTGGCGATAAACGCCAGGTTGCCGAGCGGATGGTTGAACTGCTCCAGCCCCCAGCTAATCGCCATCATCACCGCGAGCGCGATAAGCGGCAGGTTTTCCCGCCAGCGCGGGCTGTTATCCTCTGCCTTTGGTTCGCTGTCGTTGCGCAGCGAATAACCTGCGGCGCTCACGGCTTTCTCCACCTGAGCGCGGATGTCGTCATCGGCATCAACCAGCAGCTTTTCGGTGGCGAACAGCACTTTAACCTGCTTCACGCCAGCGACCTGGCTTACTGCGGTTTCGACTTTACGGGCGCAGGCTGCGCAGTCCATGCCGTTGACGACCCAGCTATAGCGGGCGTCCAGCGTCGGTTCTACTGCGGGTTCAGCCGTTGCGCATTGGCTATCGCAGCAGCAGTCGTCCTGCGGTTGTGGCGCAGGCGCGAGCTTAAAAGATGAGAATTGGGGGGCTTTATTGTTACGTGTCTCTGGAGTCGACATCGTATCCTCCGATTAATGATCGTTGCTTCATTAAGCGCAGCATACACTCTGGAGTCGACTCCAGAGTCAAGCAGGAAATTACAGGTAAAGCGCGCGAACGATAAAGAAGTGCCCAGCAAAGTAGCAGGCGGCGTAAATCGCCGTATCCGCGCGAAAACGGCAGCGATATTTACTCACCAACCAGATAATGTTACCCAGCAGCAGTAAACCGGCACCGAAGAAACCGGAGAGCGCGGTGTCCGTTGGACGCATAAACCACAGCTCGCCCGCGACCCAGACCATCATCAGCGTCATGGCGATAAAGGCCAGCACCGGCAGACGCATCTCTTCAAGCCGCGTCCAGATAACCGCCAGCCAGACCACGCCAATCACCAGCAGCACCACCGGTAGCGGCCAGAAGAAGGTGAAGGTCAGCTGTCCGGCAAACCAGATGGTATACAGCAGGTGCGACAGGAAAAATGCGCCGATGGCGTACAGCATGCGCTGACGTGGCAACAGCGTGAGGGCATCGCCGACCAATGAGGCGCACAGGCCCGCCAGTACCAGGTAGCTGATGGCGTTAAACATCGGTGCCTGCCAGGCGAGAAACAGGAGTAAAATTAAGGTGATAGGTTTGAATGCCCAGCGCTGCCAGGCGGGCCCACGGTAGGCGGCATCCACGTAGAGCCAGCCTGAGAAGAATACTGCGATAAACGACCAAAGCATAATAAGTCCCTGTATCTGTTATCTTAATGGGTACTGTACTGCCAGTCTTGAATGTCCAGTGTAGTAGCCGCAGCCGCCAGATGACAATGGCAGACTGCGCCGTTTACTATGATTTGCGTAAATTCTTAAGAGAACCTGAAATGAGCAAGATGCCGCTTTTTTTCATCGTCGTTGTCGCCATTATCATCGTGGCCGCGTCGTTCCGCTTCGTCCAGCAGCGTCGGGAAAAAATGGATAACGATGCCGCCCCGCTGATGCAAAAGCGGGTGGTGGTGACGAACAAGCGCGAAAAAGTGCTGAACGATCGCCGTTCACGTCAGCAGACGGTGGCTCCAGCCGGTAGCGATATGCGCTATGACGTGAGCTTTAAGCCGGAACAGGGCGGCCTGGAAGTGAGTTTTCGCGTCGAGTCCGAGCAGTATCATCAACTGACGGTGGGGGATAAGGGAACGCTGAGCTACAAAGGTTCGCGCTTTGTTGACTTTAAGGCTGAATAGTAAAAATAGGGCCTGGCGGGGAGCCAGGCCGGGAAACTCTTACTTCTTCTTCAGGCTCGCGCCAATTTTCTTCTGCCACACCAGCAGTTCAAACACGCCGAAGAGGAAGATACGCACTTTCTCGCCGCGGCTCATCTGCGGGCCATCTTTCGGCATCGTCGACTGTAGCAGCGCCATCTGCATCCCGTGCATCAGCACCATAAAGATCAGCGCGACGTTAACGAAAATATTCAGCGGGCGGGGGAACGGGTGAATCAGGTTCAGCACCAGAAACGCCCATACGCACAGCATCAGCGCGCGTCCAAGATTAATCAGCATCACTTTCTCCCTGCACTTCACGATGATAGAGACGATAGGCAACCTGACCGGCAATTTTTTCCCGATGCAGATCCCAACTGACCGGCACCGGCGGTAGGCCATTTTCGACTTCGCTTTCGACGTAGATCAGCGCGTTATCGGCTAGCCAACCGTTGGTTTCCAGTAAGTTTAACGTCTCTTCCAGTAATCCTTTACGGAATGGCGGATCGACAAAAATAATATCATGCGGCGTGCCGCTTTGAGCGAGGAATGCGAGGGTGTTCGTATTCACCACTTTGCCCTGCGCGGCGTTCAGCGTGGCGAGGTTCTTTTGCAGCTGTTGTGCCACCGAACGCTCCATCTCCAGCAGTGTGGTGCTGGCGGCATAGCGGGAGAGCGCTTCCAGCCCTAACGCGCCGCTTCCGGCGAAACAGTCCAGGCAGCGGGCATCTACCATTGAGGGTGCCAGCCAGTTAAAGAGGGTCTCACGCACGCGATCGGTGGTGGGTCTGAGGCCTGGGCTATCAGGAACGGGGAGTTTACGGCCGCGCCACTGCCCGCCAATAATGCGGATCTGGCCCATGCCGCCGGAAGTTGGTTTTTTCATTTGCTTGCTCTGGTCGCTCTTTCGGCCTGCTATTCTAGCTTTCTGCCCTGCCGGGTGAAAGCGGTGAAGCCAGGGAAGTTAAGTGATAGACTAACCGACTAATTTCATCATTATTTTAGCCTTCGCGTCGATTATGGCGAAGTGGCGCCATCAAAAACAGCGGGGAGTGTGGTTGCAAATGGCAAAAGAAAAAAAACGTGGCTTTTTTTCCTGGCTGGGCTTTGGGCAGAAAGAACAGGATCAGGTCGTTGAATCAGAAGAAAAAATTGAAGAGCAGCCGGTAGCTGAAACATCGACTGCTGAGCCTGAAACGGTTGCAGAAGAGACGCCGCACGCCGAAGAAGCGCAAGCGCCTGTCGAAGACGTTGCTGAACCACACACCATCGCGGAAAGCGAAGCGTTTGCCGAAGAAGTGGTTGAAGTCACTGAACAGGTTGCTGAACGCGAAATCGCACAGGCCGAAGCGGTTGAAGAAATTCAGCCAGAAGTGGTTGAAGCCGTTGAGCCGGTTGCCGAAGTACAGCCAGAAGTGGTTGAAACCGTTGAGCCAGTAGCCGAAGCACAGCCGGAAGTGGTTGAAACCGTTGAACCGGTTGCCGAAGCACAGCCGGAAGTGGTTGAAACCGTTGAGCCGGTTGCTGAAGTACAGCCAGAAGTGGTTGAAGAGATTGAACCTGAGACCGTCGATGAGTTAACCGACGAAGAACTGGAAGCGCAGGCGCTTGCCGTCGAGTCGGAAAACGAAGCGGTGGAAGAAGAAGCGGCCGTTGAAGCACCGGCGGATGACGCACAGCAGGAGCAGGAAAAACCAACCAAAGAAGGTTTCTTCGCGCGCCTGAAACGCAGCCTGTTAAAAACCAAAGAAAACCTCGGTTCCGGATTTATCAGTCTATTCCGCGGCAAGAAAATCGACGACGATCTGTTTGAAGAGCTGGAAGAGCAGTTGCTGATTGCCGACGTCGGCGTGGAAACCACTCGTAAGATCATCAATAGCCTGACCGAAACCGCCAGCCGTAAACAGCTGCGCGATGCCGAAGCGCTGTACGGTCTGTTAAAAGATGAAATGGGTGAAATTCTCGCAAAAGTAGATGAACCGCTTAATATTGAAGGCAAAACGCCATTTGTTATTTTAATGGTCGGCGTTAACGGTGTGGGTAAGACCACCACCATCGGCAAGCTGGCACGTCAGTTCGAGCAGCAGGGCAAAACGGTGATGCTGGCGGCGGGTGATACCTTCCGTGCGGCGGCGGTTGAGCAACTGCAGGTCTGGGGCCAGCGCAACAATATTCCGGTTATCGCGCAGCACACCGGTGCAGATTCCGCCTCGGTCATTTTCGATGCCATCCAGGCGGCGAAAGCGCGTAACGTTGATGTACTGATTGCTGATACCGCAGGGCGCTTGCAGAATAAATCGCACCTGATGGAAGAGCTGAAGAAAATTGTTCGCGTGATGAAAAAGCTCGACGTCGACGCGCCGCATGAAGTCATGCTGACCATCGACGCCAGCACCGGGCAGAACGCCATCAGCCAGGCCAAACTGTTCCACGAGGCCGTTGGCCTGACCGGCATCACGTTGACTAAACTCGACGGTACCGCCAAGGGCGGGGTGATATTCTCCGTGGCGGATCAGTTCGGCATTCCGATTCGCTATATCGGCGTCGGTGAACGTATTGAGGACTTACGTCCGTTTAAAGCGGGCGATTTTATTGAGGCACTTTTTGCCCGAGAGGATTAATCATGATTCGCTTTGAACACGTCAGCAAAGCCTATCTCGGCGGGAGACAAGCGCTGCAGGGAGTCACATTCCATATGCAGCCAGGCGAGATGGCATTTCTGACCGGTCACTCCGGCGCGGGTAAAAGTACCCTGCTGAAGCTTATCTGTGGGATCGAGCGGCCGAGTGCAGGGAAAATTTATTTCGGCGGGCACGATATCAGCCGCCTGAAGAACCGTGAGGTGCCGTTCTTACGTCGCCAGATCGGCATGATTTTCCAGGATCACCATCTGCTGATGGACAGAACCGTGTTTGATAACGTGGCGATCCCGCTGATCATAGCGGGCGCCAGCGCCGACGATATTCGTCGTCGCGTCTCGGCGGCGTTGGACAAAGTCGGGCTGCTTGATAAAGCGAGAAACTTCCCGATCCAGCTCTCCGGCGGTGAACAGCAGCGCGTAGGCATTGCCCGTGCGGTGGTGAACAAGCCTGCGGTACTGCTGGCGGATGAACCGACGGGTAACCTGGATAACGCGCTGTCGGAAGGCATTTTGCGACTGTTCGAAGAGTTTAACCGCGTTGGGGTAACGGTGCTGATGGCGACGCACGACATTGGGCTTATCTCCAGCCGCTCTTACCGCATGCTGACGCTGAGCGACGGTCACTTGCATGGAGGCCACACCGGTGAATAAGCGCGACGCAATCAACCAAATTCGCCAGTTCGGCGGGCGACTCGACCGCTTGCGTAAATCGGTCTCCTCATCGGGTGACGGCGGGCGCAATACGCCGAAGCGGGGTAAACCGGCGCCGAAACCGAACTCGCGTAAAACCAACGTCTTCAATGAGCAGGTGCGTTATGCCTGGCAGGGCGCGCTGCAGGATCTGAAAAGCAAGCCGCTGGCGACCTTCCTGACGGTGATGGTGATCGCCATCTCCCTGACGCTGCCAAGCGTCTGCTATATGGTCTACAAGAACGTCAACACGGCGGCTTCGCAGTACTACCCCTCTCCGCAGATCACCGTCTATCTGGAGAAAACGCTGGATGACGATGCGGCGGCGAAAGTGGTGGGTCAACTGCAGGCTGAGCAGGGCGTGGACAAGGTGAACTACCTCTCCCGCGACGAAGCGCTGGGTGAATTCCGCAACTGGTCGGGCTTTGGCGGCGCGCTGGATATGCTGGAAGAGAACCCGCTGCCTGCGGTGGCGGTCGTTATCCCGAAAATCGACTTCCAGACCACCGATGCGCTGAACACGCTGCGTGACCGCGTAGCGCAGATTCAGGGCGTTAACGAAGTGCGCATGGATGACAGCTGGTTTGCGCGTCTGGCTTCCATTACCGGGCTGGTGGGCCGCGTGTCGGCGATGATCGGCGTGCTGATGGTGGCGGCGGTGTTCCTCGTCATCGGTAACAGCGTGCGTCTGAGCATCTTTGCGCGCCGTGATACCATCAACGTGCAGAAGCTGATTGGGGCAACCGACGGGTTTATCCTGCGTCCGTTCCTTTACGGTGGTGCGCTGCTGGGCTTCTCCGGCGCGTTCCTGTCGCTGATCCTGTCGGAAATTCTGGTGATGCGACTGTCGTCGGCGGTCACCGAAGTGGCGCGTGTTTTCGGTACCCAGTTTGAGCTGAGCGGCCTGTCATTTGACGAGTGCCTGCTGTTGCTGCTGGTTAGCTCGATGATCGGTTGGGTGGCAGCCTGGCTTGCCACGGTACAACATTTACGCCACTTTACTCCCGATTAAAAAAGTTCTGTTATACTCTTCCCCTGCGACGACTTCCGTCCGCAGGGGATGCGTTTTAAACCCCATCTTTCTGCCCTCGCGGCCTATCGCGTGTCACATTTTGTGCGTAATTTATTCACACTGTTGCATTGAACTTGTGGATAAACTCACTGTCTGATAAAAGAGCGGATGATATTCTCGTTGCTCATAGAGCTTGGCATGTTTGTTGCCTTCGGGGACAAGCCGCCGCCAGTATGAAGTGAATTGAGAGGATTTGAATGACCAAAGAAATGCAAAATTTAGCGTTAGCCCCTGTTGGTAACCTGGAATCTTATATCCGGGCTGCGAACGCATGGCCGATGTTGACGGCTGATGAAGAAAAGGCGCTTGCTGAACGGCTGCATTACCAGGGCGATCTGGAAGCAGCTAAAACGCTGATCCTGTCTCACCTGCGCTTTGTTGTTCATATTGCTCGTAATTACTCGGGCTATGGCCTGCCGCAGGCGGACTTGATTCAGGAAGGCAACATCGGCCTGATGAAAGCTGTACGTCGTTTTAACCCAGAAGTGGGCGTACGCCTGGTCTCCTTTGCGGTGCATTGGATCAAAGCGGAAATTCACGAATACGTACTGCGTAACTGGCGTATCGTTAAAGTCGCGACCACCAAAGCGCAGCGTAAGCTGTTCTTCAACCTGCGTAAAACCAAGCAGCGTCTGGGCTGGTTCAATCAGGATGAAGTAGAAATGGTTGCCCGCGAGCTGGGCGTTTCCAGCAAAGACGTTCGCGAGATGGAATCCCGTATGGCGGCGCAGGACATGGCGTTTGATATGTCCTCAGACGATGAGTCTGAAAGCCACTCGGTTGCTCCGGTGCTCTATCTGCAGGATAAATCGTCCAACTTTGCCGACGGCATCGAAGATGATAACTGGGAAGAGCAGGCAGCGAATAAGCTGACCGACGCAATGCAGGGCCTGGACGAACGTAGCCAGGACATCATTCGCGCCCGCTGGCTGGACGAAGACAACAAGTCTACGCTGCAGGAACTGGCCGACCGTTACGGCGTATCCGCCGAGCGTGTACGTCAGCTTGAAAAGAACGCGATGAAAAAACTGCGTGCGGCTATCGAAGCCTGATAACGTCAGTTAACGCGTGACCCCGATAACCCCTGGATGCCCATCCGGGGGTTTTGTTTTTCTGCTCCCCGTCATCACGCTTTCCTCTGCTTATTTCACGTTTGCCGCTGGCGTTAATGCAGGCGATGGCAAAGACTGAATAGACTTTTCGTCATTTCAACGGCAGGGGGTTTACCGTGAGTAACGAGTCACTGAATCATCGGCGTTTACAGGCCACGCCGCGCGGTGTGGGCGTGATGTGCGGCTTCTACGCGGAGCGCGCTGAGAACGCCACGCTGTGGGATATTGAAGGTAACGAATACATCGACTTTGCTGCGGGCATTGCGGTGCTGAATACCGGACATCGCCATCCTCAGGTGATGGCCGCCGTTGAAAACCAACTGCAGGCTTTTACCCACACCGCCTATCAGATAGTCCCCTATGAAAGCTATGTATCATTAGCAGAACGTATTAATGCCGCCGCGCCTATTGCCGGAAACGCCAAAACGGCGTTTTTCAGCACTGGGGCGGAAGCGGTTGAGAACGCGGTGAAAATTGCCCGCGCCTATACCAAACGTCCGGGACTGATTACCTTCGGCGGTGGCTTCCATGGTCGTACGTTTATGACCATGGCGCTGACCGGCAAAGTCGCACCGTACAAAATCGGCTTCGGCCCGTTCCCTGGTTCGGTGTATCACGGTCTCTATCCAAATGCCGCGCACGGTGTGACCACCGAGATGGCGCTCAAAAGCCTGACTCATATTTTCAAAGCCGATATCGCCCCGGATCAGGTGGCGGCGATTATCATTGAACCAGTGCAGGGCGAAGGTGGCTTTAATGTTGCCCCTGCTGATTTTATGCAGGCGTTGCGCCAGCTTTGCGATACCCACGGTATTTTGCTGATTGCCGACGAAGTGCAGACCGGCTTTGCCCGTACCGGCAAGCTGTTTGCCATGGAGCACTACAGCGTGAAGCCTGACCTTATCACCATGGCAAAAAGCCTGGCGGGCGGTTTTCCGCTCTCTGGCGTCGCGGGGCGTGCCGAGGTGATGGATGCCCCGGCACCCGGCGGCCTTGGTGGCACTTATGCGGGGAACCCGCTGGCGATTGCTGCCGCGCATGCGGTGCTGGATGTCATTGAGGAAGAGGCGCTTTGCACTCGCGCCAACCATCTGGGCCAGCATCTGATTGAAGTACTTAATAAATTACGCGAAAGCTGCCCGGCGATTGCTGACGTGCGCGGCGTGGGGTCGATGGTTGCCGTAGAGTTTGTGAACCCGCAAACCGGAGAGCCGTCGCCGGAATTGACCAAACTGGTGCAGGATCGTGCACTGGCGGAAGGGGTGCTGCTGCTGAGTTGCGGCGTGTACGGTAACGTCATTCGCTTCTTGTACCCGCTCACCATCCCTGAGAAACAGTTCCAGCAGGCGCTGGAGGTGATTCGTCGGGCGATATCTGAATAGAGCGTGCCCTTCCCGGCCAGGCAAAGCGCCGCCGGGGATGTACCCAACACCCAAGCCACTCCGATGAGTGGCTTTTTTTTGTCATTTTTGCGTTACAAATCCGTCAAAATTAACGTTTCAATTCCACAAAAATGGGGTATGTTTTAGCAGAGTATGCTGAAAAAGCACGGTCAGCCTCCCTCAATATTAATATCTTATACTTACCATACAGGTGATATAAGAATAATGTGCTAAATAACAACATCACAACAAATGCAACAACCATAACAATGGGGAACCTCAGGATGAAAATGAAGGGTAAAGCGTTACTGGCAGGATGTATTGCGCTGGCATTCAGCAATATGGCATTAGCAGAAAATATTAAAGTTGCTGTTGTTGGCGCGATGTCCGGCCCGGTTGCGCAGTACGGTGACCAGGAGTTCAGCGGTGCAACTCAGGCAGTTGCCGACATTAACGCCAAGGGCGGTATCAAGGGCAATAAGCTGGAAATCGTAAAATACGATGACGCCTGTGACCCGAAACAAGCGGTTGCGGTAGCGAACAAAGTGGTGAATGACGGGATCAAATACGTTATCGGTCACCTCTGCTCCTCCTCTACACAGCCTGCGTCTGACATCTATGAAGACGAAGGTATTTTGATGATCACCCCAGCGGCGACCGCGCCTGAGCTGACCGCGCGTGGCTATAAACTGATTCTGCGTACCACCGGTCTGGACTCCGATCAGGGCCCAACCGCGGCGAAATATATCCTCGAGAAAGTGAAACCACAGCGCATCGCGGTCGTTCACGATAAGCAGCAGTACGGTGAAGGTCTGGCACGTGCAGTGCAGGACGGTCTGAAGAAAGGCGGCGCGAACGTGGTCTTCTTCGACGGTATCACTGCCGGTGAGAAAGACTTCTCCACCCTGGTGGCGCGTCTGAAGAAAGAGAACATCGACTTTGTTTACTTTGGCGGCTATCACCCGGAAATGGGCCAGATCCTGCGTCAGGCGCGTGCTGCTGGCCTGAAAACCCAGTTCATGGGGCCGGAAGGCGTAGCGAACGTTTCACTGTCTAACATTGCGGGTGATTCTGCGGAAGGTCTGCTGGTGACTAAGCCTAAGAACTACGACCAGGTTCCGGCGAACAAACCTATCGTAGACGCGATCAAAGCGAAGAAAGAAGATCCAAGCGGTGCGTTCGTATGGACCACCTATGCTGCGCTGCAGTCTCTGCAGGCGGGCCTGAACCATTCTGACGACCCGGCTGAGATCGCAAAATACCTGAAAGCCAATACCGTGGATACCGTGATGGGTCCGCTGTCGTGGGATGAGAAAGGTGACCTGAAAGGCTTCGAATTCGGCATCTTTAACTGGCACGCGAACGGTACGGCGACCGACGCGAAGTAATTCGTTCGGCGCTGCCCCGGCGTCGCTACGCTCGGCCGGACTACTATGATGTAGCCCGGCCGAGGCGTTAGCCGACGCCGGGATCGGCATTACCCTCGAACCCAGCCCTCAGCATGCACCGTAAAGCCCATCGCTTTGGCAAATGCGGCCGTTTCCAGGCTCTCTTCCACGCCGGCTTTGCTCAGCGTCCAGCGGCTGACCTGCGGGTTATCGTGCATCACCTCTTCGACCAGATACTGCCCCACGCCGCGACGGCGGGTGACTTCGCGTACGCACAGACTGTTAAGCGTCCCCTGGCTACCGTTGATCGTCACCTTTACCGCTGCCAGCAGGCGTTCGTTAAAACGGGCGGCATACAGGCGGTGGTTCTCATCAAGGTGCTGTTCGTTGGGGGGCTGAGCGGGCCAGATCTTACCGAGGCAGATGCGGTCCTGATCGCTAAAGGTGTCTAAACGAATGATGGTCAGCTTCATGGGCAGTTTGCTCAAATCTCGAAAATGGTGGCCAGTGTACTCAATTTATTCTGCCGGACGCTTTCTCTTTTTTGGCTTGTTCAGTAGGGGATTAATTTTTCGATATCCATGCAGACAGTTTGAAACATCATGGATCGAAAAATAGTCAGAACTTTAACCTGAAAACCAGCGTTTTATTCGGCTTATTGTGTCGTTATTTTATGCTGCCGTTCGGGCTTTTTTTTGTTTATCTATGGTGAAAATCAGAATATTATCTTTTCTTAATAGACTGAAAAATAGAGAATTTAGTCTGTTTTTAGCCAAAAAGCTGCGCTAACTCATTAAAGATAATGGCAAAAGTAGCGTTGTATATTAAAAGTACAGAATGCTTTTTAACCACCACACAACAAAATATATGCACGCCACGACGTGTAAATACGACATCACGAATGGGGATCCCGAAGTATGAAAAGGAATACAAAAACAGTAATCGCAGGGATGATCGCGCTGGCTATGTCTCACGCGGCGATGGCAGACGATATTAAGGTAGCGGTTGTCGGTGCGATGTCCGGCCCGGTTGCCCAGTGGGGCGACATGGAGTTCAACGGCGCGCGCCAGGCCATTAAAGACATCAATGCCAAAGGTGGCATTAAGGGTGACAAGCTGGTCGGCGTTGAATACGACGATGCCTGTGATCCGAAACAAGCGGTGGCGGTCGCGAACAAAATCGTTAATGACGGCATCAAATACGTGATTGGCCACCTCTGCTCTTCCTCCACGCAGCCTGCGTCTGACATTTATGAAGACGAAGGCATTCTGATGATCTCCCCGGGTGCGACTAACCCAGAGCTGACCCAGCGTGGCTACCACTACATCATGCGTACCGCTGGTCTGGACTCCTCTCAGGGCCCAACCGCGGCAAACTACATCCTGAATAAAGTGAAGCCACAGCGCATCGCTATCATTCACGACAAGCAGCAGTACGGTGAAGGTCTGGCGCGTTCCGTTCAGGACGGGCTGAAAGCGGGCAAAGCCAATATCGTCTTCTTCGACGGAATTACTGCCGGTGAAAAAGACTTCTCCGCGCTGATTGCCCGTCTGCAAAAAGAGAACATCGACTTCGTTTACTACGGCGGCTACTACCCGGAAATGGGGCAGATGCTGCGCCAGGCGCGCGCGGTTGGCCTGAAAACGCAGTTTATGGGGCCGGAAGGCGTGGGTAACGCTTCACTGTCGAATATCGCCGGTAAAGCAGCGGAAGGCATGCTGGTTACCATGCCAAAACGCTATGACCAGGATCCGGCAAACGGCGCTATCGTCGATGCCCTGAAAGCGCAGAAGAAAGATCCAACCGGTCCGTACGTGTGGATCACCTACGCTGCTGTGCAGTCTCTGGCAACCGCCATGGAACGTACCGGTAGCGATGACCCTCAGGCGCTGATTAAAGACTTAAAAGCAAACGGTGCGAAAACCGTGATTGGGCCGCTGAGCTGGGATGACAAAGGCGATCTGAAAGGATTTGAATTTGGGGTCTTCCAGTGGCATGCCGACGGCTCATCCACCGTGGCGAAGTAACCTTCATTCCCCCCTGGCGGGCGTAGACCCGCAGGGGTAGCAAAAGGCTAATTTATGTCAGAGCAGGTTCTCTACTTTGTGCAGCAGATGTTTAACGGCGTTACGCTGGGAAGCACCTATGCACTGATCGCCATCGGTTACACCATGGTGTACGGGATTATCGGCATGATCAACTTCGCCCACGGCGAGGTGTACATGATCGGTAGTTATGTCTCCTTTATGATTATCGCCGCATTAATGATGATGGGCATCGACACCGGCTGGCTTCTGGTGGCTGCTGGCTTCATCGGGGCGATTGTGATTGCCAGCGCCTACGGCTGGAGCATCGAACGGGTGGCCTACCGCCCGGTGCGCAGCTCCAAGCGTCTGATTGCGCTGATCTCCGCCATCGGGATGTCCATCTTCCTGCAAAACTACGTCAGTCTGACCGAAGGCTCGCGCGATATCGCGCTGCCAAGTCTGTTTAACGGCCAGTGGATTGTCGGCAGCAGCGAAAACTTCTCCGCGTCCATCACTACCATGCAGCTGGTTATCTGGATTGTGACCTTCGTTGCCATGCTGGCGCTGACGCTGTTTATTCGCTACTCCCGCATGGGCCGCGCCTGTCGCGCCTGCGCGGAGGACCTGAAAATGGCGAGCCTGCTCGGCATTAACACCGACCGCGTGATTGCCCTGACGTTTGTCATTGGCGCAGCGATGGCGGCGGTGGCGGGCGTGCTGCTGGGTCAGTTCTACGGCGTTATCAACCCGTATATCGGCTTTATGGCCGGGATGAAAGCCTTCACCGCGGCGGTTCTGGGCGGTATCGGCAGTATTCCAGGGGCGATGATTGGTGGGCTGATTCTCGGCATCGCGGAAGCGCTGTCCTCCGCGTATCTGAGCACCGAATATAAAGACGTTGTGTCGTTCGCGCTGCTGATCGTGGTGCTGCTGGTGATGCCGACCGGTATCCTGGGCCGCCCGGAGGTAGAGAAAGTATGAAACCGATGCAATTTGCGATGGCGCTGCTGTCGGCGGCGATGTTCTTTGTCCTGGCCGGCGTCTTTATGGGCGTTCAGTTACAGCTCGACGGTACCAAACTGGTGGTCGGCAGCGCCGCGGATATCCGCTGGCAGTGGATCTTTATCGGCACCGCGGTGGTCTTTTTCTTCCAGATGCTGCGCCCGTTATTCCAGAAAGGGCTGAAAAGCGTCTCCGGGCCGAAGTTTATTCTGCCTGCCATTGACGGCTCGACGGTCAAACAGAAGCTGTTCCTGGTCGCGCTGCTGGTGATCGCCGTAGCGTGGCCGTTTATGGTTTCACGTGGCACGGTTGATATTGCCACCCTGACCATGATTTACATCATCCTCGGCCTTGGCTTGAACGTGGTGGTGGGGCTTTCCGGCCTGTTGGTGCTGGGTTACGGTGGCTTCTATGCCATCGGTGCTTACACCTTCGCGCTGCTTAACCACTATTACGGTCTCGGCTTCTGGACCTGTCTGCCGATCGCGGGGCTGGTCTCGGCGGCGGCGGGCTTCCTGCTGGGCTTCCCGGTGCTGCGTCTGCGCGGTGACTATCTGGCGATTGTGACCTTAGGCTTCGGCGAAATCGTCCGTATCCTGCTGCTTAACAACACCGAAGTGACCGGCGGGCCGAACGGTATCAGCCAGATCCCGAAACCGACCTTCTTCGGCCTGGAGTTCAGCCGCAGCGCCCGTGAAGGCGGCTGGGATACCTTCAGCAACTTCTTTAACGTTAAGTACGACCCGTCTGACCGCGTTATCTTCCTTTATCTGGTGGCGCTGTTGCTGGTGGTGCTGAGCCTGTTTGTCATCAACCGCCTGCTGCGCATGCCGCTGGGCCGTGCGTGGGAAGCGCTGCGTGAAGATGAAATTGCCTGTCGCTCGCTGGGCCTGAGCCCAACGCGTATCAAGCTGACCGCCTTTACCATCAGCGCCGCGTTTGCCGGTTTTGCCGGTACGCTGTTTGCCGCGCGCCAGGGCTTTGTCAGCCCGGAATCCTTTACCTTTGCCGAGTCGGCCTTCGTGCTGGCGATTGTGGTGCTGGGCGGGATGGGCTCACAGTTTGCGGTTATTCTCGCCGCTGTCCTGCTGGTGGTGTCACGCGAGCTGATGCGTGACTTCAACGAATACAGCATGCTGATGCTGGGTGGTTTGATGGTTCTGATGATGATCTGGCGTCCGCAGGGGCTTCTGCCGATGACCCGTCCGCAGCTCAAGCTGAAAAGCGGGAAAGCGAAAGAAGGAGAGCAGGCATGAGTCAGCCATTATTATCCGTTAACGGCCTGATGATGCGTTTTGGCGGCCTGCTGGCGGTTAACAACGTCGCCCTGGAACTGCATCCTCAGGAAATCGTCTCCCTGATTGGCCCGAACGGCGCGGGGAAAACCACGGTCTTTAACTGCCTGACCGGCTTCTACAAGCCGACCGGCGGCACCATTATGCTACGTGACCAGCACCTGGAAGGGTTGCCGGGCCAGGAGATTGCCCGTATGGGCGTGGTGCGTACCTTCCAGCACGTGCGTCTGTTCCGCGAAATGACGGTGATTGAAAACCTGCTGGTGGCACAGCATCAGCAGCTGAAGACCGGCGTCTTCTCCGGCCTGCTGAAAACCCCGTCGTTCCGTCGCGCGCAAAGCGAAGCGCTGGACCGTGCTGCCACCTGGCTTGAGCGTATCGGCCTGTTAGAGCACGCCAACCGTCAGGCCAGCAACCTGGCCTACGGTGACCAGCGTCGTCTGGAGATTGCCCGCTGCATGGTGACGCAGCCGGAAATCCTGATGCTCGATGAACCGGCGGCGGGTCTTAACCCGAAAGAGACCAAAGAGCTGGACGAACTGATTGCCGAGCTGCGTAACCATCACAACACCACTATCCTGCTGATTGAGCACGATATGAAGCTGGTGATGGGCATTTCCGATCGCATCTACGTGGTGAATCAGGGGACGCCGCTGGCGAACGGTACGCCAGAAGCGATCCGCAACAACCCGGACGTGATCCGCGCCTATTTAGGTGAAGCATGATGGGGGCGAGGCAGAATATGGATAAAGTGATGTTATCGTTTGATAAAGTCAGCGCCCACTACGGCAAAATTCAGGCGCTGCACGACGTCAGCCTGCATATCAATCAGGGGGAAATTGTGACCCTGATTGGCGCCAACGGCGCAGGAAAAACCACGCTGCTCGGCACATTGTGCGGCGACCCACGCGCCACCAGCGGGCGTATTGTCTTTGATGATAAAGACATTACCGACTGGCAGACGGCGAAAATCATGCGTGAAGCGGTGGCGATTGTTCCGGAAGGGCGCCGCGTCTTCTCACGCATGACGGTGGAAGAGAACCTGGCGATGGGCGGCTTCTTCGCCGACCGCGATCAGTTCCAGGAGCGCATCAAGTGGGTGTATGACCTGTTCCCACGCCTGCTTGAGCGTCGCATTCAGCGTGCAGGCACCATGTCCGGCGGTGAGCAGCAGATGCTGGCAATTGGCCGTGCATTGATGAGCCAGCCGCGCCTGCTGCTGCTTGATGAGCCTTCTCTGGGGCTGGCCCCGATTATCATCCAGCAGATTTTCGACACCATCGAGCAACTGCGTAAGCAGGGCATGACCATTTTCCTCGTCGAGCAGAACGCCAACCAGGCGCTGAAGCTCGCCGACCGCGGCTACGTGCTGGAAAACGGCCACGTGGTGCTGGAAGACACCGGTGATGCACTGCTGGCGAACGAAGCGGTGCGCAGCGCGTACCTCGGCGGTTAATTCGTCGCAATAACGCCGGATAAGATGCGCCAGCATCGCCATCCGGTAACCCGTATCCCGGGCGAGGTGCTTGCACCGACCCCGGGAACGGCACTTTCCCTATACGTGTCATAGCTCCCACTTTCCCTTCTTAGAACCGTCACCGCCTTGCCATCCCTTTGTCGCCTTACTATCTTTTTTTTGTAATAAAAAAGTTATTTTTCTGTCATTCGAGCATGTCATGTTACCCCCGCGAACATAAAACGCGTGATATCGCGCATCCCGGCACAAAAAGAGAGATAACCGATGATATCGTTACGACATACAGCTTTAGGATTGGCAATGAGTCTGGCATTCGCAGGTCAGGCTATGGCGGTAACTACTATTCCGTTCTGGCATTCAATGGAAGGTGAGCTGGGTAAAGAGGTTGACTCTCTGGCGCAGCGCTTCAACGCCGCCAACCCGGATTACAAAATTCAGCCGGTGTACAAAGGCAACTATGAGCAGAGCCTGAGCGCAGGTATCGCCGCGTTCCGTACCGGTAACGCCCCGGCAATTTTGCAGGTGTATGAAGTCGGCACCGCCACCATGATGGCGTCAAAAGCGATTAAGCCGGTGTATCAGGTGTTTGACGATGCCGGTATCAAGTTCGATGAATCTCAGTTTGTGCCGACGGTTTCCGGTTACTACACCGACTCCAAAACCGGGCACCTGCTGTCCCAGCCGTTTAACAGCTCCACTCCGGTGCTGTACTACAACAAAGACGCCTTCAAGAAAGCCGGTTTAGACCCGAACCAGCCGCCGAAAACCTGGCAGGATCTGGCAGCCTATACCGCGAAGCTGAAAGCGGCCGGTATGAAGTGCGGCTACGCCAGCGGCTGGCAGGGCTGGATCCAGATTGAAAACTTCAGCGCCTGGCACGGCCTGCCGGTTGCGACCAAAAATAACGGCTTCGACGGTACCGATGCGGTACTGGAGTTCAACAAGCCAGAGCAGGTGAAACACATCGCGCTGCTGGAAGAACTGAACAAGAAGGGTGATTTCAGCTACTTCGGCCGTAAAGATGAGTCTACCGAGAAGTTCTACAACGGTGACTGCGCCATTACCACCGCCTCTTCCGGCTCGCTGGCGGACATTCGTCAGTACGCCAAATTCAACTACGGCGTGGGCATGATGCCTTACGATGCTGACGTGAAGGGCGCGCCGCAGAACGCCATCATCGGCGGGGCGAGCCTGTGGGTGATGCAGGGCAAAGACAAAGAGACCTACACCGGGGTCGCGAAATTCCTCGAGTTCCTGGCGAAGCCTGAAATTGCTGCCGAATGGCACCAGAAAACCGGCTACCTGCCAATCACTACCGCCGCGTACGACCTGACTCGTCAGCAGGGCTTCTATGACAAGAACCCAGGTGCCGACATCGCCACGCGTCAGATGCTGAACAAGCCACCGTTGCCGTTCACCAAAGGGCTGCGTCTGGGCAACATGCCGCAGATTCGTACCATCGTGGATGAAGAACTGGAAAGCGTCTGGACCGGTAAGAAAACGCCTCAGCAGGCGCTGGACTCTGCGGTAGCGCGCGGGAATCAGCTGCTGCGTCGCTTCGAGCAATCGACCAAGTCTTAATCATTGACTAACCCCCTCACCCTAACCCTCTACCCATAGGGGAGAGGAGACCCGCCTTTCTCCCTCGCCCCTTTGGGGAGAGGGCCGGGGTGAGGGGAAATCAACTCAGAGTTTAACTATGTCATCATCTCGTCCGGTGTTTAAATCCCGCTGGCTGCCCTATGCATTGGTCGCGCCGCAGCTGATTATCACCGTTATCTTCTTTATCTGGCCCGCCGGTGAAGCGCTGTGGTACTCACTGCAAAGCGTTGACCCGTTTGGTCTCTCCAGCCAGTTCGTTGGTCTGGATAACTTCGTCACGCTGTTCCACGACAGCTACTACCTCGACTCCTTCTGGACGACTATCAAGTTCAGCGGCCTGGTGACGATAAGCGGCCTGCTGGTCTCGCTGTTCTTCGCCGCCCTGGTGGACTACGTGGTGCGCGGCAGCCGTCTATACCAGACGCTGATGCTGCTGCCTTATGCCGTCGCACCTGCCGTGGCCGCCGTACTGTGGATCTTCCTGTTTAACCCCGGACGCGGGCTGATTACCCACTTCCTCGGTGCGTTCGGTTATGACTGGAACCACGCGCAGAACAGCGGTCAGGCCATGTTCCTGGTGGTCTTCGCCTCGGTCTGGAAGCAGATAAGCTACAACTTCCTGTTCTTCTTCGCCGCGCTGCAATCTATTCCGCGCTCGCTGGTCGAGGCTGCGGCCATCGACGGCGCGGGCCCGATTCGCCGCTTCTTCAAGCTGGCGCTGCCGTTGATCGCGCCGGTGAGCTTCTTCCTGCTGGTGGTGAACCTGGTGTACGCCTTCTTCGACACCTTCCCGGTGATCGACGCCGCGACGGCGGGCGGCCCGGTACAGGCCACCACCACGCTGATTTATAAGATTTACCGTGAAGGATTTGCCGGGCTGGATCTCTCGGCCTCTGCGGCGCAGTCGGTGGTGCTGATGTTCCTCGTCATCATCCTGACCGTGGTGCAGTTCCGTTACGTGGAAAGTAAGGTGCGCTACCAATGATTGAGAACCGTCGCGGGCTGACGATATTCAGCCACACCATGCTGATCCTCGGGATTATCGTGATCCTGTTTCCGCTGTACGTCGCTTTTACGGCGGCGACGCTGGACAACAAAGCAGTGTTTGAAACGCCGATGACGCTGATCCCCGGCGGCCATCTGTTCGAGAATATGAAGGCGATTTGGGTCAACGGCGTGGGCGTGAATAGCGCACCGTTCTGGCTGATGATGCTCAACAGCTTCATCATGGCCTTCGCCATTACCGTCGGCAAAATCGCGGTGTCGATGCTCTCGGCATTCGCCATCGTCTGGTTCCGCTTTCCGCTGCGTAACCTGTTCTTCTGGATGATCTTTATCACCCTGATGCTGCCGGTGGAAGTGCGTATCTTCCCGACGGTTGAGGTCATTGCCAACCTGAAGATGCTCGACAGCTACGCGGGCCTGACGCTGCCGTTAATGGCGTCGGCAACCGCCACCTTCTTGTTTCGACAGTTCTTTATGACCCTGCCGGACGAGCTGATTGAAGCGGCGCGTATCGACGGCGCTTCGCCGATGCGCTTTTTCCGCGATATCGTGCTGCCACTGTCGAAAACCAACCTTGCGGCGCTGTTCGTCATCACCTTTATCTACGGCTGGAACCAGTATCTCTGGCCGCTGCTGATTATTACCGACGTGAACCTCGGCACCGCCGTGGCGGGCATCAAAGGGATGATCGCTACCGGTGAAGGCACCACGCAGTGGAACCAGGTGATGGCGGCGATGCTGCTCACCCTTATTCCCCCCGTTGTTATCGTTTTAGCCATGCAGCGTGCCTTTGTACGCGGCCTGGTCGATAGTGAGAAATAAAAATGGCTGGTTTAAAACTACAGGCAGTAACTAAAAGCTGGGACGGTAAAACCCAGGTCATTCAACCGCTGACGCTGGACGTGGCAGACGGGGAATTTATTGTGATGGTCGGCCCGTCGGGCTGTGGGAAATCGACACTGCTGCGTATGGTGGCGGGGCTTGAGCGCGTAACCAGCGGTGACATCTGGATTGACCGCAAGCGCGTGACCGAAATGGAGCCGAAGGATCGCGGCATCGCCATGGTATTCCAGAACTATGCGCTCTACCCACACATGAGCGTGGAAGAGAACATGGCCTGGGGGCTGAAAATTCGCGGCATGGGCAAAGTGCACATTGCCGAAAAAGTGCAGGAAGCGGCGCGTATTCTTGAGCTGGACGGCCTGCTGAAGCGCCGCCCGCGCGAGCTCTCCGGCGGCCAGCGCCAGCGCGTGGCGATGGGGCGCGCTATCGTGCGTGACCCGGCGGTGTTCTTGTTCGACGAACCGCTCTCCAACCTCGACGCTAAGCTGCGCGTGCAGATGCGTCTTGAATTGCAGCAACTGCACCGTCGTCTGAAAACCACCTCGCTGTACGTGACCCACGATCAGGTGGAAGCGATGACCCTCGCCCAGCGGGTGATGGTGATGAACAAAGGCATTGCCGAGCAGATTGGCACGCCGGTGGAAGTGTATGAGAAACCGGCCAGCCGCTTTGTGGCGAGCTTTATCGGCAGCCCGGCAATGAACCTGCTGGACGGTCAGATTGATGAGTCCGGCTCGCGCTTCGTGCTGGAAAACGGTATGCAGCTGCCGCTGCCAGCCTCTCAGCGCGAATATGCCGGTCGCCGCATGACGCTGGGTATCCGTCCGGAACATATTGCGCTAAGCTCGCAGGCCGAAGGCGGCGTGCCATTGGTGATGGATACGCTGGAAATTCTCGGCGCCGATAACCTGGCCCACGGCCGCTTTGGTGAGCAGAAAATGGTGGTGCGCTTACCGCACCAGCAACGTCCGCACGCGGGCACCACGCTGTGGCTGCATCTGCCGGACGATCATCTGCACCTCTTTGAAGGTGAGACAGGATTACGCGTATGAGCAATTGGCCTTATCCCCACATCGTCGCCCACCGTGGCGGCGGTAAGTTAGCGCCGGAAAACACCCTGGCGGCGATCGACGTTGGCGCTCGCTATGGGCATACCATGATTGAGTTTGACGCCAAGCTGTCGAAAGACGGGCAGATTTTCCTGCTGCATGACGACAACCTCGAACGCACCAGCAACGGCTGGGGCATCGCGGGTGAACTGAGCTGGCAGGACCTGCTGCGCGTGGATGCCGGAAGCTGGTTTAACAGCAGCTTTAAAGACGAGCCGCTGCCACTGCTGTCGCAGGTAGCGGAACGCTGCCGTCAGCACGGCATGATGGCGAATATCGAAATTAAACCGACCACCGGCAGCGGGCCGTTGACCGGGAAAGTGGTGGCGCTGGCCGCGCGTGAACTGTGGGCTGACATGACCCCACCGCTGCTGTCGTCATTTGAAATTGATGCGCTGGAAGCCGCCCAGCTTGCTGCGCCGGAACTGCCGCGGGGTTTACTGCTGGATGAGTGGCGTGACGACTGGCGTGAGCTGACGACGCGTCTGGGCTGCGTCTCCATTCATCTTAACCATCGTCTGCTGGATGAAGCGCGGGTCGATGCGCTGCGTGAAGCGGGGCTGCGGATTCTGGTCTATACCGTGAATAACCCCCAGCGCGCCGCCGAGCTGCTGCGCTGGGGTGTCGACTGCATCTGTACCGACGCGATTGATATCATCGGGCCTGACTTCCAGCCTTAATACTGCTTCAGCATGCCGCCGTTGCTATTGGGCAGCGGCTGCTGCTGATTTAGCATGCCCGGCTGCGCCTGCTGCACGCGTTGTTGGTTAGTGTTCAGCTGGTTTTGCAGATGCTGCTGTTGCTGCTGCGTCTGTACCTTGCGCTGCTGGTTCAGCATGCTGGATTGCTGCTGCTGTTGATTGAGCATGCGGGTCTGCATCCGCTGCTGGCTTGGAATCTCATAGCCCGGCTTATTCGGGTTGTTATCGACGTTCAGCGGCGCGGCCAGCGCAGTGAACGGCAGCAGTGCCGCCAGAATCAGTAATCGTTTCATCGTCTTTCCTCCGTGTAGGGGATCCCTTAAGTTTACTCCTTTCCCATCGTAACGAGGATTATTTCAGCATTATGAACCAGGCTTAGTGAGGACCTCACCGTACGCTCTGGAGAATGATGATGATAATAATACCGACGTTTTTACGCCGGGTAGCCCTTGCTGCTCTGCTGTCAGGAAGCTGTTTTAGCGCGATTTCTGCACCTCCACCGCCGCCGGTTTCTTACGGCGTTGAGGAGGATGTTTTCCATCCCGTACGTGCCCAGCATGGCATGGTGGCTTCCGTTGATGCTACCGCCACGCGCGTGGGCGTTGAGATTCTGCGCCAGGGCGGCAATGCCGTGGATGCGGCGGTGGCCGTGGGCTACGCGCTGGCGGTGACGCACCCGCAGGCAGGGAATATCGGTGGCGGCGGGTTTATGATGCTGCGGACCAAAGATGGGAAAACCACGGCGATTGATTTCCGTGAAATGGCCCCGGAGCAGGCGACTCGCGATATGTTCCTCGACGACCAGGGTAACCCGGACAGTAAAAAGTCGCTGACCTCGCACCTGGCCTCCGGCACGCCGGGCACGGTGGCAGGCTTCTCGCTGGCGCTGGAGAAGTACGGCACGATGCCGCTCAACAAAGTGATTCACCCGGCGATTAAGCTCGCCAAAGAGGGGTTTGTGGTCAACGATGCGCTGGCTGACGATCTTAAAACCTACGGCAGTGAAGTGCTGCCGAATCATGCCAACAGTAAGGCCATTTTCTGGAAAGACGGCGAGCCGCTGAAAAAGGGCGATAAACTGGTGCAGGCGAATCTGGCAAAAAGCCTGGAACTGATTGCTGAAAACGGACCGGATGCCTTCTACAAAGGGGCGATTGCCGACCAGATTGCCGAAGAGATGCATAAAAACGGTGGCCTGATGAGCAAAACGGATCTGGCAAACTACAAAGCCGTTGAGCGTACGCCGATAAGCGGTGAATACCGCGGCTACGAAGTCTTCTCGATGCCGCCGCCGTCCTCCGGCGGGATCCACATCGTGCAGATCCTCAACATCCTCGAAAACTTCGACCTGCATAAATACGGCTTCGGCAGCGCCGACGCAATGCAACTGATGGCAGAGGCGGAAAAGCACGCCTACGCCGACCGTTCTGAATACCTCGGCGACCCGGACTTCGTGAAGGTGCCGTGGCAGGCGCTGACTAACAAAGCCTACGCCAAATCGATTGCTGAGCAGATTGATATCAATAAGGCCAAGCCGTCCAGCCAGATTAAACCGGGTAAACTGGCACCGTACGAAAGCAACCAGACCACCCACTTCTCAGTGGTGGATAAAGACGGTAACGCGGTGGCGGTGACCTACACCCTCAACACCACTTTTGGTACCGGCATCGTGGCGGGCAATACCGGCATTCTGATGAATAACGAGATGGATGACTTCTCCGCCAAACCCGGTGTGCCGAACGTTTACGGGCTGGTGGGCGGTGATGCCAACGCGGTTGGGCCGAAGAAACGCCCGCTGTCGTCAATGTCGCCAACCATTGTGGTAAAAGACGGGAAAACGTGGCTGGTGACCGGTAGCCCTGGCGGTAGCCGGATTATCACCACGGTGCTGCAGATGGTGGTAAATTCCATCGACTTCGGCATGAACGTGGCCGAAGCCACTAACGCGCCGCGCTTCCACCATCAGTGGCTGCCGGACGAACTGCGGGTTGAGAAAGGGTTTAGCCCGGATACGCTGAAGCTGCTGGAAGCGAAGGGGCAGAAGGTGGCGGTGAAAGAGGCGATGGGCAGCACGCAGAGTATTATGGTGGACCCGGACGGAACGCTGTATGGGGCGTCGGATCCGCGTTCGCCTGATGATTTGACGGCGGGGTACTAGTTTACCCTCAGCCCGACCCTCTCCCTGGAAGGGAGAGGGAGAAAGGCAGGGTAGATTACTGATTTATAAGCCGCACCATACGGTCCCCTAACCCTCTGGGAGAGGGTTAGGGTGAGGGATTACCCCTTCACCCGCGCCATAAAATACGCATCCACATACTCCCCGTTACGCAGCCCATATTTCCGCCCCGTACCTTCAATCTCAAACCCGTGCTTCTGGTAAACCGCGACCGCCGGTGCGTTATCGACAAACACCGTCAGCTCAATACGGTCGACGCGCAGCCAGTTGTCGCACATATCAATCATGGTACGCATCAGCGCGCTGGCGACGCCGCGGTTCTGCCAGCGGGCGTCGACGCAGATACCGAAATCGGCGACGTGGCTGCGGCGAGGGCGCTGGGCAACGGCGATGCAGAGGTGCCCAACCACCTGTTCACCGATGCAGGCGACGAGCTGTTTGATACCGGGCTGGTCGGCTAGCCGCTCTTGCCACATATGGCTGGAAGGATGAGGGACCTGTAGCGTGTTGTGATACACCTCCGGCTGGGCGTGGATCTGACGGATTGCGTCGTAATCTTCAGGTTCAGCGTGGCGGATCACTATGTCACTCATTCTTCATATCCTTGGTGGGTTAAAAGTCCCTTTTAACATCATTGATTTTGAAATGTGCGTCAATTGGCTTTTTTTGCAAAAAATGTTGGACAAGTGCGAATGAGAATGATTATTATTGTCCTGCATTCAGGGCGTCCTTGCGGAGAACCTGAAAGCACGACATTGCTCACATTGCTTCCAGTATTACTTTAGCCAGCTTTAAGCTGGCTTTTTTTTGTCATTTTTTTCTGTGGGTTTGGTCGTATTGGCGGACGCAGTGTCGGAGATCGTGGGCTCATGGGCAAAACCGACCACATTGTTTTTCCCTGTTTCTGCGGGCAGAACCTCTGCCTGTCCAGAGAATTTCCCGCCTTTCTTTATGGCCAGTTGATGGTAGGCAAGGGTACCAACCACATGACCGTTTTCGGCGATTTCCAGCGACTGGCTGTGACATTGCCCCACCACGTTACCATCGATAATCAGCTCGCGGCAGGTGATGTTGCCCTCGACCAGGCCGCCGTGAATGATTTTTATCAGCCCCTCTTCAGCCTCGATGTTACCTTTCAGCGAACCGTAAATATAGACGTGCCCGTTTGAGGCAATATTGCCCTCAAAGCACACGTTGCTGGCGATGACTGTTGCATCCTGCTTTTTGGCGCTGACGGACTCTTTTTCCTCGACAGGGAGTGAAGCCGGTGCGGTGGCAGGGGAAACGTCAATGGATTTATTCTTTTTAAACATGTGATTGGCCTGATTAAGTTTGATGTGGATGACGAAAGAGGAGAGGGCACACACGCCGGATAAACACGCCAGAGAGGGGGCGTTGAAATACCAGGCTATCAGGGCGAGTAGCCAAAAGAAAATGGTGCAATTAACGGCGAGAAACTCTCTTCCTATGAGCAATTCGTGGTGACTCCGTTGCGGGATACAGGTGCGAAATACCCCTTATTTCGCAGGCACCCTTATCCAGAATTTGCCCGACACGGTCAACGATTCAGGATGATTTTCGGAATTTAACTCGTTATTTTCGCAGGATTTATTGGTGGTTCTTATTGGCCGGCTATAACGTATTATTTCGGGCTATTTTTAGCCGTGTGGGGATTCATTTCGTTTCGAGGTGCGCTATGGTGTTCAGCAAACATTTCAAAAGGACTGAACCATGACTCTGCACTGCGCCTTTATCGGCTTTGGCAAAAGCGCCACCCGCTACCACCTTCCTTATGTCCTCGAACGTAAAGCCGACTGGCACGTCGCCCATATCTATCGCCGCAGCCCAAAGCCGGATGAGCAGGCGCCGCAGTATGCGCATATCCATTTCACCAGCGAGCTGGACGATATTCTGAACGACCCGCAGGTGAAGTTGGTGGTGGTCTGTACTCATGCCGATAGCCACTTCGAGTACGCCAAAAAGGCGCTGGAAGCGGGCAAGAACGTGCTGGTGGAAAAGCCGTTCACCCCAACGCTTGCCGAAGCTAAAACGCTGTTTGCGCTGGCGAAAAGCAAGGGGCTGACGGTGTCGCCGTATCAGAACCGTCGCTTTGACTCCTGCTTCCTGACCGCCAAAAAAGCGATTGAGAGCGGCAAGCTGGGTGAGATTGTGGAAGTGGAAAGCCACTTTGATTACTACCGCCCGGAATCGCCAACCCAGCCTGGCCGCCCGCAGGACGGCGCATTTTACGGCCTGGGCGTGCATACCATGGACCAGATTATCTCCTTGTTTGGCCGCCCGGATCACGCCTCCTACGACATCCGCAGCCTGCGTAACCCGGCCAACCCGGACGACACATTTGAAGCGCAGCTCTACTACGGCAACCTGAAAGCGATTGTCAAAACCAGCCACCTGGTGAAAATCGACTACCCGAAATTTATCGTTCACGGCACCAAAGGGTCGTTTGTGAAATACGGTATCGACCAGCAGGAAACCAGCCTGAAAGCAGGCATTATGCCGGGCGATGCGAACTTCGCGGCCGACGACTCCGTCTCTTATCTGGAGTACGTTAACGACGCAGGCGACACGGTGAAAGAGCAGTGGCAGGCGGAGCGCGGTGACTACGGTCGCGTATACGATGCGCTGTACCAGACGCTGACAAACGGCACGCCGAATTTTGTCAAGGAAACTGAGGCTCTGACCAATATGGAACTGCTCGAACGGGCCTTTGAGCAGCCAGCTCCTGCCACGATAAGCCTCGCCAAATAAGCAAACATGGCTCCTCCGTTCTTGTTCATATTTTTTGAACAGAGGAGTCAATTTTCACCCACTATCATCCTGACCGGTTTACGTCCAAACTTGTTTCATCGAAAACATGAGGGGGTAAAAAATGATTTTCTTACGCAAAGCAAATGAACGTGGTCATGCGAATCATGGTTGGCTGGATTCCTGGCATACCTTCTCGTTTGCCGATTATTACGATCCGAATTACATGGGCTTCTCGGCACTGCGCGTGATTAACGATGACGTGATTGACGCCGGCCAGGGCTTCGGTACTCACCCGCACAAAGACATGGAAATCCTGACCTACGTTCTGGAAGGCGCCGTTGAGCACCAGGACAGCATGGGCAACAAAGAGCAGGTTCCGGCGGGCGAGTTCCAGATTATGAGTGCGGGTACCGGTATTCGTCACTCTGAGTACAACCCGAGCGCCACCGATAAGCTGCACCTGTACCAGATCTGGATCATTCCAGAAAAAACCGGCATCACGCCGCGTTACGAACAGCGCCGCTTCGACGCCCTGCAGGGCAAACAGCTGGTGCTGTCACCGGATGCCCGTGAAGGCTCGCTGAAGGTGTATCAGGATATGGAACTGTACCGTTGGGCGCTGGCGAAAGGCGAACAGTCGGTGCACCAGATTGCCGCTGACCGCCGCGTGTGGATTCAGGTAGTCAAAGGCGAAGTGAGCATCAATGGCACTAAGGCTACCACCAGCGATGGCCTGGCCATCTGGGACGAGCAGGCAATTTCCGTTCACGCGGATAGCGAAAGTGAAATTTTACTCTTCGATCTGCCGCCAGTTTGATCCGGCTTAAATAAATCGCGCAACCTCCCTAATCTTGCGGGGAGGTTGCGCCATCTCCGTGGTAAACTTCAGCAATATTTCACCTTTGCTTACCTCCGGACGATGAAAAAGAAAAGACCCGTACTTCAGGATGTTGCCGATCGCGTTGGCGTAACCAAAATGACGGTTAGCCGTTTTCTCCGTAACCCGGAACAGGTTTCCGTGGCGTTACGTGGCAAAATTGCGGCGGCTCTTGATGATTTGGGTTATATCCCCAACCGGGCGCCCGATATTCTCTCCAACGCCACTAGCCGCGCTATTGGCGTGCTGCTGCCATCGTTAACCAACCAGGTTTTTGCTGAAGTGCTGCGCGGTGTAGAAAGCGTCACCGATGCTCACGGCTATCAGACCATGCTGGCGCACTACGGCTATAAACCAGAAATGGAGCAGGAACGCCTGGAGTCGATGCTCTCCTGGAACATTGACGGTCTGATTCTCACCGAACGTACCCACACTCCTCGCACCCTGAAGATGATTGAAGTCGCCGGGATCCCGGTGGTGGAGCTGATGGACAGCCAGTCACCGTGCCTCGACATCGCCGTTGGCTTTGATAACTTCGAAGCGGCGCGCCAGATGACGGCGGCGATTATTGCCCGCGGTCATCGTCACATTGCCTATTTAGGCGCACGTCTCGACGAACGTACTATCATCAAACAGAAGGGCTACGAGCAGGCGATGCTTGACGCGGGCCTGATACCGTACAGCGTGATGGTAGAGCAGTCGTCCTCCTATACTTCCGGCATCGAACTGATGCGCCAGGCGCGACGTGAGTTCTCCAACCTGGACGGTATTTTCTGTACCAACGATGACCTGGCGGTTGGCGCGGCGTTTGAGTGCCAGCGCCTTGGGCTGCGCATTCCTGACGACATCGCGATTGCCGGTTTCCACGGCCACGACATCGGTCAGGTGATGGAGCCGCGTCTTGCCAGCGTGCTGACCCCGCGTGAACGCATGGGGCGCATCGGCGCAGAGCGCTTGCTGGCGCGCATTCGCGGTGAAGCGGTTACGCCAAAAATGTTAGATTTAGGTTTCACTTTGTCACCGGGCGGATCTATTTAGCCCTAACAAGTTTGAACTAGATCACACATATTCACTTAGAATTCACTTCCGGCACGAATGGTTATTGCTTATCCACTTGCCCGGCAGGACAATGTTACCGATAACTGTTACCCGTAACAATTTCCCAAATCTAATTGCCAGTGCCCAACAGGAGGACGCCTTGAGCACGACTAACCACGATCACCATGTCTATGTACTGATGGGCGTATCCGGCAGCGGTAAATCCGCCGTCGCCAGCGAAGTCGCACACCGTCTGAACGCCGCGTTCCTTGACGGCGACTTCCTGCACCCACGCAGCAATATCGTCAAAATGTCCTCCGGCGAACCGCTGAACGACGACGATCGCAAACCATGGCTGCAGGCGCTGAACGACGCGGCTTTCGCGATGCAGCGCACCAACAAAGTTTCGCTGATTGTCTGCTCGGCGCTGAAAAAAGCGTACCGCGACATTCTGCGTGAAGGTAACCCGAACCTTTCCTTCGTCTACCTGAAAGGGGACTTCGAGGTGATTGAGAGCCGCCTGAAGGCGCGTAAAGGTCACTTCTTCAAAACTCAAATGCTGGTCACTCAGTTTGAAACCCTGCAAGAGCCGGGCGCTGAAGAACGCGATGTCCTGGTGGTTGATATCGATCAGCCGCTGGAAGGCGTTATCGACAGCACGATTGAGGTGATCAACAAAGGCCGTGCCGCGTGACAACTTTAACGCTTGTTTTAACCGCAGTTGGCTCCGTTCTGCTGCTGCTGTTTTTAGTCATGAAGGCGCGTATGCACGCCTTCCTGGCATTGATGGTGGTGTCTATTGGTGCAGGGCTTTTCTCCGGTATGCCGTTGATTAAAATCGCGGAAACCATGGAGAAAGGGATGGGCGGCACGCTGGGCTTCCTGGCGATTGTCGTGGCGCTTGGCGCAATGTTTGGCAAGATTCTGCATGAAACCGGCGCGGTCGATCAGATTGCCGTCAAAATGCTGAAATCGTTCGGCCATAGCCGCGCACACTACGCGATTGGTATTGCCGGTCTTATCTGCGCGCTGCCGCTGTTCTTTGAAGTGGCGATCGTGCTGCTGATTAGCGTCGCGTTCTCGATGGCGCGCCACACCGGGACGAACCTGGTGAAGCTGGTGATTCCACTGTTTGCGGGCGTGGCTGCCGCAGCGGCGTTCCTGCTGCCGGGGCCAGCGCCGATGCTGCTGGCCTCCCAGATGCACGCTGACTTTGGCTGGATGATTCTGATTGGCCTGTGTGCGGCGATCCCGGGGATGATTATCGCCGGTCCGCTGTGGGGCAACTTTATCAGCCGCTATGTTGAGCTGAACATTCCTGATGACATCACTGAGCCGCACCTTGGCGAAGGCAAAATGCCGTCCTTCGGCTTTAGCCTGGCGCTGATCCTGCTGCCGCTGGTGCTGGTGGGTCTGAAAACTATTGCCGCGCGTTTCGTGCCGGTGGGGTCAGAAACCTATCAGTGGTTTGAATTTATCGGTCACCCGTTCACCGCGATCCTGATTGCCTGCCTGGTGGCTATCTATGGTCTGGCGTTCCGTCAGGGCATGGAAAAAGACAAGGTGATGGCGATTTGCGGCGCGGCGCTGCAGCCTGCGGGGATTATCCTGCTGGTGATTGGTGCCGGTGGCGTGTTCAAACAGGTGCTGGTGGATTCCGGCGTTGGCCCGGCGTTGGGTGAAGCCCTGACCGGGATGGGCCTGCCGATTGCGCTGACCTGCTTCATCCTGGCCGCGGCGGTACGTATCATTCAGGGTTCCGCCACGGTGGCGTGTTTGACCGCGGTTGGCCTGGTGATGCCGGTGATTGAACAGCTGCACTACAGCGGTGCGCAGCTGGCAGCGCTCTCTATCTGTATCGGCGGCGGTTCTATCGTGGTGAGCCACGTCAACGACGCGGGCTTCTGGCTGTTCGGTAAGTTTACCGGCGCTACCGAAGCGCAGACGCTGAAAACCTGGACCATGATGGAAACCATCCTGGGAACGGTCGGCGCCATTATTGGTATGATTGCGTTTACGCTGTTGAGCTGACGGCTTCCCGGCGTCGCATACGCTCGGCCGGGCTACTTGAGCGGTAGCCCGGCCGAGGCGTTTACGCCGACCCCGGGGCCGCACCAAACCAACCTTTTATCCCTTCATCCACATCCGAATACCGTCCAGGAACATCTGGGTCGCCATCATCACCAGAATCAAGCCCATCAGACGCTCCAGCGCGTTCACCCCTTTCTCACCGAGCAGGCGCAGGAACAGCGACGACTGCAGCAAAATCACTACCGTACCGCCCCAGGCGATCAGCAGCGCAATCACCAGATGCGACAAATTATTCGGGTACTGGTGCGAAAGCAGCATTAAGGTCGCCAACAGCGTTGGCCCCGCCACTAATGGAATCGCGAGCGGCACAATAAACGGTTCTTCACCCGCTGGCAGCCCCGAACTATTTCCGGTGGCGCTAGGGAAAATCATCTTGATGGCAATCAGGAATAAAATGATGCCACCGGAGATGGAAACCGTCTCGGCGCGCAGGTTTAAAAACGCCAGAATCTTCTCGCCAGCGAAGAGAAAAATCAGCATGAGTAGAAGTGCGATTAAAAGCTCACGTATCATGATCGCCTTGCGGCGCTTGGGTTCCGTGTGTTTTAGCACCGACATAAAAATGGGTAAATTTCCCAGTGGATCCATAATCAGGATCAATAAAACTGCGGCGGAAAAGATTTCACTCATCACTCAAATTCCCTGATAATTGTTGCGGACTTTCTGCTCTACGCATCACTCTGACCGCGTACTGTGGTAGGAGGAAATGCGTCCCCTATGGATGAGGGGATAAGTTGCACTTCTGATTGCTAAGCAATCATTGATTAATTTTGCTTGCGACTTTAGCTGCATTTTGTAATGTGAGGGGATGCCAGGGGCACTTATTCACATATACAGCACATATATCTGCAGGAAAACACGCTATGAAAAATGTTGGTTTTATCGGTTGGCGCGGAATGGTCGGCTCAGTACTCATGCAACGCATGGTAGAAGAGCGCGATTTTGACGCCATTCGCCCCGTCTTCTTCTCCACTTCCCAGCTAGGGCAAGCTGCGCCAACCTTCGGCGGCAGCACCGGTGGTCTGCTCCAGGATGCTTACGATCTTGAAGCGCTGAAGGCGCTCGACATTATTGTCACCTGTCAGGGCGGCGATTATACCAACGAAATCTATCCTAAGCTGCGTGAAAGCGGTTGGCAGGGTTACTGGATTGACGCGGCCTCTTCGCTGCGCATGGAAAATGATGCCATCATCATTCTCGACCCGGTAAACCAGCAGGTCATTACCGATGGCCTGAACAACGGCGTGAAAACCTTCGTAGGCGGTAACTGTACCGTCAGCCTGATGCTGATGTCCCTCGGCGGCCTGTTTGCCAACGACCTGGTAGAGTGGGCCTCGGTGGCAACCTATCAAGCAGCTTCCGGCGGCGGCGCGCGCCATATGCGTGAACTGCTGACCCAGATGGGCCAACTGCATCATCACGTCGCCAACGAACTGGCTGACCCGGCTTCCGCTATCCTCGAGATCGAACGTAAGGTCACCACCCTGACCCGCAGCGGCGATCTGGCAGTGGATAACTTCGGCGTTCCGCTGGCGGGCAGCCTGATTCCGTGGATCGATAAACAGCTTGATAACGGCCAGAGCCGCGAAGAGTGGAAAGGTCAGGCTGAGACCAACAAAATCCTCGCCACCTCTTCCGTGATCCCGGTTGACGGCCTCTGCGTGCGCGTCGGTGCGCTGCGCTGCCACAGTCAGGCATTCACGCTGAAATTGAAAAAAGATATTTCCATAAGTTCTGTAGAGGAATTACTGGCCGCGCACAACCCGTGGGCGAAAGTCATTCCTAACGACCGTGAAATTACCATGCGTGAACTGACGCCTGCGGCGGTCACCGGTACGCTGACCACGCCTGTTGGACGTTTGCGCAAACTGAACATGGGGCCGGAGTATCTGTCAGCGTTCACCGTTGGCGACCAGCTTCTGTGGGGCGCAGCGGAGCCGCTGCGTCGTATGCTACGCCAACTGGCGTAAACATTTGTTAATCGATGAGGGGTGGCGAACCACCCCTTTTTTTTGCGTAATACAAGGAGTAAACGCAGTAATGTTAATTTTTCTCTCAGGAGTCAGGTAAAGCGTTGACTATGCTTTAATCAAGGTCTGTTGCCTTGACTGAAGGTTGGACGGAGCCGAGAGAGCACACAACTTTGTGCTGCACCGTTCAGGTCACAAAATGTCGCCATTTACAGTGGATTGAGGCGATACAAAAACTAAGGATGATGAAGCATGTCCGATCGTGTTGATAGAGACGTGATTAATGCGTTGATCGCAGGCCATTTTGCAGACCCCTTTTCCGTACTGGGTATGCACCGAACGGAAGCGGGACTGGAAGTCCGTGCACTGTTACCCGACGCGACCGATGTTTGGGTGATTGAACCTAAAACCGGGCGTAAAGTCGGCAAGCTGGATTGCGTGGACTCACGTGGTTTCTTTTGTGGCGTTCTGCCGCGTCGTAAAAATTTCTTCCGTTATCAGTTGGCTGTCGTCTGGCATGGCCAACAGAACCTCATTGACGATCCTTACCGCTTTGGCCCATTGCTCCAGGAATTGGACATATGGCTGCTGTCTGAAGGTACTCACCTACGCCCCTACGAAAAGCTGGGTGCGCATGCGGATACCATGGACGGCGTTACCGGTACGCGCTTTGCCGTCTGGGCGCCAAACGCCCGCCGCGTGTCGGTAGTCGGTCAGTTCAACCACTGGGACGGTCGCCGTCATCCGATGCGTCTGCGTCAGGAAACGGGGATTTGGGAGCTGTTTATTCCGGGAGCGCACAACGGTCAGCTGTATAAATTCGAGATGATCGATGCCCGCGGCGCGCTGCGGATTAAAGCCGACCCCTATGCGTTCGAAGCCCAAATGCGTCCGGAAACGGCCTCGCTGATTTGTGGCTTACCGCCGAAGGTTGAGCAGAGCGAAGCCCGCAAAAAGGCCAACCAGTTTGATGCCCCTATCTCTATCTACGAGGTGCATCTGGGCTCCTGGCGTCGTCATACCGACAACAACTACTGGCTGAGCTACCGCGAGCTGGCAGAGCAGCTGGTCCCATACGCCAAATGGATGGGCTTCACCCACCTGGAACTGCTGCCGGTCAACGAACACCCGTTCGACGGAAGCTGGGGCTATCAGCCGACCGGGATGTACGCGCCGACCCGTCGTTTCGGTACCCGCGAAGATTTCCGCTACTTCATCAACGCTGCGCACGCCGCCGGCCTGAACGTGATCCTCGACTGGGTGCCTGGTCACTTTCCGTCGGATGATTTCGCGCTGGCCGAGTTTGACGGCACCAACCTGTACGAGCACAGCGACCCACGCGAAGGCTACCATCAGGACTGGAATACCCTGATTTACAACTATGGCCGCCGTGAAGTGAGCAACTTCCTGACCGGCAACGCCCTGTACTGGGTGGAACGCTTCGGCATTGATGCGCTGCGCGTCGATGCGGTGGCATCAATGATTTACCGCGACTACAGTCGTAAAGAGGGTGAGTGGATCCCGAATGAGTTCGGCGGCCGCGAAAACCTCGAAGCGATTGAGTTCCTGCGCCAGACCAACCGCGTGTTGGGCGAGCAGGTTCCCGGTGCGGTGAGCATGGCGGAAGAGTCGACCGACTTCGCGGGCGTGTCACGTCCATCTGATATGGGCGGCCTGGGCTTCTGGTTTAAGTGGAACATGGGCTGGATGCACGACACCCTGGACTACATGAAGCTCGACCCGATTCACCGCCAGTACCATCACGACAAAATGACCTTCGGCATGCTCTATAACTACACGGAAAACTTCGTGTTGCCGTTGTCGCATGACGAAGTGGTTCACGGTAAGAAATCTATCCTGGACCGTATGCCGGGCGATGCGTGGCAGAAGTTTGCCAACCTGCGCGCCTACTACGGCTGGATGTTCGCCTTCCCGGGTAAAAAGCTGCTGTTTATGGGCGATGAGTTTGCCCAGGGCCGCGAATGGAACTTTGACGGCAGCCTCGACTGGCATCTGCTGGAAGGCGACGACAACTGGCATAACGGGGTA
The DNA here is from genome assembly GCF_014218705.1 of Kluyvera sichuanensis. Lineage (GTDB taxonomy): Bacteria > Pseudomonadota > Gammaproteobacteria > Enterobacterales > Enterobacteriaceae > Kluyvera > Kluyvera sichuanensis. The sequence continues at coordinate 21,316 of NZ_JABBJF010000005.1, read as the reverse complement.
CAGCGCCTGGTGCGCGACCTCAACCATACCTATCGTCACCACAAAGCGATGCACGAGCTGGACTTTGACCCGTACGGTTTTGAATGGCTGGTGGTCGACGACAGCGCCCGCTCGGTGTTCGCTTTTGTCCGTCGCGACAAAGCGGGCAACGAAGTGATTGTGGTCAGCAACTTTACGCCAGTACCGCGTCAGGATTATCGCTTCGGCATCAATCAGCCGGGCCGCTGGCGCGAAGTACTCAACACCGACTCCGCCCATTACCACGGCAGCAACGCCGGGAACGGCGGGCTGGTGCAGAGCGAGGCGATTGAAAGCCATGGCCGTGCGCAGTCGCTGAGTCTGACGCTGCCGCCGCTGTCGACCATCTGGTTAGTTCGGGAAGGGGATTAAATTTGAGTCAGCTCGCAGCAGGGGAACCCGCGCCGCTTGGCGCAAGCTATGACGGTGAAGGTGTCAACTTTACGCTCTTCTCGGCGCATGCGGAGCGGGTTGAACTGTGCGTGTTTGATGCGCAGGGTACGGAGACACGCTATGACTTACCCGCCCGCAGCGGTGACGTCTGGCATGGCTATCTTCCCCACGCGCGTCCTGGCTTACGTTACGGCTACCGGGTGCACGGCCCGTGGGACCCGCAGCAGGGGCACCGGTTTAACCCGGCGAAGCTGCTGCTGGACCCATGCTGTTTCTGCGCCGAGGGCGACCCGGACGACTCCCCGCATTTTCACGGCGGTTACGATGTACCGGACGACCGCGATACCGCAGCGATTGCACCCAAATCGGTGGTCGTCGACCTGACCTATGACTGGCAAGACGATGCTGCCCCACGCACCGCGTGGGGCAAAACCGTGATCTACGAAGCGCACGTCAAAGGGCTGACCTATCGCCACCCAGGGCTGCCGGAGTCTATCCGCGGCACCTACAAAGCGCTGGGTCATCCGGTGATGATTGCTTACCTCAAGCGCCTGGGCATTACCGCGCTGGAGCTGATGCCGGTGGCGCATTTTGCCAGCGAGCAGCGCCTGCAGCGGATGGGGCTGAGAAACTATTGGGGTTACAACCCGCTGGCGATGTTTGCGCTGGCACCGCGTTACGCCAGCGCGCCTGAGCATGCGCTGGATGAGTTTCGCGATGCGGTCAAAGCGCTACACAAAGCCGGTATCGAAGTGATCCTTGATGTGGTGTTGAACCACAGCGCCGAGTTGGATCTGCATTGCCAGACCTTTTCACTGCGGGGGATCGATAACCGTAGCTATTATTGGTTACGGGAAGATGGCGATTATCACAACTGGACGGGCTGCGGTAATACTTTGAATCTCAGCCACCCTGGCGTCGTGGAATACGCGCGCCAGTGCCTGCGTTTCTGGGTGGATGTCTGCCACGTTGACGGTTTTCGTTTTGATTTAGCGTCGGTAATGGGCCGTACGCCGGGCTATCGTCAGGACGCGCCGCTGTTTAACGCGATCCACGATGACCCGGTTCTCTCTACGGTGAAGCTGATTGCCGAACCGTGGGATATCGGTGAAGGCGGTTATCAGGTGGGGAACTTCCCGCCGCTCTTCAGCGAATGGAACGACCATTTCCGGGATGCCATGCGTCGCTTCTGGCTTGAAGAGTCGCTGTCGCTGGGGGATTTTGCCCAGCGCTTTGCCGCTTCTAGCGACGTGTATGCGCATCAGGAACGTCGCCCTCGCGCGACGATAAACCTGGTGACCGCCCACGATGGCTTCACCCTGCGCGATTGTGTCAGCTTCAACGGCAAGCACAACGACGCCAACGGTGAAGAGAATCGTGACGGCACCGGCAATAACCATAGCAATAATCATGGTATCGAAGGATTGGAAGCAAACCTGGAAGTAATGGCACGTCGGCAGAAGAGCGTTCAGGCGCTGCTGACAACGCTGCTGTTATCGCAGGGAACGCCAATGTTGCTGGCCGGTGATGAACACGGTCACAGCCAGCAAGGTAACAACAATGCCTACTGTCAGGACAATACGTTGACCTGGCTCGATTGGGAAAACGCAGATGACGCGCTGACGGACTTTACCGCCGCCCTGATTCACCTGCGCCAGCAGATCCCCGCGTTGACGGACGACCGCTGGTGGCAGGAGGGCGATGGCAACGTGCGGTGGCTCAATCAGGATGCGCAACCGCTGTCTGCCGAGGAGTGGCAGCACGGTGCTCGCCGAATGCAGATTCTGCTTTCCGATCGTTGGCTCATTACGCTCAATGCGACGCAAGACGCGACAAACTTGACGTTACCCGAGGGGGAATGGCGCGCTGTTCCTCCCTTCACCGACGCTGGCACGTCGGTCGTCGTGGCTGTCTGGCATGGGCCCGCGCACGGAGTGTGCGTATTTCAAAGGTCATAGTCTCTGAATTACCCGGAACCCCGCGTTATCGCGCGAGGACACCTCATAACCCGGAAGGACGAGCAACAAAAGGAGTTAATCATGGTTAGGCTAGAAAAAAACGATCCCTTAATGCTGGCTCGCCAGTTACCTATCAAATCCGTCGCCCTGATTCTGGCTGGCGGGCGCGGTACGCGACTCAAGGATCTGACCAACAAGCGGGCCAAACCCGCAGTACACTTTGGCGGTAAATTCCGCATCATCGACTTTGCGTTATCCAACTGCCTAAACTCCGGGATTCGCCGTATCGGCGTTATCACCCAGTACCAGTCCCACACGCTGGTACAGCACATCCAGCGCGGGTGGTCCTTCTTCAGTGAACAGATGAACGAATTTGTGGATCTGCTGCCCGCTCAGCAGCGGATGCACGGTGAAAACTGGTATCGCGGTACCGCCGATGCGGTCACCCAGAACCTCGACATTATTCGCCGCTACAAGGCGGAGTACGTGGTTATCCTCGCCGGTGACCATATCTACAAACAAGACTACTCGCGCATGCTTATCGACCACGTCGAAAAAGGCGCGCGCTGCACCGTGGCGTGCATTCCGGTGCCCATTGAAGAGGCAACGGCGTTCGGCGTGATGGCGGTTGACGAAAACGACAAGATTATCGAGTTCGTGGAAAAACCGGCTAACCCACCGGCCATGCCAGGTGACCCAACTAAGGCGTTGGCGAGCATGGGTATCTATGTCTTTGATGCCGATTATCTTTATGAGTTGCTGGAACGCGACGACGTTAACGAAGACTCCAGCCACGACTTCGGCAAAGATTTAATTCCGTTAATTACCAAAGCTGGCGCGGCTTATGCACATCCATTCCCGCTGTCCTGCGTGCAGTCCGACCCGCAAGCAGAACCGTACTGGCGCGATGTGGGTACGCTTGAAGCCTACTGGAAAGCGAACCTTGACCTGGCGTCGGTGACGCCTGAGCTGGATATGTACGACCAGAACTGGCCTATCCGCACGCACATGGAATCCCTGCCGCCGGCGAAGTTCGTCCAGGACCGCTCCGGCAGCCACGGCATGACCCTGAACTCACTGGTTTCCGGCGGCTGTATTATTTCCGGTTCCGTGGTGGTGCAGTCGGTGCTGTTCCCGCGCGTGCGCGTGAACTCATTCTGTAACATTGATTCGGCAGTCTTACTGCCAGATGTCTGGGTGGGTCGTTCCTCACGCCTGCGTCGCTGCGTTATCGACAGGGCCTGTGTGATCCCGGAAGGGATGGTGATCGGTGAAGATGCGGAAGAGGATGCACGCCGCTTTTACCGTTCGGAAGAAGGGATCGTGCTAGTGACGCGCGAAATGCTGCGTCAGCTTGGCTACAAACAGGAGCGATAATGCAGGTCTTACATGTTTGTTCTGAGATGTTCCCGTTATTAAAAACGGGCGGTCTGGCGGATGTGATTGGCGCGCTGCCGGCGGCACAGATTGCCGAAGGAACCGATGCACGCGTGCTGTTACCTGCATTCCCGGATATCCGTCGTGGTATTCCGGATGCCAAAGTGGTGAGCCGTCGCGATACCTTTGCCGGGCGCATGACGCTGCTGTTTGGACATTATAACGGCGTGGGCATTTACCTGATTGATGCGCCGCACCTCTATGACCGTCCGGGTAGCCCGTATCACGACACCAATCTGAATGCTTACCCGGATAACGTGAAGCGCTTTGCGCTGCTGGGTTGGGTCGGTAGCGAAATGGCCTGCGGTCTGGATCCGTTCTGGCGTCCTGACGTGGTGCACGCCCATGACTGGCATGCGGGCCTGGCCCCGGCCTATCTGGCGGCGCGCGGTCGCCCGGCGAAATCGGTGTTTACCGTACACAACCTGGCCTACCAGGGGCTGTTCTACGGCCACCACATGGGAGAGATTCAGCTGCCGGTTGAGTTCTTCAACATGCATGGCCTGGAGTTCCACGGACAGATTTCGTTCCTGAAAGCGGGGCTTTACTACGCCGACCATATTACGGCGGTGAGCCCGACCTATGCGCGGGAAATTACCGAACCGCAGTTCGCCTACGGGATGGAAGGGCTGCTGCGCCAGCGCCATCGGGAAGGGCGTCTGTCGGGGATCCTCAACGGCGTTGATGACAACGTCTGGAGCCCGGAAAAAGATCTGCTGCTGCCGGCAAGCTACAGCCGTGACACGCTGGAGCGGAAAGCGGAAAACAAACGTCAGCTGCAAACCGCCATGGGGCTGAAGGTCGATGACGCTGCGCCGCTGTTTGCCGTGGTCAGCCGCCTGACCAGCCAGAAAGGGCTGGATCTGGTGCTGGAAGCGCTGCCAGGCCTGCTGGAGCAGGGCGGCCAACTGGCGCTGTTGGGCGCGGGTGACCCGGTACTACAGGAAGGTTTCCTCGCCGCCGCCGCGGAGCATCCGGGGCAGGTGGGCGTCCAGATTGGCTACCATGAAGCGTTCTCGCACCGCATTATCGGTGGTGCGGACGTGATTCTGGTGCCGAGCCGCTTTGAGCCGTGCGGCTTAACGCAGCTTTATGGTTTGAAGTACGGCACGCTGCCGCTGGTTCGCCGTACCGGCGGCCTGGCTGACACCGTTGCGGATAGTTCGCTTGAGAACCTCGCTGATGGCATTGCCAGCGGCTTTGTGTTCGAAGACAGCAACGCCTGGTCGCTGCTTCGCGCTATCCGCCGTGCTTTCGTTTTATGGTCTCGTCCATCGCTCTGGCGCTATGTGCAACGCCAGGCGATGAACATGGATTTTAGCTGGCAGGTTGCTGCGCACTCTTATCGTGAGCTTTACCAACGCCTGATCTAACTACGGGGATCTGAATAATGAATGCACCCTTTACGTATGCATCACCGACCCTCAGCGTTGAGGCACTGAAGCACTCTATTGCCTATAAGCTGATGTTCACCATCGGGAAAGATCCGGCTATCGCGAACAAACACGAATGGCTGAACGCCACGCTGTTTGCCGTTCGCGATCGCATGGTGGAGCGCTGGCTGCGCTCCAACCGCGCGCAGCTTTCCCAGGAAACGCGACAGGTGTACTACCTGTCGATGGAGTTTTTGATTGGCCGCACGCTTTCCAATGCGCTGTTATCGTTAGGTCTGTATGACGACGTGAAAAACGCGCTGGAAGGAATGGGGTTAGACCTGGAAGAGCTGATCGACGAAGAGAATGATCCAGGGCTTGGCAACGGCGGCTTAGGCCGTCTGGCAGCCTGCTTCCTCGACTCTCTGGCGACCCTGGCGCTGCCGGGGCGTGGCTACGGCATTCGCTACGACTACGGTATGTTCAAACAGAACATCGTCGACGGTCGTCAGAAAGAGTCGCCGGACTACTGGCTGGAATACGGTAACCCGTGGGAGTTCCCGCGCCACAACACGCGCTATAAGGTTCGTTTCGGCGGCCGCGTGCAGATGGAAGGCAAAACCAGCCACTGGCTGGAGACGGAAGAGATTCTGGCGGTGGCTTACGACCAGATTATTCCCGGCTATGACACCGACGCGACCAATACGCTGCGTCTGTGGAACGCCCAGGCCAGTAGCGAAATCAACCTCGGTAAGTTTAACCAGGGCGACTACTTCGCGGCAGTGGAAGATAAAAACCACTCCGAGAACGTATCCCGTGTGCTCTACCCGGATGACTCCACCTATTCCGGGCGCGAGCTGCGTCTGCGCCAGGAGTACTTCCTGGTCTCGGCGACGGTGCAGGATATCTTAAGCCGCCATTACATGTTGCATAAAACCTATGACAACCTGGCGGATAAAATTGCCATTCACCTCAACGACACCCACCCGGTGCTGTCGATTCCTGAGCTGATGCGCCTGTTGATTGATGAGCACAAGTTCAGTTGGGAAGCGGCGTTTGAGGTGGCCTGTCAGGTCTTCTCCTACACCAACCACACGCTGATGAGCGAAGCGCTGGAAACCTGGCCGGTCGACATGCTGGGCAAAATTCTGCCGCGCCATCTGCAGATTATATTTGAGATTAACGACTACTTCCTGAAGACCCTGCAGGAGCAGTACCCGAACGATACCGGGCTGCTGAGCCGCACGTCGATCATCGACGAATCCAACGGCCGCCGCGTGCGTATGGCATGGCTGGCGGTGGTGGTGAGCAAGAAGGTCAACGGCGTGTCTGAGCTGCACTCGAACCTGATGGTGCAGTCGTTGTTTGCCGACTTCGCTGCCATCTTCCCGATGCGCTTTACCAACGTGACCAACGGTGTGACGCCACGTCGCTGGCTGGCGCTGGCGAACCCGGCGCTCTCCGACGTGCTGGATGAGAATATCGGTCAGACCTGGCGTTCTGACCTGAGCCAGCTAAAAGAGCTGGAACAGCATATCGACTATCCGAAAGTGAATCAGGCGGTGCATCACGCCAAGCTTGAGAACAAAAAGCGCCTCGCCACCTTTATCGCCCAGAACCTCAACGTGGTGGTGAACCCGAACGCGCTGTTTGACGTGCAGATTAAGCGTATTCACGAGTACAAACGTCAGTTGATGAACGTGCTGCACGTGATCACCCGCTACAACCGCATCAAGGCCGATCCGGATGCGAAGTGGGTACCGCGCGTGAACATCTTCGCCGGGAAAGCGGCTTCCGCCTACTACATGGCGAAGCACATTATCCACCTGATCAACGACGTGGCGAATGTGATCAACAACGATCCGCAGATTGGCGACAAGCTGAAAGTGGTCTTTATCCCGAACTACAGCGTGAGCCTGGCGCAGATGATCATCCCGGCGGCGGATCTCTCCGAGCAGATTTCGCTGGCAGGTACTGAGGCATCCGGCACCAGTAACATGAAGTTTGCGCTCAACGGGGCGTTGACTATCGGTACGCTGGATGGCGCGAACGTCGAGATGCAGGAGCACGTCGGGGCAGAAAACTTCTTTATCTTCGGCAACACCGCTGAAGAGGTGGAAGCGCTGCGTCGTAAGGGCTACAGCCCGCGCGACTACTACGAGCAGGATGAAGAGCTGCATCAGGTGCTGACGCAAATCGGCAGCGGCGTCTTCAGCCCGAGTGAACCAGGACGTTACCGCGACCTGGTGGATTCGCTGATTAACTTCGGTGACCACTACCAGGTGCTGGCGGATTTCCGCAGCTACGTGGACTGTCAGGATAAGGTTGATGAGCTGTATCGTGAGCCAGAGCAGTGGACCAATAAAGCGATGCTCAATATCGCCAACATGGGCTACTTCTCGTCGGACCGCACGATTCAGGAGTATGCGGAGAATATCTGGCACATAGAGCCGGTAAGACTGTAAAAACGAAAACGGGGCCGATTGGCCCCGTTTTTTTCCCGGCGTCACGTCGTTCGGCCGGGCTACGTTTTTGTGCCTTTGTAGCCCGGCCAAGCGAAGTGTCGCCAGGGAGGCTCACGACGCCAACGACATCTCAGGCTTTCCCAGCGTTTTTACCAACCATTCGCTGATACGTGATTGCTGCTCGGCGTTCAGCCACATCCCCTGTTTGGTCCGACGCCAGATAGCATCGTCGAGACGACGCACCCACTCGTGTTCCACCAGGTAGCGCAGTTCGGCTTCGTAAAACTCGTGGCCGAAATCTTCACCCAGCCCGGCAACATCCTTCGCCTCACCAATAATCAATTCGCTGTTGCTGCCGTAGGTGCGGGCAAAGTGGCGGGCCAGCGACTCGGTAATAAACGGATAGCGACGGCGCAGTTTAGCCGCGTAGTCATCGCGGTCGCTGCCAATCTCACCGCCGGGCAGCACGGCGCCTTTGGTCCACGCCGGGCCGATGCCGCTGTAGTACGGCGCCAGTTTCTCCAGCGCGTGCTCGGCGAGCTTACGGTAGGTGGTGAGCTTGCCGCCAAAGACTGACAGCAGCGGCGCTTTACCGTGGTCGTCGTGAATATCCAGCGTGTAGTCGCGGGTGATGGCCTGCGGTGAATCAGACTCGTCATCGCACAGCGGGCGAACGCCGGAGTAAGTCCAGACGATATCTTCGCGGGCAAGCTGCTTTTTAAAGTGGCCGTTGTAGACCTTCAGCAGATAGTTGATTTCGCTCTCATCGATCTCGACGTTTTTAGGGTCACCCTGGTACTCCACGTCGGTGGTGCCGATGATCGAAAACTCATCCATCCACGGGATCACAAAGACAATACGCTTATCTTCGTTTTGCAGGATGTAGGCCTGCTTCTGAGCGTGCACGCGCGGTACCACGATGTGGCTGCCTTTAATCAGGCGGATGCCGTACGGTGACGGCAGGTGCATGCCGTCGTCGAAGAACTGTTTCACCCACGGGCCGGTGGCGTTCACCAGGCCGCGAGCTTGCCAGCGGAACTTCTCGCCGCTGTCGATATCTTCCGCTTCCACGATCCACAGGCCGTTTTCACGTTTTGCTGAGATGGCGCGAGTCCGGGTACGGACTTCTCCACCTTGCTTCACCACCATCTGCGCGTTGGCTAACACCAGGCGTGCGTCGTCGACCCAGCAGTCGGAATATTCGAAACCGCGCACGATTTCCGGCTTCAGCACGGATTCTGCGCCAAAACGCAAACCGGTCGAAGCAGACAGGCTGGTGCGTTTGCCCAGATGATCGTACATAAACAGACCGGTTCGAATCATCCACGCCGGGCGCAGATGTGGTCGATGCGGCAGACGGAAGCGCATTGGGATGGCAATGTGCGGGGCCATTTTCAGCAGCACTTCACGCTCGGCCAGCGCTTCGCTGACCAGACGGAATTCATAGTGCTCAAGGTAGCGCAGACCGCCGTGGATCAGTTTTGAGCTGGCGCTGGATGTGGCACAGGCCAGGTCTCTGGCTTCCAGCATCAGTACGGATAATCCACGTCCTGCCGCATCTGCCGCAATGCCTGCACCGTTAATGCCGCCACCTATCACAATCAGATCTTTGGTTTCCATTATTGCTACCTCTGGGACTTTCGTTATAGCTCACTAATGTTCGTTATCGCTCATAATAGCAAGTAAACGCGCTTTTGGTAACATTGGAAAAACATTTTAGAGTGATGTGCATAACATATTGGCGTTTACGTACCGTGAAGACGTACACTTGGCGGTAAAATGTCGTCAGCAAGACACCTGCCATAACGATAAGAGAGCACAATGGATCAGTTTGAATGTATTAACGTAGAACAGGCGCACCAGAAGCTGCAGCAGAGCGCTGCCGTGCTGGTGGATATTCGCGACCCACAAAGCTTTGCGATGGGCCACACCCCTGGCGCTTTTCATCTGACCAACGACACGCTGGGCGCGTTTATGCGCGATAACGATTTTGAAACCCCGGTGCTGGTGATGTGCTATCACGGCAACAGCAGCAAGGGCGCGGCGCAGTACCTGCTGCAGCAGGGCTACGATCAGGTGTACAGCGTCGACGGCGGCTTTGATGCCTGGCATCGTCACTTCCCGGCTGAAGTGGTACACGCCGGTTTCTAAGACCGTGCTCGCTTTTCCCTTCCAGATGCCGCCTCCTGTCAGGCGGCCTTTACGCGCCGCTGCAACGCATCCGTAAGGGTTTGGGTATATACTGTCCCCTTTTGTGTGGAATAGAAGCGACCTGCTGATGTTGATGATCACCTCTTTTACTAACCCGCGCGTTGCCCAGGCTTTTGTTGACTATATGGCAACGCAGGGCGTTATTCTGACTATCCAGCAGCATACGCGTAGCGATGTCTGGCTTTCCGATGAGTCCCAGGAAGCGCGCGTGCGCGACGAACTGGAACGCTTCCTGGCAAACCCGGCCGACCCCCGTTATCTGGCGGCTAGCTGGCAGTCCGGCCAGACTAACAGCGGCCTGCACTACCGTCGTTTCCCGTTCCTGGCCACGCTGAAGGCGGGCGCTGGCCCGGTGACGATGGCCATCATGGCGGCCTGCATTCTGGTCTTTATCCTGATGAGCGTGATTGGCGACCAGCCGGTGATGCTGTGGCTCGCCTGGCCGTACGATGATTCGCTGAAATTTGAGCTCTGGCGCTACTTTACCCACGCGTTAATGCATTTCTCATTCGTCCATATCCTCTTCAACCTGCTATGGTGGTGGTATCTTGGCGGAGCGGTAGAAAAGCGCATTGGCAGCGGCAAGCTGGTAGTGATTACCGTGATAAGCGCGCTGCTGAGCGGCTTTATTCAGCATCAGTTCAGCGGCCCGTGGTTTGGCGGCCTGTCCGGCGTGGTGTATGCCTTAATGGGCTATGCGTGGCTGCGTGGCGAGCGCGATCCGCAGAGCGGCATCTTCCTGCCGCGCGGGCTGATTCTATTTTCACTCATCTGGCTGGTGGCCGGGTGGTTTAACGTTTTTGGGATGTCAATTGCGAACGGCGCACACGTCACCGGGCTGGTGATTGGTCTGGCAATGGCCTTTGTCGACACGCTTAATGCGCGCAAGCGAGCATAATTTTCCAGGGATTCATCATGAAACAAACACAACGTCATGACGCGATAATCGAGCTGGTAAAACTTCAGGGCTACGTCAGTACGGAAGAGCTGGTGGAACATTTTTCCGTTAGCCCTCAGACCATTCGTCGCGATTTGAATGACCTTGCGGAGCAGAAAAAAATTCTGCGTCACCACGGTGGGGCGGCGCTGCCGTCCAGCTCGGTGAACACCTCCTGGCACGACCGTAAGGCAACTCAGACGGAAGAAAAAGAGCGTATCGCCCAGAAGGTGGCAAGCCAGATCCCGAACGGCTCGGCGCTGTTTATCGACATCGGCACTACCCCGGAAGCGGTGGCCCATGCGCTGCTCAACCATAGCGATCTGCGGATCGTCACCAACAACCTGAACGTGGCGAATACGCTGATGGCGAAAGAGGACTTTCGCATTATTCTGGCGGGTGGTGAACTGCGCAGCCGGGATGGTGGCATCATTGGCGAAGCGACGCTCGACTTTATCTCCCAGTTCCGCCTGGATTTCGGCATCCTCGGGATCAGCGGCATCGACAGCGATGGTTCGCTGCTGGAGTTTGATTATCATGAAGTGCGTACCAAGCGCGCGATTATCGACAACTCCCGCCACGTGATTCTGGTCGTCGACCATTCGAAGTTTGGCCGTAATGCGATGGTGAATATGGGCAGTATCAGCCTGGTGGATGCGGTCTTTACCGACGTTCTGCCACCGCCGGGCGTGATGCAGGTGATTGCGGAAAATGATGTGCAGCTTGAGCTGTGCTAAATCAGGTAGCCCGGACGAGGCGCGCTAGCGCCGACTCCGGGGAATCCCCGGCGTCACTTCGTTCGGCCGGGCTACGGTTTTTATGACATCTGCTGCTGGAACTTGCCTTTGCTCAGATCGGCCACGATATGGTTCATGCGATCTTCCGTCAGACGGTAGTAGCGGATGGAAATGGCGGTAATCAGATAGAAGATAGCCGGCAGTACCGTAAACAGGATTAATACCCCACGGACAGCTTCTGCTGACTGCTGTTCAACCCCCGCCTGATAGCCATAGAACGCCAGACCCCAGCCGGTGAGCGCACCGCCGATGGCGACGCCCAGTTTGATAATAAAGATATTCGCCGCCACGTTCATACCGGTAATACGACGCTGGGTTTTCCACTCGCCATAGTTGTTGGCATCGGTAATCATTGACCACTGCAGCGGGGCGTTAATACCCTGAAGAATATTAAGGACGACGTGGACGATAAACGCTGGCATCCAATATTCGGTTGGTAGAACCAGGAACAGTAAACCAAATAAGGCGCTGAGCACGTTGACCCACACCGACGCGCGGATTTTACACATCCAGGAACCGATATATTTTGCCATCAGACTGCCAATAACGGCGGCAATGGTGGTGGCCAGCATAAAAATGGAAATAACGCTGCTGCCCTGGTGCAGAATATACTGTACGAAATAGACCAGCAGCCCACCGCGTACCACGACGCCGCAAAGCATCGCCAGGTTATATACCGATAGCACGCACCACTGATCGTTTTTCATCAAAATGCGCACGTCGCGCAAAATGTTCAGGTTCTCCTCTTTCACCGGCGTAATACGCTCACGGGTGGTCATAAAGCAGATCAGGAACATGATGCAGCCGATAACGCCGAAAATCCCCATCGCCCACTGCATACCAGAGGCTCTATCGCCCGGTGCTATCAGGTCTGCCAGCGGGAGAATCAACGCGGTACCCATTGCACCGCCAATCGGCGCGACGGCAAACCGCCAGGACTGCAGAGACAGATTTTCCCGTGGGTCTGCGGTAATGGCCGCGCCCAGCGAGCAGTAAGGGATATTAATCGCGGTATACATTAATGTCATAAATATATACGCGACAACGGCGTAGACAATTTTCCCGGTTTGTTCGAAGTTCGGCGTGGAATAGACCAATACGCAGCTGACGGCAAACGGAACGCAAATAATCAAAAGCCAAGGACGGAAACGCCCCCAGCGGCTTTTGGTCTGGTCAGCAATCGCCCCCATAATAGGGTCGGTAATGGCATCCAATACCCTGACGACTAAAAATAACGTCCCCATTACCGCTGGGGGTAATCCATAGATGTTCGTATAGAAATAAGCAAGAATGGCAACGGAGGAATCAAAGACGATATGGCTGGCGGCATCGCCAAGGCCAAATCCGAACTTCTCTTTATTACTGATTTTTTCGGTTAATGCCGACATAGGGTCACCTTTTTATTATTACGTGCCAACATACGACACCACTTATAAAAGGTGGCTCTAAGCCTGAATATTCCAATTTTTCACTTTGGACTTATGTTAATTCTCTAATGTGACGCAGCTATCTCTTTGCTATTTGGCGTAGCCGCCATCCGGCCTACGAGCGTAGTAGGCCGGAAAGCGAAACAAATTACACGCCGTACCCCATCATCTTCAGCAGCTTCTGGGCATGCTGTACCGCATCCTGACGATGCGCCACGCCGAGTTTCTGATAGAGGTTGCGGATATGCGTTTTGATGGTCGTGGCCGCCACGTCCAGCTCGCCGGCAATCTGTTCGTTGCTGTAGCCCGAATAGATAAGCCCCAGCACCTGCCATTCACGCTGGGTGAGCGGGCTGGTACGGATAAGCTCCGGCACTTCCGGGTGGTTGAGCAGGCGCTCGACGAAGCTTTCATCAAAGTGGGCAAACTTGTGACGATGATGCTGGTTAATCTCGCGCAGAATGCGCTGGGCGCGGTGCTGATCGAGCTCTGGCAACGTATTCAGCTGAATCAGCTGGCGCAACTGCTGCGCCATCGCTTCGCCTTCAATCACGAAGTGGCTGATAAAACCGGTGCGGTTGGCAAGCTGCAGCGCTTCCAGCAGCACGCGCTGGGCTTCATTCTTATTTCCCGCCTGCCAGTGCAGCTGGTTCAGCAGCAGCAGGTTGCGGTTGAGATCGCTCATCAGGCGCAGCCCACGGGCGTTTTCGTTTAACTCTTCCAGCACCATTTCGGCAGAGTCGAACTCGCCAAGCAGGATCTGCGCGCGGGCGATGTTACGCCACTGGCCCTGCAGGAAGTGGTTATTGGCAAACTCCGGCTTCGGCGTATGGCGTAGCCAGTTAGCCGCCGCTTTTTTATCGCCGACCATCTGCCAGTAAATGACCCGTACTTTATCGGCGTTGGAGACCCAATCGCTGTGGTATGTGCCGTTGCCGAGCAGGTTTTCCAGACGGTTCAAGTAGTTGCGGGCATTATCCAGATTGCCGCGCGCCAGCGAGCACTGCACCTGCAGCGTCAGACACTGAAGCTGCTGCTGCGGCTGGAAGCCGCTCAGCACTTCAATACCGGTGCGGGCAGCGGTTTCGGCCTCATCGAGGCGCGCCCATGCCCACAGCAGCTGTGCGCGGATGCGCAGCAGGAATTCGTGCATCGGAAGCTGTTCAAGATGCTGTTCGTGGATCAACTGGAAGCCTTTCTCCTGGCACTCCCAGGCGGCCTGCAAGAAGCCCTGTGCGAACAGGATTTCACTTTGCTGGATCAGGCTCCACAGCGCGTAGTGCCAGATATCATGGCGACGCGCCATTTGTTCGGTTTGCTGCATGACGGCAATGGACTGACTCAGCAGACCTTTGCAGTGCAGCACCTCACCGTGTACCGAGGTGGCAACGATGCGGCTGTAGAAGTTCGCCAGCGGCAGCTCTTCAAGCGCTACCGTTGAGAGACGTTCGGCTTCGTCCTGGTCACCGTCGTTAATCGCCACCTGGGCGCGCAGAGCGTTGAAATCGCCGTGCAGCGAGGTGTCCATTTCGAAGGTCATCTCCTGCTCGGCGCGGGCCAGCAGGGTATTCACTTCGCTGTAGCGGTGCTGGCTTTGCATCAGCCAGGCCTGCAGCAGCACCAGACGCGGGTTCTCCAGCAAACTTTCCCACGGCAGGGCAGAGAGCGATTCTTCCAGCAGGGCAAGTTCGCTATGGTGGAACAGGCCCCAGGCGTGGTTGAGCAGAATATCGCGCAACATTTTCGGGTCGCCCGCCGCCAGCGCGTGATGGATAGCTTCACTTGGGAAGCCTTGCGCCATCCAGCTTTCCGCCGCGGCGCGGTGAATATCTGGCAGTTCAGCCGCCAGTTCCCACTGGCAGCGCTGACGCAGGAAACTACAGAACAGCGGGTGGTAGTTAAACCATTCGCCGGAATTATCCATACGTTGCACGAACAGCCCCTGACGCTCGATCTCTTCCAGACGCATCTGACCGTTTTCTTCGCCGGTTACGCGGGCAATCAGCGAGTCGTTCATCGAACGTAACAGCGAGCTTTTCAGCAGGAAGTTGCGGGTGTCCGGGTCAACGTTATCCAGCACTTCATCAACCAGATAGTCGGACAGGTGGCTGGCGTTAATGCCTGCTAGTCGACGCGCGGAGTGCTGCGTGGCGTTGTTACGCTGACGCGCGGAGAGCGCAATCAACTGGAGGGCGGTGGCCCAACCGGCAACGTCATCGCACAGACGGCTGCTTTCCGCGGCCTCAATCGGCGCGGCTAAGCGGCAGTCGAAGAACTGTTTGGTTTCCGCATGGGTAAACGACAGCTGCTGGCTGCCGATTTCCAGCAGTTGGTCACGTACGCGAAGGTTGGCAATGCCCAACTGCGGCAGATTGCGCGATAGCACCACCAGCGTCAGGTTCTCTGGCTGATGGCGCAGGAAAAAGCGCATCGCATCGTGGATGACGGGGTTCGTTATCAGGTGGTAGTCATCAATGACCAAATAGAGCGGACGCTGCCATTCGCTTAATTCAATAAACAGCTGAGAGAATAGAGAGCTCAGGCTAGCGTACTGGCGTTTTTGCACCATGTTTTCGCTGGCCACGCAATGTCCCCCGGTTGCCTGCTGGATGGCGGCAATCAGGTAGCTGGCAAAGCGCTCTTGCTGATTATCGCCTTCATCAAGAGAGTACCAGCCGAGGTCGCTCATCCCTGCTGCCCATTGTGAAATAAGCGTTGTCTTTCCATAGCCAGCCGGACTGGTAATCAGCGCCAGACGATAATTGTTCGCGCCTGAAAGTTTCGCCAACAGTCTGTCGCGCACCACGGTGTGATCGAGACGGACGGGTCGACTGAGTTTTGACGGAATCAACATAGCTAATCACTTCACTGTGAGGATTGGAAAACGAGATTTTTTTTGCGCTTCGTAATTAATCCATACAAAGGTCGGTCAAATGACTATGTATTGCAAGTTATGTCCTGTTTTGATGTCTGTGAATTTGCTATATGTCACACTTCTTTCTATTTAATACCATCCTCGTAGAATGCTGCTCAGAGCGCGTAAACGCTGGATTACATAACTCCTTGTAGTTACGTATAAAATAATATTTGAGCAAGAACTCAAATAACCCGCGTCTAAAGATGTTTAAGCAAACGTAAATTTCCGTAGAAACAATGCGTATTAATTTGTTGCTTATTTTCGTGATGAAACCATTTCCTTATTTGCATATTTACTGCGAAACGCTATTTCATTTTATGACCTGACGCGAAGATATCTCTGGCGAAATCCTCGACACTGGCCTTCTGAACAAGGACGGTCCGGGCTGGATGAAAATCGAGCGAATTCGCCACCAGCGGCTAACGTTATAGTGGCGGCGATCACACTTTTCGCTCATCCCTGCGACTCCTCCCTGTCTAATCCAGGACGGGATGAGGAAGTCCACCATTCAGCCAGGCACACTAACGCCAATGTCTATGTAAAAGGATTCGAATTCGCTATGTCACAGCCTACCTTCAATCACGATTCATTCCAGGCTGCCCTGACGCGTCAGTGGCAGCGATTTGGCTTGCAGGCCGCTACCGAAATGACGCCTCACCAATGGTGGCAGGCTGTGAGCGGCGCGCTGGCTGAACAGCTCAGTGCACAGCCAGTAGCGAAACCGGCTAAAGATCAGCGCCACGTGAACTACATCTCGATGGAGTTCCTGATTGGCCGTCTGACCGGCAACAACCTGCTCAACCTCGGCTGGTACGAAGGGGTGAGCGATGCGCTGAAAGCCTACAAGGTCAACCTGACCGACCTGCTGGAAGAAGAGACTGACCCGGCGCTCGGTAACGGCGGTTTGGGCCGTCTGGCTGCCTGCTTCCTGGATTCCATGGCTACCGTGGGCCAGTCGGCGACCGGCTACGGCCTGAACTATCAGTACGGTTTGTTCCGCCAGTCCTTCGATGACGGTCATCAGATGGAAGCACCTGACGACTGGCAGCGCGGCAGCTACCCGTGGTTCCGCCACAACGCCGCGCTGGATGTGCAGGTGGGCATCGGCGGTAAAGTGGTGAAAGGGGAGTGGCAGCCAGCGTTTACCATTACCGGTGAAGCCAGGGATCTGCCGGTGCTGGGCTACCGTAACGGCGTTGCACAGCCGCTGCGTCTGTGGCAGGCCAAGCACGCACACCCGTTTAACCTGACTAAATTCAACGACGGCGATTTCCTGCGTGCAGAGCAGCAGGGTATCGACGCTGAAAAACTGACTAAAGTTCTCTACCCGAACGACAACCACACGGCGGGCAAAAAGCTGCGTCTGATGCAGCAGTACTTCCAGTGCGCCTGCTCCGTGGCCGACATTCTGCGCCGCCACCATCTGGCGGGCCGCAAGCTGCATGAGCTGGCCGACTTTGAAGTGATCCAGCTTAACGATACGCACCCGACTATCGCCATTCCTGAGCTGCTGCGAGTGCTGATTGATGAGCACCAAATGAGCTGGGACGACGCGTGGGCGATTACCAGCAAAACCTTCGCCTACACCAACCACACTCTGATGCCAGAAGCGCTGGAGTGCTGGGATGAGAAGCTGGTGAAAGCGCTGCTGCCGCGTCATATGCAGATTATCAAAGAGATTAACGACCGCTTTAAGAAGCTGGTTGATGCCACCTGGCCGGGCGACGAAGCCGTATGGGCGAAGCTTGCCGTAGTGCATAACAAACAGGTGCGCATGGCGAACATGTGCGTGGTGAGCGGTTTTGCGGTCAACGGCGTTGCGGCGCTGCACTCGGACCTTGTGGTGAAAGATCTGTTCCCGGAATACCACCAGCTGTGGCCGACCCGTTTCCATAACGTCACCAACGGCATCACCCCGCGTCGCTGGATCAAACAGTGCAACCCGGCGCTTGCTGCGCTGCTGGATAAATCGCTGAAGAAAGAGTGGGCTAACGATCTCGATCAGCTGATCAACCTGGAAAAATACGCGGACGACGCGAAATTCCGCAAGCAGTACCGCGACATCAAGCTGGCGAACAAAGAGCGCCTGGTGAAGTTTGTTAAAGCGCGCACCGGCATTGAGATCTCCAGCCACGCAATTTTTGATATCCAAATCAAACGCCTGCACGAGTACAAACGTCAGCACCTGAACCTGCTGCACATTCTGGCGCAGTACAAAGAAATCCGTGAAAACCCGGAAGCTGACCGCGTACCGCGCGTGTTCCTGTTCGGGGCGAAGGCGGCACCGGGCTACTACCTGGCGAAGAATATTATCTTTGCTATCAACAAAGTGGCTGAAGCCGTCAACAACGATCCAAAAGTGGGCGACAAGCTGAAAGTGGTCTTCCTGCCGGATTACTGCGTATCGGCAGCGGAGATGCTGATCCCGGCGGCGGATGTCTCTGAGCAGATCTCCACGGCAGGTAAAGAAGCCTCTGGTACCGGCAACATGAAGCTGGCGCTCAACGGTGCGCTGACCGTCGGTACGCTGGACGGTGCGAACGTCGAAATCGCCGAACAGGTTGGTTCTGAGAACATCTTCATCTTCGGCCATACCGTCGAGCAGGTGAAAGAACTTAAAGCCAAAGGCTACGATCCGCTGAAATGGCGTAAAGCCGACAAGCTGCTGGACGCGGTGCTCAAAGAGCTGGAAAGCGGCAAATACAGCAACGGCGACAAGCACGCCTTCGACCAGATGCTGCATAGCATGGGGAAACAGGGCGGCGATCCGTACCTGGTGATGGCTGACTTCGCCGCTTATGTCGAGGCGCAAAAGCAGGTCGATGTGCTTTATCGCGACCAGGAAGCGTGGACCCGTGCGGCGATCCTGAACACCGCTCGCTGCGGCATGTTCAGCTCCGACCGTTCTATCCGCGATTATCAGAAACGTATCTGGCAGGCAAAACGCTAAGGACAGGCCATGGAGAGCAAACGCCTCGATAATGCCGCGCTGGCGGCGGGTATCAGCCCAAACTACATCAATGCCCACGGCAAGCCGCAGTCTATTGGCGCCGACACCAAACGGCGTTTGCTTGACGCGATGCATCATACCGCCGCCACGGATGTGGCGGCCACGCCGGTGCCGAACGTCATGATCTGGACGTTTGGCAAGAAGATGACGCTGGCGGTGGAGGGGAAGGGTGAATTTAGCTGGATCCTCACCACCGAAGAGGGCAAGCAGTATCACGGCCAGGCAGCGGGCGGTAAAACGCTCAGCCTGCCGACCCGGCTGCCGGAAGGGTATCACTCGTTAACGCTGACCCAGGGTGAAGAGCGCTGGCACTGCCGGGCGATTATCGCACCTGAGCGCTGCTATGAGCCACAGCCGCTGAAAGAGGCGAAAAAGCTGTGGGGCGCCTGCGTGCAGCTCTACACCCTACGTTCGGAGAAGAACTGGGGCATCGGTGACTTCGGTGACCTGAAGGCGATGCTGCCGGAAGTGGCAAAACGCGGCGGTTCATTTATCGGCCTCAACCCGATTCATGCGCTCTACCCGGCGAACCCGGAAAGCGCCAGCCCGTACAGCCCGTCTTCACGTCGCTGGATGAACGTTATCTATATCGACGTGAACGCGGTGGAAGACTTTGCGCTGAGCGACGAGGCGCAGGCGTGGTGGAAGCTGCCGGCAACTCAGAAGAAGCTACAAGCGGCCCGCGACGCTGAGCAGGTGGATTACACCACCGTGACCGAACTGAAAATGGCCGCATTGCGCATGGCATGGAAACGCTTTGCCAAACGCAATGATGAGCAGATGGCGACTTTCCGCTACTTTGTCGATAAAGAAGGGGAGAGCCTCTACTGGCAGGCGGTGTATGACGCGCTGCATGCTCATCAGGTGAAAGAAGACAAACTGCGCTGGGGCTGGCCGGCCTGGCCGAAGGCGTATCAGACTATCGAAAGCCCGGAAGTGCAGGCATTCTGTAAAAAGCACGCCGACGACGTGGATTTCTACCTGTGGCTGCAATGGCTGGCGTATACCCAGTTTGCAGACTGCTGGGAGACCAGCCAGCGCGATGCGATGCCGATTGGCCTCTACCGCGACCTGGCGGTAGGCGTGGCCGAAGGCGGCGCGGAAACCTGGTGCGACCGCGAGCTGTACTGCCTGAAAGCTTCCGTAGGCGCACCGCCGGATATTCTCGGCCCGCTGGGACAGAACTGGGGCCTGCCGCCGATGGATCCGCATATCATCGCCGCGCGTGCCTATGAGCCGTTTATTGAACTGCTGCGCGCTAATATGAAAAACTGCGGCGCACTGCGTATCGACCACGTGATGTCGGTCCTGCGTTTGTGGTGGATCCCTTATGGCGAAACCGCTGACCACGGCGCTTACGTGCAGTATCCGGTGGATGCGCTGCTGTCGATTCTGGCGCTGGAGAGTAAACGTCATCGCTGTATGGTGATTGGCGAAGACCTCGGCACCGTGCCGGTAGAAATTGTCGGTAAGCTGCGTAAGAGCGGGGTTTACTCATACAAGGTGCTCTATTTCGAAAACGACAGCGAGAAGAACTTCCGCGCGCCGAAAGCCTATCCGGAGCAGTCGATGGCCGTGGCGACCACCCACGACCTACCTACGCTGCGCGGCTATTGGGAAAGCGGGGACCTGACGCTGGGCAATCAGCTGGGGCTTTACCCTGACGCTGACGTACTGCGCGGGCTGTATCAGGACCGCGAGCTGGCGAAGCAGGGGCTGCTGGATGCGCTGCATAAGTACGGCGCGCTGCCGAAACGTGCGGGGCATAAGGCGTCGCTGATGTCGATGACCGCCACGCTGAGCCGCGGTATGCAACGCTATATTGCTGACAGCAATAGCGCCCTGTTGGGGCTCCAGCCGGAAGACTGGCTGCAGATGTCCAGCCCGGTCAATATCCCGGGCACCAGCTCTGAGTACCCGAACTGGCGGCGCAAGCTCTCCACGTCGCTGGAAGCGATGTTTGCCGACGACGGTGTGAACAAGCTGATTAAAGATTTGGACAAGCGCCGAAAAGCAGCGAGTAAGAAGAAGTAAAAATGAAAACGCCGGGGATATCCCCGGCGTTTTTGTCTCTGTTGGTTCTGTACAGCCCCGGAGTCGGTGCGATTACCGCCACGATTCGTAGCCCGGCCGAGCGAAGGTACAAACCGGAAACATAGGTAACACTTTAGACCGGATACATGGGTAACAGTTATAACTGGCATAGAAGAGGAGACTCGCTATGCCCTGGACTGAGACCCGACCTATGCAACGTCTTGATTTTATCCGTGCCAGCCAGGCTGGCACGATGTCTTTCTCCGCACTCTGCCGTCTCTTCGGCATCAGTCGTAAAACGGGCTATAAATGGCTCGGGCGTTTCGACCCTTCAGAGCC
>NZ_JABBJF010000004.1 GCF_014218705.1 Kluyvera sichuanensis | reverse complement strand
GTGGGCATGCGGTAATGGTGCCATATGCCGCAGGACACTGGTTTAACAAGACGGCGATTTTGGAAATGCTCGCCGCCGCTGGCATCCAGGTTATCAAAGGAGAAGGACAATGAGCAAAGCTATCGAAAAAATTGTAATGATGGATAGTGATGAAGCCGCCAGCATCAAGACTTTAACTGGTTGGGTTGACCGTCATGGGCGATTCTGGGGCGATGATGAATATCAGGCTCGTTGGTGCGGCGCAACACATCGCAAATGCAAAAATAAGCCAGATGAGCACCCGATTCACAGTACCCATGGTTATTGCGAAGAATGCCATCGCGAAAGCCGCCAGGCTAAATTTGCTGAAATTGAGCGCGCGGTATGGGCTGGTGAGCCACTAGTTTTATTCGACGATGACCATTACTTCTTCGATGTCGAATCGTTGGCTGACTACTGCCTGGAGCACTCCGTACTACCTAGAGAATTGCAGCTGCTTATCTGTGAGCCGAACTATCCGCCAGAGTTCGACATTGAACAGCATTGCGAAGAGATAATTCCAGACGGCGGCGATTACTACTCACTTCCGCAAGCTGTTCTTGATGCTGCTGATGCGCTAAATAAGGCCATCAAAGAAAGCGCGGCTGTTTCCTGGAGCGGCGGTAACCGTGTGGCGATTGTGTCTGATGACATTCTCGACGATGAGCAGAAAGCAGAAATCATGGCGGAACGTGCAGCATGACAATCAACTTAACAGACCCAGCTAACCACCCGGCAAACGGGCCTCTCACGGCTGAGCGTATTGAACGCGTTCGTGACGAGCTGCAGCGTTCCATTCAGTACCAGAACGGTGGTGATATGGCATACGTCATCGCTGATGCAATTAAAGGGCTAGAAGAGCTGCTGGTGAGTCGGGAGGCGGTGCCGGTGGCTCAAGAAGACCTGCTTCACATGGCCGCATCAGCGATAGAAGACTTGCTTGACCATTGTGACCCTAATACTGATTACTACTCTGGCGTGTGGGCTGATGTTCCGGAGAAGTTGCGCCGCGCCGCTATGCTTCAGGCTGGGAATCCTCCGTTGTGGGTTGGTGTAGATTGGGCTAAAGGGTGCGAGCCTGGAAACTCTCCGGTAACTCCGGATGGTTGGATTCCGGTAAGCGAGCGGATTCCGGAACGCGATGTTGATGTGCAGGTTTACTGCGCTGATAAGAAAGAGCAGATGGTTGGCCACATGGAACTAAATGAAACAGAGGGGTGGTTTAGGTTTGCATCGCTTCCGAATGGTGGGGGCGTTTATTGCAAGCCAACTCACTGGCAGCCACTGCCGGCAGCACCGAAGGAGGTGAAGTGATGGGCAAGTTAACTTTCGTCATTGAGTTTAAGGATGGAGAAGAACCGGCAGTACATGCACACATGGAAGCGTTCGGCGGCAAGGTTGTTGCAGTTGCATTTCGTGATGCTCTGGTAGATGTTGAGCAAGTTCAATACAGTCATGAACCGCTCAACGGTATTCGATGCTATCTCTGCAATGGGCATCATCCTGTAGGTGTGGCGTGTCCGCTGAGCAAGATTACATCGGTGATAAGTAATGCCTAAATCCTCCGCAGAACGCAAAGCGGCGCAGTGATGTATAATGCCTGGAGTAAAATTATGGTGAGAATATGAATAACTGGATAAAAGTGGAAGACAAGAAGCCAGAAAATGAAGTCGATGTCCTGTGCTTCGACGATAGTTCTGGAGAGCAATACGTTGCGAGAATGTATTTTGGTGGCTGGTCTATTTTAAGCGGCGTTCATGTTGTCAGCGATTCATATGAATGCCAGCCAACCCACTGGATGCCGCTACCTGAATCTCCGGTGAAATAATTCTCAACGTCACGCAACATCGTTTGATTTAGTCATATCACTGGTTATAATTGCATTGCCGTCGGAGTTGAACGCCCGGCGGTAATGCATCCGGCGCATTAATGGGGACATTAATGTGCACCAGTACTACGAAGTAACATATCACCTGTCACAGATGCTTTTCGGCACCTGTGCTTTTCTGCATTCTGCGTTTGACCTCTGCGGAGGTGAAGCGTGAGCGTAAAATTCTATCTTCGTGACGAGCAGATTCGTCGCAACCTCATCGACTACATCAACAAACAGCCTGTAAGTGATTCTATGCCGCTTGTGGTTAGCTTTGCTGACCCTAAGCGCACTCTTCCTCAAAATGCTTTGTTCCACGCTCTGTGCGGCGATTTTGCGAAAGCAAGAATCCGCTGGGCCGGTTCTGCATGGTCACTTCCATCGTGGAAATCAATTCTGGTATCCGGGCACTCCATCGCTACTGGCGGGCAGGGAAAGGTTATCGCTGGCCTTGAAGGCGAGCTTGTAGCTATCCGGGAAAGCACGTCATCAATGGGCGTGAAGCGCATGAATAGCCTGATTGAGTACACCCAGGCATTCGCAGTAAGTCAGAATATCCAGCTTCGTGATGTGCGCTACCGCGGTGACTACTTCGGGAGGGCTTCATGATGCGTAAACCATCCCGCCGAAGCTGCAAAATCTGCAAGACCAAATTCACCGCTACCTATGACAACGTCTGGTGGTGCTGTCCTGAGCATGGATTCGAGTACAGCCAACTCCTGTTAGCCAAGAATAAACTGGCGGCAGAGCGAAAGCGCAAGCAGGAAGCGCAACAGGAGCGCCGTGAACTGAAAATTCGCAAGAAAGCCTTGCAACCACTTAGCCAATACCACAAACGCGCTCAGGCAGCGTTTAACGCGTTTATTCGCCAGCGTGATGCAGGTCAGCCTTGTATCAGTTGCGGTCGCAACTCCGGAGCGAAGATGAACGCCGGTCACTTCCGTACTGTCGGCGCATCGCCAGAAACCCGCTACGACGAAACCAACTGCCATATCCAGTGTGAGGCCTGTAACTCCTACTTGTCAGGGAATATCGGCGAATACCGTCCACGGCTGATCGCAAAGATTGGTCAGGCCGCTTATGACCGCCTGATGGGTCCGCACGAAGCAAAGAAATGGACACGTGAAGAACTCGACGCACTGGCATCGCACTACCGCGTAAAGCTCAAAGAACTGAAGCAGGAGATTGCAGCATGAATAAAATCCATTACCCATGTGAAACGGCGGCAATCTTCCAGGATGTGCTTTTCGTTATCCGCGTTAATCACTACTCAGAGCTTCTGTGTGCCTCTGGCAGGGCGACTGAGTTCTATCTGGACTACTTCCCTTATGCAACGCTAGAAAGCATCCGTGAAGGCATCCTGTATAGCTTCGGCGGCCTTTACCTGAATGACTTTGAGCTTATCAGGGAGACCGCATGAGTCATCACAACACACTCGCATTGCTCAACTGGTACCGCAGCAAGAACGTAGCTGCTGTCATGACACCTGCAGGGATTGTTTTCATGGGCATGAGAAACATTACCGCGCAGCAGCGCGAAACACTTCTGGCGATACCACAGACGGAACTCGAATCAGCGCTGAGGTGGCAACAATGACCCCACAGCAAAGAGAGCGTTACGAACTCGAAAGCATCAGGCGAGCCAGTCTTAAGCCGATCGCAAAGCACAGCAAACCGAAGCAAGCCAAACAGCCTGAAGGAACATCAGCATGAATCTCGAAAACACAGTGAAATATCACTTCGCTAAGTCAACGATGATTAGCGATTCTCCCCGCGCTACGGCATCAGAATCTTTAACCGGTACCGATATCATGGCAGCCATTGGCATGACGCAGAGCCGAGCATCTCTCGGGTTCAGTGCATTCCTCGGGAAGATGGGTATCAGCGATTACGATCGCTCCCGCGCCATTGAACTGCTCACCCAACACGCCCTGACTCACTGCGACAAGATAGCCGCCATTCGCAAGCTTGAATCCGATGTTAAACCGAAGGTGATTCAAGCGCTCGCAACCTTCGCCTTTACCGACTACTCACGCAGCGCCGCCAGCACCAGAACGTGCGATTGCTGCGGTGGCAATAAGTTTGTCGAAGCCGAAGTGATGACCATGAAGAGCATTGGCCGGCCACACATGGAAGAGCGCAAAGAGACTGTTAAGGCTCTCTGCCACAAATGCAAAGGGAAGGGCGTATTAACCAATGCATGCCAGTGCAGCGGGAAAGGTGTTGTTTTAGACAAAGAGAAAACAATTCTCCAGGGTGGCGTTCCGGCATATAAAACCTGTTCACGCTGCAGTGGCAGAGGCTACGCCAGATTGCTTCCAGATAGCGTACGTCAATACATCAGCGCTACTATTGTAGATATCCCGGAAACCACGTGGCGTAGGTCTTACAAGGACTTCTTCGAGAGTTTGGTTGGTGAGTGCATTAAGCAGGAAGAGTATGCAAACCAGATGTTGAGCAAAGTCACACGATAATAATGATTTTCTACAAATTAGGATTAATGGAGAAAACGTGCTTTACAAAGTGGCGATATTTGCTTAATCTGAACTCAATGATGGAGTAGTGCATTCATTCGACGGCCCTGAGTTAATAGCTCGGGGCTTTTTTGTATCTGCAATCCGGTCAGGGCTTTTGAGTGAATACGTGCTGCACGACACGTTGAAGCTCATACGCGAGAGCCCTGAGCCAGATTGATACTGCACAACAGGTAAGAGCATTGAACAAGGCGAAAACCGGTAGACGCGACTAAAGCCACCCGGGCAGCCAGTGCTCTTTCCGTTGTGGTGAAAGAACATATCGGCTAATACCCGGCCAATAACATAGCGGAGCGAAACCTCCGATTGATGTTAGCGAGAGATGGGCGCTCGCCACCACACACCAAATCCCTACCAGGACCATAAGAGCGAAAGCTCAACTCAACACCCTCATATTGCCAGCCTTCGTGCTGGCTTTTTTATTTTCAGGCTCCGGGAAAAATCCTCGACGTGTGTTGTTGTTAAATCAGCCCGAGAGCCTGAACCCCTTTACACACAGCACCCCGTAGCTCCGGAGGTGTGGAATGCAACGTATGAACCCGACAGATGGACATAACCTGCCGTACTGGTGGTCAACCGCTCTGGGGGTATTTTCCTTGCTCAGTTTACAGGACTACGTATTTATCCTCGGCGCACTGATATCGGCGTACTTCACGATAAAGACCTATTACGCGAAGCGCAAAGAAGAGCGGGAACGCCTCGAAGAAGAAAAGAAACGTACACAGCTGCTGGCTGATTACCTGGCTGATGTGAGTCAAAAACCACACTCTGATCGCCCGGCGTCCGCTGAGGTGGTGACGGAGGCAATGCGGAGAATTACCAGTGGCCCAGTTGAAGCTGAGTAAGAAAAGCGGTGCGGTGGGCGTTGTGTGTTCCGTCGGTACCATCATTGCCATAGTGCTGAACGCCGGTCATGTGCGTACGAACGAGAGAGGCCTCGAGCTTATCGGCAATGCTGAATCCTGCCGCCGCGATCCTTACGTATGTCCGGCTGGTGTGCTGACTGACGGCATCGGAAATACCCACGGCGTTGAAGCTGGTGTCCGCAAAACGGATGAGCAGATCGCTCGCGACTGGGAAATGAACATTCTTGAAGCGGAGAAATGCGTTAACAGCTACGCCAGCGGTAAGCGGCTCAGCGATGACACATTCTCCGCTGTCACCTCTATCACCTTCAATGTCGGCTGCGGCGCGATGCGGAAATCCACGCTTTACGCACTGCTGCGTGACGGTCCCGCAGCGTGGCCTTCAGCCTGTAACCAGTTTACGCGGTGGGTATACGACGGAAAGACCATTTTACCGGGCCTCGTTAAGCGCCGTGACGCGGAGAAGCAACTCTGCATGGATGGACTGAAATGATCACGCTGGCGGATTTGAAAATCGGCTGGCGCGCTATCTTGCTGGTGGTCATCGTAACCATCATTGCGGTGCTCTGTGTGCTGCTGGTGCGCAGCAATGCGGCACTGAATACATCCGAGAGTGAAAACCAGGTGCTGCGCAGCGACAACGCACTACAGGCGACGGTAATAACCACTCAAGCCTTCAACTTTAACCGGTTTAACCAGGTGGCGGAGAACGCCAGCCGCCTCAACTCGCTGATAGATGCTGGTGCCGAGAAAACTGTCATCGAATACCGGGAGATTCTACGCCGTGAAAAAACCTGTGATCTGCCTGTTCCTGCTGATGTCGCTGGTGGGTTGCTCAACTACGCGAACCGTTTACGTGCCAGCGCAATGCACACCGATACCGGGAACGCTGACACAGCCAGTGATAGCCCCGCTACCGCCAGCTCAATAACGTACTGCCAGGCTGTTCTGTGGATTAACCCGCTGCTGTCAGCCATTGAGAAGGCGAATAACCAGTTGGCGGGGATACGGGAAATCGAGAATATCAGGTCCGCGCAATAGCGGATCTTAATATCACCACTTAGAGGTCATTATGGAAGAGAAACAAACCAGCTTCGAACAAGCAGCCGAACCGCTGATTAAATGGCTGGCGGAAAACGTTCACCCACACCACACCGTCATTGTTACTGCTACCGGCGCTGAGTTACTGGAAGGCGAGATGTGCCACAAAACTGACAAGTTCCTGGTCGATTGACATTACAGAGGCCATTCACTGAGTGGCTTCAATAATGACAACCTGAGGAAACAGTAATGGCAAAACCGGACTGGGGCGAGCTTCAGCAACGGTTCCTGTCCGAACATGCCAAATCCGGCATTTCCCCAAAAGAATGGTGCGAAGCGCAGGGACTGAATTACTCGACCGCAAAGCGCTACATAAAAGTTACGAATTACGGTGCGAATTCGCAGAAAGTAAGCGCGAAAAAAAATGCGAATTCGCAGAAGGGAAAGAGCAATAAGCAAAGGTCATCAGCAAAAGCAGATAAACCAGCAAATCGCAGCAAACCCTCAAATTCTCCAGAAACGAAACCGATACGTGGCTCCAGGCGGTCACCACCAACAAACCCATTCCAGCCCGGTAACCAGCATGCACTGAAACACGGTGGCTACGGCCGCCGCATGCTGCTCTCTGATGCTGTGACGGAAGATGCTCAAGCGCTGACGCTGGATGATGAGTTGTTCTGGCTGCGAGCTGCGAGCCTCACCGCTGCGGAGAATATTGGCCGCTGGCGAGAAGAACTGGAAGGTAAGGATGGCGATGAAGCCAAGGCGCTGCACGACCTTATTTCTTCCGCTGAGAAATCCATGCACCGAAACACGGCGCGCATTGAATCCCTCGAGTACACGAAGGGGAACCTCGCGAAGATGCAGGTTGATTCAGCGTACCGAGAAGCAGCTACTGAGAAAATAGAGCTTGAAGTGGGCGTGTTGAAAGACGGCGGCAGCGATAACGCGATCGTCGTGCATAACGCATTGCCGATACCGGGAAGATGATATGGCTGATATTCACCTGCCTACGCTGCATGACGGGCAGCTGAAAGTCTGGTCTGATGCCTGGGATTACCCACTTAATGCAGTTCGCTGCGGAAGGCGTTGGGGTAAGACCTTTATGCTTTCCAGTGCTGCCGTTACGTACTCCACCGCGCCATTTAAACGCCCGGGAATGGATATTGAGCTCGGCGGCCGGGTGGGTATTTTCACTGCTGAATATCGTCAGTATCAGGAGATCTACGACAAGCTCGAAGAAATCCTGCTCCCCCTGAAGAAAAGCTTTAGCCGGCAGGAAAAGCGCCTGCTGCTGAAGAACGGCGGAAAGGTCGACTTCTGGGTTACCAACGACAACAAACTGGCCGGGCGCGGTCGTGAATATGATCTGGTTCTGATTGATGAGGCCGCATTCACCAAATCGCCAGAAATGCTCACGGAGATATGGCCTAAGTCCATAAAGCCGACGCTGCTGACGACAAAGGGCCGCGCCTACGTATTTTCTACGCCTGATGGTGTTGATGAAGACAACTTCTTCTACGCCATCTGTAACGACCCCAAGCACGGATTTCATCAGCACCACGCGCCGACATCTTCAAACCCGTTTGTTCCTCCTGATGAACTGGAGAAAGAGCGGGAGCGATGCGAGCCTCGAGTATTCCGCCAGGAGTTTCTCGCGGAGTTCGTAGACTGGTCCGCTGATGCTCTGTTTGACGTGAGTAAGTGGTTTGTCGACGAGCAGCCGGTTGATTACCCGGAAATGTGCCAGGCGGTATTTGCCGTCATGGATACTGCGGTTAAAGGCGGTGCTGAGCACGACGGAACCGCTGTTGTCTATTACGCCGTTGATATGCGTCCAGGGCTGATGCGCCTAACCATCCTTGACTGGGATGTGGTACAGATTGATGGCGCGCTGCTTGAAGTATGGATGCCTTCAGTGTTTGAGAGGCTCAACGAGCTTTCAGGCCAGTGCGTGGCCGTCAACGGCAGCCTGGGCGTTTTTATCGAAGATGCCAGCATGGGCAGCATCCTTCTGCAAAAAGGCGAAAGCCTCGGGTGGCCGGTCAATAAAATTGAATCAGCACTAACCAGCAAAGGGAAGGACGAGCGCGCCATTATGGCATCCGGTTATCACTACCGTGGGCTCGCGAAAATATCCCGATACGCCTACGAGAAAACCGCCGTATTCAAAGGTGAGACCGCAAATCACTTCCATAAGCAGGTTTCCCGATTCCACCTGGCCGACAAGAAAGCACAGAACCGCGCTGACGACCTGCTCGATGACTACACCTACGGGCTGATCATCGCGTTCGGTAACGGCGACGCACTCTGACGAGAAAACCAATGAACGAAGATGATTTCGAAATCGGCAGCAGTTCGCCGGAGCTTGTCACGCTCCTTGAAAGTGATGACATCCAGCCGGGGATGACGGCGGGCTATCAGACCTGCAAAACGATTTACCTTTATCACCCGCTCGGCGGGAAGATGGTCGACCGGCCGGTTAAGATGGCGATGAATGAGCCGCGTACCGTCCACATCGCTGGAACGTACTCGCTTGAGCAGCGCCTGCGGGATGCATTTGAAAAAGAGTGGAAAGCTCTCGGCGCGGATCGTCACATCGCTAACGCGTCGCGCATTGCTCGTATTTACGGTACTGCGGCAATCGCGATGCTGGTGGATAATCAGGAGCCATCACAGGCTATTGACTTTACCACTCTGTATAAGCACAACGTCAGCTTCAACATTCTGGACCCTCTCAACACCGCCGGCAGTATCGTGTTGAATCAGGATCCGAATGCTCGCGACTTCCAGAAAGTTGATGGCATTACCGTTGCCGGGAAGCCGTACCACAAATCGCGATGCGTCGTTATTCAAAACGAAGACCCGATTTACCTGGCTTACAACCCGGCTGCATTCGGTTTTACCGGGCGTAGTGTCTACCAGCGCGCTCTGTTCCCGCTGAAATCGTTCATCCAGACCATGCGTACCGATGACATGGTTGCAGTGAAAGGCGGCCTGCTGGTTACCAAAATCAAAGGTCCAAGCTCTGTCGTCAACAACATGATGCAGAAGCTCAGCGGCATTAAGCGCATGATGCTGAAGCGCGGGAAAACGGGGGAGGTTCTGCAAATTGGCGATACCGATACGGTGGAGTCAATCGACCTGAGCAACCTCGAAAAACCGCTCGACTCAGCACGTAACCACATCCTGGCGAACATCGCCGCCGCTGCTGACATGCCAGCAATCATCCTGAATAGCGAAACCTTCACCCAGGGGTTTGGCGAGGGTACGGAGGATGCCAAGGCTGTCGCCGTGTACATCGACGACATGCGCGCCTGGATGGAAACTTTGTACAACTTCTTCATCCGCATTTGCCAGTACCGGGCATGGAGCTTTGAGTTCTTCCAGGCTCTTCGCGCTGAGATGCCGGAATTGAAGGTTACGTACACCGCCTGCTTCACCAAGTGGATAAACAACTTTGAATACCGCTGGCCGTCCTCCCTGAAAGAGGCGGAAAGCGAGAAGGTGAAAGTTGATGAGATTCGCTTCAAAGCGATTATCAGCATGGCTGAGGTGTTGCTTCCTCAGTTGAAGGATGACCCTACGAACCGGGCAGACCTCATCGAGTGGATGCAGCAGAACGCCAACGCGAACGAACGTCTGTTCCCGCAGCGTTTGGGTCTGGATTACGACTCCCTCGAGGCAAATCCCCCAAAAGGGGAACCAACAGAGACTGAGCCCGGCGGCGGGATGATGCTATGAACACCTTCACCAGAACCGTACGCGATGCGGTGAAGTTCTTTCTGCGTAATGGGTATTCGTCGCGTGAAGAACTGGAACGCTGGCAGGCTCTAATCCGGCAGGCTGCTGAAGGGGAAACGGCTGACGATTACCTTGCGATGGTCACCAGGAGTCTGACGAAATCCTACGACCTGCAGGTTACCCGAGCGGGGGCACTGAAGCGGCACAAGGGGTTAACGCGTTTCACGATTAACTACCTTGAGCCGAAATTGCGCGCCGAGCTCGACCGCCGGATACTTTCCAGCATCGACCTGATTCAGCTCAACCGGCGCAAGGCCATCGACACCACGCTATCCCGCTTTAGTGGCTGGGCGAGCAGTATCCCTACGGCTGATTCCATCGCTCTGACGGGCGTGCAGGGAACCATGCTGGATACCGCCCAGCACATTCAGAAGTCTGCCGAACAGGTCGACTTCGAAGCGCGGCGGGTGATGATTGACCAGAACCATAAGCTGATAGCCAACATCGACAACGTGATCGCAACCAGTAATAACGCGATCGCGGCGATTTGGCACAGCCACTGGCGGCAGTCCGGGTATGACTTCCGAGAAGACCACAAAGAACGTGATCAGTTGTTCTATCTGATACGCGGAAACTGGGCGCAGAAAAACGGATATGTGAAAGCCGGTCCT
The DNA here is from genome assembly GCF_014218705.1 of Kluyvera sichuanensis. Taxonomy (GTDB): domain Bacteria; phylum Pseudomonadota; class Gammaproteobacteria; order Enterobacterales; family Enterobacteriaceae; genus Kluyvera; species Kluyvera sichuanensis. The sequence continues at coordinate 327,988 of NZ_JABBJF010000004.1, read as the reverse complement.
GCGGGTTATCTCGACGAAATCACGCAGCCAGGTGAAGAAGTCTTTTGCCGCTGCTATGTCACCTACATCTACAACATCCGCAGTATCCCTGAGTACATGCTGACCCAGAAGGGTAGCAAGTTTATGGAGTCGATGAAGAAAGCAGCATAGGAGCATTGAATCGTGGCTATTTTCGCTAGCGGTATCATGTTCCGGCAGGGGAAGAAGATATTTCTCATCCAGCGCTCTGACGATGGCACCTGGTGCCCACCGGGCGGAAAGATTGAGCCTGGAGAAATGGCAGCTGACGCGGCAAGGCGTGAGGTGATGGAAGAAGTGGGTTATCAGTACGATGGCCCTCTGACACCGTACAGCGCTGCGAATGACTATCTCACCTACCGGGCCGACATTGGCACCACGTTCGAACCAACCATCAACGATGAATCTCTGGCCGCTGGCTGGTTTGACATCAACGATATGCCAAAACCGTTACACCCTCCATTTGCAGAGGTGATGGCGGCGCAGGCGCTCAATGAAACGCAGGTGGCGGCGCTTATTGCCGACGGTACGCTGAGCAGCCCGCAATTCTTTACCAACATGTGGATGTACGCCATTCGGGTGACCGGAACAGGCGTTACCTGGCGTTCCGCAGACCAGCAGATGGCATTCCGTAACCCGGATGACTATCTCACCCCCGAATTTCTCCAGCGCGTGGCCGGTGTTCCGCTTATCTGGCTGCATCCGGAGAAAAACAAGCTCGATAGCGATGAATTCGCCAGACGTGTAATCGGCACCCTGACTAACGCCTGGGTTGCAGATAACGGCGAGGTGTGGGCGATCGCCCGCGTGTATGACGCTGAAGCCGCCGAGATTATGGCGACCAGGCAACTGAGCACATCACCGACGGTCACGTTTAGTGAAGTGCCAGATTCAATCATCAAAGTCGACGGTCAGCCTCTGCTGGTGGAGCCATCCCCTCAGCTGCTAGACCACGTTGCAATTTGTGAACAGGGCGTATGGGACAAACTCCTTGACCCCACCGGCGTTAAATCTGATTCCATACCTAGTGAGGCTGAAAAGATGGACGAGGAAAAAATCGTAGCGCTTATCAACAAAGCGATTGATGCGCGAATGGCTAAGGCAGACGAAGAGAAGGATGCCAAAGCCAAAGCTGATGCAGAGGAAGCCGCCAAGAAAGAAAAGGCTGATGCAGAAGCGAAAGAGGCTGAAGAAGCCAAGGCTAAGGCCGACGCAGAAGCCGAAGAGAAAGCGGCAAAAGAAAAAGCCGACTCCGATCTTCGTCGTGAAATCGCCGAACTGAAAACGCGCATCCCAACTGAGTTGAATGATGAAGAGCGCAACGAACTGGCTGATGCACAGGTGAAAGCGGACAGCGTATTTGCGGCATTCGGCAATCGCGCCCCGCAGCCGCTGGCTGGCGAAAAGCCGATGGCATATCGCCGCCGCCTGATGGTTCAGTTGCAGGAACACTCTGCTGACTACAAAGGCGTTGACCTGTCATCTATCGCTGATGCTCAGGTGCTCAAAATTGCTGAGAAGCAGATTTATGCGGATGCGCAGTCGGCCGCAAGCCTGTCTGTTGGCCCTGGCCAGCTTCGTGAAATTAAACGCGCTGACGCCACCGGCCGCCAGATTAGCACCTTTGAAGGTGATCCGGCTGCTACCTGGGCACCCTTCCAGTCTGGCAAGCGCCAGGTAACCCGCATCAACAACCAGGCTTAATGGGAGCTTTAAAGCATGGCTAATTTATCACTCAACCCGATGACCACCACGAATGCACTTGGCTCATTTAGCGTGCAGTCTGACGGTTATATTCAGGGCGTGGCCCTGGACGATCCTGCAAACCGTTTCAACCTGTCCTCCGGTACCGTCGTATCAACGGAAACGAAACCCATGTGGGGCGGCCTGGCTATCGCCGAACTTTTGCCTGGCAACCAGTCAAGCCCGCGCGGCTCGAATATCCGCCGCGCAGCATCTGTCGATGAACTGGAAGGGTTTACGGTGTTTAACCAGGCACATAACGGCCTGACCACGCCACAATCTCCGGTGCCTCAGTTCGCATCCGGTATGAGCGTGTCTTACTACCGACTCGGTTCTAACATGCGCGTCCCGCTTAAAGCGTCTGCTCAAGTCGTTGCGCTCGGCACATCTGGTGCCTCGGTGCGTACTCCGCTGGCATGGAACTTTGTGCATGACGAAGTGACTACCGCTGCGGCTGCTGGTTACTCAGGCGCTGATATCGACACCACAGCCGTGGCATACGCTTCTGGTGTAGCGACTGCAACCACTGCTTCCGCGCACGGGTTGACCGCTGGTCAGTACGTAAAAATCAGCGGCGTGGTACCGGCTGCCTATAACGGCACTGTCGTTGTGTTGTCGGTCCCATCCACAACCACCTTCACCTACGCACCGGCAACTGCACCAAGCGGCGCAGCCACGACGCAAGGCACGATTGGCGCAGTAGATATTGCAGACATCACTCTTCCTGTGAAGCTGCTCGCCGTTGGCACGGAAAACGCTAAAACTGTCAGTTATGACAGCACTACCGGATTCCTGACCTGGGGCCACAACGACAGCATTGCGCTGGTCTTACTTTAATAGGGAGTTGACTTAAATGGCTGCAATTACCCCCAGCTACACCATCGTCAATCCGTCGTATGTTGCGCCGGAATTGATCATCAGTTACCAGCAGGCGTCCGGCGCGTTTGAAACCATCGCAAGTGGTAACCCGCAAGTTCGCCTTGGAACTGGCGACCAGTACGTTTACATGCGCAGCCTGGATATCCGCACCCAGGTTACTTCCAGCCAATCTGGTAACGGCAACCAGTTGCCGAGCGTGGCGCTGGATGCGCGCATGATTTCCACGCCAACCTACATGTTCCGCGCCCGCGGTATCTATGATCATCACGATACTGCCGCCGCTGGTAACTGGAATGTGGCATTACCCGAGGCTCAACGCCTTGGCATGCGTCAGGGCATCTTCCAGCAGCTCCGCAACGCGCTGCTGTTTGGTATGAATCCGGCAGGTGGCGAGGGTATGCTCAATACTGTTGGCGCAACCACTGAAACACTGCCGGCTGACAGCGACGGCAACACCACCGTTCTGACCTATGACCATGGTCAGATGGCGGTTTACCTGCTGGGCCATGTGCAGGCTGCGCTAACCCGCACCATGCAACTCGGCCGCCAGCTTCGCGTCGTCATCCTCGGCCCTCAGCGTGTGCTTGGCGCTATGGAAATTCAGCAGATTGTCCAGCTGACTTCATACCAGCGTCCTGGCGGCGGTACAGCGACCGTGAAAGGAACCATGGCTGGTGTGCTCTCTGATGCCGGTATTCAGATTGACTGGGTATATGACGACACCCTGATTGGCGCCGGTGCTGGTGGCACTGATGCGGTGATGATTACCATCCCTGAAGTTGAGGTGCCGGAGGTTAACCCGACCATCAACACGAACGAATTTGCGAAGCTGTCTCCATCTCTGGCGGCAAACGCACTGATGTTCTGCGATATGGCAGCGCCTCGCGAAATCCCGACGCCAATCCCTGGCGGCGCGGTGGATGTTCTTTCTGAACTGCGCTCCACTTCTGGCTGGGCTGTTCGTCCGGAAGCTATCACCATCCTGTCGATGGCCTATCAGTAATAATACAGTCGCAATCAAAGAGCTCCTTCCGGTTCCCGGAGGGGGCTTTTTTTTGAGGGAAATCCAGTGAAACTCTATATCGCCAATACAACCAAGCAGCGCCATATCTTCACCTTCCGCGTTCTGGAATCAGGCCGTCTGCGCCAAATCCCGATTACCCACGGCTCACAGATGATGGTGCATGACGGTTCCACCGAAGAACTGAATGCCATCATCAGCCACCATGCTGTTTACGGCCTGGTTGATGCGTCGAAAATCGACCAGAACAAAGAATTTATCGGCCTGTGCTACAGCATCGACAAGCCGGTTCCAGCGAATCTCATCGAAAAAGCGCTGCGTGATAACGACAGCTTCCTCACCCGCAACGCGCATAACCGCCGTCAGGCCTCCGTAGCGGCGTTGGATAGCTCTCTGCGTGAAAGCGGTACCGGTTACTCTGGCGACATGGAAATCAGCGCAGAGCAGACAAAAGGGCGTGACGATACCGACGATACCCCTACGGTGAGCGAAACCATCGCGACGGAGAAGCGGGGTAAAAAATAATGACCATCAGTCTGTCGGGTTTTATCGAATTCGTTCGAGCTGACATGGGGATCACTCCTGACCAGGTTCCCGACGACTCGCCGTCATTTTCTTTGGCATATGGCGGCGCGGTTGAGTGGGTTAACCAGGATATCGCGATCGTCATGCCGAACTTTTACACCGTTGCTGTGTACAACCTTGGCGCTTCGTTCCTGGTTAACTATGGTACCGAATCTGTTTTCGCAGAGTTCAGGAAGCAATACGGCCTCAATGACTTTAAAGCTGGTGTCATCACTGGCGCTGGTGATAACTCAACGAGCTCGCAACGCCTGGTCCCTGATTTCTTCAAAGACCTTTCTCTGGCGGATCTGCAGATGCTGCAAGACCCATGGGGCCGTCGTTATCTGATGATTGCGCAGCAGTTCGGCAGCTTGTGGGGGCTCTCATGATCACCCTGCATCTCGGTGTAATGGACATTCCCTACGAGGACGAGAACACCACCACTGGTGATGTGGCTGAGTTCCTCGAGGGGAAGTACAAAATCATGCAGACGTTCTTTGACCGACACGGCCAGGATATTGCTGCGCTGATGGCTGATGACCTGGCTGGTGGTATGGAAAATATGCTGGCCGGCGCACCGACGCCGCGAGATCCGTTCGCTGAATCGATGTCTCGCGTGCATGACCTGTTTGTCGCGTTCCTTGATAACGAAGAGCTGAACGGAATTGATGGTGTTCCAACCCGTCGCGCACTACTGGGCATCAGCAAGCGATTCAAGAGTAAAAAAGGTAATCCGAGACCCTCATTTATCGATACCGGAACATACCAGGCAGCGATGCGCGCCTGGGTAAGCGGGGTGCTGAATGCCTTCCCTCAGTGAACTGCAGCAAACTGCTAAGACCGAGCTTAACGCCGCTCTGACGCAGGGACTTGACGATCTAAGCCGCTATGAGGTGGTTCCCTTCACGAAGTACATCCGCAAGGTATTGCCGCTGGATGGCTTCGTTTTCTGGGTAAAAGCCTCTGTGCTGACTGATGATCCTGACCCGGCGCCGGATACGAAGGATGTTAAGGGCTTTTTGCACCTAACCACCGAAAGTATTCAGGACGACGAGCAGCTATACGACCGCAACGTGGTGACGTTTACCGCGCAATCGGATATCGACCCGTTCAATGACATTGGCGGCGACGTTCTCTACATTGGCGAGTTCTTTGGCATCCAGTTCTCGTTCTCCCGGCGTACTGGTTTGAATGAGTCGGCTGGACTTTTCCACTACACCGGCGAAGCGATTTTCCCGCATATGCGGTCGCAGATTATCAAATCTGCAGACGACATCGATCTAAGTGATGTTGTGGTGTCCAGTTCATTGCCTATCTGGTTGGCTCTCAACAAGTATATGCCCATGTACCCGGCCATGCTGTCGTTGCAGAACCTGACGCCGCCTTACGCAACCGTGAAGTGCTCAAACCCTACTGGTGTGGCCTCTGGCGCTTACATGGATGATTACTCAAGCCAATGGCAGCTCGTCAGCGAGGAAGTGACGATTTCTATAACCGGGTTGAGAAATTCCGCTGCGGAAGATTTCCTGACGTACGTTCACCAGTACACCATGAGCGATAGCGCTGAAATGGGGGTGATGAATATCCCTGTAATTCAGGATGACCGCATTACCCAGAACGAACTGAACATCATTGCGATGCGTAAAACCATCAAATTCACAATCAACTATTGCCAGCAGCGGATGCGAAACGTCGCGCGCCAGGTGATCGCTAAGTCAATTCCGTCCATTTATCCGGAGAGTTAATTAAATGGCAATTGTTAACATCAACGTATCGGTAACCAATCCGCCGAAGCCGCCCCAATTGCTGAAGTCCGGCGCGCTGGTCTCGGTCGGCGGCACCACACTAACAGCGGGCAGCTACCAGCTACTTTCTACGAAAGATGACCTGAAAAGCATTCTTGCTCCGGCGAAAACCATCACAGCTCTTGCCTGGGCGACGAACGTGGTTACGGTTACGCTTTCTGCTCCGCATGGCTGGACCACCGGTGATACCGTCCCAGTGGTTATCTCTGGCGCAGCGCCAACCGCGTATAACGGGGCATTCACGGCGACGGTCACCAGTTCAACAGCGTTTACCTATCCGCTCAGCTCAGATCCGGGTGCTGCGACAACCATGGGGACAGTGACTACGGTTAATGCCCTGGAAATTCAGCAGATGAACAGTGCTTACTGGACCCAGGGTACAAACCGCGCCGTGTATGTGCTTGAGCTCGGCGACGTCAGCAATACCGCTGCAGTTGCCGCACTGAGCGACTTTATCGACGAAGATATTGCACTGGGTAACACCTACCAGACGTTCTTCTCATACCTTGTTCCGCGTGAATTTGCTGATGAAGCGACATTCAAAACCCTTACCGGCCTTTATACATCGCCGAGCTCACTGGTTTACTTCTTCGTGACCACTACTATCGCAAATTATGCTGATTGGGTGGCAACCGAAAACAAGTCTGTGTGCGCAGGTGTTGAGGCTCCGGCAATTGCCGCAAGCGAGTTCTCTATGGCTGCGGTATTTCAATCATCGCTTTCGAATGACCCAGGATCCTCAAATCAGGTTCCGCCGATGTCCTGGCGCTTCATGTACGGTGTAACGGAGTATCCACCGGCAGGTAACAGTACACTGCTGAAAACGCTGCAGGATAACAGCATTAACTACATCGGCTCGGCAGCTGAAGGCGGGCTGAGCAACAAGATGCTGGTGGCGGGGCACATGCTGGATGGTAAGCCATTCAACTACTGGTATTCGGTAGCCTGGGCCGCCATCAACCTCGAGCTGGATTTGGCGAACGAAGTAATTAACGGTTCCAACACCAACATCAACCCGCTCTACTATGAGCAGGTGGGCATTGACCGTTTGCAGAACCGCGCCCTGAAGACGTTGCGCAATGGCATCAGCTACGGGCTGATTCTTGGTCAGGTAGTGGGGACAAAACTCACCCAGACCGATTTCAATGCTGAATATGAGAAGGGCACTTACGCAGGGAATGCCGTTATCAATGCCGTTCCGTTCTCCAGCTACACTAGCCTTAATCCATCGGATTACCAGGACGGCAAATATAACGGGCTTAGCGCCGTTATGACTCCGCGCCGCGGCTTCGAATCCATCACGTTCAACCTGAACGTAACCAACTTTGTAGGGGCGTAAAAAATGGGAAACCCAATGGTGCCTCAGGGCTTTTTGAACCGCGTCAAAGGGGCTATCTCGGTTACTGATAACCCCAATCTCAACATCACCGCGCCATACCTCGGGAAAGAGATGATTAGCCTTCGCCCTGATGGGGTTGCGACAGACATCATCCCAACAGCAACCGGGACGGTAGGTAGTCAGGTTCCATATCAGCAGGTGACGCTCACTGTACATCTGCTGAAAACTCAGTCCATCGGCGCGAGCTACCAGCAGCGCTTTCTGACCGATACCTCCCTGGGAGAGGTTGTGGTGACTCCGGACGCGACGACGTTCAGCAACTACACCCTGCAAAACTGCTATCTGGTCAATTTTAATGAGCTTTCATTCAGTGGCTCGGACGCTGGGTATGTTGTGACGATCTCTGGGTATCTGCCGATTAACGACAACATGTGGAACTGACCGTGAAAATTGACCGCAAACTAAATTTTGTCAGCACAGTTATTCGTGAAGATGGAACGCTGCTTTACCTGCACGCCGTACCATTGCCTTATGAAGTTGTTGAGGAAAACTGTGTGCTGCTTGGCAGCATGTTCAATAACTTCTTCTCAATGGTTGGTGGTATTGGTGCGCCGCGCGTGGCCGCCATGATGCTGCGCAAAGCGTTAAAAGCCCAGCAGGAACGAGAGCCTGGTGCGCCGACAATCATCGATGATATGCAGCGCCTTACCACTGTTGTCTGGAACGACGATGGCACATGGAAAACGACGCCTTTAGACACCGCATTCAAACAGGGAATTATCTCCCAGGATGAATACCGTGAAGTCGAAGGTGAGGTTGTTTTTTTTATGGTGGCCTCTGCTATTCAGAAGGCGAATCTGATCGCCGGAACAGTGGGACAAGCGCTCGATGCGTACAATGGTCAACTTACCTCATTGACCAGTACGGGGTATCGCGATTCTTTACCGACATCGAAAACGGATATCGATACCCAGACCCCGATTCCCCAGCAGGAACTGTCACACATACCCTCCTGACCTGGGCCTCCAATGAAGGCTTCCGCGAGCTCTGCCGTGAATTAGATATGGGCGACTATGAAAGCCCGTTGCAGTTCCGGCAGCGCTTCATCCTGGAAGCAATAAAGCAGAAGGGATACTTCAATGGCAGCTAAGGCGATTGTCGATATTGCTGTTAATGACGACAGCTTTAACTCATTTCTCGACAAGTTTAACGGGTATAAAAAAGCGGTCGATGAATTGCCAGAGGCCTGGCGGATGTCGTCACGTGGAATCGGTGATTCTGCGAAAGAGACCGAAAAAATGCGTCACAGCATGGATGCTGTCACCAAAGCCTTTACTGATGGCGTGGCCTCAATATCCGCGCTGAATGGCGGTCTGGATCAGTTAAACCAGAGCCTCGATAAAGCCGGTAAAACGCAATCAGACCTGAATAAGAAAACCAGCGGTGCCAGCAACTTTCTGAGCAAAGCCAGTAAGGATGCGAAAAGCCTGGCGGGGCACCTGAAGGACGCGACCACGAGCCTGTTGTCCTGGGGTAGCATCGTTGGTGTCTTCACTGGCCTGGCTGGCGCTGGTGGATTATGGGGCATGAATCGCCTGGCGGGTTCTGCTGCTGCTCAGCGCTTTACCGCCATGGGATTAGGGACAACTGCCGGCGGCCTGAACTCGGCAGCGGTGAACTTCCAGAGCGCGTTAGGTAACCCGGTAGGAACACTGGGGGCTATCCGTGACGCTCAGGCCGATCTCAGTAAGCGCTGGACCTTTAACGCCATGGGCGTTGATGCCAATCAGGACCCAACGAAGCTGTTGCCTCAGATGATTAAATCTGCGCGCGATATTTACGTGAAGAACGGCAGCACCCAGCAGGGGGCAGAGGCTTACGGGTTAACGAACTATTTCACTATTGATGACCTGAACCGCTTCAAAAAGATGAGCGATGCGGAAATTGACGCTATGGCGAAACAGGCCGCCGTCGATACGCAAAAGCTTCAAGTATCAGACCGCCAGTTGAAGCAGTGGCAAGATTTCAACATCCAGCTGGACCGCAGCAAGGTCAGCATCAGCAATACCTTTATCCGTGGACTGGCACCACTGACGCCGGAGTTAACCAAACTATCCGATGCGTTTTCAGGCGCCATAGATACCGTGCTGAAATCTCCTGAGCTGGGCAAATGGATAGACAGCCTGGCGGGCGGAATTCAGAAATTCGGCAATTACCTTGCTTCACCTTCGTTCAAATCTGACGTAGATGCATTCATGTCCGCAGTGGAAAAGCTGGGCAAGGTCATCATGAGCGTCATTGGCTGGATCACTGGTGACTCTTCATCTTCTGCTGGTTTGCAGGCTAATTCCTCATTCCTGAATAACACCGTGAAAACGGACGCGTCCGGAACTCACTATGTGAAGGGCGGATTGAGTGACCCTAACACTCCCGCGTTTTCTAAGTGGGTGACGAGAAAGCTATACGGGATGACCGACACTGCGCCTACGGAGTATGACCAGTACTTTGAAGAGGCAGCGAAAAAGTATGGTGTCGATTCAAAAATGCTGAAGGCCATAACTGGTGCTGAATCATCCTGGGATCAAAATGCAAAAAGTAAGGCCGGCGCACTTGGCCTGATGCAGGTGATGCCATTCAATTTCCAGAACGGTGAAAACCCGTATGACCCGCGTGACAACATCATGGCTGGTGCCAGGACATTAGCTTGGGCGAAAGGACAGGCTGGTGGTGATGTTGATGAGATGCTGCGTTATTACAACGGCGGAAGCCGCAGAGGAAGCAAAGAGAATGTCAATTATCCAGGCCGGGTTCGCGAGCAGTATATGGCCCTCTACGGGAAGAATATTCCAGCCATGGATCCTAACCAGCATGATGCTTATTGGCAGCGACAGACAGAAGCTAAAAATAATCAGCTTCTCCAGCAAATAGCTGACAACACTAGAGGCGACAGTAAAGGACTTACCATAAATAACAACACTGGCGGTAACGCCGTTGTGACCAGTACGCAGCTCGGAGGGTTTGGCTGATGGCATTTACGCGTGAGCTTTACCGGCTTGGCTTCGAGATCTCCCCGGTTATCCTCTGCGAAGGTATTGCGCAGGCGATTCCTGGCGGGATGCTGCCTATCGTAGCGCTGACGCAGAGCGCCAGCTTTGTCACAGGACTGCTTAGTGGTGCCTCCAACCTCACGAACATGGATAAGTACTTCTGTCACTGGCGGGCGCCGCAGGGCGGCACAATGCTGGACTATGAAATTGGCCGGTACCCGTTTGCAAACCAGACGGTGGCTGCGAACGCTCTGCTGGCTATGCCTCTGCAGATCTCGCTGATTATGGATGCACCGGTTAACGAGAACACTGGGACGATGACGAAGCTTGTCACCCTCAGTGCGCTACAGGCGGCACTGCAAGCCCACGCCAACCTCGGCGGTACATTCATTGTCGCCACGCCAGCGCTGATTTACAGCGGCTGTATCCTGAAGAGCGTCAGAGATGTTACTGGGGGCGGTGGCAGCGACCCCACTCCGCAGCGCCAATGGCTCTGGAGCTTTGAGCAGCCTCTCGTTAGCGAATCGCAAGCTGGTCAGGCGGTAAACAACTACATCAGCAAGATTGATGCTGGTGACGTTACAAACAGCAGCGCCTGGACTAACACCGTAGCGGCATTGGGTAACACCTCCCTTGGAGGTGGTGTATCCGATGCGATAACCGGCCTGATTGGGAAATTGAGCGGGACATTCGGCATATGAGCACAGACCTGTATCCCTTTTCAGGGAATGAGAAAACCAGCATGGTTTTCACTCCTGTTCTGGACGGTTCCGTTTATAACTGCCAGATAAAATGGAATATCGCTGGCCAGCGCTGGTACCTGAACGTAACTGATAACTCCGGGGCCCGTCTTCTTACTACCCCGATGATCGGCTCTCCCGTCGGTACCGATATCAACCTTCTATTCGGAGTTTTTTCTTCAACGAAAATGGTCTGGCGCTATCCGAATGCTCAGATAGAGGTGATCAGCTGATGCGGTATTACGATGTTAAAATCTCCTACCCACCAGATAGCAAAGGTAATCCCGGAAAGCTCTACAAGCAGTACTCAAGTCTGCGTAATGGGGTTTTTAATCCAGGCAACCTCATGGTTGAGTTTGATATCCAGAGATTCGGTGAGTCCACCCCGAAAGGCCAGAGCATTATTACCATTTGGGGAATAAGCCCTCAGGAAATGCAGCAGTCCCGACAAGATATGTTCGGTATGGTCATCGAAATGTGGGTTGGTATGTCCAAGGGATTGCCTTTGGCGAAACCAGGGCAGTCTGGATTGGTCATGAAAGGGACCGTATGGCAGGTGCTGGGGAACTGGCAGGGAGCCGAGTTGAGGATGGACCTGATCGTTACGGCAGGGGCAGTGTCTCCAACTAATCCAGCGCCGCTAGCCCCTCTAAACCTAACATTGCCGTGGAATAAGGGAATAAAGCTCTCTGTGGCTCTGACTCAGTGCCTTCAGAATCTTGGTGGTGGTTATCGATTCAATATCAGCATCAGTGACCGACTGATCAACAGCTACGATAGCCAGATGATATGCGGCAGTCTGACCGAGTTAGCCAGCCGGCTTAATTCACTAAGCCGCGGGATTATCCAGGACTCCAATTACACCGGCGTTGAAATCTCTGTCGTTAATGGCAATGAGATACGCGTCTTTGATAATGACTTCTCTAATCATTCAGATGGTAGTGAAAGGGGCAGCGCAAACTACCGCAGGAATAATCCAATCCAAATTGAGTTCACTGATCTTGTCGGGCAGCCGACATGGGTACAGTTTGGCGTTGTTACGATTCCCTGTGTCATGCGAAGTGATATTCAGGTTGGCGATTACATTCGCATGCCGAAAAAGCTAAGACCAATGGTCCAGGCATCCTCTTATTCGCAATTCCGCAATGATGCGACATTTACCGGGGACTTCCGCGTTTCTTCTGTTCGTTTATTGGGTAATAGTCGCCAACCAGATGCTAACTCCTGGGTGACCATTATTGAGGCGCAGCCGGCACCGGAGAACACTTCATCATGAGCACTGAGAAAAAGCTCAGCTTCGCAGGCAATATGAATAATTTTGCCGCGAACAAGATCGCCCAGGCCCAGTTAATGGCTGGGAAAGTTTTGCCGGCCGATGTTGTAGAGCGCAACGGGAATATGGTGGTTATACAGGTTCTTCTTCGCAACGTGCCTTATGTCGTCCCTCACCTGACAGTACCGCTGTTCGGACCGGAGTATATCCGCTATCCAATGCGGCCTGGCAACAAAGGCATTTTAATCCCGGCAGATACGTATATCGGTGGCATCAGTGGGCTCGGCGGCGGTACTGCTGACCTGACGCCACCGGCTAATCTCAGTGCGCTGACGTTCCTCCCAATTAGCAATACTGAGTGGGAGAACGTCGACCCTAACGTATTGACGATGTATGGCCCGGAAGGAGTTACTCTCCGTGATTCCGGAAGTAAAACAACCTTCCTGCTCACCCCTACGAGCATAACGATTGCTACACCTGAACAGTTCAAAGTTACTGTCGGCGGCACTGAGCTTACGCTCACCGGCACTTCATGGGCATTAACTGGGCAATCTGGAACCATTCAGGACAGCGATGCCAGTACCAGCCCGTCAATCATGCATACCGGCTGGCAGCAGTTGCTGGCTTGGCTGAATGCACACGAGCATACAAATGGGAATGGCGGGAGCAACACTGGTGCGCCAACAACTCAGTTTAACGGGAGCATCACGCAATGAGGACATACGGACGGGATGAGAGCGGGAAGTGGCTGAAGGTTGAGACGGACAGTAACGGGTTTAATGATTCGGTTTATCTGACAACGCTCATTCAGAACCTGAAACTGGCACCTCAGGAGTCGCCGTTTTTTGCGGAAAACGGGATACCGGCAAACGGCTCTGTGATCCAGCAGATTCTGCCAACATTTTACGTTAACCGGATTCAGCAGCAATTCAGTCAGTATTTTTCCTCGCTGCAGATCGCTCTGACAGAGAGTGACCCTCCGGCCTACACCATTACAGCCATTACGAACTCGGGCTCAAAAATAATAACGCAGGTATATGTATGAGTGATTTACCAGTCATTTATGATGAATCTGGCCCGGTCCCGCAAACCGCCGAGGAGTTGCGCGCCAAAATCGTATCTCTGGCCACTACAATGTCTCCGGGCATTACTACTGAACTTCCTGGTTCATTAATTGAGGACATGGTCAGCACCACTACCGGCGGTGCGATTGTCTGCGACCAGGCCCGCGTAGATCTCCTTAACTCAGTCGGACCGCTAGGCGCGAACATTTTACTGCTGAACTTACTGTCTCAACAGTACGGTGTTCCTGGGCAAAAATCAGAAGGGCTAACGACGGTTCCAGTGTCGTTTTCTGGGCCCGCAGGATTTGCCATCCCTCAGGGGTTCCTGGTATCGGACGGAAATTACCAATACGCATTGGATGATGCGACGATCATCCCGTCTTCAGGAACGACATCACCTGTAACCTGTAATGCCACGGTGGGAGGGGTATGGGCTGTTCCCGCTGGCACGGTGACCAATATAGTAACGAGTTTGCCTGCGGACATAGCGCTGACCTGCACAAATCTCACCGCTGGCGTACCAGGTAGTGAAACCGAAACCGTACCAGAGTATAGAGCTCGAGTGTGGGATGCTGGAATGATGACCGTCCAGGGCTATCCGGGGTTTATCAGAACAGGGCTTAACGCGGTAGATAATATCGTGGCCAGACTCACCTCTGTCGTTCAGGATGGTGAGCGCTGGGTGATCATGTGTGGTGGTGGCGACATTTATTCAATGGCGGGCGCTATCTATAAAGCAGCGGGTGATATTAGTCGATTGAAGGGAAGCACCTTGAATGTGACGGGTATCAGTAATGCCAACCCAGGAGTGGTTACCACTGATTTAACTCACGGATTTTCGTCTGGGCAAGTTGCCAGAATCACCGGAGCGAATGGCATTACTGGCGTGAATGATGTCGATCTGACGATTACCGTGATTAACCCTCATTCGTTCTCGATCGGTATTGATACCAGCAGCTCAGGAACATGGACGAGTGGTGGGGAAGTTACGCCAAACCTCAGGAATCAGACGGTAACGATTAATGACTGGCCTGATAATTACGCAATTCCTTTCGTAACGCCATTACAGCAACTAGTTACTATAACGTATCAATGGCGTACTGAAGGCGTTAACTATCTGACGGATGCGACCATCTTGTCTTTGGTTTCTACTCCGACAATTAATTACACCAACGGAATATATTCAGGAAAGCCGTTAAACATTAATACTCTCAAGGATGTTTTTCTTGACTCTGTTAATAGCACGCTTAATAAAGACCTGTTTAGTGTTCTTAATGTTGTTGTGACAGTTAACGGAACAATTACGGATGTTGATGTCAATACCAACATCATTAGTGGTGACCCATACAGTTATTGGTTTATTCCTGATGATGGGGTTTATGTTTCCGGAGCATAATGATGCTTGAAGATATTATCCGTGCTTATCTTTACACCCAGTATAACGATGATGAAAACCTGCAAGCATTTATTGATGCGTACAACACCGTAGCAAAAAGTGTGTATGACTGGATGGTCAATGCTAACCTCCCTGTATTTATTGGGCCTTATAATTCTGGCGACCAGTTGAAATGGATTGCTGCGGGCATCTATGGCGTAAGCCCGCCAATACTCATCAGTTCGAAGCAGAATATCTACGGTCCATATAACGCATTAACCTTCAACACGATTGAGTTTAACGGTAGAAAGCTCGTAGACCAGTCTGAGCAGGTTGTGGCATCCGACGACTTGTTTAAGCGAGTGATGACATGGAACTTCTACAAAGGTGATGGGTTCTACTTCACCATTCCATGGCTTAAGCGCCGTGTTTTGAGGTTCCTTACTGGTGTTGATGGTGTCGACGTTGTCAACGACCAGCGCTGGAGTATATCCGTGCTGTTCTCGTCATCCGGTGCAACGATCTCAATCATCAAGGGTTACCGAAAGCTTACCGATTCAGCGATGTTTAATGCCAGCGCATTCAATACGCGCGCCTTTAACCAGAAGAGCAGCGTTCTGATTAAAAGCACGGAGTACGAGTATGCTACGTTGTTCAAACAGGCCTTTGATAGCGGCCTGCTGCATATGCCATTTTATCAGCCAGTTACCGTAACGATAGTTGGATAATTACACCCTGATATCTTCATTATCATGCCTTACAGAAACTTTGTTCTTTTTTATTTCATTGATGGTCCTGTTGTCTGACACTATTGATAAATATATCTTTAAACATGTGCATATTATCAATGAAATAATTGTAAGGCTGAATATGAATAAGCTCAGTTTAATTGTAAGGAGTGCTGGCATGCCATCTTGAGTCCACATTTCAAAACAAAGAACAAGCAATATACAAGATAGCGCTATTGTTAGCGTCGATAGTGATGCTAGTAATATTTTAATTAATGCTGCTGCAAAATTATTCATTAGTAATCCCTTTATGTTTTGATAATCAGGAGGACAAATGTCCTTAACCTTACTGGCATCAAACAATGCCTCAACAGTGCTTGCCTCGTCAATCAATGCTAGCGCCACGACGCTTACGGTAAACACTGGCGCGGGTAGCTTATTCCCTAGCCCGGTAGCGGGAACCAGTTTCTTTAAGCTTACTCTCATCGACGCGGCGACAGGGCAGTTAACAGAAATTGTACACGTCACAGCCAGAACTGGCGATGTGATGACGATTGAACGAGCGCAAGAGGGGACTGCCGCGCGAGTATGGTCAGCGAACGACATCGCCGCAAACATGATGACTGCAGGTACGCTCTCTTACATCCTTGCGAGTTTCCAGCCTCTTGATGCCACACTGACAGCTCTGGCAGTGTTAACTGGTGCTGCAAACAAGTTGCCGTACTTCAACGGCATCGACACTGCTGCGCTAACTGACCTTACTGCTTTCGCCAGGGAAATTCTGGCGCAAACTGATGCTGCTGGCGTTCTCTCAAAGCTTGGCGCCGGTAACTCAGCAACCAGAAACGTAGGAACAACAGCGGGAACGGTGGCTGCTGGCGATGACCCGAGAATAGTTAATGCTATTACGGCATCATCACCAGCTGCATGCACTGCATGGGCTAATTTTAATGGGATCTCCCCGGTAACAATAAAAGACTCGATGAATGTTAGTTCGATTACCAGACTAAGCACTGGCAAGTATTTGGTAAACTTTACTAACCCAATGGCAAACACAAACTACTGTCCAGTATTATCATTTGGCGATGGAGCTACCGCAGGGACGGGCTCAGCAGTGATATCAATGGATGGTAGTGGGGTAAATGGCAATCCTCTTAAAACAACAAGTAATGTTACTATATATTCTCGCAGTACGGGAGGTGCCCTTGATTGTGCTGAACTTAATATTATTATATTCGGAGGTAAATAATGCAGGAAGTAATTGTTTTTGAATTTCAAGGTGGAACGGCAGTAATGTCTGTGGCATCAAATATTGGAATGACGACTCTGGAAATTGGAAAAAAGGATGTGCCTTCTGGAGTTCCATTCTGGATTGTAGACGCTGCCCAGGTCAGTGATTCTTTTAGCGTTGACCAAGAGTCAATGGGGGAACCATCTGGCTTTGGCAAGGCAGGGGATGTGTAATTAGCCGGGAAGGTAATAATATTAACGCCACCCGGCAAAGATGATAATTAGCTTTGAATTGAACTTTTAGCTTGTTTCATTAGTATATCTTTACCTATTTGAATAAAAGGCTTCTCAATTAAATTATAAGTCACAATAGATGTGAGTATAACAATTGCCAGTGTAGCAATGGACAGGGCGGTGTTCATGTATGGGCCGCCCGCGTCGATAACTCTAGAATTGTCGATTATCTTTGTCAGTTCGATCCCAGTAAACTTCTGCGTAACTATAAATATTGATGTGATGACCAAAAGAACTGCGGCATGAGTCATATATATAGAATATGATAATTTTCCAGCCCAAACTAAAGGTGTTGCTGTCAACAGCTTTGATATAGGACCTTTTTGAAAAGAAAATATAGATATGCAGATTGCAAATACAAAGCTTAGCATTATGTTTTTATGCTGCAGATCAGAAGTTATTAGTGAGTATATAATCACAGGGATTACAATCTCAAGTGAAATAAAAATGCAAGTTAGCCTATCATTATCAATGCGGTTGTGTATGCGCCTTATCAAAACATAGGTTAAAGAGCCAAGGAAAAAGCAGGAAAGCCCCCTCACCACATTAGGAGTAAAGTAGTAGTAATTATAAGCGATAAATAAAAATGCAGTTGCTGATATGGCGACCCATGAAGCAACTCTTAGCCTCCAGCTTAACATCAGAGTAAAGAAGAAAAGGATATATGTATAAAACTCAATGCTAATGCTCCATGCAGGGCCATTGAAACTTTCGTTTTGAGTTAAGTGTGTCCATGCCTGAACAAGAAAGAGATTAGGCAATATTTCACTAACATCCTTTGTTATTGTGAATGAATGTATCTGAAAGCTTACACCATGCTTCTCCGCTACTAGTTTACCAAACTCTAGAATGATCATTACTGCTAGTGTGAATACATGAAGAGGGTAAATCCTGAAAAACCTTGCCGTTATATATTTTTTAAAACTAAGGTGTTGCTTGTATGCGAATCCGTGGGTCAAAACGAAGCCACTTAATACAAAAAAGAATTCTACAAATACATTGCTCCCTCTAAAAAATGGTAGCGTGGATAATCCATTGATAATAGTCATATGGAAGAAAACGACACAAATGGCACAGATCCCCCTGAAGCTATCTAAAACCTCAAATCTGTTTTGCGCTGGATTTCTTTCAATCATACATTCCTCATAATATATTTATAATTGTCTTATTTTTTTGGTGAACATTCTAATGAAATACTTTTGTATTATCAATGCTAGATTATTAAATTGACATGCTTTCTTCGTGGATAGAAAAATATTGTCATAACAATGCGTGAAAACCTTTTGTTGTTGATTTTTTTTGTGACTAGCGTTGTGTTTTTCTGTTATCGAATGATGTAGGAGGGTGACTGGCGTGGGCAGGAAAAAATTGGCGCAAAACAACTCAAAACCGGTGAAGGTGGTGATGAGTCTTGCGCTAATGCTCTGTTGTGCCATGGATGTGACACGCACATGGCAACACCTTACATCAACATTCTTTTTGTGCCATCAACATAACCATTGTGAATGCGGCTAATGCTTGTAAAAACAGATAGTTAAAGTAGGTGCTTCTGATTCGTAATGCGAAGGTCGTAGGTTCGACTCCTATTATCGGCACCATTTCAAACTCCTCCCAGGTCTACCGAACTCAACTAAAAGCCCGTATACTGCGGTTCCTAGCCCGTATTTTATCTCCTGTTATCAACTGTACTCAACCAGAATCAAGTCACAGTTGCGGGCATAAGTGGGGGCATTCTGTGTTCGGTCCAGAGAGATGCCCCCAATGAAGCTTAATGCCCGACAGGTAGACGCTGCTAAACCCAGAGAGAAAGCCTACAAGCTGGCAGATGGTGCTGGTTTGTATCTTGAAGTCGTTCCCTCTGGTTCTCGATACTGGCGAATGAAATATCGCTTCAATGGAAAAGAGAAGCGTATGGCTTTTGGTGTTTATCCTGCAGTGTCTCTCGCACAAGCGAGGGTACTACGTGATGAAGCCAAGAAAAAACTGGCCGAAGGTATCGATCCATCGTTTGCGAAGAAAGAAGAAAAGCTGGTTCGAGATGTGCAGCTCAATAATACGTTCCAGTCTGTGGCGCTTGAGTGGCACGGTACGAAGGTGAGCCGGTGGTCAGAAGGCTATGCCTCGGACATTATCGAAGCTTTCAATAAAGATATTTTCCCCTATATTGGCCAGCAGCCGGTGAATGAAATCAAACCGCTGGTTCTGCTTAATGTGCTGCGTCGAATGGAAAGCCGTGGCGCGACAGAGAAGGCCAAGAAGGTTCGCCAGCGCTGCAGCGAAGTTTTTCGTTACGCCATCGTTACTGGACGTGCGGAATACAACCCTGCAGCAGATCTAACCAGCGCGATGTCAGGGCATGAATCAAAGCATTATCCCTTCCTGACTGTTGAGGAGTTACCAGACTTCTTTAAAGCTCTCTCTGGTTATACAGGCAGCCCGCTGGTTGTTCTTGCCGCACGTTTGCTGATACTTACGGGAGTTCGCACCGGCGAGCTTCGAGGTGCTTTCTGGAGTGAATTTGATCTTGAGAAAGCGGTGTGGGAAATTCCTGCCGACCGAATGAAGATGAAACGGCCTCACCTTGTGCCCCTCTCTACCCAAGCTCTGGAAATCGTACAGCAGCTCAAAGTGATGTCAGGGCAATATCCACTGGTGTTTCCTGGAAGGAATGATCCCCGCAAAACAATGAGCGAAGCGAGTATTAATCAGGTGTTTAAGCGGATTGGATACACGGGGAAGGTAACGGGGCATGGTTTCCGCCACACGATGAGTACGATTTTGCATGAGGAAGGGTTCAATACAGCGTGGATTGAAACCCAGCTTGCGCATGTCGATAAGAACGCGATTCGAGGGACGTACAACCATGCGTTGTATCTGGAAGGACGTAGGGAGATGATGCAGTGGTATGCGGATTATATTGATAACATTGGGAAATATAAAATAATCATGGCCTTATGATACGAACCTTAAATTGGTCCTTTATTAGTAGGTAGCGTGAAATCTAAAGCTTAGCTCCTCCGTTTTTGGAGGAGTTCAACCCCCGTAATTTTTTGTACTGATTTACATTTGCGTCTGACTGTTTGCTTAGTGCCAGGAACGGACATAGAAAACACGATGTTATAAGATTAGGTGCATCTATCCGATCGTATTCATTGGACGTAATTATCGTACTAAGCCGATCTCAAAGGAAAGGATTAATCAGGTAATTGAGTTATTAGGATAAAAAGGAAGGCTGACGGGGCATGGTTTTCGTCTCACAATGAGTATCATTCTGCACGAAGAAGGATTCAACTCTGCATGGATCGAAACACAGCTTGCACATGTGGATAAGAACGCTATTCACGGGGCTTACAATCATGCACAGTATTTGGAAGGGAGACAACAGATGATGCAGTGGTATAGTGATTACATAGATAGTTTGTCTAGAAATAAACGTCCGCAATTTTTTCTTCAAAAAAGGCAGTATGAACAATAAATCTAGTTGATGCATACAAAGGTTTATTGTCGATAGCAAGAGGAGCGTCAAAATCATGAATGTACAGGAAACCAAATTTTCATCTAAAGAATTTCTAAGGCGCCGTCGCCCTGAAAAATTTTCTGATTCAACAATCAGAGAGACTGGTACTTTAGATAGAGTTGTACTGGAACACTTCCTCTCTACGCTAAATACAAGAAATCAAGAACTACAATTCGAAGATTTTGCAAAAAAAATATGTGAAAAAATAATTTGCCCTAATCTCCTTGAACAAACTGGTCCTGTAGCAGGGGGGGATGGTAAAACTGACACACAAACATTCCCTGTTTCGGAACAGAATAAACTTCTTTGGTTCGAAGGTGTTAATGAAGCATCAAATAAAGAACGTTGGGCCTTTGCGGTAAGTACACGTAAAGACTGGAAGAAAAAATGCCATGAAGATGTACTTAAGATAAAAGAAACAGATCGTGGGTATACTAAAGTATTTTGCGTAACGAATCAATCTGCAAAGTCCAATATTCGTTCAGAGGTTGAGGATACATTAAAAACAAAAACTGGAATAGATGTTCGTATATTAGATATTAATTGGCTATTAGATCAAATTTACAAAAATAATTTTGAGCAATTGGTCATTGATTCATTGTCAGTTCCAACGCAATATAAAAGAGAAGTTGTTTTTGGAGAAAATGATTATAAAAAGCATAAAAAATATGAAGAATTAATCGAGTATATTAGAGATAAAATAAACCCTGCTGAAATTTCATATGAACAGGTGGATATGTTTTTAGAAATTGCAGAGTTAAGCGCTGAACTTGAGAAACCACTAATTGAAACACAAGGTCTATTTGAAAGAGCTATAAAAATCTCAAAGAAATTCGGGACTAATCAACAATTGCTGGATGCGTATTATCAATATGCCTGGAAGTCTCAT
The DNA here is from genome assembly GCF_014218705.1 of Kluyvera sichuanensis. GTDB lineage: Bacteria > Pseudomonadota > Gammaproteobacteria > Enterobacterales > Enterobacteriaceae > Kluyvera > Kluyvera sichuanensis. The sequence goes on along the minus strand of NZ_JABBJF010000004.1, from coordinate 306,462 downwards.
TTTTGGATGGAAGATTTTAATCTCTTCGAAGAAAATCTTCAATTTGCATATGAAAGTATTGCATCATCAACTAATTCCTCAAAATGGGAGAAAGTTTTAAATTTAGTAACCGTTCATAAAAGTTATATTAGACTTAACAACGCAACATCTACAATCGACATTGAGAATATTGAACGTAACATGCTCGCTAAACTAGATGAGATAGCTGAAGATGAATCACGTCCCAGTAATGCACTCACAGCGAGAACTCACAAAGCTATTTATAAATTGACAACGTTTTCAGATGTAGAAGATGCTTCGGTTGTATTTGAAGAGTTACATGAGATTTTTAAAAATAGTGGGAATTTAATAGGCTATCCCTTTGAAAAAAACTTCCAACTTTTGAACGAACTAGATGACATTTTTTTCGAGGTAGATGCATATGAAAATTTATTAGACTATATGACTGAGCAATCTGCTGTTAGAGGCGGTGAAGTTAAAGGAGCATTATTAAATCTACGAAGAGGTATAAAGAGGATTCAAAATGGTCACCCTTATCAGGCAATCAAGTATTTAGGAAAATCTTTTATTCCACTTTATAAAGAGGAATCACGAGATAAATTTATATTAGCATTAAAAGCTATTGCTTATGCTTACGAATCCATTGGGTTGCTATGGAGTTCACGTTCATGCTTGCTTCTATCCGCTTCTTTGATTACAGATAACTACTGGAAGTATGATGAGATATCATTAAAGCAGGCTGATATTTATTATAGTTTATGCCTAGCAGAAATAAAACTAGGGAAATTAGCACATGCTCTTTTATGGTATGAACTGTTTTTAATAATTAACCAAAATATCAGTGATAGCCCGTTCGGCGATAAAGAAAATCAGCAAGTTGATTTTTACATAAGTCAACTCATTTTGAACACTGACCTAAATGGAATAAATCGACAGAGTAATATTCCCGATGAACTCGATAGATTAGGTCTTTTTGTATCATCGGGATGTCTTAAATATGCTTTAGGTTATATTGAAGATTTTGAACGTGAGTACGAAGTTACTGCCGATAAAGATCATAATGATTTTTTGCAAAAAATACGTGACTTTGATGCTGGATTCAATAGTAAAGGCATAAAAGATAACTATGATAAACGAGGAATATATACATCTTTTATTTTTGGATGCACCATAGAAATTAACTTTCCGAATCGGTCACCATTTATAGAGTTTTCAACTAGTATCTTAGCACTTTTAGAGAGTGCTTTTGCAACTTGTACGATTGATAACATCCATCTGAAAGAAGCATTCTTAATTATTGAAGTAATAGCAGATGATGAAGATGAATTATCCTTATCACATGAAATAAACAGCAATAATGGAAAACTAAACCTTACTATAAATTGCAATGGTTTTGAGACAAGTGCATTTAGAATCGATGCTCAACAAAAAATCACTAATGAATTCAAGAAAATAGTATTTGATCTTCTACCTGAGTTATTTTTTATAAAAAATACAGAATACATTGAAAGAATGATATTCGAAGATGCTGCATTTGACAGGGCAATTAGTTTCGGTGCCTGTATCAAAGCGATTGAAAATGTTCTTGGAAATGATATTGATCAACAAATTAAGAATATTTATTCCACCAGTGCTGAAAAGAAAACTTACTCTCTTTTAAGAGATAAATCCTGGGATAGTGAATTTCCGAAAGTGTTGGAGGTCGAGGATATAAATGTTCCAACACCTGGTAAAGGAAGAATACCTGAAGAGGAACTTAATTCCGAAAATATTACGCATAAAGATTATTCAATACAAAGCCTAATCAAACCTCGTCTATGGGATAGAACACGCTGGCAAGGAGTAGGCTTCGCTCAATTAAAATCGTGTTATCCAGGGTTATATCTATTATTTAAACACCCCGATATAGGTGAGGATATTTTTAAAGATCTTATATCATCAGTAGGCTTGGTAGATAGTAAAGCCAGATTACGGGTTTGTATTGTCAAGGGTATTTCAGTTAAAAACCCAACTCATTATAGAGTACTGATATCTGAAAATATGATGACAACGCCATTAACTAAAAGAATGACAATGATCAGTAGAATTAATACGATGACTCCTGATAGCAATGTCAATTTAGAAAGATTTCTTGCTGCGTATCAGGCCTGTGGAAAATTCTATCTTGGATGTGATGCGATGTTAAAAAATATTGTTCCTGAGCATCCACAAAGAGATAGTTTAGGGATAGAAATGAGTACGTTAGATGTTAGGTGGGCTTGGGAAATTGGGTTAAATGATGTTGATTGTATTGGGGTTAATTTAAAAGAAGATGACCCCTATATCCCTAGTGATGTAGCTGAGATCCCATTATTGCAATTGATAAACAGTAAATAAAATGTTTGCTAAGAATACCGCCTCTTAAGGGGGCGGGTTCTAAACAAATCTTTAGCCTCTTCACTAATGCTATTAGTGTTATCGCTTTCACAATAAATTGCCGACCTGCCCCCCATTGCTTAACACACATCGAAGTAAGTATGCATTCTGAATGACCCTGACCCCGAATATGCTCCAGTCATAATCAGGAATAACCGGCTTCATGTTGGTTGCGTATTCTGGCAACCGGCAGACTTTTCAGCAAATTCGGACGGGGCCATCCAGCCCAGCGCAGAATGGGGACGTCTCTGGTTATAGTGTATGCGCCAGGCCTCAATTTTGCACCGTGCATCCTCCAGGGACATAAATGGTCGTTCTTCCTGAATATGGTCTTAGGCGGCGTTCTGGGGCGATTTATCACCCTTCGCGTGTGGATCGGCTGGTGGGTTTTTCAGTAGCCGTGAAATGCATTCTCTCCGCGTTGCGCGGCGCTCATCTTCGCTTAATGCGCGAAACTCCCCCATGTTCAAACGGGCGTTGATGCTCAGGTAAACGCGGTACACGAAATCACTCACGCGAACGCCTGCCAGGTGTGACGGTGTGCCGAGCGGCTTGCTGTATTTCGGACGACTTATCGACTCCATCGCTCTCTCAATCATGTACCCGGGCAGATCGGTTTTCTTCAGCTCGCGCTTACGGGCGCTTTCAGATTTCTTGGCCTCGCGGCTCTCCTTCTTCGCTGCTCTCTGTTCCAGTTTTGCCTGGTATGCCCTGTCCTTTGTCTTCCCTCGCGGCTTATCAGGGATGCCGGTTAGCTCCGCCACCTCACCAGGGGCGAATTTCTCCCGCGTGTTTGCTGGCTTGCGGGTGCCGTCTGCTTTCCATGCCCATCGCTTAACGGTCGCGATGCAGGAATCATTGCGTGGCTCTACAACCCAGTCGAGCAGGTGCAGCACCTGGTGCTGCGGTACCGTCACCCATAGCAAGTTTTCCGGGACGTGTGCTGCCGGGTCTTCACGCTTGAGCGGAAACCGGTGGCACGGTATCACGTGGTGATTATGGTAGCCGGGGCGCTGCTGGGTGTGGCGGGTGGGTCTGCCGTTCCGCTGCTCACACTTGTGGATAAGCAACGCCTTCAGCTCACCCACCGGCAGTTGCTCATAACCAGGTATCTCGAATCCGATATGCGGCATGACCTTGACTACACGGGCGAACCGCTTACGCGCGATCAAACAGAGTGGTGTGATCTCCTTGGCCTTTCGCGCCGCTGCCAGGTTGGCTTCGTGGTTGACCTTCCTCTTTTCCGCGTTATTCGCCATGGGGCACCGCCACCAGCAGTAACACTTCAACTGTTCTCATCAAACAGCCTCCTTGTTCATGCGCTGGAATCGCTCCCAGCGTGCTACCAGGTTCGCCGGGTCGATCGCTCGGCGCAGCTCGGCGATCGGCTTGCTGTGGTACTGCTGTAAATCCGGGTCATCAGCCAGCGCAGCGGGGTTAACGTGAACGGTCAACGTCTCCGGGCAGATAGCAATGATTCCCGCGTCAAACAGCCGGTGCAGGTCAACGCGCAGCAGCAGCCCGTTGCTGTAGTGGTCAAGGCCACCGGCGCTGTGCTCCACCAGGTGCGCCGCCTCGGTGCGCTGGCGCAGGCTCGCGCCGGTAATCACGCAACGGTCGAAACAATTGCGGCGAACCGCTGCGGCGAAATCAGCTTGATCCGGGCGGCTGGTAACCGTCACTTCATGACCTTCGCGCTTAGAGCGCGTAGGAAGCGTCAGGACGGGCGCAGGCTCTTTCCGCTGTACTGGTTCAGGTTTAACGGCGATCGGCTCAGGCTGAGGCGCTGGCTGCGGCTCCTGCACGACTTCCGGCACCAGCTCCACTACGGGCACCTTTTCCGGCTCCGCTTTCACTACCGGCGGCTTACTCATACCCATAAAGCGAACCGCCAGCGCATCAGCAGCCAGACCGCTATCGCGGTGCTTATACAGGTACTGACGGAACTCCGGCAGGCGTGCGCCCACCAGCTTCACCGCACGCACCATGCCGGACTTGTTCACCTGCGGATTCTTCATTTGCAGGTTCGGCAGGTCATACGTGCGCGGGTTCTTGTGCGCCGTGGTGATTGCGCCTGCACCGGTCAGCGTGCGGGGGGCTTTATGACGCGGAACGACATCAACCGGCTGCACATCTTCACGCTCTGCGGGCGGGACATACGTTGTGCCGTTCTTCTTCGCCAGGTACGCCAGCACTTCACGCATATCAACGCGCGTTTTCTTGCGCTCTTCAATGCCACTATCAATCTGGCGTTCCATTTCCGCGCGGCGCTCAATGTAAAGGCGGCGTGACTCTGTTACCACGGGGTGCGCGTCCAGCTTCGCGGCAACATCTTCAGCAGTCAGATTTGTCTCTGCCAGCCCATTCACCAGCGACCGCACCTTGTCATAGTTCGGGTGGCGGCTGGTGATACCCAGACGACTAAAGGCGTTACGGATCACCACGTCCCAGCGCTTACGATTCTCCGCCTGTTGGGCTTTTTTGTATAAATGACTCTCTCTTAGGTCGCGAGTGATTGCTTCCAGACTAAACCCCTTATTCAGCCTGGTGCGGATGTACTGGGCGATGGCCTTATAACTGGCGTAACCCTCGTTAACGCGCAGCTCAGAAAGCGCCTTTTGCACACCAATCCTGATCGCTTCCGCGCGTTCATTCGCCCTTTTTTGGGCTAGGGTTATCGTTTTGGCTTTGGTCTTGGCCTTTTTTTTCTTCGCCATCGTTTAAATCTCCCGCGCCAGCAGCGCCAACACGGTACGCTGCGACAGTCCGCACCAACGCGAAATCACCGTGTCTTTGAAACCAGCAGCGTGCAATGCCTTCACCAATTCCGGCATCGCTCTCTGGCGCTCCAGGCTATTCAACCGGCGGCGATACTCAGGTTCGCGCCAATGGGAGGACTCCAGCACCTTATCCACCAGTAGACGGGCGGTCTGCTCTTCAGTTAAGCCAGCGCGGAAACACAAGGGGATCAGCGATTTCTTTTGATTGCTATTCATCGTCACTTTTTTCTTTTTGGGTCGCTCTATGGCGGTTATTTGCTGTTAGCGGGCGCTGGCTCTTCAGAAAGTGGCTTGATGTCGCTAATGTCTATCTCACCGCGCAGCTGCGCCAGGTCATGCGCCGTCTGGAGCTGCATGAAAAATTCCGGCGTACTGCCCATCGCGGCGGAAATGCGGATCGCCAGTGATGGCGTTAATGCTGTTTTACCGCTCAGGAAGCGGGAAATCGTTGCCGGGGTAACGCCGATATTCAGCGCAAATTGACGGGCGCTTATGCCCATGTCTGCCAGGTCGCGGGCGATCATTTCGCCCGGGTGTGGAGTTTTAAAAATACCCATAATCAATTCCGTGTTACGTGTCGTGTAACATCATGCGATGACATTACACGGCGTGCAACACTGTAAGGAGGATTGATTGATTACCGTCAATTTAGCAGGGATGCTGGCGTTCCACCTCGGCTTTGGATAGACTGCGCGGCTGGGTTTTCGCCAGCGACAACAGCAGGCCAGGCAATGAAACGACCACGTAAACCCTTCAGTTCTCTCCCCCGCTCTCGGCGCAAAAAAGAAACCTTCCACGTTAAGCAGCAGATCCATCGCGAACGCGAGCGCTGCGGCGGGCTGTTTTACGACCATTGCGATATCGAATTGATGACTGAAAGCGGGCTATGGACATGGAGTGACATTCTTTTCCTTTCCGCCGACCGCGCCACGTTCTGGAATGCTACTATCAGCACCGCCAATGATGCTCTTGCTTGCGCCGTCGAAAATCAGGCGATAGAACGCGCCACCGCGATCACAACAGTCGCTGCGGACATTGCAGATGACGGTGTGCTTGACCTTTCACCACTCCGCGATACACAAACGGCAGCCCGCAGGCCACGCTTAGTTATAAATCAAACTAAACGTGGCCACTCCATCGAACTCAACTAACAGCCCGTATATTGCGGTTCGTTGCCTATATTTTACCGTTAAGGCAACATATTGGACGTTCCGTGTTTATCGTCAGGCCCCTTTGAATACCGCGTCAAAATCTGCACCGCTTAAGTCTGGGGAAGCACAGAGCATATCTCTTGCCAGGGCTCGCCTGCGGTTCAGTAACTCGTCCAGCGTTTCCTCAAACGTCGTAATATCAGCGTCTCTTACCGTCGGATAATAAACATAAACATCCTTCGTCTGGCCGATACGGTAAGCGCGGTCGGTGGCCTGATCCTCTTTTGCCGGGTTCCAGCAGCGGGTGAAATGAATCACATGGTTGGCTTTTTGGACGTTAACCCCAAAGCCAACGGCAACGGTGGAGAGAATAATCACCCCGAAACCGGGTTGAGCCTGGAAATCATCAATTAATCGCTGGCGGCTGTTCTGGCTTTGGCTTTTGGTACTGGTATCGCCATTGATAATCGTTGGACGAAAACCGAAACGCTGCTGAATCGCATGCTGGATTTCGCGCTGCAGATCGCGCAGCTCGGTAAAGATAATCACCTTGTCTTTGCTGGTATGTTTAATTTCATCCAGGGTTTTCAACATCCAGTTGAGCTTTGGCGAGCCTTCCTGGTAGCGAGGTTCTGGATTCACCACGGCAGGGTGAGCACAGATAAGTTTGAGTCGATGTAATAAGCCCAGCATCCCCGTCCCGGCCTGCTGCATTCCTTCGCTGAGCGCTTGTTGCTGCTGCCAGTTCGCAATTGAAGAAAGGTATAGCTGCTTTTGAGGGCCAGAAAGTGGCAGCTTTTTACAGCTGGTTACCTCAATTTTATTCGGCAGATCGCGCGCGACTTCTTCTTTAGTTCGACGCAACGTTTGTGGTTCGATCAACGTGCGTAAATTCTCTAATTTTTCGGTGTCACGACCGGTTTCGCTCTCGATGGGGCGAACATAGTGTTTACCAAACTCATTGAGTGCGCCTAATAAACCTGGCTGGGCGAAATCGAACAGGCTCCAGAGGTCTACCAGGGTATTTTCGACGGGCGTACCGGTGCAGGCCACTTTGAATCTTGCCTGTACGGCATTGGCGGCATGGGTGATTAAGGCTGCTGGGTTCTTTATTTTTTGTGCCTCGTCGCACACCATGATTGACCACGGCTGCCGCGCCAATGAAAACTCCTGATCGCGGAGCGTTTCGTAGGTCGTCAGAATGATTTTTGCTTTGCCCGGCCAGCCGGGTTTGAGCAGGTTTTTAATCCCCTGAGATTGTAGATGCGCTGGAATGGCCTGTTTTGGGTATTTTACGGCTTTAATCGTCTCGCCATACAATTTCAGTACTGAAATACCTGCGGTGTAGAAGAAGTTTTCCAGTTCACGTTCCCAGTTATCTAAAAGAGAGACCGGAGCAACGATAAGGCTTGGTGGTTCATCCGGAAACTTTTCAATAAACCAGACCAGAAAACTCAGGATTTGCAGCGTTTTACCCAGACCCATATCATCTGCCAGCAGGCAGCCGGCTGTTTCCTGAGGTGAACGAAGGAACAGTTGTTGGAGCCAGGCCACACCTTCGCGCTGATGATCTTTGAGTTGAATGTGTGCTTTCAGGCTGAGCGGAATTTCAGGTTCTGCATGACGCGCACTGAGGAGCGAATCGCGGCGTTGCTTGATATAGGCTGCTTCTTCGATATTTTGTTCAATTTTGAGTACAGCTCTGGTGGCTTTATCTGCCGCATTGCCAGGTGACTCCTCTTTTGCGCTTTGCTGTTTTTCCCAGTTCTTACTGAATGTTTTAGCGGTATCCAGCGATAATTCAGTGTCATTCCAGGGCGCGGTAATATGCGTTTCGCCAGCGGCTTCCGCGTGGGTAATTCTCACCTGCAGTTCATCAAAATGGTGCTGATTTTCAGGTTGCCAGCCATTTAGCGTCTCGACCGAAAATGCGGAGAAGTCGAAATCCTCAGGAAGCCAGTTTTCACTTTGCGCCTTGGTCAGCCAGGGTGACGATATTTTCTCAAATTCCCCAATGCCGATGACGCGATCGCCATATTTCCCGATATCCAGAACATCGCTAAATTCTTTACCTTCCACTTCCTGCTGCCAGCGCGTCAGCAGTGACTGGCAATCATGCCACTGCTGTTCAGTGAATTGACTCAGTTCTAGTTCGTAACCCTGCCAGGAGCCCGCGGGCATGTGTGCGGCAACGCTTATACCCAGAGCTTGAATAAATTTATCCAGCTCCCATGGAGCGGAGAAGATGAATGATACTTCGGGTTGCGGTACGGGTGAGATGGGCTCCAGAACCAGAGTTACATCCTCTATTTTGTTCTCATCATTGACGCGAGGTTGCAGCCTGAAGTGATGGAAGAAAATATGGGCATCAAACAGTGCCTGCTCGTGCTCTTCAGGGGCAATCACGTTCGCGGCATCTTCACCCAGGAAGGTATAGGGGTTGCGAACAAAGGAAAGCGCTTCGCTACCCGCCACTCGACGGCCTGGAATTGAGCGTATCGAGCTCAGCACCTCTTTCACTTCAGGGGGAATGATGACATGGCTGAGTTCGCCATTCTCGCCGGGGATGCGGTAGCTATCATGAACCTGCGCATTCTTATCAAAGCTACCGAGCCAGTTGGCGGGTTGGTCTTCGAAGTGGGGCTCAATTTCGATAACGGCAGTATCAGCAACGGTTGCCTTACGCAGGCGCAAAGACAATGAAGTTGGTTTGATGACATGCGTTTTTTCCAAATAATCATCAAATTTTGCAGCGGCCAGTTTTGCGCACTTACGGATAGCGGCCCATCCTAACTGATTTGTGGTTTCGCCTGGATCCTGGATTTGCTGTGTGCTGAGTTGTTCCGTTGCCTGCAAGAGGTTCCAGTTTTCCCTGGATAGCAGATATTGTTGATTTTCATAGGTAAAAATGGCACCGGTGCGGCTAAAGCGGATGGCGTTACGCGCTGGGAGCGTGACCCACTCGGCAATCCAGACACGAAAATCACTATCGCTTAACGCGCCCTGGGAGCGTAGCCCTGCGCGTAATGGCAAGACCTCTGGGACGCCAATCAGAGGCAGACTGCTGGCGTGCTCCTCGTCTTCCAGCAGGTGATACAAGGCATTCCAGCTTAATAGCCAGCGGTCTGTTAGCGATATCAGATAGTCTTCTTCGGCCAACTGCTCCAGCCAGGATGCCAGAGCCCAAAGCGCCGGGTCATCAACCAATGATTGCGGAAAACTGAGTCCAGTTTCCTCAATCTGGTACTGATTCTTCAGGTGGCGTTCTATCTGCTGACGGTTTCCAGTCAGTTTACTTAACAGACGTTTCAGCATTATTTGATCCAGTAACGATGAGGTTCTTTAGTCACGGGGGTGAAGCCGAGTCGGAGTAGTTCTCTTTCCGTCGTTTCATCCGCTGTTTTGAGCTGTACGGACAGGACCCCACCTTTTTGTCGATTATCGCTGACGATACAGGAGGCGTTTTCAACCAGGCGCTGTATCGCCGTATCACGCAGCGGGTTGATAATTTTGACATCAGATACTGTGGTGAGGGGGGACGCTTTTTTATCCACAAATTTGACGGGTTCTTCAGCCATCCAGCGGATCCCCAGTTTGCGCAGCTCTTCGTCGTATTTCAGCATCCAGCCAGTGATGCGGACCTTGTTATAGCCTTCCGCCCTTGGCGTATGAGGCATGCGGAGCGCACAGCGTCCCTGGTCTTTTAGATGTATGTTGATGTCCAGGGTTCGTGATTCTGGGTTAAATGGCGCATGTCCAATCCTATAGGCATACATCGCATTACCTGTTCCCGAAAACTCGACAAACAGGTAATCGTTAATCTGCATAATCATGGCATTATCAAGGCTACGTCCGCCGCGAAGATGGCTCAATCGTCCTTTATTCTCCTCGCGGAATTTAATAAAGTCGCTGCCTCGGTGTTGCCAGGCATCTGGCCCCATCACGATACGGGTAAATCCCATCTGATTTGCGAAACGCAGCCAATAGTGCAGTCGAGCTTGATCCACATCGCCGTTTCCACGCAGCAGATCGAAAAAATGCATTAAGTCCTGTTTTGCTAACCAGCCCCGTACCATAGCGGCAACGGGTTCAGAAACATACTGATGCCACTTATTCTGCTGACTCTTCAACTGAGGGTTATCCCAGTACTCGAGCGCGGCCTGTTTCAGAGCAGAATGTGCCTGATCGCGGTAGGTCGAATGGTAATAGCGGGTGAGCGTCGCTGTGATGATGTCATCACGAAAACGCACCCACTGTGCCGCCAGACCTAATAGCCAACTGATTTTGTCCAAATACTGCGGATCGTCCAGAGTATCAAGCTGCGCCAATAGCACTGTGAAAATACGTTTCCATAACCAGCTGCTATCGGGGATCTGGGCTATCTTCTCCAATGCTGAGAGAGAATGGCTTTCGCCTGATAATAGCTGTTTTGAAATGACGCCCCCCGCCTGAGGGGTAAAAATGTCGTGGTAAAATTCTATGGTTTTCATCCACGACTTTTCTCTGCGGATAGCCGCTTTGACCACGGAATAGCCCTGGCCGATATGCCCACGTAGCGCGCACCAATTCGGGTTTGTTTCTGGAGATTCATGCCGGTATGCAAAGTAGCTTGAACACAGCGCAGCCCAGTCCCGGCGCTTTAGCGTTTTAGTTTCAATCCGACTTTTAATGGCGCGGTCTACTTCGGGGAAAAACTGCGCGTCCTCCAGCAGTATCGGCTGGCCGGGGTACTGTGGATCATTATCGGCAAGACCATAAAACACCATCCGCCACTCTCGATCGTTAAGTTTCTCTGCAAGGCGAAAACGACGAAGGGCCGCTAGCCGCATTTCATGCGGTGGAGTGGGGATCTTTTCAGCCTTATCAAAACGTTTTTCCATGTCCAGGGCCGCAGAGGCCAACGCGTGAAAATCATTTTGCAGATAATGGTCATTCTGCTGGCCGGAAGAAAGCTTAGCCGCGATGCGTTGTGATAGAGCGTTCAGCGCGGGGATCATTGCGGCATGACCAGCTGACAAACTTCTTTATTGACGACCGGAGGGAAGTCCACCTCATCGGTCCCATCGCGTTTATCTTTCAGCCCGAAGAATTGCATGCGTAGCTCGACGCGACGGCTGGCTTCCTTGCTTTCTTTTGCATTATTGAAAGAGACGCCACCCGCCAGGAAAAGCTTACGAATTTGAATCTGTTGTGCTGCAGAAATGCTATTTTGCAGAGGACTGCGGCTATCGAGCAGGCTGCACATTACCCATTCAGAGCGCTGCAGGGAAAGATGCAGGTTATAAAGGTAAGAACCGTCCGTGTCGGTAAAGCCTTCAATGACGATTTGCTTAAACCATTTCTTGCCTTCGTCGCTATCGGCTGCCTCAAGCACCAACGGCACAACATCCTGCAATGCTTTTTGCCCGTCGGCATTCAGGAAAAATCGGTTGTGATCAAAACGTCCCGCCTCACCGAAGCTGATGCGATTATCGTGGCAATCCACCACGATGGTTTTGTTCACGTTACGGGCATGCAGTTCCAGGCGTTCGCACAGCCTGGAGATATCTTGTCCCCGTACCTTTTCACCTTGTTCCGCACGTTGGATGCGCTGCGTAACAGAGCTTAACGATGCCACCATCACCACCAGAAATAACACCATCATAGCGGTCATCAGGTCAGCGTAGGAGATCCAAAAGGGTTTCTCTGCTTCATCGCCGCGGCGCTTTTTAACGCCAAATGCATTTCCAAACATCTGCCGTCACCCCTTAAGCACGTACGCGTGACAGGACATCATCAAGCTCGCTGACGCTTTCTCCAATCTGCTCGACGGAACCCGCAAGCAGAGTAGAGGCTTTCGCCATTTCAACGTCCAGTTTACCGAGCGTTTTATCGAGGCTGCGCGTAACGCCTTCAGAGAAGTCTTCAAACCCTTTTCCAAGCACATCGCTGACGTTTTCAATAAATGTCTGCGCTTCACGGTTATAGCTCTGCAAGCGCTCACCGTGCTGCTTAAGATCGGTAATGAATTGACTGCGGGTGGTCTGTTCCGATTGGGTATTGGCCGCAAGTAGTTCCAGCATAGCAATAGATTTGCTGACGGCTTCTCGATTATTACGGTAATCCGCGACCACCGAAGAGAGTTCACTGGTGGCTAGTGAAAGCGATGAACCCGCTGATTGTGCTTTATTCAGGACATCAGCGGTGAGGTGGTTGGCTTCCGATACCCGTTCGCCCGCATGTTCAAAACGCTCCGCAGCCGCACGCATTTTCTCTGCGCCGTTTTGCATATCCTGAATCTGTCGGTTGGTTTGTTCTGCGAGTTTGTTAAGGGTCTCTGTCGTGCCCTGATGCTGGCTGGCAACGGTGTCAATCAGCTGTTTGATCTGATCGTCAACCTCACTCATTACCCGCTGTGTCTGTTCATGCAGAGATTGCTGATTAGCCTGCTGATTGGCTGAAATCTGCTGCTGGCCCTTATCAATCTGGCCAAACAGACTGCCCAGTTGCTCCCCGAGTGCTTCAACAGATGTGGCCATTTTTTCCATCGTTGCGCTTTGGCCCTGCTGCACTGAATTCTGAATGGCTTCAATAAAGGCGGACATATGTTCTGCCTGAGCTTTTTCCCGCGCTTCGCTGTCGGCGAACATTTTCTCGAGCTGGCGTGCCATACGCTCACCAGCGCCTTCACCCTCAGCACCAATTTTGGCGACAGAGGCCTGTAAGCTGGTAAGCATGTCATTCATACCCGCCTGCATGGCCTGCTGGCCCGACTTCATTTCAGAGAGCAGCTGTTCAATCAGCTGCGCGCTACCCTGACGAGAATCGTCGCTGACCTGACGCATATCCTGCAGCAGAGTAGAGAATCCGCTTTGCATCGTTTGAATGGCGCCAACGGTTTGACCCATCATGTCGTTGAGATTGGTAAACTGCTGGCCAAAAGTGGTATCGAGCTTTGCCATAAACGCCGTTAGCACATCCTGCAGCATGTTCTGCACCATGCCGCTTTGATCGCCGCTGGCGGTTTGCACTGCACCGGCAATTTTATCCAGCGGTGACTTCAGGCTGTTTTCAATTGCACCGCTCACCTGATCGGCAAACTGCGAGCCTGTTTCGCGATAGGTGGTGCTTAACGTATTCGCCAGACGTTCATTTTCCACTTTCTGGCTTTCGGCGAGATGCAGCAGCATGTCGCGAAGATCGGTGACCAGGCTCTCTTTTAGGTGGCGTGCCTGAGTAGCACTTTCGTTGCTCGATTTCACCAGTGAGGCAAGGTATTCCTCACCCACGCCGCTGTCATACAGTGCATCGAGGGCCGCGGTGAATTTTTCGAGGTGTTTGTAGCACCTGGCAATGGACAGTTTTTCCATCCAGGTGATGAGAATAGAGAAGAAAATAGCGAATGCCGAGCCGAGGAAGGCGTACAACACATCATGCAGCAGGTTGTTAACGCTGCTGGTGACCTGCTCAGGTGTACTGGGATCAAAGTGGTTCAGACCGATCATCAGCCCATAGAATGTCCCAATAATCCCGACGCCGGTCAGTATGCCGGGCAGGTGTTTAAAGAATTCGGTGTTAAGGGGAATATCCACGAGCTGTTGTTCAGAGAAGTAGCTGGCGCTGGGGGCGGTGGCACGAACTTTGACAATTTTCTCTTCGCCACCGATCAGCTCATGCTGAGGATGCAGAGACTCGGCAAATTCGCTCCAGGCATGCTTAAGCTCAGGCTGAACAAACAAATTTTTCAGATAGTTGAGCTGATTCTCAGGATCATTATTCTCAATGCTATTAATTGATTGTGTATATTTTTTCAGACGGCGAACAATGGTTACCGACTTATAAAAATAAAAGAAAATAAAACAAAGGAAAGCAAAACTGACGAGGCCCATAACGGTTGCTGGCACCATATAAGGTTGCACAGAGGTGAGCGCCAATAAAACGGAATTAAGCCAGGACATAGTTTTACCTGTGAAATATTAAAAAACACATACGATAGAATAACCATCGACAACATTTTGATTACCTTTAATCAAAATCGACGCGCAGTCACTCACTCTTCACATCTATTAGATTTTCGTTTTGATGTTGCAGGACAGGCCTTACAGCGCTAAAGGTAGGCTGCGGATGGAGACAAAAGGGCTGATTTATGCAAACTGAACGGTAGTTTAGTTTCCTATTATCTGCCGATCAAATGCAATTTTCTTTACTTGAGGTTATTTGTCGTCATGCCTATCACGACGATTTTCTGGCGATTCTGGATGGCAAGCTGGAAAGCTTGAACGTGCAGCGACTAACAGCGCTATAAGTCAGCAACAATAAGGGAGCGGCACGCGCCGCCCCCTGAATCATCAGGATTTCGGGAATACCCAGACGTGTTTTTCCGGCAGTGACAGGTGGCAGTGCTGCGGGTCGCGCACCTCGTTGCCGTAGGCGCGGATAGCAAAATCATCCCCAGCGGTGCGGAACAGATACTCCCAGCGGTCGCCGAGGTACATGCTGGTGACCAGCGGCAGCTCAAGCTGGTTATCGCCCGGCCCGTCGACCAGCGCTACGCGCTCAACGCGGATCACCGCCGTGCCCTCGTTGCCAACCTGCACACCTTCTCCCGCCTGGCCCCATAGCGCCCAGCCACTGCCTTCTACGCGCGCTTTGCCGTCGCGGATCTCAGTCACTTTGCCGTGCAGGCGGTTGTTGCTGCCCATAAACTCGGCGGTGAACAGCGTTTTCGGCGAGCCGTACATCTCCTGCGGCGTCCCCTGTTGCTCGATTTTGCCGTTGTTGAGCAGCAAAATACGGTCGGAAATCGACATCGCTTCATTCTGATCGTGCGTTACCATCAGCGCCGAGAGGCCAAGCTTGATGATTAGCTCACGCAGAAACACGCGAGCTTCTTCGCGCAGCTTGGCGTCGAGGTTGGACAGCGGCTCATCGAGCAGGATAACCGGCGGGTTGTAAACCAGCGCACGGCCAATCGCCACGCGCTGCTGCTGGCCGCCGGAGAGCTGGTGCGGGTGGCGTTTGCCAAGGTGCCCAAGACCCAGTTGATCCAGCACGCCCTGCACCCGTTGGTTGATCTCCTGCGTAGGTACTTTGCGGAGTTTCAGCGGGTAGGCCACGTTCTCAAACACCGTTTTATGCGGCCATAGCGCGTAGGACTGGAACACCAGCCCCAGGTTGCGCTCCTCGGCGGGAATTTCGCTGCGGGGGGTGCCGTCGTAGACCTTATTGTTGCCGATAGTAATCGACCCCTGCGTCGGTTTTTCTAATCCCGCGACCGCACGCAGCAGGGTGGTTTTGCCGCTGCCGGATGGCCCCAGCAGCGAGACGACTTCACCGCGCTTGAGGTTCATAGTCACGCCTTTTAACACTGGGTTATCGCCGTAGGTTAAGTGCAGGTTCTCGACCGATAATTCAATCATGTAATTTCACTCCAAAACGAAGGGCAATACCCAGGCCAATCACCACCAACACAATGTTGATAAACGAGAGCGCCGCGACGATGTCGATAGCGCCCGCCGCCCACAGAGAAACCAGCATCGAGCCGATGGTCTCCGTGCCCGGCGACAACAGATAGACGCCCGTTGAGTACTCGCGCTCAAAGATCAGGAACATCAAAAGCCAGGAACCAATCAGCCCGTAGCGCGACAGCGGAATCGTCACATGGCGGGTGATCTGTCCGCGCGTCGCACCGGTGCTGCGCGCCGCTTCTTCCAGCTCTGGCCCTACCTGCAGCAGAGTGGAAGAGATAAGCCGCAGACCGTAGGCCATCCACACCACGGTGTAGGCCAGCCAGACGCTGAACATGGTGCTGCGTAACGAACGCAGCCAGACAATCAGGTTATCGCGCAGCCACTGCGACCACGGCATGCCGGAGAGCCAGCCGGATTTCAGCGCGTTATCAAGCCACATCGGTAAGAACAGGAACACCCACAGGAACGCCAGACCGGCGAGCAGGCCAGGCACCGCGCGGGGAACCAATACGCTGTAATCGAGGAAGCGGGTGGTGTTGTCCGGTTTACGGTGCATGGCGATACCGATAAACAGATAACAGCCCACCGCCAGTGCGCCGCCGATCACGCCAATCGCCATCGAGTTGATGATAGCGCGCAGCAGGTTCGGCTGCTCCCAGATGGTGCGGAAGGTACTGAGCGACAGCTCATCCCACAGCGAAACGCCCACGCCCCAGTTGGAGATAAAGGCGCGCAGCACCACACCCATTAGCGGCACGCCGATGGTGATGGTCAGCCAGAACGCCACCACGGCACCCGCTATCCAGCGCCATTTGCCGAGCGGCAGCGCACGGGCCTGCGAGGCCTTGCCCTTCATGGTGACGAAGCGGTTGGCGGTGCGCATCAGGCGGCGCTGCAGCATCACCAGTGGGATGGTCAGGCAGATCAGCACCACGGCGACCGCCGCCATCAGGTGGTACGACGGCGTGCCGAGTTTGTTGGTGAGCTGGTACAGGTAGGTTGCCAGCACCATGTTGCCTTCCGGGTCGCCCAGTACCAGCATCAGGCCGAAGACTTCAAGCCCGAGGAAATACAGCAGCACCACGGCGTAAAGAATCGATGGCCGCACCATCGGCAGGCTGACCGAGGTCATCACCTGCAGCGGGGAAGCCCCGGAAATACGCGCGGCTTCTTCCACGTCCGAGCTGACGCTACGCAGCGCCGATGAGATATAGAGATAGGCATGCGGCACGTGGGTCAGACCCGCGATCACCACGATGCTCGACATGTCGTAGATGTTCCACGGCACGAAGCCAATCAACGACTGCGCCCATAGCGACAGGAAGCCCACCGGCCCGGCGGCGACCACATAGCCAAACGCCAGCACCATCGGCGAGACAAAAATCGGCACCAGGATCAGCGGCTCAATCAAGCGTCTGCCGGGCAGGTCGGTACGCACCATCAGGAAGGCCAGAATACCGCCCAGCGGGATGGCGATGATGACCAGGCCGAAGGCAAGAATAAAGCCGCTTTTCAGCGCTTTATAGAAGTCAGGGTCGGTAAAAATAAAGCCAAAGGATTCAAGGCTCCAGGCCTTTGCCGGGGAGAAAAACGGCGCGGACAGGAAGCTTTGGATCACGATAAACGACAGCGGCGTATAGATAGCCAGCGCGGTTATCAGCACGACGACGCCGCGCGGCAGGCTCTGCCACTTTCTACGTAATGCGTTCATAAGCAAAGAGATCCGATAACACGAATTCAGGAAGCGAGAACACAGCGCGCCAGCGAAGGCGCGCGTGGTTCAGGCGCTTATTTGGCCGCGGCTTCACGCCACTGTTTGATGTAATCCAGACGTTTTTTCGGCTGCAGGTATTCCAGCAACGACTCATCAACCGGGATTGGCTTCAGCGCCGTGCCCAGCATTTTGGTCATACCGTCGATGTCGTTTTTGCCTTCGATATCGTTACGGATAGAGGGGATATCCGCCTGATTAGCCAGAATGTTCTGCCCTTTTTCAGACAGCACGTAGTCCATCCACAGCTTGGCGGCGTTGCTGTGCTCGGCCTGCTGGCTGATGAAGGAGACGCGTGACAGCACCAGGGTGTAATCCTTCGGATAGGAGATGCCCAGCGATGGGTCGGTTTTGGCGCGTGCTTCGGCATAAGAACCGAGGATGTTGTAGCCGATCAGGTTTTCGCCCGACGAGACCCTTTCCATCATCGTACCGGTGGAAGACTGCACCGCTAAGCCGCCTTTGGCCACGTCGGCCAGCGTCTTGAAGTAGTTAGGATCGGCTTTGTAATCCATCACCGACAGCATAAAACCAACGCCGGATTTTTCGATATCGTAGGTGGTGACTTTGCTTTTGAATTTATCGACCTGCCCGGCAACCAGCTTCGCCAGCGCGGCGTGTGAGTCCGGCACGTCAGCTGCTGGGATCAGGCGCTTGTTATAAATAAAGACCACTGGCTCATAGGTGGTGCCGTAGGCTTTGTTGTGCCAGACCGCCCATTTCGGCAGCTGTTTTTGTTCAGCGGAAACGTACTCCATGGCGTAGTCGGTCGCGAGCTTCATCGCGGTGTCCATGGAAGAGCTCCAGACCACATCACCGCTGCCGCCGCCGGAGGCCTGCTCGCTGATGAAGCGGTTGTACAGTTCGGTGCTGTTCATATCGTTGTATTCAACTTTGATGCCCGGATAGGCGGCCTCAAAGCCCTGAATCAGCGGCCCGGCCGCTTTGGTGTCGGTGGTGGAGTAGATAACCACTTTGCCTTCTTTGGTCGCAGCATCGACGACCTTTTGGTAGTCGGCCGGGTAACCCTGAGGCAGTGCGGACAGGGCGGAGAACGACATGAAAACGGTAGCAGAGAGTAGGGAGATACGGAATGTGTTCGACATTATTATTAACCTTTTAGTTACGTTTGAAGAACTAAAAGTCAACATAGCGGATGGGGGGAGGGAGACAAGAGGGGGGAGGAAGTAGGCTGGTGGAAATGTGATTGTTGGCGTTGTTTCGGCAATTAACACCATAGAAACCGCGAGCGCGGGGATTTGAGAGAGTGGAATATTCGGCGTTGTAGGCCGGATGGTGCTTCGCTTATCCGGCCTATGGAGTCATCACTCAGCCACCCTCCGATACAATCGCCGCGGATGCCCAATACTCCCATACTGAATCTCAATCACAATAAACCCAATCTCCACGCAGTACTCCAGATACCGACGCCCCGTCGTCTTACTGCTCCCCGCCTCCTCGACCACCTGCTCAACCGACCAGTTCACCTCTGGGTGCTCGCTAAAAATCCGCTGCACCCGCGCCAGCGTCGCAGGCTCAATCCCCTTGGTGGAAGGCTGCCCCGATGC
This sequence comes from Kluyvera sichuanensis, assembly GCF_014218705.1. GTDB lineage: Bacteria > Pseudomonadota > Gammaproteobacteria > Enterobacterales > Enterobacteriaceae > Kluyvera > Kluyvera sichuanensis. The sequence continues at coordinate 287,328 of NZ_JABBJF010000004.1, read as the reverse complement.
CTCACCGGCGGGCAGATTGAACAGCTTATCCAGCGCGTGTTGGTCCACCACCTTCACCTGCCGCAGGGTGTGCTCCAGCAGCATAAAGCGCTCCAGCGACGCCTGTAGACGGTGGGAGAAAACCGGCTTAATCAGATAATCAAAGGCTCCGCTGCGCATCGCGTGGCTACAGGTCTGCATATCGCTGGCGGCGGTGATGAAAATCACCGAACACTCAAACTGCTTCAGCAGCGGGCTGCCAATCAGCTCAACGCCCTGGCCGTCCGGTAAATAGTTATCCAGCAGCACCAGGCGTGGTCGATGCTGGAGGATTAGCGCATGCGCCTGCGCCAGCGTGCTGGCGATCCCCACCACGCGCAGACGGAAGTTTTGCTCAATAAACTCCCGATGCAACTGCGCCAGATGCGGCTCATCTTCAACAATAACAACCTCAAGAGGGCGGATATCAGTCATGGGAAGGTCCTGCGGTAAGCGTGGTCTGGAACGGGATGAAAACCGAAAATACGGTACCCTGCGGAACGTTATCGTTGATTTCGATGCTGCCGCCAGCCCGGCGCACATATCCCGCGACCAGGTAGAGGCCAATGCCGTGCTCTGAGCCGGTGAACTCGCTGCCGTCGGCGGATTTGCTGGTAAATCCTTGTTCAAAGATATGAGGTTTCATCGCTTCATCTACGCCGCAACCCCGGTCTGCCACCTCGATAACCAGCTCGTGGTTGCGGTCAGAAATATAGATTTCCACCGGCGCGGTGCGTGTGGTGGTATTCAGCGTGGCATCAACGGCGTTGTCCACCAGGTTGCCAATAACTGACATCAGCTCGGTTTCGCTCAGCCCTTCCGGCAGGCGTGACATCCGGCAGGCTGGGTCGAACGTCAGCTCCACGCCTTTCTCGCGTGCGCTAACGTATTTCCCCAGCAGCAGGCCGCACAGCGCCGGAGAGGCAAACTGCATTGAGAGGAAATCCAGCACCTGCTGAGCGCCTTCCGAATGCACCCGGATATAGCGCAGGGCATCGTCATAGCGCTGCATTTGCAGCAGGCCGACCAGCGTCGCGGTCCAGTTAAGCTGCTCGTGGCGCATGATGCGCAGGTTATCGGCATAACGGGTCACCTGGCTGAGCTGGCTGCTGAGCGTCGTGATATCGTTTCTGTCGCGGAAGCTGAAAACCCAACCGCTTTGGGTTCCCGGCTCCACCTCAATAGCGACGCGGTTAACGATGGTCTCCCGATGATTCAGCACGGTGATGTGATCATGATGACGGCTGTCGTACGCGGTATTGCCCGGCGCAAAGAATGCTGGCGGCAGCTGAATAACCTCATCCAGCGGCTTGCCGAGCAGCGCCTGCTCACTCTGCTGAATATTGAGCATCTCCCTGGCGGCGCGGTTGATAAGGATCAGCTGTTTATCGGCATTGACCGCAAATACCCCTTCGTACATCGCCTCAAGCAGCGCTTTTTGCTGGAGCACCAGCTGGGCGATATCCTTCGGCTCGAGGCCGAACATCTGCTTTTTTAGCGTGCGGGCCAGCACCCAGGAGAAGATAAACAGCAGCAGCAGTAGGGCAATGCCATACAGCCCGGTGCGCCACAGCAGGCGGGCGTTGATGTTGGCAATGTAGGAGGTGAGGTAGCCGACGGAGACAATACCGATAACCCGATGCTGGCTGTCGAAAATTGGCGCCTTGCTGCGCAGCGACACGCCAATCCCGCCTTTACGTATTGAGATAATGGTTTTGCCCTGCAGCACCTCGGCGTTATCGCCGCCGATCATCGGCAGGTTCAGACGCTCCGGTGATTCCGAATGGTAGAGGTGCTGCTCGCGGGCGTCGCCCACTACGATATAGCTAGCGTCGCTCTCGGCGCGTAGCGGCTGGATCAAACGTGCAATGCCGGGAATATCCCGCCGCTCGACCATGGCGGCAAGCCCCGGCATTAGCGCAATCTCGCTGGCCTGAATCCGGGCGCGCTGGCCCAAATCATGATGCAACTGGCGGTCGATAAAATGAAACAGCAGTGCGCCAAGCAGCGCCAGCAACAGGCAGGAGAACGCCAGCAGCGACAGAAACAGCTTCATCTGGAAGGTCAATCGGAGCGTCATACGGTTCGCCGCGGCCAGTGCCGAAAGGAGTCATCCAAAAAGCCTATCATGCGAAAATACGAACCGTTATCGAGCGACCGCAGAGTTGTGAGCTACCTACCTTCTCCGGGTTAAAGCCACTTCTGGGAATAAGGTCATTTGCGCCGCGTTACGCGATAACCGACACGTCGTGGCTGGCTAAGGCTGCCGTCAGCGGCGCATCCAGCTCGCCGTCGATAATCAGGGTGCTGGCGAGATTCAGCCCGCCAATCGCAAAGGCGGAAGCGGCGTTAATTTTCTCCTGCGAGGCCATTACGATGGTCTCCGAGGCCCGCTCGCTGAGCAGGCGCTTGACGGCCGCCTCTTCAAAGCTGCCGGTAGTAAAGCCCGCTCGGTGGTGCACGCCGGTCACGCCCATAAAAAACAGATCCGCGTTAATACGGCTGGCCGCTTCGCTCATGGCCGAGCCGGTGGTGACGACGGAGTGCTTGAACAGCGTGCCGCCCAGCAAAATCACCTCAATCGCCGGGTAATCAATCAGCCCGACGGCAACGCTCGGGCTGTGGGTGACCACGGTAAAGGGCAGATCGACTGGCAGCAGCTTGATCATCTCGGTGGTGGTGGTTCCCCCGTCGATGATGACTACCTGACCTGCGCCGATCAGCGAAACGGCTTTCTGGGCAATGGTTTTCTTTGCGTCTATTTGCACGTTTTTTCTTGCTTCGAACGGCGCAATGGCGGCAGAGACCGGCAGCGCGCCGCCGTGGACGCGCTGGAGTAATCCGGCGGCGGCAAGCTCCCTGAGGTCGCGGCGAATAGAGTCTTCCGAAACCTGAAACTGCTGGCTGAGCTCGGTGGAGTGAACCTGTTTATCCCGGGCGAGAATCGCCAGGATCTGCTGCTTTCGTTGGCTGGCTAACATGTTTTTTCTCATGCGTGTTTTTTCTTGATGCTGCACGATTATGCGTGATAGTTTGCAAAATGTCATCGACAGGAGAGAAAAAATGAGCGCTATTGAGCCGTTAGTGAAAAATATTCAGTCGCAGCTGCTTTCTGACGACTGGTACACCCTGAAAAAATACACCTTCGACCTGCGCCGCCGCGACGGCACGTGGCAGCGGCAGAGTCGCGAAGCCTACGATCGCGGCCACGGCGCAGTGGTGCTGCTTTACAACCGCCGTAAGCAGACGGTGGTGCTGACCCGCCAGTTCAGGATGCCGGTATACCTTCATGACGGCTGCGGGATGCTTATTGAGGCGGCGGCGGGGCTGCTGGACAGCGCTTCCCCGGAAGCGCGCATTATTGCTGAAGCAGAAGAAGAAACCGGCTTTCGCATTACGCAAATCGAACCGGTTTTCAGGGCCTTTATGAGCCCAGGTTCGGTGACCGAGAAGCTGTGGTTCTTTATCGCCGAATACCAGGATGAGGATCGCGTTAGCCACGGCGGCGGCGTAGCAGAAGAGGGCGAAGATATTGAAGTGCTGGAGTGGCCGCTACAGCAGGCGCTGCAGGCAGTCGCCAGCGGGGAGATTATGGATGCCAAGACCATTATGCTGCTGCAGTATGTGGCGTTGAATAAGCGGTTGGGGTAGGGCGATTACCGTCAAACGAGAAATAAGGGATGCAGCTATCGCATCCCTTATGGATGTTGATTATTGATTTATAAGGTCAACGACTCGGTCAAATTCACTGTCTTCCTCAGCGGCACGGCTAGAAATAGAACTGCTGCTCTGTGTGCCCACTTTGATGGGTTCTTTACATGCTTTATGGAAGATGGTTTTCCCGCTTTTTGTCACGACTACGCCTGACATATCACCACGTTGCTCTTTATCGTAGACAATATACTCGTAAGGACCTTTGACAATACGGATCCAGTATAAAGAGCCGCCAGAAATCATCCCCGCGTTGTAGTAGGCGGTAACGCCATGCTGATTAGTGACGAGATTGAGCTCTGAAGTTGGTGTCTGCGTTTTCCCCAGAGCGTACCCTGCTGCATCCTGAGCAATAAACGCACTGGCTAATTTATTGTTAGTTAATACGCATTCAAGCGTCAGTTGTTCCTGATCACCTTCGTTATAATGCTCGGCAAAGGCAGTATGGCTAACTGAAATACCACCTAAGATTACTGCAACTATTTTTAGCGCTAATTTCACGGTCGTCACTCCTTAAGCAATATGCGTATTAACGATGGATGAGTGTTAATTACTGCCTTTAATTTTCTTGCAGTTTTCCAGCCAACTGGCGGTATCAATTTTGCCATCAGCCAGATATTTTTGCTGATTCTGCCAGTGAGCCGTAAGGAATGGCTTAAGGCCAGAAAGTCGTTTATTCAGGGTGAGCATTTGATCGAAAACAGATACCTCCTGCTTCAGACCCTCTTGCCCATACAGAGTAGCTGAGTCGACCAGGCTGCTGGCGTAATACCCCGTAAGCTGCTGCAAACGATCGGATTGCTCACCGAGCTTGGTTTTTCGGAGTGCACAGTTGGCATCGCTGCTGTCTTTGTCCTTACACAGCAGTTCATAATTGTGATTCAGGAAGTCCAGAAAACGACCATCATCCTGCAACTTAGTGCAAAGGAAAGAACCTAGGTTAAGGCTTGCACGAATTGACTGTGCTCTTTCTTCCTGTTGTTGCTGGTTGCTGGCACGGAGCTGGTTTTCCAGATCTTTGAGTTTCTTTTTTAGCCCCGCATCTTCTACGCCTGAAGCCAGGCTGCCGAGAGCTTTAGCCGTATCTTTTGACTCGTCTTTATTTTTTTCGGCCCCCTTATTCTCCTCGCCGAGCGTGGACCACTCTTTCTGGAGCGCTTTAACGCGGGCAGGTGAGGTAATGGTTTGAGAAACCAGAACAAGACGCAGACCGGTTGTTTTCCCTGTGGAAGGCTGAGCGCCATCGTAGTAGTTGATTTCTTTACGAGCAGCGCTACGGATCTCTGACTCGTTTGACATCACGCTACCGCCACGGACTACATAGCCACCAGCCTGGCCATGAAGTCTATTTATCTTGTTGAGATAAAAGGGATTGAACATCATCTCAGAGACATTGCCCAGCATATCGTACAGACCGAGAGGGTTGGGATTAAGCAGGCCAACAAGCTGAACTTTACCGTTTGATGACTGTGAGCCGGAGTACCACTCAAAGTTCTTGATGTCATCCATCGGATAGCGCGTATCACGAAACTCGGCGCTGTTGACCTTCAGGCCACCGCGAGCGGCGAATTCCCATTCGGCTTCGGTTGGGAGGCGTAAAAATCCTGGATCGCCATCTTCCACCGGTAATTTATTGAGCGCATTGGTGCGTAACCACTGATTATATTTATCGGCGAGATTAACCGCCTCAAACCAGCTGATATTGGTCTCCGGGAGACTCAGTTTGCGAGATGGTGTTGGGCAGGCGCCACTGGTAAGTGCCTGATATTGCAGTGTTGTTAGTTCATATTTTGCTATTAAATAATAACGACCTTTGTTTTTATTTTTATCTGTAAAACTGCCAGAGATAAAGGTTGGATAGCTGTGTTCAACGACGCCCCAATCCCCGCCATCTTCTCCAAGGGTAATAGGTATATCACCGAGAGGCGTTGATGCTGGGATATCGACGCGGCGAAACACCATTGACCCCTCGCAGGGCATTGGCAAAATAATATCTTCGCTATCCGGTTTCGGGTTATAGGTTTTATCTGCCCAGGGTTCAGCCTGCACGGCAGACATTTTGATGAGCAGAGCAAGCGCCAGCCAGCGCGATAAATGAGAAGGAGTAAAAGCCATGAACGATCTCCGCAAATAATAAATTGCCAGGCAAATAAGGGCTAAGGTTATATTTCGCGCAGACTCTGCGCGGGTTCAATATTAATAGCGCGGTAGGCGCCAATGCTGGCGACCAGCGTAGCGACTACAAGCGTTAGCAATAGCGCTATCAGCGCATGTAGCGGCGTTATCTTACAAAGCATCTGACCCGTTGCCTGGCTTCCGGCCAGGGCACGGTTAAAGACCTGGCTGGCTAAAAAATAGATAGCAAAGCCACCAACGTAAGCCAATATACTCAGCATGCAGCCCTGGATAATCACATAAATACCCACTGCCGAGCGGGTAAAGCCAAGCAGGCGGAGTACCGCGATATGCTTGCGCTTACGATCAACGTTCGCAATAAAGGAACCAACCAGCGAGGCAATACAGCCAACGAGTGCGGTAGCAGCAATGGTATTAAAAATAATGCCAAGCACTCGATTAATGCTTTTTACATTCTCAATATCGGCCAGACGGCTACTGGTTTCTATCCGCTGTGCCCTGAGGTCGCGCTCAAGACTAGCTACCTGGTCAATATCTCGAGCATATAATCTGGCGCGAGCATAGCGTGGTAGTTTATTGGTAAGCGTGGCGCCTCGTGTATTTCCTAGTTCTGCTACTGAATAGCCGTCGCGAAAATGTTCAAGCGCCAGAAGGAGCGGCGTGCGCGTAAAAATGGCAGCACGGTTAAAATAGGTACCAGGCAAAATACCGACGACGGTAACGCTTTTACGCCCTGATTCTGCGCGATCGTCAAGTATCCTGCTGACCCTCAGCGTAACGGTGCTGCCCACGGTTACCGCCAGCTTCCGCGCGGCTTCCTGGGTAATGACCACATCACTTTCCTGGCGGAGCGTCAGCGTTCCTAGCAGGGGATCGCCTTCATCGGTAGGAATGACTTCCGCATTTTCAATAAAATGTGTGCTGTCTGTTTGCAGATCGGCCAGCGTATTAAGCGAGCGCGTTTGCCCGATGGCAAAGCCCACATCAGGGCGTTGCTGTAGATTTTCTATCCAGCGCTGGTCATAACTGCCGCTGCTTAACATGCGAATTTCAAGGTTGCGGGGATCGCGAGTCAGCTCCTCTTGTAGCTGATTTACAATCCCAAAACGCAGGCCGAATAGTAGTAACAGCGGCGCGATGACGGCGACGAGGGAAGATATGATGCAAAAAGAGATGATGCGGTCATGCCACAAATCCTGCATTGCCAGGCGGCCAAGCAGTCCGGCTCGGTTAAAGGACAAAGTAGGTTCCTCGCGGCTCATGCTCCGATGATGCGGTTAACGGTGCGATCTGGGCGGATAAGCAGGGTAAATTAAACTGCTGGACTAGCGGCCAGTCATGGCACACCACCAGCGCCATCATCCCTTCCTGGCGAACTAAATCGATAAACAGGCTAAAGAGTTGCTGTGCGTTGTAAGGATCCAACGCAGCAGTAGGTTCATCTGCTAGCACCAGTGCTGGGCGGTGTAAGATAGCGCGAGCGAAAGCCGTTCTCTGCCTTTCACCAAACGACAGTTGGGTGGGCAATTTCGCCAATAGGGGGGACAGTTTTAGCGCACTAATGATTCGGTCCAGCATCGATTTATCGGGAGTCAGCCCCAGCAGTTTGCACGGTAGCAAGATGTTATCTTTAACGCTCAGATAGGGGAGCAGCCCGCCATTTTGCAGAACAAAGCCAAGCTGGCGGGCGCGAATACCCGCTAACTCGTTATGCTGCTCGTCATCGATCAGTGCGGCAATATTAAACTGCTGAATACCGTCGTTGAGCTCAAAACGTCCTATCTTCTCAGGGCTTAGTAGTAAACCGATGGCCTCCAGCAATGTGCTTTTGCCACAGCCGCTTTCGCCCGTCACCGCCACTACCTGGCCTGGCCGCAGCATCAACTGCGGCAAGTTAACGTGGTGTGCCTGACTGCCCTGGCCGCGAACTATGCGCAGGTTTTCGATGTGCAGCATCAGGGCATCATTTCCAGTGGGATAGGGTAAACGCGATCGCGTGGATCGCTTCCTGGAGCCAGGGCAACCCAGCGATCGACATCGGCGTTATATTTCTGATAGTGGCGTAGTTTAGATGACAGCGTGCGGATAAATTTCTCCTGCGATAAGCCATCCCAACTTTTCCATGTCTCTTCATCGAGATTTAATACGTCGCTCTTGTACGGTAGATCGGCCAGATATTCACCCAGTACGCCGAGATCGCTAATGCGAGCCTTATCCTGTTGTTTTAACTGATTTGGGTCTGTACCCATCGTCGCTGCAACGGTGCGTAACTGCTCGAACATTTTGGTTGGCGAGATCATTCCTTCGTTTGCGGCTTTCAGGATCTGACTCACTGCATCGCTTAAATCGCTTAATTGTCCCTTTGTCAGGAGGACGCGCACGTCGGTCGTTGGGATGTTTTGTTTAATCAGATCGCGGTCGCTAATCCAGGCCTGGAAGACAAGCGGAGCCTCGGTGTTATTGCGTTTTCCCAGATACGCCAGCTGCATAGCATGCCCAATTAGTGCGGTATCCTGGAGCAGTTTCTGTTCTGGTGTGAGCTTCTGTCCGTCATCTTTGGAATACAGTGCGCTACCGATTGCGGCATCGCCCATATACGCGGATTTCACCTGCTGCGTTATGGCTGAAGCCAGAGCATCAACCTGCTGACCAAACATTTTGATGTCGCCCGCATTTACTGCCTGATAAAGGTTGGAATGGGTGCTATCAAAATTGGAGAGATCGCGATACTGACTCTCTGCTTTCGCATGGTTTTCTTTGCCGGATGGCGTTTTTAGGTGCAGCGTATAGATGGCAATGCCGCGATTACCTGCTTCAAGGCGAAGCTGGCTCGCATCCATACCGGTGCCGGAAAGCTTATTGCTACCTTCAATGGCGCCAGCATCGGTAATTAACACAACGTATCGAGCGCCAAATGGGCTCCAGTCTATGCCATCAATTGCTGACATCACGCCGGAATAGGCATCTTCATCGTACAGTGAGCTTGATACCTTCGCTTCTTTGAGGTCGGCAACCTTTTTAAGGAAGTCTGCACCATCTTTTACCTGATTGGGGTCGGCAAAAATCTTTGAACGATACTCCAGACCCGGAACGGCTTTGGTGTTCGAACGATAAGAGACCAGACCAAATTTCACCTGACCTTCCAGGTGCTCTTGTTTGATCTTGTCATAGATCTTATTAACCGCTTCCTTGGTGCGCTCAATGTAGGGTCCCATCGAAATCGTGGAGTCGATAACGAAAACCACCGACGCGTTAAAACCTTTCAACTGATTTACACTGTCTTTTGGTTTTGGTGCCGGATCCGCTTTACTGACGGATGCTACATCCAGTAGGCGAGTGTAGAAGCCATCTTCAGTCATGACCTCTTCAGCTTTCAGGATCGGCAGCAGATAGAACTGCTTTTGCAGATCCACAAAATACTCAGGTTCTTGCGCCTGAATACCTTCGGCATGACCATCTCGCTTTAGCTTAGCGCGCAGCGGTGCCACCAGTGCGACCGGGTCTGGTGCGGAGAGAATATCATCCAGGCTTTTCTTCTCTTTGAAGAAGATCAGGCGGTCACGGTTCGCCGGGTTGGTAAAGGCCAGCGTGAGCTGAATTTTCCAGTCAACGGTGCAGGATTTCGGGAGCCAGCCGATGGTTTTACCATAGCTGTCTGGCCCAACTTTGATCCAGCTTTGCCCTTTATTATCCGACTTTTCATACACGTACAGACTGCTGAATGCAGGCTGGAGCTGACCATTATCATCACCAGCGCTTTTGACAAGCTTACAGCCAGGCGTGGTAAGTACGCGCTGGTATAACGTTTTCTTACCTTCCTGAAGTAGCGGTTTGTCTCCATCGGCAGCAAAAGCGTGCCCGCTGAGTATCAGCCCGCAAAGGGACAGAACGAGGTAACGTGCTGTGTTTCTGATCATTTCCCTAACTCCTCAAGGCGTTGTTTTGCCGTTTGGTTGTTGGGTTCTGTTTGCAGTACCGTTTCGTACCAATAGGCGGCAGTATCTTTATCCGGCGCTTTGAAACACTCGCTTGGCTGGTGGTATTTCGGGTCGTACTCACTCGCATAGACGATGGCGACTTTGGTGTCGCCGCCCTGGGCGCGGTTAGCATACAGACGCTGCGCTACGCCGCATTTCTTCGCGTCTTTTGCTGCCTGGACAATAGCGAGTAGTTTGTCGCTGTCGAGTTTTTCCTGTACGCAGCTTTGGACGAAATCCAGCTCGTTAAGGCTGTTTAAGCTCTCGGTGGTGCAGCCGTTCTGCTCGGTTTTTTCGGAGGTTGATTCAGTGGCTGGAGCTTCTTGCTGAGCCTGTGCTGCTGGCACAACGTCCGGGGATTTATCACGACCCAGGAACCACCACAGTGCACCGGCTATTACCACCAGGGCCAGTACCGACGTACCGATTAATGGCAGACGTGACGGGCTGGGTTTCCGTTGTGTTCGATCTTCGGTATGGAGCACCGGCTCCACCGGATCAGGTTCCACAATGGCTGCGGGGGCTGAAGATGGTTCTGGCGTTTGTAGCATACTGCTGCCGCTGTAGTTACTGGTTTCACCACGAGCATCTGAAGAGAACAGTTCGTCGCGCACCAACTGGAGCGTAGTGCTGCGCTGCTCACCAGAAGCCAACGTTATCTGGATCTGAACCTGGCTTGCAGTAGCCAGCAGCGGATCCAGTAGCGTTGGGCCGATACGGAAACCGCTGCCGTTGGCCAGCGCGTAGCCACCGTTGACTATAAAGATGTGCGGTGCTGGGCTCCAATTACCGTCGGGTTGAAGGTAGTTTTGCTCGTTATTGCAAAGCGTAAAATTCAGCTCCGGCAATAGCGCATTATCGCCACGCAGGCGAACCATCAATTGCGCAGTACCCGGCACTGCTGGTTGGCAGGCGATGATTTTAGCTAGCATGGCATGTTCTCTTGTTTCAATTGGCTGATAATCAGGCCAAGTTGTCGATTATGTTCGAAGGAAATATCTCGGGTGGCGCTATGGCCCGCGTTATCCAGCACGACGCTCATTAGGGCTGAAAGCCAGTCGCCCAGGTAGGTGATACCCGGCTGTGGTGCAACGGCGGCAAGCTGAGGTAGCTCATCGCTGGCCAGCTTCGTCTGGCGTGCGAAGACCTTATTCTTCTCGCCTACATAACTGTTCGGCACATTTTCTGGCGGCAGTGCGAGATAACCAAACCAGGCGATAAAATCGCGCATTGTCAGTTGAGCACGCAGCACCTGGCGCGCCATCAGATGTTCACGGCGGGTTCCCGTTTGTTCCTGACCTGCCAGTGCACGTTTTAGCGTGCCTTCCAGGTCTAAACGCGTAGCGGCAGTGATAAGTTCTTCACAGAGATAGTTGACTAATTCATTACTCAAACCGAGCTGCCGCCACTGGGACATCTGCTGCGGTAATTCGCGCAAGTGAGCCACCCAGGCTTTAAAGGTCTGATGGGCGAACTCATCGTCTTGACCCACTCTTTCCTGAGGTACTGGCGCTGGTGTCTCGCTTGCTGTGGACACTGTCGTCGCAGAGGAAAACGGATCGGTGGCAAATGGATTGTCACCAAATGGGTTGTTGCCAAATGGATTGGCAATAACGGTATTTGCAGTCTGGCTCTCGCTGTTTGACTGTGGTTCCTGGTCGCGGATACTCAGATAGATATTGTTGAGCACGTGGGTTGGCAGATCCAGATGTACCATTACCTCACCCATGCCGTGAGGACAGGCGGATAACCCCTGCCACAGTTCTTTGGCGATGGCTTGCTTTTTGACTATCTGCCCGTCGCCATCTTGTTCGAACCAACGTCCTAACTGGCGGTCTCCTGTGTCCTGACGGCATTGTTCGAGCTGCTGGCGCAAACGTTCCAGCTTAAAGTTCAGATTGGCTACTCCGCGCAACGCCTGGGTCAGACGTGCCATACCGCCATCGTTGAGTTCGAGCATGGCCTGCCAGGAGGCTCGAGGTTCAGCTACATGGCGAATTACGTTTTTGCCACATACGAAAGCGTTGGCCATGGTGTCGAGCACATCACGGTAGCGTTCGGTAACACCCACTTCATTAAGATGTTCCTGGCCTGAATCCCCCTCCACCTGCAGGAACGGATTATCGAGGCCGGGTTTACGCACCAGGAAACAGTTATTGAAGGGTTGATTTGGCGCCCATTGCTGTAGCCAGTCATACTGTGAGAAGCGCTCAAGCAGGGTCATGTGCACCATGCCTTCCATACCTTCTTTCAGTTGGGCTTCTGTATGCTGCAAGCTGTTGTTGATGCGCATATCACACATAGTTATGGCCCAGAACAAGCCCGGCTTCCGCTCTTTGCGCTCCTCGGCACTTTTACCCTGCGTTTTCTCAACCCAACGATTCAGGACCGGGCCTACATCTACGACGTCGCTTTGCTTAGCGGAGCTGGCGCATACGACAAGCGCATTCATCTCCTGGTTATCGGTATAACGCTCGAAAAGATAGGCTACTTTTCCGCGAAGCAGAAGCTGAGAAATCGCGTTAAGCCCATCCCGGCCAGCTTCTTCCAATGCAGTGATCTTCAGACGACCGCGATAGCCTGGGAAATCAAGCAGATCAACATGTTCTACGATGCTGTTCGCCTCAACTTCGGCCAGCGGGAAAATCAGTTCAGTGGTTAATGCAGCCAGCTCGGCTTGGGTTAAGCTGGCGCTGCCAATTTGCTGTTCTTCTTTCCAGTAGCGAATCTCAACGTTGCGATCCTGGCTGGAGCCCAGTCGATTAAGGCTATCAACGTTCATGATGCTGCCGCTGGTGTGATCGGTGAGCGTCTCCAGGGGCGCAAAGACCATCCGGGCATGGTTGAGCTTAGCGAGCACGTTTGCTAATGAACGGTAGGTTTCGGTGAGTGCGGGCTGCTCTCCCCACAGGAGTGAAAAGAGCTCAGCACGTTCACCAGGACTCAATGCAGGTGCAATTTTTAATACCTGCGGCCACCAGGCATGTTCAAGCTTCTCAACTGATTTTTTAAAGGAGGCGTTCAGGTAATCCCACAGAGCCACGACATCTTCCTGATTTACCCCATTGTAGCCCTGGCTTTGCACGGTACGATGCAGGAAAGGGCGTAGGTTTTCATCAATCCGGCTTTGGTCAATCTGGTAGCTAAGCTGCTCATGGTTAAAGTCGTTAAACCAGGCATTCGCCAGGATTTTTGCCAGATCGATTTCGCTGAACAGTCGTAAAGGAACCGGGTAACCGGCGGGGGCCGCCGGGGCCTGACGGGTAAAGCGGGTAACGAGCCCGGTGGCTTCTTTTCCGCCGCCGACGGGGTTAACTTCTTTGATAAAGTTAACGCGGCGTTCTCCATACAACGCTTCCAGTGAGCCGTTGCTGCCCGCAGCTAGTGCTGAAATGAGATATGATTTCCCGGCCTGTGAGATACCAAAAAATCCAACGGTCATTGGCGTTCTGGCAACCTGAGTCAGGCTATTTGCCTGATTGCGGGTGCGAAGCAGAGTCAGGCTGAGCTTGTCGGCTTCGTTATCCAGACGTCGTGAACCACCGCGAACGGTATCCACCCAACCGAGCGCATCGAGGCAACCCTGAGCGATAGCTGCCCAACCTTGAGTGAGAGATTTTTGATCGTTATTCATTATTTTTTAACACTCCCGCTATCGAGCCAGTGTCGGCTATCAATGAGCCCAGTATCCGGCATGGTATTGAGTTCCAGGTCTAAATCACGTTTGCTAAACGATTTATCGGTATTGCTGCTTACGTCGGCGATGGTCAGGAGATCGCTAATCAGCCCTAATTGGCGAGCGCGCTTTCCTTTGTCGATTGTCAGTCTGACTTTGAGGTATGGCGATCCGTTATCTGTAGACGCGGCGGTGGAGAATTTCTTACGACCTTCTTCACTAAAACGCAGCGTGTAGAGCGGCGCAGCCGCCCAGCGCTCGGCATCCAGTTGGCGATAACCCAGACGCAGGTCACCGCGCATGATGATGCTTTGCGTGGTCTTCTCACCGTTTTCATCGGTAATAGCCGGTAGCTTGATCTGTCCATTTTCAGATTCAATATGGCGATATACGATGTCGGCATCACGGATCTGACTGTCCATATCAATGGTGCCGATATGGCGAATAGTTGAGTATGGTTTCAGCGCCGATGTCCGGAAATGGAAGTTCGGAATGCTGTGATTGGCACAGAGCTGGGTCAGCATTGCGCCCACGGAGGCGGTGCTTTTCGGGTCGTCAATCTGACCATTTTTATGGAACGGATACCAGGTTCCGGTCTGATAACCGTGCAGGGGTAAAATACGTCCCGGAGGCAGCGGAAGGTTTCGACGAATGATTGCCTGAATACCCGGCAGTTGTGACGGCCGTCCGGTCAGCAGAAGCAGATCGCAGTTGTAGCAGGCCAGCACTTCACACAGTGCCGTTAAGGCCTTATCAATATTGAATTTGCCTGAACAGAGGTCGCTGTGCAGTCTGGACAGCGGCAGATTAAGCGTGATGTTTTCCAGTTTAAAATCGCTCGGGCCGCCGGCTTTCTGCACTTCACGACGAACAAACCCTTCCACTTCATCGCTTATACAACCCGCAAACAGCAGCTCGCCAACGCGTTGGTTAATCAGGGTATGAGTTTGCTCATCCTGCAGATCATATTGTTCATACTTGCTCAAAATACTCAGCGCGAGAGGAACAAACAATTGCAGGCTGAGCTGCTGACGCAGCACTGCCTCGGCAGCACTAATATTCTGCGAGCCGCACAGCTGAGACATAAGTGTTTCAACGGACATCACACCCGCTTCGCGCAGCGATGCTTCAAATGCAGGAAGAATATAGGATTGAATAACGTCCAGTAGAATATCGTCGCCCGCAATCTTGACGCTGTCACGAAAACGCTGGTGAGGGATGATATGCACGTTGGCACCGCCGCCGGAAAGACCGTTGCGATCGAGATGGTAATCGGTGATCACCAGGTCAGTGGTACCACCACCAATATCGATGGATGCAACCGTGATGCTTTCACGACTGTCGCGGTCAGGGCGGCCAAGCGTATTGAAGAAGACTTCCGGATGACCAGCAAAGTTCTGGTTAATTTCGGTGTAGAGATAGACCAGCTGTGCGCAGGAGGCTTCGTCCCATTCAACCCTGATTTTAGGCAGTGGGATCTTGATGTGCGCCTGGGTATGATCTTCCTGTTCATCCTGGTACGGATCGTTCTCACCGTTGTGCCAGCGTAGCGATTTCCAGACGAGGCCGACGGCCTGGCGCATTCTTTCATCCAGGATGCAGCGTTCAGCCATTGGCATTCCCGGTGGAACGGTCAGAATAATATGTCGCAGCTGGCGTGGAATGCCCGCATGTCCCTGACGGATACGCTGTTCTGGGCTGTTAATCTGGCTAATCGCCTGAGTCAGAACTTCCGACAGCATAAAGGTCATGAGTGAGCTGCGTGAGTAGCGTGGCGTAAAGACGGGAATACGGTCCATCTCATCTTCAATGGTGTGCAGCGCTTCGCCACGTTCATCGATGAGGTTGGCAAACGGTGCTGCGGTTGCTAATGGGTTGCTGTCCTGCACATAGCTGCCGTTAAAACGCCAGCCTTGACCATAATATTTTTCGTCCCAGAGATAGCGTTTCGGGCTGGATAAGCCCGTTGAACCTTCACTGCCTTTACGGCGAGCAGCCAAACGGCTAGCTTCACCGCCAATGCGAGCAATGGTTGGCCATTGGAATGCATCGTGGCGACCGCTGCGCACTGAGCAGTGATCTTTCCCAAAAAATGCCTGTGAGAATTCAACCCGACTTTCAAAGGGATCGGTATAAACGTGTTCTGGCGCGCTGAGATCGCGAAGCTTGAGGACATAATTATGCCGCATGCCTGAGCCAGACTGACCATGATCCTCAATCAGAATACCGCAGGTACGAGAGTTACCCACATCGAGTATCAGATCGACCGCGATGGGTTTAATGGCATTCGTTTCCCGATTTGCAATGACTCTGAACTGCGGCAGTTCAATAACGGGAGCCGTTTGATTTTGCAATCCTTCAACGGGAATCGCCATCAGTGAAAGGAGATTAAGGTAGTGCGCCAGAGGATACTGCATAGCAAGCTCTTGCTCACGTTCGTCAATATCCCGGCCTTTGCTAGCCTCTTTGAACACCTCTTTGAGCCAATCTGCGATCCACTCTTGCGCGAGGTACCAGTTCAGAGCATATGTTGCTGTTGCGACGGCGAAGGTTGCTCCCGCATTGACATCTTCCTGGTTTGGACTGAGGTCGGCGGCTGCCTGCTGCTTGGCCATAATACGCGTGTCGATAGCCAGCGTCATACGATAGCTATGCCCGTCCATATCTGGTTCAGCCAGCTTCACTATACGAAAACGTGCCCAGTTCAGCGGCCCTTCCTGATATACATTTGGCGGGCTAAAGCGCAGCAGGGGAAGCGGCAGCCAGATACCATCAAACAGCTTAAGACTCTGATCAACGGGGATATCGTACTGGCTTTTTGCCTTCTCAATATTTTCAGGCGTCGGTTGATAGAAATAGTAATCACGCTGCTCGTTATAGATTAAACGAGTCAGGATACCATTCGCTAATTTCACAAATTCGCCGGCAGGCTGACGTCCTGGGGATAGACCGAAATCCATAAATTGGATCCCGGAGTCACCGACCAGGGTGATTTGACGGTCAAAAGAAACAATCTCAGGCAACATAGTTATCTCGTCCCTGTTCAGGAATTAGGTTGAAGCATACGGATAGGGAACGTTTTTTCCCCGTCGTTGCTGCCAATACAATCGGCGTGGCCGGCAGCAGGCGATTTGCACTCGATGGTTGGAACAATAAAATTCGAGCCGTCGCTGCATTTCATCTGCTCAGGATTAGTAATGCTAAGCGCCCCTTGCTGTACGTTACCGCTGGCCGGTCCGCTGCAGGTCACGCCGTTGGACTGGCGTACGCTGACGGTGCCATTGCCTTGTGCAAAGTTATATTTCAACTGCAAAGGACGCCCGGTGAGCTTGTCCTGTATGCCGCCATTGACGCGCCATTCACCGTTAAGGAATTGTGCGGGACCATTGGGCAGGGTCGCGGGAAGCGTCAGGGGAGTGCCCTGCACCGGGATTACCGGTGGGGTGGTCACGGGGTCGACGCCAGGGGGGGGCGTTTGTGCATCTGGTGTTTCAGGGGTGACCGAATCCGCAGGGTTAGGCTGCGGACTCGTATTTGCTTCATCCGCGATAGTTGGCGGAGTGGTGGCACTACCCTCGGTATCTGCACCCGTAGACGTCAGTGCAGAGGCGTCTGACGGGAGCGCTGATGCTTCAGCTGATGCAGAGTTCTCTGTTGGCGCTGCGGTCACTATCTTATGGGAATCAACCACTGTACCGTCTACTGCGCCAGGTACGACGGTTGACCCAACGACGGTTTCCACGCTTGGCCGGGAGACTCGCGTTGTCACATCCGGAGACGTGACGTTAGGGGTAGGGATGATAGGGTCCGTAACTGCCGCGGTTTTATCTGTAGAAATGGCCGGTAAGCCAGGAATAGAAACGGATGGCGCACACCCACGCAATAGCCCTAATAGCAGAGCGAGCAATAGCAGTGCAAGGAGTAACCACAGCAACCAACGCCAGTTCCAGCGCCAGCGACGTGTACGTGTCTGCACGTCCATGGCTGAATCGACGACTGGAGCGACGACTGGTTTCGCTGCTTCCTGTAATTTTTCGGCCGCTAGAGGGGCTACCGGAACTGACGATGGGCTCAGCCAATGCATCGGGCTGCGATGCTCTCCTTCTGGGTGAACAAATCCCCAGAAGGTAATCACCAGAATGCCGTTGACGAGGTAAACAAATTCATAGTCAGGGAAGTTGACTACCGACTTTAACAATTGGGCAAAAACGCGACGGTCTCCACCGGTTCCGCTCTGCTCTGTATTGAGCAGCTGTTCGCTGAGCGACTGAACCGCCGTTTGAAACGCAGTAAACTGCTGTCGAGCTGACTCTCGCTCGGCCTCATTTGCGCCGCTCCATGGAATCACATCACCCGGGAAGCTACTGTACCAGTCGGTTCTGTCTCCGCCTTGATCATTTTGCGGAATGGCCAGATGCCGTGCCAGATCTCGACCGGCATCAAGACGATAGATAGCTTCACGTAGCTGGAAGGCCATTTTAAACACCGGATAGCCTGTTTCACCCAGCGCCTTGAATGAAGAGTTATGCCCGGTGCGCAGCAGTGGTCCCTGTATTGAATTTCGCATTATCTAACCCTTTGAAGGCTATGGTTTAATAAAAGCCGCAGTCATGCAGGCTAATTCTTGCTCGCGCCAGGCGTCCAGGTAAAATCCCAGCCATACTGTTTGGCTAGCGACTCCCTGTTAGGATAAAAACTGTCCAGACGCTCCACTTTAATATCGCCATCAATGTTTTTGAGTCGTGCGATGGCCGCTACGTTATTGCGCTGATTGCCATCCGTGAGCGTAGATGTTATCGGCGGCTGATCGGGAACATAGATAGTGATGGTGGCATTTGTGCCTTTCCAGTTATCCGTTCCGCCATAGATGAAGCTGTAAACCAGTACCTCATCGATGTCTTGCCAGTGGCTGCCGTTGATGAAAAGCCATTCTCCATCCTGGTCATTACCTTCGCGTAGATCCTCTTGCAGCATCATGTACGGTGGTTTGTCGTAGCTGCCGAGATATTTACTAAGGGCTTCTGCACCGCCAATTTTTCCGTTTTTAAGGCGAATAAAGGCCGCGATATCGAGGTCGATAGGCTCTTTTTGATTGCCTTGCTGCCAGGTCAGGTTGACCTTAATGCGGCCAAAGTCCTTTCGTTTCACCAGGCTAATAGTGGGATTATCCTGAGTTAATTCAGTGCTGGTGGGAGCGATAACAGGAGCGGCAACGGAAGCAGGCACCTGTGGAATGGGAGCGCGATGCTTTGACCACCACCAGTAGGTACAGGCGAGCAGTATTAAAAGGAGTAGCAGTAATAGCCAGGGGAGAAAACGTCGCCATAGCGAGGGAATTACCGTCGTAGGGAGAGGAGAAAGAGCCTCTTGTTTCACGATGGCCCAGTTGATTAACACGGGTTCTCCGCCCACGCTATAGCAGTTGAGATCGCGTGAATTCGTTAATAGCGTTTGCAGTGTATGCGCTGAGTGCTCATCGCCTTGAGCGGTCAATTGGCTGATGAACCCCGCTAAGATCTCTTGATACTGCAGACGTTTTGCTTGTACGGAAGCCTGTTCAGCTTCGCTAAGTGCAGAGAACGTCTGTGCCAGACCCTGGCGCGCAGTCCACCATTCCAGTTGTCCTTCTGAATTACGGCGAGCAGTGGCAAAGAGCAGCCCAAGAGATGGCGGAAGATGACGGTGTATGAGGGCAACCGTTTCTTCATAGATAGCCAGTGTTGCGTCATCAATTGGTGCAGCTGTTGTTAGTCGTTGCATAACCAGAATCGTTGTTGTTGTGAAATAGTAGCGGCGGGTTTTCCAGCACGCATAGTCAGGGTCAGGCCGTCAG
Organism: Kluyvera sichuanensis; assembly: GCF_014218705.1. Classification (GTDB taxonomy): domain Bacteria; phylum Pseudomonadota; class Gammaproteobacteria; order Enterobacterales; family Enterobacteriaceae; genus Kluyvera; species Kluyvera sichuanensis. The sequence goes on along the minus strand of NZ_JABBJF010000004.1, from coordinate 267,977 downwards.
TGAAAAGTGGCCTATGTTTTAGAGCCACTCGCATTTCACCTTTAGTTAACGGTGTTTGCTTCCTCCAGGACTTTTATATGCTGTCTGGCATCCGCGACTTTTTTCTCAATTGCTGTAATTTCACTGGCGCTGCTGGCCTTCTGCGACTGCTTCTGCAGATCCTGCAAACGCTGTATTTCTTTCTGGCGTTCACTGCTTTTCAGTTTGCTGGACTTAACCTGTGCGAGGGTTTGTGACAGATCGGATTGCACTTTATTTAACCTGGCCCGCTCATCGGCCAACTTTTTATCCAGATCTTGCTGTCGATTTTGGGTATAAGTTTGCTGCTGCTTAGCTGACTCGTTTTGATATTGGCTGAGTCGAACTTGCTGTTCTTTTTGATCGACCTGTTGGCGATAGCCGCCAGACGTTGCGCAGCTTAGCTTGGTTAAGAAACTTGGATCTTGTGCATGTAAGTCGCAGTCCTGAGGTGAAGTAGTGCAACCCGTCAGTACGATAGCTGCGAGAAGTAAGTATTTTCTCATCGAATAGTCCATGAATAGCGTCAAATTAAGACGGCTTAATATCGATAAGCCGTCTACTAAAAAACCGATATAGATGTCGGTTAATTGCTGTTATCCCAGAGAAATGGCCTGGCGCTGTTCGTACAGGTCGTTAGTCTCTTTTTCCAGGTCGGCAATTTTGCTATTCAGGGTTGCGTATTCTTTGTTCAGGCTAGCAAGCTTAGCCTTGTCAGCATCGGTCGTGGCTGTCTGTCCCTGTAAGGCAGTTTTATAGGCGGCATCTTTGTCCTTCATGCCTTTCATCGTTTCTTTCATTTTGCCGATGTTGGCATCAATTTGGGCTAGCTGGGTCTTGGCGCTGGCTTTATCAAACCCGGCCTTATCCTTTTCAATGCTGATACGCGTTAAGGTTGCCTGGTTATCGTTGATAACTTGTTTCATCGCGAAGGTTGATTTATCCACTGCCACAGTATCTTTATTGATATCTGTATTCATTGCCTGAAGGCGATCTGCGGTTGTTGCATAATCTTTTTTCAGGCCATCAAGATAGTAGTTGGCTGTCATACCAGCTGCACACCCGGCTGCTCCACCGATTGCGGCACCAGCCAGCGCTTTTTTACCGTCACCAGCGAGAGCGCCGACTAACGCTCCCAGCACTGCGCCTGCTACCGCGCCTGTACCACAGCCCTGTGCACCTGATGCGCTAAAAAATTTGGCCTGTTCAGTGGTGTTCAGTCGAGGATCGGGTTTTGTCCCGGATAGCAGAGAACTGCCAGTATTGGCACAGCCACTCAGCAACAGCGTTACGGAGATTAACAAGCATGCTGTATTTCGGTTAAAAGCGTTCACTATTTTTTCCTTAACAAATGAATTAAGTAACAATAAAAAAGCATCATTATGAATAAAATTTAAGCAAGTGATGTTTTGAATTAGTTGAAACAAAATCCTGCATTTTAAAAAAGTTAAAAATATATATTTTATTATCGCAAAAGAGCCTAATAATAAGCTTGGGATTAATACCCATGCGTTACTATCTGCACGAAAACAATAATGAAATGAATTATTTGTTTTTTTTCAATGTGAATTTTTTATTTATCATTTGTGATGTGAGTTCAGGCCGATATTGTTGGGTTTATCACAGCGTACTCGTGATAAATCACCGGTAAAGGCATAAAAAGGAGGGTGTCCCTCTCACAAACATAAAATTTTACTGAAGTATATCTTGTTATTCACGGCGTGAATTTATCTTAACTCTACACGATTGTTTATGCTTGCAGTTAAGGTATTGATTATATAGATTGATCTGCGTCAAAAATCAAATGCAATTTAACAAAAACACCAAAAATGGGAGGTGCATTCATATATTCAGCTTTGTTTTTGACGTTAAGTATTTTGAGTTTTTTTTTGAAAATAGTGCACCTCCCGTTATGCATCTGTGGTGAAGAGGTGAATTGTCACCGTACATGCCTGGATGTTGATTTATTACGACACCAGGCATTCCGTATTTTTATTTTGCGGCGACAAGCTGAGATACTCTTTGCTGTGTCATGTCGTACTGGCATTGGAACATTCTGATGATGTCTGTATCCGAACCCTTAAGTGAAATTTTTCCGCAAATTGATTCTTTATTTCTTATCCACTGTCTTTGCTCAGGCAGCAACGCTTTTTGTCTTGACTGACCAAGTTCATGCCAGGTTGTACTTAGGTTTCTATCGGCTTCCATAAAGCGTTCACGGGCTTCATTTACCGTTAGTTCCTGTTGTGATGGCGCTGCTGTTTGAGCTACTGGCTGAGATTGTGGGGTTGCAGGAGTTTCAGACTGTACGTTTTGCACTTGCGTTTGTGTTTGCTGTTTTAATTGTTCTTTTTTAGCTGCTTGCTCAGCCTGCTGTTCGGCAAGAGCCTGTTGCTGTTTTGCGCGCTGAACTTTTTCCTGCTCAACAATTGGCTGCATTATTGATAGCGTGGAGATAAATGCGGCTCCTGCGGAGGCACCGTTATTGGCTACTGACTTTACAAATACTGTTTTTTTGTCGTCCGTCGGCTGAACGGTGTAGTCAATTTTTGTTGAAAAAGTATTGGCATTCTGTTCCAGGTTGTAGCTCTCCATCGTTTTATCAAAGTTTCGTTGGTAATTTTTGCTGTAAAAATCACTGAGATCATTGTACTCATTAGCATCAATTTTCAGACTGACAGTAGCTGAACATGTTCTTAATGTACTATTTGGGTCTTTGCTGGTCGTAATAATGTTAGATACGGTAAAAATGACTTTTTCCAGCGAGGATCGTTTCATTGCATTTGTCACTGAAGACGGTGCAACGGATTCAGGGGCCGTTTGTTCAAGTGCGAATTTTTGTAATAGCTCTACTAATGTTTGGGTGCTGATGTCGGATGAACATTCAATAGTATCGTCCCCACATCCCGCTAAAACGAAGGCGGGAAGTAGGAGTAGCGCTTTTTTATTCATTTCAGTTTGTGCCTCAAGTGCATCATTATTTTATAAAGGTATCGGCAGATCTATCAGAGACTTGAGATAGAAAGTTGACCCATGATTAAACCGCTAACCGCCAAAACAAAAAAAGGTGCACAACTGTGCACCAAAGGAGAGACAAACACACTTTTTTGTCAACAACACATCGCTTAACTGGCCGCATGTTGCCGCGCGGCCAGCCATGCTATTTCACGGGGCTTCCAGCGTTACAGCGCCTGGGTGAACGTCCGCGAAATCACATCCTGCTGCTGCTCGCGGGTCAGCGCGTTAAAGCGCACCGCGTAGCCAGAAACACGGATCGTCAGGTTCGGATAGTTCTCCGGATGCTGAATGGCATCCAGCAGCATCTCCCGGTTCAGCACGTTAACGTTCAGATGCTGCCCACCCTCGACGTGTGCTTCGTGGTGGAAGTAACCGTCGAGCAGCCCCACCAGGTTGGTTTTCCGTACGGCATCCTCTTTGCCCAGCGCCGCCGGTACGATAGAGAAGGTGTAGGAGATCCCATCTTTGGCATAGGTGAACGGCAGTTTCGCCACTGAAGTCAGCGAGGCGACGGCGCCTTTGCGATCGCGGCCGTGCATCGGGTTCGCCCCTGGTGCAAACGGCGTGCCGCCGCGGCGACCATCAGGGGTGTTACCGGTTTTCTGGCCGTACACCACGTTAGAGGTGATGGTCAGAATGGACTGCGTTGGCACGGCGTCGCGATAGGTTGGCAGCACCTGAATTTTCTTCATAAAGCGCTCAACCAAATCGCAGGCAATGCTGTCCACGCGCTCATCGTTGTTGCCGTACTGCGGATACTCCCCTTCAATCACGAAATCGACCGCCAGCCCGGTATGGTCGCGCACCGGTTTTACCTGCGCGTATTTGATAGCCGAAAGGGAATCCGCTGCCACCGACAGCCCGGCAATGCCGCAGGCCATGGTGCGATAAACGTCGCGGTCGTGCAGCGCCATCAGCGAGGCTTCGTAGCTGTATTTATCGTGCATGAAGTGGATGATGTTCAGCGCACTGATGTACTGCACCGCCAGCCAATCCATAAAGTGGTCGAGGCTCTCCATCACCGTATCGTAGTCGAGGACCTCATCCATCAGCGGTGCCGTTTTCGGGCCGACCTGAATCTTCAGCTTCTCATCCACGCCGCCGTTAATTGCGTACAGCAACGTTTTGGCGAGGTTGGCGCGCGCGCCGAAGAACTGCATCTGCTTACCGATGACCATCGGGCTCACGCAGCAGGCAATGGCGTAATCGTCGCTGTTGAAGTCGGCGCGCATCAGATCGTCGTTCTCGTACTGCAGCGAGGAGGTGACGATAGACACCTGGGCGGCGTACTTTTTAAAGGCCACCGGCAGCGCTTCTGACCACAGCACCGTCAGGTTCGGCTCCGGCGCTGGCCCCATGGTGTGCAGGGTATGCAGATAGCGGAACGCGTTCTTAGTGACCAGCGTGCGCCCGTCCATTCCCATCCCGCCGATCACTTCGGTCGCCCAGATAGGGTCGCCGGAGAACAGGGTGTCGAACTCCGGCGTACGCAGGAAGCGCACCATGCGAATCTTCATAATGAAGTGGTCAATCAGCTCCTGCGCCTGCTGCTCGGTCAGCAAGCCGGCTTTAAAATCGCGCTCAATATAGACGTCGAGGAACGACGCGGTACGGCCGAGCGACATCGCGCCGCCGTTCTGTGATTTCACCGCGGCGAGATAGGCAAAGTAGAGCCACTGCACCGCTTCCTGGGCGTTACGCGCCGGGCGGGAGATATCGCAGCCGTACTTCGCCGCCATCTCCTGCATTTGCAGCAGCGCGCGGCGGTGCTCCGACAGCTCTTCGCGCAGGCGAATGGTCGCTTCGAGGTTCTCACCGCGTTGCAGGTTGGACTGGAGGTCGGCGAACTGCTGTTCGCGTTCGCGTACCAGATACTGAATGCCGTACAGCGCCACGCGGCGGTAGTCGCCGATGATACGCCCACGGCCATAGCCGTCCGGCAGACCGGTCAGCACGCCGGATTTGCGGCAGCGCAGCATGTCCGGGGAGTAGGCATCAAACACGCCCTGGTTGTGGGTTTTACGCAGCTCGGTAAACAGATATTCGAAGTTCGGGTCCATCTCACGACCGTAGGCATCGAACGAGCTTTTGATCATGTTGACGCCGCCGTAAGGGTGCAGCGCGCGCTTCAGCGGCTTGTCGGTTTGCAGGCCGACGATCTTTTCCAGACTCTGGTCGATATAGCCCGCGTCGTGAGCGGTAATGGTGGTGGCAATATTGGTATCGAAGTCGACCGGTGCGTGCGTGGCGTTCTCGATGCGAATGCCCGCCATCACCTTCTCCCAGAGGGCGAGGGTGGCCGATGTCGCTTCAGCAAGGAAGGATTCATCGCCTTCATACGGCGTGTAGTTATGCTGAATAAAATCGCGGACGTTAATACTCTCTTTCCAGTCCGTGCCGTTAAATCCCTGCCATGCTTCGGCGTACAGCTTATCGCCGGTATCGATATTTACCTTCATGGATATTCTCTCTGCTGACTAACCGTTAATTACGCGTATTCGACGCTGGCGCTAATTTCGCCTAAATGAATCGCATCGAGGGCAATCATCTTTTCTTCATTGGTTGGAATAACGCTGCACACCACGCGGGCATCGTGGGTGGAAATAATTCGCTCGCCGTAGGCGTTCGGTAAATTATTTCGCTCGCTGTCGATATTCACCCCCAGCACGGCGAGGTGCTCAATCACCAGGCGGCGAATTAAAACCGAGTTCTCACCAATACCGCCGGTGAAAATAATCCCATCGAGGCGATGCAGCGAAGCCGCGTGCCCGGCAATATGGCGGGCGATACGATGGACGAAGGTTTTGATCGCCAGCTGGGCGCGTTCATGCCCTTCATGCCATGCTTTTTCCAGCACCCGCAGGTCAGAGGAGAGGCCGGAAATGCCGAGCAGACCAGACTCCTTATTCACCACGCGCTCCAGGTCAGCGAGCGTCTGCTGGGTTTCACTGGCAACCCAGGCCATAGCGCCGAAGTCCACGTCACCGCTGCGGGTGCCCATCATCAGCCCTTCGAGCGGGGTCATACCCATAGAGGTATCCACGCTCTGACCGTTACGCACCGCACAGATAGATGCACCGTTACCGAGGTGAGCAACCACCAGGCCGGAGTCCTGCTCTGGCAGGCTAAGCAGGTCATGGGCGCGCTGAGAGACGTAGCGATGCGACGTGCCGTGGAAGCCGTAACGGCGTACGCCCAGCTCTTCAAAATATTTCCACGGCAGACCGTAGAGATAGGCTTCTGGCGGCAGCGTCTGGTGGAAGCTGGTATCAAATACCGCCACCTGCGTGACGCCTGGGAACAGTTGCTGGGCAGACTCAATACCGCTGAGGTTGGCGTAATTATGCAGCGGGGCCAGCGGGGATACTCTGCGGATATTCTCGATGACTTCATCAGTAATAATGGCAGATTCAGTAAAGATATTTCCGCCGTGGGCAATACGGTGGCCAATTAAGGCCATGCTGTCATTTAAATCACGCTTTTCGAGTTCAAAGGCAATCGCCTTTAATGCGCCTTCGTAGCTGTGGTGAGCCAGCGTAGCTGGCTCACCTCCATTTACGGATAAGAACGCATTTTCAGTATTAATACCATCAGCAATACCCGCCATTAATACATCGCAGTTGGTTGCATCCAGTACTGAAAACTTAATTGAAGATGATCCACAGTTAATCACTAATACGACCGGGAATTCATTCATTTTACGACTCATCCTGAGCTTACAGATTAAAACAGTTTGTACACGATGTTGAGAATGGTCAGCAGACCAATAATGGTGACAAACACGTTATCCAGACGACCACGGTATTTCGCCAGCGATGGCGCTTTACGGATGGCGTACATCGGTAACAGGCACAGCAGGGAAGCGATAATCGGCGCACCCATGGCTTCAATCAGGTCCAGAATGTTCGGGTTGGCGTAAGCGACGACCCAGGTGGAGCCCATGATGAAGATCATGCTGATGGTGTTCAGTTTCCCGGAGGAGACTTTGGTTTTATCGCCTTTGTAGCCAAACTTCAGCACCAGGCCGTTCAGCCCTTCCAGCGTGCCGAGGTAGTGGCCGAAGAAGGATTTAAAGATAGCCACCAGGGCGATGATAGAGGCACCGTACTCCAGCGTGGTGGCGAAGGTCGACTTCGAACCAGACATAGAGGCAAAGTGGTTTGCCAGGTAAGAGAGCACCGGAATGTTCTGCGCTTTAGCTTCCGCCATGTTCTGCGGAGAGAGCGTAAACAGGCAGCTGAAGGCGAAGAACATCACCACGGCAACCATCAGTACGCTGGCGCGGGAGATAATCTGCGAACATTTCTGCTCGGTGAATTCACGGCCAAAGTCCTTCTCATACTCTTCGCGCTTGGAGACCACGAAGGAAGAGACGATTGGCGAGAAGTTAAAGGAGAACACCATGATGGAGATACCCAGCCATACGGTCACCAGGATACCGTCGTGCCCGGTCATCGCGATATTGCTGAGGTCCACCTGATCGATAGCGGCAGAGTTCCAGTAAGGGATCAGCGACAGCGAAATCAGCACCAGGCAGGCAATGAACGGCCAGACCAGGTAGCTCATCACTTTAACCATCAGGTCTTTACCAAACCAGATAACGAAAGCCATCAGCAGCAGCAGGAACAGGGCGACAAAGCCACGGTTCAGCGCTGGCATCTGCAGCTGGTTTTCCCAGAAGGTCATAAAGGTGTTGGTAATGGTGACGCCATAGATCCACAGCAGCGGGCAGATGGCGAAGAAGTACAGGAAGGTGATTACCACGCCGCCCGTCTTACCAAAATGCTCCTCTACCGTTTCGGTGATGTTGCCGGAGGGGTTAGACCCTGACAGGCACAGACGCGCCAGCGCGCGGTGGCAGTAGAAGGCAATTGGGTAAGCCAACAGCAGCATCAGGAGAATGGGGATTAGCCCACCAAACCCGGCGCGAATCGGGAAGAACAATACCCCGGCGCCGATGGCGGTGCCGAATAAACCCAGGGTCCACGTAGTATCTGATTTACGCCAGACAGATTGTTTGGTCTGACTGGATATAATGCTTTCAGTAGTACTCATATCCTATCCTCAGCGAAGTGTAATAGTAGAATTAAGCGTCAACTAAACCGGTAATTTGTGATACGCGAGATAAGTCGATATTCCCGCCAGAAATAATGCTGACCGTTTTTCTGTTTTGGATATAGCTATCTAATTTGCCGCTTAATAATGCCGCACAGGCCAGGGCACCAGCACCTTCGGTAACGACTTTATTACGCTGAATAAGGGCGATCATGCTTTTACGAATTTCATCTTCGTTGACCAGCACAATATCATCGACGAGGTCACGAACGATTTCATAGGTTAAATTACCCGGGCGAGAGACGTCACAGCCGTCTGCCAGGGTGCCGGTCGTTCGGTGCGTGGTTATATTTCCGGCATAGTAAGAGGCAGCCATGCCGTGAACGTTTTCCGATTGAACGCCGATCACTTTAATCGTTGGGTTAATTGATTTAATGGCGATAGCAATACCGGCAATTAAACCGCCGCCGCCGATGGGCACAATCACGTTATCGACATCATAGAGGTCTTCGAGAATTTCCAGACCAATGGTGCCTTGCCCGGCAATCACTTTCGGGTCGTCATACGGAGGGATAAAAATACGGCCTTCCATTTCAACAATTTCGCTTACCTTGGCGATGGTATCGTTGAAGTTATCGCCGTGCAGAACCACTTCCGCAGAGTAGTCGCAGGTGGCGGCCACTTTAGATTTCGGCGCGCCTTTTGGCATCACCACTTTGCCGTCAATGCCCAGCATGGCGCAGGAGAGTGAAACGCCCTGCGCATGGTTGCCCGCCGAGCAGGCCACCACGCCTTTACGTCTTTCGGCTTCGGTCAGGGAGCTGAGTTTATTAAAGGCGCCACGGATTTTAAACGAACCCGTACGTTGCATATTTTCGAACTTCAGGAAGATATCGCCTTTGCATTGCTCACTAAAATAGTTTGAGCGCGGCATACCGGTTTTATAAATTTTACCTGCGAGGCGTTTTTTGGCTTCAATAATATCTTCAATTGCAACCGGGAGATCGTATGTAATATGCATGATAACCTCATAACCTAAGTATTAGGGTAATAGATGTCCGTCACCACTGACCGATAAATAGATCGGTGGTATTTGTAATGGGCTTTTAAAACTACTGGGTTATTTAATATTCATTATTTGTTTTTGCCTGCGTCCATTGCAGGCCGAGTATTCCTTTGCTAATTGCACCAGAATTGATGCGGCTTTTTTTATTCGATAATTCTTTGACCACACGGCGGCGTAGCGCGCCACGGGAAGTACTTCTTCAACCTCGAGCGTAATAAACTGGTCTGAGCCAAAAGGTGCGGTCATATCGCAAGGAATTACCGTCAGAAAATCGGCATTGAGAACAAGATTATAAATAGTGACCACCGAGTCGGTCTTAACAATGTTTTCAATGCTGATGCCATTTCGTTGTAGCGTAATAAGCAGTTCGCTGTAGTAGCCCATATTAGTTTGTGGTAACACCCACTGTGCGTCTTTCAGCGAAGCCAGCGTGGGGTTACCGCTGCATGTTCGGGATTTGTTTGCCACCACCACAAACTCTGACTCGAAAAGCGGCTCAACGTGCAGGTCCTGCAGCTTCATCTCATCGCTTAAAGTGCCAATCGCGAAATCCAGGCGACCATCGCGCAGGGCGGGCAGGAACGAGGAGAGCTGTGCTTCGAACATTGAGATCTGTACCTTCGGGAACACCTCTTTAAATTTTTGAATCATGTCAGACATAAAGGTGAAGCCAATCAGCGACGGAAAGCCGAATGAGACGTCTACGGCCGCATCGTCGGTCATGCTGTTCATCTCATTCACCATGTTGGTCATCTCACGGGTGATGGATTCCGACCAGGAGAGCAGCACCTGGCCTGGGTGAGTCAGCGTGACGCCGGTATTCTTGCGAACGATAAGCTCGGCACCAAAGTAAGTTTCAATATCGCTTATGATTTTACTGACTGCAGGCTGCGTTAACCCCAGCTCTTTTGCTGCAGAACCAATAGAACCACTACGGATCACTTCCTGAAAGACCACCAGATTCTGTATTTTAGGGAGAATAAATGTGTTCATAACAATCCGTGTTAATTACTTTGTTGACGGAAATAAGTGTAACAAATTAACCGGTTGGGGATTTGTGCGAGCACTCACAAATTGTCTTTTGATGAATTTCAGTACGCTAAGGTTTGCTTAATAAATTAAGTAATATCAATATGTTATCTGTTTTAATATAACGATTTGTCCTGATTTTAATCAAAAAATTATGGGGGGATAACAATATTTTATGGCGATAACGATGGCCATTTTTTTGCGGCACTAATAATCGCCATCTGGCGATCTTTCAAGCAATTATCGGGTAATTAACGGTCAATAAATGGCTTAAATTTAATGTGTAATTTATCAACTTAAATTTTAAATGAATCATTATTCTTATTAAAGAATGTCGGGTATCACATTTTTCACCCGCGATTGTGCTGAAAGATACGTATTAGTTATTAACTCTAAAAACATTATCTACAATTTATTATCATATATAACATTTATTTAACTATGGTTTTTTGCCCATTTTTTGGGTGTTCATTTTGGTTATGAAATCGGTTGCTTTTGTTTTGTGTTGTGAAAAGTTTGATGGGTAGTGTTTTGTGTTGATGCTCACAGATCTGCATTCTTCTTTGCGAGGGGGGAAAGCGGGGGATGATAACGCGAAGAGAAAAGGGTAACCCGATGGGCTACCCCAATAGCTGAATATCAGCTCAGCGCCACCTTAATGCCCAGCGCAATCAGCAACCCACCCAGCATCTTATCAATAATTTTCTGTGCTTTTGCCAGCCCACGGCGTACCGGCGCGCTCTGGATAAGCACCACCAGCATTGGCCACCAGATGACGGAAACGGTGAGGATCACCCCGGCGTACCAGAGTTTCTCCGGGAAACCGGATTTCACGTTCAGTACCTGAGTGAAAATAGAGAGGAAGAACAACGTGGCTTTCGGGTTCAGCAGGTTACACAGATAGCCTTGCAAAAACGCCTTTTTTAGCGTGGTTTCCTGCTGAACAACGCCGGTCATGTCCATGCTTTTATGCCCGCGCGCCAGCAGCGCCAGCAGACCCACCCAGATAAGATAGGCTGCGCCCGCGTACTTCAGAATATCGAACAGCCATGGCGTGGTGGTGATCACTACCGCCAGACCGGCCACGCAGTAAGACATATGCGTCAGCACGCCGCAGGTGATGCCAAAGGCGGTCATCATGGCGGGCAGTCGGCGATAGCGCGCGGCGTTTTTAATGACCATAAAGAAGTCCGGGCCGGGTGACAAAATGCCGAGCGTGGCAATAGACGCAACGAACGCCGTTGCACCAATAGAAGGTATGAACATTAGGGTGATCTCTTATCAGGAAGGCGAATAAATTAGAGCGGGATCACAAAACCCACTATGACCGGAATCAAGGTTTCCGCGTAATTATCCGCGCTTTATCCTGCAAGCGTCGCCGTCTCGTTGAGCTGCTCCAGCAACTGATTGACCGCCGGGTTCTCCACCGCCTGAACCGCATAGCAAATGCCAATTCGCCGTAGTAACGGATACCCCGGCAGCGCCCGGGCGCTGAGGTCGCAGCGGGCTTCAATCAGCGAGCGTGGCGCAATCGCCAGACCAAACCCTGCCTCGACCAGATCCAGCGCCAGCGTAAAGCTGCCCGCATTGGCGCTGGGCGCTCCGGCCGCCGTGCCGTAAAACGGCAGGAAGCGCTGATGAGAATCGTGGGCCGGATACATCACCCAAGGGTAGCTATAGAGCTGCTCCAGCGTCAGCTCCGCCACCTGCGCCAGCGGATGGTCGCAGGGGAACGCCAGCATATAGTGCTCGTCGAACAGCGGCATAAACAGCTCGTCTTCGCAGCGCAGGCTCTCGCAGCCGAGACGAATATCCCCGGTACAGCCAGGGTCGAGCGTGACCAGTGTCTCCGGCATCTCAAGATGAATACGCTGTAGCAGTGAGGCCAGACACGGCGAGGCGATGTCCTGCTCGACGCCGATATTCAGCGGCGCGCGGTCCTGGCGTTTACGAAAGCGCGAGGTGAGGGTCGCCATCTCCTGAAGCATACGGCAGGCGTGCGGATAGAGCGCGCGCGCATCTTCCGTCACCTCCACGCCGCGGGGCTTACGTACAAAGAGTTGCGTACCGAGTTCCTCTTCCAGTGCTTTCACGGTGGCAGAGAGCGCAGGCTGTGTCAGACTTAACTGTTCAGCCGCGCGGGTAATATTGCGCTCTTCAAATACGCAGATGAAGGCGCTGAGCTGTCGCTTATCCATAGATTTATTTTATGGCTGTGAAAAAAACAAACCATTTTTCACCATTCTCATCCGGATTTAAAGTAGCGCCATCAATTTTATTTATGAGGAATACCAATGAACGCTGCATCTAAACCATTAGTCGTGATTACCGGTGCCAGCTCCGGGATTGGCCTGGCCACGGCAAAACTGCTGTCAGAACGCGGACATGCGCTGCTGCTGCTGGCGCGTCGTGTGGATCGCATGACCGCGCTGAACTTGCCGCGCACTCTGTGCCGTTCGGTAGACGTCACCAACCGTCAGGCGGTGGCCGACGCCATTGCCGAGGCGGAACAGCAATTTGGGCCGGTTGATGCGATGGTCAACAACGCGGGCGTGATGCTGCTGGGCAATATCGACGATCAAAACCCGGATGAATGGGAACAGATGATCGACGTTAACGTCAAAGGGTTGCTGAACGGCGTTCACGCGGTGACGAAAGGGATGATTGAGCGCAAAGCGGGCACCATCATCAATATCAGCTCCATTGCCGGGCGCAAAACCTTCCCGAACCACGTGGTCTACGTCGGCACCAAGTTTGCGGTGCACGGCCTGTCCGAAAACCTGCGTGAAGAGCTGTCGCCGCACAACGTGCGCGTGGTGGTGATTGCACCGGGGGCGGTGGAAACCGAACTGCTGAGCCACACGACCAGCGACGACATTAAAGCCGGTTATCAGAGCTGGAAGCAGGATATGGGCGGTAAAGTGCTGAGCCCGGAAGATGTGGCCCATGCCATCGAGTACGCCTATTCCCAGCCGCAGTACGTTTGTATTCGTGAAATTGTGCTAGCGGCGACCCGTCAGGGCGCATAATTTATCGTGAAATAAAAAATAGATAGCCATATTGATAACATTGTTATTTATGTGGCTATTTTCATAATAGATTATTCTGACCCGATTCTACGTTATTTATTTTTCCTATGACCTGCTGCACTGTTATTGCGCCTGATGTACTTTTACGGTGCGTGCTAATTTTATGACTACGTCATTATTTATTTAAAAACTCTATAAAAACAGTCTATTAAATATCTGGCACGTGCCTTGCTAATTGAATTCCATCTTGTATACCAACAGGAATTCAACGATGGCATTAATGACAGGACAAACGCTGGCCGCATGGCGTCAGCAAATCAGTCAGGACAGCGACTCCGTTCTTACGCTTTTAATTGAACATATTAATACCTTCTCCGCAGAGGATAACGCGTGGCTGGCGATCGCCAGCGAAGCGCAGTTGAAGGCACAATTAGCCGCGTTAATTCCGCTGTATCAAAATAACCCGCAAGCCCTGCCATTATTTGGTATTCCGTTTGCGGTCAAAGACAACGTGGACGTGGCGGGATGGCCGACCACCGCGGCCTGTCCGGCGTTTGAATATATTGCCGAGCAGGATGCCACGGCGGTTGCCCGACTAAAAGCCGCCGGGGCGATTGTGGTGGGCAAAACCAACCTCGATCAGTTCGCCACCGGGCTGGTGGGTACGCGCTCTCCCTACGGTGCGGTGGTCAATACGTTCAACCCCGATTACGTCAGCGGCGGCTCCAGCTCCGGCTCGGCCTCCGTGGTGGCGCGTGGCCTGGTGCCGTTCGCCTTTGGCACCGACACCGCCGGTTCCGGGCGCGTGCCCGCCGGGTTTAACAATATCGTCGGCCTTAAACCGACCAAAGGCTGGCTCTCAGCCAAAGGCGTAGTCCCGGCCTGCCGACTCAATGACACCCTGTCAGTATTTGCCCTGACGGTAGACGACGCCTTTTATATCGCCTCGCTGGCGGGCGGCGCGGATGATGAGGATGCTTACTCGCGCGCCAACCCGGCGACGGCACCCGCTACGCTTGCACCGAACCCGACCTTTGCCGTGCCGGAGACGCTGAACTTCTTCGGCGACGTGCAGGCGCAGGCGGCGTGGGAACAGGCTATTGATGCGCTGTGTGCAAGTGGCGTCACGCTAAAACCTATCGATTTCTCCGTCTTTACCCAGCTTGCTGAACAGCTCTATCAGGGCTCGTGGGTCGCTGAGCGCACGGCGGCGGTGGGCGACATGCTCCAGCACCCCGAACAGATGGACCCGACCGTTTACACCATCGTCTCTGCGGGCCTGAATTACAGCGCGGTCGATGCCTATAACGCTGAATACCTGCGCGCCGAGCTGGCGCAAAAAATCCAGCAGACGCTGGGCGAGGTCGACGCGCTGGTGGTGCCAACGTCGCCGACCATTCATACCCTGAAGGAGATGGAGCAGGAACCGATTCGCTTCAACTCCCAGTTTGGGACCTACACCAACTTCACCAACCTTGCTGACCTCAGCGCGCTGGCGTTGCCCGCGCCGTTCCGCGCCGATGGCCTACCGGCAGGTATCACCTTGCTTGCTCCCGCGTGGCACGACCGGGCGCTGGCCGATTTTGGTCAACGCTGGCAGCAACAGCTGGCGCTGCCATTAGGGGCCACCGGGCTGCCGTTCACACCAAACGCCACCGCGCTGCCGCCGTCCCCGCATCACGTGCGCATTGCCGTGGTCGGCGCGCACCTGCGCGGTATGCCGCTCAACTTCCAACTCACTACCCGTCATGCCGTCTTTGTGGAAGCCACGCTGACGGCGGCGACCTATCGGCTGTACGCGCTGGCCAATACCCAGCCGCAAAAGCCGGGGCTGGCCCGTGATGCCTCCGGCGCGGCGATTGAAGTTGAGCTGTGGGATATCCCGCTGGCGCGCTTTGGCGAGTTCGTGGCGGAAATTCCGTCGCCGCTGGGCATTGGCTCGCTGGAGCTTTGCGATGGCCGTTGGGTGAAAGGCTTTATCTGTGAACCGGCAGCGCTGAACGACGCCGTAGACATTACCGAATTCAAGGGCTGGCGGCACTGGGTTGCCCGTAAGGAGAGCCACCATGTTTAACACCGTGCTGATTGCTAACCGTGGCGAAATTGCCTGCCGCGCTATCCGAACCCTGAAGCGTCTCGGTATCACCAGCGTGGCGGTCTACTCCGACGCCGATAAAAATGCCGAACACGTTAAGCAGGCTGATATTGCATTGGCGCTGGGCGGCGAAAAGGCCAGCGACAGCTACCTGAAAATTGACGCGATTATTGCCGCTGCGCGGGAAAGCGGCGCCCAGGCTATCTGGCCGGGCTACGGTTTTCTCTCGGAAAGCCTGCCGTTTGCCGACGCCTGTGACAAGGCGGGCATTGTGTTTATCGGCCCTACCGCGCAGCAGATTGGCGAGTTTGGCCTGAAGCACCGCGCTCGCGAGCTGGCCGCTGAAGCGGGTGTACCGATGACCCCGGGGACCGGGTTGCTTAACTCGCTCGACGAGGCGCTGAATGCGGCGCAGAACATTGGCTACCCGGTGATGCTGAAAAGCACGGCGGGCGGCGGTGGGATTGGTCTGACGCGCTGTGCCGACGCACAGGCTCTGGCGCAGGGTTGGGAGAGCGTGCGTCGTCTGGGCGAGCAGTTCTTTAGTGATGCCGGGGTGTTTGTTGAGCGCTGCGTGGATCGTGCGCGCCATATCGAAGTGCAGATTTTTGGCGACGGCAAAGGCAACGTGGTGGCGCTCGGCGAGCGCGACTGTTCGCTCCAGCGCCGCAACCAGAAGGTGGTGGAAGAGACGCCTGCACCGAATCTGCCTGCGGCGACCCGCAAAGCGATTCTCGATGCCGCGGTACAGCTCGGTAAGCTGGTCAGCTACCGCAGTGCCGGGACGGTGGAGTTTATCTACGATGCCGCGCTGGACGCGTTTTATTTCCTCGAAGTGAATACCCGTCTTCAGGTTGAGCACCCGGTGACCGAATGCGTTACCGGGCTGGATCTGGTGGAGTGCATGCTGCGCGTGGCGGCCGATGAGCCTATCGACTGGGCGCGTCTGGCAAAAGCGCCGCAGGGGGCGGCGATTGAAGTGCGTCTTTATGCTGAAAGCCCGCTAAAAAACTTCCAGCCGAGCCCCGGCGTCCTGACCGAAGTGGTCTTCCCGGACGATGTGCGCATTGATACCGGCGTGACCACCGGCAGCGAAGTCTCCGCGTTTTACGACCCGATGATCGCCAAGCTGATTGTCCATGCGCCAACCCGCGCGGCGGCGCTGGCAAAACTGGCGACGGCGCTTGACGCCACGCGACTGCACGGCATCGCCACTAACCTCGACTACCTGCGGCAGATTACCGCCAGCGAGGCGTTTGTCAGCGGCACCGCCTGGACGCGGATGCTCGACAGCGTGGTGGCGCAGTCGCCGATGATTGAAGTCTTGCAGCCTGGCACCTGGAGCAGCGTGCAGGATTATCCGGGCCGTCAGGGCTACTGGGATATCGGCGTGCCGCCGTCCGGCCCGATGGATGATTTTGCCTTCCGCCTGGCGAACCGCATTGTCGGTAACCACGAATCGGCGGCCGGGCTGGAGTTCACCCTGCAGGGACCGGTGCTGCAGTTCCATGCCGACGCGCTGATTGCCCTGACCGGGGCCGACTGTCAGGCGAAGCTGGACGATGAAGCGGTGCCGATGTGGCAGCCAGTAGCGGTGAAAGCAGGGCAAACCCTGAGCTTGGGCCGCGCGCAACGCGGCTGTCGGGGGTATCTGGCGGTGCGTAACGGTCTTGATGTGCCGGTCTATCTCGGCAGCCGTTCCACCTTCGCGCTGGGACAGTTTGGCGGCCACGCGGGGCGCACGCTGAAGGTTGCGGACCTGCTGCCCATCTCACGTCCTGAGCTGGCGGCCTGCACGACGCCCGCGCCTATTTCCGAGCCGAAGGCACTCTCGACGGCGCTGATCCCCGAATACGGTGAAGTCTGGCGCATTGGCGTGCTCTACGGGCCGCACGGCGCGCCGGACTTTTTCACCCAGGAGGCTATCGACGAGTTCTTCGCCAGCGACTGGCAGGTGCACTACAACTCCAACCGCCTCGGCGTGCGCTTAGTCGGCCCTAAACCGAGCTGGACGCGCCCGAACGGCGGTGAGGCGGGGCTACATCCGTCGAACGTGCATGACTGCGAATACGCCATTGGCGCGATTAACTTTACCGGCGACTTCCCGGTGATCCTCACCCGCGACGGCCCAAGCCTCGGCGGCTTTGTCTGCCCGGTGACTATCGCCAAAGCGGAGCTGTGGAAAGTCGGGCAGGTGAAGCCGGGCGACCGCATTCGCTTCTACCCGATCAGCGTGGAAGATGCGGTGGCGCGGGAAAATGCGATGGACCGCAGCGTGGACACCCTGCAAACCACCGCGCTGCCGGAATTTGCCATGCCGTCGCTTGCCGACCGCGACGGCGTTTCCGCCACCGGGCTGGTGTCGCTGCCTGCGACCTTCAGCACCCCGGCGATTGTTTATCGTCAGGCGGGCGACAACTACATCCTGATTGAGTACGGCGAGAACGTGCTGGATCTGGCGCTGCGCCTGCGCGTTCACGTGCTGATGGAGCAGCTGCGCGAACGGGCGCATCCGGGCATTAAAGAGCTTTCTCCCGGCGTGCGTTCGCTGCAGGTGCGCTACGACAGCCGTGAAATCAGCCAGGCCGCGCTGGTGGCGCTGCTGCTGGAACAGGAGGCGCGCATCGGTGATGTCACCCGCATGAAAGTGCCATCTCGCGTTGTCCATCTGCCGATGGCCTTTGAAGACAGCGCCACGCTGGACGCCGTCAGCCGCTACGCCGATACCGTGCGCGCGACCGCGCCGTGGCTGCCGAACAACGTCGACTTTATCCAGCGTATTAACGGCCTGCCGACCCGTGAAGCGGTGATGGAGACCCTGTTTGATGCCAGCTATCTGATTCTGGGGCTGGGCGACGTCTACCTCGGCGCGCCGTGTGCGGTGCCGGTGGATCCACGTCATCGCCTGCTGAGCTCCAAGTACAACCCGGCGCGCACCTTCACCGCCGAAGGCACGGTGGGCATCGGCGGCATGTACATGTGCATCTACGGCATGGACTCGCCGGGCGGCTATCAGCTGGTGGGGCGCACGCTGCCCATCTGGAACAAATTCCTCAAAAACGCGCAGTTCAGCGAGGGTGAGCCGTGGCTACTGCGTTTCTTCGACCAGGTGCGTTTCTACCCGGTGAGCGAAGCGGAGCTGACCCTGCTGCGCGATGATTTCCGCGAAGGCCGCGCGGCGGTGCGTATTGAAGAGACGGTGTTCGACTTTGCCGAGCACCTGCAGTTCCTCGATGACAACGCCGACGACATCGCCCGTTTCCGTCAGCTGCAGTCTGCGGCGTTTGAAGCGGAGGTGGAGCGCTGGCATCTGGACGACCAGGAGGCCGACGTTGAAAGCCTGCTGCCGACGCAGGAAGAGGCCATCGACGACGGCGCGCTGCCGGTGACCGCCGATATGAACGGCAATATCTGGAAGGTGCTGGTCGCGCCTGGCGAGACGGTGGAAGCCGGCCAGACGCTGGTCATCGTGGAAGCGATGAAAATGGAGCTGGCGATTCACGCCCCGCAGGCGGGCATCGTTAAACGCATCGGCTGCCAGCCGGGCCGCCCGGTGAGCCCGGGTGACGCGCTGCTGTGGCTGGAATAGGGAGAAGCAGATGACGGAAGCGAACGGCAAAAAGCGCACGGTGGGGCTGGCGGAGCGTATCTATCTGGCGCTGAAAAACGACATTTTTGATTTCCGCCTGATGCCCGGCGAGCACTTTAGCGAAAACGAAATCTCCGAGCGCATGGCGGCCAGCCGCACGCCGGTGCGCCAGGCGCTGTTCTGGCTGGAGCACGAAGGCTATGTGCAGGTTTACTCGCGCAGCGGCTGGCAGGTGAAACCGTTCGACTTCACCTATTTCGAGGCGCTGTACGACTTCCGCATCGTGCTGGAAATGGAGGCGGTGAAGCGTCTGTGCGCCATGCCATCGCAGGAGCGCGTGGCCCATCTCGCGCCGCTGCTCGCCTTCTGGTGCGATGCGCCGCAGATGCCGCCGGGTAAGGAACTCTCGCGGCACGATGAGGCGTTTCATACCGCACTGGTGAGCGCCACCGGCAACGGCGAGATGGCGCGCGTGCACGTCGAGTTGACGGAGAAAATGCGCATTATTCGCCACCTCGACTTCACCCGCGAGGACCGCGTGGACGCGACCTACAGCGAACACGCACAGGTGCTTCGCGCCATAGTGCAGCAGCAAACTGAAGAGGCGCAGCGGATCCTCACTGCGCATATTTCACAGAGTAAGGCCGAGGTCAGAAAAATAACCCTACATCGGCTACAGCAGGCCCGTTTACAACCCGTTTCACCGTAGTTGTGGCTTCCGCCCCATCCCGGTGGGGAACTTTTATCACTCAATATCGTTTAGGGGTTTTGGTCATGAAAAGACGTTCTTTACTGAAAGCATTTGCCCTGTCGGCCACCTTTTTGAGCATGGGCTTCTCTTTGCAGGCATACGCAGCGGACACCATTAAAATCGGCATTATGCATTCGCTCTCCGGCACCATGGCGATTTCCGAAACGCCGCTGAAAGACGTGGCGCTGATGACCATCGATGAGATCAATGCCAAGGGCGGCGTGCTGGGCAAAAAGCTCGAGCCGGTAGTGGTTGACCCGGCCTCCAACTGGCCGCTGTTCGCGGAGAAAGCGCGCCAACTGCTGACCCAGGATAAAGTGGCGGCGGTGTTCGGCTGCTGGACCTCGGTATCGCGTAAATCCGTGCTGCCGGTGTTTGAAGAGCTGAACGGCCTGCTGTTCTACCCGGTGCAGTATGAAGGCGAAGAGATGTCGCCAAACGTCTTCTACACCGGCGCGGCGCCAAACCAGCAGGCGATTCCGGCGGTGGAATATATGATGAGCGAAGACGGCGGCAGCGCGAAGCGCTTCTTCCTGCTCGGCACCGACTATGTCTACCCGCGCACCACCAACAAGATCCTGCGCGCCTTCCTGCACTCGAAAGGGGTTCAGGATAAAGATATTGAAGAGGTCTACACGCCGTTTGGCTACAGCGACTACCAGACCATCGTGGCGAACATCAAAAAATTCTCCGCGGGCGGTAAAACGGCGGTGATCTCCACCATCAACGGCGACTCTAACGTACCGTTCTACAAAGAGCTGGCCAACCAGGGCATTAAAGCCACCGATGTGCCGGTGGTGGCGTTCTCCGTCGGTGAAGAAGAGCTACGCGGCATTGATACCAAACCGCTGGTGGGGCATCTGGCGGCGTGGAACTACTTTGAGTCGGTGAGTAACCCGGTGAACGAGAAGTTTGTCGCGGATTATCGCGCTTATGCCAAAGCGCACAAGCTGCCGAACGCCGATACCGTGGTCACCAACGACCCGATGGAAGCAACCTACGTCGGCATTCATATGTGGGCGCAGGCGGTGGAGAAGGCGGGAACGACCGACGTGGATAAGGTGCGTGCGGCGATGGCCGGGCAGACCTTTGCGGCACCGAGCGGCTTTACGTTGACCATGGACGCGACCAACCACCATCTGCATAAGCCGGTGATGATTGGCGAAATTGAAGAGAACGGTCAGTTTAACGTGGTGTGGAACACCGATAAGCCGGTGCGTGCACAGCCGTGGAGCCCGTATATTCCAGGGAATGATAAGAAGCCGGATACGCCGGTGAAAACGGGTGGGAAGTAAGGTTTGGTAACGGGGGCAGTGGTTTGATGGAGGGGAGATCCATCTGGGTTTATCACTCTGTTGCGCTCCCTTCCAGCGCGAGCCATATAAACTGCGCGGGAGCAGGGAGCGATTTGGCGATTTAGACGCCATCAAAAAACGTGCGGTCTTTTAGCTAACAGCAAAAACCAAAGTCACTGAAACCGATGAGTCCCCGCTGGAAATCGGCGAGCCGTAGCACGGAAGACAAGGTCAGTCCGCCATGGATGGCGGACTGAGGCGAACCGAGACAGGACGTCGAGTTTCGCCGTGCCGCAGGCTGGAGTCGTAGGCGAGCGTAGTGCGAAGCACCGATTTCCCTGCGGGGCCGCGGGGATTGCGAAGGGGTGCGCGGCCGCACCCCTTGGCCCGTTCACCGGTGAAGGAACTTCATATTCCACCCGACGTAAAGTGAACGGAACCCTTCACCTTACTGACAAATATCAGGTTTTTTTGCCCTGGCTCGAGCTAACAGCGTAACTCTTCCATCAGAACAGCACCGAATAATTCAACCCAAACGTCCGCCCGCGGCCTTTGTAGTCATACAGCGACGCCGGGCCATAGCCAGGGCTGTAGTACATCGGCGCACGCTGACCCCACACGGTGGTGTAATCACGGTCGAAGAGGTTTTCGACGCTGAAGCTCAGCTTACCAACCGGCAGAGCGTAGCTGCCGAGCAGGTCGATAGTGGTGTAACCATCAATCTCATTGCCCGCTTCGTCACGCAGCTTAAACGACGTTGTACTCTGCACGCGCAGGCTCCACGGGTCCGGTGCCCAGCCGATATAGGCGGTAGCTTTCGACGGGCTGGCAACCTTCACGTCATATTTTTCCCAGTTGCCGTTCACCTTCGACTCGGTTTTCAACACGTTAAAGTTGCCGCCGGTGCTCCAGTTGGTGTCCGGAATAAAGTAGTCCACCGCGCCTTCCACGCCGTAAATACGACGTTTATCGTCGATTACGCTGATGGTCAGATCTTTATTCGCCTTCACGTTCTTATCGGACAGCGAGTAGTAAGCCGCGATTTGAGTACGCAGGTTATCGCCGGTGTAGCGCCAGCCAAGCTCATAAGAGTTGACCTTGATCCCCTCCAGTTTGCTGTCATCGACGTTAACGCTGTTGACGAGCGGCAGATGCCCGTTGACCGCTGGGCCATATTTCCCTCGGCCATAGTATTTCCCCGGATCGGGTAACTCCACGCCCTGAGAGAAGTTAAACCACGTCTGCTGCCGCTCGGTGATGTGCATCAGTAGCCCGGCATTAAACAGGAAGTTGTCGTAATCGGTAGACCCGCCCGGTATCGCATCGGCCGAGGTGGCCGTGCCGTCGGCAATCTGCTGCTGCTCGCCATAACCGACAAAATCATCGATCTTATTCTCGGTGTACTGGTAACGCACGCCGCCGCTGAGGGTGAAGATCTCGTTGATGTCGTAGCTTGACTGTAAAAATGCCGCCAGGTTGCTGATGTCGTAGGAAGGGTAGCGCCCGGTGGTGTAAATCTGCTGGTTGTTCATCCCGCCGGAAGCGTTAGCCAGATCCTTATTGAAGTACATCTGGTTGGAGGTAAAGCGTTCGTGATCGGCATCCAGTCCATAGGTGAGCTGCCAGCCGTCCAGCGGCGTACTGTTCAGGGTGAGCTTAGCGCCGTACTGGTTGGTTTTTTGCTGTGAGGCAGAGAAACTCGACATGGTGTTGATATCGTTGATTTTTGTGACCGTCGGGAAAGGATAGAACTTCAACGATTCATCACGATAGTAAACCTGACCAACCAGTTCCTGACCAAGGAAGTCGCTGTTGGAATACTGCAGGCTTATCAGGTGACGCTCAGTGCCAGGAATACGATCCGAGTTCAGCCCGCTGCTGACGTACGGTTTAGATGTACCGTTCAGCGCCGAGAAATCTTTCCCCAGATTCAGGCCATAATCATCATCGCCCTGACTTTTATAATATTGGCTGACCAGCTGTAGCTGCTGATTTTCATCAATATTCAGCGTCCCGGTGCCCATCAGATCCAGACGGTCGGAATACTGTAGCCCGGTCTGAGTGTTGTCGAGCAGGGTGGCATCGCCGTTACCGTCGTACCAGCCGCCAAATTTCTGATAGGCCACCGACATGCGCCCGGAGATATGCTCGTTACCGCCGGAGACGGCGCTGGCAATACGCTCGTCGTGATCTTTACTGCTGTTGAAGCCGCTTTTGGTGCCCGCTTCGAACTCGACCTGGGTTTCCGGCTGGCCTTTTTTGGTCACGATATTGATAAGCCCGCCGGTACTGCCGCCGCCGTACAGCGAGGTCGCGCCGGAGATCACTTCAATGTGTTCGATGTTGAATGGGTCGATGGAGTCCAACTGGCGGCTGTCGGTACGTGAGGAGTTGAGGCGCACGCCGTCAATCAGCACGACCAGCGGGCGACCGCGCACGTTCATGCCGTAGTTGGTGCGGCTTTGGCTGCTGACGTCCAGGCCGGGAATCAGCTGGGCCAGCGCGTCTTTCAGTTCTTTACCGCCCTGAATCTGTTGTTCCAGTTCGGCATTTTCGATAACCCAGGTGGTTTGCGCCATCTCGGCTACGGTGCGGTTGTTACGGCTGGCGGATATCACCATATTTTCGTCATCGCTTTGTTGGGCGACGGCGGGTGCCATCATGGCAAGCAGCAAGGGGTTAAGCGCCCAGAGAGTATATTTCTTATTAATCATCATCATTCCTGCGCACGGGCAGACAACGATCGGCCCAAAGATGCGCGTAGTGAGTTAAAGAAGCAGCGTGGTGCTACATGAAAAAATGCAAATGCGAATTTTGTGTATAACATTTCTCATTATCAATAACCGATTTTGATAGTTGCATATTCCTTCACACTTTGAATAATTTTTTTTCGTCCTGAAATAACCGCGTAAATAACATGGAATAAGAGAGGGGAGAGATATAAATAATTATTTTGACCGACGATTAAATCTATTTATTTTCCCTATGACGAACTGCGCTATTACCGTGCGCGGATGTACTGTGGCGGTGCGATAGAATATGGAATAAAGATATTGTTTTTATTTTAATTCTAATAAAATCAGTTTGTTATATATTTGGCATGCACATTGCTAATTGAATTCCATCTTGTATACCAACAGGAATTCAACGATGAACATAATGATGAGACAACGCGCGGCGCTGTACTTCCCCGCCTTGCTCTTTCTCTTTTTAAGCGGCCTGTTGACCAGTCTTCCTGCGCGGGCCGGTGCGGCGGCCGATTACGGTCATGCCAGCCGTACCGAGCAGGCGCAGCTGCTTCAGGCGTGGGCTGCCGCCCCGCAGGCTGACCGTCTGCCACTGTTGCAGGCGCTGAGCCAGGAATCGGTGGTCAGCGATGCTGAGGGCCAGCTGTTTACGGAAAAAAATGGCCAGCTAACACCGCTGGAAGGGAGCGCTGCGCCTGCTGGCAGCACCAAAAAAGTGTTTATGAATAACCGCATTCGCGGACTGGTGGCCAGCGCGTTAGCCTCGCATCAACTGGTCAGCAACGACGTGAAGGTGCGCCTGAACGCGGCGCTGACCTTGCAAAACAGCGCCCAGCAGGACCAACTGCCGATGCTCAGCCAGCGTCTGGCAGTCGAAGCGGATACCGGTGTGCACACCGCGCTGGCGATTGCCGTCGCCAATTTACAGCTCTCCGATAGCCGTGCAGACCAGCGCCTCAACGCCGTGAAGCTGTTGGGTGAAGCCAGCGACCCGCAGGTGCAGGCGAGCCTCAGCCGACTGACGCAGCCGCAAAATGAACCCGACCCGGCGGTACGCGCCGCCGCCGCCGAAAGCCTGAAGCAGGTGCAGCAGCGCCTGAAGTGGGGCGACTGGCTGGGGCAGGCGTTTAGCGGTATTTCCCTCGGTTCCATTCTGCTGCTTGCCGCGCTGGGGCTGGCGATCACCTACGGCCTGCTGGGCGTTATCAATATGGCCCACGGCGAGATGCTAATGCTTGGCGCCTATGCTACCTGGATGGTGCAGGACGCGTTCCAACGCCTGGCGCCGGAGTGGCTGGCGCTTTATCCGCTGGTGGCGCTGCCGGTGGCCTTCTTTATGACTGCGGCGATTGGGATGTTGCTGGAGCGCACTATTATTCGCCACCTGTATGGTCGCCCGCTGGAGACGCTGCTGGCCACCTGGGGCATCAGTCTGATGCTGATCCAACTGGTGCGCGTGCTGTTTGGCACGCAGAACCTTGAGGTGGCGAACCCCTCCTGGCTCTCCGGCGGCTGGAACGTACTGCCAAACCTGGTGCTGCCGTACAACCGCATTGCGGTGATCCTCTTCGTGATTGGCGTATTAGCGCTGACCTGGCTGCTGCTCAACAAAACCCGTCTCGGTATGAACGTGCGGGCGGTAACGCAAAACCGCCGCATGGCGGACTGCTGCGGGGTGCCCACCGGGCGCGTGGATATGCTGGCGTTTGGCCTCGGTTCCGGCATTGCCGGGCTGGGCGGCGTGGCGCTGTCGCAGCTTGGCAACGTTGGCCCGGAGCTAGGGCAGGGGTACATCATTGACTCCTTCCTGGTGGTGGTGACCGGCGGCGTAGGGCAACTGGCTGGCACCGTGGTGGCCGCGCTGGGGCTGGGCGTGCTGAACAAAGTGCTGGAGCCGCAGATTGGCGCGGTGCTGGGCAAAATTGCCATTCTGGTCCTGATTGTGCTGTTTATTCAGAAACGGCCGCAGGGGTTGTTCGCATTCAAAGGGCGGGTAATTGACTGATGAGCCAACCTATTACGTTAACTCTCGCGCGGCGTGCGCCGCGACTGACCTGCTCGCTGGCGGCGCTGGCGCTGATGGTTCTGCTGGTGCTGCCGTTTCTGGCGCTGCTACCAGCGGATAATCCGCTGGCTATCTCCACCTACACGCTGACGCTGCTGGGTAAGATCCTCTGCTATGCGGTCGTGGCGGTAGCGCTGGATCTGGTCTGGGGCTACGCCGGGCTGCTGTCGCTGGGGCACGGGCTGTTCTTTGCCCTCGGCGGCTACGCGATGGGCATGTACCTGATGCGCCAGGCGTCCGGCGACGGCCTGCCAGCGTTTATGTCGTTCCTGTCGTGGAGCGAGCTGCCGTGGTTCTGGGCGGGCACCCAACATTTTGCCTGGGCGCTGTGTCTGATTATCCTCGTCCCCGGCCTGCTGGCGCTGGTGTTTGGCTACTTTGCCTTCCGCTCGCGCATTAAGGATGTCTACTTCTCGATCATGACTCAGGCGCTGACCTACGCCGGGATGCTGCTGTTTTTCCGCAACGAAACGGGCTTTGGTGGCAACAACGGCTTTACCGGTTTCACCACGCTGCTGGGCTTTCCGGTATCGGCGACCGGCACGCGCATTGCGCTGTTTGTCGCCACCGTGCTGCTGCTGGCGGGCTCGCTGGCGATTGGCCTGATGCTCACCCGCAGCAAGTTTGGTCGGGTGCTGACCGCCGTGCGCGATGCGGAAAACCGCCTGATGTTCTGCGGCTACGATCCAAAAGGCTTCAAGCTGTTCGTCTGGACGCTCTCCGCCGTGCTGTGCGGGCTGGCGGGGGCGCTGTACGTGCCGCAGGTGGGGATTATCAACCCCAGCGAAATGTCGCCAACCAACTCGATTGAAGCCGCCATCTGGGTGGCGCTCGGTGGGCGCGGCACGCTGATTGGCCCGATCCTCGGCGCGGGGATCGTCAACGGGGCGAAAAGCTTCTTCACCGTCGCCTTCCCGGACTTCTGGCTCTTTTTCCTCGGCCTGATGTTTATTCTCGTCACCCTGTTCCTGCCGCGCGGCGTGATTGGCCTGCTCAAAAGGAGAAAGCATGACTGATTCCCTGTTCACCCAGCCGCAGCCGCAGGACCGCTATCGCGACACCACCGACCCGGTGCTGCAGTTGGAAAATATCAACGTCAGCTTCGACTCGTTTCGCGCCCTGACCGACCTGTCGCTGTCGATTGGCGTCGGCGAACTGCGCTGTGTGATTGGCCCCAACGGTGCGGGAAAAACCACGCTGATGGATGTGATCACCGGCAAAACGCGGCCGGACAGCGGCAAAGTCACCTACGACCAGAACGTCGACCTGATGGGGCTGTCGTCGGTGGAGATTGCCCGCGCGGGCATTGGCCGCAAGTTCCAGAAGCCGACGGTGTTTGAGGCGTTGAGCGTGATGGAAAACCTCGAAATCGCCCTGAAGATGGATAAATCGGTCTGGACCTGCCTGCGCGCCACGCTCAACGGCAGCCAGCGGGATCGCATTGACGAAGTGCTGGAGCTGCTGCGGCTGACCGCGCATCGCCATCGCCCGTCGGGGCTGCTTTCCCACGGGCAAAAGCAGTTTCTGGAAATCGGCATGCTGCTGGTGCAGGAACCGCACCTGCTGCTGCTTGATGAACCCGCCGCCGGTCTGACCGATGCGGAAACGGACTATATTGCCGAGCTGTTTCGCGGGCTGGCGGGCAAGCACTCGTTGATGGTGGTGGAGCACGATATGGGCTTTGTTGAGACCATTGCCGACCACGTCACCGTGCTGCATCAGGGGCAGGTGTTGGCCGAGGGCTCGCTGCGCGAGGTGCAGGCCAACGAGCAGGTTATCGACGTCTATCTGGGGCGCTAATATGTTACAGGTAAATGATTTAAATCAGTATTACGGCGGCAGCCATATTCTGCGCGGCCTGTCGTTTGAGACCACGCCGGGCGAGATTACCTGCCTGCTGGGGCGCAACGGCGTGGGCAAAACCACGCTGCTGAAATGCCTGATGGGCATCATCCCGGCGAAATCCGGCACGCTGCACTGGCAGGGCAAGCTGATTAACCACTGCAAGCCGCACCAGCGGGTGCAGCAGGGGATTGCCTACGTGCCGCAGGGGCGTGAGATTTTTCCGCGGCTGACGGTGGAAGAAAACCTGCTGATGGGGCTGTCGCGCTTTTCTGGCTCGCAGGCCAAAAGCGTGCCGGAGGAGATTTACGCGCTGTTCCCGGTGCTGCGTGAGATGAAGCAGCGGCGGGGCGGGGATCTCTCGGGCGGACAGCAGCAGCAACTGGCGATCGGTCGGGCGCTGGCGTGTAAGCCGCAGCTATTGATCCTCGACGAGCCAACCGAGGGGATCCAGCCGTCGGTGATCAAAGAGATCGGCGCGGTGATTCGCAGCCTCGCCAACCGTGGCGATATGGCGATTCTGCTGGTGGAGCAGTTTTATGATTTTGCCGCCGAGCTGGCGGACAGCTATCTGGTGATGTCGCGCGGCACCATCGTGCAGCGCGGGCGCGGTGACGACATGGAGGCACAGGGTGTGCGTCAGTTAGTGGCGATATAACACCGGGATAAGGGAAAAGTCGCCCGGCCAGGCGAAGCGCCGCCGGGATGGCGGCGAGCTACCAGCTATACCCCTGACACGCCCCGCGCAGCCGCGATAAAAACTGCTGGGCGTTAGCCGTAAGCGCCGATTTCTGCGACCAGACCGCGCAATACTGCGCGGCGGGCAGGGTGGAGACCGGCAGCGTGACGATTTTCCCTTCCAGTTTAAGCGGTTGGCTCATGGCGCGGGCGACGATGGTCAGGTAGTCGGATTCCAGCACCATATTCAGCCCGGTTATCACCGAATCGGTACGCAGCGGCGCAATGGCCAGCTGGCGATAGAAGTGGGCGAGTTCATTCTGTAGCTGCTGGTAGTAGCCCATCGGCGACTCCGGCAGCAGCCACTTTGCTCGCCGCAGCGCCATCAAATCCCCCTCATTGGCCAGCGGATGCCCATGGCGCGCCACCACGCAAAACGGCGTGGTGAACAGCGGTTCAATCATCACCCCTTCCGGCGGGTGCATCGGGTCGATGGAGCCGACGGCCAGGTCTATCTCACCGCTGCGCACGCCGGGCAACAGCGAAGAGAGCTGCCCCTCTTTGAGGGTGAGCGCCACCTGCGGCAGCGCCTGCTTAAAGGCGTCGGCGACGGCGGGAAAAACCGTCAGCGCAATGAGCGACGAGTAGCCGATGGTCAGTCGGCCGTGGGTCGCATGGTTTATCTGCTCCACCTCATCGGCGGCGCGCCGCAACTCCTCCAGCACCCACTCCGCGCGCTGCGAAAAGGCGCAGCCTGCTTCAGTCAGGGTGATGCCTTCTTTGCTGCGCAGTAAAAGTTGCGTCCCCAGGGTTTGCTCCAGCTCACGCAACGTGCGGCTGAGCGCGGGCTGAGACTGCCCTAATTCGCGGGCGGCCGCACGGATGCTGCCGCTGCGCGCCACCTGCTTTAGCGCCTGCAGCTGGTTCACTTTTGGTAAATATTTCACCGCTTACCCCTATCAGAAAAAAGCATCACCTATAGAAAAATTACATCTTCCCGCCTTTCGGGTAAAGGGCCAGGATACGTAGGGGCAATCGTCCTCACACAACATCTATCCTCATGAGACACAAGGCGGAAAAATAATGAAAAGTCAGTCTCAAATGATCTTTTTGCTGTTTATTGGCTACGTATTTGTCTACATCGACAAGACCGTGACCGGCTTTGCTTTACTGCCGATCGAAAAAGAGTTTGGCCTTAACGCCGAACAGCTGGGCTATATCACCGGGATCTTCTTCCTCGCCTATTCACTGTTTCAGGTGCCTGCCGGCTGGCTGAACGACCGCATTGGTTACAAAACCATGCTGGTGCTGTCGCTGGCGGCGCTGGGCATTTTTGCCCTCTGCTTCGGTGCGCTGGGCGCGAGTTTTGGTTTACTGCTGCTGTTTCGTTTTCTGGCGGGGGTGGGCCATTCCGGCTACCCGTGCTCCTGCGCCAAGGCGGTAGTCAGTAATTTCAGCGTCGAGAAGCGCACCTTTGCCCAGTCGATTTTGCTCTCCTCCGCAGGGCTGGCGATGACCATCGGGCCGATTATTGCGGTGAACGCGCTGGCAATCATGGGCTGGCACACCTCGTTTACCGTTCTGGGGGTGTTGGTCTGCGTGATTGCCGCGCTGATTGCCCTGCGCGTCCCGCGCCAGCAGGTGACGCCGAGCGTGAAAAAGCAGTCCGTCTCCGGCGCGGCGCTGTGGCGTAACCCGACGGTTATCCTGCTGTTTCTGTCGATTTTCTGCGTCAACATCCCCAGCTACGGCCTGATGGCGTGGCTGCCGAAATTCTTCGTCCAGCATATGGGGATGTCGCTATCGGCTTCCGGCTATGTGGTGGCGGCAGGCGGTCTTGGGATCTGGATCTCTTCGCTCGGTACCGGTTGGCTGGTGGGCAAATATTTCCTCAATCGTGAACCACTGGTGATTGCCATCAGCGCGCTGCTGAGCGCCGTGGCGATTTTCGCCATCTTCCATGCGGCCACGCCGCTGACCGCCAGCCTGCTGCTGTTCGTCGGCGAGGTCTTCCTGATGGCGACGTTTGTCACCGCCTTTACGCTGCCGATGAAGCGGCTGCCGGAAAATATGATGGGCTCGGCGATTGGCCTGATTAATACCGGCGGCACGCTGGGCGGCTTTGTCTCACCTATCGTGATTGGCTACCTGGTGGAGAACACCCACGGTTACGCCAGCGCGTTTACGTTTCTGTCACTGGCGATGGTCTGCTCCGCTCTGGCGGTGCTGCCGCTGATGAAGCGCCGTACCGTCGCCAGCCTGCCTGTTGTTGAGTAGAAGGAAAATCTGATGAATCACACCACTGAACAGTTAATCTCCGCGGCCTTTGAAGATGCGCTGCGCTGGCGTCGCCATATTCACGCCCACCCGGATTTATCGTTTCAGGAGAAGCCAACGGCGGACTATATCGCCCACGAGCTGGCGTCGTTTGCCGGCCTGGAAATCAGCCGCCCGGTGGAGAATTGCGTGATTGCCGTGCTGCGCGGCGCGCATCCGGGGCCGATGTGGGCGCTGCGCGCCGATATCGATGCCCTGCCGCTACAGGAAGAGAGCGGGGAAAGCTTCTGTTCAACCGTGCCCGGCGTGATGCACGCCTGCGGTCACGATGCCCATGCGGCAATGCTGATGGGGGCGGTCAAGGTGCTCTGCCAGCTGCGTGACCGGCTGCACGGCAGCATCAAGTTTATCTTCCAGCCTGCCGAAGAGGTGCCGCCGGGCGGCGCGCGCGAGCTGGTTGAACTGGGCGTGGTGGACGATGTGGAGCATATTTTCGGTCTGCACGTTTTCCCGACCAGCCCGGTGGGGACGATCGCCTTAAAAGAGGGCGTTTATGTGGCCTCCAGCGACAACTTTGATATCACCATTCGCGGTAAAGGTGGCCACGGTTCGATGCCGCAGCACTGTATTGACCCGGTGACCATTGGCGCTGAAATGGTCGGTGCCTTACAGCAGATTGTGGCGCGTAATATCGACCCTGGCACCGCGCCGGTGCTGACCATTGCCACCTTCCAGGCGGGCGATAGCTATAACGTTATCCCCGACAGCGCGCGCCTGGCGGGTACGCTGCGTACCCACAATCAGCAGGTGCGGGAAGCGGTGCCGGGGCTGATGTCGCGCATTGTGAACGGTATTGCGGCGGCGCACGGCGCAGGTTGCGATATCCAGTGGCAGAAGGGCTATGCGGTGGGCAATAACCATGAGGTGACCAACACGATTGCCCGCGAAGCGATTGGCCGCCACTTCCCGGCGGGCACGCTGAAGCTGGAAGAAAAGGCGTTGTTCGGCAGTGAAGATTTCTCCTCATATCAGGAGAAAATTCCGGGGACGTTCCTGTTTATCGGCTGCGGTAATAAAGAGAAAGGGGCGACGTGGAACGTGCATAACCCGCATTTCCGCATTGACGAGGATGCGCTGGCGGTGGGGATTAAGACCCATATTGCGTTGGTGAGTCAGTTGTTGAATCTTGAGTAAATCGGCTTGCCACCCCGGGGTCGGCTAGCGCCTCGCCCGGGCTACCGTTCATGTAGCCCGGCCAAGCGTAGCGCCGCCGGGGGGTTAGGTCAGATGGCTGGATTCACTTCCAGCTCAGGCGCTGGCGAACGCAGTAGCGCCCACAGAATAATCGCACCAATCACGTCAAACGCCGCCAGCACCGCGAACAGCGGGCTGAAGCCTAAGGTGTCGGCCAGTGCACCAACCACTAAGGCGAACAGCGTGCTCGCCGTCCATGCTGCCATGCCGGTAAAACCGTTGGCGGTGGCCACTTCACCCGGATCGAACATATCGGAAGAGAGTGTAATCAGCGCGCCGGACAGCGACTGATGAGCAAAGCCGCCGACGCACAGCAGGGCGATGGCGACGAACGGGCTGCTGAACAGGCCGACCATGCCTGGCAGGATCATCAGCGCTGCGCCCATGGTCACCACCAGTTTGCGGGACACCACGATATTCACGCCAAAGACGCGCTGGAAAATCCCCGGCAGATAGCCACCGATGATGCAGCCCATATCGGCAAACAGCATCGGGATCCACGCGAACATGGCGATATCTTTCAGGTTAAAGCCGTAGGTGTGCACCATAAACAGCGGGATCCACGCGTTGAACGTCCCCCATGCCGGTTCGGCAAGGAAGCGCGGCAGGGCGATACCCCAGAATTTACGCTGACGCAGCAGCTGACCGATATGCACCTTATCCACTACTTTGCGCTCCGGCTGGCCATCGGTGATGTAGTCGAACTCCTCTTTGCTCAGGCTTTTGCACTGCCCTGGGCGGTTATAAACCAGATACCAGCCCAGCGCCCAGACCATGCTGGCAATCCCGACGATGATAAATGCCAGACGCCAGCTGTGAATGAAGATGGCCCATGCGACCAGCGGCGGCGCAATAATCGCCCCCATGGAGGAGCCGACGTTGAAATAGCCGACGGCGACGGAACGTTCGTTATCCGGGAACCATTCGGTAACGGACTTCAGACCGGCGGGGATCATCGCACTCTCAGCGAAGCCGCCCAGGCCGCGGCACAGCGCCAGACCCTGCCAGCTGTTGGTGAAGGCCGCGCCAATGCAGAAGATGGCCCACATGCCGCCGAACAGGGTGTAGCCAACTTTGGTACCAAGGGTATCCAGCACATAACCTGCGATAGGCTGTGCGATGGTGTAACAAGCGGAGAAGGTGGCCACAATCCAGGAATATTGCTGGGTCGTGATGTGCAGATCGCTTTGCAGCGTTGGTGCTGCGGCCGAAATAGTATTGCGGGTTAAATAACACAGAATCGTGCCAAGCGTGACAAGAGCCACCATAAACCAGCGCGTATGACCAGTGGTGCGCATAAAACTTTCCTTTACTTCTTAGAATGTGAAACGGCCTGTGTTGGGTGGACAGGCACAACTACGGTCATACAGAGAGAAGATAATTTGCCGGGCCAAAAAGAGGCTGGAGCAACGCACTGCGGTCCATTTATGAGATTTAGTGAATCCGTGTCACATTTTTTCCGAATACTAAACCCATGTTTCAGAAATTTTTGTGATCTAATTCAAAATTATTAAGATGACGTACCACCTAAGTGTATCAAGGTAAGTAACGGCGTAATGAGGCGTGAAGAGAGCGGGATGCTGCCTGATTTACATCAATAAACAGGCAGATTTTGGAAACTATTTTTGCAGGGAGATGAACTCGTGCAGCAGGGCGGTGAGCTGCTTCATTTTTTCAGGCGTGAACTGTTTTTCAATCTGTTGATAGGCCTCTTCCACTTTTGCCTGCGCGCGCTCGTAAAGCGCATACCCCTCTTTGGTTAGCGAGACGTACAGCTTGCGCTGATCGTTCACCGGCTTTAAGCGCAGCACCAGGCCATCGCGTTCCATACGCGTGAGGATCCCGGTCAGACTGGGGCGCAAAATACAGGTAGCGGCGGCCAGGTCGTGGAAATCCATCGATGGGTTATCGACCAGCACGCGGACAATGCGCCACTGCTGCTCCGTCAGATTATGCTGCTTTACGATCGGCCGAAAATAGGTCATCGCCACTTCCCGCGCCTGCATCAGGGCGATGGTTAAAGAATCGTGCATTCTGCCACTCCAGCCTTCTCATCATTAATATATGAACAATATAGCAATGTTGCTTTTATCGACAGCTGATTTTTACCGAAACCTGACGTTAATGCAATGTTGTTTTTATAACTAATTGATAAATATGTATATGATTTATTTTATGTGAAATTATTGTTAATCAAGTCACAAAAAATTGACTTGTGTTTGCTAAATGAGCGGCGGAAGCATAAAACACATCATTAACATATTAATGAATTGTTCGTCGTCTCTGAGGAGCTGTAAATGAAAGGTACCGTTTTCGCCGTGGCGCTCAACCACCGCAGCCAGCTTGATGCCTGGCGCGACGCGTTCGAGCAGGCACCCTACAAGGCACCGCCTAAAACCGCCGTCTGGTTTATCAAACCGCACAATACCGTTACCGAAGGCGGTCAGCCGATCCCGTTCCCAGAGGGTGAAACGGTATTAAGCGGCGCGACGGTGGCGCTGGTGGTGGGCAAAACGGCCCGTAAAGTCCGCGTAGAGGAAGCCGCAGACTATATCGCCGGTTACGCGCTGGCGAACGAAGTCAGCCTGCCGGAAGAGAGCTTCTACCGCCCGGCGATTAAAGCCAAATGCCGCGACGGCTTCTGCCCGCTGGGTGACGTGGTGAGCGTTGATAACGTTGACAACCTGACCATCATTACCGAAATCAACGGTCGTCATGCTGACCAGTGGAGCACCGCTGACCTTAAGCGCAGCGCCGCCGAGTTGCTGAGTGCCCTGAGCGATTTCGCCACCCTGAACCCAGGCGATGCCATTCTGATAGGTACCCCGCACAGCCGCGTTGCGCTGCGTCCCGGTGACCAGGTACGCGTGTTGGCGGAAGGCTTCCCGCCGCTGGAAAACCCGGTGGTTGCCGAAGCGGACGCCCGCCCGGTGCCGCGCCCGCACGACCATGGCACGCTGTTCGCGCTGGGGCTGAACTACGCTGACCACGCCAGCGAGCTGGACTTTAAGCCGCCGGAAGAGCCGCTGGTGTTTATCAAAGCGCCTAACACTTTCAATGGTGACAACCAGACTTCGGTACGCCCGGACAACGTCGAGTACATGCACTATGAGTCTGAGCTGGTGGTGGTGATTGGCAAAACCGCGCACAAGGTGAGCGAAGCCGACGCCATGGACTACGTCGCGGGCTACACGGTCTGCAATGACTACGCCATCCGCGACTACCTGGAAAACTACTACCGCCCGAACCTGCGGGTAAAAAGCCGCGATGGGCTGACGCCGATCTCCCCCAACGTGGTGCCTAAAGCGGCGATTCCCGACCCGCATAACCTCACCCTGCGCACCTATGTTAACGGCGAGCTGCGCCAGGAAGGCACCACCGCGGATCTGATCTTCAGCGTGCCGTTCCTGGTCTCGTACCTCAGCGAATTTATGACCCTGCAACCGGGCGACATGATCGCCACCGGCACGCCGAAAGGGCTGTCCGACGTGGTGCCGGGCGATGAAGTGGTGGTGGAAGTTGAGGGCGTGGGTCGCCTGGTGAACCGGATTATCAGCGAGGAGTCTGCAAAATGAAAAAGATTAACCATTGGATCAACGGCAAAAACGTCGCCGGTCAGGACTATTTTCACACCACCAACCCGGCAACCGGCGAGGTGCTGGCAGAAGTTGCCTCCGGCGGTGAAGCGGAAGTGAACCAGGCGGTCGCGGCGGCGAAAGAGGCTTTCCCGAAGTGGGCTAACCTGCCGATGAAAGAGCGCGCGCGCCTGATGCGCCGTCTGGGTGACCTGATTGACCAGAACGTGCCGGAAATTGCGGCGATGGAAACCGCCGACACCGGCCTGCCGATCCACCAGACCAAAAACGTGCTGATCCCACGCGCGTCGCATAACTTCGAGTTCTTCGCCGAAGTGTGCCAGCAGATGAACGGCAAAACCTACCCGGTTGACGACAAGATGCTCAACTACACCCTTGTGCAGCCAGTGGGGGTGTGTGCGCTGGTATCGCCGTGGAACGTACCGTTTATGACCGCCACCTGGAAGGTCGCGCCGTGCCTGGCGCTGGGCAACACCGCGGTGCTGAAAATGTCCGAACTGTCGCCGCTGACCGCCGACCGTCTGGGCGAGCTGGCGCTGGAAGCCGGTATTCCGGCGGGCGTGCTGAACGTGGTGCAGGGCTACGGCGCCAGCGCCGGTGATGCGCTGGTACGCCATCATGACGTACGCGCCGTCTCCTTTACCGGTGGCACCGCCACCGGGCGCAACATCATGAAAAACGCCGGGCTGAAGAAGTATTCCATGGAGCTCGGCGGCAAATCGCCGGTGCTGATTTTTGAAGACGCCGATATTGAACGGGCGCTGGACGCCGCGCTGTTCACCATCTTCTCCATCAACGGCGAACGCTGCACCGCCGGTTCGCGCATTTTTATCCAGCAGAGCATCTACCCGGAGTTCGTCAAACGCTTTGCCGAGCGTGCCAACCGTCTGCGCGTCGGTGACCCGAACGACCCAAATACTCAGGTCGGCGCGCTGATTAGCCAACAGCACTGGGAAAAAGTCTCCGGCTACATCCGCCTTGGCATCGAAGAGGGCGCGACCCTGCTGGCCGGTGGCCCGGAAAAACCGACCGATCTGCCTGCGCATCTTAAGAACGGCAACTTCCTGCGCCCAACGGTGCTGGCGGACGTCGACAACCGTATGCGCGTGGCCCAGGAAGAGATTTTCGGCCCGGTAGCCTGCCTGCTGCCGTTCAAAGACGAGGCGGAAGGTCTGCGTCTGGCGAACGATATTGAGTACGGCCTGGCCTCTTATATCTGGACCCAGGACATCAGCAAAGTGCTGCGTCTGGCACGCGGTATCGAGGCCGGGATGGTGTTCGTCAACACCCAGAACGTGCGCGACCTGCGTCAGCCGTTCGGCGGCGTGAAGGCTTCCGGAACCGGTCGCGAGGGCGGCGAGTACAGCTTCGAAGTGTTCGCGGAGATGAAAAACGTCTGCATCTCTATGGGCGACCATCCCATCCCGAAATGGGGAGTTTGATATGGGTAAGTTAGCGTTAGCAGCAAAAATCACGCACGTGCCGTCGATGTACCTTTCTGAAATTCCGGGGAAAAACTTCGGCTGTCGTCAGGCGGCGATTGACGGGCATAAAGAGATTGGCAAGCGCTGCCGCGAGATGGGCGTCGACACCATTATCGTGTTCGATACCCACTGGCTGGTGAACAGCGCCTACCACATCAACTGCGCGGAGAGCTTTAAGGGCATCTATACCAGCAACGAGCTGCCGCACTTTATCCGCGACATGACCTACGACTATGAAGGCAACCCGGCGCTGGGTCAGCTGATTGCCGATGAAGCCGTGGCGCTGGGCGTGCGCGCCAAAGCGCACAACATTCCGAGCCTGAAGCTGGAGTACGGCACGCTGGTGCCGATGCGCTATATGAACGCCGATAAGCACTTCAAAGTGGTCTCTATTTCGGCGTTCTGTACCGTGCACGACTTTGCCGATAGCCGCAGGCTGGGCGAAGCAATCCTGAAAGCCATCGAGAAATACGACGGCACGGTGGCGGTGTTTGCCAGCGGCTCGCTGTCGCACCGCTTTATCGACGACCAGCGCGCGGAAGAGGGAATGAACAGCTACACCCGCGAGTTCGACCATCAGATGGACGAGCGCGTGGTCAAACTGTGGCGCGAAGGCAAGTTCAAAGAGTTTTGCACCATGCTGCCGGAGTACGCCGATTACTGCTACGGCGAAGGCAATATGCACGACACCGTGATGCTGCTGGGGATGCTGGGCTGGGATAAGTACGACGGCAAGGTGGAGTTTATCACTGACCTGTTCGCCAGCTCCGGTACCGGGCAGGTGAACGCCGTATTCCCGCTGCCCGCGTGAGGAACAACCATGCCGCACTTTATTGCTGAATGCACCACCAACATCCGTGAACAGGCCGACCTGCCGGGCCTGTTTGGCAAGGTGAACGAGGCGCTGGCCGCCACCGGGATTTTCCCGATCGGCGGCATCCGCAGCCGCGCCCACTGGCTGGATACGTGGCAGATGGCCGACGGTAAGCACGATTACGCGTTTGTGCATATGACGCTGAAAATCGGTACTGGGCGCAGCCTGGAGAGCCGTCAGGAGGTGGGGGAGATGCTGTTCGGGTTGATTAAAGCCCACTTCGCCACGCTGATGGACAGCCGCTATCTGGCGCTGTCGTTTGAGATGGACGAGCTGCACCCGACGCTGAATTACAAACAGAACAACGTGCACGCGTTATTTAAATAAGACATGTGCTCGGTCGGTCCCCTCGCCCCTTTGGGGAGAGGGTTAGGGTGAGGGGGCACCTCAGCGGCCTGATGCCCTCACCCCGGCCCTCTCCCACAGGGAGAGGGAGAAAACACAGCCACAGGAATCACTATGCTCGATAAACAAACCCGTACCCTGATTGCCCAGCGGCTGAATCAGGCTGAAAAACAGCGTGAGCAGATCCGTGCTGTCTCGCTGGATTACCCGGACATCACCATCGAAGACGCCTACGCCATACAGCGCGAATGGGTTGAGATGAAGATTGCTGAAGGTCGCACGCTCAAAGGCCACAAAATCGGCCTGACCTCAAAAGCGATGCAGGCCAGTTCGCAGATTAGCGAACCGGACTACGGCGCGCTGCTCGACGACATGTTCTTCCACGACGGCAGCGATATTCCGACCGACCGCTTTATCGTGCCGCGTATTGAAGTTGAACTGGCGTTCGTGCTGGCAAAACCGCTGCGCGGACCGAACTGCACGCTGTTCGATGTTTATAACGCCACCGACTACGTGATCCCGGCGCTGGAGTTGATTGACGCCCGCAGCCACAACGTGGACCCGGTAACCCAGCGACCGCGCAAGGTGTTCGACACCATCTCCGACAACGCCGCCAATGCGGGGGTGATCCTCGGCGGCCGGCCGATTAAGCCCGACGAACTGGATCTGCGCTGGATCTCCGCGCTGCTCTATCGCAACGGCGTGATTGAAGAGACCGGCGTCGCCGCAGGGGTGCTCAACCATCCGGCCAACGGCGTGGCGTGGCTGGCAAACAAGCTGGCGCCGTACGACGTTCAGCTGGAAGCGGGGCAGATTATTCTCGGCGGCTCGTTCACCCGCCCGGTACCGGCGCGTAAGGGCGACACCTTCCACGTCGACTACGGCAACATGGGCGCGATCACCTGTCGGTTCGTATAAAGGAAAAAACGATGATGAAGAACAGTTTCAAAGACGCGCTGAAAGCCGGCCAGCCGCAGATTGGCCTGTGGCTGGGGCTCTCCAGTAGCTACAGCGCTGAACTGCTGGCGGGGGCGGGCTTCGACTGGCTGCTGATTGACGGCGAACATGCGCCGAACAACGTCCAGACCGTGCTGACCCAACTGCAGGCGATTGCGCCATACCCAAGCCAGCCGGTGGTGCGCCCGTCGTGGAACGACGCGGTGCAGATTAAACAACTGCTCGACGTAGGCGCCCAGACCCTGCTGGTGCCGATGGTGCAGAACGCCGATGAAGCGCGGGCGGCGGTTGCCGCGACCCGCTACCCGCCGCAGGGCATTCGTGGCGTAGGCAGCGCGCTGGCGCGTGCATCGCGCTGGAACCGTATGCCGGACTATCTCCATCAGGCTAACGACGCGATGTGCGTGCTGGTGCAGATTGAAACCCGCGAAGCGGTCAGCAATCTGGCGCAGATCCTCGACGTCGACGGCGTGGACGGCGTGTTTATCGGCCCGGCGGATCTCAGCGCCGATATGGGCTATGCCGGTAATCCGCAGCACCCGGAAGTGCAGGCGACGATTGAAAAGGCCATCGTGCAGATTCGTGCGGCGGGGAAAGCGCCGGGGATTTTGATGGCAAACGAACAGTTGGCGAAGCGCTATCTGGAACTGGGGGCGCTGTTTGTCGCCGTCGGCGTCGATACCACGCTGCTGGCCCGCGGCGCAGAAGCGCTGGCGGCGCGCTTTGGCGCGGAGAAAACCTCGCTGGGTTCGTCCGGCGTGTATTAACCCCTGCCGAACGGCGCTGCGCTTATCCGGCCTATCCGTAGGCCCGGCAAGCGCAGCGCCCCGGGCAAAACCAGCTTCACCCTACGCAAATTCCCATCAGAGGAAAGGATAATGAGCGACACATCACCTGCAATCCCGGAGCAACTCAACCCGGCCGACCAGCACAAGCAGCTGACGGCGGGCCAACAATCGGTTATCAACAAACTGTTTCGTCGTTTGGTTCTGTTTTTGTTTGTGCTGTTTATCTTCTCATTCTTAGACCGTATTAATATCGGCTTTGCCGGGCTGACGATGGGGGCGGATCTCGGCCTCAACGCCACCATGTTCGGCCTCGCCACCACGCTGTTCTACGCCACCTACGTGATTTTCGGTATTCCCAGCAACATTATGCTGAGCATCGTCGGCGCGCGACGCTGGATTGCCACCATTATGGTGCTGTGGGGCATCGCCTCCACCGCCA
Organism: Kluyvera sichuanensis; assembly: GCF_014218705.1. Lineage (GTDB taxonomy): Bacteria > Pseudomonadota > Gammaproteobacteria > Enterobacterales > Enterobacteriaceae > Kluyvera > Kluyvera sichuanensis. The sequence continues at coordinate 227,686 of NZ_JABBJF010000004.1, read as the reverse complement.
CCATGTTCGCCGTCGGGCCGAAAAGTCTCTACGTGCTGCGCATGTTGGTGGGCATCACCGAAGCCGGGTTCCTGCCCGGCATTCTGCTCTACTTAACCTACTGGTTCCCGGCGTTTTTCCGCGCCCGCGCCAATGCCCTGTTTATGATTGCCATGCCGGTGACCACCGCGCTGGGTTCGATTGTCTCGGGCTATATTCTGTCGATGGATGGCCTGCTGAACATGCACGGCTGGCAGTGGCTGTTCCTGCTGGAAGGCTTCCCGGCAGTGCTGCTTGGCGTGATGGTCTGGTACTGGCTTGATGACTCCCCGGCGAAGGCTAAATGGCTGACTGACGAGGATAAAAAGTGCCTGCAGGAGATGATGGATAAAGACCATCTGACCCTCGTGCAGCCCGAGGGCGCGATTAGCCACCGCGCCATGCAGCAGCGCAGCCTGTGGCGCGAAGTGTTTACGCCGATCGTCCTGATGTACACGCTGGCCTACTTCTGCCTGACCAACACCCTGAGCGCCATCAGCATCTGGACGCCGCAGATCCTCAAGAGCTTTAACGAGGGCAGCAGCAACATCACCATCGGCCTGCTGGCGGCGATCCCGCAGGTGTGCACTATTCTCGGCATGATTTACTGGAGCCGCCATTCGGATAAGTACCAGGAGCGTAAGCATCACACGGCGCTGCCGTTCCTGTTTGCCGCCGCCGGCTGGCTGCTGGCCTCGGCCACCAACCATAGCCTGATCCAGCTGTTGGGAATCGTGATGGCGTCGACCGGCTCCTTTAGCGCAATGGCGATCTTCTGGACCACGCCGGATCAGTCCATCAGCCTGCGGGCGAGGGCGATCGGCATTGCGGTGATCAACGCCACCGGCAACATCGGATCGGCATTGAGTCCGTTTATGATCGGCTGGTTGAAAGATGTGACCGGCAGCTTTAACAGCGGATTGTGGTTTGTCGCCGCGCTGCTGGTGCTGGGGTCGGTGATTATCTGGATTATCCCGATGAAATCCTCGCGCCCGCGCGCCACGCCGTAAGGAGCCGCCGCTATGTGCCAGCGTGCGATTACCAATATCGACATCAGCACCGAGTATGAGGAGAGTCTCGGCAGCAAGGATGTGCACTATCAGTCGTTCGCTCGCATGGCGGCGTTTTTTGGCCGCGATATGCAGGCGCATCGACACGATCAGTTTTTCCAGATGCATTTTCTTGATACCGGGCAGATTGAGCTGCAGCTCGACGATCATCGCTATTCGGTGCAGGCACCGCTTTTCGTGCTGACGCCACCGTCGGTACCGCACGCGTTTATCACCGAGTCGGACAGCGACGGCCACGTGCTGACGGTTCGCGAAGATTTGGTCTGGCCGCTGCTGGAGGTGCTGTATCCCGGCACCCGCGAGGCGTTTGGCCTGCCGGGGATGTGCCTGTCGCTGGCGGACAAGCCTGAAGAGCTGGCGGCGCTGGCGCACTACTGGCGGCTGATTCAGCGCGAGTCGACGTCCGACCTGGCGGGGCGAGAGCACACGCTGGTGCTGCTGGCGCAGGCGGTGTTCACGCTGCTACTGCGCAACGCGCCGCTGGACGACCACGCGGCCAGCGGCGTACGCGGCGAGCTGAAGCTGTTTCAGCGCTTTAACCAGATGATTGATACCCACTATCACCGTCACTGGACGGTACCGGACTACGCCAACGAGCTGCATCTGACCGAATCCCGGCTGACGGATATCTGCCGCCGCTTCGCCAACCGCCCGCCGAAGAGGTTGATATTCGACAGGCAACTGCGCGAGGCCAAGCGGCTGCTGCTGTTTTCCGACAGCGCGGTGAGCGAGATTGCCTGGCAGCTTGGGTTTAAGGATCCGGCCTATTTTGCCCGCTTTTTTAACCGCTTAGTGGGATGTTCGCCGAGTGCGTTTCGCGCGCAGAAAGTACCGGTGTCGTGATTTTTCCCCGGCCAAGCGAAGCGCCGCCGGGAACCGCACCAAACCCTACCCAGATCACAGAACCACCCCTCGCCCGAAAAGTACCAGCCGTTGACCCAAAAGTCTCTTCACCGCCTGCCCTTTAAACGCTTCAATTACGAAACAAGAACAAAACATAAATTTAACAAATCCGATGAATACTGGAGTGTACCCGAATGAAACCTGAAGATTTCCGCGCAGACACCAAACGCCCGTTAACCGGTGAAGAGTACCTGAAAAGCCTGCAGGATGGCCGTGAGATCTACATCTACGGCGAACGCGTCAAGGATGTCACCACCCACCCTGCGTTCCGCAACGCGGCGGCCTCGGTGGGCCAGCTGTACGATGCGCTGCACAAACCGGAAATGCAGGACAAGCTGTGCTGGAACACCGATACCGGCAGCGGCGGCTACACTCACAAATTCTTCCGCGTGGCGAAAAGTGCCGACGACCTGCGCCAGCAGCGCGACGCCATCGCCGAGTGGTCACGTCTCTCCTACGGCTGGATGGGGCGCACCCCGGACTACAAAGCGGCCTTCGGCAGCGCGCTGGGCGCGAACCCGGCGTTCTACGGCCAGTTCGAGCAGAACGCCCGCCACTGGTACTCGCGCATTCAGGAAACTGGCCTGTACTTCAACCACGCGATCGTCAACCCGCCAATTGACCGTCACAAGCCAGCGGATGAAGTGAAAGATGTCTACATCAAGCTGGAAAAAGAGACCGATGCCGGGATTATCGTCAGCGGCGCGAAAGTGGTGGCGACCAACTCGGCGCTGACTCACTACAACATGATTGGCTTTGGCTCCGCGCAGGTGATGGGCGAAAACCCGGACTTCGCGCTGATGTTCGTCGCGCCGATGGATGCCGAAGGCGTGAAGCTGATTTCCCGCGCTTCCTACGAGCTGGTGGCGGGCGCAACTGGTTCACCGTACGACTATCCGCTCTCCAGCCGCTTTGACGAGAACGACGCGATCCTGGTGATGGATAAAGTACTGATCCCGTGGGAAAACGTGCTGATCTACCGCGATTTCGATCGCTGCCGTCGCTGGACGATGGAAGGCGGTTTTGCCCGTATGTATCCGTTGCAGGCGTGCGTACGTCTGGCGGTGAAGCTCGACTTTATTACCGGCCTGCTGAAGAAATCGCTGGAGTGTACCGGCACTTCTGAGTTCCGCGGCGTGCAGGCGGATCTTGGTGAAGTGGTGGCATGGCGCAACATGTTCTGGGCGCTGAGCGACTCCATGTGCTCTGAAGCGACCCCGTGGGTTAACGGCGCGTACCTGCCGGACCACGCGGCGCTGCAAACCTACCGCGTGATGGCCCCGATGGCCTACGCCAAGATCAAAAACATCATTGAACGTAACGTCACCAGTGGGCTTATCTACCTGCCGTCGAGCGCCCGTGACCTGAACAACCCGCAGATCGACCAGTACCTGGCGAAGTACGTGCGCGGCTCCAACGGGATGGATCACGTCGAGCGTATCAAGATCTTAAAACTGATGTGGGATGCGATCGGCAGCGAGTTCGGCGGCCGCCACGAGCTGTATGAAATTAACTACTCCGGTAGCCAGGATGAGATCCGCCTGCAGTGTCTGCGTCAGGCGCAAACCTCCGGCAACATGGACAAAATGATGGCGATGGTCGATCGCTGCCTGTCTGAATACGATCAGAACGGCTGGACGGTGCCACACCTGCACAACAACGCTGATATTAATCTGCTGGATAAGCTGCTGAAGTAATTCGCAGCGGGAGGTCACAATGCAATTAGATGAACAACGTCTGCGTTTTCGCGATGCCATGGCCAGCCTGTCGGCCGCCGTTAACGTCGTCACCACCGAAGGGGAAGCGGGCCGCTGCGGCATCACCGCCACTGCGGTTTGTTCGGTAACGGATTCACCGCCGTCGGTGATGGTCTGTATCAACGCCAACAGCGCGATGAACCCGGTATTTCAGGGCAACGGCAAGCTGTGCATCAACGTGCTCAACCACGAGCAGGAGATCATGGCCCGTCACTTCGCCGGGATGACCGGTATGGCGATGGACGAGCGCTTCGGGCTCTCCGGCTGGCAGCGCGGCGTACTGGAACAACCGGTGCTGAAAGGGTCGCTGGCAAGCCTGGAAGGTGAAATTCGTCAGGTGCAGACCATCGGTAGCCATCTGGTCTATCTGGTGGAGATTCAGAACATTGCATTGGGGGAAGCGGAGAGCCACGGGCTTATCTATTTCAAACGCCGTTTTCATCCGGTGATGATGGAAGCGGAAGCGTTAGTCTAACCCTCTCTCTTGTCGCCCGGACAAGGCGCGTAAGCGCCGACTCCGGGTTTTACCCTGCCTCTACCTGCCGCTCAACTTATCAGAATCAAATAAATATTTAAAATATCAGGCGTAGGGATATTTGTTGGATTGAGAAATAAAGGGGCTGTTGATATTGTTGGCAGAAGGGAAGGCTGTCTGAAGTATTATTTATATCGCTTTTATATGAGATGGAAGCTATTTTCCCCGCGCACTAATACATTAGTGCTATAAACCAATCAAAGTACGTGCTTCGTTATTATTTATCAGTGTCTTTTTTTAATCGTGATAATGCGCACTTTATCATCTCTTCCGCACGCTGACGGGCAAAATTAGCCAACGTCGTTTTGCTAAAATGCTGACCGCAGCCAGCGCAGCATAAAGGATATTCGTCAGCGGAGTTCGTTATTTTTTCAACATCGGTAATTTCTGTTGTATGGTTACATTTAGGACATGAATATTTTATTAAAATCACAAACCGGCCTCCTTTATTCTTGCTATAAAATAGTTCAATAGCACATATTGTTAAAGCATTTGTGATTATTAAATAGCCACTCATTATGTGTTGGTTGATGAAGTGGTTGTTTTTTAACCGTGCAGTAAAGCAAGCGGGGCGCTAACGGAAAAGGACGGGAAAGCAATGGATAAGCAATTCGCGCAGGGGAGTATGAGCGCAGCCGATAAGCTCGCGGATCTTCTCAACCACAATACGGATTGGATCTGGGAGGTTGACGCGCAGGGGCGCTATGTGTGGGTATCCAACGTGGTGAATAACCTGCTGGGCTACTCGCCTGAAGAGGTGCTGGGCCGCGCACCGTTTGATTTTATGGAACCGGCAGAGTCAGAGCGGGTACAGAAATTCTTTGGCGATGTTCTGGCTTCCCGGCAGCCCTTCAACGGCATGATTAACCGCAACCGTCGGGCAGATGGCAGCGCGGTAATCATCGAAACCAGCGGCATTCCGCTTTTTGATGCCGAGGGAGAGTTAACCGGGTATCGCGGTATCGACCGCGACATCTCGCAGCTTGGTGAACGGGTATTGCAGCTGGAGTCTATCTACCAGAACACGCCGCTGGCGCTGTGCGTGATCAATCGTTTTGGACAGCTCACCAAAGCGAATAAAGCGATGGGCGAGCTGCTTGGGCAGCCGGAAGATGTGCTGATTGGCCAGTGCCTACGGGATATCATGCCAGAATGGAATCTGTTGTTTCAGCAGGATTTTATTCGACTTGATGCCGGAGAGGAAATCACCAGCAAAGAAGTATTCCTCTACGGACGCTACTTCTATATTAAGCCAATGCCGGTGTATGACGCGGGCGGAAACGTGGCGGGGATCTCCTCCGCGTGGATGGACATTACCGACCGCAAACTGGCGGAACAGCAGCTCGCCAGCGCTAACCAGGTACTGCTGCAGTACGCCGAGCGGGACCATCTGACCGGATTATTTAACCGCCGCTACATGGACGAACGGCTGAACTATGAAATCACCCGCGCCCAGCGTGAGGGGGCATCACTCTCACTGTGTATGGCCGACCTCGATTTTTTCAAACGCTATAACGATACCTACGGCCATCAGGCGGGCGACCGCGTGCTGAAGGCCGTGGCGGACGCGTTGAAGGGCGGGCTGAGGCCGGACGATAGCGTCAGCCGCTATGGCGGCGAAGAGTTTTTAATCATGCTGCCGGATACCGGTGCAGAGGGGGCGCGAGCGGTGGCCGAACGTCTGCGCGAACGGGTGATGGATCTGAATATCGAACATGAAACCAGCCCGCTTGGCGGCGTGCTGACCATCAGCCTTGGCGTGATGACCTGGGATGCGCCGCTGTATGTTTGCAGCATCCAGAGCCCGGCGGATATTGGTGCCGAGCTTATCCACAGCAGCGATGCGGCGCTTTATCGCGCCAAACAGCAGGGGCGTAACCGCGTTGTCGCGGTGTAAGCATAGGGCTCGGCAATTGATTCACCACATTGATTCACCACAAAGAGGCCCGCAGCGGGCCTCTTTATAATCGGGCCTACTCCTCTACTGTGATGGTAAAGAAACATGGCTTATCAACTGAACCTCAACTGGCCGGAATTTTTAGAAAAATACTGGCAGAAGCAACCGGTCGTCCTGAAGAACGCGTTCCCGAACTTCGTTGACCCGATTACCCCGGATGAACTGGCCGGTCTGGCAATGGAGATGGAAGTCGATAGCCGTCTGGTCAGCCACGCCGACGGCAAATGGCAGGCCAGCAACGGCCCGTTTGAAGATTTTGACCATCTGGGTGAGGAAAACTGGTCACTGCTGGCGCAGGCGGTGAACCACTGGCATGAACCTTCCGCCGAACTGGTGCGTCCGTTCCGCGTGCTGCCGGACTGGCGGCTGGATGACCTGATGATCTCCTTCTCGGTACCGGGCGGCGGCGTCGGGCCGCACATTGACCCGTACGACGTATTTATTATCCAGGGCATGGGCCGCCGTCGTTGGCGTGTGGGCGATGCGCTGCCGTTAAAACAGCACTGCCCGCACCCGGCGTTGCTGCATGTCGAACCCTTTACGCCAATTATCGAAGTGGAAATGGAACCGGGCGATATTCTCTATATTCCGCCTGGATTCCCGCACGATGGTTATACCTTTGAAGCGACGCTGAACTACTCCGTTGGCTTCCGTGGGCCGAACGGTCGCGATCTGATCAGCAGCTTTGCGGACTACGCGTTGGAAAACGATCTGGGTGAGAAGTACTACACCGACCCGGATCTGACCTGCCGCGAACACGCGGGGAAAGTGGAAGATCATGAGCTGGAGCGTCTGCGCACCATGATGATCGATATGATCCGCCAGCCGGATGATTTTAAGCAGTGGTTCGGCAGCTTTATCAGCACGCCGCGTCATGAGCTGGATCTGGCACCAGCCGAGCCGCCGTACGAGCCGGAAGAGGTTGCTGCCGCGCTGGAAGACGGTGAAACCCTGCGTCGTCTGAACGGCCTGCGGGTGCTGAATATCGGCGGCTGCTTCTTTATTAACAGCGAGCGGGTGGAGACCTGCGCGCCACAGGCGATGGATGCGCTGAGCCGCTATACCGAAGTGAATAGCACGTTGCTCGGCGAGGCGTTGCATAATCCTGCTTTTGTGGTGGAGCTGACGGCGTTGATTAATCAGGGGTACTGGTTCTTCGACGAGTAATCGGTGAGGGTGCGCGTTGTACCCTCACCCCGGCCCTCTCCCTGGAAGGGAGAGGGAGAAAAGCGGTCCCCTCGCCCCTACGGGGAGAGGGTTAGGGTGAGGGGGAAAACCCCGCACCCTCCCTCATTTCTGGTGATCCCCCCGCTTTGCAATTGACCCGCAATCGTTGTATAACCTCCTTCTGATTTGGATGTTTAGATGTCCATACGTTTAGAAGGTAATAATGCAAAACACAACACAACAACAAGGTGGGCAGTTAAAGCGCACCATGAAAACCCGCCACCTGATTATGCTGTCGCTGGGTGGCGTTATTGGCACAGGGCTGTTTTTCAATACCGGCTATATCATCTCCACCACCGGCGCGGCGGGTACGCTGCTGGCCTATCTGATTGGCGCGCTGGTCGTCTGGCTGGTGATGCAGTGTCTTGGCGAACTGTCGGTGGCGATGCCGGAAACCGGCGCGTTTCACCTTTACGCCTCACGCTACCTTGGCCCGGCCACCGGCTACACCGTGGCGTGGCTCTACTGGCTCACCTGGACGGTGGCGCTCGGTTCGAGCTTTACCGCCGCCGGTTTCTGTATGCAGTACTGGTTCCCGCAGGTACCGGTGTGGATCTGGTGTCTGCTGTTCTGCGTACTCATTTTCGGCCTTAACGTCATTTCGACCCGCTTCTTTGCCGAAGGCGAGTTCTGGTTCTCGCTGGTGAAGGTCATCACCATCGTGGCGTTTATCATCCTTGGTGGCGCGGCTATCTTTGGCTTTATTCCGATGCAGGACGGCTCGCCCGCACCGGGGCTGTCGAACATTACCGCTGAGGGCTGGTTCCCGCACGGCGGGCTGCCTATCCTGATGACCATGGTGGCGGTGAACTTTGCTTTCTCGGGCACCGAGCTTATCGGTATTGCCGCAGGGGAAACCGAGAACCCGCACAAGGTGATTCCGGTCGCCATTCGCACCACTATTGCGCGGCTGATTATCTTCTTTATCGGTACCGTGTTTGTGTTAGCGGCGCTGATCCCGATGCAGCAGGCGGGCGTGGAAAAGAGCCCGTTCGTGCTGGTATTTGAAAAGGTGGGGATTCCGTACGCGGCGGATATTTTCAACTTCGTGATTCTGACGGCGATACTTTCGGCGGCGAACTCCGGGCTGTATGCCTCAGGCCGCATGTTGTGGTCGCTCTCCAATGAACGCACGCTGCCGCGCTGCTTCTCGCAGCTGACCAAAAACGGCGTGCCGCTGGTGGCGCTGTCGGTCAGTATGCTCGGCGGGCTGCTGGCGCTGTTCTCAAGCATCGTTGCGCCGGATACCGTGTTTGTCGCACTGTCGGCAATTTCTGGCTTTGCAGTGGTGGCGGTGTGGATTAGCATCTGCGCCTCGCACTTTATGTTCCGCCGTCGTCATTTGCAGCAGGGGAAAGCGTTGAGCGAACTGCACTACCGCGCGCCGTGGTACCCGCTGGTGCCGGTGCTGGGCTTTGTGCTCTGCGTGGTGGCCTGTCTTGGCCTGGCTTTTGACCCTTCGCAGCGGATTGCGCTGTGGTGCGGGATCCCGTTTGTGGCGCTGTGTTATGGTGCCTACTATCTCACACGTTCACGCCCGACCGAGGAGGCGCCGCAGCATGCCGCAGAATAATCCCTTAACCTCAATTCTGACCGACCATCCCTTTGTACTGCTCGACGGCGCGATGGCCACCGAGCTGGAGGCGCGCGGCTGCGACCTGGCCGATAGCCTGTGGTCGGCGAAAGTGCTGATGGAAAATCCGCAGCTGATTTATGACGTGCATCTCGACTACTTCCGCGCCGGGGCGCAGGTAGCGATTACTGCCAGCTATCAGGCGACGCCGGACGGCTTTGCCGCGCGTGGGCTCAATGAAGCGCAGGCCCGCTCGCTGATCGCCAAAAGCGTAGAGCTGGCGAAGCAGGCTCGTGACTCGTACCGTGCGGAAAATCCGGCGGCGAAGGGGCTGCTGATTGCCGGTTCCGTGGGGCCGTATGGGGCTTACCTGGCGGACGGTTCGGAGTATCGCGGCGACTACCAGCGCAGTGCGCAGGTGTTCCAGGATTTCCATCGCCCGCGCGTTGAGGCCTTGCTGGAGGCGGGCGTTGACCTGCTGGCCTGTGAAACCCTGCCGTCGTTCGATGAAATTCGCGCGCTGGCGCAACTGCTGGAAGCGTACCCGGTAGCGCAGGCATGGTTCTCGTTTACCCTGCGCGATGCTCAGCACCTGAGCGACGGCACACCGCTGCGCGACGTGCTGGCGCTACTGGCGGACTATCCGCAGATTCTGGCGGTGGGCATTAACTGTATCGCGCTGGAAAATACCGTTGAGGCGCTGGAATATCTGCACAGCCTGACGCCGCTGCCGCTGGTGGTCTATCCCAACTCCGGCGAGCACTACGATGCGGTAAGTAAAACCTGGCATCACCACGGCGAAGCCTGCGCTACGCTGGAAGGCTATCTGCCGCAGTGGCTGGCGGCCGGGGCGAAGCTGATTGGCGGCTGCTGCCGGACCACGCCGAAGGATATTGCGGCGCTGAAGGCGCACTGCTGAACCTGAGTTTTCCCGGTGTCACTGCGTTCGGCCGGGCTACGAAATATAGGTAGCCCGGGCAAGCGTCAGCGACCCTGGGGAAATCCCACCCTCCAACTATCTTTTGCCACTTTTCTTCTAAAAACGAATTGGAATTAACAAGCATTTTTAATTCCTTTATCAATTACCCCGCGCCGGAAATACTGCCTCCATAACAAGACATGGGAGCAGGACATTATGGCAATCGCATCGCGTTTCACCCTTATCGCCGCTACGCTGGCACTGTTGGCATTCCAGGCGCAGGCCGTGGACGTCACTATCGCCTATCAAACCTCCGCCGAGCCCGCCAAAGTGGCGCAGGCGGATAAAACCTTCGAAAAACTGAGCGGTGCAAAACCGGACTGGCGCAAGTTTGACAGCGGCGCGAGCATCGTGCGCGCGCTGGCTTCCGGCGACGTTCAGATTGGCAACCTCGGCTCAAGCCCGCTGGCCGTTGCCGCCAGCCAACAGGTGCCGATTGAGGTTTTCCTGCTGGCCTCACAGCTCGGTAACTCCGAAGCGCTGGTGGTGAAAAAAGCCATCACCAAGCCTGAAGATCTGATTGGCAAACGCATTGCCGTACCGTTTATCTCTACCACCCACTACAGCCTGCTGGCGGCGCTCAAACATTGGGGTATCAAGCCGGGTCAGGTACAGATCCTGAACCTGCAGCCACCGGCGATTATTGCCGCCTGGCAGCGTGGTGATATTGACGGTGCCTACGTGTGGGCACCGGCGGTGAACGAGCTGGAAAAAGACGGCACCGTGCTGACTGACTCCGCCAAAGTCGGTGAGTGGGGCGCGCCAACGCTCGATGTCTGGGTCGTGCGCAAAGACTTTGCCGACAAACATCCAGACGTGGTGAAAGCCTTCGCCAAAAGCGCAATTGAGGCCCAGCGCGGCTATATCGACAACCCGGATAAATGGCTGGCCCAGCCGGAGAACATCAGCAAGCTGGCGCGCCTGAGCGGCGTTCCTGAAGCGGACGTTCCGGGGCTGGTGAAGGGCAACACCTATCTCACCGCCGAACAGCAGGCGCAGGCGCTTAACGGCCCGGTGAATAAGGCGATTGTCGACACCGCGCAGTTCCTCAAAGAGCAGGGCAAAGTCCCGGCGGTGGCGACCGACTACAGCCAGTACGTCACCGATCGTTTCGTGAAGTAAGGAGGCCATGATGCTGCAAATCTCGCATCTTTCTGCCGACTACGGCGGTAAACCGGCGCTGGCAGATATCAATCTCACGCTGGATAGCGGCGAACTGCTGGTAGTGCTGGGGCCGTCCGGCTGCGGTAAAACCACGCTGCTGAACCTGATTGCCGGATTCGTGCCGTATCAGCACGGCAGCATCATCCTTGATGGAAAACACGTTGATGGCCCGGGGGCCGAGCGCGGCGTGGTCTTTCAGAATGAAGGGCTACTGCCGTGGCGCAATGTGCAGGATAACGTCGCGCTGGGGCTGCAGTTGGCTGGAGTGAACAAAACCGAGCGTCGGGAGATTGCCGCGCTGATGCTGAAAAAGGTCGGGCTGGAGGGGGCTGAAAAGCGCTTTATCTGGCAACTCTCCGGCGGCCAGCGCCAGCGAGTGGGCATTGCCCGCGCGCTGGCGGCGAACCCGCAGTTGCTGCTGCTGGATGAGCCGTTCGGCGCGCTTGATGCCTTTACCCGCGAGCAGATGCAAACCCTGTTGCTCAAGCTGTGGCATGAAACCGGTAAAAAGGTGTTGTTGATTACCCATGACATCGAAGAAGCGGTGTTTATGGCGACCGAACTGGTGCTGCTGTCACCGGGGCCGGGCCGCGTGCTGGAGCGTTTATCCCTCGATTTTGCCCGCCGGTTTGTCGCCGGGGAATCGTGCCGCAGCATTAAGTCTGACCCGCAGTTTATTGCTCAGCGTGAATACGTGCTGAGCCGAGTGTTTGAGCAACGGGAGGCGTTCTCATGAGCGTGGTGATTAATGATAAACCGCGGCCACGCACGCTGAAGCTGCGCTGGCCGCTCTCGCGCCACCTGACGCTGAGCCTCGCTACGCTGCTGGTGCTGCTGGCTATCTGGTGGGCGGTCGCGGCGGCACACTGGGTTAGCCCGCTGTTTTTACCGGCGCCGGGGCAGGTGCTGAATAAGCTGCTGACCATCGCCAGCCCACAGGGGTTTATGGATGCCACGCTGTGGCAGCATCTGGCGGCGAGCCTTGGACGTATCGTCGTGGCGCTGTTGGCGGCGACGATCATCGGCATTCCGGTGGGGATCGCCATGGGCCTGAGCCCGACGGTGCGTGGGATCCTCGACCCGTTGATTGAGCTTTACCGCCCGGTGCCGCCGCTGGCCTATTTGCCGCTAATGGTTATCTGGTTTGGGATCGGCGAAACCTCGAAGATCTTGTTGATCTACCTGGCGATTTTCGCCCCAGTGGCGATGTCGGCACTGGCGGGGGTGAAAAGCGCGCAGCAGGTACGTATTCGTGCCGCGCAATCTCTCGGTGCCAGCCGCGCTCAGGTATTGTGGCTGGTGATTTTACCCGGCGCGCTGCCGGAGATTCTGACCGGACTGCGCATTGGGTTAGGCGTGGGCTGGTCGACGCTGGTGGCCGCCGAGCTTATCGCGGCGACCCGCGGGTTAGGTTTTATGGTGCAGTCCGCCGGGGAGTTTTTAGCCACCGACGTAGTGCTGGCCGGCATCGCGGTGATCGCGATTATCGCTTTTAGTCTGGAACTCGGGCTGCGTGCGCTTCAGCGCCGTCTGACCCCCTGGCATGGAGAAATACAATGAGTGAACGTCTGGCAATTACCCCGCTAGGGCCGTATATCGGTGCACAGATTTCCGGCGCGGACCTGACCCGTCCGTTGAGCGATAACCAGTTTGAACAGCTGTATCACGCGGTGCTTCGCCATCAGGTCGTTTTCCTGCGCGAACAGTTGATCACCCCGGAGCAGCAGCGTGAACTGGCGCTGCGCTTTGGTGACCTGCACATTCACCCGGTTTACCCACATGCGCCGGGCGTGGACGAGATTATCGTGCTGGATACTCACGACAATAATCCGCCGGATAACGACAACTGGCATACCGATGTCACCTTTATTGAGACGCCGCCTGCCGGGGCCATTCTGGCGGCGAAAGAGCTGCCGTCTACCGGCGGTGACACGCTGTGGACCAGCGGCATTGCGGCCTATGATGCGCTCTCCGAGCCGTTTAAGGCGCTGCTAAGCGGCCTGCGTGCCGAGCACGATTTCCGTAAATCGTTCCAGGAGTATAAGTACCGCAAAACCGAAGAGGAGCACCAGCGCTGGCAGGAAGCGGTCGCCAAAAATCCACCGTTGCTGCACCCGGTGGTGCGTACTCATCCGGTTACCGGCAAGCAGGCGCTGTTCGTCAACGAAGGGTTTACCACGCGCATAGTCGACGTGACGGAAAAAGAGAGCGAGGCGTTGCTGAGTTTCCTGTTTACTCACGTCACTAAGCCGGAGTTTCAGGTGCGCTGGCGCTGGCAGCCAAACGATGTGGCGATTTGGGATAACCGGGTAACGCAGCATTACGCGAATGCGGATTATCTGCCGCAGCGGCGGATTATGCATCGGGCGACGATTTTGGGGGATAAGCCGTTTTATCGCGTGCCGTAAAAGAACATTGCGCCGGACTGTTCCCTCTCCCCTTTGGGGAGAGGGTTAGGGTGAGGGGGCACTACTGACCCAAATGCGCCCCGATATACCGCTGATACCGATTCGCCTTCAGGTAGGTCAAATCCACTAACACCAGCCCATCCACGCAGTTGTTAAACTCCGGGTCGCTGCCAAAGTCGATAAACTGCACGCCGCCGGGTTCGCACACTTCCGAATACTGCTTATAAAGCGGCGGAATACCGCAGCCGAGGTTGCCGAGCAGCGATTTTAGCCGCGTCAGATCTTCGCTGTAATCTTCACCGCCAAACTGCGCCAGCACATCGGGAAGCGAAGCGGGATATGGTCTGCGTGACTCCGCCAGCGGATGTGTGGCCGGGAACCATAGGCGGTAAAAGGCAACCAGCAGGTCCCGTGCCGACGGCGGCAGGCCACCGGAGATGGAGACTGGGCCAAACAGATAGCGATAGTGCGGATAACGCGCCAGATAGGCACCGATGCCGGACCACAGATAATCCAGCCCGCGACGACCCCAGTAGCGCGGCTGAATAAAGCTGCGCCCCAGCTCAATCCCGTGTTGCAGAATGTCGTCCATTCGTGCGTCGTAGTGGAACAGGCTGTAGCTGTAAATGCCATCCAGCCCGCGTTTTTCTAACTGCATGGCGGTAGGCATAAAGCGATAGGCGCCGACGATTTCCAGATCCTCTTCATCCCAAAGAATCAGATGCAGATAGTCATCATCATAGCCATCGACATCGCGGCGCTTACCGCTCCCTTCACCCACCGCCCGGAAGGCAATTTCACGCAGGCGTCCCAGCTCGCGCAGCAGCGGCGCGTCCTCCTGGCCCTTACGTTGCCACAGGTAAATCACTTTGCCATCTGCCGTGCGTCCCAGACACTCCGCCTGGCTCAGTTCGCGCTTCAGTAAGGCGCGGGCTTCCGGGCGTGCGATGGCGCTTTCGGTTTTAAATATCCCCGGCAGTCCTTTACCTAACAGATGAACGTGGCGATAGCATTTCTCGGTCATTTCGCGCGACGTGGCCTGTGGGTTAAACCACGCGGACCAGGCGATCTGCTCGCCAATCGTCACCGGCAGGCTGCCGTTACGGCGGCGGAACATTTGCTGCATCAACAGCAGCAGCGGCAGATGTTGTGATATCAACGTGCTGGCGTAGAACAGGGCGCTATTACGACCGTCGATCCATGCCGGTAGCAGCGGCGCGCGGTATTTGGCCGCGAGCTTAATAAAGCCGGAATGCCATTTTTTATCGCGGATCCCCCGGCGCGTGAGTCGTGACACTTCGCCTGCCGGGAAGAAAATCAGTACACCGCCGTTTTGCAGCTGAGCATCCATCTGCTGAAGCGCCGCTTTTGAGGTGCGACCGTTGATATTATCAACCGGAATAAACAGCGAGCTGAGCGGTTCAAGGTGGGTAAGCATACGGTTGGTGACGACTTTCACATCGCGACGCACGCGGGAAACCGCGTAGAGCAGGGCCAGACCATCGAGCGTGCCGGTAGGGTGATTGGCGATGATGACCAGTGGGCCATTTTCAGGGATTTGTTCCAGGCAGCGAACCGGAACCGCGCAGTCAATATTGAGATGTTCCAGCACCTGTTCGACGGTATCTAACCCTTTCAGGTGGCGGTGGCGTGCGGCAAACTGTTGAAATTCTTCTTCATGCAGCAATTTCTTCAGAACTTTTTTCTGCCAGGGGGCGGGCCTCGCCTGAGGCCACAGGTCATCGAGTACGTTGTCGAGACTAAACATGGTGGCTCCTCCTCCGTCATGCTGTGACAGTAGAAGGGAGATATGTCGGTTGTATGGCGGTTTGGTGACGTTTTGAGGGGCATTGAAATGTAGTGCAGCGCCGCCGGGAAAACCCGGAGCCGGCGTAAACGCCTCGTCCGGGCTACCTGAACTAGCGTAGCCCGGCCAAGCGTAGCGCCGCCGGAAAATTCAGCGCGTGATTAACGCAGGATTTTCTTCTCGGCTAAGTCGAGTGCGAAGTAGCTAAAGATAAGGTCTGCGCCCGCACGTTTGATGGCGCCAAGGCTTTCCAGCACCACTTTCTCTTCATCAATTGCCCCGGCCTGCGCAGCGAATTTAATCATCGCGTATTCACCGCTCACTTGGTAGGCGCCAATCGGCAGCTCGGTACGCTCGCGGATATCGCGCAGGATATCGAGGTACGCGCCCGCCGGTTTTACCATCAGGCAGTCGGCGCCCTGAGCTTCGTCCAGCAGTGACTCGCGAATCGCCTCGCGACGGTTCATCGGGTTCATTTGATAGGTTTTACGATCGCCCTTCAGCGCGGTGCCAGCTGCTTCACGGAACGGGCCGTAGAAGGAGGAGGCGAATTTGGTGGAGTAGGACATGATGGCGGTATCAGTGAAGCCTGCCGCATCAAGCGCCTGGCGAATGGCCTGCACCTGGCCATCCATCGCCGCAGAAGGGGCGATAAAGTCCGCGCCTGCTGCCGCGGCAACGACGGCCTGCTTGCCGAGGTTGGCAAGGGTCAGATCGTTATCAACGCCGTGGTCGCACAGCACGCCGCAGTGGCCGTGGGAGGTGTATTCGCAGAAGCAGGTATCGGACATGACGATCATCTCCGGTACGGTCTGCTTGCAGATGCGCGACATGCGCGCCACCAGGCCGTCTTCTTTCCAGGCATCGCTGCCGGTGTCATCGGTGTGGTGGGAGATCCCAAAGGTCATCACCGAGCGTATGCCGGCGTTAGCAATGCGTTCAATCTCGCGGGCCAGATGCTTTTCTGGAATGCGCATCACGCCTGGCATTGCCTCGATGGCTTTGTAGTCGTTGATTTCTTCTTCAACAAAAATCGGCAACACCAGGTCATTTAAGCTCAGTGTTGTCTCTTCAAACATAGCGCGCAGCGCAGGAGATTTGCGCAGGCGACGGGGGCGATGGAGTAAGTCTGTCATGGTATGCCTGATGTTTGTGAAACAAGGAACGCTATTGTAACCGAATCAGGGTGAAGATGTTTTACCAAAGTGGTGCTTATGCGCCTGGTGGTGACTAGGTGCTCAGTGAATGTAAGAAGTGGCTTAATAATAATCTGGGTGGATAATCTTATATTCTTATTATCCTTTTAAGGTATATATAATTTGTGTGGTTTCATTCTATTTATAGATGCAATTTTTAAGTGTTTCATTGTGTATGATTTTTATAATTTGTTTTTTATTCACCTGTTGAATTTTAAATGTTTTATTTATTTACTAAAATATGCGTAATTTTTTCTTAACTTGTTGATTTTTATCATCTTGATTTTTTTTGTTTATTTGTCGCGCAAGCGGTTTTATTTATTCATTGTGTCCGGATTCGAACTATGCATAAACTATAATTGAACCATTTGTCATGAGCGTCGCATAATTCTCTCCGCATACATAGAAATGTTTTATTGCAATTGTTAATTGATGGACCAACATATATATCCCTGAGGAGGGATGACAAATGCACTCCTGGAAAAAGAAACTTGTAGTATCACAATTAGCATTGGCCTGCACTTTGGCGCTCGCTTCTCAGGCAAATGCTTCTACCGATATCTCTGGCACCACCTACACCACCTTTAACCACTATAACGACTCAACTTATTCTGACGGCGTTTACTTTAATGGTTATGCAGGCTGGAACAACTACGCGACCGATAGCGTTTATAACGGCAATATCTATCCGGTAATCAATAACGCTACCGTTAACGGCGTGATTTCTACCTATTATCTGGATGATGGTCTTTCTACCAACACCAATACCAACAGCCTGACCATTAAAAACAGCACCATCCACGGCATGATCACCTCTGAGTGCATGACCACCGATTGCGCCGATCGTGATGCAACCGGTTATGTCTACGATCGTCTGGCGCTGACCGTTGATAACTCAACCATCGATGATAACTACGAACATTATACTTATAATGGCACGTATACTGATAACACTGCAGATACTCACGTCGTTAATGTATATGACCTGGGCACTGCGATCACGCTGGACCAGGAAGTTGATCTGGTTATCAAAAATAACTCCCATGTTGCTGGTATTACCCTGACTCAGGGTTATGAGTGGAGTGACGTTGACGATAATACCGTTAGCACCGGCGTTAACAGCAGCGAAGTGTTCACCAACACTATCAATGTGACTGATTCTACCGTGACCTCTGGTTCATGGTCTGATGAAGGCACCTCCGGCTGGTTCGGTAATAACGGCAACGCAAGCGATTATAGCGGTTCCAGCTTCAACGCTGATGACGTTGCTATTTCTGCTATTGCTAACCCGTATGCAGATAACGCGATGCAGACCACCGTTAACCTCGATAACTCGACTCTGAACGGCGACATCCTTTTCTCCAGCAACTTTGACGAGAACTTCTTCCCTAACGGCGCTGACAGCTATCGCGATACCGATTCCACCGTTGACACGAACGGCTGGGACGGTACAGACCGTATGGATGTTACCCTGGATAACGGCAGCAAGTGGGTCGGCGCGGCAATTTCTGCGCACCAGGTTGACACTGACGGTGATGGCGTTTACGACAGCTATGCGGCAGGTACTGAAGCCACTGCTACGCTGATTGACGTTGCGGCTAACAGCCTGTGGCCGTGGTCAACCTATGGGATTGATAACAGCAATACCGCTTATGATGAAGACGGTCACGTTGTTGGCAAAAACGTCTACCAGAGTGGCCTGTTCAATGTGACCCTGAACAATGGCTCACAGTGGGATACGACTAAAACCTCTCTGATCGACACCCTGAGCATTAACAGCGGTTCTGTCGTTAACGTTGCTGATTCTACGCTGATTTCCGACACCATCTCTCTGACCGGTGGTTCCGCGCTTAATATCAACGAAGATGGCCATGTTGCGACTGATGAACTGACCATCAACAACAGTACCGTCACTATTGCTGATGATGTTGCTGCCGGTTGGGGCGTAGGCGATGCAGCACTGTATGCCAACACCATCAACGTCACCAACAGCGGCGTTCTGGATGTGGGTAACAGCACCGCGTATGCGTTGCAGACCGACACGCTGAATCTGACCAGCACCACAAACGCTAACGGTAAGGTGAAGGCTGGCGTATTTGATATTCATAGCAACAACTTTGTGCTGAATGCCGATCTGACCAACGACCGTACCAACGACACCACCAAATCTAACTATGGCTACGGTGTTATCGCCATGAACTCTGACGGTCACCTGACCATCAACGGTAACGGTGATTCAGATACCTCTTCCGACCTGTCTGAAGTGGATAACTCTGGCGATAGCGTTGCAGCAGCGAGCGGTAACTATAAAGTTCGTATCGATAACGCAACAGGTAAAGGTTCCATTGCTGATTACAAAGGCAATGAGCTTATCTACGTTAACGATCAGAACAGCACCGCCACCTTCTCTGCGGCAAACAAAGCCGATCTGGGTGCTTACACCTATCAGGCTAAGCAGGTTGGCAACACGGTAGTGATGGAACAGACTCGCCTGACCGACTACGCGAATATGGCGCTGAGCATCCCATCTGCTAACACCAACATCTGGAACCTGCAGCAGGATGCCCTGAGCACCCGTCTAAACACGGCTCGTCACGGCTTCACCGACAACGGCGGCGCATGGGTCAGCTACTTTGGCGGTAGCTTCAGTGGTGACAACGATGCCATCAACTACGACCAGGATGTCAACGGCATCATGGTGGGTGTGGACTCTAAGATCGACGGCAATAATGCACAGTGGATCGTCGGTGCCGCTGCTGGCTTCGCGAAAGGCGACATGAATGAACGTACTGGTCAGGTTGACCAGGACAGCCAGTCTGCCTACATCTACTCCAGCGCTCGTTTCGCAAACAACATCTTTGTTGATGGCAACCTGAACTACAGCCGCTTCAACAACGATCTGACTGCAAACATGAGCGACGGCACCTATGTTGATGGTAACTCCACTGCAAATGCATGGGGCTTCGGTCTGAAAATGGGCTACGACTGGAAAATCAACGACGCGGGTTACGTGACTCCGTACGGTGCAATTTCTGGTCTGTTCCAGTCTGGCGATCACTATCGTCTGAGCAACGATATGAAAGTTCAGGGCCAGGACTACGACAGCATGCGCTATGAACTCGGTTTCGATGCCGGTTACAGCTTCAACTTTGGCGACCAAGCGGTATCTCCGTACTTCAAACTGGCTTACGTGTATGACGATTCCAGCAACGATGCCACCGTTAATGGCGACAGTATCGACAATGGCGTGAAAGGTTCAGCGGTTCGCGTTGGTCTGGGTAGCCAGGTTAGCTTCACCAAGAACTTCAGCGCTTACACCGGTGTGAACTACCTCGGCGGCGGCGATGTTGATCAGGATTGGGCGGCTAACGCCGGTGTGAAATACACCTGGTAATCCTCATAACACCGGGAAGGAGACTTTCCGGTGTTTTACGCTTTATTCCACGCCCGTCATGATGACGGGCTTTTTTGCAGGGATTGCATAACATGCCTTCTTCAAGCAAGCCGCTCAATGAATTCATGGCTCTTGATAAAAAACTGTCTCAAATCGGGACGCGCTTCCAGATTGCTGCTGGGGAGATGCTTCTTCCTGCCAATTGCACCATGAATGATGTCACGGTTGTCGTTCAGCAGGGCGCGGTGTCGCTGCACCGCAGTGAGGGGCATATTCTGTACGGCATCGTACACAGTCCGTCGATTTTTGGTCTGGCGGCTGCTGCTAATACCATCCGTAATGAATACCAGTTGGTCGCAGAGAGCAACTGCCGTGGTTACTATCTTCCGTCACGGGAAACGCTCAAGTGCCTGGAGCGCTATCAGCTATGGCGAGAAGCATTTTACTGGATGACATGGCAAATCCGGATGCTGGAAATGCGTGACAGACAGCTCATTGGCACCAACCATTACCACCAGATCCGCTCGACGCTGCTGACGATGATCGACTGGGATGAAGATATCCGTTCGCGAATGGGGGTGCTGAGCTATATTCAGCAGCGCACGCGAATCTCACGTTCAGTCATAGCCGAAGTGCTCTCCGCGTTACGCAAAGGGGAGTATATCGAGATGGAGAAAGGCAAACTCGTTAGCATCACGCGCTTGCCTACTCACTATTAAGACGCCGGAATGACGGCAGCTTTGTTGCCGCTCAGTTCGGTTACCAACTCGTTGATACCGTCGCTCATATTCACAAAGCGGGTAAGCGGAGAACGCGTGACCACCACAAATGCGCCCACGTTAGCCTGAGGTATCATCGCCATATAGGTGATAAAACCGCCGCCACCGCCGGTTTTCTGGATAATACCCGGTCGGCCATTTTTCGGCGCCATATAGACCCAGCCTAACCCTAACGCATCAGCATGACCCGGAACGTCCATACCCACCACGCGAGTGAGTTGATTACGCTTGTAAACCAGGGTTTGCATGCGATCGGCCTGACTGCTGCGATGATAGAAATCCGATGAAAGATACTGCTGCATCCAGCGCATCATATCGCCCGGCGTGGAATAAACGCCGCCGCTGCCCATTGCCGCGAGGGTGTTATTGCACGGGCTTGCCCCTTTTTCCGCGACCATCAGACGACCACATTGATCCGGTGAGGGGGTAAAGGTGGTGTCCTTCATGCCCAGCGGACGGGCAATCTGCTCTTCAAACAGCTGCGGATAAGGCTTATGCGTGGCGTTGCCCAGCGCATCGGCCAACAGGTCAAACGCTAGATTCGAATAGCTCGCCTGTGATCCTGGCGCGGCATGCAGTTTTGCCGTGGAGAGATAGCTCCAGCGCTGAGACTGCGTTGGCCAGACGAAGACCGGGCGATTAGCCGCACCGCCTGGCATTTCGCGCGGCAGGCTGCTGGTATGGGTTGCCAGATTGACCAGGGTTATCGGCGTGCCGTTATAGGTTGGAACACGTGCACCCGGCGGGGCATATTTGCTGAGCGGATCGTCAAGCTTCACCACGCCCTGGTCGAGCAGTTTTACCAGCATCTCGCTGGTCATTAGCTTACTCAGTGAGGCAATACGGATAACGGAATCGAGCTGGGGATGCACGTTGTTGCCTGGGCGCGTCTCGCCAAAGCTTCTGAACACCCGCTGGTTACCATCGATAACCACCAGTGCCATACCGGTTGCACCGCTGCCGTAATAAATATGATTGGCGTAGCGGTCAACAATATCGGACGCAAACGCGGGGGGGGTAAGAGGCTGAGCGGCCTGCACCGAGGTCAATGACGCCACGCAGAGCGCGGCAGAAAAAAGCAGACTACGTTTCAACGGATGCATCCATAAATAGAAATGGGGAAGTAATGCGTATTTATACTAAAAATACAATGAATCGGCATCTGGCACAGCGCCATTAAACGGTATGATAGCGGGAAAAACGTAACCGAGCGTAAATGCAGAGATTATTCATTGAGGTGGATACGCACTTTTGTGATCCGGCGCGTATGATACATACGATGCCGTCTGGCGAACTCTATCGCCATTTTCAGGTCTGATTGCACAGTTACATCGCCTAATACCTCTTTACGGTAAAAATGATCCGTAGCGGTATTCTGTTGTCACAGCACAAAGCAGAATCATAAGAAGTTAGCAGGAGAGCACTATGTTTAAGTCTTTTTTCCCTAAGCCGGGTCCATTTTTTCTCTCGGCATTTATTTGGGCAATGGTAGCGGTCATTTTCTGGCAGGTGGGCGGCGGCAGCTACTTACTTCGCCTGACGGGCGCGAGTAACGATGTTCCGATCAGCGCCGCGCGCTTCTGGTCGATGAACTACCTGATCTTTTATGCTTACTATCTGGTGTGCGTTGGCTTGTTTGCTGGCTATTGGTTTATTCGCAGCCCGCATCGCTGGCAGTACTGGTCCATACTGGGCACCGCGCTCATCATCTTCGTGACATGGTTTATGGTGGAAGTCGGCGTGGCGATTAACGCCTGGTATGCACCGTTCTACGACCTCATCCAGACCGCATTGGCAACGCCGAACAAAGTCTCGATTAACCAGTTTTACCAGGAGATCGGTATCTTCCTGGGGATTGCGCTTATCGCCGTGGTGATTGGGGTACTGAATAACTTCTTTGTCAGCCATTATGTCTTCCGCTGGCGTACGGCGATGAACGAACACTATATGACACACTGGCAGCATCTGCGTCATATCGAAGGTGCCGCGCAGCGTGTGCAGGAAGATACGATGCGCTTTGCCTCGACGCTGGAAGATATGGGCACCAGCTTTATCAATGCCATTATGACACTGATTGCCTTCCTGCCGGTGCTGGTAACGCTCTCGACGCACGTTCCTGACCTGCCGATTATTGGCCATGTTCCTTATGGGCTGGTGATTGCGGCTATCGTCTGGTCGCTGATGGGGACTGGGATGCTGGCTGTGGTGGGGATCAAACTGCCGGGGCTGAACTTTAAGAATCAGCGTGTCGAAGCGGCTTATCGTAAAGAACTGGTGTACGGTGAAGATGATGCGAGCCGCGCGACGCCGCCAACCGTGCGAGAACTGTTTAGCGCGGTACGTCAGAACTACTTCCGCCTTTACTTCCATTACATGTACTTCAATATCGCCCGCATTTTGTATCTGCAGGTGGATAACGTTTTCGGGTTGTTCCTGCTGTTTCCGTCAATTGTTGCCGGTACGATTACGCTCGGCCTGATGACGCAGATTACCAACGTTTTCGGCCAGGTACGTGGGTCATTCCAGTACCTGATTAGCTCCTGGACCACGCTGGTGGAACTGATGTCCATCTACAAACGTCTGCGCAGCTTTGAGCGAGAACTGGATAATAAAGACATACCGGATGAGATTGCTCAGCCGCAGGCTTAATAAAAACGCTTTAATTTTATAAGGATATCTTATGGCGATTGCCGCATCGCGCTACCTTGCGCTCCCTGTGCCTTTCCTGGCGGTACTGCTTAGCGCCTGTACCAGCCAGCAGGCACCCACGATGAAGGCGGGAGAAAAACCGGTAGATGTGGCAAGCGTCGTGCGGCAAAAAATGCCGGCCAGCGTGAAGGATCGCGATGCCTGGGCGCAGGCGCTGGCGAAAACGTTTGAAAGCCAGAAGCTTGCACCAACCGAGGAAAATATCTGTTCGGTGCTGGCGGTGGCGCAGCAGGAGTCTAACTACCAGGCAGATCCGGCGGTGCCGGGGTTAAGCAAAATTGCCTGGCAGGAGATCGATCGTCGTGCCGAGAAAATGCATATCCCCGTCTTCCTGGTGCATACGGCGCTGAAGATTAACTCTCCTACCGGTAAGAGCTACAGTGAACGGCTGGATACGGTCAAAACGGAAAAACAGCTCAGCGCTATTTTTGATGACTTTATCGGTATGGTGCCGATGGGGCAGAAGCTGTTCGGCTCGTTGAATCCGGTACATACCGGAGGACCGATGCAGGTAAGCATCGCCTTTGCCGAGCAGCACCAGAACGGCTATCCATGGAAGATGGACGGTACCGTGCGTCAGGAGGTCTTTACCCTGCGCGGCGGCCTGTGGTTTGGTACTTATCATCTGCTGAATTATCCGGCTAGCTACACGGCGCCGATTTATCGTTTTGCTGATTTTAACGCTGGCTGGTATGCCAGCCGTAATGCGGCATTCCAGTACGCGGTGAGCAAGGCCACTGGCGTGAAACTGGCGCTCGACGGTGATGTGATTCTCTACGGTAGCGATGAGCCGGGCAGCACGGAAATGGCGGTCAGAAAGCTTGCCAGCAAGCTTTCGCTCAGCAATAGCGACATCCATCGTCAGTTGCAAAAAGGCGATAGCCAGGCGTTTGAAACTACGGCGCTCTATCAAGGGGTTTATAAAATTGCGGAGCAGAAGGCGGGTAAATCGCTGGCAAAAGAGATGTTGCCGGGGATTCAGCTTGAAAGCCCGAAGATCACCCGTAAATTAACCACGGCGTGGTTTGCAAAACGGGTGGATGAGCGTCGGGCCAAATGTATGGCCATCAATTAATCGTGATGACGCAGGCGGCGTACGAGGGAGACCACGCCCAGAATAGCGCAGCCTGCCAGGAACGGCACCACGCCAAATAGCGTACTCACGCCAAGGCCAATTTCAACGCGCGGGCGACCACTGTCCTGCATTTGCATCAGATGTTCATAGACACCGGGTGCGTGAACCACCAGAGTCAACAGTTGCGCGCCGACCGAAAAGCAGAGCAGAACGAAAAGCGCGTAGGCCAGATTGCCTGAGGCGGAGGAGTCCCTCTTTTTCCCACTGAACATGAGTTTTGACAACGTGAAATCTGTCATTGAGACCTCCAGGATAACGTAAATGCCGATCGTTTCGTGATACTGGGGTGAGTGTGGCAGCAGAAAGGGATTGTCAATATCGGATTTATGGTAAATTTTGAGCAGGAATAGTCCTGGATTATCACTCTGACTTATTGATTGTCCGTTTCCGGCTTGACGTTAATTGATTTAACATCTGCGAATTGTTGTTTACACCACAGACGCTGACGCGGGTTTATGGCATCATCGTTTTTTTATGCTGGAGCCGCTATGAACCTGCCTGCAAAAATTCGCCGTGACTGGCATTACTATGCCTTTGCCATTGGTCTTATCTTTATTCTGAACGGGATTGTCGGGCTGCTCGGGTTCGAGGCTAAAGGCTGGCAAACCTATGCCGTGGGGATGGTGACCTGGGTGATTAGCTTCTGGCTGGCCGGTTTTATCATTCGCCGTCGGGAAGAGTAATTTGTTTTGCGAATGTATTTCCGACGTCGCTGCACAACCGGTAGCCCGGCCGAGCGCAGCGACACCGGGGAAAAGCCTTAGTCGTTCATCGACGTTTTCAGCGCCTTATCGGCCTGATGACGTTCCAGCGCCAGCTCAATCAAACGCGTAATCAGCGACGTGTAATCCAGACCGCTGGCCTGCCACAGTTTTGGATACATGCTGATATTGGTGAAGCCCGGCAGAGTGTTGATTTCGTTAATCACCACCTCGTTGTTTTCGGTCAGGAACACGTCAACGCGCGCCATCCCGCTGCAGCCTAAGGTCTGGTAGGCTTCAATCGCAACATGACGAATCTTGTCGTTCACTTCGGCGGAGATCGCCGCCGGAACCACCACTTTCGCGCCGTTATCGTCAATATACTTGGTGTCGTAGGCGTAGAATTCGCTGTTCAGGACGATTTCGCCACAGGTGCTGGCCTGCGGGTCATCGTTGCCAAGCACCGCGCACTCAATTTCACGCCCTTTAATGCCCTGTTCAACCACCACTTTGTGGTCAAATTCAAACGCCAGCGCCACGGCCTGTTGATACTGTTCGGCACTGTTCACCTTGCTGACGCCGACGGATGACCCCTGGTTTGCCGGTTTAACGAACAGCGGCAGACCGAGCTTCGCTTTAATCTCATCGAACGAGAAGCTGTCACGGGTGCGACGGGTTAACGTCACAAACGGCGCGATAGAAAGCCCGGCGTCGCGCAGCAGACGCTTGGTGACGTCTTTATCCATACAGGCAGCGGAACCCAGGACGTCAGAGCCGACGAACGGCAGGTTTGCCATACGCAGCATGCCCTGCAGGGAACCGTCTTCACCCAGGGTGCCGTGAACAATCGGGAAAATCACATCGATGGCATCCAGCGGTTGGCCGCTTGCAGCATTGATCATCTGCTGATGCGCTTTGCCAGGGATATGGGCCAGCGTGATATCGGAAGGGCGTAGCGCGATATGGGCAGGATCGTGGGCGTTTAACAGGTAGTTTTGCGCATCGCTGATGTGCCACTGCCCCTGCTTATCGATCCCCAGCAGAACGACCTCAAAACGCGTCTTATCAATCGCTTCTACGATATTTTTAGCAGACTGTAGGGAGACTTCGTGCTCCGCTGATTTGCCGCCAAAAACAATCCCAACCCGCAACTTTGCCATCTCAAATTCCATCCATTCCAAACGCAAAGCACATAACATACCACGGGTGCGGGGAGGCATCTGCCTTTTCCATATCAAAGTGCGTAAATCGCAGGCAGAGCTTAAGAATAAGTGACTGCATAATAGCGTCTGAAGCGTGATATTTATCACACAAAAGCGCTGAGTGGCTGATATTGTTCTGAAATAATGCATTAAGCATCTCTGACAATACGGCGCAAAGCGCAACTTGCTAACCTGTTTACTTGTCCTCACAAAAAGAACGAATACGTGTAGTTATGGAATCCTGGAAGGTTAACCTTATTTCAGTTTGGCTCGGTTGTTTTTTCACCGGGTTGGCTATCAGCCAGATCTTACCGTTTTTGCCGCTTTACGTGGCGCAGTTGGGCGTCACCTCCCATGAATCTCTCTCCATGTGGTCCGGGTTAACCTTCAGCGTCACCTTCCTGGTTTCTGCCATTGTTTCGCCAATGTGGGGCAGCCTGGCCGACCGTAAAGGCCGTAAGCTTATGCTGCTGCGTGCCTCGTTGGGGATGGCGATTGCTATCCTGCTGCAGGCTTTTGCAACCAACGTCTGGCAGCTCTTTTTCCTGCGTGCGGTAATGGGCTTAACCTCCGGCTACATTCCTAATGCGATGGCGCTGGTGGCCTCCCAGGTGCCGCGTGAGCGCAGCGGTTGGGCACTCAGCACGCTGTCCACGGCGCAAATCACTGGCGTTATCGGTGGGCCGCTGCTTGGCGGCTTCCTGGCCGACCACGTTGGCCTGAGAATGGTCTTTTACATCACCGCGTTCCTGCTGCTGGTGAGCTTCCTGGTGACGTTGTTCCTGATTAAAGAGGGCCCGCGCCCGCAGTTCAATAAAGGGGAGAAGCTCAGCGGGAAAGCGGTATTTGCGACGCTGCCTTATCCGGGGCTGGTGATTAGCCTGTTCGTCACCACCATGGTTATCCAGTTGTGTAACGGGTCAATCAGCCCGATTCTGGCGCTGTTTATTAAATCGATGTCGCCAGACAGCAGTAATATCGCCTTCTTGAGCGGCATGATTGCCGCCGTCCCCGGCGTGTCGGCGCTCATTTCGGCTCCGAGGTTGGGTAAGCTTGGCGATCGTATCGGCACGGGCCGCATATTGCTGGGTACGCTTACGTTTGCAGTGGTGCTGTTCTTTGCTATGTCGTTTGTCACCACGCCGTTCCAGTTGGGCGTGCTGCGCTTTATTCTTGGCTTTGCCGATGGCGCGATGCTGCCTGCGGTACAAACGCTGCTGCTGAAGTATATTAGCGAGCGCGTCACCGGGCGTATTTTTGGTTATAACCAGTCCTTTATGTACCTGGGTAACGTGGCCGGCCCGTTAATAGGTGCATCCATTTCGGCGATGGCCGGCTTCCGCTGGGTATTTATTGTCACCGCGGTGATTGTGCTGATTAACCTCTGGCAATTAGCGGTAATGCTGCGTCGGGCGCAACCCGTACGTCAGTAATACCGGCATTGAGAGGGGAATAAACGCGGCGGCGTTTATTCCCTGATTACCGCACTACACTCTTCATATTCCCTCTTTGCGCCTTGCATTATTTAATGAGAAAAACGTTTCGCTGGCGATATCGGTAAGTAATTCCATGATATTGATGAGGATTATATTTTTGCCGAGGACTATTGCAGAATACGTAATATATTGTAATTCTATTCGGTGTTGCTGAAGGGGGAATAGCGCCGTAAGGTTTTGCGGTCTATTTATTTTTTCAGGGCTTGAGTCCTGCCCACGCCGTCATACAAGGAAAACGCGCGATGAAAAATTTCATTGCAGAACTGCTGGTCAAACTGGCCGAAAAGGAAGATGAAGCAAACGCGTTACGTATTCAGGTCGATGCACTTGAAGTGGTGGTGACCACGCTTTTACAGCATGTACAGCAAGGCTCTGGCCCGGTACTGGAGGATGAAATAGCCGCGACGTTGAATAAACTCGCCCCTGCAGAACACACCAGCGACCATAATAGCGAACTCTTATATAACCATGTTAAACGGTTATTTCTGCATCCCTAAAATTAGTAGGTAATGACATCATTTTGGGTGTCATTAAAATGTCACGCACTTTTCTTACAGTCTCCATGTTTCATTTTTTAAGTATTTGTACATGGAGAAACTAACGTGAAATACAGTGCTATTTTTGCCGCATTATTACCTCTTCTGGGTTTATCTGCCGCACACGCGGACACATCAACTGCCGTTCTGGATAACCGTGCCGCGCAAGGGGATATTACCCAACCGGGCGGTGCTCGCCGTTTATCTGCCGATCAAACTGAAGCCATTCGCGCCTCTTTGAATAATAAGCAGGCCAAAAACGTTATTCTGCTGATTGGCGATGGGATGGGCGATTCTGAAATTACCGCTGCGCGTAACTATGCTGAAGGGGCGGGCGGTTATTTCAAAGGTATCGATGCGCTGCCGTTAACCGGGCAGTACACGCACTACGCGCTGAATAAAAAAACCGGTAAGCCGGATTATGTCACCGATTCTGCGGCGTCCGCGACGGCCTGGAGTACCGGGGTGAAAACCTATAACGGTGCGCTGGGCGTGGACATCCACGAAAAAGATCATCAGACCATTCTCGAGCTGGCAAAAGCAGCTGGCCTGGCAACGGGGAACGTTTCTACCGCCGAACTGCAGGACGCCACTCCTGCTGCGCTGGTATCGCATGTGACCTCACGTAAATGCTACGGCCCGAGCGTGACCAGCGAAAAATGCCCAACCAATGCGCTGGAGAAAGGCGGCAAGGGCTCCATCACCGAACAGCTGCTGAATGCACGCGCGGACGTGACGCTGGGCGGCGGTGCGAAGACCTTTGCTGAAACCGCAACGGCGGGGGAATGGCAGGGGAAAACGCTGCGTGAACAGGCGCAGGCGCGGGGTTATCAGCTCGTTGATAACGCCACGACGCTGGCGGCGATTACCCAGGCAGACCAGGATAAACCGCTGCTGGGTCTGTTCTCAGACGGCAACATGCCGGTACGCTGGGAAGGGCCGAAAGCCTCCTTCCACGGTAACCTCGATAAACCTGTCGTGACCTGTGCGCCGAACCCGAAACGCGATGCCAGCGTACCGACCCTTGCGCAGATGACCGATAAAGCTATCTCTCTGCTGAGCACCAGTGAAAAAGGGTTCTTCCTGCAGGTAGAGGGCGCGTCGATTGATAAACAGGACCACGCGGCAAACCCGTGTGGCCAGATTGGCGAAACGGTTGATCTGGATGAAGCGGTACAGAAAGCACTGGAATTTGCCAAAAAAGACGGCAATACGCTGGTGATCGTCACCGCTGACCACGCTCACGCCAGCCAGATTATCCCACCGGAAACGAAGGCACCTGGCCTGACGCAGGCGCTCAACACCAAAGATGGTTCGGTGATGGTAATGAGCTACGGCAACTCGGAAGAGGAGTCGATGGAGCATACCGGCACCCAGTTGCGCATTGCGGCCTACGGCCCGCACGCGGCGAACGTGGTTGGCCTGACCGACCAGACGGACCTCTACTACACCATGAAAGCGGCGCTGGGGCTTTAAGCCCTGACACTCGCCCGACGGCAATATTTTGTCGTCGGGTTGGTAATATTCCTTCCAGCGACCAGACTTACAGAGTTCTACTCACAAAAGGATGGTGCAATGAAAACAACATTACTGGTTACCCTACTATGTGGTCTGTTTACGGCGGGCGCCGTGTCTGCGGCAACGACGGCGGCAGCGCCGGAGAAAACCCTGACGCCGCAGCAGCAGCGCATGAGCACGTGTAATCATGAAGCCGCGTCAAAAACCCTGAAAGGTGATGAGCGTAAAACCTTTATGAGCAGCTGTCTGAAGGGGGAAAGTGCGGCCGCTGATGGCAAAAAACTGACCCCGCAGCAGCAAAAAATGAAGGACTGTAACGCGCAGGCAGCCACCAAAACCTTAAAGGGCGACGAACGTAAAACCTTTATGAGTACCTGTCTGAAAAACAAATAACTAACGGCGCCGTGGGCGCTTTTTTTATGGCAAGAAAATCAGGCCCGGCGCGATGCCGGGCCTGCGACTTATGATTTACTCATCTTCTCTGATTTTTCCATGCATTTGGCCATCGCTTCGATGACCGCAGAGCGGAAGCCTTTCTCTTCCAGCACGCGCACGGCTTCAATGGTGGTGCCGCCAGGGGAGCAGACCATATCCTTCAGCTCACCCGGATGCTTACCGGTTTCCAGCACCATCTTCGCTGAGCCCATGACCGCCTGTGCGGCAAACTTATAGGCCTGAGCGCGTGGCATACCGCCCAACACGGCGGCATCGGCCATCGCTTCGATAAACATAAAGACATAGGCTGGAGCCGAGCCGCTAACGCCCACCACTGGGTGGATCATCGCTTCAGCGATCTCTTCAGCCGCACCAAAGCAGCGGAAAATATTCAGCACATCGGCGATATCTTCCGGTGTCACCAGCGCGTTCGGGGTAACGGAGGTCATCCCGGCATTCACCAGCGATGGAGTATTAGGCATGGCGCGTACGATTTTACGATCGTGGCCCAGCGCGCGCGCCAGCTGCTCCAGGGTTACGCCCGCTGCGATGGACACTACCAGTGAGTCTTTATTCAGGCTCGAGGCGATATCACTCAACACTTTAACCATGATGCCCGGCTTCACGGCACCAAAGACGATGTCGGCAACCTGAGCCACTTCCTGCGGGCTTTGCGCCGCGTTAATGCCGAATTCGTCGCGCAGCGCGGCCACTTTATCCGGTGACGGCGTGTAGACCCAAATCTGCCCAGGAAGTACCTGGCCGCTGGCAATCAGGCCACCAAGAATGGCTTTCCCCATGTTGCCGCAGCCAATGAAGCCAATCTTCTTCTCCATTTCACTCTCCCTCTGTCTGTTTTTTTCGTAGTTTACTGTTATAGGCGATTCCCGGCGATGGGTAACCTACTTTTATCATTCAGCTGGCAATTATTACGTACGCGTCCCGGCTCTCTGTATAATCACGCTTTGCGATAATATTCACTCAGGAGTATCGATGACCATTTGGGTTGATGCGGACGCTTGTCCGAACGTGATTAAAGAGGTGCTGTTTCGCGCCGCAGACCGCACGCAGATTGAGCTGGTACTGGTCGCTAACCAGTATCTGCGCGTGCCGCCGTCGCGTTTTATCCGCGCAATGGTGGTGCCAAAAGGGTTCGACGTGGCCGATAACGAAATCGTTCGCCTCTGCGAGCCCGGCGATCTGGTGATCACCGCCGATATCCCGCTGGCGGCTGAGGTGTTAGAAAAGGGTGGCGCGGCGCTGAATCCTCGCGGTGAACGCTACAGCGAGGCGACCATCAAAGAGCGCTTAACCCTGCGTGATTTTATGGACACCATGCGCTCCAGCGGTATTCAGACTGGCGGGCCTGCGGCGCTCTCCCAGCGCGATCGCCAACAGTTTGCCGCTGGGCTGGATAAATGGCTGCTGGCGGTCAAACGCGGCTGACGTGATTTCTGTCACATAAATGTGCTACCTTTTGCCGCAATGTCTGGCTTGTCAAAGCCTGACACTTTCATGTACTGTTAGCGACACGTTTGTGGCATGTTTTTTTTACGCTTAATTTGCGCATTATAGCAGCGTGTAGCGGTAAAACAGGTCTCCAGTCATATCAGAATGTAATATAAAGTTTACACTTACTTGCGTACTAGTTTGGTGATATCATTGGCGCATCATCTACACATCCCGCATTTACGCGTCATCAGGGGGAATTCCAGGTCATGACACAGCCGATTTTTCTTATCGGAGCCCGAGGCTGCGGAAAAACGACGATAGGTCAAGCGCTTACCCATGCCTGCCATTTTCACTTTGTTGATACTGACCTGGCGTTGCAGCAGCAGTCCGGCATGAGTGTGGCGGAGATTGTTGACCTCGAAGGCTGGGCGGGATTTCGCGCACGCGAGACTCAAACATTGATGTCAGTCACTCAACCGAGCACGGTGGTGGCAACGGGCGGCGGTATTATTCTTGCACCCGTTAACCGCGAATTTATGCGCCAGAACGGTGTGGTTATCTATTTGAACGCCCCGGTACCGGTTCTGGCGCGTCGTCTGGAAGCCTTTCCAGAAGAGTCCCAGCGCCCGACGCTGACCGGTAAACCGATTAGCGAAGAAGTGGCGGAAGTACTGGCGCAGCGAGATGCGCTGTACCGTGAAACCGCTCATTACGTTGTTGATGCCTCTGCGGCACCAGAACGTGTTGTCACGCTGATTCTTGATGCTCTGCACCTGGCCACGGCCAGCTAGCAGGGCCCGTCTGCTCTCTCTTTTCTCTCTTTATTTTCTCCTCCTCAGGTTTTCCTTCTGACTGCCGATATAACCACTTTTATTTCGTGGTTATATTGTGCGTAAGTCACATTTTTAGCTTATTATTAATGTTATAGAAAAGTTAAAATACAAACATATCAGGAGAGTATTGGAAATAACTGGAATCTTTACATTCCACCCGTTGGATGAACTGCTACGCTTCTGAGCGGTATTTTTCATCCATCCAGGTGGCTATGTGTAAAACGAGCATGTGAGAAGCAGAAGGTAGATAACATGAGTGCAACGATGGCGATTCTTACGATAGGGGTGGTGCCCGTCAGTGAAGTATTGCCGCTATTGACCGAGCACATCAGGGAAGATCAAATCACCCACATTAGCCTGTTAGGCAAAATGAGCCGTGCGCAAGTCATGGAAGAGTATGCACCAGAACCCGGTGAAGCACGTTTGCTGGTTCTGTTGAATGATAACCAGTTTGTTGAAGTTTCCCGTCTGAAAGTCGAGCACAGCCTGCAGGCCGTCATTGAGGTGCTGGACAATCAATCCTATGACGTCATTCTTTTACTGAATACGTTTAAATTACGCAGCATGGTGGCGCGCAATGCGATACTGCTGGAACCTCAGCGTATTATTCCACCGTTGGTCGCCTCTATCGTCGAGGGACATCAGGTCGGGGTATTGGTCCCCATTGAAGCGATTCTCGATGCCCAACAGGAGAAGTGGCAGATGCTGTCCAATTTGCCCTATTACGCGCTGGCGAACCCGAATATTGATACCGACCAGCATCTGATTTCAGCCGGCAACTCGCTGCTGGAACAGGGGGCCGACGTGTTGGTACTCGACTCGTTGAGCTATCACCAGCGTCACCGCGACTTGTTACAAAAAGCGCTGGATGTGCCGGTTCTATTGTCGAATGTGCTGGTGGCCAGACTGGCGGCAGAATTATTGTGTTAAGCATATGATTTCGCGTGACAGGCTTCTGTTCGCAACTCTATATTGGTCTTTTGACGATAAGATAATAAGGGCCTGTTTATGCTTCAGAGCAACGAGTACTTTGAGGGAAAAGTGAAATCCATTGGCTTTACCAGCAGCAGCACGGGTCGTGCCAGCGTGGGCGTGATGGCGGAAGGTGAATACACCTTTGGTACCGCACAGCCGGAAGAAATGACCGTGATTAGCGGTGCGCTGAACGTGCTGTTACCGGGTGAAATTGAGTGGAAAGTCTACTCCGCAGGGGAAGTATTCAACGTGCCGGGCCACAGTGAATTTAATCTGCAGGTTGCAGAGCCAACCTCTTATCTGTGCCGCTATCTGTAATCTATTCCCTTCCTGCTGCGGCAGGAAGGGAATATCTCGCTTAACGCTGGGCTTCGCCGCCTAAACCTTCTACCAGGCTTTTAATCATTGCAGCCAGTTCGCCGGTCATCAGAATAAAGTCCGCGTCGAAACGCTGAGCATAATCATCTCGGTCGATATCTTCGTTCTGATCGCGCAGTTCGTCACAGAACTTCAGACGCTTGATGGAACCGTCATCGCACATCACAAACT
Source organism: Kluyvera sichuanensis (assembly GCF_014218705.1). Classification (GTDB taxonomy): domain Bacteria; phylum Pseudomonadota; class Gammaproteobacteria; order Enterobacterales; family Enterobacteriaceae; genus Kluyvera; species Kluyvera sichuanensis. The sequence goes on along the minus strand of NZ_JABBJF010000004.1, from coordinate 193,378 downwards.
GAATGCGCTGCTGCCAGTCGAGCGCCAGCTTGGTCACCAGCTTGCCGGCTTCGATATGACAGGCTATCTCATCGCACACCAGATCTTGTTTCTTCGCGCGGATCACGCCGCCGTCTTCGAGGATCGCTTTCAGCTCGGCTTCGTCCAGAATCTGGAAGCTTTGTGCGGCAGATCCAGAACGTACCCATTCAGTCAGGGTCAGTTCGATCGGGTTTTCCAGCGTCAGCGGCACTACCGGCAGCGAGCCGAGGCTTTTACGCAGCAGCGCCAGCGTATCTTCCGCCTTTTTGGCGCTGGCGCAGTCAACCATAATCAGATCGTTAACGGTGTCGATCCACATCATCGTCTGGCTGAAACGGCTGAAAGCGCGCGGCAGCAGAGAGTGCAGGACTTCATCCTTCAGCGAATCTTTTTCGGTTTTCTTGAGCTTGCGGCCTTGATCGGCTTCGAGCTTTTGGATCTTCGCTTCCAGCGCTTGTTTAATCACCGGAGAGGGCAGGATCTTCTCTTCTTTGCGGGCGCAAATGATGATCTGACCATTTACTGTGTGCGTCAGCGCATCGCTGTGTGAGCCCATCGGCGGTACCCAGCCGGTTTTTGCCATATCCTGGCTGCCGCATGGGGTGAAGGTCATCTCAGCGAGCTGTTTCTCCATCTCTTCCGCGCGCAGGGAGATGTCGCGGCTGAGACGATAAACCATTAAATTTTTGAACCACAGCATGATAATTTCCACGGTGTTGTCGTTAAATCAGCGGGCAATGATAACGAATTGTCCTCGGCCTTGCATTGTTTTAAACAGGAGTAATGAATGCGAATTGGTATCGATCTGGGTGGAACGAAAACCGAAGTCATTGCGCTAAGCGACCAGGGTGAGCAGCTTTATCGCCACCGTTTGCCGACGCCGCGTGACTATCAGCAAACCATTGAGAACATTGCGCATCTCGTTGCTCTCGCCGAAGAGGCAACCGGGCAAACGGGGACCGTTGGCATGGGGATTCCCGGTTCGATTTCGCCCTATACCGGGGTGGTAAAAAACGCTAACTCTACCTGGCTTAACGGCCAGCCGTTTGATAAAGACCTCAGCCGTCGACTGAATCGTGAAGTACGACTGGCGAACGATGCAAACTGTCTGGCGGTATCTGAAGCGGTAGACGGCGCGGCGGCGGGCGCGCAGACGGTGTTTGCGGTGATTATCGGTACCGGCTGCGGCGCGGGCGTGGCGTTGGGCGGCCGCGCACATATCGGTGGTAACGGTACGGCGGGCGAGTGGGGACATAATCCGCTGCCGTGGATGAACGACGACGAGCTGCGCTTCCGGGCGGAAGTCCCCTGTTATTGTGGTAAGCAGGGCTGTATTGAAACCTTTATTTCCGGTACCGGCTTTGCTACGGATTATCACCGCCTGAGCGGTAATCCACTAAAAGGCAGTGAGATTATGCAGCTAGTGAGCGAAGGCGACGCGCTGGCCGAGCAGGCGCTGAGTCGTTACGAGCAGCGGCTGGCGAAATCGCTGGCGCACGTGGTGAATATTCTCGACCCTGACGTGATTGTGCTGGGCGGCGGGATGAGCAACGTTGAACGGTTGTATCAGACGGTACCGCAGCTGGTGAAAGAGTGGGTATTCGGCGGTGAGTGTGAAACACCGATTCGCAAGGCGCTGCACGGGGATTCCAGCGGGGTACGTGGGGCGGCGTGGTTGTGGCCAGCGTGATGTTGCCCTCACCCTAACCCTCTCCCAAAGGGAGAGGGAACCGTTCGGTATCGCTTTTCACCCTCTCCCTCCGGGAGAGGGCCGGGGTGAGGGGAAACCTCACTCCACGCTAAACATTTTATCCAATCGGCTATACCCCAATCCGTTAATCTTCTTCACCTTAATCTGTACCGGAATCCGCTCTTTCATCGCCTCTACGTGGCTAATCACGCCGATGATTTTACCGCTGGCGTTGAGCGTATCCAGCGCGTCCAGCGCCGTGTCCAGCGTTTCGCTATCCAGCGTGCCAAACCCTTCATCGAGGAACAGAGAGTCGATGCGCGTTTTATGGCTCACCAGGTCGGAGAGCGCCAGCGCCAGCGAAAGGCTGACGAGGAAGCTTTCACCGCCGGAGAGGGTGCGGGTATCGCGCACCGCGTCCGCCTGCCAGGTATCGACCACTTCCAGTTCCAGCGCGTCGCTGACCTTGCGCTGAAGCAGATAGCGACCGTGCAGGCGGCTGAGCTGTTCGTTGGCGAGCCACACCAGATTATCCAGCGTCAGCCCCTGGGCAAATTTGCGGAACTTATCGCCCTCTTTAGAGCCAATCAGCGCATTCAGATGCGCCCAGTCCTCCAGCGCGGCGCTGGCTTTTTCTATCTCCAGGAACAACGACTGCTGCTGCTGGCGATTCTCTTCATCCTGTTTCAACTGCTGGCGCAGCTCGCCCTGGCGTTCGCTGTTTTCACGCAGTTGGCGGGAAATATGCTGGAGCTGCGTCTGGGCATCTGCCAGCGTCAACGCCTCGCTCAGTGTTTCCGGGCGCTGAGTCAGATGACGTTGTATTGCCTCCTGCGCCTGTGCCGCTAACGTCTGGCACTGCTGATGCTGCGTTTCCAGCGTCTGTTTTAGCTGCTCCAGACGAAGACGTTCCGCGTTGTCCAGCAGGGCGCTAAGGAAGTCCTGGCGATCGCTAAAGTGCGACTCGGCCAGCGCCTGGTCGAAGGCCTGCTCGGCCTGTTGCAGACGTTGTTTCTCCTGCGCTTCTTGCTGCTGGAGCGTGTGCCACTGGCTCTCCAGCGACACGCAATCATGGTGCACCTGCTGCCAGCCGTCGAGCGCCACCGGATGGGCATCTTCAGGGTTTTGCACCGCAGGAAGGGTGTCGAGCAGCGGTTGGAGCAGCACGAGCTGCTGCTGAATCTCCAGACTCTGTTTCTGCTGCTGCTGCCAGCGCTGGGTATCCGCTTCACGGGCAGCCAGCCAGCGGTGCGCTTCGTCGGGCTGCGGAAGGGCAAGGCCGAAGCCAGCGAGCGTCTGGGTAAGCAAAGCGGTACGCTGCGCCAGTTCATCCTGCTGCTGGGTATACTGGGTGCGTAGCTCACGAATTTGCGCGTCGAGCGTCAGGCGCTGGCTGTAGTGATAGCGCTGCTGCTCGGCCTCTTCCTGCGCCGCCAGCCAGCCGTTGATATCGTCAGCGGGCTGTAGCGTGATATCCAACCCCTGAATGACCGTCTGCCACTGTGATGTAAGTGCTTGCTCTCGCTCACAAAGCGACTCCAGCTCTGCATTTTCAAGCTGCTGCTGTTTTTCCAGCGCGGCCTGCTGACCGCGCAGCGTGGCGCCTTCTTCCGCGAGTCGGGCAACCTCTTTTTCCAGCGCATCGCGGCGGGCTTTGTTGGCATCCGGGGCTAACGCCTGGTACTCCGCCAGCGCCGGGTGGCTGGTTGAGCCGCACAGCGGGCAGGGCGCGCCTGGCTGCAAACGTGCGCGCTCAGCCTTGAGGTGAACGATCGTCGCCTCCAGCTCGCAGATGGCATTGACGTCATCGCGCTGCTGCTTTTTCTCTTTATAGACCTGACGGAGCTGGGTGAGCCCGGCGGTCAGCGTCTCCAGCTGTTGCTGGCGCTGCTGCTGTGCGTGCAAAAGCTGCTGGCGGCGCGTTTGCAGGGGTATGAACTGCGAATGCAGTGCGCTTAGCTGCTGGCGCAGCGGGCGGCTGGCCGCGTGCTGGGCAATTTGCCCGGCCACTTCTTCCTGAGTCAGCGTCAATGCCGAAGGAGGCAATTGGGCGAGCTGTTTTTCCAGCTCAGCCAGACGCTGTGTGGCGGTCTCTAGCTGAACGCGTTCACGGGCCTGTTGAGTGAAGGCACTACGCCAGCCGGTCAGTTCCCCCAGCCACTGCTGGATGTGTTCGTTTTCCTGCAGCCACTGCTGAAGCTGGCTTTGGGTCTGCTGGAGCGTGGTGGCCTGCTGCTCAGCGCTCACTCGGATACGGTCGCGAAGGCGGCGGGAGTCATGTAAGCGAGTATTTACTTGCTCTACTAACTGGTGGGTTTTCGCCACCGTGGCGGCCTGTTCCTGTAGCTGCGTCCAGCGCGGGCGTAACGCTTCCGCAGGCTGCGCCCGGTTGAGTGCAGCAAGCTGTGGCTGCGCTTCTCCCAACGCCTGGTGGGCAGTATTAAGCGACTGCTGGTGGGTTTTCCCGTCCTGTTCCAGCTCCTGCTGACGGGTGAGCCACTGCTGATGCAGTGCGGCGACGGTCTGCTGTTGTTGCCACTGCTGCTCGTCAGAAGTAAGCGCCTGCAAACTCTGTGTCAGGGTCTGCTGCTGCTCTTCGTTCAGCAGGACTACGCCGCTGGCCTGCGCCTGAAGCTTCTCCAGCTCGCCGCGCGCGTGTTTATGTTTTTCAAATACCTGCGCAGAGATCTGGCCGTAAATTTCGGTGCCGGTCAGCTCTTCCAGCAGTTCGGCGCGCTCTTTCGGTTCAGCGTTGAGGAAGGCGGCAAACTGGCCCTGAGACAACATCATCGAGCGGGTAAAACGACCGTAGTCGAGGCCGGTCAACGAGGCGGTCATCTCCAGTTTGTCTTTAATTTTGTCCGCCAGAATTTGCCCGTCGTCGCAGCGAGCGAGTTCGACGCGCGGCGCCTGTAGGTTGCCGTCCGGTTGGTTGCGGGCGCGGTTCTGGCTCCAGAAGGCGCGATAGGCCACGCCCTGAACCTCGAACTCGACTTCCGCAAGACATTCGGCGGTGTCGCGGGTCATCAGGTCGTTTTGCGATTGGGAGACGTTACTTAAGCGTGGCGTCTTGTGGTACAGCGCCAGGCAGATGGCGTCCAGCAGCGTGGTTTTCCCCGCGCCGGTTGGGCCGGTAATAGCAAACAGACCGTTGCTGGCAAACGGTTCCTGGGTGAAGTCGATTTTCCACTCGCCTTTGAGCGAGTTAAGGTTTTTCAGACGCAGGCTGAGAATTTTCATGGCTGTTCCTCTTCGCCAAGGCTCTGGAGCGTGTCATTAAACAGCGCGTGCAGGCGCTGTTGCTGCGGCTCCTCCAGCGTTTCCAGCGCCAGACGACGCTGAAATACCTCTTCGACGCTCAGTTCGCTCAAGGTTTCGCGCTCAAGGCTTGCCAGAATGCGCTGACGCTGTTCGCGGCTACGGCGCACCAGCAGCACGTCGACCGGTAGGTCATCGGTGATGGCCTGAATTTTACGTTGAATATCATGCAGGTATTCGTCGCTGGTGATTTCAATATCCACCCAGGTGCTCGGCTCTGCGGCGGCATCGCGCCATTCGGCGAGCTGGGCGCTGATAGCGTCAAAATCGCCTTTGATCACCGCCAGCGGCTGAGTTACGGGGACGGTTAGCGGTGTGACGTCGGCAAGCTTGCCGTCGGTGAAGCTCACCAGATTGACGCTTTTGGCTTTGCCGGTTTCATCAAAGCTGAGAGCGATAGGCGAACCGCTGTAGCGAATATGCTCGCTGCCGCCGATTTTCTGCGCTCGGTGGATGTGGCCCAGCGCGATATAGTCGGCAGGCGGGAAGTTTTGCGCCGGAAAAGCGTCCAGTGTGCCAATATAAATGTCGCGCACCGCATCACTTTTGCTGGCCCCGACGGTGGTCAGATGGCCGCTGGCAATAATCGGCAGCGTGGCATCGCCGCGCAGTTCACAAGCCTGCTGGTATTGCTGCTGGTAATAGTCGGTAATGCTCGCCAGCACCTGTTGGACTTTTTCGCCGCCGGAGAGTCCCGCCTGACTGGTAATAATGTCACGCGGGCGCAGGAACGGCACCGGGCAGAACACCGCGCCAGGCGTGCCGTCGCGGTGATTCAGAATAAAGGGCTCATGACCGGCACTGGCAATCACCGTGGTATTCAGAAATGAGAGAATATCGCGGGATTCATTCAGCGTTGCCACGGAGTCATGGTTGCCCGCCAGCACCACCAGATGGCAGCCGGTCTGCTGCAAATTGACCACAAATCGGTTGTACAGTTCGCGCGCATAGCTTGGCGGGGAGCCGGTATCGAAGATATCGCCCGCGACAATAATAGCATCCACCTGCTCATGTTCGGCGGTGGTGAGCAGCCAGTTCAGGAACGCGTCATGTTCAGCCGCGCGGCTTTTGCTGTAGAAGTTCTGGCCAAGGTGCCAGTCCGAAGTGTGGATGATGCGCATAGCGGTTCCGTGAGAAGTGGCGTAAAGTTGATTATAAACATCAGCCTACGTTGAGGTCGATGAGCGCGTTTTGCGTGTGTCATAAACGGTAAACCGCGATCATCTAACGGTCATGTTTTTCATAAATCTGTCATAAATCTGACGCATAATGACGCCGTATATAATACTGATGTCTAAAAACAGGGCAAATAATGGCAAGACGTATTCTGGTCGTTGAAGATGAAGCGCCAATCCGCGAGATGGTCTGTTTCGTTCTGGAGCAAAACGGTTTTCAGCCGGTGGAAGCAGAAGATTACGATACCGCTATCAGCAAACTGAATGAACCCTGGCCCGACCTTATTCTGCTCGACTGGATGTTACCGGGCGGCTCGGGACTGCAATTTATTAAGCATATCAAACGTGAAGCGCTGACGCGTGACATTCCGGTAGTGATGCTCACTGCCCGTGGTGAAGAAGAAGACCGCGTGCGGGGCCTCGAAACCGGCGCCGACGATTACATCACCAAACCTTTCTCGCCAAAAGAGCTGGTCGCCCGCATTAAAGCGGTGATGCGCCGTATTTCGCCAATGGCAGTGGAAGAGGTGATTGAGATGCAGGGGCTGAGCCTTGACCCGACCTCTCACCGCGTGATGACCGGTGAAAACCCGCTGGATATGGGGCCAACCGAATTTAAGCTGTTGCATTTCTTTATGACGCACCCGGAGCGCGTGTACAGCCGCGAACAGCTGCTGAACCACGTTTGGGGTACCAACGTTTATGTTGAAGACCGTACCGTCGACGTGCATATTCGTCGTCTGCGTAAGGCGCTGGAACACAGTGGTCATGACCGCATGGTGCAAACCGTTCGCGGCACGGGTTATCGTTTCTCTGCCCGTTTTTAATTTTTGACAGGAGTGTGACGCGTGCTGGAACGGCTGTCATGGAAAAGGCTGGTGCTGGAGCTGCTGTTATGCTGTCTCCCGGCCGCGATACTGGGACTGATTTTTGGTTATCTGCCGTGGTTTTTACTGGCGGCGGTGACCGGGCTGCTCATCTGGCATTTCTGGAATTTACTGCGACTCTCCTGGTGGCTTTGGGTCGACCGAAGTATGACCCCTCCGCCGGGACGCGGCAGCTGGGAGCCCTTGCTCTATGGGCTTAACCAGATGCAGCTGCGTAATAAAAAACGCCGCCGCGAGCTGGGTAATCTGATTAAACGCTTCCGTAGCGGTGCCGAGTCGCTGCCAGATGCGGTGGTGCTCACCACCGAAGAGGGGGCCATTTTCTGGTGTAATGGCCTGGCCCAGCAGCTGCTGGGGCTTCGCTGGCCCGACGATAGCGGGCAGAACATCTTAAACCTGCTGCGTTACCCCGAATTTACCCAACACCTCAAAAAGCGCGATTTCTTAAAGCCGTTGCATCTGGTGCTGAACAGCGGTCGCCATCTGGAGATTCGTGTGATGCCGTACACCGACCGTCAGCTTCTGATGGTGGCGCGCGATGTCACGCAAATGCACCAGCTGGAAGGGGCGCGGCGTAACTTCTTCGCCAACGTCAGCCATGAGCTGCGCACGCCGTTGACCGTGCTGCAGGGCTACCTGGAGATGATGCAGGAGCAGGTGCTGGAAGGGAACGTGCGTGAGAAAGCGCTGCACACCATGCGTGAGCAGACGCAGCGTATGGAAGGGCTGGTTCGACAGCTGCTGACGCTCTCTAAAATCGAGGCTTCACCGACGCTGGCGTTGAACGAAAAGATTGATGTGCCGATGATGCTGAAGGTGGTGGAACGCGAGGCGCAGACGCTCAGCCAGCATAAGCATCAGTTCCACTTTGAGATTGATGAGACGCTGAAAGCGCTGGGTAACGAAGAACAACTGCGAAGCGCGATGTCGAACCTGGTCTATAACGCGGTAAACCATACGCCGGAAGGCACGTTGATTACCGTACGCTGGCAGCGTGCGTCGCATGGGGCGTTGTTCAGCGTAGAGGATAATGGCCCGGGCATTGCGCCTGAGCATCTGCCAAGACTGACCGAACGTTTTTATCGCGTTGATAAAGCACGCTCGCGGCAGACCGGCGGTAGCGGTTTGGGGCTGGCAATTGTTAAACATGCGGTTAATCATCACGATAGCCGGCTGGATATTACCAGCACGCTCGGCAAAGGTTCGTGTTTCAGTTTCCTGCTGCCGGAACGTTTAATTGCCAGAAATAGCGAGTAACTTTGCGCTTGTCAGCTTAACTTTCCACAGACCAGCCTCGGCTGGTCTGTTTGCTTTGCAGTCAAGTAAACGCCGCGTGATTTACGAACGTCTGATTATTTTTTGTTCGCATGATTAGCCGGATGTTTTTCTTAAATCCAGTTAATACGTCTGCCTATTTTTTCACTATCAATATAATCATCTGGTTTTGCGATCCCGTGTTGCTTTAAAACGTTATAAGCGTTTAAATTGGCCCCCATGCAGTCGTAAACAGACTGTATATGCGCGGTAAATCAAAAAACTATTCTTCTCTACGCCGCGAAGGGAGCATATCCCGCTGAGTTTATTGTCAGTTTCCTCTGCATCATTCCACAGGCGCTGACACAATAAATTTGTTTTACAACACCACATCCACAGGCTGTAGTTACATATGACCCATCAATTAAAATCGCGTGACATCATCGCTCTGGGCTTTATGACCTTCGCGTTGTTCGTTGGCGCAGGCAACATCATTTTCCCTCCAATGGTTGGTTTGCAGGCCGGTCCTCACGTCTGGACTGCCGCGATCGGCTTCCTGATTACCGCCGTTGGTCTTCCGGTGCTGACCGTGGTCGCGCTGGCGAAAGTGGGCGGCGGCGTGGACAGCCTGAGTACGCCAATTGGTAAAGTGGCGGGCGTGCTGCTCGCTACGGTCTGTTACCTGGCGGTGGGCCCGCTGTTTGCGACCCCGCGTACCGCGACCGTCTCGTTTGAAATCGGTATCGCGCCGCTGACCGGCAGCGGTGAACTGCCACTGTTCATCTACAGCCTGGTTTACTTCGCGCTGGTGATTCTGGTGTCGCTCTATCCGGGCAAACTGCTGGATACCGTGGGTAACTTCCTCGCGCCGCTGAAAATCCTGGCGCTGATTATTCTGTCCGTTGCCGCCGTGATGTGGCCAGCTGGCCCGATTAGCCACGCGATGGAAGCCTATGAAACCGCTGCGTTCTCAAATGGTTTCGTGAACGGCTATCTGACCATGGATACGCTGGGCGCGATGGTGTTTGGTATCGTTATTGTTAACGCCGCGCGTTCCCGCGGTGTGACCGAAGCGCGTCTGCTGACTCGCTATACCATCTGGGCTGGCCTGATGGCCGGTGTCGGCCTGACGCTGCTGTACCTGGCGCTGTTCCGCCTGGGTTCCGACAGCGCGACGCTGGTCGATCAGAACGCGAACGGTGCGGCAATCCTGCACGCTTACGTACAGCACACCTTCGGCGGCGCGGGTAGCTTCATGCTGGCGGCATTGATCTTCATCGCTTGTCTGGTGACCGCGGTGGGCCTGACCTGTGCTTGTGCTGAGTTCTTTGCCCAGTACCTGCCATTCTCCTACCGTACGCTGGTGTTTATCCTCGGCCTGTTCTCCATGGCGGTGTCGAATCTGGGGCTGAGCCACCTGATTCAAATCTCTATTCCGGTGCTGACTGCGATTTATCCGCCATGTATCGCACTCGTAGTGCTGAGTTTTACCCGCAATTGGTGGCATAATTCGGGCCGCGTTATTGCACCACCGATGTTTATCAGCCTGGTATTTGGTATTCTTGACGGCATCAAAGCCTCTGCCTTTGCAGATGTGCTGCCGGCGTGGACTGCCCGTTTACCGCTGGCCGAGCAAGGCCTTGCATGGCTGATGCCGACGGTTGTGATGGCGGTTCTGGCGATTATCTGGGACCGTACAGCAGGTCGTCAGGTGACATCAAGCGCCCACTAACCGGCGTTTACATCAAGGTGTTTTAACCACGGAACGTGATGTTCCGTGGTTTTTTATTTTGGGTACTTTCACCTAAGTTGTTCGCGTTGCGGCGCGATGATGATGGGTATGACATGGCACTGGAAACGATGGAAAACAACAAGCTGAAGCGCGGGTTAAGCACCCGACACATTCGCTTTATGGCCCTCGGATCGGCCATCGGCACGGGGCTGTTCTACGGCTCCGCCGATGCGATTAAGATGGCCGGGCCTAGCGTTCTGCTGGCCTATATTATTGGCGGCGTTGCCGCGTATATCATTATGCGTGCGCTGGGCGAAATGTCCGTGCATAACCCGTCTGCCAGCTCCTTCTCTCGCTATGCGCAGGACAACCTGGGGCCGCTGGCGGGCTATATCACCGGCTGGACCTACTGCTTTGAGATCCTGATTGTGGCGATTGCTGACGTGACCGCCTTTGGTATCTATATGGGCGTCTGGTTCCCGGCGGTGCCGCACTGGATATGGGTGCTCAGCGTGGTGCTGATCATCTGCGCCATCAACCTGATGAGCGTGAAGGTGTTCGGCGAGCTGGAATTCTGGTTCTCGTTCTTCAAAGTCGCCACCATTATCATCATGATCGTGGCCGGTTTTGGCATCATTATCTGGGGTATCGGCAACGGCGGGCAGCCAACGGGTATTCATAACCTGTGGAGCAACGGCGGCTTCTTCAGCAACGGCTGGCTCGGTATGGTGATGTCGCTGCAGATGGTGATGTTTGCCTATGGCGGTATCGAGATTATCGGTATCACGGCCGGTGAAGCGAAAGACCCGCAGACCTCTATTCCGCGCGCGATCAACTCCGTGCCGATGCGAATTCTGGTGTTCTACGTGGGTACCCTGTTCGTCATTATGTCCATCTATCCGTGGAACCAGGTCGGCACCAACGGCAGCCCATTTGTGATGACCTTCCAGCATCTGGGGATCACCTTCGCAGCCAGCATCCTTAACTTTGTGGTACTGACGGCATCACTGTCGGCGATTAACTCCGATGTGTTCGGCGTGGGTCGTATGCTGCACGGTATGGCGGAGCAGGGCAGCGCACCGAAGGTGTTCGCTAAAACCTCCCGCCGCGGTATTCCGTGGGTGACGGTGATGGTGATGACCATCGCGCTACTGTTTGCGGTGTACCTCAACTACATCATGCCGGAAAACGTCTTCCTGGTGATTGCGTCGCTGGCGACCTTCGCCACCGTGTGGGTGTGGATTATGATCCTGCTCTCGCAGGTGGCCTTCCGTCGACGTCTGTCGGCTGATGAAATCAAAGCGCTGAAGTTTAAAGTGCCTGGCGGCGTGGCGACGACCATCGTCGGTATCGTCTTCCTGGTCTTTATTATTGCGCTCATTGGTTACCACCCGGATACCCGCATTTCGCTGTACGTGGGCTTTGCGTGGATTCTACTGCTGTTAGTCGGCTGGGCATTGAAAACCCGTCGCAGCAAATAATCTGCTCTATCACGTAGCCCGGACGAGGTGCGTATGCACCGACTCCGGGTCTTTCCCGGCGTCGCTTCGCTCGGCCGGGCTACTGCCTTTGTCACGCGTCTCTATTTCCTAATAGCGGTTTTGCGAACCAAAGAGCTCGATACGTCGTGCAATCATTTGGCGTACCGGCTTCAACCCCTGATTAATCACTTTCCGCGGGTCGTTTACATCGTGGCCAGTGTCGGCGGCAAATATCGCTTTCACCTCCTGGCACCAGGCGTACATATTTTCGGTATTGACGTTAATTTTAGCCGTGCCACAGGCAATGGCTTTACGCATATCCTCGTCAGCAATGCCGGTACCACCGTGTAGTACCAACGGTACTTTTACGCGCTCTGCAATGGCTTTCATCTCCGTAAACCCCAGTTTAGCTTTACCCTTGTAGAGACCATGGGTTGACCCAAGCGCTGCTGCCAGACAGTCAACCTGGGTTTCGCTGACCAGGGTGTAACACTCCTGCGGATCGGCATAAATAACCTCAGAGTTAACGATCCCATCTTCGCTGCCAGCAATGGTGCCTAACTCTGCCTCAACTGAAATACCTTTGCTGTGCGCCAGTTCGACCAGATGACGGGTGATGGCCAGGTTCTCCTTAAATGGCAGGTGTGAACCATCAAACATAATAGAGCTGAATCCAGCTTCGATGGCGGCTTCGCAGGCTTCACGAGTGGTTCCATGATCCAAATGCAGTGCTACCGGAGTATCAATCTCTAAATAATCCATCGCATTAACCACGATGTCATGAATACATTTTAATCCCAGCATATGTTTAACCGTGCCGCCGGAAACACCTAAAATAACCGGTGAGCGCAACTGCTGGCCGGTACGTAATACAGCACCAACCCATTCCAGATTATTAATATTGAACTGCCCTACGGCATAGCCGTCCCGTAGGGCATGCTGAAGCATGTCCTTCATAGAAACTAACATAATCACCTCTTGATATTTACGAAATGCCTTTATTCACCAAAATATTGCGTTAAGTTTCTTTCGTAACTTTTTAGCGAATGATGGACAACGGCAAGGTCTGGCATTGACTCACGGACACCTTTTTTCTCAATAGAAATTGCAGCAGTCAGGCTGGCAAATAAAATGATATTATCAATGTGCCATGAGTAATGTACGCCGTAGGTAAAGGCGCCATGGAATACATCGCCAGCACCGGTAGTATCTACAGCATTGCATAGCCAGGAAGGGACGATTTGTAGCATTCCACTCTTTAAAAATGCACAGCCTTTTTCCCCAAGAGTAATAAATGCTTCGCCACGGCAAATTTTATTTAACTCAATGAGCGCCAATTTTATTTCTGCTTCAGAACTCAGTGATTTATATCCCATATAATCACGAGCAAAATGCTCACTGACCACAAAGTAATCTGTCCAGGCTGCAAGTTTAATATTACTGGCACGTAATGAACCACCATCCATAACCACTCTAGCTGTAGGTAGTTTCTTGATTAAATATTCACTGATTTCTGCTTCATGACCATCAATTAAAAGCGTTACTGGCTCTTCTGATGCAATTAAGCGCTCAGCTAAACTGTCTAGCTTGAGCTTCTGGTCATAGGTCAGCGTCGGCGGACTCTGCATTTTACGCGTAATGATTGTTCGCGAACCCGTTAAGCGATTCACCAAAACTGACGCCAGCGGCGTGATCATTTCATCGGAGAAAACCACCTGGCTAGTATCAACGCCCGCCTCAGCAAACTCATCGATAATGCGCTGGCCGTAAAGATCCTGATTCAAGTGGCCAATGTAATAAACATCTTCGCCCCATAGTCCCAGAAGCCACGCTGCATTTGCTGCCGGACCGCCACCGCTCTCAATGAAGTCATGGCAGAAATTTTTGGTATTTTCCTGCGGCCATTCATTCAAAAAGAAAAACTGATCAAAACATGAAAACCCAATGGACAAGATAGCCATAACAACTCCTGATTATTTTGTCTGCTGCGGGAAGACGTCCCTTCCCGCAGGGAAAAATGAAAATGCTTACTCATTTTTCTTATTCGCGGTGAGTTCCTCATAGCTGAGCGTGTCACCGACTACACGAACCGAACGGAAGCAGAATGGCACCAGCAGCGCGACAATCAGTATCAGGCAAATCAGATAGATAGTTATCTGGCCAAACTGGGTGAAGGCGTTACCGATAATGATTCCCCAGACCGCAAAATCGAAATCGGCAAAAGTACTGTTTTCGAAGCCCAGGTTGCCTAACGCCGGGAGTAGCATCGCCGGGAGGAATGCAAGGAAGATACCGCCGATAAATGAAGCAATAATGCAGCCGCGCTTACCGCCAAGCTTGTCGGCAAATACTCCGGAGGTCCCACCGCAGAAGAAGTGCGGGACCATCCCTGGGATAATTAGCGCCATACCCAATGCCCCCAAGAAAAGCATCCCGACCAGACCGCCGATGAATGAACTGATAAAGCCAACGACAACGGCAGTCGGGCTAAAGGTGAAGAACACTGCGCAGTCCACGGCGGGGATCGAGTTTGGTATCAGTTTCTGACTAATTCCCTGGAAGGCAGGAACCAGATCGCCGAGGATCAGTCGTACGCCGTTGTAAACGATGGCGACGCCAACCGCAAACTGCAGGCCGGTAAGGATTGAGAAGATCAGCATATTCTGATCCGTTATTGTACGCAGATACTCAGTACCGGCGACGGCGCTACACACAAAGTAGATAACGAACATCACGATCCCGGTGGTGACCGTGGTATCGCGTAAAAAGCCCCATTTTTCTGAGATTTCAGTGTCGGCAAATGAGTTTGCCGGGTTGCCGGTTTTCGTGGCAATCCAGGCTGAGATGTAATAGCCCAGGGAACCAAAGTGCCCCATGGCAATACCACCATCTTCCGTCACCTGCTTGGTATAGCGCTGCCCGATTGCTGGAGAAATAGCCGACCATGAACCAAGCAGGAATCCGCCGATTAATACCAACATCCAGCCACGGAATTCTGCCGCCTGCAATACCGCTGAGAATAGACAGGCCAGGAAGAAAGAGTGATGACCGGTAAGAAAGATGTATTTGTACTTAGTAAAGCGAGCAATAAGCAGGTTAAAAATAAAACCTAGTAGCAAGATACTCATGGTTTCCACGCCCAGCACTTTCTGTGCAACGGAAACAATGGCTTCGTTGTTAGGGATTACTCCACGGATATTAAATCCGGCTTCGATAATCCCACCGAGTGGGTTCAGGTTAGCAACGATAACGCCAGCGCCAGCGCTTAACATTAAATAACCTAAAATCGGCTTTAAGGTACCGGTGAGTAATTTATTTCCAGGGGAGCGCAATGCCACTAAACCGACGAATGCGATAATCCCCATCAAAAATGCGGGTTGACTAAATATCTCTGACAGAAAACTAAGAATAGCCTGCATGATCGTTCCCTCAATAATGATTAAGAGTGAGTTGCAGCAATATTGGCGAGTGCCTCAGTAATATCTTCAGCTATTTTCGCTTTATGTACATAACTGCGAATAATGGCGACATTACAGTGCGCAGGAAATTGGGTTGCCAATTCTTTGATGGTAACGTAAAGATCGGCTTTTTCTCCTACTGCGTTAGCGAAATCAACGGAGGCAACGTCGGCTTTGATGCCTAGTTCATCACATATTTTTTTGACATTATTCGCAGCCATTAATGAGCTGCCAATACCGTTACCACAAACTGTTCTGATAACTAACATAACGACGACTCCATTTGTTTTTGGATAAAATGTAATACTGAATTAACTTCATGCTCCTGTTGAAGAAAGGTCACAAGGTCGGACTCTATGAGTGAAGCAATCAGTTGGATCATCCTTATATGGTTATTTGCATCCACGCCGGCGATAGCGATGATGACGTTAACGGGGTCAAACTCCTCATTGCCAAAGTTGATAGGTTGCTGGCTGGTGACTAAAGAAAACCCGGTTTGTAATGCGCCTTTTTCTGGCCGAGCGTGAGGCATTGCCAGACCGTAGTCGATAACGATGGCGGGACCAAAATCTTGGTAGACCTCGAGCATTGATTCGACATATTCCGGGCGACAAATATTTTGTCGGATAAGCAATGTGCCAGCGAATTCGATAGCCTGTTCTGCGCTGGAAAGAGGTTGCTTAAGCGCAATCAATTCAGGGTTAAAAATAATATTCATTACCTAATCCTTAATGTATGCGTATTCCTGTGATAAAGCATGACTAAATATGTTGATGAAAATCATAACGCAGGTCACATCTGTACTTTTAAATAGTGACATTAATCACATTGAGAGGTTGTTGGAAATATTTGGCTCATAAAAAATAAGTCTATTAAATGCTTTAATATCATATTGTTGTGTTTTGTCTTTTAGCGATGAAAAAAATAAATGTGAAGAGGGATGGCTAGCCTTCTGTATTTATATTCAATAAATTGAATGTTCATCACAAATATTGGGGTATTGTTTTTTAAAACTTTGAACATCACCTCAAAAAGACGCGTATCACTAATATTTATGAAAAGGTTGTCTTGCTCTGAAGGCTGGAAGACTCGTGTCCCGTAGGACTTTACTGCGCGGACATGAGGGCCTGCTACCCTCCGCCCCCGTCCTCCTCCCTACAAAAAAGTACAAAAGATGAGTAGGGTGCAATAGTCGTATGGCAAGGTGGGCTCACTTTGAGGATAGGGGATAGATGATGTTGAACGCCTGGCACCTTCCTGTTGCTCCCTTTATTAAACAGCAGCAGGACAAACTCATTATCACGCTGTGGCTTCGCGGCGATGACCTGCCGCAGCGGGTGACGATGCGCTCGGAAGTCGATAACGAAGAGATGGCGGTGCCGATGCGCCGCAGTGGCAAAGCGCCGAGCCACGATATCGTACAATGGCGCGCGGAAATTGGTCTGCATGAAGGCCAACCGCGCCGTCGTTACGCCTTTAAACTGCTGTGGGATGACCGCCAGCAGTGGTTTTCGCCAACAGGCTTTAGCGCCTTTCCGCCAGCCAAGCTGGCGCTTTTCGCCTTTGATAGCCCGGATGCGGGCCCGCAGTGGGTGACTGAACAGGTTTTCTATCAGATTTTCCCGGACCGTTTTGCCCGTAGCCCGGATCGTAGCGATCGGCAGGACAACGTCTACCACCATCATGCGGCCGGTCACGACATCGTTCTGCGCGACTGGGATGAACCACTTACTGCCGAAGCGGGCGGCTCGACCTTTTACGGCGGTGACCTCGACGGTATCAGCGAAAAGCTGCCCTACCTGAAAGCGCTTGGGGTGACCGCGCTGTACCTGAACCCGGTATTTACCGCGCCCAGCGTGCATAAATACGATACCGAAGATTATCGTGAAGTTGACCCGCAGTTTGGCGGTAACGATGCGCTGCTGCGCCTGCGCCATCACACCCAGCGTGAGGGGATGCGCCTCGTCCTCGACGGCGTGTTTAACCACAGCGGTGACACTCACGCCTGGTTTGACCGCCACAACCGCACAGCGAGCGGAGCCTGTCATCATCCGGACTCACCGTGGCGCGACCACTACAGCTTTTCACCGGAGGGAAAAGCGCTCGACTGGCTGGGCTACGCCAGCTTGCCGAAGCTCGATTACCAGTCTCAGGCGCTGATTAACGAAATCTACGGCGGCGAAGACAGTATTGTTCGTCACTGGCTGAAAGCGCCGTGGAATATGGACGGCTGGCGGCTGGACGTGGTGCACATGCTTGGCGAAGCGGGCGGCGCGAAGAATAACCTGAAGCACGTGGCGGCGATAACCCAGGCGGCGAAAGCCGCGCGGCCGGATGCCTATGTGCTCGGCGAACACTTTGGTGATGCGCGCCAGTGGCTACAGCAGGATGCGGAAGATGCGGCGATGAACTACCGCGGATTTACCTTCCCGCTGTGGGGTTTCCTCGCCAATACCGATATCTCCTACGACCCGCAGAAAATTGATGCGCAGACCTGCATCGCGTGGATGGAGGATTACCGTGCCGGGCTGTCGCATCAGCAGCAGCTGCGCATGTTTAACCAGCTTGATAGCCACGATACGGCACGCTTTAAATCGCTGCTCGGCCGTGATGTGGCGCGTCTACCGCTGGCGGTGGTCTGGCTGTTTAGCTGGCCCGGCGTGCCTTGTATTTACTACGGTGATGAAGTCGGACTGGATGGCGATAACGACCCGTTCTGCCGTAAGCCATTCCCGTGGGATGAAAATAAACAGGATAAAAACCTGCTAGCGCTCTACCAGCGTCTGGCGGCGCTGCGTAAAGCCACGCCTGCGCTGCGCCTTGGCGCCTGCCAGGTGCTCTATGCGGTGGGAGATGTGGTGGTGTTCCTGCGCGTACTTGGCGCGGAGCGCGTGCTGGTTGGGATTAATCGCGGGGAAGCCTGCGACATCACGTTAGCGGACTCTCCGTTGCTGCACGTGGCCCGCTGGCAGCGCCGGGAGGGCGATGCGCAGCTTGAGGGCATGGACCTGACGCTACCGGCTGTCTCCGCGTCGGTGTGGATCGGTCACTGATAGAGACGGCGAATCTCAGCGCTGGCGAGCAGGGTTTCACGCCACCAGCGCTGAGCGAGCCCGTCGCTGCCGTTGCGCCAGGCGATATAGGCGACATCTTTCTGGCGAAACGAGTTTACCGTTTTCTCCACCAGTTCTCCTGCTGCCAGCCACGGACTGGCAATATGGCGGGGGAGGAACCCGCAGCCCATACCGGCACGAAGCAGCGTCACCTTGCTGTGAAAATCGTCGACGCGAATCTGCGGCTGTTCATCCATCAGGTTGGTCTGCAAGGGGTGGCATACCCGCGCGCTATCGCTTATCACCACCGCGCGATGTAAACAGAGCTGCTCGTTGGTTAAGCCCTCTGAGGCGGTCGCCAGAGGGTGATTTGGGGCGACGACAAACACGTTATCCAGCGTGCCGAGCATACGATATGACCAGGCAGCCGAGGTGGGCGGTTCGTTAATTGCGCCGAGGATAATATCCGCGCCGTTATGGGTCAGTTCTTCCCAGGAACCCGCCAGCGTGTGGTGAGTAAAGTTAAGGCGCGTCTGTTTATTCAGTGCATAAAATGCGTCGATCGTCGGCAATAGCGCAGCAAAGGGAAATGAGTCGTCCAGCGCAATCGCCAGCTCTTTTTCCCAGCCAGAAGTTAGCTGTATCGCCTGTTTTTCGAGATCTTTTGCCGCATTGAGCAGCAGACGGCCCTTTTCCAGCATCATACGCCCGGTATCGGTAAATTTTGCCCGATGCCCGGAGCGGTCAAGCAGGGTAATGTTCAGGTCGCTTTCCAGCTTTTGAATCATATAGCTAAGTGCGGCTGGCGTTTTAAACAGCGAATCGGCGGCGGCGGCAAAGGTTCCGTGTTTCTCAAGAGCATCAAGAATAAGCAGTACGTCCAGATTGATTCGCATAATGGGAAAATATCCTGAAAATTAAACCACTACGTTGTAACGAATAGTGAAAAACAAAGCCAGTGAATAAATTAGATATAAGCATCGCATTTTTTTGATGCTGATTTATTACCGTCACAAGATGGTAAGTTTTCTTTAATAACTCGTTAGAAATTTCCCGCTATACTCAACAAGCTTTCTGATTCAGGATCCTGCTGCTGACGGCAGTTTAAGACCGTTGCCTTTTAACTTATTGATTAAGAAGGTGTGTTATGTCTATCCGGGAACTGATTGACCCTAAGAACTCTGCGCTTATTTTTATTGACCATCAGCCACAAATGTCATTTGGCGTGGCGAATATTGATCGCCAGACATTAAAAAATAATACCGTAGCGTTAGCGAAAGCCGGGAAAATATTTAATGTTCCGGTCATTTATACCTCCGTCGAAACGAAAAGTTTTAGCGGTTATATCTGGCCAGAATTACTCGCCGTTCACCCTGACGTTAAGCCTATCGAACGTACTTCAATGAACTCCTGGGAAGACGCAGCTTTTGTGAAAGCGGTGGAAGCGACCGGACGCAAAAAACTGATTATCTCCGCGCTGTGGACCGAAGTCTGCCTGACCTTCCCGGCGCTGATGGCGCTGGAAGCGGGCTATGAGGTTTACGTGGTGACCGATACCTCTGGTGGCACCTCCGTGGATGCCCACGAACGTTCTATCGACCGCATGGTACAGGCCGGTGCGGTGCCGGTGACCTGGCAGCAGGTGCTGCTGGAGTACCAGCGTGACTGGTCGCGTAAAGAGACCTACGACGCGGTGATGGATCTGGTGCGTGAACACAGCGGCGCCTATGGGATGGGCGTGGATTACGCCTACACCATGGTGCATGGCGCGCCTGAGCGCAAAGCTTAAGGCCTGAGATCCGGTGGGGCGATGACCCCGCCGGTTTGCAAGCGCAAGGAACCTATCGTCATGACGCAAAAGCATGTCACGCTGGTCATTACCCACGCTATTCGCCCCGAACACGTTGCGCAGTATGAAGCCTGGCTGGGCGAGATTATGCCTATCGCCGCTAACTATCCGGGCCATCTGGGGGCCAACGTTATTCGCCCGGTCGATGGGCAAACGGCCTGGAATATCATCATCCGCTTCGACACCATCGAACACCTTTATGGCTGGACCCAGTCTGACGTGCGGCGCAAGCTGGTTGAGGAGATTGCCCCGGTGCTCGGAGAGGGCGACCGTACCGAAGTGCGCACTGAAGCCGCCTTCTGGTTTACCCCGCCCGCCGCCAACGTCCGTCAGCCGAAGCGCTGGAAACAGTTTCTGATAACGCTGCTGGTGATTTTCCCCAGTACCAATCTGGTGCCCGCGATTACCGGCATGCTGCTGCCGTCGTTAAAGGGAACCCTGTCGCTGCATTTTATCAATGATGCCTGTGTGGTCGCGCTGGTGGTCTGGTTCTGGATGCCCATCGTGACCCGCCTGTTTGCCGGTTGGCTGAAAAAAGCCTGAACCGACGCGAGGAGAACGCTATGTCACAAACCGCTACCCTGATTTTAACCCAGGGGCAGATTCACACGCTTGACCCGCAACAGCCGCTCGTGGACGCGGTGGCCATTGCCGACGGCAAAATTCTGGCCGTCGGCAGCGACGCGCAGATGATGTCCTGGGCGGGCGAAGGCACGCAGATTGTCGACCTGCATGGTCACACGGTGATCCCTGGCCTTAACGATTCACACCTGCACCTGATTCGCGGTGGGCTGAACTACAACCTGGAGCTGCGCTGGGAAGGCGTACCGTCGCTGGCGGATGCACTACGCATGCTCAAAGAGCAGGCCGACCGTACGCCGTCGCCGCAGTGGGTGCGCGTGGTGGGCGGCTGGAGCGAGTTCCAGTTTGCCGAACGCCGGATGCCAACGCTGCAGGAGCTTAACGACGCCGCGCCAGATACGCCGGTATTTGTGCTGCACCTCTACGATCGCGCGCTGCTCAACCGCGCCGCGCTGAAGGCGGTGGGCTACACCAAAGATACGCCAGCTCCTGCGGGCGGCGAGATTGTCCGTGATAACAACGGCAACCCGACCGGGATGCTGATTGCCAAACCTAACGCCATGATCCTCTATGCGACGCTGGCCAAAGGGCCGAAGCTGCCGCTGGAGATGCAGGTCAACTCCACCCGTCAGTTTATGCGCGAGCTGAACCGACTGGGGCTGACCAGCGCCATTGATGCGGGCGGCGGCTTCCAGAACTACCCGGAAGATTACGAAATTATTGAGCAGCTGCACGCCAATAAGCAGATGACTATCCGCATCGCCTATAACCTGTTTACCCAGCGTCCGAAGCAGGAGGTCGAGGATTTCGAACGCTGGACGGATATGCTGAAACCGGGGCAGGGCACTGACTTCTACCGTGCCAACGGCGCGGGCGAGATGCTGGTCTTCTCGGCGGCCGACTTTGAAGATTTCCTGCAGCCGCGTCCGGATCTGCCACCGGGGATGGAAGATGAGCTTGAACGCGTCGTCCGTCACCTGGTCGAACATCGCTGGCCGTTCCGTCTGCACGCCACTTACGATGAATCAATCAGCCGCATGCTGGACGTGTTCGAGAAGGTTAACCGTGATATTCCGTTTAATGGCCTTCATTGGTTCTTTGACCACGCAGAGACCATCACCGAGCGCAATATTGAGCGTGTGAAGGCGCTGGGCGGCGGGATTGCGGTGCAGCACCGTATGGCCTTCCAGGGGGAATACTTTGTCGATCGCTACGGCAAAGACGCGGTGAAACACACGCCGCCGGTGGCAAAAATGCTGGAGATGGGCGTTCCTGTTGGCCTGGGGACGGACGCCACCCGCGTGGCAAGCTACAACCCGTGGACGGCGCTCTACTGGCTGGTTTCCGGGCGCACTGTCGGCGGTATGGCGATGTATGACGATGAAAACCGTCTGCCGCGCGATGTCGCGCTGGAACTGTGGACCGCGGGTAGCGCCTGGTTCTCCAGCGAGCAGGGCAAAAAAGGCCGTATTGCTGCCGGGCAACTGGCGGATCTGGTGGCGTTGTCGAAGGACTACTTCAGCGTGCCGGAAGAAGAGATCAAAGGCATTGAGTCGGTGATGACGATTGTCGATGGCCGCGTGGTCTACGCTGCCGGGCACTTCACGCCGATCGCCCCGCCGTCGATTCCGGTGGTGCCGGATTGGTCGCCAGTGGTGAAAGTACCGGGCCACTATCGCTCCGCGCCTCCGGGTTCTGAGCATATCGGCGCGGTGGTTCAGATGCACCAGTGCTGCGGCAGCTGCGGCGTACACGGGCATCAGCATGACATTGCGCGTCAGTCTGGTATTCCGGTATCTGACGATCGTGCCTTCTGGGGTGCGCTTGGCTGTTCTTGCTTCTCGTTCTAAAACGGCACCGCTGACGCCGGGGAAACAAAAAAGGCTCGCGCAATGCGAGCCTTTTTTTGACGAAACGTCAGCCGATTACAGGCTAGAAACGTTCTCGCTCAGGTACTTAGCAACGCCGTCTGGAGACGCGTTCATGCCTTCTTTCCCTTTTTCCCACTGCGCCGGGCACACTTCGCCGTGCTGCTCGTGGAACTGCAGCGCATCAACCATACGCAGCATTTCGTCGATGTTACGGCCCAGCGGCAGGTCGTTAACCACCTGGTGGCGAACCACGCCGTTAGCGTCGATCAGGAAGGAGCCGCGCAGCGCAACGCCTTCGTCTGGGTGTTCGATGCCGTAAGCTTTCTGAATTTCACGCTTAACGTCGGCAACCATTGCGTATTTCACTGCACCGATGCCGCCTTTGTCGACAGGGGTGTTACGCCATGCGTTGTGAACGAATTCGGAGTCAAAAGAGACGCCAACCACTTCAACGCCGCGCTTCTGGAACTCTTCGTAACGTTTGTCGAAGGCAATCAGCTCGGACGGGCAGACGAAGGTGAAGTCCATCGGCCAGAAGAACAGAACGGTGGCTTTACCCTGGGTGTGCTGTTTGAAATTGAATTTCTCAACGATTTCACCGTTGCCCAGTACCGCTGCTGCGGTGAAGTCAGGCGCTTGACGAGTAACCAGAACCATGGGGTTCTCCTTTGAATTTATAAGGTTAATGGAACGCAACGCGGGCCAGTATAGGGAGGGTAAGCGGGGAACACAAAAAGACTATGACGATTAATAAGATAGGATTCACCTATCAATTATTATTTTACCAAAGGAATAAGCATAGCCGTTCCGTGGCCCGATGCAAGCCCTACAGCGCTTTGTTTTTCGCCTGTGCCATCATCTGCGGATAGAACTGCCAGAAACGCGTTTCCAGCGCATCATAGTGCGCGTCGAGGTCATGCCATGAATCGCGCAGCGCATCGAGCTTCGGGCGACGGCTGGCCATCCCGTTCAGCACCCGCTGGATAAAGTCCATCTCACCGTAGCGCTCCAGCCAGCGTTCAGACCACAGATGTTCGTTCAGCGTCAGAAAGCGTTCTGGCGCGTCCGGAAGGATCGTGGTGACTTCGGCACGGGCGTAGCGGGTAAACTCGGGCAGGGCTATCTCCGGCGAGATTTGTGCCCAGTGGCGCGAAAGGAAATGGTCCCACATGACGTCGAGGGTAATCGGTGCGACGCGGCGCGTTTCGGGACGGAACCATTCGCGCGCTTCTTTTACCTGCGGCAAATTATCGGTCATCACGTCAATGCGGCGATGCATATAGATGCCGTCAACGATGTCGGCCGGGTAATCCTGCTGCGGGTTACCGCGAACAAAATCTGCCAGCAGGTTTCCCGATAGCGAGCTATTGGCCAGGTGCGCGAGATGCAGGTGAGCGAGAAAATTCATTGTTAAACGTTTATCCGGAGGGGTAAGGGTTGCAGGGATGTCTCCCCGGCACTAGACTACCCGCCTCATTATTAAGCCCAGAGTCACAGTCATGCGCGTTGCCGATTTCTCCTTTGAACTACCCGAATCCCTGATTGCCCACTATCCACAAGCTGAGCGTAGCAGCTGTCGCTTGCTCTCTCTGGACGGGCCGACGGGCGCGCTGACGCACGGTACTTTCACCGATTTGCTCGACAAGCTCAACCCTGGCGATCTGCTGGTCTTTAACAATACCCGCGTGATCCCGGCGCGCCTGTTTGGCCGTAAAGCCAGCGGCGGCAAGATTGAAGTACTGGTCGAGCGTATGCTGGATGATAAACGTATTCTGGCACATATTCGCGCCTCTAAGGCGCCGAAGCCGGGTGCGGAACTGCTGCTGGGCGATGATGAAAGCATTAAGGCAACGATGGTTGCGCGTCATGATGCGCTGTTTGAAGTCGAGTTCGACGACGAGCGCAGCGTGCTGGATATTCTGAATGCTATCGGCCACATGCCGCTGCCGCCGTATATCGACCGTCCGGACGAAGACGCTGACCGCGAGCTGTATCAGACCGTGTATAGCGAAAAACCAGGTGCCGTTGCGGCACCGACCGCGGGCCTGCACTTCGACGAACCGCTGCTGGCGAAGCTTCGTGAAAAGGGCATCGAGATGGCGTTTGTCACCCTGCACGTGGGCGCGGGTACCTTCCAGCCGGTGCGCGTTGACAGCATTGAAGACCACATCATGCACTCCGAATACGCGGAAGTGCCGCAGGACGTGGTTGATGCGGTACTGGCGGCGAAAGCGCGCGGCAACCGCGTGATTGCCGTCGGCACCACCTCCGTTCGCTCGCTGGAAAGCGCAGCGCAGGCGGCAAAAGATGAGCTGATTGCGCCGTTCTTCGGCGACACGCAAATCTTTATTTTCCCAGGCTACCAATACCAGGTGATTGATGCGTTGGTGACCAACTTCCACCTGCCAGAATCGACGCTGATTATGCTGGTGTCCGCTTTTGCCGGTTATCAGCACACCATGAACGCCTATAAGGCTGCTGTAGAACAAAAATATCGCTTTTTTAGTTACGGTGATGCCATGTTTATCACGTACAATCCGCAGGCTATTTTTGAGCGTGTCGGGGAGTAAGTTCCCGGCATGAGAATTTAACGTCGGACTGTTTTTCTGACGCAGGAGTAAAGATGAAATTTGAACTGGATACCACAGACGGTCGCGCTCGCCGCGGCCGCCTGGTTTTTGATCGTGGCGTAGTTGAAACGCCTGCCTTTATGCCGGTGGGTACCTACGGCACCGTTAAGGGCATGACGCCGGAAGAAGTAGAAGCGACCGGCGCGCAAATCATTCTTGGCAACACCTTCCACCTGTGGCTGCGCCCGGGTCAGGAAATCATGAAGCTGCACGGCGACCTGCATGATTTCATGCAGTGGAAAGGGCCAATCCTGACCGATTCCGGCGGTTTCCAGGTCTTCAGCCTGGGCGATATCCGTAAAATCACCGAGCAGGGCGTGCACTTCCGCAACCCTATCAACGGCGACCCGATCTTCCTCGATCCGGAAAAATCGATGGAAATTCAGTACGATCTCGGTTCCGATATCGTGATGATTTTCGACGAGTGTACGCCGTACCCGGCGGATTGGGACTACGCCAAGCGCTCGATGGAAATGTCTCTGCGCTGGGCTAAACGCAGCCGCGACCGTTTCGATGGCCTCGGCAACAAAAATGCGCTGTTTGGCATCATTCAGGGCAGCGTTTACGAAGATTTACGTGATATCTCCGTCAAAGGTCTGGTGGAGATTGGCTTTGATGGCTACGCTGTCGGCGGCCTGGCGGTAGGTGAGCCGAAAGAAGACATGCACCGTATCCTGGAGCACGTTTGCCCGCAGATCCCTGCTGACAAACCGCGTTACCTGATGGGCGTTGGCAAACCAGAGGACCTGGTTGAAGGCGTTCGTCGCGGTATCGATATGTTTGACTGCGTTATGCCAACGCGTAACGCCCGTAACGGTCATCTCTTTGTGACCGACGGTGTGGTGAAAATCCGTAATGCTAAACATAAGAGCGATACCAGCACGCTTGATGCCGAGTGTGATTGCTACACCTGTCGCAATTATTCGCGTGCATACTTGCATCATCTTGACCGTTGCAACGAAATATTGGGCGCGCGCCTCAATACCATTCATAATCTTCGCTACTATCAGCGCTTAATGGCTGGTTTACGCAAGGCTATTGAAGAGGGTAAATTAGAGAGCTTCGTGACCGATTTCTACCAACGCCAGGGGCGTACCGTTCCACCTTTGAACGTTGATTAATTTTAATAATGAGGGAATTTGAATGAGCTTTTTTATTTCTGATGCGGTAGCAGCAACCGGGGCTCCATCGCAGGGCAGCCCGATGTCTCTGATTCTGATGCTGGTGGTTTTCGGCCTGATCTTCTATTTCATGATCCTGCGTCCACAGCAAAAACGTACCAAAGAGCATAAAAACCTGATGAGCTCCATCGCGAAAGGCGATGAAGTGCTGACGAACGGTGGCCTGGTGGGTCGTGTGACCAAAGTAGCGGAAACTGGCTACATTGCTATCGCACTGAACGACACCACTGAAGTGGTTATCAAACGTGACTTCGTAGCTGCCGTTCTGCCGAAAGGCACCATGAAGGCGCTGTAATATTTCGTTTTCCCAAAGGGAACTGCCGTGTTAAACCGTTATCCTTTGTGGAAGTATGTCATGCTGATCGTCGTTATTGTCGTCGGTCTGCTGTATGCGCTTCCCAACCTGTATGGTGAGGATCCGGCCGTTCAAATCACTGGCGTGCGCGGCGTCGCCGCCAGTGAGCAAACGCTGATCCAGGTCCAGAAAACGTTACAAGAAGAAAAAATTACCGCTAAGTCTGTGGCACTGGAAGAGGGCGCTATTCTTGCGCGCTTCGACACCACCGACATCCAGCTGCGTGCGCGTGAAGCGCTGGTAAACGTGCTGGGTGACAAATACGTCGTGGCGCTTAACCTTGCTCCGGCAACACCGCGCTGGCTGGCTGCGATTAACGCAGAGCCAATGAAGCTCGGTCTTGACCTGCGTGGTGGTGTGCACTTCCTGATGGAAGTGGATATGGACACTGCGCTGGGCAAACTCCAGGAGCAAAATATCGATAGCCTGCGCAGTGACCTGCGTGAAAAAGGCATTCCTTATACTACCGTTCGCAAAGAAGACAACTACGGTCTGAGCATCACTTTCCGTGATAGCAATGCGCGTGATGAAGCGATCTCTTATCTGAGCAAGCGCCATCAGGATCTGGTGATTTCCAGCCAGGGTAGCACTGCGCTGCGTGCGGTGATGACCGATGCTCGCCTGAGCGAAGCCCGCGAATATGCGGTTCAGCAGAACATCAACATTCTGCGTAACCGTGTTAACCAACTGGGCGTTGCTGAGCCAGTGGTTCAGCGTCAGGGTGCTGACCGCATCGTGGTTGAACTGCCAGGTATTCAGGACACCGCGCGTGCGAAAGAGATTCTGGGTGCGACTGCGACCCTGGAATTCCGTCTGGTAAACACCAACGTTGACCAGGCTGCGGCTGCCTCTGGCCGCGTGCCGGGCGACTCCGAAGTGAAAGATACCCGTGAAGGTCAGCCAGTTGTGCTGTACAAGCGCGTGATTCTGACCGGTGACCATATCACCGACTCCACTTCAAGCCAGGATGAGTACAACCAGCCGCAGGTTAACATCTCGCTCGATAGCGCGGGTGGTAACATCATGTCTAACTTCACTAAGGACAACATCGGTAAGCCGATGGCGACCCTGTTCGTGGAGTACAAAGACAGCGGTAAGAAAGACGCTAACGGTCGCGCTATTCTGGTGAAACAGGAAGAGGTGATTAACATTGCCAACATCCAGTCTCGTCTGGGCAACAGCTTCCGTATTACCGGTATCAGCAACCCGAATGAAGCGCGTCAGCTCTCTCTGCTGCTGCGTGCCGGTGCGCTGATTGCACCGATTCAGATTGTTGAAGAACGTACTATCGGCCCAACCCTGGGTATGCAGAACATCAAGCAAGGTCTGGAAGCGTGTCTGGCCGGTCTGGTGGTCTCTATCCTGTTCATGCTCTTCTTCTATAAGAAGTTCGGTCTGATCGCGACAAGCGCACTGCTGGCTAACCTGGTACTGATCGTCGGTATCATGTCACTGCTGCCGGGCGCGACGTTGAGTATGCCGGGTATCGCGGGGATTGTGTTAACCCTTGCGGTCGCGGTCGATGCTAACGTACTGATCAACGAACGTATTAAAGAAGAACTGAGTAACGGACGTTCGGTACAACAGGCAATCAACGAGGGCTATGCCGGCGCGTTCAGTTCCATCTTCGATGCGAACATTACGACGCTGATTAAAGTCCTGATCCTGTATGCAGTCGGCACCGGGGCAATTAAAGGGTTCGCGATTACTACCGGTATCGGTGTGGCAACGTCGATGTTTACCGCGATTGTCGGTACGCGTGCCATCGTAAACCTGTTGTATGGCGGCAAGCGCGTCAAAAAGCTGTCAATCTGAGGAGTGCGATGTGGCACAGGAATATAGTGTTGAACAATTAAACCACGGCCGTAAAGTCTATGACTTTATGCGCTGGGACTACTGGGCTTTCGGCATCTCAGGTTTCCTGCTGATCGCGGCCATCGTGGTGATGGGCGTACGCGGGTTTAACTGGGGTCTCGATTTCACCGGCGGTACGGTGATTGAAATTACGCTGGAAAAACCGGCGGACATGGACTTAATGCGCGATGCGCTGGAGAAAGCGGGCTTCGTTGATCCGCTTCTGCAGAACTTCGGCAGCAGCCATGACATCATGGTACGTATGCCACCAACCAAAGGTGCGGATGGTGGACAGGTACTGGGTAGCAAAGTGCTGAGTGTGATTAACGAATCCACCAGTCAGAATGCTGCCGTGAAGCGTATTGAATTCGTTGGGCCAAGCGTGGGGGCCGATCTGGCGCAAACCGGTGCGATGGCGCTGATTGTCGCGCTGATCTCTATCCTGGTGTACGTCGGTTTCCGCTTTGAGTGGCGACTGGCGGCAGGTGTGGTTATCGCGCTGGCGCACGACGTTATCATTACGCTCGGGATCCTGTCGTTGTTCCATATCGAGATTGACCTGACCATCGTGGCATCGTTGATGTCGGTCATCGGTTACTCGCTGAACGACAGTATCGTGGTATCTGACCGTATTCGTGAAAACTTCCGCAAGATTCGTCGCGGTACGCCGTACGAAATCTTTAACGTGTCGCTGACCCAGACGCTGCACCGTACGTTGATTACGTCCGGTACCACGTTAGTGGTTATTCTGATGCTGTACCTCTTCGGTGGTCCGGTACTGGAAGGCTTCTCGCTGACTATGCTTATCGGTGTTTCCATCGGTACCGCATCGTCTATCTACGTAGCCTCGGCGCTGGCGCTGAAGCTGGGTATGAAGCGTGAGCATATGCTGCAGCAGAAAGTGGAGAAAGAAGGGGCGGATCAGCCGTCAATTCTGCCGTAATCTGCCGCTCTGAGGGCACGAATAAAAGCCGCAACGCCGTAGGGTGTTGCGGCTTTTTTATTGCCCATTTAGACTGTGCGTATTCCCTTACATTGAACACGACATATCGAGTCATTATGGCCATCATCCCAAAAAACTACGTGCGGCTGGAAAGCGGCTACCGTGAAAAAGCGCTGAAACTGTTTCCGTGGGTCTGCGGGCGCTGTTCGCGCGAGTTCGTCTACTCCAACCTGCGTGAGCTGACGGTTCACCATATGGATCACGACCATACCAACAACCCGGAAGATGGCAGCAACTGGGAGCTCCTGTGCCTGTTCTGTCACGATCACGAACACTCGAAGTACACCGAGGCAGACCAGTACGGTTCTACGGTCGTCGCCGGGGAAGATGCGCAGAAAGACGTGGGCGAGGCGACCTACAACCCGTTCGCTGACCTGAAAGCGATGCTGAACAAAAAGAAATAGCCGACGTGCTGTAACGCGTACATCGTTGCTGGAATCCCGATCGCAAGGTCGGGATTTTTTTGTTTTTACATCATGAAGATAGTGGTGAGCGGAGTAGAATCAGCGGCAAGCCGGGTCTCCCGGTGAGGCGCAGTGTTGCGGGGGCTTGATCCCCGGTGGCCTTGTCGCTGGAAAGAGAAAACCCCCGCACATTGTTCGGTATTCACCGGCAACATAACGGGGGCTAACTTGACTCCAGACAAGTTGAGGATAGCCGCGAACCGTTGCCATTGCAACCAAGGCGGCTGTATGACGCTCACGGAAGTTTGCATTATTGTCTGGCACGATCTGGCCGCACCTACGCTGGTCGGTATTGCGACAGGTCTGTTTTTAGGCTGGTGGCATAGTCAGAGATAAAGCGAGGTGGGCGAACCTGCCGCCCGCGTGGCAGCATGCGCCCGAAACAGGCCAGAGGGAAACCTCTGGCCTTTTTTGCGGTGTCGAACTTAGAAGTTGTAACCTACAACAAAGTAACCACCCCAACCGGTAGACTTAGCGCTGAAATCGCCTTCGCCCCAGTTCAGGGTATTGCCACCTTGCCACTGGCCACCGTTATGGAAGTAACGGGCAACGACGGAGTAGTGCCAGTGATCGTAGTTCAGGGCCAGAACGTGGCTGGATGCGATGGAGTTGCTGGTACGGTTAGGTTCGTCGCCCAGATCGGAACCCCAGTCGAAGTTGGTGAAACCGATATAGCTCAGTTTGCCGCCCCACAGGTCACTGATTGGCACAAAGTATTTCACTTTGAAGCGGTAGCCATCCCACTCGTTTTCGTTCGCGGCACCGTAGTTCTGCCACTGGTATTTGGCATACACGTTCAGGGACAGACCCATCGGCAGACCGGTATCGATATCGGTACCCAGACCCATATACCAGGTGCTCTGGCGGCTGCCTTTGTTGTCACCCATATCGTAGATATAGTTGTTCGCGATATACCACTCTTTGAACGGACCAAAGCTCAGGTCAGCACCGGTCAGCTTGTCGATAGAGAAGCGCGGTTCGATCTCCATAAACAGCGGAGAGCCGTCAGACCATACGCCTTTATCGTTGCCGTTACCCCAGTCAAAGGTCTTAGGAATATCGATGTAGCCGTAGAAGTCGAGCCAGTCTTTTTTGGCAAACGCTTCATATTCCAGGTATACGTCGTTATTCAGCTTTGGCGAGAAGCGGGTGTGATAGCTACCCACCACGTTTACGCTCTGATGCCACCAGTCGGAGACATACTGAGGTTGAGAGTCGCCTGCTGCGTTAGCAGTGAAAGATGCGGAGAGCGCCAGTGCAGCACCGGCTGCTAATAATGTTTTTTTCATATTTGTGCCACTAATAAAAAAAATCGAAAGAGAGTGATTTTTATCACCGAAGTTTTTCTAAATGTTTCGTGTTTCTGCGAGCCTATTATATGAATCCTTGCTCACGAAAATCAGTCACAGTTCACACATTTTTCAAACGCGTAATCGATTGCGTTCACGTTTGCGTAGATTAGACGCCGCGATTGTACTGATGGGGTGAATTATTGCAAATGTTTACATACGAGAAATGTGTTTCAGGCGTGGGAAAGAGAAGGCGAGTTCAGGGGGAGTATTGTTACAACTCCCTCCTGTAGAACGGTTACTGTGCGTTGGCAGGCTGCACGTCGTGAATACGAACAAAGCCGAGCTGATCGGGGGTAACGCCGTTAAGCTGCAGCGGGATATCGACGTCGCTCGGTGCCAGCACGCTTGCCGGCGCGGAGAAGAGCTGATTCTGCACGTTGACCTCTTGATACTGCTCGGTTGTGCCCTGAATCTGACCCCACTCAACGGTGCCGGTGAAGGCCGGGAGCGCCTCGTTCGATTCCCCCTGGATGCGCAGCGTCACCGCCGTGCCCTGAGCGTTAGCGGCGATATTGCGCAATGACATGCGCAGAGTGCCCACCTGGCTGTTCAGACGGGCAGGCGTGTTAGCGCCGGGAAGCAGGTAGACACCGCGCGTAGACTTCGCATTCAGCGCGTTTTGCTGAGTGATTTTTACCGTTTCTTTATTCAGCTGCGTCATCTCGGTACTGAGCGCGCTAATGCTTTGGTGCATCTGCTTAACTTCAGACTGTTGCGCACAGGCGCTCAGGCTGACGAGGCTTCCCAGCAGGGCGATTCTTAGGTAACGTCTTGTCATGCTGTCTGTTTCCTTCTCTTCGGGATAACGCAATGGTAGCGCGCAATACGGCATCTGGCATCGATCCTTTGTCTCAAAAAGCGCTGCGCCTTTGTTGTATCCGCAGTTCAGGGTAAAATAGATTCCCATCACCTCATCGTCAGGACGTCGTATGCACTGCCCATTCTGTTTCGCCGTAGACACTAAAGTCATTGACTCCCGTCTCGTGGGAGAAGGTTCTTCCGTTCGCCGCCGTCGGCAATGCCTGGTGTGCAACGAGCGCTTTACCACCTTTGAAGTGGCAGAACTGGTGATGCCGCGCGTGGTGAAAAGCAACGACGTGCGTGAACCGTTTAATGAAGATAAGCTGCGTAGCGGTATGCTGCGCGCCCTGGAAAAACGCCCGGTTAGTTCCGATGATGTAGAAATGGCGATTAACCATATCAAATCGCATCTTCGCGCGACCGGTGAACGTGAAGTGCCGAGCAAACTGCTGGGTAACCTGGTCATGGAACAGCTGAAAAAGCTCGATAAAGTGGCCTATATCCGCTTTGCGTCGGTATACCGCAGCTTTGAAGATATTAAAGAATTTGGCGAAGAGATCGCCCGCTTACAGGACTAAGCTATGCACGATGAAATGTACATGGCGCGCGCGCTAAAGCTGGCGCAACGCGGTCGCTTCACCACGCATCCCAACCCACGCGTGGGCTGCGTGATTGTCAATCAGGGCGAAATTGTTGGCGAAGGTTTCCACTACCGCGCCGGTGAACCGCATGCGGAAGTGCATGCGCTGCGCATGGCGGGTGATAAAGCGAAAGGCGCTACCGCCTATGTGACGCTCGAACCATGCAGTCACCATGGCCGCACACCACCGTGCTGTGACGCGCTGATTGCCGCGGGCGTTTCCCGCGTCGTCGCCGCTATGCAGGACCCAAACCCGCAGGTTGCAGGGCGCGGACTGTACCGCCTGCAGCAGGCGGGTATTGAAGTCAGCCACGGTCTGATGATGAGCGAAGCCGAAGCGTTGAACAAAGGCTTCCTCAAGCGGATGCGCACCGGTTTCCCGTATATCCAACTGAAGCTTGGCGCGTCGCTCGACGGCCGCACGGCAATGGCCAGCGGTGAAAGCCAATGGATTACCTCGCCGCAGGCGCGACGCGACGTTCAGCGCCTGCGCGCAGAAAGCCACGCGATTCTAACCAGCAGCGCGACGGTGCTGGCGGATGACCCGGCGCTGACCGTGCGTTGGGACGAGCTCAATGCCGAAACGCAGGCGCTCTACCCGCAGGAAAATCTGCGCCAGCCGTTGCGCATCGTTATTGATAGCGGCAACCGCGTCAAGCCGGAGCACCGCATTGTGCAGCAGCCGGGTGAAACGCTGTTTGCGCGCACCGAGGATGATACTCGCGTGTGGCCGGAAGGCGTGCAAACGCTGAAAATACCGGAGCACAATGGTCACCTCGATCTGGTGCTGCTGATGATGCAACTGGGCAAACAGCAGATTAACAGCATCTGGGTGGAGGCGGGGCCAACGCTTGCTGGCGCGCTGATTCAGGCGGGGCTGGTTGACGAGCTTATCGTCTATATCGCGCCTAAACTGTTAGGAAGCGATGCGCGGGGATTATGTGTGCTGCCAGGCCTTGAGAAACTGGCCGACGCCCCCCATTTCAAATTCAACGAGATACGCCAGGTGGGCCCGGATGTGTGCCTGCATTTAACCACTGCGTGAGGCTTTCCGAATTAGAGGAAGCAGCGCCCAGAATATTATGATAAAATCCGCCCCCCTGCG
This sequence comes from Kluyvera sichuanensis, assembly GCF_014218705.1. Taxonomy (GTDB): domain Bacteria; phylum Pseudomonadota; class Gammaproteobacteria; order Enterobacterales; family Enterobacteriaceae; genus Kluyvera; species Kluyvera sichuanensis. The sequence continues at coordinate 159,622 of NZ_JABBJF010000004.1, read as the reverse complement.
GGGCAAATGAACCCAAAGGAAGAGTATGAACATTATTGAAGCTAACGTTGCTACCCCGGACGCTCGCGTCGCCATCACCATCGCGCGTTTCAACAACTTTATCAATGACAGCCTGCTGGAAGGTGCTATCGACGCCCTGAAGCGCATTGGTCAGGTTAAAGATGAAAACATCACCGTTGTTTGGGTTCCAGGTGCTTATGAACTGCCTCTGGCGGCTGGCGCACTGGCAAAAACCGGTAAATACGATGCGGTGATCGCGCTGGGTACAGTTATCCGTGGCGGTACTGCGCACTTCGAATATGTTGCTGGCGGGGCAAGCAATGGCCTGGCGCACGTCGCTCAGGACAGCGAAATCCCGGTAGCCTTTGGTGTTCTGACCACCGAAAGTATTGAACAAGCCATCGAACGCGCTGGCACAAAAGCCGGTAACAAAGGTGCAGAAGCTGCACTGACCGCGCTTGAAATGATTAATGTATTGAAAGCCATCAAGGCCTGATTTTTGTAAGGGGAAATCCGTGAAACCTGCTGCTCGTCGCCGCGCCCGTGAGTGTGCCGTCCAGGCGCTCTACTCCTGGCAGTTGTCCCAGAACGACATCTCCGATGTTGAATACCAGTTCCTGGCGGAACAAGACGTTAAAGATGTCGACGTCGTGTACTTCCGTGAACTGCTGTCCGGGGTGGCGACTAACAGCGCGTACCTCGACGGATTGATGAAGCCATACCTGTCCCGTATGCTCGAAGAGCTGGGCCAGGTAGAGAAAGCCGTACTGCGCATCGCGCTGTTCGAGCTGTCGAAGCGTGATGATGTGCCATACAAAGTGGCTATCAACGAAGCTATCGAACTGGCAAAAACCTTTGGCGCTGAAGACAGCCACAAGTTTGTCAACGGCGTGCTGGATAAAGCCGCTCCTGCTATTCGTCCCCACAAAAAGTAATCTCCAGGCCGGGTTTTGCCGAATCTCTTTCTGGCGAATCCCGGCCTTGTTTTATCCTTCTGCTGAGGCATAACGTATGGCATGCGGCGAATTCTCCCTGATTGCCCGTTATTTTGACCGAGTACGAAACGCCCGTCTTGATGTAGAAACCGGAATCGGCGACGACTGCGCGTTACTCAATATTCCCGAAAAACAGACCCTGGCTATCAGCACCGACACGCTGGTGGTGGGCAACCATTTCCTTCCTGATATCGACCCGGCTGACCTGGCCCACAAAGCGCTGGCGGTAAACCTTAGCGATTTAGCCGCAATGGGTGCTGACCCAGCCTGGCTGACGCTTGCGTTGACGCTGCCCGCGGTGGATGAAGCCTGGCTGGCGGCGTTTAGTGACAGGCTGTTTGAGCTGTTAAGCTACTACGATATGCAGTTAATTGGCGGCGACACCACCAAAGGGCCGCTGTCGATGACGCTGGGTATTCACGGCTACGTGCCGGTGGGCCGCGCGCTAAAACGTTCGGGTGCAAAACCGGGTGATTGGATCTACGTGACCGGCACGCCCGGTGACAGCGCGGCGGGCCTGGCGTTGATTCTGAATCAACTGACGATTGATAACCCTGAAGATGCAGCCTATCTGCGTCAGCGCCATCTGCGCCCGACGCCGCGTATCCTGCAAGGGCAGGCGCTGCGCGACCTGGCAAACTCGGCTATCGATCTCTCCGACGGTCTGATTTCCGATCTGGGGCATATCCTAAACGCCAGCGGTGTAGGCGCTCGCGTTGATCTCGATCTGCTGCCATATTCCGACGCGCTGCGTCGCCATGTACAGCCGGAGCAGGCGTGCCGTTGGGCACTTTCCGGCGGTGAAGACTATGAGCTCTGCTTTACCGTTCCAGAACTGAACCGCGGCGCGCTGGAAGTGGCGCTGGGTCAACTGGGCACACCGTTTACCTGCATCGGGCAAATCAGCGCCGATGTGGAAGGACTGCATTTCACCCAGGAGGGGAAAGCGGTGCAGCTCGACTGGAAGGGATACGATCATTTTGGCTAAGTACGATGAAGCAAAAAGCCGTCTGAATTTACGCAACCCCTGGCACCTGCTGGCAACGGGATTTGGCAGCGGTCTGAGCCCGGTAATGCCGGGTACGGCTGGCTCGATTGCCGCCATTCCCTTCTGGTACGTGCTGACGTTTCTGCCGCTACAGCTCTATTCGCTGGTGGTGATGTTCGGTATTTGTATCGGTGTTTATATCTGCCGCCGTACGGCGCGTGATATGGGCACGCATGACCACGGTAGCATCGTCTGGGATGAGTTTATCGGCATGTGGATCACGCTGATGGCAATTCCGGTCATCAACTGGCAATGGGTATTGGCGGGGTTTGTGCTGTTCCGTATTTTTGATATGTGGAAGCCCTGGCCTATTCGCTGGTTCGACCGAAACGTCCATGGTGGAATGGGGATTATGGTCGACGATGTTATCGCCGGGGTGATTTCGGCGGGGATACTGTTTGTGGTGGGGCATTATATTCTGTGATGTTACTGTAGCCCGGCCGAGCAGAGCGACGCCGGGGAGGGTACGGAGCCGCCCCGGGGTCGGCGTGACCGCCTCGCCCGGGCTACAGATTATTTGAACCCAACCACCGGATGCGGCTGATACGGCGCTTCCATTGAGGCAATCTGCTCCGGCGTCAGCGTAATATCCACCGCACTCAACAGCTCATCCAACTGCTCCTCGCGCGACGCCCCAATAATCGGTGCCGCCACCCCCGGTTTACTCAGCAGCCATGCCAGCGCCGTCTGCGCTCGGCTGGCTTCAACTTCCTGCGCGACTCGTTCCAGTTCCCCGGCAATCTGCTCATCGTTCTCTTCGGTTGAGCTATACAGCGTTTGCCCAAACTCGTCGGAGACCAGCCTTGCCGTCGTCTCGCCCCACGGGCGCGTCAGGCGACCGCGCGCCAGCGGGCTCCACGGAATCACCGCTACCCCTTCCTGAGTGCAGAGCGGCAGCATATCGCGCTCCTCTTCCCGGTAGATCAGATTGTAGTGATCCTGCATGGTGACGAACGGCGTCCAGCCGTTGGTTTTTTGCAGCGCCAGCGCGTGGGCAAACTGACGAGCGTGCATTGACGAGGCGCCAATAAATCGCGCCTTACCGGATTTCACCACCTCATCCAGTGCTTCCAGCGTCTCTTCAATGGGCGTGCGGTAGTCCCAGCGGTGAATCTGCAGTAGATCGACATAGTCCATCCCGAGGCGCTTTAAGCTATCGTCGATGGAGCGGAGAATTTGCGTGCGGGACAGACCCTCTTCCAGATCCCCCACCTGATGATAAACCTTGGTGGCGACCACCACTTCATCGCGGCGAGCGAAATCGCGCAGCGCACGGCCGACGATCTCTTCGCTGCTGCCGTCAGAATAGCTATTAGCGGTGTCGAAAAAGTTGATGCCGCCTTCGATGGCGCGCTGGATGATGGGGCGGCTGCTGTCTTCCGGAAGCGTCCAGGCGTGTTTACCCCGATCCGGTTCGCCGAAGGTCATACAGCCAAGGCAAAGACGAGAGACCCGAAGGCCGGTGTGTCCTAACGTATCGTATTGCATGAATCAGCTCCTGCTAGCGGGTAAGCGGTTTACCTTTAAGCATAGCAGGAGCGATGGGGAGGATTATGCTAGCCAGCCCGCGATCTTCGCTTCGATACCGGCGGCATCCAGGCCGAGGTCGGCGCGAGCCTCTTCCTGCGTACCCTGCGGGATAAAGAAGTCAGGCAGACCAATATTGAGTACCGGCACCGGTTTACGATGCGCCATCAGCACGTCGTTGACGCCGCTACCCGCGCCGCCGATGATGGCGTTCTCTTCCAGCGTCACCAGCGAGTCGTGGCGCGCGGCCATATCGAGGATCAGGCTTTCATCCAGCGGTTTCACAAAGCGCATATCAACCAGCGTGGCGTTGAGTTTCTCGGCGACGATTTCCGCTTCGGCCAGCAGGGTACCGAAATTGAGGATCGCCAGCTTCTCGCCTTCGCGTTTAATTACGCCTTTGCCGAGCGGCAGTTTTTCCAGCGGCTGAAGCTCAGCGCCGGTACCGCACCCGCGCGGGTAGCGTACCGCGCTTGGGCCATTGCTGTAGTGATAGCCGGTATAGAGCATCTGGCGACATTCGTTTTCATCGCTTGGCGTCATGATGACAAAGTCAGGGATGCAGCGCAGATAGGAGATATCAAACGCGCCCTGGTGCGTCTGCCCGTCGGCGCCGACAATGCCCGCGCGATCGATAGCGAACAGCACCGGCAGCTTCTGGATAGCCACATCGTGGATCACCTGATCGTAGGCGCGCTGCAGGAAGGTAGAGTAGATAGCCACGATCGGTTTATAGCCGCCAATCGCCAGGCCCGCTGCGAAGGTCACCGCGTGCTGCTCGGCAATCGCTACGTCGAAATACTGGTCAGGGTATTTTTTCGAGAACTCTACCATGCCGGAGCCTTCGCGCATCGCTGGCGTCACCGCCATCAGCTTGGCGTCTTTCGCCGCGGTTTCGCACAGCCAGTCACCGAAAATTTTCGAGTATGACGGCAGGCCACCGCTGCTTTTTGGCAGCTTACCGCTGGTGTGATCGAACTTCGGCACCGCGTGGAAGGTGATAGGATCTTTCTCGGCCGGCTCATAGCCACGGCCTTTTTTGGTCATGATGTGCAGGAACTGCGGGCCTTTCAGGTCGCGCATGTTCTTGAGCGTATTCACCAGCCCCAGTACGTCGTGGCCGTCCACCGGCCCGATGTAGTTGAAACCCAGCTCTTCAAACAGCGTGCCCGGTACTACCATGCCTTTGATATGTTCTTCGGTACGCTTGAGCAGCTCTTTAATCGGCGGTACGCCGGAGAAGACTTTCTTGCCGCCTTCACGCAGGGAAGAGTAGAGCTTGCCGGAAAGCAGCTGCGCCAGATGGTTGTTCAGTGCGCCGACGTTCTCGGAGATAGACATCTCGTTGTCGTTCAGCACCACCAGCATATCGGGTTTGATATCGCCCGCGTGGTTCATCGCTTCAAACGCCATACCGGCGGTAATTGCGCCATCGCCAATCACGCAGACGGTACGACGCTGTTTGTTCTCTTTACCCGCTGCAACCGCAATACCAATACCGGCGGAAATCGAGGTCGAGGAGTGACCGACGCTCAGCACGTCGTACTCGCTCTCGCCGCGCCACGGGAACGGGTGCAGACCACCTTTCTGGCGAATGGTGTCAATTTTGTCGCGACGGCCGGTCAGAATTTTGTGCGGATAGGCCTGGTGGCCGACGTCCCAGATAAGCTGGTCGAACGGCGTGTTATAGACGTAGTGCAGCGCCACGGTGAGCTCCACCGTGCCAAGCCCGGAGGCGAAGTGTCCGCTGGAACGGCTCACGCTGTCGAGCAGGTAACGACGCAGCTCGTCACACAGCTTCGGCAGGCTCTCTTTTGGCAGCAGGCGCAATTCCTGAGTGGAATCGACCAGCGCCAGGGTCGGGTATTTGGCAATATCAAAACTCATCTGAGACTCATTTATGGTTTATTTGTCGCGCAGGATGATGTAGTTCGCTAGCGCTTCCAGTGCTGTGGTATCCAGTGATTGTGCGGCCAGCTCGGTAAGAGACTGACGGGCATCGGCAATAAGGTCACTGGCTTTAGTCCGGGCTTGCTCAAGACCCAGTAGTGCAGGATAGGTGCTCTTGCCGAGCTGCTGGTCGGCACCCTGGCGCTTTCCGAGGGTCGCAGTATCGCCCACCACATCCAGAATGTCATCCTGAACCTGGAACGCCAGACCGATGCTTTCGGCATACTTATCCAGCAACGGCAGCGCCCTGCGGCCCTGTTCACCCGCGCTGAGTGCGCCCAGACGTACGGCGGCACGGATGAGTGCACCGGTCTTATGACGGTGAATGCGCTCCAGCATTTCCAGATTAACCTGTTGGCCTTCGGCTTCCAGATCCAGCGCTTGCCCCCCGCACATGCCTGCCACACCGCTGGCGGTTGCCAGCTCGGACAGCATTGCCAGACGATCGCGATCGGAGACCTCGTTCATCGGCGCATCACTCAGTATAGAAAACGCCAGCGTTTGCAGCGCATCCCCGGCCAGAATGGCGCTCGCCTCACCAAATTTAATATGGCAGGTTGGCTGACCACGACGCAGGTCATCATCGTCCATGGCCGGGAGATCGTCATGCATCAATGAATAGGCGTGAATGCACTCGACCGCCGCTGCTGGCGCATCCAGCGTCGCGAGGCTAACGCCGAACATCTGCCCGGTGGCGTACACCAGGAACGGGCGCAGGCGTTTACCGCCTAATAGTGCGCCATACTGCATGGCATCAACCAGTGGAGTGTTCTGAAACGGCAGTGGCGCAATAAAACGGCGCAGCGCGTCGTTTGCCTGCTCAACGCAGGCATTCAGCTGTTGCGAAAAATCCATTTATTCAGCGTCCGGCGTGAAAGGCTCTAGTGGGGAATCTTCATTATCGGCCAGCAGGATCTGCACGCGTTGTTCCGCCTGTTGCAGCTTCGTCTGCCCCTGACGTGCCAGCTGCACGCCACGTTCGAATTCATTCAGCGCCTCTTCCAGAGGAAGGGAGCCGCTTTCCAGACGGTTAACAATGTGCTCCAGCTCGGTTAAAGCGGTCTCGAAACTGGCCGGGGCTTCGTTTTTCTTTGGCATAGTGAATGTTTGGCTCTTGTTATGTCGCGACTGCGTCTATGGTAACGGAGTCTGGGTGTGAAGCAAATAACACGCAATGGTAAGCGGGATGATGGTATACTCCGCGTCCTGGACGCAGGTGCCCTCGCTATGAAACGGTACGCTGCGATACATCTTTTTGCCTAAAGCCCCGTCGGGCTTGCCAACGAACCATTGCCGCCATGAAGTTTATCATTAAATTGTTCCCGGAAATCACCATCAAAAGCCAAACTGTGCGTTTGCGCTTTATTAAAATTTTAACCGGGAACATTCGTAACGTTCTTAAAAACTACGATGAAACGCTTGCCGTCGTTCGCCATTGGGACCACATCGAAGTGCGTTCTAAAGATGAAGACAAACGTCTGGTGCTTCGCGACGCGCTGACCCGTATTCCGGGTATCCACCATATTCTGGAAGTCGAAGACGTTCCGTTTACCTCGCTGCACAATATTTTTGAGCAGACGCTGCCGCTGTGGCGTGAAGCGCTGGAAGGTAAATCGTTCTGCGTACGCGTTAAGCGTCGTGGTAAGCACGAATTCACGTCCATTGAAGTGGAGCGTTACGTTGGCGGCGGCCTGAATCAGCACATCGAGACGGCGCGCGTGAAGCTGACTAATCCAGACGTGACCGTTAACCTCGAAATCGAGAATGACCGTCTGCTACTGGTGAAAGGGCGCTACGAAGGTATTGGCGGCTTCCCGATTGGTACTCAGGAAGACGTGCTGTCGCTGATCTCCGGCGGCTTCGACTCCGGCGTGTCCAGCTATATGCTGATGCGTCGCGGCTGTCGCGTGCACTACTGCTTCTTCAACCTCGGCGGCGCGGCCCATGAAATCGGCGTTCGTCAGGTCGCGCATTATCTGTGGAACCGTTTCGGTAGCTCACACCGCGTGCGTTTCGTGGCGATCAACTTCGAGCCGGTGGTTGGCGAAATTCTCGAGAAAGTGGAAGACGGCCAGATGGGCGTCGTGCTGAAGCGTATGATGGTTCGTGCGGCATCACAAGTGGCTGAGCGCTACGGCGTACAGGCGTTGGTCACCGGCGAAGCGCTGGGCCAGGTATCCAGCCAGACGCTGACCAACCTGCGTCTTATTGATAACGTCTCTGATACCCTGATCCTGCGTCCGCTGATTTCTCACGATAAAGAGCACATCATCAATCTGGCGCGTGAAATCGGCACTGAAGACTTTGCCCGCACCATGCCGGAATACTGCGGCGTGATTTCGAAGAGCCCAACCATCAAAGCGGTGAAGGCGAAAATCGAAGCGGAAGAAGCAAACTTCGATTTTGCGATTCTGGATAAAGTGGTTGCCGAAGCGAATAACGTCGATATCCGCGAAATCGCGCAGCAGACCCAGCAGGACGTGGTGGAAGTTGAAACCGTCAGCGGCTTTAGCGACAACGACGTGATTCTGGATATCCGCTCCATTGACGAGCAGGATGATAAACCGCTGAAGCTGGAAGGCGTGGAAATCGCCTCTCTGCCGTTCTACAAGCTGAGCACCCAGTTCGGCGACCTCGACCAGAGCAAAACCTACCTGCTGTGGTGTGAGCGCGGTGTGATGAGCCGCCTGCAGGCGCTTTATCTGCGTGAGCAGGGCTTTACCAACGTTAAGGTATACCGCCCATAACTAAAAAAACCGGCCTGGCCGGTTTTTTTATATCAGGTAGCCCGGCCGAGCAGAGCGACGCCGGGTTTTGCACCTACTCTTCGTAGAAGTTATAAATCCCCGCCGCCATCACCAACTGCGACGCAATCTCATACGCTTTTTCACGCCCGACCAGCAGGTCGATAATCTTCAGCCCGAAATCAATCGATGTGCCCGGCCCCTGGCTGGTTAGCAGGTTGACGCGCGGGTCCCAGACCACACGCTTATCTTGCCACTGACCTTCAGGGATTTGGTCTTTCAGCGCCGGGAAACCGGTCATATTGCCGATAGGGAAGAGCTCATGGGGCACCAGCACGGTGGCGGCTGCCGCGCAGATAGCGGCGACAATACGCCCGGAGTTGTGAAATTGCCTCACCGTCTCGACCAGCAGAGGGCTATCGCGGAAGCACTCCGCGCCTTTAATACCGCCCGGCAGGATGATGATGTCGAAATCGCCGTCTGCCACTTCGACCAGCGGGGCATCAGCCAGCAGCTTAACGCCGCGGGAGCAGGTAATGGTCAGGTTGCCATCACCGGCGACGCTGGCGGTGGTGACGCTGATCCCGCCACGCACTAACAGATCGATAGTGGTGACGGCTTCCATCTCTTCACTACCAGGAGCGAGGCAAATCAGTGCCGACGCGCTCATATTCACTCTCCTTACGTTTAACCTGTTCATACAGGCGGGTATTTTCCGGCACCGGCATGCCGTGCGCCCGCGCGCGCTTGAGCAGGAAACCGGTGATATAGTCGATTTCCGTATGCCGAAGTGCGCGGATGTCCTGCAGCATGGAGGAGATGTTCTCCGCCGTCAGATCAATCACCTGATTAACATAAAATAACAGACTTTCCGGAGAGGTATGAAATCCTTCCCGCGTCATGGTCATCGCCACTTCATCGCAAATACGCGCCACCTGTTCCTGATGATGACGAAGTTCGCCGTTAGGGCAGTTCATCAGCGCCGTCATCGGGTTAATCACGCAGTTCACGGCGAGCTTACGCCACATGGCGGAGTGAATATTGTCGTGCCAGGCTACGTCCGGCAACACCTCCTGGAGGGTTTCCGCGAGCTGGCTGTAATCGTCATCGTAGTGTTTAGCCGGGCCGATGTGGGTGGTGCCGTTGGCGACGTGAATAATGATATTGCCATCGCGGCGGGCGGCCTGCGTGGTTGCCCCCAGCAGAATCGGCTGGCGCAGGCCGTTAAGCTCCTGCAACGTCCCCATACCGTTATGAATCAGCAAAATGGGCGTCGTTGCCGGAAGCGTCGCCGCCAGGCTTCTGACCGCATCGGAGACCTGCCAGGCTTTGAGGGTCACCAGCAGCAGATCGCTCTGCGCCAGGAAGTCGGGGTCATTGGCAATAAATGAGTGGTTGAATACGCTACCGTCCAATTCCATCACGTTGACGCTACAGTATGGCTGAGGTACGCGTAGCCATCCTTGTACTTCAAATCCTTTTTTATGGAGCGCGGTCATCCAGAGCTGGCCTAGCGCACCACATCCCAAAACGGTAATTTTCAAACATCCTCCTTACCACACCAGATGCTGCTGGTATGTCATACTTCACGCGAGCACTCGAATGAGTATAGCGTTATCAACTAAGCTTCCGGGGATAACAAGTTGAGTTATGCCGTGTTGCAGGTATTATGCAACGCAAAAGAAACTAAGGGAGGGGAAAAGATGCCATCTTTCGATATTGTCTCTGAAGTCGATCTTCAGTTTGCCGATGATGCCGTAAATAACGCTAACCGAGAAGTTGAATCTCGTTTTGATTTTCGAGGTGTAGAAGCATCATTTGAGTTTAATAAAACAAATAAAAGTATCAAAGTTCTGAGTGAATCAGATTTCCAGGTGAATCAACTTCTGAGTATTTTACGTGACAATCTTGATAAACGGGGAATTAAAGGTGGCGCATTAGATATTCCGGAAACCATTACCCACAGCGGTAAAACTTGGTTTGTGGAGGCTAAGCTGAAACAAGGGATTGAAAGTGCAGTGCAGAAAAAAGTCGTAAAGCTGATTAAAGACAGCAAATTGAAGGTACAGGCACAGATTAAAGGTGAGGAGATTCGCGTAACGGGTAAATCCCGTAACGATCTCCAGTCTGTCATGGCTCTGGTGCGTGGCGCGAAAGATGAGCTTGGTCAGCCGTTCCAGTTTAAAAACTTTCTCGACTAACCGTGAAAGTACTGCCCGCACGCTGCTGCGGGCAGTTTCGTCTTACCTGGCGGCTATCGCCTGCTCAACCTCAAAGCGGTTTGTCACTTTGCTGTCAATTTTGATGTAGGCCGAGTGCTCCTGCGCCACCACCAATACTTCTTTCACGCCATCGGTTGCCAGCAGGCGCTCGCGCAGTGCGTCATCGGCATCAATATCATCCGGGATCTGCACGCGCAGGCTGCTAACGTACGGCGGCTCCTGCATCGTCATCGAAACCAGTAGCCAGACCGTTGCCAGTAGTGCACCGGCGAGGAATACCGTTTGTGAGTCGAACAGGCCGTCAATCCAGCCTCCTAGTGAGCCGCCGATAGCGACGCCGAGGAACTGGCTGGTGGAGTAAATCCCCATCGCCGTACCTTTGTAGCCTGCCGGGGCTTCTTTGCTGATAAGCGAAGGCAGCAGCGCTTCCATCAGGTTAAACGCAAGGAAGAAAATCTGTACGCCAGCGACCAGTTCCCAGAAGTAGGTACCGGAGCCCCACAGCACGATTTCGGCAATCAGCAGCAGGGCGATACACAGCACGAACACCCGCTTCATGCGGCGCTTCACTTCGGCGTAGATGATAAAAGGCACAACCGCGACAAACGAGACGACCATGGTCACCAGGTAGATTTTCCAGTGCTCGGAAGCCGGGAAGCCTGCGGACTCCAGTTGGCCAGGCAGCGCCACGAAGGTCGACATCAGCAGGATGTGCAGACACATGATGCCGAAGTTCAGCTTCAGCAGCTTCGGCTCCATCAGCACTTTGCTAAAGCAGCCTTTGACCATCCCTGATTCGCGGTTGAGCACGTGGTTTTTGCTGTCCGGCACCACCCAAAGGGTAAGCAGGATGCCCAGCGTCGCCAGCCCGGCAATCATCCAGAACAACGCGTGCAGGCCGAGCTTGTGGGTGATAATCGGGCCCAGCACCATCGCAATGGCAAAGGTAACGCCAAAGCTGACGCCGATAAACGCCATCGCCTTGGTGCGGTTTTGTTCACGGGTCAGGTCGGAAAGTAGCGCCATGACCGCAGCGGCAATCGCGCCCGAGCCCTGCAGCGCGCGGCCGAGAATAATGCCCCAGATAGAATCCGACATCGCCGCAATCACGCTGCCAAGGACGAAAATGGCCAGCCCGCCGACAATCAGCGGTTTGCGGCCAATGCGATCGGAGATAAGGCCAAAGGGAATCTGGAAAACGGCCTGCGCCAGTCCGTAAATACCGATCGCCAGGCCAATCAGCGCTTCGCTTGCGCCCTGTAATGCCATGCCGTATGTGGTCAGAACCGGGAGGACCATAAACATGCCGAGCATACGCAAAGAAAATACGGTCCCTAAACCCCAGGTGGCGCGTAACTCACCCGGCGTCATTTTGTAATCGTTCATTCCCACCTCTATATAAAAGCTGGGAGTAGTGTAGTGCGGGGAGAGGGCAGGGTAAACAGACGCTTAATTAACAAATATTACATTATTGAATCATTTGTGCGGAATAGAGACAGAAACAATCACCCGGCGGCACCAGGGCCGCCGGAGTTAAAGCCTGGTCAGGCGGCTTTCTGCGATATCTGGCGAATGGCGTCGATCACTTTCAGTGAACGCAAAGCATCTGCCGCATCAATGATTGGCTCGGCCTTACCGGCGATCACCTGCAGGAAATGACGCAACTGCAGGATAAAGGGATCGATAGGCTCGACGGCGAGCGTTTCCTGCAGCAGCGGCGCATGCCAGCCGCTTTGTTCACCGTAGCGCCACCAGCGCATTTGCGGAATAGCCAGCGCCCCTTTGCTGCCGGAAATCAGGTAGCAGTTTTCTGGGGTATGGGCGTAAATCGCATTCTCTGCTGAATTCATCTCCCAGCTCCACGGGCTGACGCCGCAGTCGCTGAGCACCGCGCTGCCGAGTGCTCCGCAAGCAAAGCGCAGGTTGACTACGGCACTGTCTTCGTTGGCGAAACCGCGCCCGGCGTTGCTGGTCATCGCCTGCACTTCCTCAATTTCCCCCAGAAGATAGCGCAGCAGATCGATATCGTGCACCAGATTCACCAGCAGCGGCCCGGCACCCGGTTCACGACGCCAGGCAACGTCGAAGTAGTCATCGGGCTTTTGCAGGATCCAGTGCGCCGAGACCGCCACAATGTTGCCCAGCTCACCGCTGTCGATAAGCGACTTTGCCGCCGCCGTTAGCGCGTTGTGCCGCCGGTGGTGGCCTACCAAAACGGGAACGCCATGCTGCGCCGCGGCGTCGACCAGCGCTTGTGCGCATTCTGGCGATTCGGCGACCGGTTTTTCTACCAGCACCGGAATACCGCGCTCGACGCAGGCAATAGCGCACGGCACGTGCAGGGTGTTTGGCGTGGCGTTAATCACTCCTTGCGGATTGACCTGATCCAGCATGTCGTTGATATCGGCATACCACGCGATGCCCAGCGATGCCGCCAGCGCCTGAGCCTGCGGTGACGGATCGGCCAGCGCGACCAGCTCCGCCTCTGGTGTCAGCTGAATGACCTCAATATGCTTGCGGCCGATAGCGCCCGCGCCGATGATGGCAAGACGGATGCGATTCATGATGGGCTCCTCAGGGTGGTCGTGACGGGTGGTTTCGCGTTAGTCGGGCTTGCCGCCCAGTAGCCTTTGGCGGCCAGACCGATGACGGTCAGCGCTGCGGGAATGCCGAGGATCAGGAACACCGATTTAAAATCGAGCCCCAGCGCCAGCATTTCCGCACCGGCAAAGGCGCTAAGAATGGCACCGATTCGCCCGACACCGTGCATCCAGCTTGAACCGGTCGCACGAGCCTGGGTGGGGTAGAAACGGGCGGAAAGGGCGTTCATTCCGGTATTTGCACCGTTAAGGCAGGCGCCGCTGACAAACGCCAGCAGACAAAGCAGCGGGAAGTTCACCCCCGCGTAGCCAATCGCCATGGTGAACAGACCGCCCACGGCGAAGATAAACCCCAGCGCCCGGTGCGGATCGATACGGTCCATCAACCAGCCCGCGAACAACGAGCCGACGGTGCCGCCAGCCTGGTAAATCGCGGTCATTATCGCCGCCTGGCTGACGGTCAGGCCTATCTCTTTCACTAGCGTCGGTAGCCAGCTGCCGAGGATATAGACCAGAAACAGCCCCATAAAATAGACCAACCAAAGCATCAGCGATCCGAACAGATATTCGCGTGACAGTACAATGCGCATGGCGCTGCTCTTGATAGGCTGCTGGGGAAGAATGAAACTGACATTTTCACTGACCTGGCCGGGGAAAAAACGCTGAAGGATGGCGTGTATTCGCGCGGCGGGAGCCTGCTTTATCACCAGGAAGCGTGCCGATTCTGGCAGTTTCCAGATAAGTACCGGTGCGAATAACAGCGGCAGCACGCCGCCCAGCGCCATCAGTGAGTGCCAGCCAAACTCAGGAATAAGCCATGAGGCGGCAAATCCGCCGATGGCTGCGCCAAAGGTAAAGCCGCAGAAGATAACGGTGATGATAAACGAGCGCTGGCGCTCCGGCGCGTACTCCGAAACCAGCGTGCTCATATTGGGCATTGCAGCACCCAGCCCTAAACCGGTCATAAAGCGGAAAAAGATCATCTGTTCGATGTTCTGGGAGAACGCCGTGGCGATGGTCCAGAATCCGAAGAAGAAGACGCTGTTGATGATGATTTTTTTGCGCCCTAACCAGTCGGCAAGCGGGCCGGAGAAGAGTGCGCCGAGCGCAAGGCCAATCAGCGCCGTGCTAATAACAAAGCCGAGTTCATGGTTACTGACGCCCCATTCCTGCTTCAGCGTTGGGGCAATAAAACCCATAATGGCGATATCAAAACCGTCCAGCGCAATGACGCAAAAACCGAGAAAAATAACCAGTTTCTGGTAGCGGCTGAGCGGGTTGGTGTTAATTAATTCTCTGACATCCAGGCGTTGTGTCTGTGACATGGCAAGCTCCTGTTTACAGGAAGGATTGTGCAGCGTTAAACAGCAGCTGGGCGCGTTGTTGTGCCGGAAGTGCTCCCTGAGCGCCGGCCAGCGGCACTTCTACCGAGACGGGAATGGTCGGCGGGAGCACCGCAAGCAGACCGTGGAGATCCAGCTCACCTTCACCCGGGACACGACGCGCGCTGCGGGCCTGATAAATCAACTCCTGGGTATCCGTGGGAATTCGCGCTGGGGCGTCGCAGAGCTGCATATAGTTCAGTTGCTCTGGTGCGAGCGCACTGAGTGCCTCTAACGACTCGCCTGCTCGCCAGAAGTGAATGGCATCCACCAGAATACCGACGTTGCGCTGCCCGCTGGCGGCAATCAACTTTTGTGCGCTGGCAAGCGTGGGCAGATGGGTCCACGGCATCGGCTCCAGGTTCATGGTCAAGCCGTAGGCTTCCCCCGCCAGTGCCAGTGTCGCCAGGTTCTCCGCGCAGCGAGGAAGGTTATCGTCATTACCGGCGACCAGCACCTGCTGGGCTTCCAGGCGGGCAGCGGTTTCGAGGAACGGACGCAGCGCATCAAGGCTGAAATCCGGCGTCAGGCGCACAATCTCCACGTCTGAGACACGAATACCGGTATCGCGGAGCGCAGCCAGCGTTTCGCGTACCGTACGTGTATCGCCAAGCATGTCGTAATCGGGGTCGTCTGGCGTCGCGGGCAACAGGCGAATGCCAACGTGGCTGTAGCCGGTGAGCGCGGCGATGCGCACCTGTTCCGGCGGTGAAACGTCCAGCACGGTTAGTGCTGCAAGGGAGAGAGAACGCCTATTCATACAGACTCCAGTACAGTTGCAGGTGAGGTTTGTTGTTATGTTTGGCGCCTTTCCCTGGCTAAATGCGTATTTTTAAGATGTTATTTTTGCGGACAGATTTTTCCCCACCAGGTAACCAAAGGTCATGGCGGGGCCCAGCGTGATGCCGCCGCTGGGGTAGAACCCCTGCATCACGCTCGACATATCGTTACCCACGGCGAACAAGCCGGGGATGGGATGTTGCTCGGCATCCAGAACGCGCGCTTGTTCGTCGGTTTTCAGTCCGCTGAATGATCCCAGCGAGCCGGGCAGAATGCGTACCGCGAAGTAAGGCGCCTGTGTTAGCTCGCCCAGCGTCGGGCTGGGCTGGTGGCTGGCATCACCCTGCGCACAGTTATAGGCCGATGCGCCGCGCTGGAAGTCGTCATCGCGCCCCTGTCGGGCGAAGCCATTAAAGCGTTCGACGGTATCGCTAAGCACGGAACCGTCAATGCCGCATTGCTGTGCCAGCGCTTCCAGCGTGTCGGCGCTTTGCAGATAGCCGGTTCGTAGCCAGGCCTTCACCGGGAACGGCGTGGGGCGGGCGTGACCCAGGCCGTAGCGGTGCAGCGCGCGGCTATCGGCAATCAACCAGGCCACCGGTTTTTCGCCTTTTGGCGTGGCGTCCAGCAGCGCGGCGATAAAGTCGTGGTAGGAGTCGGCCTCATTGACGAAACGCTTGCCGTTACTGCGTACCGCGAGAAACCCCGGTTTAGCACGCTCAACAAGGTGCGGAAACGCCAGCTGTAGCCCGCTGGAAAGCGAGACGCGGGAGACCGGCGCCCACGCCATCGGGTGCTTAAGCGAGCCGTCAAACTGACCGCCTGCGGTTTCGCCAAGACGAATGCCATCGCCCTGATTTCCCGGTGGCGCAGCGGAGAAGTGGCCGTAACCCTGCGCTGCGTGTGGAACCTGCTCGGCCAGTCGCTGTTTATCATGCGGAAAACCGCCGCAGGCCAGTACCACCGCGCGGGCCGTAACCTGGATCTCGCCATCATCGCTACTAAGAATGGCGCCGGTCACGCCGTGGGCATCCCTTAATAAACGAGTGACCGGGGCGTTGAGTTGGAAACTCACGTTAGCGTCGAGCGCTGAGCGCAGAAGACGCGCGACCAGCGCATTGCCGTTGACCAGATGGCGGCCGCGTCCGTGGCGCAGGCGTTGCCAGCCGTGACGCGCCAGGCGACGAGAGGCGTACAGCGCCGAACGCGGTGAGCGCGTCGCGTTAAAGAAGTGCGCCATATCCGTACCGCCCGCAATGCCCATGCCGGCAAGGCTGATGGTCTCCAGCGGTGGACGCAGGCGGTGAAGCCAGTCACCTAGTCCGCGGGCATCGTACGGTTGGGCGGTGACGGAGCGACCACCGGTGGCAAAGCCTGTGTTGTTATGAAAGTCAGGCATTTTGCTACCGGACAGAAACTGCACGGCGGTGTTTTGCCGGAAAAAATTCACCATTTCCGGGCCGTAGCGTAAAAAGGTGCGCAGGCGTGCATCGGCAGGAAGGCCTTCCATCTCGGACTGCAGATAGCTCAGCGGGGCGGCATCGTCTTCTATGATGCCTTCCTCACGGGCCAGCGGGTTTTGCGGGATCCACAGCCAACCGCCCGACCAGGCGCTGGTGCCGCCGATCGTTGACTCTTTTTCGGCAACCAGCACTCGTGCACCGTGCAGTGCGGCGGTGACGGCGGCAGAAAGCCCAGCGGCGCCGGAGCCAATCACCAGCATATCTACCTCTACATGCCTGCTCATGGGAAACTCCTTATTGCAGCGGCGAGAAATCGGTAGGGCGCATCAGCACCGACTCCAGGCGTTCAACCGCCGCCAGTTCGCGGTTTTTCCGTGAGAAGGTCAGCCAGCGCTCGTCCTGGGACATGCGCGCGCGGCGCACCAGACGGTCGTCCAGACTCTCGTAAGCCCAGATATGCACCACCTGATTGACCACGCCGATTTCAGTAAAGAAAAAGCCAATCAGCTTGCCGAGGTGTTCGGTTTGCACCGCAAAGGCGTCGCTTTTGTACAGCGCCAGCCAGTCGGCCATTTTCAGAGGATTGATGGTGTAGGTGCGTTTTTCGTAGATCATGCTGCTTCTCCTGAAGTGAGTGAGGATGCTTGTGTCATATGCATGGCGGCCAGATAGCCGAAGGTGAGCGCTGGGCCGAGGGTGATGCCTGGGCCGGGGTAGGTGCCCGCCATCATCGAATCCATATCGTTACCGACCGCATACAGACCGCCAATAGGCTGGCCTTGCTGGTTGATGACCTGCGCGTCGGCGGTAGTGACCAGCCCGCGTGAAGTGCCTAAGTCACCGGTAAAGAGCTTGATGGCATAGAACGGTGCGCTTAACAGCGGCGCGTTGCAGGCGTTCGGACTGTGCGCCGCATCGCCCATCGCGCGGTTATAGCTGTTACCGCCTTTATGACATTCCGGATCGCTGCCGCTTGCTGCATGCTGGTTGTAGCGGGAAACGGTGTGCTCAAGCTGCTGCTGGTCTATACCTAACTGCTGCGCCAGTTCGCTCAGACTTTCGGCCTGATGCAGATAACCGGCGTTCACCAACGCGTCGTTGTTAACCGGCGCCGGGCGCGCCAGCCCCAGGCCATAGCGCTTCATCGCCCGGGCATCGCACAACAGGTAGCATGGGGCGTTTTCCGGCTGCTGCTGCATGGCGCTGGCGAAATGGTGGTAAGAGTTTGATTCGTTGACGAAGCGTACGCCGCGTTGGTTAACCGCGATCACCCCCGGTTTGGCACGGTCGGTCACCAGGTGCGGGAAGCGCTCCTCGCTGCCGTCCGGACGTCGCAGTACGGAGACCGGAGCCCAGAAAAAATTCGACGGTAGATCTACGCCTTGTCGAGCATCAACGCCAAGTCCCAACTGGAATGCTGCGCCGTCGTTGGTGGCGGGAGACATGGTGTAGTGCTGCTGCGTCGCCGGGCGAAACTGGGGAGCGATGCGCCCGGCGGCAAACCCTCCGGCGGCAAGTACGACGCCACGACGAGCGTGTAATGGCAGCGTTTGGCCATCGCGTTCGATTTCAACCCCGGTCACTCGACCGTTCTGTTCGACCAGCGATTTCACCGTCACGTTAAGTTCCAGCTCCATCCCTTTACGCAGCGCCAGCGTTGCCATGCGGGCAATCAGCGCGTTGCCCATCGCCAGACGGGTTCCTCGGTGATGCCGCAGACGGTCCCGCCCGTAACGGAGTAGTAGCCTGGCGCAGTGACGGAACGAACACCACGAGCGGCGCATATCGAGGAAGTGCTGAATATCGACGCGGTTTACCATCATGCCGCCAAACAGCAGCATCCCCGGCGGCGGCGAACGCAGGGTGGTAAAGTGTTGGCCCAGCTCGCGGCCATCATATTCCACCACTTCCAGCGCGCGGCCAACGTCCACACCGCCAGGTTCATCCGGATAGTAGTCCGGCGACAGCGGGCGCAGGCTGTATTTCACCGCGCCTTCCTGTTCGAGAAAGGCCAGCGCTTCGCGCCCGGCATGAACGAAGGCGTCAACCATGTCTGGGCGGTAGTTCGCTTCGCCAATGATGGTGCGCAGGTAGGTTTTTATTGCCTCCGGCGAGCCGCTTTTTCCAAGACGACGGGCCTGGTCGGTGTCGTTAATCCACACCGCGCCGCCGGAGATTGCTGATGTCCCGCCAAAATGCGGGGCCTTTTCCAGCATCAGTACCGAGAGACCTTTGCAGCAGGCGGTAACAGCGGCGGCAAAACCCGCCGCGCCGCTGCCAATCACGATCACATCCCAGCTTTTCATGCTGCGGCCTCGTCTGGTTGTTCAATAGCACCTATGAATTGCCCCATCAGCTGCATTTGCGCCAGCGCCATTTCCGGGCCGGTTTGTGTACGGCAACCACGCGCATTGGCAAAGGCCAGCAGAGGGGTGATAACCGGCGCGGTGACGACGTCGGCGACGTGAGTGGCCGCCGTTAATGTCTCCAGCAGATTTTGACTTAGCGGCAGTGCGTCGAAGCCCGCCATGCCAGCGGGAGAACCGTTGACCAGCAGATCAATCTCCGAGAGCGAGTCGGGAAGGGGAGTGATATGTACGGTAGGGAAATGGGTGGCTAAACGGTTTTCCAGACGCTGACGACTGGCGTCATCGCGGTCATACAGTGCGAGATGGCTGATACCCGCTTCGCACAGTCCCCAGGCGATAGCGCTGCCGACGCCGCCACAACCGGAAAGCAGGGCGCGTTTACCCGCAGGGTTAAAACCGTGAGCTTCTGCTGCGCGCTGGAAACCCACGCCGTCCAGCATGTCACCCTCTAAACGGCCGTCTGCCAGCTTGCGCACCACGTTAACGGCGTTGAGATGGCGAGCGCGAGACGTGAGGGTATCAAGCAGCCCGGCAACACGCTGTTTATGCGGTACGGTAACCAGAATGCCGCTCATATTCTGCCATCCGCGCAGGGCATTCAGGTAATCGACGACGGCTTCCGGCACGATATCGACCGGGATCATCACCTTGTCCATGCCCTGAGTGGCAAAGTAGTGGT
Organism: Kluyvera sichuanensis; assembly: GCF_014218705.1. Lineage (GTDB taxonomy): Bacteria > Pseudomonadota > Gammaproteobacteria > Enterobacterales > Enterobacteriaceae > Kluyvera > Kluyvera sichuanensis. The sequence goes on along the minus strand of NZ_JABBJF010000004.1, from coordinate 139,863 downwards.
TAAAGTTGTCCGGTGATTTCACCTGGGTAATGGGATGCCCGATAACGGCGACGACCTGAGTAAATCCGCTGACCATTGCTCACCTCGTTTGTTAATAAACTGTTTCTTGAGTATTTCAATGGAAGCAGTGAGCGACAACGCAGAATTCGGACAGGTTGGTTGTTAATCGCACCGGCAGTGCGATAATCGCAGTAATCGACTCCCTCTGTTGCAAAAGTGTGAACAGCTATGCAAAACGAGATTCATCAGCGCGATTTGATCGTCGGGTTGCAAAAAGGGCTGGCGTTGATCCAGCTTTTTTCGAAGGCGAACCCGCGGCTGACGGTGCCGCAGGCGGCGAAAATGAGCGGGTTGACGCAGAGCGCCGCCCGCCGATTTTTCCTGACGCTGGTGCATGACGGCTATCTGGATACCGACGGACGCTACTATTGGCTGATGGCGAAGACGCTGCGCCTGGGGCAGGCTTATGTTGATTCCGCACAGTTTCCGCGCATGGTGCGGCCTATCGTGGAGTACGTGGCTAGCCGCAGCGAAGAACACGCGTCAGTTGGGGTGATTGATGACAACGAGCTGGTCTATATCGCCCGCAGCAAACACACGCCGTTTAACTCAACCTCTGTGCGATTGGGTGAGCGGGTGCCTATTCACTGCACAGCAGGCGGCAGGTTATGGCTGGCTTCGTTGCCGGAAGCGGAGTGTGAAGCGGTACTGCAGCGCGTGACCCGCGAGCAGCGAACGCCTTACACGGTGACGGATGTACCAACATTGATGGAGCGTATCGCGCAGGTACGCCGTCAGGGATACGCCTCTATTGAGCAGGAGTTTGAGATAGGCATGCTGGTGATAGCCGTACCGCTTGCTGATAGGGAAGGGCTGTACTGGGGAGCGTTGAGTTTGACCAGTCACCAGTCGCGCACCTCGCTGGAGGCGCTGTGCCGGGATCATCTGGATCTGCTGTATAGCGCCCGGGCGATGCTGGTGGGTTAGTCAGATGAAAAAAATTGGAATGCCTGTCAACAGTACCGTTTCATAGGCTACTTCTCCTTGACCCGAAGGTCGGTAAGAGGCTAACCTAATGCTGTTGTGTATTAGGGGCCTCAGATTAATGTTAAGCGTCTTGCCGGACGCTGAATGTTATCTGGGGCTTTTGTCTATCTGCCTTTCACATTATGCTCAAGACAAACAGTCTCAAGCACCCGCCGCGATTCTATACCTCTTCTCCTCGAATGAACTGCCTAAACGCTGACCTCGCCGCTATTTAGGAAAACATCAATATTGGGCGCTTTTCTTCAGGCAATAAAAAACCCCGCCGAAGCGAGGTTTTTTCAAACGGTGTCTCTTTACCAGACGTAAGTCAGCAGGTTCTGAGAATTCGGCACCATAAAATCAACGGACATCATCACGGAGAGCGCGGTAATGGCGATGATGGAGAAGCCGAACAGCTTGCGCGCCCAGACCTTATCATCTTCCACTTTGTAACCGCGCAGCGCCATGCCAAGCCACCAGACGCTCACTGCGGCGGCAACGATCAGGTATTTATACCCAGCGTAGCCCCCCAGGGAGAGCATCAATGTGGCCAGAGCAAACGCCACGATGTACAGCGTGATGTGGTTTTTCGCCACTGCAATGCCTTTCACCACCGGAAGAACCGGAATGTTCGCTGCCTGATAATCCTTGAAGCGGAAAATCGCGATAGCGTAGGAGTGAGGCATCTGCCACAGGCTGAAGATCGCCAGCAGAATCAGTGCGCCGCTGTCGAAATCACCGGTCACTGCGCAGTAGCCAATCACCGGCGGCGCAGCGCCGGAGAGTGAACCAATCAGCGTGCCGTAAACGGAGTGGCGTTTCATGTACAGGCTGTAAACGCCGACATAAACCACAAACCCCATTACCCCCAGCCAGCAGGCGAGGGGATTGGCGCCGAACCACAGCAGCATGAAGCCAGCGAGACCCAGCAAGGTGGCGTAGACCAGTGACGTTTTTGGCGCAATCAGTCCCTTAACCAGCACTCGGTTCTTCGTTCGCTCCATCTTACGGTCGATGTCACGATCGATATAGTTGTTGAAAACACAACCCGAGGCGACCACCAGGGACACGCCGATCAACGTCCAGGCGAACAGCGGATAGTCGATGTGACCTTTGGAGGCCAGCAGGAAACCGCCGATCACGGAGATCAGGTTGCCAAAAATGATGCCAGGCTTCGTTACTTGCAGGTATCGCTTAAACATACTCGCCGCTCTTAGTGAACCATCATGTTGTAGTTCAGGTTCCACATAATCCAGATGGAGCCCACCACCACGATGGCAATGATTATCACGGTAAAGACAAACGCGGTCAGGTTCCAGCCTTCGTCAGACTTGCTGTTCATGTGCAGGAAGTACACCAGGTGCACCACAATCTGCACGACAGCGGTGACCAGAATGGTCCCCAGAATCGCCGCATGCGACGCGCTGCCGGTCATCACCATCCAGAACGGGATCACCGTCAGGATGATAGACAGGATGAAACCTGTCATGTACGACTTCACGCTGCCGTGGGATGCGCCGCTGTGATCGTTAGAATGACTCATTACATTGCCCCCATCAGGTAAACAACGGAGAACACACAGATCCACACTACGTCCAGGAAGTGCCAGAACAGGCTCAGGCACAGGATACGAGTACGGTTAGTGCTGGTCAGGCCGCGGCGGGAAATCTGCACCATCAGCACGGCCATCCAGATAAGACCGGAGGTGACGTGCAGACCGTGAGTCCCTACCAGTGCGAAGAACGCTGACAGGAAGCCGCTGCGATCCGGGCCCATACCTTCAACAATCAGGTGATGGAATTCATAGATTTCCATCGCGATGAACCCTGCACCAAAGAGGAAGGTCAGGGCGAGCCAGGAAACAACCTGGCTCTTGTTGTTTTTGTACATGGCGATAGCCGCCATGCCGTAGGTGATGGAGCTGAACAGCAGCAGTGCGGTTTCAACCAGAACGAACGGCAGCTCGAAGATATCTTTACCTGCCGGGCCGCCAGCCGTGCCGTTCACCAGAACGGCATAGGTAGCGAACAGGGTGGCGAAGATGATGCAGTCGCTCATCAGGTAGATCCAGAAGCCGAAGATCTTCATCGGCCCTGTATCGTGGTGCCCGTGTTCGTGCGCGTGGGCGTTATGCGCCAGAGTATCAGTTGCCATTTTTCAGCCCTGCCTTAGAAATCTCATCGAAATGCTGATTTTCCAGTTTTTCGACTTCTGCAACCGGCACGTAGTAATCCACGTCCTCGTCAAAGCTTTTGATAATCCAGGTGATCACGATGCCTGCGAAGCCGACAATCGCCAACCACCAGATATGCCAGATCATGGCGAAACCAAAGATGGTTGCGAAGGCGGCAATCACAATGCCCGCGCCGCTGTTTTTCGGCATATGAATTTCTTCATAGTGAGCCGGCTGCTTGTACGCTTCACCTTTCTCTTTCATTTCCCAGAATGCATCGCGTTCGTGAATCTGCGGCACAATGGCAAAGTTGTAGAACGGAGGAGGAGAAGAGGTTGCCCACTCCAGCGTACGGCCGCCCCATGGGTCACCGGTCAGGTCGCGGTTCTGCTCGCGGTCGCGAATAGAGACGTAGAACTGAATCAGCTGGCACAGGATACCGCAGGCAATCAGCGCCGCACCGCATGCTGCAACAACCAGCATTGGGTGGAACTGCGGGTCAATCTGCTGGCTCAGGCGACGGGTCATACCCATGAAGCCCAGCACGTACAGCGGCATGAAGGCGACGAAGAAGCCGATGATCCAGAACCAGAAAGCACGGATGCCCCAGGTTTCGTTCAGCGTGAAGCCAAAGGCTTTCGGCCACCAGTAGGTCAGACCTGCGAAGCAACCAAATACGACGCCGCCGATGATAACGTTATGGAAGTGCGCAATCAGGAACAGGCTGTTGTGCAGCACGAAGTCCGCGCCCGGCACTGCCAGCAGAACGCCGGTCATACCGCCGACCGAGAAGGTCACGATAAAGCCGATGGTCCACAGCATCGCAGAGTTGAAGACGATGCGACCCTGATACATGGTGAACAGCCAGTTGAAGATCTTCACCCCGGTAGGGATGGCGATAATCATCGTGGTAATACCGAAGAAGGCGTTTACGTTCGCGCCCGCACCCATGGTGAAGAAGTGGTGCAGCCAAACGATGAACGACAGGATGGTAATACACACGGTCGCCCACACCAGTGAGGTGTAACCGAACAGGCGTTTACGCGAGAAGGTTGCTGCAACTTCAGAGAACACACCGAAGACAGGCAGAACCAGAATGTACACTTCCGGGTGACCCCAGGCCCAAATCAGGTTGATGTACATCATCATGTTGCCGCCCATATCATTGGTAAAGAAATGGGTGCCCAGATAGCGATCCAGGGTCAGCAGCGCGATGGTAACCGTCAGAATTGGGAAGGAGGCGATAATCAGGATGTTGGCGCACAGAGATGCCCAGGTAAATACCGGCATCTTGAACATCGTCATTCCTGGTGCACGCATCTTGATGATGGTCACGAAGAAGTTAATACCGGTCAGCGTTGTACCAATACCGGAGAGCTGCAGCGCCCAAATCCAGTAATCGACACCTACGCCCGGACTGTACTCAATTCCCGAGAGCGGCGGATAGGCCAGCCAACCGGTCTGAGCAAATTCACCAACGCCCAGGGACAGGTTAACCAGAACCACACCGACAACGGTGAACCAGAAGCTCAGGTTGTTCAGGAATGGGAACGCTACGTCGCGCGCACCGATCTGCAGTGGAACCACCAGGTTCATCAGACCGATAACGAACGGCATCGCCACGAAGAAGATCATGATGACGCCGTGGGCGGTAAAGATCTGGTCGTAGTGATGCGGTGGTAGGAACCCAGCTTCCCCGGCCGAGGCCAGAACCTGCTGGCTACGCATCATCACGGCATCGGCAAAGCCACGCAGCAGCATGACGATAGCAACGATGACATACATGATGCCCAGCTTTTTGTGGTCGACGGAGGTCAGCCACTCGTTCCATAGATAGGACCACTTACCGAAGTAAGTGATGGCCGCCAGGAGAGCGAGTCCCCCGACGATAATGGCAGCCACCGTAACCACGATAATGGGTTCGTGGTAGGGCACTGCATCCAGTGTCAGTTTTCCGAACATCGTATTCTTCCTCGGCCCCTTAGTGAGCGGATTCCGCGTGGCTCATGTCCATGCCTTCCATTCCTTCGTGCGATGCGTGTTCGCCTTCTGGTTTGGTCATGTCCATGCTCTTGCCGTGATCCATGAATTTGCTGGTCACTGCTTTAAACAAATCAGGTTTCACGCTGGAGAAGTACTCCACCTTGTTATATTCGCTCGGTGCAGCCAATTTCTCGAAGGTAGCCATGTCATCCATGGTGTTCGGAGATTGTTTCGCTTTCGCGACCCACTGATCGAATGCGGCACGATCCGGCGTAGCAATGGCTTTGAACTTCATTCCAGAGAAGCCCTGGCCGCTATAGCTAGCAGAGATACCGTCGTAGATACCTGCTTCGTTAGCGATCAGATGCAGGTTGGTCTGCATACCGGCCATCGCGTAAATCTGGCTGCCCAGACGCGGGATAAAGAAGGAGTTCATCACGGAGTTAGAGGTCACTTTGAACTGCACCGGAACGTTCGCCGGGAAGGCGATTTCGTTAACGGTAGCAATGCCCTGCTCCGGGTAGATGAAGAACCATTTCCAGTCCATGGAAACCACTTCGATAGTGATTGGTTTCTCATCATGAGCCAGTGGTTTGCTCGGTTCTAAAGCGTGAGTGGTTTTCCAGGTCAGTACGGCGAGGAAGATGATGATAAGAATTGGCACGGTCCAGACCACAGCTTCCACTTTATTGGAGTGTGACCAGTTCGGGCTATACTTCGCATCTTTATTGCTCGCACGATACTTCCAGGCGAAACCAACGGCCATTAAGACGGCCGGGATTACGACGATCATCATCAGGCCGAAAGCCGTCAGAATCAGCGAACGCTGCTCCAGTCCAATCTGTCCTTTGGGGTCAAGAAGTGCAGAATCACAACCACTGAGTAATACAGTGCCGGCGATTAATGACAACCATCCCAAGTTTTTATTGTATTTCCTGAGTCTCATGTAACGACCTCAATTCCACGGGGTGTTGGTGGCGTTTAAAGTGTGGGGTCATTTTACGGGAAGGTTACATTACTGTAAACATCATTAGGGCTCTGTCAGTTATGTGTTACCGGGTTCTGCCGCACCTGTCACAGATGTTGCTAAATGTGTCTATTTTCCGAGCGGAAAGCCCATCTGGCGGGCGTTATAACGAAAGGGGGTATGAGGAGGTGGGGGAGATGGCAATTGGTATAACCATTGCCAAAAATACACAAATAATTAACAATTAATCATCAAAAAATAGACAACTCAAAAACGAAAAATTAATTGTTCTGGTGCTGAATCGGTTAAAGAAATAAAGCACATTTTAGACGTTCCAATAATTTCCAGAATTCTAAAGCGCACAAAAGCACAAATATTTTTTTTTACATACGATGTAAGCGTTATTATTACGCGTCGTGATTACAACGTAGACTTCACATTTTCCGCTTATTTTATTGGAACTGCGTTTTACGCAGGGCAAGGTAGTCCAGCAGGCAGCCGTAAATAATGCCGATAAAGGCAATCACGACGCCTATCTCGAGTACGATTTCGGACCATTGAATGGCGGTGAGGTTCAGGGCATTTGCCAGCAGCATCACCAGCCAGACTCCCAGCAGCACGGCACCCAGCATCAGCAGACGTAGCGCGAATCGGTAGGCGCCCGCATAGCTATCACGCGGCATAAATTGTTCGGTTCGCTGAGTATATTCCAGGGTCTGACGGCAGATAAGCAGCAACAGAATGCCCGGTATGGCGGCAAACACCGAGAAAAGATAGAACGTCGGCCAACCGTGCGCTTCGACAAACCAGCCCGCAATTGGCCCTACGTAGACACGGCCGACGGCGGACAGCGCCGACAGCAGCGCAAACTGGGTGGCAGAAAACGATTTATTACACAGCGTCATCAACAGTGCGACGAATGCCGCCGTACCCATGCCGCCGCACAGGTTTTCAAAGAAGACCGCAGCCGCCATCGAATAAATATGCTTATCCGTGACCGAAAGCGCCCAGTAGCCAGCGTTTGACACGCCCTGCAAAATGCCAAAGATCAGCAGCGCGCGGAACAGCGTCAGGCGCTGCATTAACACGCCGCCGTACAGCGCGCCGACAATGGTGGCAAACAGGCCGAGGGTTTTATTCACCATCCCGACCTGGCCGGCGTCAAACCCCACGCCGCGGATCAAGAAGGTGGTAGTCAGGCTCATGGCGAAGGCGTCGCCGAGCTTATACATCACGATTAGCAGCAGAATGAGCCAGGCGTTGTTGCGGCCGAAGAAATCTTTAAGCGGTTGTACCACCGCTTGCTCAAGGCTTTTCGGAACCGGAATAACGTCGCTCGGTTCAGGGGCCAGCAGCGTGGCGATAATGCACGGCACTAGCAGCGCCGCCATTAGCCAGTACATGCCCTGCCAGCCCAGCCATTTATCGGCCAGCCATAGCGCCAGCCCGCCGGAAACCAACATCCCCAGACGATAGCCCAACACGCTAATCGCCGCGCCCGCGCCGCGCTCTTCCGCTGGAAGCACATCGGTTTTCCAGGCGTCGAAAACGATATCCTGCGAGGCGGAGCAGAACGCGATAATCACCGCCAGCGCCGCCATCCAGCGTAGCTGCGTGGAGGGCTCAAGGAAGCCCATCGCAGCAATGGCGATAAGCAGCAAACATTGTGTCGTCAACAGCCAGCCGCGACGACGCCCTAAAAACGGCGGCGTGTAGCGGTCCATGACCGGTGACCAGAGAAACTTAAAGACGTATGCCTGGCCGACAAGCGAGAAAAAGCCGATGGTTTTCAGATCGATATTTTCGACCGTCATCCACGCCTGCATCGTCCCTGAGGTCAGGGCGAGCGGTAAGCCGGAAGCAAAGCCAAGAATCAGCAGAATGGCTGATTTCGGTTGCTGAAAAATGCGGAGATAGTGACCAGACATAGTGTTATACGTTCAGACCCGGCCTAAGCCGGGTCTGTGACGGGATTAGCGAGCGTTCTGCTTGATGAAATCGTGGATAGAGGTGTCCTGTGCCATATCGGCGATGGTATCGCCCAGCACGCTATCAACGGTATCGGAAATGTTTTTGTTGGAAGCCTGGAACGCGCCTTCAACGGAGTAGTTAGAACGGTAGTTTTTGGTCATCTTGTTACCGTTAGCGGCGGTCGCGATGATAGCGATATCGGCTTTGGTAGAGATGTTGTAACGCACGTTACCCTGGGAAACGTCGGCATACAGCTGATTAACGATAATCTGCAGATTTACCGCACCGTTCGGGCCAATCATATAGCCGCGCGCGGTCATCTGTTTTTCCAGCACTTCCTGCATCAGGAAACGCAGGTCGCGGGAAGCGGTCAGGGTAACCAACTGGTTGTTACGGGTGACTTTGGCCAGCGCCTGATCCTGACGCTGGTCAGCGCCGGTGATGCTAACGGTCACGCCCATCAGGCTTGGATCCTGCTGAGGCAGGGTGATTTTTGGTGACACTTCAACCGTGGTCGGAGGCGTTGCGCATCCTGCCAGCATAAACAGTGCTACCAGTGGGAAGAGGATTTTTTTTAACATGTTAGGGGTCTCAAACGCATTGTTTACTGAAAATTCCCGCCATCATAACATCGCCATCGGTCAGGGGAAGTAGGCAATGCATGTAATTTCATCGTGTTGGTGTTTTTCTGCGCTCGCGAACAATCTGCGGCAGGATTTCAGATGAGAAGCGATTGTAAAAGACGTTAACTTCATCTACTTGACAAATAAAAGGGTGCGAACGCTAATTTTTTGTTGCCTTTGTGTAATGTAATCAGTAAAAGCGGCTAACATTTAAAGGGATAGGCGGCATCTTAACGTTGTCGGAGGAGTAATATCATGATGATGCGTGAACAAATCGAAGAAAAACTGAGGGCAGCGTTTGAACCTGTTTTCCTGGAAGTCGTAGACGAAAGCTACCGCCACAACGTACCGGCCGGTTCTGAGAGCCACTTTAAAGTTGTGCTGGTGAGCGATAAGTTTACCGGGGAACGTTTTCTGAATCGTCATCGGATGATCTACGGAACGTTAACAGAGGAGTTTGCGTCCACCGTCCATGCGCTGGCATTGCATACTTATACGCGAAAAGAGTGGGAAGGTTTGCAAGATACCGTCATTACCTCACCGCCATGCCGCGGAGCGGGTACTATCGCGTAGAAAAGGCATTTGCAACACGGAACTTTTCCAGTATGTTGCGTACAGATTATGAGAAAACGGCCTGCGGGCCGTTTTGTTTTGTCTGAATTTTGAGCTATTTCGACAGCGTTCAGACAAAAATTAGCCGGGAATTGTGAAAAATGCCGCAGCAACGCGTGATAACCGTTCTCGACTCATAAAAGTGATGCCGCTATAATGCTGCGTCTTATTTTTCGGAATGTCTTCGGGATGATTCTGACGACAGGGAATGTGATTGATTACGAGAGCATCCCAGGTCCGCAACGCCAGCTTTTCGAGCTTGCGGAGTAGAGTTGACCGAGCACTGTGATTTTTTTGAGGTAACAAGATGCAAGTTTCAGTTGAAACCACTCAGGGCCTTGGCCGCCGTGTAACGATTACTATCGCTGCTGACAGCATCGAGACCGCTGTAAAAAGCGAGCTGGTCAACGTAGCGAAAAAAGTACGCATTGACGGTTTCCGTAAAGGTAAAGTACCGATGAATGTTGTTGCTCAGCGTTATGGCGCTTCCGTGCGTCAGGACGTTCTGGGTGACCTGATGAGCCGCAACTTCGTTGACGCGATCATCAAAGAGAAGATCAATCCAGCTGGCGCGCCTAACTACGTTCCAGGTGAATACAAGCTGGGTGAAGATTTCACCTACGCAGTAGAATTCGAAGTGTACCCAGAAGTTGAACTGCAGGGTCTGGACGCTATCGAAGTTGAAAAACCAGTCGTTGAAGTGACCGAAGCTGACGTTGACGGCATGCTGGACACTCTGCGTAAGCAGCAGGCAACCTGGAAAGACAAAGACGGCGTTGTTGACGCTGAAGACCGCGTTACCGTTGACTTCTCCGGCTCTGTAGACGGCGAAGAATTCGAAGGCGGCAAAGCGACTGATTTCGTACTGGCAATGGGCCAGGGTCGTATGATCCCAGGCTTTGAAGACGGTATCAAAGGTCACAAAGCAGGCGAAGAGTTCGTTATCGACGTTACCTTCCCAGAAGAATACCACGCTGAAAACCTGAAAGGTAAAGCGGCTAAATTCGCGATTACCCTGAAGAAAGTTGAAGAGCGTGAACTGCCAGAACTGACTGCAGAATTCATCAAACGTTTCGGCGTTGAAGATGGTTCCGTTGAAGGCCTGCGCGCTGAAGTGCGTAAAAACATGGAACGCGAACTGAAAGGCGCGGTACGTAACCGCGTTAAATCTCAGGCAATCGAAGGTCTGGTAAAAGCGAACGAAATCGACGTTCCTGCTGCCCTGATCGACAGCGAAATCGACGTTCTGCGCCGTCAGGCTGCACAGCGTTTCGGTGGCAACCAGCAGCAAGCGATGGAACTGCCTCGCGAACTGTTCGAAGAGCAGGCTAAACGCCGCGTAGTTGTTGGCCTGCTGCTGGGCGAAGTGATTCGTACCCACGAGCTGAAAGCTGACGAAGCACGCGTTGCTACCCTGATCGAAGAAATGGCTTCCGCCTACGAAGATCCGAAAGAAGTTATTGAATTCTACAGCAAAAACAAAGAGCTGATGGAAAACATGCGCAGTGTCGCTCTGGAAGAACAGGCTGTTGAAGCGGTTCTGGAAAAAGCGAAAGTGACTGAAAAAGCAACTTCCTTCAATGAACTGATGAACCAGCAGGCGTAATTTCGCTTACCGGTTTACGGTTTTGAGAAAAACCCGTTGCCTTTTGGTGACGGGTTTTTTTATTGCAGTAATAACCAAAGCTTGCGTGATAAAACGGCTTTTCGGTGTTAGCGTATCAACAAAATATTGTTATGCTTGAAATAGGGTAAGATCGTACCCATTACTGAGGGAACGAATCACTCGCCGCATCTCTATAATTAGCAGGCTGTGGCTATTTTATTTATTATCCAGGAGACGGAAATGTCATACAGTGGCGAACGAGATAATTTTGCACCCCACATGGCCCTGGTGCCGATGGTCATTGAACAGACCTCACGTGGCGAACGTTCTTTTGATATCTACTCCCGTCTACTTAAAGAGCGCGTAATCTTTCTGACCGGTCAGGTCGAAGACCACATGGCAAACCTGATTGTGGCGCAAATGCTGTTTCTGGAAGCGGAAAACCCGGAAAAAGACATTTATCTGTACATCAACTCCCCTGGCGGCGTGATCACTGCAGGGATGTCTATTTATGACACCATGCAGTTTATCAAGCCGGATGTCAGCACCATCTGTATGGGGCAAGCGGCATCGATGGGCGCGTTCCTGCTGACGGCAGGCGCAAAAGGTAAGCGCTTCTGCTTACCAAACTCCCGCGTAATGATTCACCAGCCGCTGGGCGGTTATCAGGGCCAGGCGACGGATATCGAAATCCACGCCCGTGAGATCCTGAAGGTGAAAGGACGCATGAATGAGCTTATGGCGCACCATACTGGCAAATCTCTGGAGCAGATTGAGAGCGACACTGAACGTGACCGCTTCCTGTCCGCTTCTGAAGCCGTCGAGTATGGCCTGGTTGACTCAATTTTGAGCAAACGTAACTAATGTCATGACGGCACGTGCCGCTGCACGGTATATACTACTAAGGGCGGCACAACGCTTGCGTAGCAGCTTGCGCTTAAGAATGGCATTTGCGTCGTCATATGCGGCACAAAGAACTTAAAAAGAGGTTTTGACTCATGACAGATAAACGCAAAGATGGCTCGGGCAAACTGTTGTACTGCTCTTTTTGCGGCAAAAGCCAGCACGAAGTGCGTAAGCTCATCGCCGGCCCATCCGTGTATATCTGCGACGAATGCGTCGACTTATGTAACGACATCATTCGCGAAGAGATTAAAGAAGTGGCGCCGCATCGTGAACGCAGTGCTCTGCCGACGCCACACGAAATTCGCCACCACTTAGATGACTATGTTATCGGTCAGGAACAGGCGAAAAAGGTGCTGGCCGTTGCGGTCTACAACCACTACAAACGTCTGCGTAACGGTGATACCAACAACGGTGTTGAGCTCGGCAAAAGTAACATTCTGCTGATTGGCCCAACCGGTTCCGGTAAAACCCTGCTGGCCGAAACGCTGGCACGCCTGCTGGACGTTCCGTTCACCATGGCTGATGCAACCACCCTGACCGAAGCTGGTTACGTGGGTGAAGACGTTGAAAACATTATTCAAAAACTGCTGCAGAAGTGCGACTACGACGTACAGAAAGCCCAGCGCGGTATTGTTTACATCGATGAAATCGACAAGATTTCTCGTAAGTCTGACAACCCGTCGATTACTCGTGACGTGTCCGGCGAAGGCGTACAGCAGGCGCTGCTGAAGCTGATTGAAGGCACCGTGGCAGCCGTTCCGCCGCAGGGTGGCCGTAAACATCCGCAGCAGGAGTTCCTGCAGGTTGATACTTCGAAGATCCTCTTTATCTGCGGCGGCGCGTTTGCCGGTCTGGATAAAGTGATCGGTAACCGCGTTGAAACCGGTTCGGGTATTGGCTTTGGCGCAACGGTGAAATCTAAAACGGATAAAGCCAGCGAAGGCGAACTGCTGACCCAGGTTGAGCCAGAAGATCTGATCAAATTTGGTCTGATCCCTGAGTTCATCGGCCGTCTGCCGGTGGTTGCAACCCTGACTGAACTGAGCGAAGACGCGCTGATTCAGATCCTCAAAGAGCCGAAAAACGCCCTGACCAAGCAGTATCAGGCGCTGTTTAACCTCGAAGGTGTGGATCTGGAATTCCGTGACGAAGCGCTGGACGCTATCGCCAAGAAAGCAATGGCGCGTAAAACCGGTGCTCGTGGTCTGCGTTCTATCGTTGAAGCCGCACTGCTCGAAACCATGTACGATCTGCCTTCTATGGAAGACGTCGAAAAAGTGGTTATCGACGAGTCGGTGATTGCCGGTCAAAGCGAACCGCTGCTGATTTACGGCAAGCCGGAAGCGCAGCAGGCATCTGGCGAATAATTCACCAGATCATACAATCAGTTAATCAAAAAGGGGGGATTTTATCTCCCCTTTTATTTTTCCGTATTCATGGCGTTGAATGTGTGGAATACATCCCCATATACTGGTTACATGTTAATGGTTGTGTGAAGCACAGTCGCATGACCAGTTTACCTGGCGGACACTAAACTAAGAGAGAGCTCTATGAATCCTGAGCGTTCTGAACGCATTGAAATCCCCGTATTGCCGTTGCGCGATGTGGTGGTTTATCCGCACATGGTCATCCCCTTATTTGTAGGGCGGGAAAAATCTATCCGTTGTCTGGAAGCGGCCATGGATCATGATAAAAAAATCATGCTGGTCGCGCAGAAAGATGCTTCAACGGATGAGCCGGGTGTAAACGATCTTTTCACCGTCGGGACCGTGGCCTCTATTTTACAAATGCTGAAGCTGCCTGACGGTACGGTCAAAGTACTGGTTGAAGGGCTGCAGCGTGCGCGTATCTCTACGCTCTCTGATAACGGCGAACACTTCTCCGCGAAAGCAGAGTACCTGGAATCGCCGGCGATTGAAGAGCGCGAGCAGGAAGTGCTGGTACGCACCGCAATCGGTCAGTTTGAAGGCTATATCAAGCTGAACAAAAAAATCCCACCAGAAGTGCTGACGTCGCTGAACAGCATCGACGATCCTGCACGCCTGGCGGATACCATCGCGGCCCACATGCCGTTGAAGCTGGCAGATAAACAGTCCGTACTCGAGATGTCCGACATCAATGAGCGCCTGGAATATCTGATGGCGATGATGGAGTCAGAAATCGATCTGCTGCAGGTTGAGAAACGTATTCGCAACCGCGTGAAAAAGCAGATGGAAAAATCTCAGCGTGAGTACTATCTGAACGAGCAAATGAAAGCCATTCAGAAAGAACTCGGCGAGATGGACGAAGTTCCTGACGAAAACGAAGCGCTGAAGCGTAAGATCGACGCGGCGAAGATGCCGAAAGAGGCGAAAGAGAAAACCGAAGCCGAACTGCAAAAGCTGAAAATGATGTCGCCGATGTCAGCAGAAGCGACCGTGGTTCGTGGTTATATCGACTGGATGGTGCAGGTGCCGTGGAATACGCGCAGCAAGGTTAAAAAAGACCTTCGCCAGGCGCAGGAAATCCTCGATACCGACCATTACGGCCTCGAGCGCGTCAAAGACCGTATTCTTGAGTATCTCGCGGTTCAAAGCCGTGTGAACAAGCTGAAAGGGCCAATCCTGTGCCTGGTAGGGCCTCCTGGTGTGGGTAAAACCTCTCTGGGGCAGTCTATTGCTCAGGCGACCGGACGTAAATACGTTCGTATGGCGCTGGGCGGCGTGCGTGACGAAGCGGAAATCCGCGGTCACCGTCGCACCTACATCGGCTCTATGCCGGGTAAACTGATTCAGAAAATGGCCAAAGTGGGCGTTAAAAACCCGCTGTTCCTGCTCGATGAAATCGACAAAATGTCTTCGGACATGCGCGGTGACCCGGCCTCCGCTCTGCTGGAAGTGCTTGATCCAGAACAGAACGTAGCGTTCAGCGATCACTACCTGGAAGTGGATTACGATCTCAGCGACGTGATGTTCGTGGCGACCTCGAACTCCATGAACATTCCAGCGCCTCTGCTGGATCGTATGGAAGTGATCCGTCTGTCCGGTTATACCGAAGACGAGAAGCTGAACATTGCTAAACGTCACTTGCTGCCGAAGCAGATCGAACGTAACGCCCTGAAAAAAGGCGAGCTGACGGTAGACGATAGCGCGATTGTTGGCATCATTCGTTACTACACCCGTGAAGCGGGCGTTCGTAGCCTGGAACGTGAAATTTCGAAACTGTGCCGTAAAGCGGTTAAACAGCTGCTGCTGGATAAAGAGCTGAAGCACATCGATATTAACGGCGACAACCTTCACGACTATCTCGGCATTCAGCGCTTCGACTATGGTCGCGCGGATGAAGAAAACCGCGTTGGTCAGGTTACCGGCCTGGCGTGGACGGAAGTGGGCGGCGATCTGCTGACCATCGAAACCGCCTGTGTACCGGGTAAAGGCAAACTGACCTACACCGGCTCTTTAGGTGAAGTGATGCAGGAGTCCATTCAGGCTGCGCTGACCGTGGTGCGCGCGCGCGCAGAAAAACTGGGCATCAACCCAGATTTCTACGAAAAACGCGACATTCACGTTCACGTACCGGAAGGGGCTACGCCGAAAGACGGTCCTAGTGCGGGTATCGCGATGTGTACCGCGCTGGTTTCCTGCCTGACCGGTAACCCGGTGCGTGCAGACGTGGCGATGACAGGGGAAATTACCCTGCGCGGCCTGGTGCTGCCAATCGGTGGCCTGAAGGAAAAACTGCTCGCAGCACACCGTGGCGGCATTAAGACTGTTCTGATTCCTGATGAGAACAAACGCGATCTGGAAGAGATTCCGGACAACGTTCTGGCCGATCTGGAGATTCATCCGGTTAAGCGCATCGAGGAAGTTCTGGCGCTAGCGCTGCAAAATGAGCCGTCTGGCATGCAGGTTGTAAGCGCAAAATAGTGACCTCGCGCAAAGAGCGTTAATAAAAACAAGGCTGGCAAGCGTAAACTGACTTGCCAGCCTTTTTTTGTCTCGCTAATTTAGACGGCTGGCAGGTGTGTCGATGACGACGGGTGTTGTAAGGGCATGGGAGTCCTGATATAACTGCTCCGCGATTGCATCGTGAAGGATTCAGGTGCGATATAAATAATAAAGAGAGGAAGAGAACAGTGAATAAATCTCAACTGATTGACAAGATTGCTGCTGGCGCGGATATCTCCAAAGCTGCAGCTGGACGTGCGTTAGATGCTTTAATTGCTTCTGTTACTGAATCTCTGCAGGCAGGGGATGATGTTGCACTGGTAGGTTTTGGTACCTTTGCTGTTAAAGAGCGTGCTGCCCGTACTGGCCGTAACCCTCAGACTGGTAAAGAGATCACTATCGCCGCTGCTAAAGTACCAGCGTTCCGTGCAGGTAAAGCACTGAAAGACGCGGTAAACTGATCGCTTTCCCGCGTAGGGAATGTGGCACAGTACAAGGGCGCATCATCTGATGTGCCTTTTTTTATGGCTTATTGTGTACTTTTAAGCGTTTATATTCGGTGTCATGCTGACAAGCGCCCTGGTTTCTTGTCAAAATAGCGGCCACACGTGCTATGCTGCACGAGGTATTTGTCACCTACAGCGGAGTGTTGTTACACCATGATGGACAATTTACGCACGGCAGCCAACAGCGTCGTGATCAAAGTCATTTTCGGGCTCATTATCGTGTCGTTCATTTTGACCGGCGTGAGTGGTTACCTGATCGGCGGTAACAATAATTTTGCCGCAAAAGTGAATGGCCAGGAAATTGGCCGCGGCCAGTTTGAAAATGCCGTTGCTAGCGAGCGTAACCGCATGCAGCAGCAGCTTGGCGACCAGTACTCAGAGCTGGCGGCCAACGAAAACTACATCAAAACGATGCGTCAGCAGGTGCTGAACCGCCTGATCGACGAATCGCTGCTGGATCAGTACGCGAAGACTTTAGGTCTTAGCATCAGCGATGAGCAGGTGCGTAAAGCGATTTTCGCCACCCCCGCTTTCCAGACCGACGGCAAATTTGATAACACCCGCTACAACGCGCTGGTGAATCAGATGGGCATGACGGCGGATCAATACGCGCAGGCGCTACGTAACCAACTGACGACCCAACAGCTGATTAACGCCGTTGCCGGTACCGACTTTATGCTGCCGGGCGAAACCGACCAGTTGGCCGAACTGGTTGCGCAGCAGCGTCTGGTTCGCGAAGCAACGATCGACGTGAATGCGCTGGCGGCGAAGCAGCAGGTTTCCGATCAGGAAGTTTCTAGCTACTACGAGCAGAACAAGAGCCAGTTTGTGGCGCCGGAGCAGTTCCGCGTGAGCTACATCAAGCTGGACGCTACCTCCATGAGCGAGCCTGTTTCTGACAACGACATTCAGTCTTACTACGACCAGCATCAGGATCAGTTCACTCAGCCGCAGCGTGACCGCTACAGCGTGATTCAGACCAAAACTGAAGCGGATGCGAAAGCGGTACTGGACGCCCTGAACAAAGGCGCTGACTTCGCTGCTCTGGCAAAAGAGAAATCTGCTGACATCATCTCCGCACGCAACGGCGGCGATATGGGCTGGCTGGAAGCTTCCACCACGCCTGACGAGCTGAAAAATGCCGGTCTGAAAGAAAAAGGCCAACTGTCTGGCGTGATCAAATCCTCCGTGGGCTTCCTGGTCGCGCGTCTTGACGACGTACAGGCTGCACAGGTGAAACCGCTGGCTGACGTGCGCAAAGAGATTGCGGACAAAGTGAAGCAGGAAAAATCACTCGACGCTTACTATGCACTGCAGCAGAAGGTGAGCGATGCGGCGAGCAACGACAACGACTCTCTGGCGGGTGCAGAGCAGGCGGCTGGCGTGAAAGCGGTTGAGACCGGTTGGTTTGACCGTAACAGCCTGCCGGCCGAGCTGAACTTCAAGCCGGTATCTGAGGCTATCTTCAACGGTGGTCTGGTTGGCGAGAACGGCATGCCGGGCAGCAACTCAGACATCATCACCGTTGACGGCGACCGCGCCTTCGTCATTCGCGTGAGCGAGCACAAAGCCGAAGCGGTGAAACCGCTGGCGGAAGTGAAAGCGCAGGTGACCGATATCGTTAAGCACAACAAAGCAGAACAGCAGGCCAAACTGGATGCTGAAAAACTGCTGGTGGCGCTGAAAGACGGTAAAGGCGACGACGCGATGAAAGCGGCAGGCCTGACCTTTAGCGCCAGCAAAACCCTGAGCCGTGCCGGTCAGGATCCGCTGAGCCAGGCTGCCTTCGCACTGCCGCTGCCGCAGAAAGACAAACCAAGCTACGGTATCGGCAACGATATGCAGGGCAACGTGGTTCTGCTGGCGCTGGACGAAGTGAAAGCGGGCGAAATGCCGGAAGCGCAGAAGAAAGCGATGGTTCAGGGTATTACCCAGAACAACGCGCAAATCGCCTTCGAAGCGATGATGAACAACCTGCGTAAATCCGCGAAGATTAAGCTCGGCGACATCATCGACCAGCAGCAATAATCGGAATTCGCTTCGCATAATTTTGTAATGCGATGTACATATCAAAGGCCGCTTTCGCGGCCTTTTCCACATTTGAAATCTGCCTTTTGAACCGTTGCGCGCTAACCGTTATGGTGCTTTCGCTATCAATCAACAAGGAGAAATCAAGATGAAACGTGGAATCAAAATGTCTGTTATGGCGGCGGTACTGGCGTGTACGGGGATGAGCTTTAGCGTTCAGGCGGCAGCGCCTGCTGCGGCGAAAACGCAGGCGGCGCAGACAAAAGCCAGTGCGGATACCGGAGAGCAGGTGAAGGCCGCGCCTGCCGCTAAAACGGCGGAAGATGAAGGGACCAGGGTTAGCATCAATACCGCGTCGGCCGAGGCGTTAGCGCAGGCGATGAACGGCGTAGGGTTGAAAAAGGCGCAGGCCATCGTTAGCTATCGTGAAGAGTATGGCCCGTTCAAAACGGTGGACGATCTCAAGCAGGTGCCGGGAATGGGTAGCTCGCTCGTTGAGCGTAATCTGGCACACCTCACGCTTTAATTTGCATCAAGTGTTTGCACTCGTCTGAAAATTTGCCAGACTAAAGAGGTCATACCAGTGGTGTGACCTCTGACTCTATGTAAAAACAAAATAATAAGGCTATGGCGCTATGCAGACACAAATCAAAGTTCGCGGTTATCACCTGGACGTCTATCAGCACGTTAACAACGCTCGCTATCTGGAGTTTCTTGAAGAGGCCCGCTGGGATGGGCTGGAGAGCAGCGCGGGGTTCCAGTGGATGAGTGCGAACCACATCGCCTTTGTGGTGGTGAATATCAATATTAATTACCGTCGTCCGGCGGTGCTGGGCGATCTGCTGACGGTGACCAGCAAGGTGCAGCAATTGAACGGTAAAAGCGGCGTATTAAGCCAGGTGGTCACGCTGGAGCCCGAAGGGCAGGTAGTTGCCGACGCGCTGATTACCTTCGTCTGTATCGACTTAAAAACCCAGAAGGCGTTGGCGCTGGAAGGGGAATTGCGGGAGCATCTGGAAGCGATGGTTGAGTAATGTGCTTGTCCCGGGGGCGGCGTAAACGCCTTGCCCGGAACAGGTAGCCCGGGCGAGCGCAAGCGACCCCGGGAACGTCTCCAGACCTATTTCAGCCCGGTTTTCTGCTTCATCGCTGCCATCACCCCTGGCTTATCCGCCAGATAATGATTCAGGCCATTTGCGCGCAGATTACAGGCCGCGCAGTGGCCGCAGCCATTGCCTTTGATGCCGTTGTAGCAGGTGAGCGTTTCGGTACGGACCAGTTCCAGCTTGTCCCAGTAGTCCGCCAGCGCCCAGGTCTGCGCTTTATCGAGCCACATCAGCGGCGTTTCAAAGCGAATGTCTTTTGCCATGCCCAGGCTAACCGCATGGTTCAGCGCCTTCACGAACTCGTCACGACAGTCTGGATACCCGGAGAAGTCGGTCTCGCAGACGCCGGTGATGACGGCTTCTGCCTTCACCTGATAAGCATAAATAGCCGCCAGCGTCAGGAACAGAATGTTGCGCCCCGGCACGAAAGTATTGGGAATACCGTTGGCATCCGGTTCGTAGTCCGGCACGGGAATGCTGTCGCGGGTCAGGCTGCTGACTGCCAGTTCATTGAGCAGGGTAACGTCCAGCACCTTGTGCGCGCGAGCGCCCAGCGTTAAGGCCAGTTCACGGGCGACGTCAATTTCAGCGCGATGGCGCTGGCCATAATCAAACGTGACGCAGTGAACTTCATCATATTGATGCAGCGCCTGCACCAGGCATGTTGTGGAATCTTGTCCACCGCTAAAGACGACAACGGCACGTTTCATGGCTTTTCCTGTCAGTGACTCTAAAAGCCGCTATGGTAACGCCTGCACGCCGTGGCGACCAGCTTCTTCACCGCGTTGTTGGTGGCAGCCAGGCGGCGGAAAAGTCAAACCAGCCGCGTGCGTTCAGGCGAATACCGTTGACTCCCGGCGGTGCGCTGACCTGGTATTGATAGTTAAACAGCGGCGTCAGCATCGCTTCACTCATCAGGTGAGTAAAGATGTGCTTTAGCGCGGCGATTCGCTGACTATCGTTTGGCAACGCCTGAGCGTCGTCTAATGCCTGGCGAACGCGGCTGGCCTGCTGTTCGGTAAAGAGCGCGGGCCATAGCGCATCGCAGCGTAGCCACTGCTCCAGGGCGTACTCCGGCATCTCGCCAATCAGACGGTCGCCCATAAACAGGTCGGCTTTTGGCAGGTCCGGACAGCCGGTCCAGCTTTTAGCATCATAAAAAATCACCGTCAGCTCGCAGCCCAGTTTCGCCAGGGCTGTTTTTAGCTCTTCGGCCATGGTGTGCAGTTCTACCGGCAAATGGTAGAGAAGCGTCAGGTGGGGCGGTAGGGCAACATCGGGCGCGTCTTTCGGCAGCGGGATATCCCAGCCGGGCAGCATCTCTTCGCTGGGGGTAATCAGGTTTTCCCCCAGCGGTAGGCTTTGCAGCAGGCCGGAGCGGTGAATCAGCCCGATGACCCTCTGTGCCTGTGCGCTGCTCAGACGCGGGCTCTGGCGCAGTGCCAGATAGCAAAATCCCAGGCTGATGCTGTGGCTGACGAGCCGCAGTTCGCCAAGTTCCTCAGGTTTACCAATGGCAATTTGCACCGGGTGCTGACAGCTGGTCCCCAGCCCCTGCTCGAAAAGCTGCGGGGTGATCCAGTATTCAATAGCCTGCAGCAGCGGGTGGCCCTGGTGATAGCGATGATGGCTCTCAATGCGCACCAGTTCTGGCTCAAAAATTTTCAGCATAAACGGGCCGGTGCCCTGCGACGGTTCGTCCGGATGTGCCAGCACGCTACAGTAGCTTGCCAGCCGATGCGGGAGCCAATAATCCGGATGATGCAGCGTGAAGGTCAGACACTGCGGATGCGTCTGCGTAATGGCTTTCACGCTGGAAAAGAGCTTCGCCAGTTCGGGCAGTTCCAGCAGCATCAGCAATCGTCGGCGAAGCTGCTCGGTCTCAACGGCATCGCCGTTGTGCCAGTGCAGGGTCGAACGAATATAAAACTGCCAGCACAACCCGTCGTCGGAAACCGACCAGTGGTGCGCCAGATCGCCCTGCGGCTGTGAGGCTTCATGGTTAAACCGGGTCAGGCCAGAGTAAATCTGCCCGGCAAGGTGCTGCTCGGCACGACCGGCAAGGAAGCCAGGATGCAGTGGCTCTAGCGGGCGGTAGTAAGGAATACGCAGCGTCGGCGTATTGTTTTGCCACTGGCCGCCGAGAAACGGGTGCAGCAGCGCCCTCAGCTCAACCGGGGCAATCTGCGCCAGCTCCAGCGCATTATGCTGCTCGCCGCGATTCAGTGCGCTTTCCATCATCTCATTGCGCAGCGTCTCCGGCGCGGTGTGGAATCGTAACCGCCCGCGCTTGCCACGCCCGGACTGCGCTTGCCAGCTCAGCCAGCCCGCCTCTTGTGCCTGGCGCAGCAGAGTACGCACGTGCCGCTCGCTGCAAAAACAGCGGGCGGCCAGTTCGGCGATGGTGACCTGCTGATCTTCTCCCTGCGACGGTAGCCACAGGCGCTGGAACTGATTTAAACGATTTAACTGGCGCATAGAAACCCGGAACAATAAATATTAACTATTCAGTATTACTTCCGTATATCCCAGCAGATACTGGGTGGCAAGAGAGAACGATCACAGGCGGGATAAAAGATGGCAAGACTGGCAGCATTTGATATGGATGGCACCCTTTTGATGCCAGACCATCGTTTAGGTGAGAGAACCGTGGCGGTGCTGAAGCGCCTGCGCGAACGGAACATCACGCTGACCTTTGCCACTGGTCGTCACGTGCTGGAAATGCGCCCGCTGGTGGAGAAACTGTCGCTGAATGCCTTCCTGATAACCGGCAACGGTACGCGTATTCATACCCAGCAGGGTGAAGTGCTGCACCGTAGCGATCTCTCCCCGGACGTAGCGGAAGAGGTGCTGCACACCCGCTGGGATACGCAGGCTAGCGTCCATGTCTTTAACGACGGCGGCTGGTTTACCGGGCGCGAAATACCGGAAATGTTAAAAGCGCACGTGTATAGCGGTTTCCGCTATCAGCTTCGTGACCTGCGCATGATGCCGGCGCATCAGGTGACAAAGATCTGCTTCTGCGGCGATCACGACGATCTCTGCCGTCTGCGGGTGCAATTAGTCGAGGCGTTCGATAAGCGCGCAGATATCTGTTTCTCCGCCGTCGACTGCCTGGAAGTGTTGCCGCTCGGCAGCAATAAAGGGGCGGCGCTGTCGGTGCTGAGTCGCCATCTGGGCGTGAGTATGGATGAATGCATGGCCTTTGGCGATGCGATGAATGACCGTGAAATGCTGGGACTCGTAGGGCGCGGCGTGATCATGGGGAATGCAATGGGGCAGCTTAAAGCGGCGCTCCCCCATCTACCGATTATCGGAAACTGCAAAAACCAGGCGGTTTCTCACTATTTAACGCATTGGCTGGACACACCTAATCTTCCTTATTCCCCCGAATAGAGAGACCTTCCAGCAAGCCAGGCTCAGTTGATGCCTGGCTTTTTTTATTTCCCAATCATGGTGTTAATAGCCTGTAGCCACGGTGCCGTGTCGCCGATGTTATTCGCCACCCATTCGGCGTTGTAGTAGGTGTCGAGGTAGCGCTCACCGCTGTCGCACAGCAGCGTCACGATCGAGCCGGTTTTCCCTTCATCTCGCATCTGTGCGGCTAACTGCAGCGCGCCCCACATATTCGTCCCGGTAGATGCGCCAACCTTACGGCCAAGCTGCGTTTCCAGCCATTGAGCGGTGGCTACGCTTGCGGCATCCGGCACGCGCAGCATGCTATCAACCACATCAGGAATAAACGACGGCTCGACGCGAGGGCGACCAATGCCTTCAATTTTACTGCCGACGCTGCCGCGAAGATTCACATCGCGGTGCTGCCAGTAGTCCATAAACACGGAGTTCTCCGGGTCGACCACCATCAGCTGGGTTTCATAGCCCTGGCAGCGAATGTAGCGGCCAATGGTAGCTGAGGTGCCGCCGGTGCCCGCGCTCATCACTATCCACGTCGGTACCGGGTTGGGTTCGTGCGACATCTGACGGAAAATGCTGTCGGCAATGTTGTTGTTGCCGCGCCAGTCGGTGGCGCGCTCGGCGTAGGTGAACTGATCCATATAGTGGCCGTTCAGCTCGCGGGCCAGGGTTTCCGAAGCGGCGTAGATTTCACACGCGCTCTCGACGAAGTGGCAGCGGCCGCCGTAAAACTCAATCTGTTCAACCTTACGTTTCGCCGTGCAGGAGGGCATCACCGCGATAAACGGCAGGCCAAGCAGGCGGGCGAAATAGGCTTCGGAAACCGCCGTTGAGCCGGACGACGATTCAATAATGGTGGTGCTTTCTTTGATCCAGCCGTTGCAAAGGCCGTAAAGGAACAGCGAACGCGCCAGACGGTGTTTGAGACTGCCGGTCGGGTGCGTGCTTTCATCTTTCAGGTAGAGCTGGATGCCGGGAAAAGCGGGTAGCGCCAGGCGGATTAAATGCGTGTCGGCGCTGCGTTGGTAATCGGCGTTAATTTCGCTGATGGCGTGTTTGACCCAGGTGCTATTCATCATTATTTTCCGTTTGTCATTTTGTGCCCAGCTTAGCGAAAAGTGCAGAAAAATTTGTTGCTATCTGACCTTTAAAATAGAATTAAGAGAGAAAAATTTTCTCCCGGTGACCGAAATGTTAGATAAAATTGACCGAAAGCTGCTGGCCCTACTACAAAATGACTGCACGCTCTCTTTGCAGGCGTTAGCAGATGCCGTTAATCTGACCACCACACCGTGCTGGAAACGACTAAAACGTCTGGAAGATGACGGTATACTGCTTGGCCGCGTCGCCTTACTGGATGCGGAAAAGCTTGGGCTTGGGTTAACGGCATTTGTGCTGATAAAGACCCAGCACCACAGCAGCGATTGGTACAGCCTTTTTGTGAGCGAAGTGACGCAAATGCCCGAAGTGTTGGGCTTCTGGCGCATGGCCGGGGAGTATGACTACCTGATGCGCGTCCAGGTGGCGGACATGAAACGCTACGATGATTTTTATAAAAGCCTGGTGAACCGCGTCCCCGGACTGTCGGATGTCACCTCAAGCTTTGCGATGGAACAGATTAAATACACCACTGCTCTCCCCATCGAATAATACTTTTTCTGGGATTTTCTCTTTGCCCATCGAGCTGCCAGGGCGGCAGCGCAGGACGAAGAGAATCGACGTTCAGGATTTTACCGCGTGCGATTATTTGCTCAACTAAGTTGGTACTTCCGCCGGGAATGGCGGCGCTATCTCGGCGCTGTCGCCTTGCTGATTATCATCGCCATACTCCAGCTCATCCCGCCGAAAGTGGTCGGGATCGTGGTGGATGGCGTCACACAACACCATTTCACCACCGGGAAGGTGATGATGTGGCTTGGCACCATGGTACTGATTGCCGTGGTGGTCTACCTGCTGCGCTACGTCTGGCGCGTATTGTTGTTCGGTGCCTCCTACCAGTTGGCGGTTGAACTGCGTGAAGATTTCTACCGGCAGCTAAGCCGCCAGCATCCGGAATTCTATTTACGTCACCGCACTGGGGACCTGATGGCCCGCGCCACCAACGATGTAGACCGCGTGGTATTTGCCGCCGGGGAAGGGGTGCTGACGCTGGTGGACTCGCTGGTCATGGGCTGCGCGGTGCTGATTGTGATGTCCACACAACTGAGCTGGCAGTTAACTCTGCTGGCGCTGCTGCCGATGCCCATTATGGCGTTGGTGATTAAACGCTATGGCGATCTGCTGCACGAACGCTTCAAAGTGGCGCAGGCAGCGTTCTCCAGTCTGAACGACCGAACCCAGGAGAGTCTGACCAGCATCCGTATGATCAAAGCCTTCGGCCTTGAGGACCGGCAGTCCGCCCAGTTTGCCGCCGATGCGGCTGACACCGGGGTGAAAAACATGCGCGTGGCGCGCATCGATGCCCGCTTTGACCCGACGATTTACATCGCTATCGGGATGGCAAACCTGCTGGCGATTGCCGGCGGCAGCTGGATGGTGATGCAGGGTGGTCTGACCCTCGGCCAGCTCACCAGCTTTATGATGTACCTCGGGTTGATGATCTGGCCCATGCTAGCGCTGGCCTGGATGTTCAACATCGTCGAGCGCGGCAGCGCCGCCTATAGCCGTATTCGCACCCTGCTGGCGGAAGCGCCAGTGGTGGATGACGGCACGCAGCCGGTGCCCAAAGGGCGCGGTACGCTGGAACTGGCGATTGGTCGCTTTAGCTACCCGCAAACCGACAAGCCAACGCTCTGCGACGTCAGCGTGACCCTGAAACCGGGCCATATGCTCGGCATTTGCGGGCCGACGGGGTCGGGGAAATCCACCATTCTGTCGCTTATCCAGCGCCATTTTGACGTTGATGAAGGTGAGATCCGCTTCCACGATATTCCCCTGCGTCAATTGCAGCTGGACGCCTGGCGCAGCCGCCTGGCGGTGGTCAGCCAGACGCCGTTCCTTTTTTCCGACACCGTTGCCAGCAACATTGCGCTGGGCCATCCGAGCGCGACGCAGGAAGAGATTGAGCATGCGGCGCGGCTGGCCTGTGTGCATGAAGATATTCTACGCCTGCCGCAGGGTTACGATACCGAAGTCGGCGAGCGCGGCGTGATGCTCTCCGGCGGGCAGAAGCAGCGTATTTCCATTGCGCGCGCGCTGCTGCTGGAGGCGGAAATTCTGATCCTCGACGACGCGCTATCGGCGGTTGATGGCCGCACCGAACATCAGATTCTGCACAACCTGCGTCAGTGGGGCGAAGGCCGCACGGTGATTATCAGCGCGCACCGTCTCTCGGCGCTGTCGGATGCCAGCGAAATCATAGTGATGCAGCACGGGCATATTGCCCAACGCGGCCAGCATGACCAACTGGCAGCAGAGCAGGGCTGGTATCGCGATATGCACCGTTATCAACAGCTGGAGGCCGCGCTGAACGATGTGACGGAAGAAGAGAAATCGGAGGTGGCCGATGCGTAGTTTTGGGCAACTGTGGCCAACCCTGAAGCGGCTGCTGGCCTACGGCTCGCCGTGGCGTAAACCGCTGTCGATTGCGGTGGTGATGCTGTGGGTGGCCGCTGCCGCCGAAGTGAGTGGGCCGCTGCTAATTAGCTATTTTATCGACAACATGGTGGCGAAAAATAGTCTGCCGATGGGGACGGTCGCCGGGCTGGCGGCTGCTTATATCGGGCTGCAACTGCTGGCTGCTTCGCTGCACTACAGTCAGTCGCTACTGTTTAACCGCGCGGCGGTCGGCGTGGTGCAACAGCTGCGCAGTGACGTGATGGACGCTGCGCTGCGCCAGCCGCTGAGCGAGTTTGACACGCAGCCGGTAGGCCAGCTTATCTCCCGCGTCACCAACGATACGGAAGTGATCCGCGATCTGTACGTGACGGTGGTGGCGACGGTGTTGCGTAGTGCGGCGTTGATCGGCGCGATGCTGGTGGCGATGTTCAGTCTCGACTGGCGCATGGCGCTGGTGGCGATCGCTATCTTCCCGGCGGTGATGATCGTGATGGTGATTTATCAACGCTACAGCACGCCTATCGTGCGCCGCGTTCGCGCCTATCTGGCGGATATTAACGATGGCTTCAACGAAGTCATCAACGGCATGAGCGTTATTCAGCAGTTCCGCCAGCAGGTACGCTTCGGCGAGCGGATCGGTGACGTGAGCCGCTCACACTATCTGGCGCGCATGCAAACGCTGCGTCTGGACGGCTTCCTGCTGCGCCCGCTGCTGAGCCTGTTCTCTTCGCTGGTGCTGTGCGGCCTACTGATGCTATTCGGCTTTAGCGCGCAGGGCTCCATTGAGGTCGGCGTACTGTACGCGTTTATCAGCTATCTGGGGCGTCTGAACGAGCCGTTGATTGAACTCACCACTCAGCAGTCGATGTTACAGCAGGCGGTGGTGGCCGGTGAGCGCGTGTTTGAACTGATGGACCGCCCGCGCCAGCAGTACGGAACCGATATGGCACCGTTGGCGCGCGGCGATATTGATATCGACGATGTTACATTTGCCTATCGTGATGACAAGATGGTGCTGCAAAACATTTCGCTGTCGATTCCAGCACGCAGCTTTGTGGCGCTGGTGGGGCACACCGGTAGCGGAAAAAGTACGCTTGCCAGCCTGCTGATGGGCTATTACCCGCCCAATTCCGGCGAAATTCGCCTCGGCGGCCGTCCGCTACAAAGCCTGAGTCATCAGGTGCTGCGACAGGGCATCGCCGTGGTGCAACAGGATCCGGTGGTGCTGGCCGACTCCTTCTTTGCCAACGTCACGCTGGGGCGCGATATCAGCGAAGCACAGGTCTGGCAGGTGCTGGAAACCGTACAGCTGGCCGAGCTGGCGCGAGGGATGAGTGAGGGTATCTATACTCATCTGGGCGAGCAGGGTAACAACCTGTCGGTCGGGCAGAAGCAGCTACTGGCGCTGGCCCGTGTGCTGGTTGAGACCCCGCAGGTGCTGATCCTGGACGAAGCCACCGCGAATATTGACTCCGGCACCGAGCGTGCGATTCAACATGCGTTGGCCGCCGTACGTCAGCGCACGACGCTGGTGGTGATCGCTCACCGTCTGTCGACCATCGTGGACGCGGATACCATTATGGTGCTTCACCGTGGACAGGCCGTCGAGCAGGGGACTCACCAGCAACTGCTTGAAGCCAAAGGGCGTTACTGGCAGATGTATCAGCTACAGCTGGCCGGTGAAGAGCTGGCGGCCAGCACCCAGGAGGATGTGCTTACCGCGTAATGCACCACCGTCAGGCATTTTTCTAACAGATTGCTGTTGTGACACGCATCATGCACCCGCATGGTGCGTTTTTCTTTTAACGCCCGCCATCTTGCCGCCATAAACCCTGATTTTTACCGCAGAGCAGGGTGGTTTTCATTTCTGGCATGACCCTTGCTTTACCTCTTACGTGTTCGTAGCCATTACCGAATTCTGACTGGAGGGGATCTATGAAGCTGGTTACCGTGGTAATTAAACCATTCAAACTCGAAGACGTTCGCGAAGCGCTGTCTTCCATTGGCATTCAGGGCTTAACGGTGACGGAAGTGAAAGGCTTCGGTCGTCAGAAAGGTCATGCAGAGCTTTATCGCGGCGCGGAATACAGCGTCAACTTCCTGCCGAAAGTAAAAATTGATGTGGCTATCGCCGACGATCAGCTTGATGAGGTTGTCGATGTGATTAGCAAAGCCGCTTACACCGGAAAAATTGGCGACGGTAAGATTTTTGTCGCCGAACTGCAGCGCGTAATCCGTATTCGTACCGGCGAAGCCGACGAAGCGGCGCTGTAATTCCCAGCCAGCACAGTGATAGGGATCGAGATGATGAAAAAAACAATGGTAAAAACGGGGTTGAGCGCACTGGCGCTGCTGCCGGGTCTGGCGATGGCGGCACCGGCGGTGGTCGATAAAGCCGATAACGCCTTTATGATGCTGTGTACTGCACTGGTGCTGTTTATGACCATCCCGGGGATTGCGCTGTTTTACGGCGGCCTGATCCGCGGCAAGAACGTGCTCTCCATGCTGACCCAGGTCGCGGTGACCTTTGCGGTAGTCTGTGTGCTGTGGGTGGTTTACGGCTACTCTCTGGCCTTCGGCACCGGCGGCAGCTTCTTCGGCAGCTTCGACTGGGTGATGCTGAAAAATATCAAGATTACTGATCTGATGGGCTCGTTCTATCAGTACATCCACGTGGCATTCCAGGGCTCCTTTGCCTGTATCACCGTGGGCCTGATCGTTGGCGCGCTGGCGGAGCGTATTCGCTTCTCCGCAGTGCTGATTTTCGTGGTGATTTGGCTGACCCTCTCCTACGTGCCGATTGCGCACATGGTCTGGGGCGGCGGTCTGCTGGCGAGCCACGGTGCGCTCGACTTTGCGGGCGGTACAGTGGTGCACATTAACGCCGCGGTGGCAGGCCTGGTGGGTGCTTACCTGATTGGCAAACGCGTGGGCTTCGGTAAAGAAGCGTTCAAACCGCACAACCTGCCGATGGTATTTATCGGTACCGCGATCCTCTACTTTGGCTGGTTTGGCTTCAACGCCGGTTCCGCCAGTGCGGCGAACGAAATTGCCGGTCTGGCCTTCGTGAACACCGTGGTGGCAACCGCTGCGGCGATCCTTGGCTGGGTATTCGGTGAGTGGGCACTGCGCGGTAAGCCTTCTCTGCTGGGCGCGTGTTCTGGTGCGATTGCGGGCCTGGTCGGTATCACCCCAGCCTGTGGCTATATCGGGGTCGGCGGTGCGTTGATTCTGGGTATCGTGGTCGGTCTGGCGGGTCTGTGGGGCGTGACCTCTCTGAAACGCTGGCTGCGCGTGGATGACCCATGTGACGTGTTCGGTGTTCACGGCGTGTGCGGCATCATCGGCTGTATCCTGACCGGTATCTTTGCTTCTACGGCGCTGGGCGGCGTGGGTT
Source organism: Kluyvera sichuanensis (assembly GCF_014218705.1). Lineage (GTDB taxonomy): Bacteria > Pseudomonadota > Gammaproteobacteria > Enterobacterales > Enterobacteriaceae > Kluyvera > Kluyvera sichuanensis. Next base: position 110,061 of record NZ_JABBJF010000004.1, on the reverse strand, counting down.
ATGCAGAAGGCGTGACCATGAGCCATCAGGTGCTGGTGCAGCTTGAAAGTATCGCCATCACCATCGTCTGGTCCGGCATCGTAGCCTTCATCGGCTATAAAGTGGCAGATTTAACCGTCGGTCTGCGCGTACCGGAAGACCAGGAGCGCGAAGGTCTGGACGTAAACAGCCACGGCGAGAATGCTTACAACGCCTGATATCGGTAACCCGGGCGAGGCGTTTACGCCGACCCCGGGGAATGCTTCAGACGTTGAAAAACAAAAGATTTATTTTGACCGTTATTTAACCCGCCCTGGTGCGGGTTTCTTGTTTATGCGGTGGCGCCAATGATTTTTGTGATCGTTATCACAATGGTTGCTGGTATGGTGTCTGTAAAACCTTACGAACCGTAAGTAATTACATACGTTTGCGTAAAAGCATTTTACTTAAAACGGCTTTTTATCTTTTACGCTGAGGAGTATTCTTCCACCCCGCCGATGTGATCGGTAAAGATTTGCGGGCAAAGCCAGCTTTTACCCGCGCCAGGATGGCACAACACTTCAAGGAACGTTTCAAATGCATACCAGCACATTATTTATCGATGGTCACAAAGCCCGCGTTAAATACGACCCCATTATTGAAATGTTTCGCGGTGAGTTTTTAAACACCGACCGCAGGGCAACGTTTATCGCCGGAGACGCGAAAGAGTTGACCATTGCCGCCCGCGACGCGTTCGATTGCTACTGCAATAACTGCCGTGCAACCGGCGTGAAGCCGTTTGACAAGAAGAAACGCCTGCCTGGAATTAGCTCCCTGCTGAGCCGTATCATCCATTAATTACCCAGCTGCAACTGTACGCCCGCGCGATATCGCGGGCGTGGTTGATATCACCTAGTTGCGGTTACGCATAACCCCTTCCTGCACTGTCGACGCCACCAGAATACCATCCTGAGTGTAGAACTCGCCGCGTACAAAACCGCGGGCGCTGGAGGCGGAGGTGCTCTCGACGCTGTACAGCAGCCATTCGTTCATATCGAACGGACGGTGGAACCACATTGAATGGTCGATGGTCGCAACCTGCATACCGGGTTCGAGGAAGCCCACGCCGTGTGGCTGCAGGGCAACCGGCAGGAAGTTGAAGTCAGAGGCATAGCCGAGCAGGTACTGATGAATATGCAGTGAATCCGGTACGGTGCCGTTGGCGCGCATCCACACCTGACGGCGAGGCTCAGCCACGTGTCCTTTCAGCGGGTTGTGGAACTCCACCGGACGAATTTCCAGCGGCTTATCGCAAAGAAACTTCTCTTTGGCCTGGGGCGGCAGCAGGTGTGCCAGCGAGCGGGCGATGTCGGTTTCCGACGGCAGGCCGTCCGGTGACGGCGCGGCGGGCATGGTTTTTTGATGCTCGTAGCCGGATTCCGGGCCCTGGAAGGAGGCGGTCATATAGAAAATCGGTTTCCCGTTCTGGATAGCCGCCACGCGACGCGCGCTGAAACTGTTGCCATCGCGCAGTACTTCAACGTCATAGACGATAGGCTTCTGGCTGTCGCCCGGGCGCAGGAAGTAGCTGTGGAAGGAGTGCACCAGACGGTCGGCAGGGACGGTCTCTTTTGCCGCATACAGCGCCTGGCCGACAACCTGGCCGCCAAAGACCTGACGCAGCCCCAGATCTTCACTCTGGCCACGGAACAGTCCTTCTTCAATTCTTTCCAGATTTAATAATGTCAGCAGATTAGAAAGCGCTTGGCTCATTGATACCCTCTACAATTTTACGGTCGCAACATCAGGTGAATGCTCTCATTATAACGTAGTTTCGCGAGTGGTCCGATGGGTTCAATTGTCTGAATAATGGGGTGTTTGCAGGTAATCATGTGAATTATATGCCACACTAAAGCGGTTACGTTTGTTAATGCATTGTCACTCAAATGAGAAAACAGCCTCAGAATGGGTGAGCAATAAGGAGAATGCTAATGAAACTCGTGCCGATCTTAAGCGGTTTGGCGATTGCACTGGCCCTGGCGGGCTGTGCGAAGACGCACCAGCAAAGTCAGAATCAGACACCTGCGCCAGAAGCAGCAGCGGCCACTCAGGCCGTGTCGGGACCGAATGTCTCCGGTAACGTGTGGATCCGCCAGAAAGTGGCGCTGCCGCCGGATGCCGTACTGACCGTAACGCTGTCCGATGCGTCGTTGGCCGATGCACCATCGAAAGTGCTGTCGCAGAAAGTGACGCGTACCGAAGGGAAACAGGCGCCGTTTAGCTTTGCCCTGCCGTACAACCCGGCAGATATTCAGCCTAACGCCCGTATCCTGCTGAGCGCGGCGGTGACCATTAACGATAAACTGGTCTTTATTACTGATACCGTGCAGGAAGTGATTAACCACGGCGGCACTAAAGCTGACCTGACGCTGGTTCCCGTGCAGCAAACGCCGGTGCCGGTTCAGGATACCTCGCCGGTTCAGGTTCCATAAATGCGAATGCCCTCCACGTGAGGGCATTTTTTTGCCGTGAACTCAGGGTAGCCCGGGCGAAGCGCTTTAGCGCTGACCCCGGGATTTTCCCAGCGTCGTTTTGCTCGGCCGGGCTACAGCTGCTAGTAGTTCCAGCGATACTTCTGCATATCAATCTGCCCGCTGCCCGACACCTGTACCCCTTCGGAAAGCAGCGCCTGGCGTTGACGCTGGAGATCCGGGCCGGTCAGGGATATCACGCCGTGCCGATTCACCACGCGATGCCACGGCAGCGTGGAGCCCTCCGGCAGGCGTTTCAATACGCCGCCGACCTGACGCGCAGCGCGCGGAGAGCCAGCCAGCCGGGCAATATCGCCGTAGGTAGTGACGTAGCCTTCCGGGATGGAAGCGATGATTTGCCAAACGCGCTGAGGGAAAGAGCCAAAATCGTCCATAGTGAGTTCCTTAAAGCAGAACCTTCAGCATAATCAGCCTGATGCCCCCTGTGAAGGGTGGATTGCGCAAGAATCCAGCAGGCAGTAGCGGATAGCTTGCAATTGCCCGTCTCAGCAGTGATAATGCGCCAGCGCGTTGGATAACAACGCTCTCAATGGGGGCCCTGTTGGTTCTCCCGCAACGCTACTCTGTTCACCAGGTCAGGTCCGGAAGGAAGCAGCCAGGGCAGATGACGCGTGTGCCGGGATGTAGCTGTCAGGGCCCCCACCCATTTCTATCGCCGTAAAATCCCCCCCGCTAAGACCAATCTAATCCCTGTATTAATTGTGGCTATTTGTCGTCAACAACCTTTTGCGTTCAAATAACATTCATCTGCTTGTAATATTATTGTCATTTATGTGTCATAAATTGCCTTTAGATTAACATTGGGTATTTATATTACCCTTTGTGTTATAAATATATTTCTGGAATGTGCTGTTGGTTTCATGTATTAGTTATTACAGAAATAATACAGAAACCATTTTTGCCGCGCCGCTTTACGGGTTTTGTTAACACAAACTCGCCTACGAGACGGCGCGTCTTTACGGGAAGGGGTTTATATGACAGTCGCAGTGCTTAACGTAAAAATTGATGAAGCGGTAAAAGAGAGACTTCGCCACTTTGCTGAAGTCCACGGCCTGACTTTAGGCGCTGCGGCAGAAAAGCTGCTGCTGCTGGGGTTTGTAGCAGAAGAAGAGGCGGGCGTGTGTGAAGATGACATCGACAGCCAGCATACGGAAGAAGATGTTGCTCCATTCACACCTAAAGAAATCAAAGCATTACGTAAAATCCTGAAGAAGAGAAAATGAAACAGCAAACGTCGATAGCGTGTAACTATAGCGAAGCCTGCGACCTGTTACGTTCAGGCTACGTGAAGCATGTTCTTCTCAACTGGAATGTAGGCAGCGATGAATTCTTTCGTATTGCCTCTGACTGGTGCGATACCGGTGCTAAGATTAAAAAAGAGGGAGAATCTTTCGTTATTTCCCTGAAAGGCTTTCCGATCCCTCCACAGCACTAATATATTCTTTAGCCGCACTTTATAACGTTAAAGAATATAATGTTTCAGGCCGGTTATGTTATTGGGGGCGTTCTCCCCTTGCGCGCGGTTAAATTATTTTCCGCACTTTGTTTGCGCCATGCTGGCCTGCTAACGTTGCCCAAATCGGCTGTAATGTCGAAAAGGCGCGACGCAGAGTTTCATCGTCCAGTGTAAACGGAATGCGTAAATTGCGCTCTCCGCTGCCCGCCAGACCAAATCGTGTTCCCACGCCAAGATGAATCGCGCTGGCTTCCGCTCGTGCAGCAAACCGCGTTGCCATCATTTCCGGCAGCTCAACCCAGAACGACAGTCCTCCCTCCGGCAGCACAAATTTCCACTGCGGAAAGTATTCATGCATTAACGCCGCGCACATATCCCGCCGCGCCGTCAGCAGTCGACGCCGTTCGGGTAGCAACTGATGCTCATTGTCCAGTAGCCAGCACGTGGCCAGTTGTTCCAGCAGCGGCGAACCTAAATCAAGGGTATCGCGGGTCTGGACCAGTGCTGCAATGGTGCGCGATGAAGCGCGGATCCAACCCAGGCGCAGCCCACCCCAGAAGCTTTTCCCGGTTGAACCTACTGTGATGATCGGCGCATCGCGATTAAATGCGGCCAGCGGCGGTGGCGGCGGGGCGTTGTACCACAAATCCACCATCGTTTCGTCGACGACCAGCGTCGTACAGGTTCGTGCCGCCAGGTCCGCCACTATCTGCCGGGTGGTGCTGTCCATGCACTGGCCGGTAGGGTTTTGAAAATCGGGCATCAGATACGCTAGCCGTGGTGCGGTCTGGGCGATAACCGCCGCCAGGCCGTCGGTGTCCCAGCCTTTATCGGGCAATGGTAGCGCCACCGGGCGGCAGGATGCGCCCTCAATAGCGGAAATCGCGAGTGGATAGGTCGGTGTTTCAACCACCACCCGGTCGCCCGGCCCGGTGAGGTTACGCAGAATCAGCGCCAGCCCGCTGACTGCGCCGTTTACCAGCATAATCTCGTCGGCCCGCGTTGGCAGCCCGCGCGCGCTATAGCGCTGGGCAATGGCTTCGCGCAGGGCGGGGAGTCCCTGCTGATCGTAGCCGGTATTGCTGAGGTAGCTGGGCAGCGCCGCCAGCGCATGGTTGTAGGCCTGATGGATTTCCGCGCCGGCCGCCAGCGCGGCGGTAGACATATCCAGCGTCGGCGAGGTCGGCATGCGCGGCACGCGCTGGTAGCCTTCGGCGCTGAGTGTGACCGTCGAGCCGCTACCCTGCTTGCTCTGCACATAGCCTTCGTCGCGCAGTTGGGCCAACGCGCTGGCGATGGTGGTGCGGCTGACCCCTAGTGCATTGGCAAACTCCCGTTCTCCTGGCAGACGCGTGCCGAGCGGCAGGCGGCCATCGAGAATCAGCAGCCGCAGTGCATCGGTGAGCTGTCGCCACAGCGGCGTCGGGGAGGGGCCGTCCTGCCAGTGGCCCAGCAGGCGAACTAACGATTGGGTGGCGGAGCGTCGAATCATGGGATCAGTCCACTTTTTAAAAACTGGTCATTAATCATAATGCCATTTTTACCGATGATGGAAGCCTCATTCTACAGGCCGAGGTCTCTATGCTACGCCGACTGATTCAGCTCTACATTGGGTTAATACTCTACGGAGTTTCGACCGCCGTCTATGTTCGTGCCAATCTCGGGGCTGACCCGTGGAACGTGTTCCACCTTGGCGTATCCGGGTTAACCTCCCTTGATATTGGGATGGTGATGATCCTCACCGGCGCAGCCGTACTGCTGTTATGGATTCCACTGCGTCAGCGTCCGGGACTCGGCACCATCAGCAACGTTATCGTGCTGGGACTGGCGGCCGATGCCACGCTCTCGCTGATGCCGCCGCTGGAATCGCTCTGGCTTCGCGCTGTGTTGCTGCTGCTGGCGGTGGTGCTAAATGGGATGGCGACCGGTATGTATATCGGTGCCGGTTTTGGCGCCGGGCCGCGCGATGGCCTGATGACCGGCATTCACGCCCGTACCGGTTGGCCAATCCGCCGCATTCGTACCACCATCGAACTCTCGGTACTGGTTATCGGTATGCTGCTGGGTGGCACCTTCGGCGTGGGCACCGTGCTGTATGCGCTGGCGATTGGCCCGTTGATTCAGATTTTCCTGCCGTGGTTCCAGTTGCCTCGTGTGGCGCAGCGTCGCACGGCTGAGGTGGAGCAAGTTTCCTGATTTTACGAAGCGCTCACAGCATGATGTTCGTTTTCCGGTTACACTGCACCTGGTACGCCAGTTAAACGGAAAAGTATGAAAACAATCACGCTGTATGATGTGGCCCGCGTCGCCGGTGTCTCCTACCAGACCGTGTCGCGGGTGATAAACCAGGCCGCGCACGTGTCGCCGCGCACGCGGGAAAAGGTGCAGGCCGCGATGCAGGAACTGCACTATGTTCCCAATCGCGGCGCGCAGCAGTTGGCCGGAAAGGCCACGCGCGCGCTGGGCTTGCTGACCACTGACCTGGCGCTGCACGCGCCTTCGCAAATTGCCTCGGCGGTGAAACGCCGTGCTGGAGAAGTGGGCTTTTCCGTGCTGATTTCGATGGTGGAAAGCCACGACCGGGAAGCCTGCTTCAACGCCTTGCATGAGCTTCAGGCGCAGCGTGTGGAAGGGCTGCTGGTGAATGTGCCGCTGGAGCGTGAGGATGCGCAAGCGCTGGCCGCCGCTTCGCCGGTGCCGATACTGTTTCTCGACGTGGGGCGTGATGCCGAGGTGAATAGCCTCGTGTTTGACGCCGAGCAGGGCGCTCGCCTTGGCGTTGAACATCTGCTCGCGCTGGGGCATCGACAGATTGCGCTGTTGGCAGGCCCGCAAAGCTCTGTCTCCGCCCGTGCCCGACTCGCGGGCTGGCAGCATGCCTTACAACAGGCAGCGGTACAGCCGGTTTCCGTGGCCTATGGCGACTGGAGCGCGGCCTCTGGCTATGAAAAAGCGCACCTTTTACTGAGTGAAAAACCCTACCCTGATGCACTGCTGGTGGCCAACGATCAGATGGCATTGGGCGCGCTGCGCGCCTGCGCAGAGAAAGGCATTCGCGTGCCGGGTCAGCTATCGGTAGTGGGTTATGACGATACCACCGACAGCGCCTGGTTCACGCCGCCGCTGACCACCATCCGCCAGCGCTTTAAAGAGGCCGGGCGGATGAGCGTAGATTGGCTTATTGCGCAGGAGGGCAGCGTACCGGCACAGAGCCAGACTTGCCTGGAGGTTGAGCTGATTGCCCGTAGTTCCAGTGCCGAACGGCAACCGGAGAGTCTTCAGGATGATGATCTGGCGCATTGCTTGCAGGAGCTAGCGACCCGGATAGCCAGACGATCGCGCGAATTGTGATCTGACTCGCTTACTCTCGATCCGATCCTTTACCTCGTGGTGAGATCCGTGCACTCTCATTAAAAATTGTGAGCGCTTCGCAACGAGGTTTCCATGCCGCATTCTTCTCTGACGCTGTCTGCTTTACTCTCCCGTCGTGACTGGGAAAATCCCCAGCTTACCCAGTGGCACCGACTGCCCGCCCACGCGCCGTTTAACAGTTGGCGTGAAGCGAGCGCAGCGCGGCTGGATAGCGCATCGGCCTCGCGCCTGTCGTTAAACGGTAACTGGCGCTTCAACTTCTTTTCTGCCCCCGAAGCCGTACCGGAGGGGTGGGTTGAGCAGGATCTTCACGATGCTGTCGCCATGCCGGTGCCGTCTAACTGGCAGATGCACGGTTTTGATACGCCTATCTACACCAACGTGACGTATCCGATTCCGGTGACGCCGCCACAGGTGCCCGTAGAGAACCCGACGGGCTGCTACTCGTACACCTTTACCGTAGAAGATGAATGGCTGACGCAGGGACAAACGCGGATTATTTTTGACGGCGTGAACTCGGCATTTCATCTGTGGTGCAATGGTCAGTGGATGGGCTACTCCCAGGATAGCCGCCTGCCCGCCGAGTTTGACTTGAGTGCGGTGCTGAAACCTGGCGAGAACCGGCTGGCGGTGATGGTGCTGCGCTGGTGCGATGGCAGCTACCTGGAAGATCAGGATATGTGGCGCATGAGCGGTATTTTCCGCGATGTGACGCTGCTGCATAAACCGGCAACCCGCATTGCCGACTATCAGGTTACGCCTCGGCTGTCTGAGCGTTTTACCTTCGGTGAACTGGATATTCAGGTGACCGTCGAAGGCTCTGCCGCTGCCGCAACCGACGTGGAAGCCGTGCTGTGGTGGGGTGACAACGCCGTTGCCAGCCTGCAACAGGCCGTGGGCATTCCGTTTGTGGATGAACGCGGCGGCTGGGCAGAGCGCCTGAAGGTGACGCTGCCGCTGGAGCAGCCCGCGTTATGGAGCGCCGAAACGCCAAACCTTTATCGGCTGGTGCTCACGCTGCGTGATGCAGACGGTAAGCCGCTGGAGTCGGAAGCATGCGATGTTGGTTTCCGTCAGGTGGCGATAGAGGGCGGGTTGCTGACGCTGAACGGTAAACCGCTGCTGATCCGCGGCGTTAACCGCCATGAACATCACCCGGAAACCGGGCAGGCGGTGGATGAAGCCACCATGCGCCGCGATATTGAACTGATGAAGCAGCACAACTTTAACGCCGTGCGCTGCTCCCACTATCCGAACCATCCGCTGTGGTACCGTCTGTGCGACCGCTACGGGCTGTACGTAGTGGATGAAGCCAATATTGAAACCCATGGCATGGTGCCGATGAGCCGCCTGGCGGACGACCCGCGCTGGCTACCGGCGATGAGCGAGCGCGTGACCCGAATGGTTGCACGCGACCGCAACCATCCCTCCATTATCATCTGGTCGCTGGGCAATGAATCCGGGCACGGCGCGAACCACGACGCGCTCTACCGTTGGATAAAAACGGCCGATCCGTCACGCCCGGTGCAGTATGAGGGCGGCGGCGCGAATACGGCGGCGACGGATATCGTCTGCCCGATGTACGCTCGCGTCGATGCCGATCAGCCGCACCCGACGGTGCCGAAGTGGAGCATCAAAAAGTGGATTGCGCTGCCGGAAGAGACGCGTCCGCTGATCCTCTGCGAGTACGCTCACGCGATGGGCAACAGCTTTGGCGGTTTTGCGAAATACTGGCAGGCGTTTCGCGACAACCCACGCCTGCAGGGCGGCTTTGTCTGGGACTGGGTTGACCAGGCGTTGAGCAAAACCAATGAGCAGGGCGAGCGCTTTTGGGCCTACGGCGGCGATTTTGGCGATACGCCAAACGATCGTCAGTTCTGCATGAACGGCCTGGTGTTCCCGGATCGTACGCCGCACCCAGCGCTGTTTGAGGCGCAAAGGGCACAGCAGTTCTTCCAGTTCAGATTGGTGGGGCGCGCGCCGCTGGAAATAGAAGTGAGCAGTGAATTCCTGTTCCGTCACACGGATAACGAGTGTCTGCGCTGGTCGATTACCGTTGATGGCAAAACGCTGACGCAGGGCGAGGAAGCGCTTGATATCGACCCGCAGGGGCAGCAACGAATCGTGCTGCCGTTCACCGATAGCGCCGCGCTCAGCGAAAATAGCTGGCTTAATGTTGAGGTATATCAGCCGCAGGCGACCGGGTGGTCGGCGGCTAACCATCTGTGCGCCTGGGATCAGTGGCCGCTGCCCGCCGCGCTGTCGCTGCCGGTACGACAAGAGACAGGCACCGCCCCGCAGCTGCACGTTGAGGCGCTGGCGTTTGTGATCGCCCACGGTAGTCAGCGTTGGCAGTTTAGCCGTGAGAGTGGCGATTTGACGCAGTGGTGGCGCAACGACAAACCGGAGCTGCTGACGCCGCTGCGCGATAATTTCACCCGCGCGCCGCTGGATAACGATATCGGCGTGAGTGAAGTGACCCGGATCGACCCGAACGCCTGGGTAGAGCGCTGGAAGGCGGCGGGGATGTACGCCATGACGCCGCGGCTGTTACTGTGCCGGGCCGCGTCGCAGGAACAGGGCGTTGAGGTCGAGACGCAGCAGAGCTGGGAATTTCAGGGGAAAATTCTGTTTATCAGCCACAAACGCTGGCGCATTGACGATTACGGCGTGTTGCATGGCGATGTGACGGTGCAGGTGGCGGAAGATATTCCGCACCCGGCGCGAATTGGTCTGCATTGCCAGTTGGCCACCGTGGAAGAACAGGTGAGCTGGCTGGGGTTGGGGCCGCATGAAAACTATCCAGACCGTCGTCTGGCGGCGCGCCAGGGATTGTGGACTCTGCCGCTGTCGGCGCTGCATACGCCGTATATCTACCCGACGGAAAATGGGCTGCGCTGCGACACCCGACAGCTTGAATATGGCGCGCACTGCTGGCGCGGTGAGTTCCACTTTGGCCTCAGCCGCTACAGTCAGCGTCAGTTGCATGAAACCACCCATCACCATCTGCTGCACGAGGAGCCGGGCTGCTGGCTGAACCTCGATGCCTTCCATATGGGTGTGGGCGGCGACGACTCCTGGAGCCCGAGCGTGGGGCCAGAGTTTTTACTGCCCGCCCGCCGGGTTCGCTACCAGTTTAGCTGGCAGCTAGCCTAAGCTCTGCACACGGCATCAGATCAGTGCGCTGATGCCGTGTCCCATCATGTAAAGCCCCACCAGAATAATCAGTGCGCCGGAGAACCACGGCGCTTTTCGCGATAGCTCCCCAAACCCGCTCCAGCGTTTGCTCACATGCTTCAGGCCAATGGCGGCAATGGCCCCGGAGGCGACCAGCGTGAGCGCCAGCCCGACGCTAAAGCTCAGCACCAGCGTCGCCCCCAGCGCCACGTGTTTAAGCTGCAGGCAGATAAGCAGAATGGTGATCGAGGCCGGGCAGGGGATGAGCCCGCCGGTCAGGCCGAACACCACAATTTGCCCGGTGGTGACCTCCTGGCCTTTGAAACGTCGGTTGATCTCTTCGGCATGAGCGCGCTGGTGGGCATCCTGCCAGTCGGCTTCCACCAGATCGTGGTGATGATCGTGGCCATGATGATGTTCATGTTCATGATCGTGGTGGTGGTGATCATGGTCGTGATGATGATCGTGCGCCCCGCGCGACTCACGCCAGGTGCGCCATAGCATCCACAGCGCGATAACAATAATGATTATCCCGGAAAGCAGCTGAAACCACGGCTCGGCGGTTTGTGCATCCCACCCGCGACCAAACCACATCCCGGCCATGGCGATGACCCACACCACCACCGTGTGCGACAGCGTCGCCGCCAGCCCCAGTAATATCGCCTGTTTTAGCGTACCGCGGATCGCCACGATAAACGCCGCCATCATGGTTTTGGAATGGCCAGGCTCCAGGCCGTGCAGCGCCCCAAGCAGAATGGCGCCGGGGATAAAGAACCAGGCATTGCCCTGTTGTAAGAGTGTCGTGAAGTCGTTCATCGCGAAGGATCCTTGCAAAAAAGTGAAATCACTATACTCCCACCCAGTATTATAATACTACCCCCTAGTATAAAAATGCGCAGTCAGAGCCGCGCGTGGTATGCTTGCGCAGGAGTTAAGAACAGGATCCCGGCCATGTCACATACCGTTCGTCACAAGAAGATGTTATTGACGCGTCTGAAGAAAATTCAGGGGCAGAGCGTTGCGCTTGAGAAAATGCTCAATCGCGAGCACGAGTGTGCGGAGGTGCTACAGCAGCTGGCGGCGATTCGCGGCGCGGTCAACGGCATGATGCTGCAGGTGATTCAGGGCCATCTGACCGATCACGTGGTCAAAGAGCCCGAAGAGGGTCAGCGCGAAGCCGACCTCGAGGTGGTGATGCAGGTGATTAAGTCCTATCTGAAGTAGCGTGCGCCCGCAGGTTGCTTTCCGCCCAGAGAATAAACGCCTCTTTCGGCAGGGCCTTGCTGTAAAGCCAGCCCTGTCCAAACTGCACGCCGTGCTCGCGCAGCCACTTCTCCTGGCAGGGACTCTCAATCCCTTCCGCCACTACGTTCAGCTGCAGGGTTTTTGCCATTTCAATGATGTATGGCGTTACCTGCGCGTACTCCAGCGCATCAACGAAGGATTTATCGAGTTTTAAGGTATCGACCTCAAGGTCCTGCAGGTAGCGCAGGCTGGAGTAGCCGGTGCCGAAGTCGTCGATATAGATGGCGTGCCCGGCTTTACGGTAAGCGGTCATCGCCGGCAGCGTGGTTTTCGGGTCAGCAAAGCCGCGCTCGGTTAATTCAAGGGCAATTTGCTGCGGCTGCACGTGCCAGATGCGCATCTGCTGGTGCAACAGCGTTTGCAGTACGACAGAGTGGAAATCGGCGACGGAGAGGTTGATGGAGACATGCTGATCCGGATGCAGGCTGAGCCATTTACCGAGATCGCGGAAAACGGATTTCACCACGTTTTCCGTCAGGTTGGTAATGAGCCCGGTCTGCTCGGCAAGTGGAATAAAAATCTCTGGCGACAGGTAGCTGCCGTCCGGCTGCTTCCAGCGTGCCAGCGCTTCACATCCCACCACTTTGCCATCGGTAAGCGACACGATGGGCTGGTAGTAGACGGTAATCGCGGCATTGTTCAGCGCATCAAGCATACGCTGGCGTGGCGACTGCAAACGGCGCAGCACCTGGAAAATCAACCAGCTTGCCAGCAGGCTCATGAGTATACCGACCGGTAACCACAGCATCAGCTGGTGACGCAGGCGTTCTGACAACGGCAGAGTCGAAGACCAGGTCATGATCGACACCTGCAGATCGGGATACTGGCGTACCGTATAAACGATATTGTCTTTGGTCAGCGTTTCCAGATGCTGTAGCTGAATTTGCTGCCAGGCCTGCTGATCCAGCGGCGCGCTGCTGGCGAGCACCCGGCTGTTATGGGTGCTGATAAGCGCCACCTGGGTTTTCGAGTTGCTGAACGGGATAACGTCGATAAACGAGACGGGGTCGATAATCACCATATGGTGATCGGAAGCGAAGGCGGCCATATAGCGACGGATGCCGAGATCGTTGCGTTCGGTGTACCAGGCGCGATAGCCGGATGGGATGATGCGATCCGGCTCCGGGAAGGTGAACGGCTTACCGCTGTTCTCGAGCGAGGAGCACCTGGCTGTCAGCCCATCGAGATAGAGCACTTCCTGAATATAGCGCCACGAGTAGGAGAGACGGCGCATCTCCTGGAGATGCGCAGGGCTGCAGCCCGCATCCTTCAGAGCATCCATCTGCAGTAGTGCCCCTTTGGCCTGGTCCATGACCTGCTCGGTACGTATGAGGACCCGCGACGCGTAGGTTTCCTGCTCGGTGATAAATTGCCGATGCGCTTCCCGCTGGGCAAGCCAGACGCTCAGCAAAATAGGCAGGAGTATCGCTATAATCAGTACGCCGGTTATCAGACCGATCAGGTGTCGAGTTGTCACTGCCAGTCCTTTTCCGGGGCTAAGTAGTGCAAGTATACCCGACATTTCCTACGCTTATTACGCGAAATCGTCCCCCCTGCCAGAATTAGCGCGGATTCAGCGGCGATGCGCCAGCGCGCGAACCAGGCGGTCACCGCCCATCTGCACGCCCTGCACCATCAGTACCAAAATGAGCACCGTGCCGATCATTATCTGATCATTAAACCGTTGATAGCCGTAGCGAATCGCTAAATCACCCAGCCCGCCACCGCCGATGACGCCCGCCATCGACGAAAAGCCAATCAGCATGACGATAGTCAGCGTGGTGCCTGCCAGCAGCGCCGGGAGCGCTTCGGGCAGCAGCGCTTTGCTTACCACATGCCAGGCGTTACCGCCCATCGACAGCACCGCTTCAATGCGCCCGTAGTCCACCTCATCCAGCGCGCTTTCGGTCAGGCGAGCAAAGAAAGGAAACGCCCCGATGGTAATCGGCACAATGGCTGCCGTGCTACCGAGCGTGGTGCCAACCAGCAGACGGGTGAAGGGGATAAGGGCAATCAGCAGCACAATAAACGGCAGCGAGCGCCCGGTGTTGATAATCGCCCCCAGCACCGCATTCAGGCGCGGCATGGGGACAATCCCCTGGCGGCGGGAGAGAAACAGCAGCACGCCCAGCGGCAGGCCGATTAAGACGGTAAACAGGGTGGCGAATCCCACCATGTAAAGCGTATCCAGCGTGCCGCCGACCAGCAGCGGCCATAAATCTTCCCAGCTCATGCGACTATGCATAGGTGTCTCCCTTCAATGCCGTGGCGGGCGAGGAAGCGGCGTTCTTCATCGCCGTCTCCCAGTAAAATGTCCCGCAGGCGTGACCAGGGTGAAGCCAGCAGGTCGGCGATTTTCCCGCTCTCCTGCAATTCCCCACCTTCCAGCAGCGCCGCGTGATCGCAAAGGTTCTTGACCACTTCAAGCTGATGGGTGATCAGCACAATGGTCAGCCCCAGCTGGCGGTTTATCGTTTCCAGCAGCGCCAGTACGCTGGCGGTGGTTTCGGCATCCAGCGCGCTGGTGGCCTCATCGCACAGCAACACATCGGGTTCAGCGGCCAGCGCGCGGGCAATGCCTACGCGCTGCTTTTGCCCGCCGGAAAGCTGGGAGGGGAAGGCGTCGGCTTTGTCGCCAAGCCCGACCAGTGCGAGCAGTTCCGTTACGCGCTGTTGACGCTGCGCTTTCGGGATGCCGGCTATCTCCAGCGGCACGGCGACGTTGTCGGCTACACTTCGGGCGTGCAGCAGATTGAAGTGCTGAAAAATCATGCCGGTACGCAGACGATGGGCGCGGAGTTGCGCCTTATCGTACTGCACGATATTTTCCCCGTTGAACAGGATACGGCCCGCGCTGGGCCGCTCCAGTAAGTTCAGACAGCGAATCAGGGTGCTTTTACCCGCGCCGCTCCGCCCAAGAATGCCGTAAATGGCGCCTTTGGGAACGGTAAACGAAACGTCGTTGAGTGCCGGGTGGCCGCTTCCGGCATACTGCTTGCTCAGCCCTTCGATGACGATCATGACTGCGGTGCGCTAACCGGGATCACCGAGCCGTTATAGTGCTGGTGAATAAATTCTGCGACCTGCGGCGAAGTCAGATCTTTTGCCAGTTCTTTGATGCGCGGATCGTTGGCCAGCTGCGGGGTGGTGACCAGAATATTGGCGTACGGGTTATGCGTGGCGCTCTCCAGCCCCAGCGAATCTTTGGCCGGGTTGAGCCCTGCTTCCAGCGCGTAGTTGCCGTTGATCACCGCCAGGTCGACGTCGTCCAGCGAGCGAGGGATCTGCGGGGATTCCACCTCGAGGATCTTCAGCTTATGCGGGTTTTCGGCGATATCTTTCGGTGTGGCAAGCGTTGTCGCCGGGTCAGTAAACTTTGCCGCCAGCTTAATCAGCCCTTTGCTCTGCAGCAGGAACAGCGCGCGGCTCAGGTTGGTGGTGTTATTCGGCACCGCCACGGTGGCCCCTTCGGGCAGCGATTGCAGATCTTTATGTTTATGCGAATAGATGCCCAGCGGCTCGATATGTACCGTGGCGGCAACGGCAAAGGTTTTGCCCAGCGCTTTTTCCTGGTCTTTCAGGTACGGCACGTGCTGGAAATAGTTGGCATCGACGTCGCCGTTGGCCAGTAGTTCGTTGGCGTTAACGCCGCTGGTCAGTTCGACAATTTTCAGATCCAGCTTCGGGTCCTGCTTTTTAATAAAGTTGAGAATTTCTGCGTGCGGCACCGGGTCAGCGGCGATACGCAGCGGCGCGGCAGACGCGCTCCAGGCCAGAGAAAGAGACAGTGCAACCCCTGCCAGTTTGAATGCGGCATGTTTCATGGTGTGTTCCTTGTTTTAATGGTTATCAGGCAATCAGCTGTTCACTGCGCGCGCGCAGTACATCGCGGTAATAGCGTTCCGCCACGTCCGGGTGGGAGCGCAGGCGGCCTTTTAGATAGTTCCAGCCTACGTCGCGCAGCAGTGGATTCTGCGGGTCGCTTTGCGGGCCGTTGGCTTCTCGCGCCAGTGATTCAGGCAGGGAGTAAACCGGCACCACGGCGTCAAGCTGTGCGCCTAAGAAGAAGGCGATGGAGAGGCGCTGCTTGTTGGCCGGTGGTGAGATCACGCGGTGAACGGTGGCACGCAGGTAGCCGTTGGTTGCCAGCTCAAGCAACTCGCCAATATTGACCACAAAGCTGCCGGGCAGCGGTTTGGCGTCAATCCACTGGCCGTCGCTGACTTCCACCTGCAGCCCTTGCTGATCGTCCTGCAACAGGAAGCTCAGGAAGCCGGAGTCTTTATGCGCTCCCACGCCCTGGGTGCTGTTTTGCGTCTCCTGCTGGCCGGGATAGCGGATCAGCTTAATATGTTCGTTGGGTTTTTGGCCGTACAGGGTGTCAAACGCCTCGGGCGGTAGCTGCAGCGCCTCAGCAAAGGCGCGCAGCAGCGTCATCGCCATCTCGGTCATTGACCGCTGCCACTGCAGCAGGACCGGGCGCAGGGAAGGCAGCGCTTCAGGCCACAGGTTAGGGCCCTGTAGCTGAAGCCAGCGCGGGTCGTGCTCTCGCAGCGAAACGGCCTGACGCTCGGCCCCAATATCAAACTGTTCCCGCCAGTCCGGCTGGCCGCGCGTCAGTTCGGCTGCGCTGCGGTTGTAGCCGCGAAAGTGCGGGGAGTGGATCATCGCCACCTGCTGTTTTTGTTCGTCGGACAGGGCGAAGAAGCGGCGTGATTCCGACTGCAGCGACTGCTGCAGGGCATCGTTGATACCGTGATCGGTCAGGTAGAAAAAGCCGACGTCGCGGGCGGCGTGGCGAAGCGCTAGCAGAAACTCAGCGCGTTCAGACGGCTGGTGGTAGCGCGCCAGGCTGAGAATAGGCAGGGTGGTCAGACTCATTGAACTCTCCATTTTGCAGATGAATGCCGTAATGTTGGGGTGGTGCAAATGCGGGGTGACAACAACAGCGCTGCATGGGATATCTCCGTCGGGTTGATAACGACAGCCTGCCTGATGGCGAAGGGCGCGACCAATAACGTTATTTTCTAATTTATGACGGAGTGGGGGTCTGAGCTTTTGCGAAAATTAGCTAAAGCGCACGGCGGCAGGCCGTGCGCGGAAGGCTGGGGATTAATGCTGGTTAGGGGCGGCAATATCGGCGCTGATGCGCAGGCCGTGTTCGTCGAAGATCATGCAGTGCTGCGGGTCGAAGGCGAGATCAATTTGCTGCCACGGGCGAAAATGGACATCCCCCGGCAGCAGGATTTTCACGTTGTCGTGGCCGTAGCACTGACCGAAGAGATAGGTGTTGTTGCCAAGACGCTCAACCACTTCACAGTTAAAGGCCAGTACCGTACCGCGGCGGGTATCGGTAGAGAGGTGTTCCGGGCGAATACCCAGGGTCACGGTGGCACCCGGGGTGAGCGGGGCGGTCTCTATCGCCAGGGTCAGCGTATGCTGCTGAGCCAGGTTCACGGTCAAGGAACCTGGCTGCCACTCGGCGACGGTGGCCGGCAGGAAGTTCATTTTCGGTGAGCCGATAAACCCGGCGACGAATTTGTTGATCGGGTTGTAGTAGAGATCCATCGGTGAGCCCATTTGCTCCACCTTACCGTAGTTCATCACCACGATTTTATCGGCCAGCGTCATCGCTTCGACCTGATCGTGGGTAACATACACCATGGTGGTTTTCAGCTCCTGGTGCAGGCGCGCAATGTGCAGGCGCATATCCACGCGCAGTTCGGCATCGAGGTTTGACAGCGGTTCATCGAACATAAAGACGCGCGGGTTACGCACAATGGCACGGCCAATAGCCACACGCTGACGCTGGCCGCCGGAAAGCTGCTTTGGCTTGCGGTCCAGCAGGTGCGAAAGCTGCAGCGTTTTGGCCACCATCTCTACCTGTCGGCGGATCTCCTCTTTCGGCACTTTGTTGACCTTCAGGCCGTAGCCCATGTTCTCCGCAACCGTCATATGTGGGTAGAGCGCATACGACTGGAACACCATCGCCACGCCGCGATGGGACGGCGCAACATCGTTCATGACCTCGTCACCAATCAGCACTTCGCCGTCGCTGACCTCTTCCAGCCCGGCAATCATGCGTAGCAGTGTCGACTTACCGCAGCCGGATGGGCCAACAAACACGGCAAACTCGCCGTCTTCAATATCGAGATTGACATTATGCAGCGTGACGGTGCTGCCAAAGCGTTTCGTGACATTCCTCAGTCGGATAT
The DNA here is from genome assembly GCF_014218705.1 of Kluyvera sichuanensis. Taxonomy (GTDB): domain Bacteria; phylum Pseudomonadota; class Gammaproteobacteria; order Enterobacterales; family Enterobacteriaceae; genus Kluyvera; species Kluyvera sichuanensis. The sequence goes on along the minus strand of NZ_JABBJF010000004.1, from coordinate 92,026 downwards.
TAGACATCGACGTTCCCCGAAGTTATTAACCTTTGCCTGCCGTTGGGATGAGGGCCGCTGAATGTCATTTGTGTATTACGTATGACAATTTGGCTAAGCGATGCTCAACAGCGTGAAAATCATGATGCGACTATAACTTCCGCTATTTATGCGCCCTATATCGATGTTTCATTTCTGCAATGACGATCACACAACTCGCAGTTGTCAGTGGTTTTATCATCACTCAAAGCGTAGCGTATAACAAAATGTAAGAAACCAGTAATACGGTGCAAATCAAGCATTGTAAGCGTTAAAATATGCTGTGCCTTGTAGTTAAAAACGATAAATTGTTACACCTTCACATGAGGTTGATAATGAAAAAGAACACCATTGCCGCACTTATCCTTACGACTCTGGCCGCGGGGCAGTTGATTAGCCTGCAGGCTCATGCGGCTACGCAGCTTAACGTCTGGGAAGACATAAAGAAATCCGCCGGAATTAAGGATGCCATCGCTGATTTCGAAAAACAGTACGACGTTAAGGTCAACGTGCAGGAGATGCCTTACGCGCAGCAGCTGGAAAAGCTGCGTCTTGATGGCCCGGCGGGGATTGGCCCGGACGTACTGGTCATTCCAAACGATCAGCTCGGTGGGGCGGTGGTTCAGGGGCTGCTGACGCCGATTAAGCTCGACCAGAAGCAGATTGATGAGTTTACGCCTGCGTCAATTAATGCTTTTCGTATGGACAACGCTCTGTATGGCGTGCCGAAGGCGGTCGAAACGCTGGTGCTGATTTACAACAAAGAGTTAATCGACAAGCCGTTAGCCAGCCTGCCGGAATGGTATGACTTCTCCAAAGCTCAGCGCGCGCAGAACAAGTACGGGCTGCTCGCCAAGTTCGACCAGATTTACTACAGCTGGGGGGCGATTGGCCCGATGGGCGGCTACATCTTTGGCGATAACGGCAAAGGTGGTTACAACGCTCAGGACGTTGGCCTGAACAAGCCGGGTGCGGTAGAAGCGGTCACTTATCTGAAGAAATTCTATGCCGATAAGATCTTCCCGGCGGGGATTATCGGTGACAACGGGCTGAATGCTATCGACTCGCTGTTCACCGAGAAGAAAGCCGCGGCGGTGATCAACGGGCCATGGGCCTTCCAGCCGTATGAAGCGGCGGGCATCAACTACGGCGTGGCACCGTTGCCAAACCTGCCGGACGGCAAACCGATGAGCTCCTTCCTTGGCGTGAAGGGCTACGTGGTGTCGACCTGGAGCAAAGATAAAGCGATGGCGCAGAAGTTCATCGAATTTATCAACCAGCCGCAGTATGTGAAAACGCGCTATATCGCGACGCGTGAAATCCCGCCGCAGAAGGCGATGATTGACGATCCGATTATCAAGAACGATGAGAAAGCTAGCGCCGTTGCGGTGCAGGCCGCCCGCGCCACGGCGATGCCGGGGATCCCAGAGATGGGCGAAGTGTGGGGCCCTGCCAACGCAGCGCTTGAACTGAGCCTGACCGGTAAGCAAGAGCCGAAGGCCGCGCTCGATAACGCCGAAAAACAGATCAAAATGCAGATCGAAGCCATGCAGGCGAGTAACCAGTAAGCACTGACGTCACGGACGGGAGGGGGACCTCCCGTTTTCAGAAGGAGCCGTGTGTGATTATCAATCCCAGCGAAAATGTAAACAGAGCACAGGGGGCCGGACGCCATGCGTGGTGCGGCCTGCTGTTGGCCATTGTGCCTGGCTTTGGCCAGTTTTATCACCGCCAGTGGCTGAAGGGACTTATCTTCCTGGTGCTGCTTAGCAGCTTTATGGGCGTGTTTTACGACTTCCTGAGCGAAGGACTGTGGGGGCTGTACACGCTGGGAGAAGAGGTCCCGCGCGATAACTCTATCTTCCTGTTAGCGGAAGGGATCATCAGCGTGCTGATTATCGGCTTTGGCGTCACGATTTATTATCTCTCCCTGCGCGATGCGTGGGCGAACGGTAAGAAGCGTGATGAGGGCCAGCAGCTGAACAGCGTGCGTAAACAGTATCAGATGCTGCTGAGCGATGGCTTTCCCTATTTAATGATCACCCCAGGATTCATCCTGCTGGTGTTCGTGGTGATTTTCCCGATTCTGTTTGGGTTCTCTATCGCCTTTACCAACTACAACCTTTACCACACCCCTCCGGCGAAGCTGGTGGACTGGGTTGGGCTGAAGAACTTCGTCAATATTTTCACGCTCTCCATCTGGCGCTCGACCTTCTTCGACGTGCTGCAGTGGACGGTGGTCTGGACGCTGCTGGCCACCACGCTGCAGTGCACTGTGGGCGTGCTGCTGGCGATTCTGGTGAACCAGAAAGATCTGCGCTTTAAACCGCTGATCCGCACTATCTTCATTCTGCCATGGGCGGTGCCGGGCTTTGTCACCATTCTGGTATTTGCCGGGATGTTCAACGACTCGTTTGGCGTCATTAACAATGCCATTCTGTCGTTCTTTGGGATCAGCCCAAAAGCGTGGATGACCGACCCATTCTGGACCAAAACCGCGCTGATTATGATGCAGACCTGGCTTGGTTTCCCGTTTGTGTTTGCGATGACCACGGGGGTATTGCAGGCGATTCCTGACGATCTCTACGAGGCGGCAACGATGGACGGTGCCAGCACGACGACCAAGCTACGCACGATTACGCTGCCGCTGGTGCTCTACTCGATTGCGCCCATCATCATCACGCAATACACCTTCAACTTTAACAACTTCAACATCATCTACCTGTTTAACAACGGTGGGCCGGCGGTGGCCGGATCGAACGCGGGCGGTACGGATATTCTGGTGTCGTGGATCTATAAGCTGACCATGTCCTCTTCCCAGTACGCCATTGCGGCGACCATTACCATCCTGCTGTCGATTTTTGTCGTCGGTCTGGCGCTGTGGCAGTTCCGCGCCACGAAATCTTTCAAAAACGACGATATGGCGTAAGGGAATCACATGGCTAAATCACAAAGTATTAAGCGTGAAAAATGGGTGCGGCTGTCGCTCTCCTGGCTGGTTATCGTGCTGGTTTCCACCATCATTATTTACCCACTGATCTGGACCATTGGCGCGTCGCTCAACGCTGGGAACAGCCTGCTGAGTACGTCGATTATTCCGGAAAACCTGTCGTTCCAGCACTACGCCGACCTGTTTAACGGCCAGGTGAACTACATGACTTGGTACTGGAACTCGATGAAAATCAGCTTCCTGACCATGGTGCTAACGCTGATTAGCGTCAGCTTTACCGCCTATGCGTTTTCACGCTTTCGTTTTAAAGGGCGTCAGAATGGGCTGATGCTGTTTTTACTGCTGCAGATGATCCCGCAGTTTTCCGCGCTGATTGCTATTTTCGTGCTCTCCCAACTGCTGGGATTGATCAATAGCCACTTCGCACTGGTGCTGATCTACGTGGCAGGGATGATCCCGATGAATACCTATCTGATGAAGGGCTATCTCGACGCGATCCCTAAAGATCTCGATGAGTCCGCCCGCATGGACGGGGCCAGCAACTTCCGCATCTTCATTGAAATCATCATGCCGCTGTCGAAGCCGATTGTGGCGGTGGTGGCGCTGTTCTCCTTCACCGGCCCGCTGGGGGATTTCATTCTCTCCAGCACCATCCTGCGTACGCCGGATAAATACACGCTGCCTATCGGGTTGTACAACCTGGTGGCGCAAAAAATGGGCGCCAGCTACACCACCTACGCGGCAGGAGCCGTACTGATTGCCGTACCGGTGGCGATTCTCTATCTGGCATTACAGAAATACTTCGTGTCCGGCCTGACCTCCGGCAGCACCAAAGGATAACCACATGAAAAGATTTGCACCCGCTCTGCTTGCTGTTTGTCTCTCCTGTAGTTTTTCCGCCTCTTCGCTGGCGGCCGAGACGCTGCAAACGAAGCCGTTTAACGCTATGCCAGCGGATTTTATTAAAGGGGCCGATATCTCGACGCTGCTGGATGCTGAGAAGCACGGCGCCCGTTTCTACAACGAACAAAACCAGCAGCAGGACGCGCTGGCGATTCTCAAAGCCAACGGCGTGAACTATGTTCGTCTGCGCCTGTGGGTTGACCCGAAAGATGCCGACGGTAAGGCTTACGGCGGCGGTGATAACGATCTTGCCAGCACGCTGGCGCTGGCGAAGCGGGCAAAAGCGCAGGGCATGAAGCTGCTGCTGGACTTCCACTACAGCGATTTCTGGACTGACCCAGGCAAACAGTACAAACCCAAAGCGTGGGAGAAGATGGATTACCCGCAGCTGAAAACCGTGATTCACGACTATACCCGTGACACCATCGCCCGCTTCAAGCAGGAGGGCGTGCTGCCGGATATGGTGCAGATTGGCAACGAAATTAACGGCGGGATTCTCTGGCCGGAAGGCAAAAGCTGGGGGCAGGGCGGCGGCGAGTTTGACCGTTTAGCCGGCCTGCTGAATGCGGCGATTTCCGGGCTGAAAGAGAATCTGAAGGGCGGTGAGCAGGTGAAAATTATGCTCCATCTGGCCGAAGGCACCAAAAATGACACCTTCCGTTGGTGGTTTGATGAAATCAGCAAACGCAATGTGCCGTATGACGTGATTGGCCTGTCGATGTACACCTACTGGAACGGCCCTATCAGCGCGCTGAAGGCCAACATGGATGACATCAGCAAACGCTACAACAAAGATGTCATTGTGGTCGAAGCCGCTTATGGCTACACGCTGGAAAACTGCGATAACGCGGAAAACAGCTTCCAGGCGAAAGAAGAGAAAGACGGCGGCTATCCGGGCACGGTTCAGGGGCAATATAACTATATTCATGACTTAATGCAGGCCGTTATTGATGTTCCGGACCGTCGTGGCAAAGGGATATTTTATTGGGAACCGACCTGGATTGCCGTTCCGGGAAATACCTGGGCCACGAAAGCGGGTATGAAATATATCCATGACGAATGGAAAGAAGGTAATGCCCGCGAGAATCAGGCCTTATTTGACTGCAAAGGAAAAGTCCTGCCGTCGGTAAAAGTATTTAATTAATTAGCAACACTCTTTTTCAGGATTTTATTATGCAAAAATTTCCGCCTTTGAGCCCAAAGGTTAATGCGTTATTGCATGGCGCAGATTATAACCCGGAACAGTGGGAGAATTATCCCGGTATTATCGACCAGGATATTACGATGATGCAGCAGGCAAATTGTAATGTCATGTCGGTGGGGATATTTAGCTGGGCCAAACTTGAACCGCAAGAGGGCGTATTTGAGTTTGGCTGGTTGGATGAGGTTATCGATAAACTGTATGCCGCAGGGATCCACGTCTTTTTAGCGACGCCGAGCGGCGCGCGGCCTGCATGGATGTCAAAAGCCTACCCGGAAGTGCTGCGCGTAGGGCGCGATCGGGTGCCTGCGCTGCACGGTGGCCGACATAACCACTGCATGACCTCGCCGGTTTACCGTGAAAAAACGCTGAAAATCAACACGCTGTTGGCGGAGCGTTATTCACAGCACCCGGCGGTGCTGGGCTGGCATATCTCTAACGAATACGGCGGTGAATGCCATTGCCCACGCTGCCAGGTGAAGTTCCGCGACTGGCTGAAGGCGCGCTACAAGACGCTGGATAACCTGAACCATGCCTGGTGGAGCACTTTCTGGAGCCATACTTACACCGACTGGCAGCAGATTGAGTCGCCGTCGCCGCAGGGTGAAGTCTCAATTCATGGTCTGAATCTTGACTGGCGGCGCTTTAACACCGCGCAGGTGACCGAATTTTGTCGTCATGAAATCGCGCCATTAAAGGCGGTGAACCCGGATCTGCCGGTGACCACCAACTTTATGGAGTATTTCTACGACTACGATTATTCACAGCTCGCCGAACCGCTGGACTTTATCTCCTGGGATAGCTACCCGATGTGGCATCGCGATAAAGACGAGACCACGCTGGCCTGCTATACCGCGATGTACCACGACATGATGCGCACCCTGAAGGGCGGCAAGCCGTTCGTGCTGATGGAGTCGACGCCGAGCGTGACGAACTGGCAGCCGACCAGCAAGCTGAAAAAACCGGGCATGCACATCCTCTCTTCGCTGCAGGCGGTGGCCCACGGTGCGGATTCGGTGCAGTACTTCCAGTGGCGTAAGAGCCGCGGTTCGGTGGAGAAATTCCACGGCGCGATTATTGACCACGTGGGGCATCTTGATACCCGCGTGGGCCGCGAGGTCAGCAAGCTGGGGAGTATTCTGAGCCAGTTGCCGGGCGTTGTCGGTTGTCGCACTGATGCGAAGGTCGCCATTATCTTTGACCAGCAGAGCCGCTGGGCGATGGATGATGCGCAGGGGCCGCGCAACAAGGGCATGGAGTATGAGCAGACGGTGAATGAGCACTACCGTCCGTTCTGGGAGCAGGGGGTTGCGGTCGATGTCATTGATGCTGACGGTGATCTGAGCGCCTATAAGCTGGTGATTGCACCGATGCTGTATATGGTACGCGACGGTTTTGCCGAGCGTGCCGAAGCCTTTGTCGCGAACGGCGGCCATCTGGTGACCACCTACTGGACGGGGATCGTGAATGAGAGCGATCTGTGCCACCTCGGCGGTTTCCCTGGCCCGTTGCGTAAGCTGTTGGGTATCTGGGCGGAAGAGATTGATTGCCTCGACGACGGCGAACGTAATCAGATTCAGGGGCTGGCGGGGAATATGGCCGGGCTGCAGGGGCCATACCAAGTGCGACACCTGTGCGAGCTGATTCACACCGAGACGGCGCAGGCGTTGGCCTCCTATCGTGATGATTTCTACGCAGGTCGCCCGGCGGTGACGGTGAATAGCGTTGGTAAGGGGAAAGCGTGGCATATTGCGTCTCGCAACGATCTGGCCTTCCAGCGTGATTTCTTCACTTCACTGATGGATGACCTGGCGCTGCCGCGAGCGGTGGCAAGCGACTTCCCGCCGGGGGTGGTCGCGACGGCGCGAACCGACGGTGAAAGCGCCTTTGTCTTTGTGCAGAACTTTACCGCGCAGACGCAGACTATCTCGCTGCCGGAAGGTTATGAACTTGCCGCTACGGGTGCCGATGCCAGCGGTGCACAGGTGCTTCAGCCCTGGGACTGCCGTATCGTTCGCCGTAAAGCTTAATCCGCTGTAATCCATAGCCTGCTCAACCGAGCAGGCTTTTTTACCTCTGTAGATAATTAAGGAGCGTCGAAGATGGTCAGCCTTAAATCTTTCCTGCACTACTTCTCCCAACCCAAGCCATCGGTGCCGTTAAGCGAGGGGGAGCAGCAGCAAATTCAGCGTCTGATTAACGCCTTTGGCGGTCAGAATAATATTGAGAATGTCGATGCCTGTATTACCCGCCTGCGCGTCACGGTAAAAGATTTGGCGGTGGTTGATTCTCAGGCGTTACAGAATGAAGGTGCGCTGGGGGTGATTATTCTGGGGCAGCAGGTGCACGCGATATTTGGCAAACAGTCTGATACGTTACGCCAGTTATTAGATGAGCATTTCGCTGGAAATAATTAACGGTACGGTCTGTTGTATTAATAACCCCGGTTTGATGCTGGGGTTTTTATTGCCTGAAATATAAAAAAAGGGATAACCCAATAATAGCGTTATCCCAAAGGCCAGATGATAGAAACAATGATGGAGTGGCAAATAGTAAAATTGTTGCCAATAACAGAAGATAGAATTAATGCAAAAATAATGACTCAGTCAGATAAACACATTACCACCAGGCTTCCACCTGCACACCGAAGTTCCAGGTATCGCTGGCAGTACCATCGTTAAACGCATTGCCCTGCTCAGAATCATTCAGATAAGAGGCAAATACGCGCAGCTCCGGACGAGACATAAAGTCTGGGCCGTCCGCCAGGCCTAATGCGATGGTGTATTTCTCGCCGCTCTGCTTATAGCTGGTGCCGTTGGTGTAAGAATCTTTCTGGTAGAAACCACCCACTTCACCGATTAAGCGTACGTACTCGGTGAACTGATACTGCGCACGACCAACCAGTGACACCAGACGTGATTTATCGGTGTATTCGGTGGTGTCATCCGCTGAACCATAAGTCAGCACATGGTTTAAGGAGAACTTGTCGGTAATCGGAATCAGGCCGGTGTTGATAACGCGGTAACCGGTGGCATCGTTGACGTTGTTCCACATGTCGTACCAACCGCCGCCCTGGGAGACCATGTTCTGCGCCAGGCCCTTATTCGCATACTGCAGCACCAGTTTGTTGTAGCCGCCGAACATATCCTGGCTGATTTCGCCGGTCAGCATCACGCCGTTGTCGGCATCATACAGGCCACCGTAATCTTTCTGCTTCTTGGTTGGGTTTGGCATGGCGTAGTCGATACCGAACTCAGTCCAGGCACCGCTCCATGGCTTCCAGCCCGCGTAGCGAAGGTCGATGTAGTTGATGTTGACATCGTTATCGCCATCTACGCGATAGTCGACATCGTTGGCGTCGCCGCGGATCCAGGCCAATGACACTGCGCCAGGGCCGACCGTGTAGTTTTCGATCCCGGCGCCGGAGCCGGAAATATTCCAGTATTTAGTATCAATGATGTGCAGATCGTGACGCTGGTAGTAGCGTTTACCGCCCCAAATCACCGCGTTCGGATCGCCTGGTACAAGCCCTTTGATCTGCAGGTTCAACTGGCGTAAACCAAACTGCGCATCGTCGTCTAACGTGGTTTCGTTATCGTTTGATCCATCGGAGACCATGCTGACCATCGAATCGAGGTAGAAGCTGACATCATTTTTCTTATACACCTCAGAACCGAGTTCCAGCTCACCGTAGGTGTCGGCTTCGTTCCCCAGACGACCCAGTTTATTTTTTTGCCATTCCTGCATTCCACCATCGCTAGAAACCCCCACGCCGGAGCGGAGGTAGCCGTGGAAATCAATCGGTACTGACGTTGCTGCCAGCAGTGAAGGTGAAGTCAGCGCAGTAGCCAACGCAATAGAAAGCGTGCGTAGGGTAGTTTTCATTGTTATCCTCATTTTGTTTTGTAGTACGTTCACATAACTTGTGTAATAAAATGCCTAAATGTAAAAACAGGCAAACATTTGATTCGCGATGTGTGATTAACTGCAAATAAATTAGCCATTTCTGACTGGTTGTGTAAGAGGGTTCTTATTGTGTTGGTGTGTGAGCGTATATCTTTTTTGTGTTATCGTATGCCATAAGTCAGGTCGGTAGACGTTTTTTGGGGTGACCCCTGTTACAATCTAGCGATAACAACATAAGGAACCGGACGATGAAGTCTAAAAGCGCAACTTTGGAAGATGTTGCTCGCCATGCGGGCGTCTCCTACCAGACTGTGTCCAGGGTACTCAATAAATCTGCCAATGTATCCGAAGCCACACGCCACAAGGTGGAGAAATCCATTGAGGTCCTCCGCTATGTCCCAAATAGACTGGCACAACAGCTGGTTGGAAAGACCAGTCAGACGCTTGGACTGGTCACCACTTCTCTGGCGCTGCACGCGCCTTCTCAGGTCGCAGCTGCGGTGAAACGCTATGCAAATCTGGAGGGGTATCAGGTACTGATTTCGATGATTGATGAGAGCGTCAATCATAGTATTCAGGATTCAATCAATGAGCTGAAATCGCAGCTGGTCAGCAAAGTGATTATCAACGTGCCGCTGGAGACCGAAACGGCGCAAAAAATCGCGGATGATAATGATGACATCGTCTGTCTTTTCCTCGACGTTGACCCCTACAGCTCCGTGTATAACGTTTCGTTTAACCCAGCGGATGGCACCCGTGCCAGCGTGAAATATTTGTATGAGTCCGGGCATCGTGAGATGGCTATCCTGGCCGGGCCGGTGAGTTCCGTTTCGGCTAATCTGCGTCTGAGGAGCTGGCTGGATACGCTGAACAGTTACGGCCTGAAGCCCGTCACCGTACTTCACGGTAACTGGGATGCGCAAAGCGGCTACGCCTGCGCGCTGCAGATGCTGCGCGAGACGCCAGATTTTTCAGCGGTGCTGGTGGGCAACGATCAGATGGCGCTGGGGGTATTGAGTGCGTTCCATCAGCATCAGGTGGCGATCCCCGGTGAAAAGTCGGTGATTGGCTACGATGACACCTATGAAAGTTCGTTCTTCTATCCGGCATTGACCACCGTCTCGCTTGACCTTGATTTGCAGGGTAAAGAGGCGGTGCGTCGTATTCTGGAGAGTGACGATAACGCCTCGTCGCGCACCTCATCCATTCTTCCGGCTCGCCTGGTCGTTCGCCACTCCACCGGGGCAAAAGTGGAGCAGGGCAAAGATCTGCAGGCGATTGCGGAGCAGTTGCGCGCCATCGCGCATCAGCTTAGCCGCTAACCTCTTTGTCCGGAGCGTGTTCTGCGCTCCGGCTATCCCCCTTTAATTTGTAGGGTTGCAAAGACTGGTTTCGCGGCGTATCGTAATTGTTATGTTATAACATATGATATCGAGGGTCAGATGAAAGCCAATATCCATCCCCATTACCGCACCGTGGTGTTTCATGACACCAGTGCCAACGAGTATTTCAAAGTAGGTTCGACCATAAAAACCGACCGGGAGATTGAGCTGGAAGGTGTGACATATCCGTATGTCACCATTGATGTGTCGTCCAAATCGCACCCGTACTACACCGGGAAACAGAGAACGGCCTCTACCGAGGGTAGCGTGGCGCGCTTCAGCCAGCGTTTTGGCCGCTTTATTGATGTGAAAAGAGGTTCATGATGCAGGTACTTAACTCATTGCGCAGCGCCAAACAGCGCCACCCGGATTGTCAGATAGTGAAACGCAAAGGGCGACTGTACGTTATCTGCAAGTCAAATCCTCGCTTTAAGGCCGTTCAGGGGCGTAAGAAGCGCCGTTAAGCGGACAACTGTCGCAGCGACTCCAGGGTGTGGCGTTGCTTGCCGTCGGCGGTAAAATTGTCGGCGGCAAGCCATTTCTGGAAGGCAGCGTTCAGCGCTGACCACTCACCGTCGATAATTGAAAACCAATCGGTATCGCGGTTATGACCTTTAATCACCAGCGCCTGGCGAAAATGACCTTCAAACTGGAAACCTAAACGCAGCGCGGCTTTGCGTGAGGGGTCATTGAAGCTGTTGCATTTCCACTCATAGCGGCGATAGCCCAGGGTATCGAACGCATAGCGCATCAGCAGCCATTGGGCTTCCGTAGACGCAGGCGTTCTGCTTAACAGCGGTGAGAAGTGGACGTGGCCGACTTCCATTACTCCATTATTCGGGTCGATGCGCATTAATGCCAGCGAACCGACCGGCAGATTGGTTTGCCTGTCGATGACCGCAAAATGAACCGGATCCTGCAGGTTTTCCACGCTCGCTACCCACCGACGATATTCCTCTACCGAACTTTCCGGCTCGCGCAGCAGCCACGTCCAGTTACGGGTATCCGTTGCCTGCTGGTGGGCGGCAAACAGCGCATCGGCGTGCACAAGGCTCAGCGGTTCAAGGCGGCAAAACTTCCCTTCCAGCACCACGCGCTCAGGACGTGGACGTGGCTGCCAGTCCGGCAGTGCATCGCCAATTAACTGACCAAATTGATTAAGCTGACTCATAACCTCTCCTTGGGGGAAATAAACAATACGCTGAGCGTAGGGGTTTACTGGTTCCATAAGAAGTGCCACCAGGTTATCTTTTGATGGTACCACGAGGAGCTGAGATGAATATTCCTGACGATCCCTTTTTTGCCCTGCTTTCCCGCGCGCTGCAGTCGCGTGGAACAGAGACGCTTCAGCGCAGCCTGTATGCTGCGCTGCGAGAGGCCATTATGCAGGGGCAACTCCAGGCGCAGAGTTGGCTGCCGGGTTCGCGAGCGATCGCCGAGCGGCTGCAGGTATCGCGTAATACAGTCAATGCTGCGCTGGAGCAGTTGACGATGGAAGGCTACCTGCGGCGAGACCGTCGGGGTTCGCGGGTGGCCGCGCTGCCGCAGCCGGAAAACCACAAGGCGTCGATACCGGCACCCGTCAAGCTTCCGTCACGGTTACAGCGGCTGCCGCAGGTGATGCCACGCGATACGCCGCCATTGTTGTTCACCCCCGGCACACCGGCCATTAACTATTTTCCCTTGCCGCTCTGGCGACGATTGCTTGACCGCGTCATGCGTGAAGAGGGGAGCTCGTTGCTTGGCTATGGCGATGCGGCAGGTGAGTGGCCGTTGCGGGTGGCGATAGCCCGCCATCTTGCGTTATCGCGCGGCATCGACTGCGATGCCCGGCAAATTGTCATCACTGAAGGAGCGCTGGAAGGCGTAAACCTGTGCACGCAGCTGCTTAGTGAACCGGGACAAACCGCCTGGGTAGAAGAGCCGGGTTATTTTGGTGCCAAAAGTGCATTTCTGGCGGCGGGATTAGCGCTGGAAACGGTACCGGTGGATGAAGAAGGCATGCAGATTGCCGTCAATCTGCCACCACCGACGATGATCTTTACCTCTCCCTCTCACCAGTATCCCATTGGCAGCGTGCTCAGCGCGACGCGGCGTCTTGCGCTGCTGGACTATGCCCGTCAGCATGGGGCGTGGATCGTTGAGGATGACTACGACAGTGAATTTCGCTTTAGCGGCGAGCCGATTCCGGCTATGCGCGGAATGGTCGATAACGCCCCAGTGGTCTACCTGGGGACTTTCAGTAAGACGCTGTTCCCGTCGCTGCGCATTGGGTTTATGGTGCTGCCATCAATGCTGGTTGAGGTGGCGCAGCCTGCCATACGTGCTCTATTGCGCGGTGGACACCGTGCCGAGCAGCGTGCGCTGGCCTGTTTTATTGAAGAGGGGCACTATGCGCGCCATCTGGCGGCGATGCGTCGTCTTTATCGTAAACGCCAGGCGCAGCTGCATGATGCGTTGGAGCAGGAACTGACCGTTCCGCATCAACTGATGGCAGGAGAAGGGGGGCTACATATGACGGTAGCTATTGACGGGATTGATGACGTGGCTCTGGTGCGTCAGGCGCGGCTGCATCAGATGGCGCCCAGTGCGCTCAGCAGCTTTTATCTTAACCGCCAACAGGCGCAAACCGGGCTGGTGCTGGGCTATGGCAATACGTCCGCATCGCAGTTTACGACGGCGATACGGACGTTACAGCGGCTTATTCTGCCGCTTCGGCGCGGGCAAGGGTGAAGACATCGTAGAACGACAGTTCGCCCTTGGTGGAGACCATTTTCTGTAGTTGGGCCTTCGCCTGGCCGTCTACGCGGGCGGAGTTCAGGATCCGCTCGACCAGCTGTTTGGGGACAAAGCGGGTGTTGTACCACTCGCCGTTGTAGCAGACGCGGAAATCCAGGACGTCAATATCTTCATAGCGGTAGCGCGGATAGACGTCGAAAAAGAAGAAGCCGTTCAACAGCGCAAACAGCAGCCATAGCAGCCAGACGGTATCGGCCAGGGTTTCAGAGCGCATCATCACTACGAGCGTTGCGAAGAACGCAAGGTACATGGCGATGAATAGACCTGGGTGGTTGCGGATAAAGCTGATGCTAAAGCGCGGCCGGTTGTCGCGCTTTTCAGTCACGTTTAGTTCATCAATGGTTTGCGTGAGTAATCGCTGGATCTCTGACATCTTTTGCTCGGCAACGAAGGGCGGAATAGCCTATTGTATGTTGCGTCAATCAATACAGAAAGTAACAGATCGGTTGCAAAAAAGCATAACAGTCCGTGTCTGTTATCAGGCTAACATTTTGATGACGTTAGCGGGATTACCACCGACGACGGCATTTGCTGGCACATCTTTAACCACAACTGCACCAGAAGCTATAACCGCGTTATCACCAATGGTCACGCCGGGATTAATCACCGCTCGTCCACCAATCCACACATTATGACCAATCTTCACCGGTTTGCCATATTCAATGCCGCTGTTGCGTTCGGTCGCATCAAGCGGATGGGTGGCGGTGTAGATATGGACGCCAGGGGCCAGCATACAGTTATCGCCGATATAAATTGGGCAGACATCGAGCATCACGCAGTCGAAATTTGCGTAGAAGTTGGTACCGAGATGGATATTGTAGCCGTAGTCGCAGCGGAATGTCGGTTCGATATAGGCATCATGGGGTTTGCCTAATAGCTCCGTCAACAACGCTGCCCGTTCAGATTTCTCGTCCGGCTCGGTATGGTTATACCGATGGATAAGGTGCCGGGCGTGTAGCCGGTCCATTCTCAGCGTGTCATCAGCCGGGCGATAATATTCACCCGCAATCATCTTACGTTTTTCTTCACTCATAGGGCCTCCTGTACGGGAAGCCATCACCATAAAAGGCGAACAGATATTTGGGAACGTTCCCGATTCATCGTTGTGATACAAATCACAGAGATTCGACAAAATACACGGAGTGGGATACGTGCCTGTAAATGAATAAAAATTAACGAATATACTTCCAGACGGTTGAAGGAATTTTGTCGTACAGTTTATTCATGGTCAATTCAGCCAGACGATGATCGGCCGCTGAGTAAAATACCGCCAGTTCGTTATCGGACAGTTCATATTTATTTTTTTCAATGACACGTTCTAACGTATCAATTGACTGACAGCGTCGTAGACGCATCAAATAATCAGTTTTAGTTAATGGTTTATCAGACATAATTCACCCATTGATTGTAATAATTTTAACAAGAGAGGCTAACAGGGTTAGCTCGGCTAGCGTTGACGAAACAGCGGAAAAGTTTGTTCCCTGACTTACGCCATTTTTGCAGGTCGCTGCTATTAATGCCGTAGTTACCGAACAACATGAAAGTATCATCCAGATATTCGTCGATCTGCGCAATCAGTTTATTATCTTCGTCGTACTTAATTTTATAATTAAGTGCAAACGTTGCAATATGTTCAATCAGCTCATTAAGCTGCAGGTTAACCGCCGAGGTAGGGTCATTCACCCAACCATGGTTGCTCTCTTCAAGCGTGACAAGACAGTCATGATACAGGGTTTCACAAAGAAACTTAAGCTGTGCGATATCGTGTCTTTTTGGTGAGTATTCGTCCATAACGCATCCCCCTGATTGCAGTTCAAACAACGAGTAACAAATACCGGTGTGGGATGGGTACTACTGATTAACCTGAAACATGCACGTGTTCCCGATCTGCAGTAACTATAATCTACTCCGCAAAAGATTTCACCGAGCTATTACGAAAAATTACAATTAAGTCTCAAATGGTTAGTTTTTTTATAAACAATGACCGGGCAGGGCGGGCATAGACCCCGCGATATCATACTTTCGCATGATAAAGATAACATTCATAGACTTAGACCGTTGGTGCTGCGATGTCGTTCGATTAAATATTATAGGATTATTCTTAATTTGTTTCTGTCGTCGGGGGAGCTACAGATTATTCAAAATGAATTAAAGACAAATCTCAATAAAGCGAGATAGGAGAGGGGACTATATTTTAATATATAGGGTAACCACAATATCTATTTTTTTATGATTGATTAAAAAACAGACACTCGTGCTGCTGGCGTAAGGATAAAAAAAGGGCCGCAATAGCGGCCCTTTCGATAGCATAGCTTTAGTGATGCTCTACTTTATGGCTGTGCTCGAGGTCTTCGTTTTTACGGCTGAAACGACGACGTACAACCACGAAGAACACCGGTACGAAGAAGATAGCCAGAACGGTTGCTGTCACCATCCCGCCCATTACGCCGGTACCAACGGCGTTCTGCGCACCGGAGCCTGCACCAGAGCTGATAACCAGCGGCATTACGCCGAGGATAAACGCCAGCGAGGTCATCAGGATTGGGCGCAGACGCATACGTACGGCTTCCAGCGTCGCTTCAATCAGCCCTTTGCCTTCTTTATCCATCAGGTCTTTGGCGAATTCAACGATCAGTATCGCGTTCTTCGCCGACAGGCCAATGGTGGTCAACAGGCCCACCTGGAAGTAAACGTCGTTAGTTAACCCGCGAAGCGTTGCTGCCAACAGCGCACCAACCACCCCCAGTGGAACAACCAGCATAACCGAGAACGGAATAGACCAGCTCTCATACAACGCTGCCAGACACAGGAAGACGACAATCAGCGAGATGGCGTACAGGGCAGGGGCCTGGTTACCAGACAGACGTTCCTGGTAGGACATCCCCGTCCAGTCGTAGCCGATACCCGCAGGCAGTTTACCCGCCAGTTCTTCCATCAGGTTCATGGCTTCACCGGTACTCTTACCTTCAGCCGCCTGACCCAGAATTTCCATGGATGGCAGACCGTTGTAACGTTCCAGACGCGGTGAACCGTATTCCCAACGTGAGGTAGAGAAGGCGGAGAACGGCACCATCTGACCATCGCTACCGCGAACGTACCATTTGCCAATATCTTCCGGCAGCATACGGTATTTCGCTTCGGACATCAGGTACACCTTCTTCACACGACCGCGGTCGATGAAGTCGTTGACGTAGCTACCGCCCCAGGCCGTGCCGAGAGTGGTATTGATGTCGCTGATGGAAACGCCCAGCGCCTGCGCTTTTTCCTGATCGATATCGATCTTGAACTGCGGCGTATCTTCCAGGCCGTTAGGACGCACGCCGGTCAGCACGTCAGGGTGCTGGGCAATCATCCCGAACAGCTGGTTACGCGCCTGGGTCAGTTTTTCGTGGCCCAGACCCGCCTGGTCGATCAGCTGGAAGTCGAAGCCGGTAGCGGTACCCAGTTCTACGATAGCTGGCAGGTTAAAGGCGAACACCATCGCATCTTTAATCGTCGAGAAGTAGCCCATCGCACGGCCGGTAATCGCTTCAACTTTGTTTTCGGCGCCCGGACGTTCACTCCAGTCTTTCAGCGACACGAAGGCGATACCGGTGTTCTGGCCGCGACCCGCGAAGCCGAAGCCGTTTACGGCAAAGACGGATTCAACGTTGTTCTTCTCTTTGGTGAGATAGTAATTGGTCATCTCATCCAGCACTTTCTGCGTACGTTCCTGGGTCGCACCGGCAGGCAGCTGCGCCATGCTCAGGAATACGCCCTGGTCTTCGTCTGGCAGGAAGGAGCTTGGCAGACGCACGAACAGGTATGCCATGCCAACCACGATGATCAGATACAGCAGCAGGTAACGACCGGTGCTGCGCAGGATGTTGCCTACGCTATCGGTGTAATGGTGCGTGCTCTTCTCGAACATGTTGTTGAACCAACCGAAGAAGCCTTTGGTAGAACCGTGGCTGCCTTTGGCGATTGGCTTCAGCATCGTGGCACACAGTGCCGGCGTCAGGATCAACGCCACCAGTACCGACAGCGCCATCGCGGAAACGATGGTGATGGAGAACTGGCGATAGATTGCCCCGGTGGAACCACCGAAGAAGGCCATCGGGATAAATACCGCTGACAGCACCATCGCGATACCCACCAGTGCGCCCTGAATCTGGCCCATGGATTTACGCGTTGCTTCTTTCGGCGGCAGCCCCTCTTCGGCCATCACACGCTCGACGTTCTCGACCACCACGATGGCGTCATCCACCAGAAGGCCGATGGCGAGCACCATCCCGAACATCGTTAGGGTGTTTATCGAGAAGCCAAACGCGGCAAGTACCGCAAAGGTCCCGAGCAGTACCACCGGCACCGCGATAGTTGGGATCAGCGTTGCACGGAAGTTCTGCAGGAACAGATACATCACCAGGAACACCAGGATGATCGCCTCGACCAGCGTTTTCACCACTTCGTGAATTGAGATCTTAACGAACGGGGTGGTGTCGTATGGGTAAACGATTTTCAGGCCTGACGGGAAGAACGGCTCCATTTTCGCCAGTTCAGCGCGAATCGCGTTCGCGGTGTCCAGGGCGTTTGCGCCGGTCGCCAGTTTAATACCCAGACCGGAAGCCGGCTGGCCGTTAAACTTCGCTACCACGTCATAGCTTTCGCCGCCGAGCTCAATTTTCGCCACGTCGCGCAGGCGAACCTGCGAACCGTCCTGGTTAACCTTCAGCAGAATGTTGCCAAACTCTTCGGTATTCGTCAGACGGGTCTGCGCCACGATAGAGGCGTTCAACTGCTGGCCAGGTACAGGCGGCGTACCACCTAATTGGCCTGCCGCCACCTGGGCGTTCTGTGCTTTCAGCGCGCTAATAACATCCACTGGCGTCAACTGGAAGTTATTCAGTTTGTTCGGGTCCATCCAGATACGCATCGCGTACTGGGAACCGAACAGCTGAACGTCGCCCACGCCGCTAGTACGGCTGATGGCGTCCTTCATGTTGGCCGCAACGTAGTCGGAAATATCGTCCTGGTTCATGGTGCCGTTGGTGTTGATAACACCAACAACCATCAGGAAGCTGCTGGAGGCTTTTTCAACGCTGATGCCCTGCTGCTGAACTTCCTGCGGCAGAAGCGGCGTCGCCAGAGCGAGCTTGTTCTGTACCTGTACCTGAGCGATGTCCGGATCGGTACCGGATTCGAAGGTCAGGGTAATGGTTGCGGTACCGGTGGAGTCGCCGTTGGAGGACATGTACATCAGGTGATCGATACCGTTCATGTTCTGTTCGATAACCTGAGTAACAGTGTTCTGCACCGTTTCGGCGTCAGCACCGGGATACATGGCCGTGATCGAAATCGCAGGCGGCGCAATCGTTGGATATTGCGCTACCGGCAATTTGAGGATCGATAGCCCCCCAGCCAGCATGATAATAATGGCGATCACCCACGCAAATATGGGGCGATCGATAAAGAAATTAGGCATGTCTTAACGGCTCCTGTTTAAGTTAAGACTTGGTTTGTTCTGACTGAGCGGCGCCAGCGGCAGCTTGCTGTTTATCGTCAGAAGTGACTTCCTGGGCTTTAACCTGCACGCCCGGTTTCACTTTTTGCAGACCGCTGATAATCACGCGATCGCCGTCTTTCAAACCACCCGTCACCAGCCATTTGTCGCCAATCGCCTGGCTTGCAACGATCTGACGAACTTCGACTTTATCGCCTTCACCCACAACCATGGCGCTCGCATCGCCACGCGGCGTACGGGTTACACCCTGCTGGGGAACCAGCAGCGCGGTTGGGTTGGTCCCTTCTTCCAGACGTGCGCGAACAAACATGCCCGGCAGCAGCGTATGGTCAGGGTTAGGGAAGATGGCGCGCAGCGTGATAGAACCGGTGGTCTGGTCAACGGTGACGTCAGAGAACTCTAACGTCCCGCTCTGCGGATACTTGATGCCGTCGTTGGTCACCAGGTCCACTTTCGCTTTCCCGTTTTCCTGTTTCAGTTTGCCGTCTGCCAACTCCTGCTTCAGACGCAGGAAATCATTGCTGGACTGGGTCACATCAACATAGATAGGGGCGAGCTGCTGAACGGTAGCCAGTGCGGTCGCTTGACCGTTCTGGACCAGCGCGCCTTCGGTGACCGACGATTTACCAATGCGACCGCTGATAGGCGAAGTCACTTTGGTATAGGCCAGGTTGATACGCGCGGTTTCAACGGCGGCTTTTGCGGCCAGAACGGCGGCGTTAGCCTGCTGAGCATCCGCAACGGCAGTATCGTAATCCTGACGGCTGATGTACTGAGTACCCAGCAGTTTGGAGTAACGATTGACGGTCAGTTTGGCGATATTGGCAGCCGCTTCCGCTTTCGCTAAGTCACCTTTCGCGCTTTCATAGGATGCCTGATAGGTTGCCGGATCAATCTGATAGAGCGACTCGCCCGCCTTGATGTCGCCACCTTCGATAAAGTTGCGCTTCAGAATAATCCCGCTGACCTGCGGGCGAACTTCTGCGACACGATAGGCGTTGGTGCGGCCTGGCAGTTCCGTCGTGATTACAAGAGGTTCAGATTTGAGCGTCACCACGCCCACTTCTGGCATGTGTTGCGCTCCTTGCTGAGCTGGTTTGTCGTCACATCCTGTTAGCGCTAAGCTGCCTGAGAGCATCAGAACGACCGCCAGAGGCGTTAACCCTCTGTTTTTGTTCATATGTAAACCTCGAGTGTCCGATTTCAAATTGATCAATGGAACAAGCGTCCACAAACCCATTGCTGCGTTTGTATTATCGTCATACTATGGTACATACATTCATAAATGTATGTAAATCTAACCCCTGCAAATTCACCGACCTATGGCACGAAAAACCAAAGAAGAAGCGCTGGCTACGCGTCAGCACATACTGGATGTCGCCCTACGGTTGTTCTCACAGCAGGGGGTATCATCCACCTCACTCGCCGAGATTGCAAAAGCGGCAGGGGTGACGCGTGGCGCAATTTACTGGCATTTTAAGGATAAGTCGGATCTCTTTAATGAAATCTGGGCGTTATCAGAGTCCAGCATCGGCGATCTTGAAATTGAGTATCGGGCAAAATTCCCCGGTGATCCACTCTCAGTTTTGAGAGAAATCTTAGTTTATATTCTAGTTGCCACGGTTATCGAAGAGCGCCGACGATTGATGATGGAAATCATTTTTCACAAATGTGAGTTTGTCGGTGAAATGGCCGTAGTGCAACAGGCCCAGCGTAATTTATGTTTAGAAAGTTACGATCGGATTGAACAGACGTTAAATGACTGTGTCACGGCGAAGGTTTTACCGGCAAATTTGTTAAGTCGCCGGGCGGCGATTTTAACCCGCAGCTATATTTCAGGGTTAATGGAAAACTGGCTGTTTGCCCCGACCTCCTTCGATCTGAGGGCCGAGGCTGAGTCCTACGTGGCTATCCTGCTTGAGATGTACCAATTTTGTCCAACGTTACGCGACGAAAAAGACCTCCCTTGTTCTAAGGATTACCAGGAATAATCCTGGCTGCCCTGGCTATTCGCCTGTAGCCAGAAGTGCTATTCTGCGCCGGTATTTATCTCCGGCATGCCGCCGGCTTTAGCCACCACACATGTTAAGATTATGCTGCATAACATCCGCCCTCGGGCCACGATCTCTGCATTTCTCATTATTGCTGTCTGTTTTGTGCTATCTATCGCCGCGGTACAAGCCCGTGCGCTGAACGGCACCGATATTCCTGACCGTTCTGACGTCCAGGATCAGCTTAACGCGCTGAACAATAAAAAAGACCTGACTCCTCAGGAAAAGCTGGTTCAGCAGGATCTGACGGAAACGCTGCAGTTGCTCGATAAAATCGACAGCGTTAAGGCGGAAAGTACCCAGCTACAAAAGCAGATTGATCAGGCGCCCATTAAGCTGCGCCAGGCTACCGACAATCTGAATGACATCAGCGATGTCGATAACGATGATGAGACGCGTAAAACACTGAGCACCCTGTCGCTGCGCCAGCTTGAAGCCCGCGTGTCCCAAGCGGTGGACGATTTACAAAATGCGCAAAACGACCTGGCCACCTATAACAGCCAGCTCGTCTCCCTGCAAACCCAGCCTGAACGCGTACAGAACGCGATGAACTCTGCCTCTCAGCAACTGCTGCAGGTGCGTAACAGCCTGAATGGCAGCACCGTCGGCGATGGTCTGCGTCCTACCCAGCAGACGATGCTGCAGGTGCAAAAAACGTTACTCGACGCGGAGATTGAGCTTCAGCGTAAGAGCCTGGCTGGCAATACGGTATTGCAGGACTCCCTGCAGAAGCAGCGCGACTACGTGACCGCCTACAGTACCCGGCTTGAGCATCAGCTTCAGCTGCTGCAGGAGGCGGTCAACAGTAAGCGCCTGATGTTGTCGGAAAAAACAGCCGCCGAGAACGCCACACCGGAAGAGACCGCCCGTATCCAGGGCAACCCGCTGGTAAAGCAAGAGCTCGAAATCAACCATCAGCTGAGCCAGAAATTGATTACCGCAACCGAAAGCGGCAACCAGTTGGTGCAGCAGAATATTAAGGTAAAAACCTGGCTCGACCGTGCGCTGCAGTCCGAACGTAACGTCAAAGAGCAGATTGCGGTACTGAAGGGCAGCCTGCTGCTGTCGCGTATTCTTTATCAGCAGCAGCAGACGTTACCGTCGGCGGATGAGCTGGAGGACATGACCACCCGGATCGCCGACCTGCGTCTTGAGCAGTTCGAGATTAACCAGCAACGCGACACCCTGTTCCAGAGCGATGATTTTGTCGCCAAGCTGGAAGAGGGACACAGTAACGAAGTTGACAGCGAAGTGCATGATGCGCTGCTGCAAATCGTCGACGCTCGTCGCGAAATGCTGGACCTGATCAACAAACAATTGGGTAACCAGCTGATGATGGCTATCAACCTGCAGGTTAACCAGCAGCAGTTGATGAGCGTCTCCAAAAGCCTGAAATCGATTCTGACCCAGCAAATTTTCTGGGTGAACAGCAACCGTCCGATGGACTGGGACTGGATTAAATCGTTCCCTGAAGCGCTGAAGAGCCAGTTCAAATCGATGAAAATCACCGTGAACTGGGAAAAAGCGTGGCCTGCCGTGTTCATTGCTTTCCTCGCCGGGCTTCCGCTGCTGCTGATTGCCGGGCTGATTCGCTGGCGACTACAGTGGCTGCGCAGCTATCAGGATAAGCTCGGCGATCAGGTGGGTAATCTGCGTAATGACAGCCAACTGCATACGCCGAAGGCGATTCTCATCGATCTCATCCGTGCGCTGCCGGTGGTGCTGATCATTCTGGCGATAGGCCTGATTCTGCTGACCATGCAGCTCAATATCAGCGCGCTGTTGTGGGCGTTCAGTAAAAAACTGGCGATTTACTGGCTGGTCTTCGGCCTGTGCTGGAAAGTGCTGGAGAAAAACGGCGTTGCCGTCCGCCACTTCAATATGCCGGAACACCTCACCAGCCACTGGCGTCGCCAGATTGTGCGCATCAGCATCGCGCTGCTGCCGCTGCACTTCTGGTCGGTGGTGTCGGAACTTTCCCCGCTCAACTTGATGGACGACGTGCTGGGGCAGTTTGTTATTCTGCTAAACCTGTTGGTGATTGCGGTGCTGACGTGGCCGATGTGTCGCGAAAGCTGGCGTGATAAAGAGTCGCACAGCCTGCGACTGCTGACGGTGACGGTGCTGTCGCTGGTGCCGGTGGGGCTGATGGTGCTCACCGCGACCGGTTACTTCTATACCACGCTGCGTCTTTCCGGCCGCTGGATTGAAACGGTCTATCTGGTTATTTTCTGGAACCTACTGTACCAGACGGTACTGCGCGGTTTGAGCGTGGCGGCTCGCCGCATTGCCTATCGTCGTGCGGTTGCCCGTCGCCAGAATCTGGTGAAAGAGGGGGCAGAAGGGGCCGAACCGCAGGAAGAGCCGACGATTGCGCTGGAGCAGATCAACCAGCAGACGCTGCGTATTACCATGCTGGTGATGGTCGCGCTGTTTGGCCTGATGTTCTGGGCTATCTGGTCTGATTTAATCACCGTATTCAGCTACCTCGACAGCATTACGCTCTGGCACTACACCGGCACCGAAGCGGGGACCAGCGTGGTGAAAGACGTCACCATGGGCAGCCTGCTGTTTGCCATTATTGCCTCGATGGTGGCCTGGGCGCTGATTCGCAACCTGCCGGGTCTGCTGGAAGTGCTGGTGCTCTCAAGGCTCAATATGCGCCAGGGGGCCTCGTATGCCATCACCACCGTGCTGAACTACGCCATTATCGCCGTGGGGGCGATGACCGTGTTTGGTTCGCTCGGAGTATCGTGGGATAAACTGCAGTGGCTTGCCGCCGCGCTGTCGGTTGGTCTGGGCTTTGGCTTACAGGAAATTTTCGGTAATTTCGTCTCCGGCCTGATTATTCTGTTCGAACGCCCGGTACGCATTGGCGATACGGTGACCATTGGCACTTTCTCGGGGACGGTCAGCAAGATCCGTATCCGTGCAACCACCATCACCGATTTTGACCGCAAAGAGGTGATCATCCCGAACAAAGCGTTCGTTACCGAGCGCCTGATCAACTGGTCATTGAGTGATACCACCACCCGCGTGGTGATCCGCCTCGGCGTGGCCTATGGGTCCGATCTCGACAAGGTGAAAAAGGTGCTGCTGCAGGCGGCAACCAGCCACCCGAAAGTGATGCACGATCCGGAACCGTCAGTTTTCTTCACCACCTTCGGTGCCAGCACGCTGGATCACGAGTTGCGTTTGTATGTGCGCGAACTGCGTGACCGTAGCTATACCGTGGATGAACTGAACAGGACTATCGATCGTCTGTGTCGCGAAAACGACATCAATATCGCCTTCAACCAACTCGAAGTGCATCTGCACAATGAGAAGGGGGATGTGGTGACGGAAGTGAAACGTGACGCTAAAACCGACGGCCAGGATTTGGTTGCGGATTAAAGCATTAAGGGCGGCGGGAGCCGCCCTTTACTATTCTGCTTGTGCCGTAAGGTCGTCGGCGTTTAATCCGGTCAACTGCTGAACCAGCGCGGCGGAGAGTCCGGCATTCAGCATGTTTCGCGCAATCTTCTGCGCTTCATCGCGCCGCCCCAGCGCTTCGCCTTGCTCCATTCCTTGCTCTATTCCCTGAACAATCCCTTTCTTCCGTCCCTCTTCGGCTAGCCATTCGGCAATGGTCATCAGCTGCTCCTTATGCTGTGGTGAATATTGCGCCAGTGTGCAGAGTAACGCTTCCGGGTGAGATGCACTACCCGCTTGTAGCATATAGGCGATCAGCGCTTCCAACTGTGAGGGCGTTAGCCAATTCTCTATCAGTAAGGCACCCAGTTGTTCTTGTAAAGAGGCCAGATCGCGCTGGCGGATGTGCTTAAACAACAGTTTCAGCATCGCCATGCGCTGATGGGCCATGATTTCGCTGTCCGGTATCACGGTGATATCGACCAGGGGAAAATCCTGGGTGTAGAGGCGATGTGCCAGCGTGGCGTTGTCGAACAGTTCAAGCCAGTTCATACGATACGGCCAGGGGCTGATACTGCCGTGATAAAACAGCATGGGGATGACCAGTGGCAGAGTGCTATGCCCGGCGTCCAGATGCTGCTGCATGGCCGCGAGGGTATAGCGCATCAGGCGAAAGGGCATCAGTTTATCCGGCGTGCTTTGATGTTCAATCAGCACGTAGATATAGCCCGGCCCGTCGCGGGTTTGCAGCGCGTAGAGAATATCGGAATAGCTGGCGCGCAGGTTTTCTTCAACAAAGCTGCCGGAGGCGAGCTGAAGTGTCTCAAGATGACATTGCGCGAGCAGTTCGCAGGGAAGGTGCGCCTGTAAGAAATCTCGCGCTATCGCTTTATGGCGTAAAAACTGCTTAAAAATGGCGTCGTGCGGCGTCGCCGAATAGATTTTCATGATGTTCCGTCATCCCCTGTCCTGGAATGGCTGAGAAGATGCCACAGGTAATGACGGTGATGCAGTCCATCGTTTTGCGTTTTACGCGCCGCCTTCCGCGTTTTTCAGCTTATTGATGTAATCGTTGCGCACCATCTCCAGCGCGCTTAGCACTATCTCCGGGGCGATCTCGTTGCTCTCCAGCAGTTCAATCAGATCCACCGCCAGTTTGACATCATCGGGGGCGCTTTCCAGCGACATAGCTTCTCCTTGTTAGCGCGTGATGCGCGCCAGTATGCGTTCAATATCTTCCAGCGCTTCGCGGCAGCGGGTGAGGCGGCCATCAAAGGCGGTGATTTCGCGGGCCAGACGCTGCTGATCCTCAAGCGTTGTAGCCTGTTGGTACTGTTGCTGACGCTGTTGTTTCATCTCCAGTAGACGGCGTTCAAAATCTTGCGTTTCCAGCCGTTTGCGCTGCCAGCGGCGCAGGCCGGGCGAGGGGCTATCCCAGACGCGCAGCGACCAGGCTTCACTTTCACGGCTGATGGCCTCAATCTGGGCCGCCAGACGTTCAGCAAGCCAGGCTACCTGCGGCAGCTGCTGCTGTTCCACTGCGTGTTTTAGCTCCTCAAAATGGGCGTATGCCTCGTCGAGATAGCCCTGCATTTTGGTGCTGCGGGTCTGGAAAAGCTGACGGTCAAAGCGTGCGCTCAGCGTGGCATGGGCTGCCAGCGGCGTAATCTGCGTCTGAAGCCGTGTAAGCTGTTGTTCCAGCGTTTGTAAAAGCCGCGCCGTTTTCACCGGATTCTCCCCTTGATGGTTATCGGCTATGCTAGAGTAGCAGACCCACTTGATAACGATTCGCATTATGCAGCGTACTATTTTAATCATTATTGGCTGGCTGGCGGTAGTCCTTGGCACCATTGGCGTGGTATTGCCTCTGCTGCCAACCACGCCGTTTATTCTGCTTGCCGCCTGGTGCTTTGCGCGCTCTTCGCCGCGCTTTCATCATTGGCTGCTGTATCGTTCCTGGTTTGGCGGCTATTTACGCCACTGGCAGCGCTATAAAGCCATGCCACCGGGGGCAAAACCGCGGGCGATTATCGTGATTTTACTGACCTTTGGCGTTTCGCTGTGGTTGGTCGATATGGTATGGGTTCGGCTGCTCCTGCTGACGATTCTCTGCGGGTTACTGATTTTCCTCTGGCGCATTCCGGTGGTTGATGCAGAACAACAAAACGGATGAACCGCATTTATGGTGTTGCAATTCTACGAGCTAGCCAGTAAATTCTGGCGTTTTCGAGCACAGGCGCGCCCGGTTAAAAATTGAGCAGTATCCGTTTTTAACCCGTTTTGCTCGCCTTGAGTAACACTGTTTTAATCAGGCACAAACCTATGACCGCAACTGCACAGCAGCTTGAATATCTGAAGAACAGCATCCAGAGCATCCAGGATTATCCAAAACCTGGCATTCTTTTCCGAGATGTCACCAGCTTACTGGAAGACCCGAAAGCCTACGCGCTCAGCATTGAACTGCTGGTCGAAAAGTACAAAGACGCCGGTATTACCAAAGTCGTGGGTACCGAAGCGCGTGGTTTCCTGTTTGGCGCGCCGGTCGCGCTGGCGATGGGCGTAGGTTTTGTCCCGGTGCGTAA
This sequence comes from Kluyvera sichuanensis, assembly GCF_014218705.1. Lineage (GTDB taxonomy): Bacteria > Pseudomonadota > Gammaproteobacteria > Enterobacterales > Enterobacteriaceae > Kluyvera > Kluyvera sichuanensis. The sequence goes on along the minus strand of NZ_JABBJF010000004.1, from coordinate 65,323 downwards.
ACCGCGCAAACTGCCGCGTGAAACGATCGCCGAAAGCTACGAGCTGGAGTACGGTACCGATCAACTGGAGATCCACGTTGATGCGATCAAAGCTGGCGATAAAGTGCTGGTGGTCGACGATCTGCTGGCAACCGGCGGGACTATTGAAGCGACGGTTAAACTGATCCGTCGTCTGGGTGGCGAAGTGCACGATGCGGCCTTCATCATCAACCTGTTCGATCTGGGCGGCGAACAGCGCCTGGAAAAACAGGGTATCACCAGCTATAGCCTGGTGAATTTCCCGGGTCACTAAGCATTTCCCGATACATAGCCTCGCCGATCCGGCGGGGCTGTGGTAGCATTACCCCCTCGTGAATCCACCTTCCAGCGTTTCAGAGCCTGCCAATGAGTTATCAGGTCTTAGCCCGAAAATGGCGCCCACAAACCTTTGCTGACGTCGTCGGCCAGGAACATGTGCTGACCGCACTGGCGAACGGCTTATCGTTAGGGCGCATTCATCACGCATACCTTTTTTCCGGCACCCGTGGGGTGGGGAAAACCTCTATCGCCCGTCTGCTGGCGAAGGGGCTTAACTGCGAAACCGGCATCACCGCCACGCCGTGCGGCGTGTGTGATAACTGCCGCGAAATAGAACAGGGGCGCTTTGTCGATCTGATTGAGATCGATGCTGCCTCGCGAACCAAAGTCGAAGATACCCGAGATCTACTGGATAACGTCCAGTACGCGCCCGCACGCGGTCGCTTTAAGGTCTATCTGATCGACGAAGTGCACATGCTCTCGCGCCATAGCTTTAATGCGCTGTTAAAGACGCTTGAAGAGCCGCCTGCGCACGTCAAATTCCTGCTGGCCACGACCGATCCGCAAAAGCTGCCGGTCACCATTCTGTCGCGCTGCTTGCAGTTCCACCTGAAGGCGCTGGACGTTGAGCAAATTCGTCATCAACTGGAACATATCCTTGATGAGGAGCATATCGCTCACGAACCTCGCGCCCTGCAGCTGTTGGCGCGTGCGGCGGACGGCAGCCTGCGCGATGCGTTAAGTCTGACCGATCAGGCAATTGCCAGCGGTGAAGGCCAATTGACCGCCGTGTCGGTCAGTGAAATGCTTGGTACCCTTGATGACGATCAGGCGCTGTCGCTGATTGAAGCCCTGGTGGTGGCCAACGGCGAACGCGTGATGGAGCTGGTCAACGATGCTGCGCTGCGCGGCGTTGACTGGGAAGCCTTGTTGGTTGAGATGCAAAGCCTGCTGCATCGTATTGCGATGGTTCAGCTGTCGCCTGCGGCGCTCGGCAGCGATATGGCCGCCGTGGAGCAGCGGATGCGCAATCTTGCGCGCACCGTGCCGCCAACTGACGTGCAATTGTACTATCAGACGATGCTGATTGGCCGTAAAGAGCTGCCGTATGCACCGGACCGTCGGATGGGCATTGAGATGACGCTGCTGCGCGCACTGGCGTTCCATCCCAATGCGCCACTGCCGGAGCCGGAAAGGCCGCCGCAGACCTTTGCGCCGGCTGCTGCGCCAATGACGCAACAGCAGCCACCGATGCAGACCTCTGCGCCGATGACGCCGCCACCTGCCGCTCCGCTTCCTGATTCAACCAATCAGGTGCTGGCTGCGCGTCGTCAGCTGCAACAGCAGCAGGGCAATCAGGGAGTAAACACCCCAAAAAAGAGTGAACCGGCAGCCGCTTCCCGCGCGCGGCCGGTGAACAGTGCTGCGCTGGAAAGACTGGCCTCGGTAACGGAACGCGTTCAGGCGCGTCCGGCTCCGGCCGCATTGACCCAGCCGGCGGCGAAGAAAGAGGCATACCGCTGGAAAGCGACCACGCCTGCTGATGAAGTGAAAAAAGAGGAAGTCGCCACGCCGAAAGCGCTGAAGAAAGCGCTGGAGCATGAGAAAACGCCAGAACTGGCGGCCAAGTTGGCGGTGGAATCTTTAGAACGCGACCCGTGGGCGGCCGAGGTGAGTCAGATGGCGCTGCCGAAGCTCGTCGAACAGGTGGCGCTCAACGCGTGGAAAGAGCAGAACGGTAACGCGGTGTGCCTGCATTTGCGTCCTACGCAGCGGCATCTGAATTCGCCCGGTGCGCAGCAAAAGCTGACCGAGGCGTTAAGCACTTTATATGGCGCGCCTGTTGAATTGACCATCGTGGAAGATGATAATCCGGCGGTGCGCACGCCGCTGGAGTGGCGACAGGCCATCTATGAAGAGAAGCTCGCGCAGGCGCGCGAGTCGATTATCGCGGATAATAACATTCAGACGCTGCGCCGATTCTTCGACGCGGACCTGGATGAAGAGAGTATCCGCCCCATTTGACCGCAAGCGCTGCTTACGGTCGTTATTGTTTAACGTGACCTACTGAGAGAGAAGCCTATGTTTGGTGGTAAAGGCGGTCTGGGTAACCTGATGAAACAGGCCCAGCAGATGCAAGACAAAATGCAGAAAATGCAGGAAGAAATCGCCCAGCTGGAAGTAACCGGTGAATCTGGCGCAGGTCTGGTCAAAGTGACCATCAACGGTGCACACAACTGCCGTCGCGTGGAAATCGATCCAAGCCTGCTGGAAGACGACAAAGACATGCTGGAAGATCTGGTCGCTGCAGCGTTCAACGATGCGGCACGTCGCATTGATGAAACTCAGAAAGAGAAAATGGCTTCTGTATCCTCCGGTATGCAGCTGCCACCAGGCTTCAAGATGCCGTTCTGATGTTCCCGGTAAGCGGGGCAATAGCGCCGCTTACCGACTACTCCCAGTCTTTTTGATAAATATTCCCCTTTTTTTCTATAATCTCTGCATTATAAATCGCTCAAGCATTAATGTAATGAATTAAATTTACCACTTCTATATATTCGATATTTTCGCGCCGCCATTGCCTCCTGAATAATAAAAACCTATCAGCCTTACATGGTTTTGATGAATTGTGCGTAAAAAAATATTATCGTATGTACACGAACGAATGCGTTGTACTACCATTTTGTTGTTCCAACAGGAACGATGTATTACATCATGTCGTAAAAGTTAATTATCAAATATCGATATAATTTATTGGAAGGATTCATATTGTAATGGATATTAATACACTAAATCGTTCAGCATGCCTTTTTATTGCGGTCATGAGTTTATCCTCGCAGGCATTCGCCGCTGATAATGAGGTCACCTTTACCGGTTCCATCCTTGATTCAACCTGTACGGTGAATGTTAACGGTGGCCAAAGTATAATTGATCTGGGCGGTGAGCCTAAGTCAAGCTTCACGCAACAGGGCGATGTCGGCGCCGCTAAAATATTTAACATCGTATTAGAGTCCTGTCCGGCAGATGGCCCAACAAAAGCCTATATTAAATTTTCTGGCCAAACGGATACGAATAGCTACTGGTTTAAAAACACCGCCACGGATTCCCCGGCATCCAATATTGCGGTGATGGTGAAACAGGGTGAGACCGTTGTCGCAGCGGATGATGGTAACGACGCAGTCGATTTGCCAACAACCGGTGGTGACGTCACGGTGAACTACTCTGCGCAGTTTGTTGCCACCGCAACGGGCGTTACCTCAGGGGCGGTTTCAAGCACCCTGACCTATAACGTCTCCTATCAGTAAAAGTGAGGGAGGGGGAAACCCCTCCATAATAAGATGATGATGAATCTATCCAGGTTTATGCTGTGCCTATGCTTGTCCCTTCTCCCTTGTTTGCCAGCGCTGGCCGGGCTACAAATTGGCGGCACGAGAGTGTTGTTTGATGGTACGCGTCAGGCGGCGACGATATCTATTACGAATAAGGATAAAGTCACCAATCTCGTTCAGTCCTGGCTTAGTGCCATTGATGGAAACTCACCGGAGAAAGACAGCTTTATTGTCACCCCACCGTTATTTCGCCTTGAAGCGGACGGTCAGGCGACAATTCGAATTGTGCGTTCTGGTAAGCCATTACCTGAAGATCGGGAATCGATGCTCTGGCTTAATATAAAAGGCATTCCAGCAACGACGGAGGAGAGCGGAAAAAACACATTACAGATTGCCATTAACTCACAAATAAAACTGATATATCGTCCAGCATCTTTAAAAGGGAGTGTGCCGGAGCATTATGCGGGTAAATTACGCTGGAACAGCATTGGGGGAAATATTGAGGTGACTAATCCTACTCCCCACTATATGAACTTATCAACGGCTAGCGTTGGTGGAAAAAACCTGGTGGGCCCTTATTACGTGGCGCCATACTCGAAGACGGTGATTTCGGAAAAAGGTCTTCCGGAACACGGTAAGGCAATATGGCAGGTATTGAATGATTTTGGCATGAGAGGAGAGGTTCAATCTCAGGCGTACTGAAACACCGGCAGGCTTATTTTTATGGATGAGAATGATGATATCAGCATACGGAAACAGCATCTGCCGTTGGTTAAACGCAGGGATCATCCTTTTGGCATTTCAGGATGCGGCATCGGCTAAAGAGTATTTCAACCCACAACTTCTGGACACCTCAAGCACCGCCGTTCCCCAATTAGATCTCTCCCTCTTTGCGCAAGAAGATGTTCCGCCAGGAGAATATAATATTGATATCTATATTAACGGAAAATATATCGATACCCGTACGCTCACCTTTCAGCAGGATGAAGACGAACACCCACCGAGGCTGCGGGCCTGCCTTAGCACCTCATTGCTAAAACAGTGGGGCATACGTGTTGAGCAGTATCCGAAACTGCAAAAAAATGACGACCACTGCGCTGCGCTTAAGGCAATTCCGGAGGCGACCGAGAAGCTGGATATTATGACCCAGCGCTATGTACTTTCGGTGCCGCAGATAGCGATGCTGAACGTGGCCCGAGGTTACGTTGCGGAAAGCCGCTGGGACGACGGCATCACTGCGGGGTTGCTCAACTACAGCCTGACGGGGCAGCAGACGACCTCCAGAACCGGCGGTGACGATGACCGCAGCCAGTTTCTCAGCGTCCAACCGGGGGTTAACATAGGAGCCTGGCGGTTACGAAACTATTCGACCTACAGCCACGATGGCGACGAGCAGCGTTGGGAGTCGATGTATACCTCGGTTTCTCGCGATATTCGTTTCCTGAAAAGCCAACTGGTGATGGGCGAGGCCAATACGCGCGCCGATATTTTTGACAGCATCAGCTTTACCGGTGCACTGCTTTACTCCGATACGGAGATGCTGCCGGACAGTCGACAGGGATTTGCCCCCGTCATTCGGGGAATTGCGCAGAGCAACGCGGAAGTCTCGGTCCTGCAAAATGGCTACGTGATCTATAAAACGACGGTGTCTCCGGGCTCCTTTGAAATAAAAGATATCTATCCAACCGGGAGTTCGGGGGATCTGTATGTCAATGTGAAGGAGTCGGACGGCAGCGAGCGGCGTTTTATCGTTCCCTACGCCTCTTTGGCCATTATGCAGCGAGAAGGGCAGGGGAATTACTCCGTCGCAGCAGGGAAGACTCGGCACCAGGAAAATCGCGCCCATGAGTTTAACTTTGTGCAGGGTGCGGGAGCTTGGGGGTTGCGCGGCGGGTTTACCGCCTATGCCGGCTTTATTCAGGCCGAGGATCAATACAGCAACGTGCTGGTTGGAACGGGGATGAACATTGGCGGGCTGGGGGCGCTTTCTTTCGATCTCTCTCAGTCGTGGGCCCAGTTGCCGCGCGAGGATAATTCTGCCGCCATCTCGCGTGAGTCCGGGCAATCTTACCGTCTGCGCTATAGCAAAATGCTCCAGCAAACGGACACGTCGCTATCGATTGCCGGCTACCGCTACTCGACGGGAGGGTATTATGCTTTCTCTGATTTCACCGATGCCTGGAATACGGAGTATCAGCGCAGTTATGACGGTGGTCGAATGCGGGATCGTGTGGATATTTCTATTTCACAAAATCTACCGCTGGGCTCCCTGGTGCTGTCGTTGGTAAGTGAATCCTACTGGGATACTTCGCGAACGGATTCACTGAGTCTGGGGTACAGCGGCGCTATCGGCGGCATCTCCTATTTTGCTAACTATGCCTATAGCAAAAATGTTTCTGATGACGATGAAGGGCGTCAGTCCACCCGCGATAACGTATTTTCCCTTTCGTTCCGACTGCCGTTTAGCGTCTTTAGCCAGGACGATAAATGGCGGTCGGTATCGGCAAGCTATGCCATCAACCATAGTGACGGTGGCAGCACGTCACATAATCTGGGGCTTTCCGGCAGCCTGCTGCGTGACAACGCCTTAAACTGGCAGCTGTCAGAAGGCTATGACGCTGAGGCCCGAGCAACGAGCGGCAATCTTAACGTTGGCTACCAAAGCCGCTATGCGGATCTCGCCGCGGGCTACGGTTACGATGAGTATAGCCACCGTTATAGCTATGGCATCAGAGGCGGCGCGGTGGCGCATTCGAAGGGGCTCACGCTTTCCCGTTCATTAAACGAAAGCGTCGCGCTGGTACAGGCGCCTGGCGTTGCAGGCGTTCCCATTAGCGGCCAGACCAATGTCTACACCGACGGTTCAGGCAATGCCGTCATTCCTTACGCTCGTCCTTACCACCTGAATAACGTCAGACTGGATAGCCGCGATATGGCCATCGCTGAGGTGGATATCGATAACCAGGATAAAAACGTGGTGCCCACCCGCGGCGCTGTGGTGGTTGCAAAATACAAAACCTGGGTGGGCTATAAGGCCATGATGACGCTTCGTTATCGAGGGCGTGCGGTGCCGTTTGGGGCGGTGGTGTCATTGTCGAACCAGGAAGACGATGCCACGCGAACCAATATCGTGGGCGATGACGGGCAGGTTTACCTGGTTGGTCTGGGGAGCAAAGGTTCGCTGCAGGTGAAGTGGGGAGAAAGTGCGGACAAAAGGTGCCAGGTAGACTACGTCCTTCCTGAACCTGACGTGGATAGCCCGATCCTTTTTTATACCGGGGAATGTCGCCCGGTTTCGTGATGGCATGCTTCATGGAGGGAAGTCGATGGTAAAGGAATACAGGGCCAGGAGGCAAAGGGACGCCGTTTCTGCGCTAAGTATTGCGCCTCTGGTTTTGCTGCTGCTGGCTAAACCAATAGGGGCATATAACAGTCAGGATCTGGTGAATTTTTCCGTTAGCGGAACGATTGTCCAGAGTCTCTGCACGGTAAACGTACCGTCGCAGGTCGCATTGGGAGAGTTTGCCCGCGATACGTTGTCCGTGGCCGGTGCGAGCAGCGCCTCTGTGCCGTTCACGATCGAACTTATTAACTGTACGCCGGGGCTGACGAGCGCACAGGTCACGTTTTCTGGAACACCTTATGATGACGGCTCCTGGGGAAGCGTCATCTACGCTAATCAGGCGGCCGATGGCGCAAAGTACGTCGGCTTGCAGTTGATGAATGCGGACGGCAACCCCGCGGTCAATCTGGCAAATGGCGTGAGCTATACCTTTCCGGTAAGCGCGCAAACGCGCAGTGGAGCGCTGGATATCGTGGCTCGCCTCTACTCGCCGGAAGGGGCGACGACCGCCGGTAAATTTCAATCTTCCGTCACGCTCAACTTTAAATATCAATAAATTATTGCCTATGGGAGAAGGGTTATGTCTGCCTTGCATTGGCTTCTGGCCGTATTATTTCTGGCCTCATTTTCAAGCAGCGCAAACTGTCGACGAGACAGCAATGACAGCGTATCGATTTCGACAATCGCGCTGCCGGACAATATTGTGATTAACAGCCGAGGGTATGCCATTGGGACCATTCTTTATGATTCAGGCTTCGTCAGCGGTAGCGATAATCGCGTGACCATTGAACGATGCGTCCAGAATTACTATGTCGGATTTCTGTACCTTTCCGCGCCGCAAACGGGCAGCACGCTGGGGGGCAATGTGTACCCAACGAATCTCGACGGCATTGGCGTCAGGGTTTATACGCTGAATCAGGCCGGGCCATTTGATGACGCCAGGGCCGTTGATAATGCCTGGCTGGTGGGGGATGGCGCGCTGCTGACCTCGTCCCATACGCTCAACAACTCCTCGTATCGCCTACAGCTTGTGGCAACGAAGCTCAATATTGCCAGCGGCACGCTGACGTTGCCTTCACCGCTGGCGCGCGTCGATTTTCGTGAGAGCAAAAGCATGAGTGGCGATGGCGATATTGCCTCCGAACTTGTGGTATCAGCAAGCCAGGTCGCTATCAACGCAATGGGCTGTACCGCCGACGTGGCCTCGCTAAACTTTGCGATGGGCGATATCAATATGACGCAGTTTGATAGCAATCGACGCGTAGGTGGCGTAACCCAAACGATGAACCTGGCCTGTGAACCGGGGACCGAGGTGACGATGACCGTACAGGCGGCGCAGTTAACGGAAGGGGGCAATGCCGATAACACCCTTATTGCGCTGTCGCAGGATGGCTCCTCGAGCGTAGCCAGCGGTATTGGCGTGCAGCTGAATCTCCGCCTGACGTCAGGAAAATATGACAGCAAAGAGGAGGGGCTGCCGCTGAATACCGCCATTCCCCTGCTGACCTCTTCGCGAGTGACGAACGTTGAGCAGGGATATACTCGCTTTGCCGACGCCAGTAACCCTGGCGGCGCGGCGGAAAGCGAACTGCTGACCTTTACTGCCGACTATATCAAAATGCAGGATGCGGTCACGCCGGGGCAGGCCAACGCTGTCGGCGTTTTATCGTTCATTTACAACTGACGATGTTTTGTTGGCTGCGAGATGCTACCCTATGGCGTTTTATTTTTCGCAATTGATCCTATCGATCGATTGGCTATGACAGGAAAGAAGCTTCATGCAAACCAGTCCGCTGTTAACACAGCTTATGGAAGCGCTGCGCTGCCTGCCGGGCGTAGGCCCGAAGTCGGCACAGCGCATGGCGTTTACCCTGCTGCAGCGTGACCGCAGCGGCGGGATGCGTCTGGCGCAGGCGTTAACCCGCGCGATGTCGGAAATCGGCCACTGCGCCGATTGCCGCACCTTCACCGAGCAGGAAGTGTGCAACATCTGCTCGAACCCGCGTCGTCAGGAAAACGGTCAAATCTGCGTGGTGGAGAGTCCTGCGGACATCTACGCTATTGAGCAGACCGGGCAGTTTTCTGGCCGCTACTTCGTGCTGATGGGCCACCTGTCACCGTTGGACGGCATCGGCCCGGACGATATTGGCCTCGATAGGCTTGAGCAACGTCTGGAATCGGAGCAGTTGACCGAAATTATCCTCGCTACCAACCCGACGGTGGAAGGGGAAGCCACGGCTAACTATATCGCCGAGCTTTGCGCGCAGTATGGCGTTGAAGCCAGCCGTATCGCCCACGGCGTGCCGGTAGGCGGTGAGCTGGAGATGGTTGACGGCACCACGCTATCGCACTCGCTGGCCGGTCGCCATAAGATTCGTTTTTAATCAATCGAGAGCAGGATTTTCTGCTCTCGCTTGAAATCCTCTCTACCCATCCCCATTTTCCTCTCATCGCTTTTTTTACCTTGTAATCAGCATTGAGGTATTTTGCAATGAAAGGACAAGAAACCCGTGGCTTCCAGTCAGAAGTTAAACAGCTTCTGCATCTGATGATCCATTCTCTGTATTCCAATAAAGAAATCTTCCTGCGTGAGCTTATCTCTAACGCTTCAGATGCCGCCGACAAGCTGCGCTTCCGCGCGCTGTCCAACCCGGATCTGTATGAGGGCGATGGCGAACTGCGTGTGCGCGTCTCCTTCGATAAAGATAAGCGTACGTTGACCATTGCCGATAACGGCGTGGGCATGAACCGCGATGAAGTGATTGACCATCTGGGGACTATCGCTAAATCCGGTACCAAAGCTTTCCTCGAGTCCATGGGCTCTGACCAGGCGAAAGACAGCCAGCTTATCGGCCAGTTTGGCGTCGGCTTTTACTCGGCGTTTATCGTCGCGGATAAAGTCACCGTGCGTACTCGTGCCGCAGGCGATAAGCCGGAAAACGGCGTGTTCTGGGAATCTGCCGGTGAAGGTGAATACACCGTAGCGGACATCACCAAAGAAGACCGTGGTACTGAAATTACGCTGCATCTGCGCGAAGACGAAAGCGAGTTCCTCGACGACTGGCGCGTGCGTTCGGTTATCAGCAAATACTCCGACCATATTGCGCTGCCAGTAGAGATCGAAAAACAGGAAGAGAAAGACGGCGAAACCGTGGTTTCCTGGGAGAAGATCAACAAGGCGCAGGCGCTGTGGACGCGTAACAAAGCCGAGCTGAACGACGACGAATACAAAGAGTTCTACAAGCATATCGCCCACGACTTTACCGACCCGCTGACCTGGAGCCACAACCGTGTGGAAGGTAAGCAGGAGTACACCAGCCTGCTGTACATCCCGTCGCAGGCGCCGTGGGATATGTGGAACCGTGACCATAAGCACGGCCTGAAGCTGTACGTACAGCGTGTCTTCATCATGGACGACGCCGAGCAGTTCATGCCGAACTACCTGCGCTTCGTGCGTGGTCTGATAGATTCCAACGATCTGCCGCTGAACGTCTCTCGTGAAATTCTGCAGGACAGCACGGTCACCCGTAACCTGCGTAACGCGCTGACCAAGCGTGTACTGCAGATGCTGGATAAGCTGGCGAAAGACGATGCCGAGAAATACCAGACCTTCTGGAAACAGTTCGGCCTGGTGCTGAAAGAAGGCCCGGCGGAAGACAACAGCAACCAGGAAGCGATTGCGAAGCTGCTGCGCTTTGCGTCGACTCACACTGACTCTTCCGAGCAGACCGTGTCGCTGGCCGACTACGTGTCCCGCATGAAAGAAGGGCAGGAGAAAATCTACTACATCACCGCCGACAGCTATGCCGCGGCGAAGAGCAGCCCGCACCTGGAACTGCTGCGTAAGAAAGGCATCGAAGTGCTGCTGCTTTCTGACCGCATCGATGAGTGGATGATGAACTACCTGACTGAGTTCGACGGTAAGCCGTTCCAGTCCGTAGCGAAAGCCGACGAGTCTATCGACAAGCTGGCGGATGAAGTGGACGAGAGCGCAAAAGAAGCGGAAAAAGCGCTGACGCCGTTCATTGAGCGCGTGAAAACCCTGCTGGGCGACCGCGTGAAAGAGGTGCGTCTGACTCACCGTCTGACCGACACCCCGGCCATCGTCACCACCGACGCGGACGAAATGAGCACCCAGATGGCGAAGCTGTTTGCCGCTGCAGGCCAGGCCGCGCCGGAAGTGAAATACATCTTCGAGCTGAACCCGGATCACGTACTGGTGAAACGCACCGCGGATACCCAGGACGAAGGGCAGTTTAAAGAGTGGGTTGAGCTGCTGCTTGACCAGGCGCTGTTCGCCGAGCGCGGTACGCTGGAAGATCCTAACCAGTTTATCCGCCGCATGAACCAGCTGCTGGTGTCATAAACCTGTCCTAATCAAGTAGCCCGGCCGAGCAACGCAACGCCGGGTTCGGCTCCGGTTCCCCCGGGGTCGGTATAAATGCCTCGCCCGGGCTACTTCTCCGGGCGAGCGCCCTTAAATCTCCCGCTACGCAAAATATCTGACCATTAACCGTTTCAGCCGTCCCGCCTTCCTTGAGCCAGCGCCGTTCTGGTGGTATCTTTTAGCGCTTTTTAAAAAATATCGACAACCTTTGAGGGGATTTTCGCAATGCGTATCATTCTGCTTGGCGCACCGGGCGCGGGTAAAGGAACTCAGGCACAGTTCATCATGGAGAAATATGGCATTCCGCAAATTTCCACCGGTGATATGCTGCGCGCCGCTGTAAAATCCGGCAGCGAGCTGGGCAAACAGGCTAAAGACATCATGGACGCAGGCAAGCTGGTCACTGATGAACTGGTTATCGCGCTGGTCAAAGAGCGTATCGCTCAGGAAGACTGCCGTAACGGTTTCCTGCTGGACGGTTTCCCACGCACTATCCCGCAGGCAGACGCCATGAAAGAAGCGGGCATCAACGTTGATTACGTTCTGGAATTCGACGTTCCGGACGAGCTGATCGTTGACCGTATCATTGGCCGTCGCGTACACGCGGCATCTGGCCGTGTTTACCACATTAAATTCAACCCACCTAAGGTTGAAGGCAAAGACGACGTGACCGGCGAAGAGCTGACCACCCGTAAAGACGACCAGGAAGAGACCGTGCGTAAGCGCCTGGTGGAATACCATCAGATGACCGCTCCGCTGATCGGCTACTACTCCAAAGAAGCGCAGGCAGGTAACACCAAGTACGCAAAAGTTGACGGCACCAAAGCCGTTGCTGACGTACGCGCTGAACTGGCGAAGATCCTCGGCTAATATTGTGCCGCCATCCGATGCCGGATGGCGACATAAACGCCTTATCCGACCTACGGGACTCTCTGTAGGTCAGATAAGCGCTGGGCCATCAGGCAAATTCTCTCCTTACCTCTCGCAGCAATTAGTTTTTCTTCCTCACTTTTCCGCTACAATTATCAACAATTTGAATCGATAAGAGGCGGTAATGCATCATAAGAAACCCGGTATCCTGCTGGTTAACCTCGGCACCCCCGATGCTCCAACGCCTGAAGCGATAAAACGCTACCTGACACAGTTTCTAAGCGATAAGCGCGTCGTTGATACCCCTCGTCTGCTTTGGTGGCCGTTGCTGCGCGGCGTGATCCTGCCTATCCGTGCGCCGCGCGTGGCCAAACTCTATCAGTCCGTATGGATGGAAGAGGGCTCACCGCTGATGGTGTTCAGCCGTCGCCAGCAGCGTGCACTTGCCGCTCGCCTGCCGGAGATTCCGGTGGTGCTGGGGATGAGCTACGGTACGCCATCGCTGCAAAGCGGCGTAGATGAACTGCTGGCGCAGGGCGTTGACCATCTCATCGTGCTGCCGCTCTACCCGCAATACTCCTGCTCCACCGTGGCGGCGGTGTGGGACGAGCTGGCGCGTATTCTGGCGACCAAACGGGCGATCCCAAGCGTTTCGTTTATCCGCGACTACGCCACCGACCACGGCTATATTCAGGCGCTGGCGGCCAGCGCGCGCGCGTCGTTTGCCCGTCACGGCGAGCCGGACGTGCTGCTGCTCTCCTATCACGGCATTCCTCAGCGCTTTGCGCAGGAAGGCGATGACTACCCGCAGCGTTGTCGCGATACCACCCGCGAACTGGTGTCGGCCCTTGGTATCTCGCCGGATAAAGTGATGATGACCTTCCAGTCGCGCTTTGGCCGTGAACCCTGGCTCACGCCGTACACCGACGAAACGCTGAAAATGCTCGGCGAGAAGGGCGTGAAACATATCCAGGTGATGTGCCCGGGCTTCTCGGCGGACTGCCTGGAAACGCTGGAGGAGATTGCGGTGCAGAACCGCGAGGTCTTTATAGAGGCCGGTGGTCAGCAGTATGAATACATTCCTGCGCTGAATGACGACGAAGCGCATATCGCGATGATGGTCAATCTGACCGCGCCCTATACCTGATCGCAAGCAGGCGGATGAATGTGCTACTATTCACCGCCTGTTCACAGCCACTCCTGAAAAACCATGAAATTTCCCGGTAAACGCAAATCTAAACACTATTTCCCGGTGGACGCTCGCGATCCGCTGCTAAAGCAGATTCAACCCGAGAGTGAAACCAGCGCCGCCTGGGTTGTCGGTATCGACCAGACGCTGGTGGATATTGAAGCCAAAGTCGACGATGCGTTTATTCAGCGCTACGGTCTGAGCGCCGGGCATTCTCTGGTGATTGAAGATGACGTTGCCGAAGCGCTGTATCAGGAGCTGGTGCGCGAAGATCTCATTACTCATCAGTTTGCTGGTGGCACCATCGGCAACACCATGCACAACTACTCGGTGCTGGCGGACGATCGCTCGGTGCTGCTGGGCGTGATGTGCAGCAACATCGAAATCGGCGGCTACGCCTACCGCTACCTGTGCAACACCTCAAGCCGTACCGACCTGAACTACCTGCAGGGCGTGGAAGGGCCGATTGGCCGCTGCTTTACGCTTATTAGTGATTCCGGCGAGCGTACCTTCGCCATTAGCCCGGGCCATATGAACAAACTGCGCCCGGAGAGCGTGCCTGAGTCGGTGATTGCCGGTGCGTCTGCGTTGGTGCTGACCTCCTATCTGGTGCGCTGCAAACCGGGCGAACCGATGCCTGAAGCGACCATGCAGGCCATCGCCTATGCGAAGAAATATGACGTGCCGGTGGTGCTGACGCTGGGGACCAAATTCGTGATCGCCGAAAGCCCGGCGTGGTGGCAGAGCTTTATCAAAGAGCACGTGTCGATTCTGGCGATGAATGAAGAAGAGGCGGAAGCGTTAACCGGTCTTAGCGACCCGCTGCAGGCGTCGGATAAGGCGCTCGACTGGGTGGATCTGGTGCTGTGCACGGCCGGGCCAACCGGGCTGTACATGGCGGGCTTCACCGAGAACGACGCCAAGCGTAAAACGCAGCACCCGCTGCTGCCGGGGGCGATTGCTGAGTTCAACCAGTACGAATTCAGCCGCGCGGTGCGCTTTAAAGATTGTCAGGACCCGCTGCGTATTTACTCGCACATTGCGCCGTTTATGGGCGGACCTGAGAAAATCATGAACACCAACGGCGCGGGCGACGGTGCGCTGGCTGCGCTGCTGCACGACATTACCGCCAACGCCTACCACCGTTCCAACGTGCCGAACTCCAGTAAGCACCAGCATAGCTGGCTGACTTACTCGTCGCTGGCGCAGGTGTGTAAGTATGCGAACCGGGTAAGCTATCAGGTGCTGAATCAGCATTCACCGCGCCTGACGCGCGGCCTGCCGGAGAAAGAAGATAGCCTCGAAGAGGCGTACTGGGAACGGTAATTCGGCGGATTCCCGGGGTCGCTCGCGCTCGCCCGGGATACTTCAGCATGTAGCCCGGCCAAGCGAAGCGCCGCCGGGATCGTCATATCTACCCGCTAACCGCCTCACTCAACGGTGGTTCACTCAGCAGCCCCAGCATCGTTTTGGCAATTTCACGCTCGCCCATCACCACTTCATTGGCTCCGCGCTCGCTGATATAGGCCACTTCATCGTCGTAGTGCGCACGAGCGATAATCTCAAGATGCGGACACTTCTCGCGGGCGCTGGCGACAATCTCCCCGGCCTCGTAGCCGTTCGGAATGGTCAGCAGCAGCCAGCGGGCGCAGTCCAGATGCGCCAGGTCCATGATCTCTTCGTTCGCCGCATTACCCAGCACCGCACGAATACCGCGCTCGCGAAGCTCATCCACGCGGGTACGCGAGGTTTCGATAACCACCAGCGGGATGCCCTGCGCCATCAGCTTCTCGCCGAGCAGGCTGCCAACGCGACCGTAGCCGACCAGCAGCGCATGGTTACAGATATCCACCGGGATCTGCTTCTCGTCTTCCAGCGCCTCTTCCAGCGTCTGCTCCTCAAGGGTTTCCGTTTTCTCGAGGTATTTTTCCAGCACTGAGAACAGCACTGGGTTCAGCATAATGGAGAGGATGGCGCCCGCCAGCACCAGATTCTGCCCCGACTGTGGCAGCAGGCCCAGCGCCATACCGAGGCCGGCAAGGATAAAGGCAAATTCACCAATCTGCGCCAGGCTGGTAGCGATGGTTAACGCGGTACGCTGAGAGTGGCCGAACAGACGCACCAGGCCGAAGGCCGCCAACGACTTGCCGAAGATGATGATGGCAAGCGTTGCCAGCACCGCCAGAGGCTGCTCAATCAGAATCAGCGGGTCGAACAGCATACCGACGGAGACGAAGAACAGCACCGCGAACGCATCACGCAGCGGCAGCGTATCGTGGGCAGCACGATGGCTCAACTCGGATTCGTTCAGCACCATCCCGGCGAAGAACGCGCCCAGCGCGAAGGAGACATCGAACAGCTCAACCGCGCCGAAGGCAATCCCCAGCGCCAGCGCCAGCACCGAAAGGGTAAACAGTTCGCGAGAACCGGTTGCGGCGCTGCGGGAGAGGATCCACGGCACCAGACGGCGGCCGACCAGCATCATAATGGCGATAAACGCCACCACTTTACCGATGGTGATGGCCATATCAATCGCCAGTGAGGCGAAGCCGATATTCTCTTTTTCCATCATGCCGGCGACGGCTGGCAGCAGCACCAGGGTCAACACCATTACCAGGTCTTCAACAATCAGCCAGCCGATGGCGATTTGCCCGCGCTGACTATCGATAAGCTGTCGTTCTTCGAGCGCGCGCAGCAGCACCACGGTACTGGCAGTGGAGAGACACAGACCAAAGACGATACCGGTCATCATCGACCAGCCTAAGAAGGTGGAGAGCAGCATGCCGAGCAGGGTGGCGACGGCTATCTGCGCAATCGCTCCGGGGATGGCTATTGACTTTACCGCCATCAGATCCTTGAGCGAGAAATGGAGACCCACGCCAAACATCAGCAGAATAACGCCTAGTTCCGCCAGTTCAGGGGCCAGTTTGGTATCAGCGACAAATCCTGGAGTAAACGGTCCGGCCAGTACGCCCGCTAACAAATATCCTACCAGTGGAGAAATTCTTAACTTATTGGCAATCATGCCAAGGAAAAAAGCGAGCACAAGGCCACCAACAATGGTGGTGATTAGCGGTGTGGCGTGATGCATTCCGTCTCCTTTCGTCGTGATGCGTGGTCCCATTTTTGGCGCAGAATGCCGGAACAGCCTGAAAACCAAAAAGCCTTGTAATAGTTTATGACAATTCCGGTCATTTTGTTTGTGAATAATTCTTGAATTTAACTAAAAATTTGAATTTTGAGGAGTAAATGGCACAAATAAGAAAGTTGAATGCGGAAAGTCAGAGGTGACGAGTGCTTGCGGGAGAAAGAAGGCAGCCAAAACAGACGTTTGGCTGCCCGAAAATCAGTGTTTTTGGCGGTTATCAGGTAAGAATATGGTCAACATACCGATTAATGGTAGGAAGGCGCATATTTTATACACCAGGTCGATGCTGGTGTGGTCTGCAATCAGCCCCAGCACCGCGGCACCCAGGCCACCCATCCCAAAGGCGAAACCGAAGAACAGCCCAGAAACCATGCCGATACGACCCGGTAATAGCTCCTGCGCGTACACCAGAATGGCGGAAAACGCCGAGGCGAGGATAAATCCAATAATTACCGTCAAAATCCCCGTCCACCAAAGGGTGGCGTAGGGTAAAAGGAGGGTAAATGGCGCTACGCCGAGGATAGAGCCCCAAATAACATATTTACGGCCAATCTTATCGCCGACTGGCCCGCCAATCACGGTCCCTGCGGCAACCGCAAACAGGAAGGCAAAGAGATGAATCTGGGCGTTTTGTACCGATAATCCGAATTTTTGCATCAGATAAAAGGTGTAGTAGCTGCTAATGCTCGCCATATAGAAGTATTTGGAGAAAATCAGCATCAGCAGAATGAAAACGGCCAGCACCACTTTATTTTTCGGCAGCGGGTTAACGATAACGGTTTTAGGTTTGCCTTTCGCTAAACGATGCTGCGCCGCGTACCAGCGGCTAACCTGCGCCAGAACGACGATTGCCAGCAGCGCGGCCAGTACGAACCAGGCGACGTTGCCTTTGCCATAAGGCGCGATAATCACCGCCGCCAGCAATGGCCCCAGCGAGCTGCCGAAGTTGCCGCCCACCTGGAAGATGGACTGCGCCAGGCCGTGACGACCACCGGAGGCCATACGCGCCACGCGGGAGGACTCCGGGTGGAACACCGATGAACCGGTGCCGACCAGCGCTGCCGCCAGCAGAACCCCGCCGAAGCTGCTCGCCAGCGCCAGCAGTACCAGGCCGCTTAGGGTAAAGCACATGCCGACCGGTAGCGACCACGGCATAGAGCGTTTATCGGTGATATAGCCGATAACCGGCTGGAACAGCGATGAGGTGAGCTGGAAGGTCAGGGTAATCATCCCGATCTGCACGAAGCTGAGCGAAAACTCCGACTGAAGCAGCGGATAGATCGCCAGAATCAACGACTGAATCATATCGTTGAGCAGATGGGAGAGGCTTATTGCCCCCAGAATACCAAATGAGGTACGACCCTTCTGCGAAGACGCAGACGGGCCAGGCCGCGTAGGGCTGGTTTCAGAAATTGCCATAGATTCCACTTGTAATTAATAGTGCGATGTTGGGGATATACGCTTTAATAATAATTATCAGACTAAGATACCTGTCTAATACGTTTGAAGGAAGTCTCATTTCTGAAAACAAATTAGACTAATATTTCAGAGCATTGTAATTTCGGCGATGGTTATTCACTCAGGGAGAGAAACATGCATTTCGTCAAACGGGGCGTGGCGCTGGCGATGCTGTCTGCATTGTCTTTAGTCAGCTTACCTTCTCAGGCTTATCAGCAAGATAAAACCTATAAAATCACCATCCTGCATACCAACGATCATCACGGCCATTTCTGGCGCAGCGAATACGGCGAATATGGACTGGCGGCGCAAAAAACGCTGGTGGACGGCATTCGTAAAGAGGTGGCGGCTGAAGGGGGGAGCGTGCTGCTGCTCTCCGGCGGTGATATTAACACTGGGGTTCCAGAGTCCGACCTTCAGGACGCCGAGCCTGATTTCCGCGGCATGAACCTGGTGGGCTACGATGCGATGGCCGTGGGTAACCACGAATTCGATAATCCGATGAGCGTGCTGCGCCAGCAGGAAAAATGGGCCAAATTCCCGTTCCTCTCTGCCAACATCTATCAGAAAAGCACCGGCGAACGCCTGTTTAAACCCTGGGCGATTTTCAAACGCCAGGATCTTAAAATTGCCGTTATTGGCTTAACCACCGATGACACCGCCAAAATTGGCAACCCGGAATATTTCACCGATATTGAATTCCGCAAACCGGCGGAAGAAGCCAAAGTTGTGATTCAGGAGTTGCAGCAAAAAGAGAAGCCGGATCTGATTCTGGCAACGACCCACATGGGCCATTACGATAACGGCGAGCACGGTTCTAACGCGCCGGGCGATGTCGAAATGGCACGCAGCCTGCCTGCGGGCTCGCTGGCGATGATTGTGGGTGGTCACTCACAGGATCCGGTCTGCATGGCATCGGAGAATAAAAAGCAGGTCGACTACGTGCCGGGCACCCCGTGCGCGCCGGACAAACAGAACGGTATCTGGATTGTGCAGGCGCATGAGTGGGGCAAATACGTTGGTCGCGCCGACTTTGAGTTCCGCAATGGTGAGATGAAACTGGTGCACTATCAGCTGATTCCGGTGAACCTGAAGAAAAAGGTGACCTACGATAACGGGCAGAGTGAGCGCGTACTTTACACGCCACAAATCCCGGAAAATCCGCAGATGCTCTCGCTGTTAACGCCGTTCCAGAGTAAAGGCAAAGCGCAGTTGGATGTAAAAGTGGGCAGCGTCAACGGGCATCTGGAAGGGGATCGGAGCAAGGTTCGCTTTGTGCAAACCAATATGGGACGACTGATTCTCGCCGCACAGATGGCGCGCACTGGCGCTGACTTTGGCGTGATGAGCGGCGGCGGCATTCGTGATTCCATTGAAGAGGGAAATATCACCTACAAGAGCGTGCTGAAAGTGCAGCCGTTTGGCAACGTGGTGGTGTACGCCGATATGAACGGCAAAGAGGTCACTGAGTATCTGACCGCTGTCGC
This sequence comes from Kluyvera sichuanensis, assembly GCF_014218705.1. Classification (GTDB taxonomy): domain Bacteria; phylum Pseudomonadota; class Gammaproteobacteria; order Enterobacterales; family Enterobacteriaceae; genus Kluyvera; species Kluyvera sichuanensis. Next base: position 45,815 of record NZ_JABBJF010000004.1, on the reverse strand, counting down.
CCAGATGAAGCCGGATTCCGGTGCCTATCCGCAGTTTGCTAACGTGAGCTTCGTGGCAAAAGGCGGGCAGCTTCAGGATCTGAAAATCAAAGGTGAACCGGTCGACCCAGCGAAAACCTATCGCATGGCGACCTTGAGCTTTAACGCTACCGGCGGCGATGGCTATCCGAAGATTGATAGTAAACCGGGATATGTGAATACCGGGTTTATCGATGCCGAGGTGCTCAAGCAGTATATTGAGCAGAACTCACCGTTAGATGTGAATGCTTACGAACCGAAAGGGGAAGTGAGCTGGCAGTAAGGTGTTGAGCCGTTCCCGGCGGCGCTTCGCTTTGCCGGGCTACTTTCTATTCCCTCTCCCCGTTGGGGAGAGGGCTAGGGTGAGGGGGACAAGCCGCACCCATCAATCCCGACGCGCAATATCCGCAAACGTCGCGCCAAGAATCTTCGCTAAGTCTACCGCCGCCAGTTCAATATCCAGCCCGCGCTTGCCGCCGGAAACATAGATGGTGGCAAACTCCTGCGACGGCGCATCAATCACCGTTGGCAGACGCTTTTTCTGCCCTAGCGGGCTAATGCCGCCCACCAGATAACCGGTCACGCGCTGCGCCACCATTGGGTCGGCCATATCGACCTTTTTGGCGCCTAACGCCTTGGCCACTTTCTTCAAATCCAACTGCCCGGCAACCGGCGTCACCGCCACGGCGAGCTGTTTCATGTCGCCGTTCATTGCCACCAGCAGGGTTTTGTAAACCTGGTCGGCATTCAGTCCTAATTTACGCACCACTTCGTCGCCAAAGTTGGTCTCATGCGGATCGTGATCGTAGGCGTGGATGTTGAACGGGATCTTGTTCTTTTCGAGTAGCTTAACTGCGGGAGTCATAACGTTCCTTCTTACTACAGACGTGATATGCAGCCAGCATACGCCGAAAAATGCACTAAAAAATAGTATAATCTTGCGCAATAGGTATTGGCAGTTGCGGCAACTTTGAGCGACAATCGAAAGATCCGGAGTGCGAACTCCGGGATAATAATAATGATGAAATTCCTCTTTGACGGGCCAATAGAGATATTGGCCATTTTTTTATCCCAGCATCTGCGGCAGGTTACCTTCCCCGTACAAATGTAGCGCCCCTACGGCGACCACATAGCGCCCCGGCGGCAGCGCCAGCAGCGCATCGCGCCAGGCCTCATTGCGTTTCACCATCAACACATCATACAGCGACTGGCTAAAGGTATTGGGCAGCGAAGCCGTACCGTTGGATGGCGGCTGTTCTAACCACCAGCCGATCATCACCTGCAGCAGCCGAGCGTTGGTGTGCCAGTGCGTCAGCGTATCGTCGAGCAGCGCCATGCCGCCGTCGGGAAGTTCGCAGAGCAGCGCTATCTGACTGTCGGCCCCTTCCAGCTCCTTCACCGGCAGCGACGTTTCGCGAGCCGCCTGCAGCAATTGATAGTCAATGCCGTAATCCGGGCGCAGCCCCAGCTTTTGCGCCTGAGTGGCCTGCAGCACCATCGCCACCTGCCACAGCGGCTGGGTATCAAAGCGATACAGCGGCATACCCAGCTCGTCGCTGAGTTTTTCAAGCTGGCTAAACTGCGCTGCGCTGAGCCGTTCGCGCAGCGGCGGGTATTCTGGCAGGTCGCTGAAGGGCGTTTCGTTACCCGAGATATCCGCTTCAACAATAAGCGCATCGGCCTGATGAAGTTTTTTCAGTAACTTAGCGGGAAGGGGGGCCATGTCGCGGGTCCCCATATGAATGCTGCCCACCAGATGCAGGTGGCGACCGCCGGGCAAGGTGACGTCCAGCGCAGGCCAGCTGTAGGGTGAACCGCGCAGCGTGCGCCACAGGCGTTGTAGTTGATTTAACAGGCTCATCCGCGCTCCCTGGAAGGAAAATCTCATGCTAGCGCGATGGGGGAAAAGGTGCAAACGCGTCCCTCCCGATGGCGGGAGGGACGGTGGGTTACTGCTTAGGTTTGAAGCGCAGCAGGCGGTTGGCGTTGCTCACCACCGTAATGGACGAGAGCGCCATCGCCGCCCCGGCAACCACCGGATTCAGCAGCGTGCCGGTCAGCGGCCAGAGGATCCCGGCGGCAATCGGAATGCCCAGCGAGTTATAGACAAACGCCCCGAGCAGGTTCTGCTTCATATTCCGCAGCGTGGCGCGGGAAATGGCTAGCGCATCGGCGACGCCGACCAGGCTATGGCGCATCAGCGTAATCGCCGCGGTTTCAATCGCCACATCGCTGCCGCCGCCCATGGCGATACCGACGTCGGCCTGCGCCAGCGCTGGCGCATCGTTGATACCGTCACCGACCATCGCGACCTTCTGGCCCTGCGCCTGCAGATCTTTAATCGCCTGCGCTTTCCCGTCCGGCAGTACCCCGGCAATCACCTCATCAATACCTGCTTCCTTGGCAATCGCGTTGGCGGTGACGGGGTTATCCCCGGTTAGCATCACCAGACGATAGCCTTCGCGGTGCAGGCGCTGCAGCGCGGCAACGCTATCGCTGCGCAGCGGGTCACGAATGGCGAACAGCGCGGCGGCTTTACCGTCGATCGCCAGCAGCACCGGCGTGGCACCCCGAGCGGCCTGCTGAGCCATCTCATCGTCCAGTTCGCGGGTCACGACCTGGTGTTCATGCAGCAGCGCCTGGTTGCCGAGCAGCAGGGTGTGCCCGTCGGATTCACCGCTCACGCCCAGCCCACGCAGGGTGCGGAAGGCGTTAACCTGTGGCAGCGTTCGTTCATCCGCTTTTTCCACAATAGCGCGGGCCAGCGGGTGGTTCGACCCCTGTTCCAGCGCGGCGGCGAGACGCAGCGCGGTGGCTTCGCTAATTGCCCCGAGCGTTTTGACCGCAACGACCTGTGGTTTGCCTTCGGTCAGGGTACCGGTTTTATCAAACACCAGGGTGGTTAACTCACTGGCGCGCTGAAGCGCATCGGCATCACGTACCAGTACGCCGTACTCTGCGGCGCGACCGACGCCGGCAATAATCGACATCGGCGTTGCCAGACCCAGCGCACACGGACAGGCGATAATCAGTACCGTCGTGGCGATAACCAGGGTATAGACAATCTGCGGTGCCGGGCCAAAGAAGTACCAGATAGCGGCGCTGAAAATCGCAATCGCCACCACCACCGGCACGAACACGGCGGAGATTCTATCCGCCAGTTGGCCGATTTCCGGCTTGCTGCTCTGTGCCTGACGTACCATCTTAATAATGCGCGACAGCGTCGTGTGGCTGCCTACGGCGCTGGCGCGGAACTGCACCGAACCATCTTCTACGACGGTACCGGCATGAATGCTGTCGCCGTCGCCTTTTTGCTGCGGGATAGGCTCACCGGTCAGCATGGCTTCATCAAACCAGGCTTCGCCCTGGGTAATTTCACCGTCAACCGGAACGCGGTCACCGGTTGCCAGACGTAAGATCATGCCCGGCTGAACGTCGGCCAGCGGCACGGTTTTTTCACCGTCTTCCGTGACCACGCGGGCGGTCGGCGGCGTCAGGTCGAGCAGTTTTTCCAGCGCCCGGGAGGAGCGCTGACGTGCGCGCGCTTCCAGCATATGCCCGAGGTTTATCAGGCCGATAATCATGGCGCTGGCTTCGTAATAGAGGTGGCGGGCTTCCATCGGGAACCACTGCGGCCACAAGTTGACGCTCATCGAGTAGAGCCACGCGACGCCGGTACCTAAGGCGACGAGGGTGTCCATCGTTGCGGTACGATTCTTCAGGCTTTTCCATGCGCTGGTGTAAAAATGACCACCGGCAAACACCATCACTGCCAGGGTGACGAGACCGATGACCAGCCACAGAGAGCGGTTATCGTCGGAGACCATCATGTTGTCGCCGATCATCCCCCAGACCATCACCGGAATGCCGACCAGCAGAGCAACAATCGCCTGCCAGCGAAAACGTTTCATGGTCGCCAGTGCGGTTTCCTGCTGACGTTCGCGGCGCTTGAGATCGTCCTCAATCGCTTCCGCGCCGTATCCCGCTTTTTCCACCGCCTGGACTAAATCACCGGCGGAGGCGCTACCCATGACCAGGGCCGTGCGCTCCGCCAGGTTTACCCGTGCCTGTACGACGCCCGGTACGGCCTGCAACGCATTTTGTACCCGGGAAACGCAGCTGGCGCAGCTCATACCGTTGATCAGCAATTGTTGGCTGTCATCCAGTTCCTGCGCTGCCGGAAGCTCAGGGGTGGCCGCTGTCAGTGCTTCCGACGGGAGTGATGACTCTGCCAGCGGTTTAGCCTTTGGGTGGCTTAACTCAGCACCATAACCGGCTTGTTTAATGGTTTCGATCAGCGCTTCAGCGCTGGCGCTACCGGTCACGTGCGCGGCTTCGATAGTCACTTCCGCATGGTCAACGTCAGAACGCTGCTCCAGGCTCTCTTTCACGCGTTTCACGCAGTGGCCACAGGACAAACCGTCCAGGGCTAGATCGATGGTTTGAGACATATCACTTTCCTCAATAATGGATGACCAAATTCACCTTATGGTCTACAGTTGTGAAGGTTAAACCTTCCAGCAAGGGGAAGGTCAAGGGGGAAATGTGAATATCAGTGATGTTGCCAAAAAAACCGGTTTAACCAGCAAAGCGATTCGCTTTTATGAAGAGAAGGGGCTGGTCACGCCGCCGCTGCGCAGTGAAAACGGCTACCGCAGCTACACGCAGAAACACCTTGATGAGTTTACGCTGCTGCGTCAGGCGCGGCAGGTAGGGTTTAATCTGGAGGAGTGCGGCGAGCTGGTGAATCTGTTTAATGACCCAAAGCGCCACAGTGCCGATGTGAAAGCCTACACGCTGCAAAAGGTGGCGGATATTGAACGCCATATCAGCGACCTGCAGGCGATGCGCGATCAGCTGCTTTCGCTGGCAGCGTCCTGCCCGGGAGATGACAGCGCCGATTGTCCGATTATTGATAATCTTTCCGGCTGCTGTCACCGTAAAACCCAGGCCTGACGATTAGCGAGGAGGGGAGAGCCTGATTCGCAGGACGATCCCTTCCACCGCAATCACCTCTACTTTACTGCCGGCAGGCAGGTCGTCATCGGCGGCAACCGGCCAGGAGCTATCGCCGACCCGCATATGACCACGACCGTTAACCAGCGCGTTATCCAGCGTAAAGCGCTGGCCCAGCAGTTGCTGTCCACGCTGGTTAAGCTGGCCTTCAGCCGGGCGCTGGCGGTTCGTGCGGCGGCTCAACCACTTCCACCACAGCCAGGCTGCCAGCAGCGTAAGCACGGCAAACAGCGTGCCCTGCCACTCCCAACCGATCGGCAACAGCCAAGTGATGATGCCGGTGACCGCCGCCGCCACGCCGCTCCACAGCAGATAACCGCTGCCGCCGAGCATTTCTGCCGCCAGCAGCAGGCCGCCCAGGCTCAGCCAGAAGAGATGCGGGTGCGTGAGCACCAGGGCAATCATGATGATTTCCGTTCGCTGGCGCTGTCTTTAATCAGCTCGGCGATCCCGGCGATTGAGCCCATCAGGCTGCTGGCATCCAGCGGCATCATCACCACTTTGCTGTTATTGGCGGAGCCAATCTGCTGCAGCGCATCGGTATATTTCTGCGCCACAAAGTAGTTCACCGCCTGAATGTCGCCGGCGGCAATCGCCTCGGATACCATCTTGGTTGCCGTGGCTTCCGCCTGCGCTGAACGCTCACGCGCTTCCGCCTGCAGGAACGCCGACTGGCGCTCACCTTCTGCGGTCAGGATCTGCGCCTGTTTTTCACCTTCGGCTTTGACGATTTGCGCCTGGCGAATCCCCTCCGCTTCGAGGATATAGGCACGCTTGGTACGTTCGGCCTTCATCTGCGCGTTCATGGCGTCGATCAGTTCTGCCGGTGGGCGTACGTCGCGAATTTCGATACGGGTGATTTTGATGCCCCACGGATTAGTCGCTTCATCGACGATATGCAGCAGACGCGTGTTGATGTTGTCACGCTGGGAGAGCATTTCGTCGAGCTCCATCGACCCGAGGACGGTACGAATGTTGGTCATCGTCAGGTTGATGATGGCGAGTTCAAGGTTGCTGACCTCATAGGCCGCTTTTGGCGCATCGATCACCTGAATAAAGCAAACGGCATCAATCGAGACGTTGGCGTTATCTTTAGAGATGACTTCCTGGGAAGGAATATCGAGCACCTGCTCCATCATATTGATTTTGCGGCCGATGCGATCCATAAACGGCACCACCAGGCTTAAACCAGGGTGCAGGGTTTTGGTGTAGCGACCAAAACGTTCGACCGTCCATTGGTAGCCCTGAGGCACAACTTTGACGCCCGCCGCGACAATCACCAGCGCGACGAAGATAAGAACCGGGATAAATATCAGCATAAAACCTCCTGTTTAACTGTCCGTAACCTGTTCAAGTATATCGGCTATGCAGGGGAAATTCGCCCCCTGAAATAAATAGGGGTTACACTAGAGCCACAAAAGTCAGCTTCAGGACAAAATAAAGCAATGAAGGAAAATAGCGCGATTTTACAGCTTGAGCAGGTGAGCTTTCATATTGGCGAGAAAACGGTCCTTGATAAGATTAATTTAAGCGTGGCCCCCGGTGAGTTTAAGCTGATTACCGGGCCCTCCGGCTGCGGCAAAAGCACCTTATTAAAAATTATCGCCTCGCTGCTTTCACCCACCGATGGGAAGATTCTATTTGAAGGCCAGGATATCAACGCATTAACCCCGGAAGCTTATCGCCAGCAGGTTTCCTACTGTGCACAAACTCCGGCGCTGTTTGGCGATACGGTTTACGACAACTTTATTTTCCCGTGGCAGATTCGCAATAAAAATCCTGAGCCGGATCGTTTTCTGACGCAGCTGGCGCAATTTGGCCTGCCGGAAGAGACGCTGTCGAAATCGATTAACGATCTCTCCGGCGGGGAAAAGCAGCGGGTGTCGCTCATTCGGAACCTGCAATTTTTACCCAAGGTGCTGCTGCTGGATGAAATTACCAGCGCACTGGACGAGCAAAATAAAAAGAACGTGAACGAGATTATTCATCAGTATGTGCGTGACCAGCAGGTTGCGGTGCTGTGGGTGACCCACGATAAAGATGAAATTAGCCATGCGGATGAAGTGGTGACGCTGCCTTCGCATCAGGAGGCGGTCAATGAATAGCGAACATATCATCACTAACCAGTCGCTGGCGCTGTCAATGGTGTTGGTGCTGGTTGCCATCCTGGTCAGCTACCGGGAAAAGCTGGCGCTGGAAAAAGACATTATCTGGAGTATCTGCCGGGCGGTGGTGCAGCTGATTATCGTTGGCTACGTGCTGAAGTATATCTTCAACGTAAACCACGCGGTGCTGACGCTATGCATGGTGCTGTTCATCTGCTTCAACGCGGCGTACAACGCGCAAAAGCGCAGCAAATATATCGATAAAGCGTTTGTGTCATCATTTATTGCCATTACTACCGGCGCCGGGCTAACGCTGGCGGTGCTGGTGTTCTCCGGCTCGATTGCGTTTGTACCGATGCAGGTGATCCCGATTTCCGGGATGATTGCCGGTAACGCGATGATTGCGGTGGGGCTGTGCTACAACAACCTGGGGCAGCGTTTTAGCGCTGAACAGCAGCAGATTCAGGAGAAGCTAAGCCTGGGGGCAACGCCGAAAATGGCGTCGGCGCGGTTGATTCGCGAAAGTATTCGCGCGTCGCTGATCCCGACCGTAGATTCGGCAAAAACGGTAGGATTGGTGAGTTTGCCGGGGATGATGTCCGGGCTGATTTTTGCCGGTATCGACCCGGTAAAAGCGATTAAGTATCAGATTATGGTGACGTTTATGCTGCTCTCAACCGCCAGCCTGTCGACCATTATTGCCTGTTATCTGACTTACCGGAAGTTTTACAACGCCCGCCACCAGTTGGTGGTGACGCAGTTGAAGAAACGCACATAATGTGAGATTTCCCGGCGGCGCTGCGCGTGGCCGGGCTACCTACAATTGTAGCCCGGCCAAGCGAAGCGCCGCCGGGATTGCACGGTTAGTACAGCAGCGAATACAGCTGACGACGATACTTCGACGCCAACGCATCACCGGTACCCAGCGCTGCCAGAATTTCCTGCAGCATTTTGCGCGCCTGACCGTCCGCCGCGCCTAAATCTTTGCGCAGATGGCTGAACAGCAGCTCCAGCGCCTCTTCGTTACGGCCCACCTGATGCAACTGAAGTGCTAGCTTCGAGGCCAGCGCCGCGTCGTCCGGGTTGGCCGCTACTTCTTGCTGCAACTGCTGAATTTCCGGCGTGTCTGCCGCCTGCTTTAGCAGCTCAATCTGCGCAACCAGCCCTTGATAACGGGTGTCCTGATCCTGCAGCGGAATGGTTTTCAGCACCGCTTCCGCCTCTTCTGAACGGTTAAGCGCAATTTGCGTTTCCGCCAGCAGTAGACCAATCTGACTGTCCTGACCGGAGAGCTGCCAGGCATCTTTCAGCAACGGCAGCGCGTCGGCATGGTTGCCTTCCTGAATCAGCGCCAGCGCCTGCTGTGCTTTCAGCTCTTCTTCACGAGGCAGCACTTTATCGAGCAGTGCGCGAATCGCTTCTTCCGGCTGAGGGCCCTGGAAGCCGTCAACCGGCTGACCATTCTGGAACAGATAAACGGTCGGGATGGAGCGCAGGCCAAACTGAGAGGCGACCATTTGCTCGGCGTCGCAGTCCACCTTCGCCAGAATAAACTGACCGTTGTACTGCGCGGCCAGATTTTCCAGCACCGGCGTCAGATCCAGGCAGTGCTGGCTACGGTCTGACCAGAAGTAGAACAGCACCGGTGTGGTAACGGACTGCTCCAGCGTCTGGTGGAGATTAGCTTCGGTAATGTTGACGATATTCTGTACGGACATAAGTCTTTCTCTGTAGTCGGTTTGTATTCGAGATGGGGGCAAAAGCGTCGGCTTCAACTTAGCCCTGCAGAATTTTGTCCATCGCGCGCCCCGGCAGCAGGCGTTTCAGCCAGCCAACCGCGTGGGTGACCAGGGTGACCGGATAGCGCAGCTTCGGTTTATCGCTGATAAACGCATGGCGAACTTTCTCCACCACCGCGTCCGGGCCAAGGGTGAAGCGCGCGGCAATGCCGGGATTCTCCACCGGCTTATCGCTGGTCTGGTTAACGTTTTCCGTAAAGCGGGTGCGAATGGGGCCGGGTTCAATCAGGCTGACCTTCACCCCCGTATGGCGCAGCTCCATGCGCAGCGCATCAGACCAGGCCTCCAGCGCATATTTGCTGGCGGCATAGGCGCCACGGCCCGGGGTGGAAATCAGCCCCATCACCGATGAAGTCATGACGATACGGCCTTCGCCGTGCGGGATCATCGCCGGCAGCAGGCGCATGGTCAGCTGGTGGACGCCGAAAAAGTTGGCGGAAAACTGCTGCACCATCTGCGCGCGGCTGATGCTCTCCAGTGGACCATAGACGCCATATCCGGCGTTATTAAACAGGCCAAACAGGCGGTTATTGGTCAGGGCGATGACCTGCTCCGCGGCGTTATCGACGCTTTCCGGGCTGTCGAGGTCGAGCAATATTCCGGTAAACCCCATGCCGTTCATGCGCTTCACATCATCGGGTTTGCGGCAGGCGGCCAGTACGCGAAAGCCCTGGCGTTTCAGTTCTAACGCGCTTTCGAGGCCAATCCCGCTGGAACATCCTGTAATTAAGACCGATTTTTGCATAACTTTACCTGAAGACACCGCTTTACTTTCCGGCATCGTGATTAACTAATGGAGCCAGGCGTGTCGCCATCCAGTCCGCAATAAACGGCTGGGCGTCACGATTGGGATGAATGCCATCATCCTGCATCCACTGCGGCTTGAGATAGACCTCTTCCATGAAGAAGGGCAGCAGTGGGATAGAAAACTCGCTGGCGAGCTGCGGATATACAGCGCTGAACGCCTCATTATAGCGGCGTCCGTAGTTTGCTGGCAGACGAATTTGCATTAATAACGGTTGGGCATGGGCGGCCTTTACCTGCTGCAAAATAGTACGCAGCGTTTTCTCGGTTTGCTGTGGTTGAAAACCGCGCAGCCCATCGTTGCCGCCGAGTTCAACCAGCACCCATTGCGGTTTATGCTGTTGCAGCAGCGCGGGCAGGCGTGCCAGCCCCTGGTCTGAGGTATCGCCACTAATACTGGCGTTTACCACCGTAATGTCAGGCTGCCATTTATCATTCAACAGCGCCGGCCAGGCCGTATTGGCCGCCATGCGATAGCCCGCGCTAAGGCTGTCGCCAAGCACTAACAGCGTGTCCGCCGCCGCGGCGCGCAGGCTAAACAGAATCAAAAACAGGACAGGCAAATGCCAGCGGAAAACGTACTTGAAGTGCATCATCTTAAGAAATCCGTCGGTCAGGGGGAGCATGAGCTTTCCATCCTTACCGGAGTTAACCTGATTGTCAAACCGGCGCAAACCCTTGCTTTAATTGGCGAGTCGGGTTCCGGGAAGTCGACGCTGCTGGCGATTCTGGCCGGGCTGGATGATGGCAGCAGCGGCGAGGTGAAGCTGCTGGGGCATCCGCTGGATAAGCTCGATGAAGAGGCGCGAGCGCGACTGCGCGCCCAGCATATCGGCTTTGTTTTTCAGTCTTTCATGCTGATCCCCACGCTGAATGCGCTGGAGAACGTCGAGCTGCCCGCGCTGCTGCGCGGTGAAAGCGACGGCCAAAGCCGCCAGGGGGCGAAGGCGTTACTGGAACAGTTGGGGCTAGGCAAGCGCTTGCACCACCTTCCGGCGCAGCTTTCCGGCGGCGAGCAGCAGCGCGTGGCGCTGGCTCGCGCCTTTAACGGTCGCCCGGATCTGCTGTTTGCCGACGAACCGACCGGTAACCTTGACCGCCAGACCGGGGATAAAATCGCCGACCTGTTGTTCTCGCTCAACCGCGAACACGGCACCACGTTGATTCTGGTGACCCACGATGCGCAGCTTGCCGCGCGCTGCGACCGACGGCTGCGGCTGGTCGACGGGCAGCTACGGGAGGAGGCATGATTTTACGTTGGTTCTGGCGGGAGTGGCGCTCGCCGTCGCTGCTGATCGTCTGGCTGGCGCTGAGCCTGGCGGTGGCCTGCGTGCTGGCGCTGTGCAGCATCAGCGACCGCATGGACAAAGGGCTCAATCAACAAAGCCGTGAGTATATGGCGGGCGACCGGGTGCTGCGCAGTTCTCGCGAAGTACCGACGCAGTGGATTGAACGCGCGCGCGCTCAGGGGCTGACGGTTGGCGAACAGATCAACTTCTCCACCATGACCTGGGCGGGCGACACGCCGCAACTTGCCGACGTGAAGGCGGTCGATGACAGTTACCCGCTGTATGGCGACCTGCAAACCGCACCCGCAGGCCTCAAACCGCAGGCGGGAACGGTGCTGCTGGCGCCCCGGCTGATGGCGCTGCTGAATCTGAAAACCGGCGATAACCTTGACGTGGGCGATGCCACGCTGCGCATTGCCGGGGAAGTGGTGCAGGAACCTGATAGCGGCTTTAACCCGTTCCAGATGGCGCCCCGGCTGATGATGAACCTGGCCGACGTGGCGAAAACCGGTGCCGTACAGCCCGGCAGCCGGGTAAGCTGGAGTTATAAATTTGCCGGCCCCCCCGCGCAGCTTGCCAGCTATGAAAGCTGGCTGTTGCCACAGCTCAAGCCGGAACATCGCTGGATTGGCCCGGATCAGGACGACGGCGCGTTAGGCAAATCGCTGCAGCGTTCCCAGCAGTTCCTGCTGCTCTCCGCGTTGCTGACGCTGCTGCTGGCGGTCGCCGCCGTGGCGGTGGCCATGGGTCACTACTGCCGCAGTCGCTACGATCTGGTGGCGGTACTGAAAACGTTGGGTGCCGGGCGAGCGCAGCTGCGTAAGCTGATTATCGGCCAGTGGGTGCTGCTACTGGCGCTTTCAGCGCTGGCGGGTGGTGCGATGGGTCTGCTGTTTGAATCGGTGCTGCTGGCGCTACTCAAGCCGGTGCTGCCAGCGGCGTTACCTGCCGCCAGCGCCTGGCCGTGGCTGTGGGCAGTGGGGTCAATGACGGTGATTTCGCTGCTGGTCGGGTTACGTCCATACCGATTGCTGCTGGCAACTCAGCCGCTGCGCGTGCTGCGTCAGGATATCGTTGCCAACGTCTGGCCGCTGAAAATCTATCTGCCGCTGGTCTGTATCGTCACGGTGGTACTGCTGGCATGGTTGATGGGCGGTAGCCCGCTGCTGTGGTCGGTGCTAGCGGGCGCGGTGGTGTTGGCGGCGCTATGTGGGCTGGTGGGCTGGCTGCTGCTGAAGGTGTTGAAGCGCCTCACCCTGCGCGCGCTGCCGCTGCGTCTGGCGGTGAATCGTCTGCTGCGCCAGCCGTGGTCGACGCTTAGCCAACTGGCCGCGTTCTCGCTCTCATTTATGCTACTGGCGCTGCTGCTGGTGCTGCGCGGCGATCTGCTGGATCGCTGGCAGCAGCAGTTACCGCCGGAAAGCCCCAACTATTTCCTGATCAACATTGCCCCGGAACAGGTGAGTGAGGTGAAAACCTTCCTGGCGGAGCATCAGGTGATCCCGGCGGCGTTTTACCCGATCGTCCGCGCGCGCCTCACCCAGATCAACGGCCATAGCACCGAAGGGAATAAAGATGAATCGCTGAACCGCGAGCTGAACCTCACCTGGCAAAACCAACGGCCGCAGCATAACCCGCTGGTAGCGGGCGTCTGGCCGCCGAAAACCGGGGAAGTCTCTATTGAGGAAGGGTTGGCGCAGCGGCTGAATATTGGCCTCGGCGATAGCGTAACCTTCACCGGTGATACTCAGGACTTTACGGCGAAGGTGAGCAGCATTCGCAAGGTGGATTGGGAAAGCCTGCGGCCGAACTTCTTCTTTATCTTCCCGGACGGCGCGCTGGACGGTCAGCCGCAGAGCTGGCTCACCAGCTTCCGCTGGGACCACGGTACGACGCTGCTGACTCAGCTAAACCGTGAATTCCCGACGGTGAGCCTGCTGGATATTGGCGCTATCTTAAAACAGGTTGGTCAAGTGCTGGCGCAGGTCAGTCGGGCGCTGGAGGTGATGGTGGTGCTGGTCACCGCCTGCGGCGTGCTGCTGCTATTGGCGCAGGTTCAGGTTGGCATGCGCCAGCGTCACCAGGAGCTGGTGGTCTATCGCACACTCGGTGCCGGAAAGTCTCTGTTGCGCCTGACGTTATGGGCGGAGTTTGCTCTGCTGGGGGCGATTTCTGGTCTGGTGGCGGCCATCGGCGCGGAGACCGCGCTGGCGATGCTGCAAACCAAGGTATTTGATTTCCCGTGGTCACCGGACTGGCGGCTGTGGGTGGCGCTACCGCTTTGCGGGGCGCTGTTGCTGTCGCTGTGCGGTGGGGGATTGGGGCTGCGCCTGCTTAAGGGTAGGGCGCTGTTCCGTCAGTTTTCCAGCTAGCCATTTCCCCGGCGGCACTGCGCCGCCGGGTTTCCCTCTGTCCTCGCAAAATTGCTCATCCTTTCATCAACATGCCCGCATTAGGGCACCATTCGGTAATTCTGCTGTGCTAAGTCGCACGTTTCATTAAAAATCAGTCAGGTGCAATTTATTAATAAACGATAAGATTTATTTGCCAAATAGATGGCGCGTAATCTATCAAGGAAAAATAATGACTATAAAAATGAAAGCGCTGGCGATCTCGATCGGCGCTGCAGTGGCATTGACGTCTTTCGCATCCCAGGCTGAAATTACCCTGCTCAAGCAGGATCCTCAGGCTGGTAACCCGCTGAGCCGTCTGAACTTCACCGTGGGCGGGAGTATTCGTCCGCAGTTCCAGAACATGACCGGCAACGACGGTAAAAACGCCTATAAGCGTAATGGCTTTGATGGCGGCACCCGTTTCCGTTTCGCCGCTGACTACTACCTGTTTGATGATATCAGTTGGGTCAGCTACTACGAACTGGGTGTCAATATTCCAGCGGTCTTTGACTGGGATAACCACTACGCGGAAGGCGCGAACGACACCACCCGTCGTATGCTCTACACCGGCCTGAAGAGCGATACCTGGGGTACGCTGACCTTCGGTCAACAAAACAGCATCTACTACGATGTGGTCGGTGCGAAAACCGATATCTGGGACTATGACATGATTGGTCAGGCACCGGGTAACGGTATCAACGGTGACTACGATGGTTCTTACCGTACTCGTAAATCACTGAAGTATAAGAAAACCGTAGGTGATGTAGATCTCTACGCTTCTTACCTGTTCAACGATGATCTGAACCTGAACAACGGCCTGCTGTACAAACGTAAAGGCGGCGGTTCACTGGGTGTGGATTACCATATCACTGACGATCTGAGCTGGGGTACGGCATGGAACTACACCCGTGCTGACATGAACACCACCTACAACAGCGAAAGCAAAACCTACGATCAGAACATCCTGGGTACCGCGCTGAGCTGGACGCCGGACAACTGGACCTTCTCCCTCGGCGGCGGCTGGTACCAGAACTTCATGACCACCAAAAAATCTTCCGTACATGATTACTTCGCGGGCGATGCATGGGGCGTGGAATACTTCGCGGGTTACAAAATCCCAGTGGGTCAGTACGCGCTTAAATCCGTTCAGCCGTACTTCATGGGTGACCGTATTGAATACGTGAATGGTCGCAACTACCAGCGCATCGACAACGGCGTGGGTATCAGCTTCCAGCTGGATTACGGTTTCCGTGTTGACTACGAACACGTGTTCACCTCCAGCACCGATGATCTGGGTGATATGAACCTGGTTCGTCTGCGTTACGATTTCTAATCGTCAAAAAGGGCGGCAATTGCCGCCCTTTCTTTTGGGTCTTCACCCACTCTTTACGCGGCGGTTTCCGCCAGCCACTGCGTGACCGCTTCCGACGTTCCCCGAAACACAATCTTGTCCGCCTTCTTCTCCAACTGATAGCAGTACATTGGGTCGTAATACTCCTCCAGCAACGGCACCAGCCAGGCAAAATGCGCCTCCGTTGAGCCGGTACGCTTCTGCTCGGCCAGCGAAGCGTCGAGCGTGGCGGTCAGTTCGGCAAAACGCTGAAGCCCCAGGCGACGGCGAATGGCAAAAAGGCCATGATGTAAATAGGCGCTGTACTCTTCCCAGCCTTTCTCTTCACCAAATGCGGCGGTGAAGTCATGATACATATGGGCAAAGTACTCTTCGCGCAGACGCTCAAGACGCAGATCAAACGGATCTTCCACTACCGCGATCGGCGACTGCGCCATACGATCGCGTAGGCACTCCGGCAGGTGGTTAGCGCCGATCATGTGACCTTCATCTTCCAGCACCCAGCGAACCTTGTCCTGCTGATATGCGCCTTTCAGTAGCGCGGTGGCGAGATGGTTCTCAAAAGTAGCCTGAGAAAATTGGGGGGTTAGCGTACGGCCAAACGATGAACCACGGTGGTGAGCCAGCCCTTCAAGGTCGATCCCCAAAGGTTGTTCGCGCACCAGCGGCGTTTTGCCGTTACCGGTGCAACCGCCGATCAAAACGATCGGATGGCGTACCAGCTCCTCGGTGGCTTGAATGGCCGCCTGACGCAGCGCCTTATAGCCGCCAACGATCAACGGGTAATCAATACCGTTTTCTTTGATCCAGCTCTGCGTGATATGCGAGCGCTGGCCGCCGCGTGCGCAGCACAGATAGCCCTGCGGCGCACGGCGGCAGGCATCAAGCCAGGCGTCAATGCGCTGCTGACGCGTCTGCCCGGAGACCAGTTTGTGCCCCAGCGCCATTGCGGCTTCGGGCCCCTGACGTTTATAGCAGGTACCGACCGCCGCGCGTTCATCGTCGTTCATCAGCGGCAGATTGACGGCGGCGGGCATAGCGCCCTGAGCAAACTCGACGGGAGCACGCACGTCAATGATGGGCGTTTCCGCGCGCAGAATCGCGCAGTAATCCGTCCCATTGTTCATGGGGAAATCCTTCTTATTTAAATCGGGGGGTCATGCGGTTATGGCGGGATTTTACGCTTCAGAGAGGGGGCCGGGGAAGGATAAGTTACTTTCCCCGGCATTTAAGGCTTAATTCAGGCGTGATTGCGCCCAGGCAATACCGCTTGCGTACTCTGGCGGCAGCAGGGGAACTATCGCTTCCAGCGTGGCGCTGAGGCGGCCGGTATCGCTGTCATTGAGGTTCAGGTGGCCCACTTTACGGCCCTCGCGCACCTCTTTGTCGTACCAGTGCAGGTGCACCAGCGGCAGCTTCAGCCAGTCATAGTTCAGGTCGGTGCCAATCAGGTTCACCATTACCGACGGGCTGTTTACTACCGGCGGTGGCAATGGCAGGTCGGTAATTGCACGCAGGTGCAGCTCGAACTGGCTGATGGATGCGCCGTTCTGCGTCCAGTGGCCACTGTTGTGCACGCGTGGGGCCAGCTCGTTGATCAGCAATCCGGCCGGGGTGATGAAACACTCCATTGCCATGACGCCGACGTAGTTCAGCTCCTGCATAATCGCGCCGAGCATGGTTTCGGCCTGAGCCTGCTGCTGCGCGTCCGCCTGTGGGAAAGCAACGCTCATGCGCAGAATACCGTCCTGATGCAGGTTGTGGGTCAGCGGGTAGAACACGGTACTGCCGTCATGGCCGCGCGCGCCCACCAGCGACACTTCACCGGAGAAGTTAATACCCTGCTCAACAATGCATTCGCCGTAGCACTCGTCAGGCAGCTGTGTGGTGTCATCTTTACGCAGACGCCACTGGCCGCGGCCATCGTAGCCGCCGGTGCGGCGCTTGACGATAGCCAGCTCGCCCAGACGACCGAATACTTCAGGCCACTCGTCGGCGCTTGCCAGCAACTGCCACGGGGCTGTTGCCAGATTGAGTTTATCGAACAGCTGCTTTTGTGTCAGACGGTCAGCAATAATCGGGAAAACGTCGCGGTTAACAAACGCGGTGTGCTCGGCCAGTTCGCGGGTCAGTGCGGTCTCCGGCCAGCGTTCGATCTCAGCGGTAATCACGCTTTGCTGAAACGGCACGGCGGCCGGGTCAGCTTCTAAACCTACCGGCCAGACGGCGATGCCCAGCGGCTCGCCGGCCTGACGCAGCATGCGGCCTAGCTGACCGTTGCCCAGCACGCAGACCTGCTTCATGCCGCACCTCGTGGGTCTGGGTTATCCAGCACTTCATCGGTTTGCGCTTTGCGCCAGTCGGCAAGGCGCTGATGCAGTTCAGCGTCGTGCTGAGCCAGGATCTGTGCGGCGAGCAGGGCGGCGTTAGCGGCACCGGCTTTCCCGATAGCCAGCGTCCCTACCGGGATACCGCGCGGCATCTGTACGATGGAGTAGAGGCTGTCTACGCCGCTTAATGCCGCGCTCTGCACCGGTACGCCGAGTACTGGCACCAGCGTTTTCGCGGCAATCATTCCGGGTAAATGCGCTGCACCACCGGCACCGGCAATAATCACCTGGTAACCGTTCTCTTCTGCCGTTTCGGCGAAGCTGAACAGCTTATCGGGCGTACGGTGAGCGGAAACCACTTCAACATGGTGAGGAACGTTCAGAATATCGAGGATTTCTGTGGCGAACTGCATGGTAGCCCAGTCGCTTTTGGACCCCATCACGATGGCGATACGTGCCGGATTATTGCGGGAAGACATGCGTCTTAAAACTCCTGTGGGTGTGCTGCACACGACGTTAGAGGTCACAGAGAATAACACGGAAAACGGGCAAGGAAAACGGTTGCGTCGCCACGTGACAGGGGAATAAGGGGGAAAAATTAAAATGGGAAGGCGATAAGCGTAACGTCGTCTTGGGTGACGCGAATCATCGAGCCTTCAGTATGCCAGGCACCGAGCACCGCGCGAAATGCCGCGTCGCCGTTAGCCTCAAGAGCGTGGATATCCGGGCGATGGGTATGCCCGTGAATCAACCACTGCACGTGATGTTTCTCCATCACATCGACAACGGCCTGCGGGTTCACGTCCATGATGTCCATCGATTTACTGCTGTTGGCGGCCTTGCTGTCATTGCGCATCTTCTGCGCAATACGGCGGCGGATAAACAGCGGCAGGGCGAGGAACAGCTTCTGGATCCACGGGGTATGCACTTTGGCGCGAAAGGCGAGGTAGCCCGGATCGTCCGTGCAAAGGGTGTCGCCGTGCATAATCAGAATGCGACGACCGTAGAGGTCAAGCACCTTTTCTTCAGGCAACAACTGCATCCCGCTTGCTGTCGCAAAACGCTTGCCGACCAGAAAATCACGGTTGCCGTGGATGAAGTAGCAGGGAACGCCAGAATCGACCAGCGATTTGATGGCGGAGGCCACTTCACGGTGCAACGGGTTAGGATCGTCATCGCCAATCCAGGCTTCAAAAAGGTCGCCTAAGATGTACAGCGCATCGGCATGACGGGCTTCACCGCCTAAAAAACGCAGAAAACCGGCGGTAATCGCCGGTTCTTCTGTTTGCAGATGAAGGTCTGCAATAAAGAGTGTCGCCACCAATTACTCGCTGACGGTTACGCTTTCGATGATAACGTCTTCTTTAGGAACGTCCTGATGCATACCGCTGCGACCGGTAGAGACCGCTTTGATTTTGTCGACCACGTCCATACCTTCAACCACTTCGGCGAAGACACAGTAGCCCCAACCCTGCAGGCTTTCGCCAGAGAAGTTCAGGAAGTCGTTGTCTGCTACGTTGATGAAGAACTGAGCGGTAGCGGAGTGTGGAGCCTGAGTACGCGCCATTGCCAGCGTACCACGGGTGTTTTTCAGGCCGTTGTTCGCTTCGTTCTTGATAGCTTCTTTGGTGGTTTTCTGATTCATGCCTGGCTCAAAACCACCTCCCTGGATCATGAAGCCGTTGATAACACGGTGGAAGATCGTGTTGTTGTAGAAACCTTCGCGGCAGTAGTCCAGGAAGTTTTTAACTGTTTCCGGCGCTTTGTCGTCGAAGGTTTTGATGACGATGTCGCCGTGATTAGTGTGGAAAGTAACCATTTCTGCATCCTGTTCCGTTTAGAGTGGTGCTTCAGCCCGCCTGTGGGCTGCACATAGGCATCTGTTATAGCATAACCGGGCGGCGCGATCATCTTGCATTGTGTGCTGCTTCCGGGTTGAATTATGGGTAGAATATGCCGTTTAAGGCGAAAGCCCGGTTCACACACGTAAACATGGAATTCTCGATGCTAAAAATCTTCAATACAATGACTCGCCAGAAAGAGGAATTTAAGCCCATTCATGCCGGAGAAGTTGGCATGTACGTGTGTGGTATCACCGTTTACGATCTCTGTCATATCGGTCACGGCCGTACCTTCGTCTCCTTTGACGTGGTCGCGCGTTACCTGCGCTTCCTTGGCTACAAGCTGAAGTACGTGCGCAACATCACCGATATCGACGACAAAATCATCAAACGCGCTAACGAAAACGGCGAGAGCTTTGTCGCGCTGGTCGACCGCATGATCGTCGAAATGCACAAAGACTTCGACGCACTGAATATTCTGCGCCCGGATAACGAACCGCGCGCAACGCACCATATTCACGAGATCATCGAAATCACCGAGCAGTTGATCGCTAAAGGTCACGCCTACGTGGCGGACAACGGCGACGTGATGTTCTCGGTGCCAACCGATCCGAACTACGGCAAGCTGTCGCGTCAGGATCTGGACCAACTGCAGGCCGGCGCTCGCGTTGATGTGGTTGACGTGAAGCGCGATCCAATGGACTTCGTGCTGTGGAAAATGTCCAAAGCGGGCGAGCCAAGCTGGCCATCCCCGTGGGGCGAAGGCCGTCCTGGCTGGCACATCGAATGTTCAGCGATGAACTGCAAACAGCTGGGCAATCATTTCGACATTCACGGCGGCGGTTCGGATCTGATGTTCCCGCACCATGAAAACGAAATCGCACAGTCTACCTGTGCGCACGACGGCGAGTACGTGAACTACTGGATGCACTCCGGCATGGTGATGGTGGACCGCGAGAAGATGTCTAAATCGCTGGGCAACTTCTTTACCGTGCGCGACGTACTGAAGTACTACGACGCCGAAACCGTGCGCTACTTCCTGATGTCCGGCCACTACCGTAGCCAGCTGAACTACAGCGAAGAGAACCTCAAGCAGGCGCGTTCTGCGCTGGAGCGTCTGTACACCGCGCTGCGCGGTACCGACAAATCTGTCGCGCCAGCGGGCGGCGAAGCGTTCGAAGCGCGCTTTATTGAAGCAATGGACGACGACTTCAACACCCCGGAAGCCTACTCCGCGCTGTTTGATATGGCGCGCGAAGTGAACCGCCTGAAGAGTGAAGATATGCATGCCGCTAACGCGCTGGCATCGCATATGCGCAAGCTCTCCGCGGTGCTGGGTCTGCTGGAACAGGAGCCTGAAGCGTTCCTGCAAAGCGGCGCACAGGCCGACGACGGTGAAGTGGCAGAAATTGAAGCGTTAATCCAGCAACGTCTGGACGCGCGTAAAGCCAAAGACTGGGCGGCAGCCGACGCCGCGCGTGACCGTCTCAACGAGATGGGCATCGTGCTGGAAGATGGCCCGCAGGGTACCACCTGGCGTCGTAAGTAAGTCACTCATCGTAGCCCGGCCGAGCGCAAGCGACGCCGGGTCTTTCCACTCACCGACGTCGCCACCATAACCATCCCATCACCACCACGCCCGGCAACCACACCCACAGCAGTTCAGAAATAATCACCTGATGCCCGTATGGCGTGTTGTAGCGTGAGAGCGCAAACGGCGCGACTTTAATCACCTGCCACGGCGCGAAAAATCGTTCATCCGACCACGGCCACAGCCAACCCACGCCTTTGCCCCCGGTGGTTATCGAGTCCAGCAGACTATGTGATAGCAGCGAAACGGTTAAAAACAGCCAGCAGCGCATTAAGCCTGCGCCAAACCATCGTCGACCGACTATCACGCAGAGCAGGGGCACCACGAAGGCAAACAGCAGAGAATGGGTAAAGCCGCGATGGCCGAAAATATTGCCGTAGGCAATGCCGAACTTAAAGGCCAGTACATCGGCGTCGGGCAGCATCGCCAGCACAATGCCGGTCAACAATAAACGAGGTGGAATAACGCGGGTGCCGAGCCCTAAACCAAGGCACAGCGGGACGGCGGCGTGGGTAATAATCGTTGGCATCTGTAGTCCGTTTTAGCGTGAGGATTACAGAGTATCGTTGCTGAAGCGGATTTATGCAGTAGGGTGTAATTCTGAAAAATAGGGGGAGGGGATGAAACCCGGCGCCGCGATGCTTGTGTAGCCCGGGCGAGGCATTTATGCCGACCCCGGGGAGGCTCGGCACCGATTCCCGGCGTCGCATTCGCTCGGCCGGGCTACATATGGCTTACGCCGTCACGGTGACGCTCTGACCTTCAAAGCTTACGGTTTGGCCGGCGACAATTTTGCAGCGCTTGCGGGTTTCCACCGCACCGTCAACGTTAACCAGACCGTCGGCGATGGCGATTTTCGCCTGCGCACCGCTTTCGCTCCAGCCTTCCAGCTTCAGTAAATCACAGAGTTCCACATGCGGATGCTTACCCAAAGAAAATGTTGCCATCTTATGCCTTCTCCACGTCGTGATACTCTTCACACGCCTGTAAGGTGTTTTCAATCAGGGTTGCGACGGTCATTGGACCGACGCCGCCCGGTACCGGGGTGATGTAAGACGCGCGCGCGGCGGCATCTTCAAACACCACATCGCCGACTACTTTACCGTTTTCGAGGCGATTAATCCCGACATCAATGACGATGGCACCTTCTTTAATCCACTCACCGGGAATAAAGCCAGGCTTGCCGACCGCAACGATCAGCAGATCCGCGTTCTCAACGTGGTGGCGCAGATTTTTGGTGAAGCGGTGGGTCACGGTGGTGGTGCAGCCAGCCAGCAGCAGCTCCATGCTCATCGGGCGACCGACGATGTTGGAGGCGCCAATCACCACGGCGTTCAGGCCGTAGGTGTCGATGTTATAGCGCTCCAGTAGCGTTACGATACCGCGCGGGGTGCACGGACGCAGGCGCGGCGCGCGCTGGCACAGGCGGCCAACGTTGTAAGGGTGGAAGCCGTCCACGTCTTTGTCCGGATCGATACGTTCCAGCACTTTGACGTTATCAATACCCGCAGGCAGCGGCAGCTGCACCAGAATACCGTCGATGGTGCTGTCGGCGTTCAGGGTATCAATCAGCGTCAGCAGTTCGGCTTCTGATGTGGTTTCCGGCAGATCGTAGGAGCGGGAGACGAAGCCCACCTCTTCGCAGGCTTTGCGCTTGCTGCCGACATAAATTTGCGATGCAGGGTTGCTGCCCACCAGGACAACGGCAAGCCCAGGGGCGCGTTTTCCGGCCGCAACTCGGGCCTTCACTTTTTCCGCAACCTCAGAGCGCACCTGCTGCGCAATCGTTTTACCGTCAATAATCTTTGCTGCCATCAGGGAAAATTTTCCATCTGTCATTAACGAAGGGGGGATGGACATATTTTGTCAGATGCGAGCCTCGCTGTCAGGTATCGTTTGCGAGTTTTCCGCGGAAAGTGATTTTGTTGAAGAGTTGAACGATAGTTGGCTGCTCTTTGTTCACTGCCTCATCCCGCGCAGGTTTCGCAAGGAAATGGATTGACTCACCTGCCAGTGACCGTATAATTCCACGCGTTTCACCCCACCACGAAGTTTTGACTTCCCCAGTGCGCCCTTAGCTCAGTTGGATAGAGCAACGACCTTCTAAGTCGTGGGCCGCAGGTTCGAATCCTGCAGGGCGCACCATTTAACTTCAATAGCTTACGCTTCTTTCGCTTCCTTCTGATTTCCGCTGTGGGACATATTTGGGACATCATCGGCAAAAATCGAGTCAATTTGACGAGCTTGTTCGGTCACTAATTCGCTCCCCCCTGTCTTGCCTTCGAAAAAAACGCGCCTGTGATCGCGTTTTTTTTCATTTAAAGATCAAGAGATCTTCGTGCAGATAATAAGGATCTCAAGAAGATTCTGTGGGTTTTAAGCGACGAACCCCACTACCATTCCCCATACGGGTAGCTTTTGTCCTTGATAAAATCCTTAATAAATTGGTCATATCCATCAGGAATCGTGTAGTTAAAATCAATTCGGCTATTAATTGAACTACATATTTTCCTCTTATCACCAGAAACCGTAGTTATTTTTGCCCCACTTTGTAGTACAGCTGGATCGCCCTGATTGCTCATCCACACCCGGACAACGCCTCCCGGAGCAAAACCAATTACCAGATAATTTCGCCAGAACGACTTGTTCGGATGAGTATTATCAATATAACGGGTTGTCATTTGTTTCCAGGTATCGCTGCCAAACCAGATAACGGTTTCATATGCTTTCTTATCGATGACCGAGTCCCAACAAAGACGCATATTCGCAGGAAGTGCATCGCCTTTATTAAAATGCGCACCAATTCCTCCGATAGTGGGACTCCATCTTCCCACACTACGATTGCTCGGTTCTGTAGGGTCAATTCTGGGGAAAAAGATACTGTCACCATTCAGGTAATGCACACTCGCAGCCGTCACGATTGCCGGCAAATTTTTGGGATAAACAAAATCAAATCGCCAGTGATCATAAGGTAATGTGGCGCTCTGCACACCGGTAGCGGCTGATTCTGATACCCCGTCACTACCTACAGCGCAACCGGCTAACAGCGCCACACCGGCAACGGCACTGATTATGGTCCGTAATATATTCATCACCGGTTCCTTAAAATAGTACGTCCATTTCATCTGCATTGGCTCGCCTCCCTGCCTCCCACTGCTGCTGATCATCCATATACCATACCGTCCGGGTCCAGCCGACACAGGGGGCATTAGCCCAGACAAAAGACCGCTCCTGTGTGGGGGCATAATGATCTCGCAAATAAACCTCTCCGTCTGATGGACTAACCCACAGACTGCGATCTGAATCGATATTCCAGTTAGCAGAACAATGCATATAGCGACCGATAATATGCATTTCAGCTTCTGTAAAACTGACCGGATCCTGCCCGTTACGCACAGCACGCCCCTGAGTTATCGCTTTATTACAAAGGGAACTAAGTTCTGCCGGTATACGTAATTCTTTATCTGTACTGAGGATAGGTGAAAACGAAACACCGGCTTCCTGAGCCGCATCCAGCATCACCCGCATGCTGACCTTTTCCCAGTCATTAGGGATCTGCTCTCTTTTAAAAAAAACAGCGGCTCCCACGTTTTTCCGGAATTCTCCCTTTCTGGCCTTATTCGCATCAACTACTGGCCATGCGATAACCCGGGTTTCCACCTTCCCATGCGGCAGCATATATTTCAGCGCCGGGATATAAGACAACTTATCCCGCATGGCTTCCGCTTTTTGATAAACAGCTGTACTGGTTTCGGCTGTACTGTCCAGAACAATATTAAAATCCGGCATCATCAACAGATTATCTTCATTCTCATATAATGCTGAATCCGGTGCGTTATAACCACCGCCAATATCTGAATGCACGCCAGGCAGAACCAGTTCAGGCCACATGCCGGCAATACTGTTTGCACTGAAGTTATACCGGCATTCATGCATTGCTCTTATCTGGAAAACCTTCTGTGCCACTGATGGCCGTAGCTCGAGATTAACGCCCGGATTATCACGCCCGTTGATATCGTAAAAATTCAGCAGACTGCCAATGGCAGCGACCGTATCAAACAGCCCAAGAAAGCGGACTTCTCCTGCCTGTTTACCGTGATGCCGGTGTGATCCAGCCCGGTAGTAATAGCCTCTGCAATCGCAGAATCCTGAGCCATCACCCGGTTAGCAAAATGGCGGGCTGATGCAGCCCCTCTGCTAAAGCCAAATACATCAAACTGGACTTTCGCAATTGCCACCTGGGTTTTGTTCTGAGCGATAAAATCGTGCAGCACAGAAATGATTTGCTCCAGGGCTTCATCGGTTTTGGTGACCACTCCCTGAAACTGTTTAATAAGACTGCTTCCCAGCGCCATCCCAAACACTGAATCACTTTTCCCATCATCCGTTCCGATGCCTGAAACATAGGCTTTAACCTGGGCTTCTGTCTGATCGTCAGCGGTTTCCCTGTCTGATGAGTAGAGATCGTATAATCGGGAAATATTGGTAATTCCGCCTCTGTAGCTTGAATTACCGACTGAATCACGAGACATGGATTCGTACTTCGCACAGGCTTCCGCCCTTTCCTCACCGGTCAGATTGCTGCAGTTGCTGTACGCAAGCTGAAGATCGAGAGAGTTTGCTTTGTTATTCCCCGTTCCGTCAAAAAAGACCCCCACAGTCAGCGTCACGCCTCTGACCGGAACCCGCCGGCAATGGATAACTTTTTCACTGCACATAACATCGGTGTAGTGCGTGTTGTCCCCGGTAATATCATACCTGTGATAGCCGGCACTGGCCGGCGCTGATTGCTCATCAATAGCCACAGAAATTCCCTTTTATTTTTTATGGTTAATATCGTTTCATCATACACTGCACAGTACTTAACCTAAATGGGCACAATGAATAACGGTTAGCTGGTAAAAGAGTCAGCCAATAACCACATTGTACGACTGAAAATACACTCACCCGCTTCCGGTAAAATGACGTATCATTTACTCACGAGACACTCACGGGACATTGTCACTTTTATCGTTCAACACTTTACTTTTTGAGCGATAGCTAGGCCGCCGGTGATGTAGTTTTGCAGCCCACGCCTAAACCTCCAGCCATTATCGTTATCAAGCGCTGATGCAATCATGAGATCCCCGTGATGATTCTGTTGAGCGCAGTAATGACACCGTAAGCACCTGTTATGGATGTAGTTCTAGGAACTTCTAAGTCGTGGGCCGCAGGTTCGAATCCTGCAGGGCGCACCATTTTCCTGAAATCCTCCCCCCACATTCTTCCCCTGGCAAGAGTGCGAATCTGCTCACATAATGTTCACTGTTCGTTTGTCTAAACCAGAATACGCAAATTATACTGTATGAAATCACAGTGTTTTAACGGAGGCAGTATGGACTACGAGATAAAGCAGGTTCAGCAACGCAAAATCGCCGGTTTTCATATGGTTGGGCCGTGGGAACAGACGGTTAAACAAGGGTTTGAACAGCTGATGATGTGGGTCGATGGTCAGCAGATCCCCGCGCAGGAGTGGCTTGCCGTCTATTACGATAACCCAGACGAGGTGCCGGCGGAAAAGCTGCGCTGCGATACGGTCGTATCGGTTGCCGATGATTTCGTTATCCCGCCAAACAGCGAAGGGGTGATGCTGGCTGAAGTGGCGGGCGGGCTGTATGCCGTCGCACAGGCCCGCGTTATCAACCACGACTTTGCCACGCCCTGGTATCAGTTCTTTGATAGCGTCATGAAAGATGAAACCCATCAGTGGGCGCCAAAGCCCTGCTTTGAGATTTACCGCAATAACGGAGCGGAAGAGGGCTACTGGGATATCGAAATGTTTATCGCGGTAGAGCCGAAGGCCTGACCTGAAAACGCCAGAGCGTAAAGTACGGCTCTGACGTGGTCATCTGCTCGTGATTAATGCAACGCCTTCGCTATCGCGCTAAACATCAGCGAGGCTTCCAGCGGTTGGGCGCTGAACGACGGTTCCGCCTGCGGCCAGGTTGACCATTGGACGATCACCAGATTTTCCGCGCGGTTGACCATGATCATCTGGCCATAAATCCCCAGCGCCCACAGGGAGCCTTGCAGCGAATCCTGCGGTGCGGGCACCACGTTTTTGGCATTGGCAGGCACTTCGTTATTCCACCACTGATAGCCATAAAGCCCTTGCGGATGCGCTGCGGAGACGGAGTTTTTCGCCTTGTTCCAGTCTGCGGATTGAGCCACCCAGTCCTCCGGCAGAATCTGTTTACCGTTCGGCAGGCGGCCGTTGTTCAGCACGAACTCGCCGAAGCGGCCCCAGTCTTCCAGCGTGGCGTTAAAACCGTGTGCGCCAACATCATGCTGATTTTTGCTGTAGGCATGCCATACGCCGTCGCTCGCCATGCCGTACGGCTGCCAGATGCTTTGCTCAAGGTAGGCGGCAAGCGTCATGCCCGTTGCGCGTTCCAGCACGTCGCCCAGCAGCCAGGCACCGCCGGAGGAGTAAGACCAGACCTCACCCGCCGGATGGGCGCGTTTCAGGCCTGAAACCAGCGTGCGGACGCAGCCATAGGCCCCCGCATGTGCTTCACACTGCGTGAGTTTGGCGAAATCAGACTGTGGGTTAGCGTAATCTTCATTCCACGCCACGCCGGAGGTGTGCTGGATCAGCTGTTTCAGCGTCACACCGTCCCAGGCGGTGCCCTTCAGATCGGGTTCATACTGCGTGACCAGATCGTCCATCGAGTGGATTTTTCCCTCTTTTAACGCCACGCCCACCAGCGTAGATACCACCGATTTCCCGACCGAACGGGAGGTCCACAACGTGGTGTCGGTGTTGCCTTCACCCAGGTATTTCCAGGCAATTTTACCGTTTTTCAGCACCAGCATGCCGCTCACGTTCTGGCGTTTAAGGTAGTCCTGAAGCGTCCACTGTTTGCCGTTGACCTGATAGCTCACCTGCGCCAGCGGTTTTTCCGCCGTCACTAACGGCGCGGATTTTCCGTGATGGAAAACATCGCCCTGATAGTTGCGGTAGTCGTTACGAAAACCGATTACGCGCTCGGCCTGACGCCAGGTCAGCATGGTTTTGGTATCGGGCAGGGTGGTATCAAAAGGGGCCGGGCAGGCGGCGAGTTCCGTACCTTCGCAGGCCGCCATGGCAGGAGAAGAGAGGAGTGTTCCAGCCACCAGGCTTGCCAGCAGGCAGTACTTTGCAGGTAAGGATTTATGTTTATTATTCATAGCGTTCTCGATTTTAGTTTTACCCATAGACACGTTGTCCCGGCGGGGTGACGGGATGGGTGCAGTATAAAAATCGGCGCACTATAATAAAAAGCGCGTAATGGGGGAAAAACCCCCGCATGTACTGCAAAAGGAGCCAGCGTGCCGTCACTGTCTTACTCATTTTCTCAGCTTGAAGCCTTCACTGCCGTTGCAGAGCACGGCAGCCTGATGAAGGCCGCGATGAAGCTGGAAAAAGATCGTACTACGCTTCGTGATCTTATCGATCTGCTGGAAGATGGCCTTGGCTACCCGCTGTTTGTCCGTCAGGGGCGAGCGCTACAGTTGACGGTTGAAGGCGAACAGCTTCATCGCCAGGCGCACCTGCTGATGCGTCAGGCTAGAGCCTTCGAACAGTTTGCCCGTCAGGTGCCATCAACGGAGGCGCAGGAGCTGGGCATTGCCTACGATCCCTTTACGCCGCGCCGTTTTTTGCAGGCGTTAATTACCCAGATGGCGACGCGGGGGATCCGTCTGAGCCTGAGATGCACCTCACGCGTTGAAGGTGAAAAAGCGCTGGCGAGCGGGCAGGCCGATCTGGGCTTCTTTCAGGCCAACAACCACAGCGTCGGCAGCGACATGGAGTGGCGTGCGCTTGGGGCCATCGACATGGATTTTTACGCCGCAGAGTCGCTGTTTGCCAATGTCGCTCGCCCATGTTCACTGCTCGACCTCTCTTTGACGCCGCAGGTGGTGATGCACTCTGCAAGCGATATACCTATGGCGCGGCGGCTGCAAATCTCCGGCAATATCATTGTGGCCAACGAGCTTGAGATGCTGCGCAGCCTGATGGAGGCCGGGTGCGGATGGGGATTTTTACCGACCCATTTTGAGGCGGCGCGCTGGAAACATGTTTCCGCGATTCCCACGGTGGTGGGTAATGAAGGCATCAGCCAGACCATGGTGACCATCTGGCGTCCGGGGAGTGAAAAGCGGATATTGATTGATGACACGCTCACTCGCCTATCTGCGCTGTGGCGGGAGGTGAGTAGGCGCGCGGATTAAATCCGCCGTCTGTCCGCCGCAATGACCAGACCAATGCCGGAAAGGGTGATAACAATCGCCAGCAGCATACGCATATCAATGGCTTCGCCCATAAAGACCAGCCCGCCTAGTGCGGCCAGGCAAGGGACGCTGAGTTGCAGCGTACTGGCAGTGGTGGGGCTGAGCTGAGGTAATAGCGAATACCAGAGCAGATAGGCCCCGCCGGACATCAGCGCCCCGGAGAGTACTGCAAGCATCAGCCCCACGGCATCGGCATGGATGTGAAAACCACTGAGCAGCAGCACCGCCAGCGCCATCGGAACCGCCAGTATGAAATTCCCGGTGGTGGCTGCAGCTGCATTCTGTACCCTCTTGCCGGTAATGCAGTAAACGGCCCACGCCGCGCCGGATAGGATCATCAACAGCGACGCGCTGCCGGAAGGATGCCCCGCACCGGGCAGCAGCAGCAGCGCCAGCCCGCCCATCGCCCCTAACATGCCGAGACTTTTCAGCGCGGTCAGGCGCTCGCCGCGCATCAGCCCCCATCCGGTCATCACGCACTGTACGGTGCCGAACAGCAGCAGCGCCCCGGCGGCGGTGGTTAACGACAGATAGGCCAGTGAGAAGGCAAATACATAGGTTGCCAGCAGCGCGGCATTAAGCCAGTTAAACTCCGGCTTGCGACGAAGCCCCGGTAGTTGCAGCAGCAGAAAAAGTGCTATTGCTCCGCTCAGCAGACGCACGCTGCTAAACGATACCGCATCCATATGCAGCCCCTTTAACGCCAGCCGACAAAGCAGAGAGTTGGCGGCAAAGGCGACCATAGCCAGGGTGATTTTGAGCAGCACGAGAGAGTCCTCAGAGGGCGATGGCATAATTATGCATGAAGCCGCAGAGCGGCGAGGAATTGTTTTGTGCGCTGGCTCGCTAACAACAACATGAATTTTTTGTGGTTATTTCCCGTTGCTACCACTGATTGATACTTGATCACGGCATGATAATGCGTATAGTTCTCGATCTCATTTTTATTCATTGTTGTTATCCGGCTGGCTCAGTAATCGGTGAGAGCATTTCACAGGGTGATTCTGGGGCGTGAGAAGCGAAAACCCCGTTGGTACCGGCAATGAATTTTTTATTCGATACCAAGGGATGTTCTCATGAAAACAAAACTCTCCGTGCTGGCACTGGCGATAAGCACCGTGCTGCCTGCGGCCTACGCCGCAACCTCTGAAGATGCCACAACCAGAAAAAATCAGCCTGAAACGATGGTGGTTCAGGGCGTTGACGGCAGCGATTTCAAAGCCGGCGGTGAAGATCTGGTGCCCGCTTACCTTGATGGACAAATTGCCCACGGCGGTCGCCTGGGAATGCTCGGTGAGCAGAAGGCGATGGACGTGCCGTTCAACGTTATCGGCTACACCTCGAAGCTGGTGCAGGATCAACAGGCTAAAACCATTGCTGACGTGGTCAAAAACGACGCGGGCGTTCAGGCGGTGCAGGGCTACGGTAACTTTGCTGAAACCTACCGCATTCGTGGTTTTAAGCTCGATGGCGATGATATGACCATGGGCGGTCTTTCCGGCGTGGTGCCGCGTCAGGTGATGGACACCCAGATGCTGGAGCGCATCGAAGTCTTTAAAGGGGCGAACGCGCTGGTTAACGGCGCGGCAAGCTCCGGCGTGGGTGGGATGATTAACCTTGAGCCTAAACGCGCTGAAGACATTCCAACCACGCGCGTCGGCGTGGACTACACCTCTGACTCCCAGGTGGGCGGCTCGCTGGATGTTGGGCGTCGTTTCGGCGATGACAACCAGTTTGGCGCGCGCGTGAACGTGCTGCACCGTGAAGGAGAAGGGCGCGTCGACAACGACAAGCGTCGCACCACCCTGGCGTCGCTGGGCCTCGACTATCGCGGTGACCGCCTGCGCTCCTCGCTGGATTTTGGCTATCAGAAAAAGACCTTCCACGGCGGTGAGATGGGCGTTGGCGTAGCCAATATTGCGCAAATTCCAGCGGTACCTGACGCCACCAAAAGCTATGCGCAGAAGTGGGGTTATAGCGATATCGAAAACGAATTCGGGATGGTGAAAACCGAGTATGACCTGACCGACAACTGGACGACCTACGCCGGGCTGGGTGCGCAGCACGCGCATGAAATCGGCACCTACGCTGCGCCGAAGTTAACTAATGTCGACGGTACTGCCACCGTCGGTCGTCTGGATACTAACCGCATTATCGACAGCTTTAGCGGCATGGGCGGCATCCGCGGTAGCTTCAATACCGGCGTAGTCTCTCATAAAGTGAATGTGGGCTACTCGGCACAGATACGTCGCGATGCGACGGCCTGGCGTATGTCCGACAGTGATAAAAACCCGACTATCAATATCTACAACAGCCATGACGTGGACATGCCGGATTATAAGCCGAATCCAAAAGGCGGCCACTATGACGATCCGCTGACCACCGCGCGCAACCGTACCCAGGGCTGGCTGCTCAGCGATACGCTGGGCTTCTTCGATGACAGCCTGTTGTTTACCGCCGCCGCGCGCCACCAGAAGGTGGTGATCCGTAACTACGATAACCAGACCGGTCTTGAAACCACCACGTCAAGCTTTACCGAAAGCCGTTGGATGCCAACGTTTGGCCTGGTGTACAAACCGTGGGAGACGCTCTCGCTGTACGCTAACCATACCGAAGCGCTGCAGCCTGCAAACAATGCGCCGATAACGGCGAAAAACTACGGCCAGAGCATCGGTATTGCCCACTCTAAGCAGGACGAAGTGGGCATAAAAATTGACTACCAACGCGTAGGTGGCTCGCTGTCGCTGTTCCAGATAACCAAGCCTTCTGGCGTGCTGGATAGCGATAAGTACTACCGGATGGACGGCGAGCAGCGTAACCGCGGCGTGGAGCTGAACGTCTTTGGTGAGCCGATGCTCGGCCTGCGTCTGACCGGCAGCACGCTGTGGATTGATCCTGAATTGACCAAAACCGCAGGCGGCACTAATGATGGGAACGATGCGATTGGCGTATCCCGCTTCTACGCGGTGCTGGGGGCAGAATATGACATCAAACCGATTGATGGACTCACGGCCACCGCGCGGGTGAACCACACTGGATCTCAGTATGCTGATACCGCCAACACCAAAAAGCTCGATAGCTACACGACGCTGGATCTGGGAATGCGCTACCGCATGCGCCTGAATCAGGAGCAGAACGATCTGGTGTGGCGCGTGGGCGTAACCAACGTGACCAACCAGAACTACTGGTCTGGCGCTGATGACACCGGCATCTATATCTACCAGGGCGAGCCGCGCACCTTAAAAGTCTCGGTCAGCTACGACTTCTAAGTCATTGCTAAAATAGGGTTATTGCCCCGAAAGCGCGTGCGTTTCGGGGCTTTTTATATCTGGGGAGCCGGTGCTGATGGCCTTGCGGCAAGCGGCGCTAAGTGTTAAAAGGTGCCCCTTCATAAAAATGCTAAGGGGATAGACGTGAAAAACGCGTCATCAGCATCCAGCCAGAATCAACCGGATGCCTCGTCGGATAATAACCCGACGCTTCACCGCGGATTACAGAACCGCCATATTCAATTAATCGCCCTCGGGGGTGCCATCGGCACCGGCCTGTTCCTCGGCATTGGCCCAGCCATCCAAATGGCAGGCCCGGCGGTTGTGCTGGGCTACGCTATCGCTGGCGTTATCGCTTTTCTGATCATGCGCCAGCTTGGCGAGATGGTAGTGGAAGAGCCGGTATCCGGGTCATTTGCCCATTTTGCTTATAAATACTGGGGGCCGTTCGCCGGATTTCTCTCTGGCTGGAACTACTGGGTTATGTTCGTGCTGGTGGGCATGGCCGAACTGACCGCCGCCGGGATCTATATGCAATATTGGCTGCCGCACGTCCCTACCTGGATCTGGGCGGCGGGCTTCTTCGTGCTGATTAACGCCGTGAACCTGGTCAACGTGCGCCTGTATGGCGAAACCGAGTTCTGGTTTGCGCTAATTAAAGTGCTGGCGATTATCGGCATGATTGGCTTCGGTATCTGGATGCTGACGACCGGCAACGGCGGTGAGCATGCCAGTATCAGCAACCTCTGGCGCGACGGCGGCTTCCTCGCCACCGGCTGGAAAGGGCTGATTCTGTCGCTGGCGGTGATCATGTTCTCCTTCGGCGGGCTGGAGCTTATCGGTATTACGGCGGCGGAAGCGCGCAGCCCGGAGACTACGATCCCGAAAGCGGTTAACCAGGTGGTGTACCGTATTTTGCTGTTCTATATCGGCTCGCTGATTGTGCTGCTGGCGCTCTACCCGTGGCAGGGCATTCAGTCTGACAGCAGCCCGTTTGTGATGATCTTCCACAATCTTGACAGTAACGTGGTGGCATCAGCGCTAAATTTCGTCATTCTGGTGGCCTCTCTGTCTGTCTACAACAGCGGCGTTTATTCCAACAGTCGCATGCTGTTTGGCCTCTCCGTGCAGGGAAATGCTCCGCGCTTCCTGACCAAAGTGAGCAAGCGCGGCGTGCCGGTGAACTCACTGCTGCTCTCTGGTGCTATCACCTCGCTGGTGGTATTGGTTAACTATCTGCTGCCGCAAAAAGCCTTTGGCCTGCTGATGGCGCTGGTGGTGGCAACGCTGCTGCTGAACTGGATCATGATCTGTATGGCGCACCTCAAGTTCCGTGCCGCCATGCGCCGTAAAGGCCGCGAAGCGAAGTTCAAAGCGCTGTGGGCGCCGGCCAGCAACTACGTATGTATCGCCTTCCTGCTGATGATCCTCGTGCTGATGTGCACCATGGACGGCATGCGTCTGTCGGCGATCCTGCTGCCGGTGTGGGTGCTGTTCCTGTTCGTTGCCTTCAAAACCTTGCGCCGCAAAGCGTAAGTTTTCCCGCCCGGGCGAGCGCATGCGACCCCGGGAATGCACCGCCCATTTCCGTCGTGCTCCTATCCCCAGCGATTCCCTTCCGACAGCCGCCTGTTTTTTAATCGTGACGCTTCTCCCAAATTGACAACGGCAGACGGGAACTTCTTTTTGTAATCGATTACTTTTCTTCTGAGTGAGTTTGTAATCGATTACTTTTGAGGGTGAAAACATGGTGTCTACAACGGAAAGTCGTGAACAAAGCGGCGTACAGCACCGGCTGTTAGTCCCGCGCCTGTCGTTAATGATGTTTATGCAGTTTTTTATCTGGGGAAGCTGGTCGGTGACGCTTGGCCTGGTGATGACCCAGTACAACATGTCGCTGCTGATTGGCGATGCCTTCTCGGCGGGGCCGATTGCCTCGATCCTGTCGCCGTTCGTCCTCGGCATGCTGGTTGACCGCTTCTTCCCGTCGCAAAAGGTGATGGCGGTGATGCACCTGCTCGGCGCGGCGATTCTGTGGTTTGTGCCGCAGGCGCTGGTGGCGGAAAACGGCGCGTTGCTGATTGCGCTGCTGTTCGGTTACACGCTGTGCTACATGCCAACGCTGGCGCTGACCAACAACATTGCGTTCCACAGCCTGAGCAATATCGACAAAACCTTCCCGGTGGTGCGCGTGTTCGGCACTATCGGCTGGATTGTTGCCGGGATCTTTATCGGCGTGACCGGCATCTCCGACACTACCGGTATCTTCACGCTGGCGGCGCTGTGCTCGGTGGTGCTGGCGGTCTATAGCCTGACGCTGCCGCACACGCCGGCACCGGCGAAAGGGCAGCCGCTTAAGCTGCGCGATCTGTTCTGTGCCGACGCCTTTGCGTTACTGAAAACCCGTCACTTCCTGGTGTTCGCCGTCTGCGCCACGCTGATTTCCGTACCGCTTGGCACCTACTACGCCTACACCGCCTCGTTCCTGGCGGACGCGGGCGTAGCGGATGTCAGTACCGCGATGTCCTTCGGCCAGATGTCGGAAATCTTCTTCATGCTGATTATTCCGCTGCTGTTCCGCCGCCTGGGTGTGAAGTACATGCTGCTCATCGGCATGCTGGCGTGGTTTGTGCGCTATATGTTCTTTGCGCTGGGCATCAACGAAGAGACGCGCTTCCTGCTGTATCTCGGCATTCTGCTGCATGGTGTCTGCTATGACTTCTTCTTCGTGGTGGGCTTTATTTACACCGACCGCGTGGCGGGCGAAAAGGTGAAAGGGCAGGCGCAGAGCATGGTGGTGATGTTCACTTACGGCATCGGCATGCTGCTGGGCTCGCAGATTTCCGGCTCGCTCTACAACCATCTGGTTGCTGGGCAAACCATTCCGGCAGCCTGGGTGAACTTCTGGTGGATCCCGGCGGTGGCCGCAGTGGTTATTGCACTGATTTTCCTTGTCTCGTTCAAATATGACGAGAAAGCGCAGGCGTAATTTTTTGAAAGGAGGGGGTATGAAAACCATCAAGGGACCGGGCATTTTTCTGGCGCAGTTTATTGGCGCAGAGCCGCCGTTTAATACGCTCGATGGGCTAGCAGAGTGGGCCGCAGGGCTGGGGTTTAAGGCGCTACAGCTGCCGTGCAACCACCCGGGGATTTTCGATCTGCAGCAGGCGGCGACCAGCCAGACCTACTGTGATGAGATTACCGGAAGGCTTGCCGAGCACGGGCTGGTTATTAGCGAACTTTCTACGCACCTTGAAGGCCAGCTGGTAGCTGTGAATTCGGCCTACGACAGCGCGTTTGATGCCTTTGCCCCCGCAGCGTTACGCGGCAACCCGGCGGCACGTCAGCAGTGGGCGGTTGAGAGCGTGAAAAATGCGGCGCGCGCGTCGGCACGATTAGGGCTGAAGGCGCATGCCACTTTCTCCGGGGCGCTGGCGTGGCCTTACTTCTACCCGTGGCCGCCGCATAACGCGCTGCTGCTGGACGAAGCCTTTAACGAACTGGCTAACCGCTGGCGGCCTATTCTGGACTGTTTTGACGAGCACGGCGTCGATTTGTGCTACGAAATTCACCCCGGTGAAGACCTGCACGACGGCGTGACCTTCGAGCGTTTCCTGGCGAAGGTAGATAACCACCCGCGCTGCCACATGCTCTACGACCCGAGCCATCTGCACCTACAGAATATCGACTACCTGGCGTATCTCGATATCTACCATTCGCGCATTCGAGCGTTCCACGTCAAGGACGCGGAGTTCGAGCGCAACGGGCGCAGCGGCGTCTACGGCGGTTATCAGAACTGGCTGGATCGCGCCGGCCGTTTTCGCTCGCTCGGCGATGGCGATATCGATTTTAAAAAGATTTTCAGCAAACTCAGCCAGTACGATTTTGACGGCTGGGCGGTGATGGAGTGGGAGTGTTGCCTGAAGGACGCGCAGACCGGGGCGCGCGAAGGCAGCGAATTTATCAAACGGCATATCATTCCCGTATCCGCACGGGCCTTTGATGACTTTGCCGCGGGCAGCGAGGTACGCGGATGATTCAGGTAGGCATTGTTGGCTCAGGTTTTATTGGCCCGGCGCATATTGAAGCGCTGCGCCGCCTGGGGTTTGTTGAGGTAGTAGCGCTGTGCGACGCTTCGCTGGAGCAGGCACAGGAGAAGGCGCGGCAGCTTAATATTCCGCACGCTTATGGCGACGTTGATGCGCTTTTGGCGCACCCTGGGCTACAGGTGGTGCATAACTGCACCCCGAACTTTTTACATGCCGAGGTGAACCGGCAGATCCTGCGGGCGGGGAAACATGTCTTCTCTGAAAAACCGCTATGTATGACCTCCGATGAGGCGCGCGAGCTGGTTAAGATGGCGCAAGAGGCGGGCGTGGTGCATGGCGTGAGCTTCGTCTATCGGCAGTTTGCCATGGTGCAGCAGGCGGCGAGCATGATGCGTGACGGCAGCGCTGGTCGACTTTTCTCCGCCTACGGTGGCTACCATCAGGACTGGATGCTGCTGGAAAACGACTTCAACTGGCGCGTGGATGCGCAACAGGGCGGGGTTTCCCGAGCGGTGGCCGATATTGGCTCGCACTGGTGCGATACGGTGCAGTATGTCACCGGGCGACGCATCGTTGAAGTGATGGCCGACCTCGCTATCGTCTGGCCGACGCGCAAAGCCAGCATTGGGGCGCAGGCAACCTTCAGCGAACAGCAAAATGCTACCGGATACCAGGACGTGCCGGTAACCACTGAAGATGCCGGTTCGGTGCTGTTCCGCTTTGACGACGGCAGCAAAGGCTGTTTTAGCGTCTCGCAGGTGAGCGCCGGGCGTAAAAACCGCCTCCACTTTGATATCAACGCCAGCGCCTGCTCACTGGCCTGGGATCAGGAAACGCCGCAGCAACTGTGGATTGGCCATCGTAGCCAGCCGAACCAGTTGCTGAGCGACGACCCCAGCCTGTTGAACCGCGACGTCGCCGGGCAGGCCCACTTCCCCGGTGGGCACAACGAAGGCTGGCCGGACGCGTTTAAAAACATGATGCTCAATTTCTACCAAGCGGTGCGTGCAGGGAGGATGCCGCAGGAGCATGAGCGCCGCTTTGCCTCATTTAGCGAGGGGGCGAACGTGATGTATCTTATTGACGCAATTGTGAAAAGCCATCAGCAGCGGCGCTGGGTCAGCGTCGAACAATAACCGGGCGCCCGGTACGCTGGGCCCGTTTTTATGGTAGCCTGCACGCAAAGCGTTAATTGCAGGGAACGGCATAGCATGTCAATTCAGAAAATCGCCCAGCTGGCGGGCGTGTCGGTAGCCACCGTATCGCGGGTATTGAACAACAGTGAAACGGTGAAAGCGAAGAACCGCGAGCGGGTGCTTCAGGCAATCAAAGAGAGTAACTATCAACCGAACCTGCTGGCGCGCCAGCTGCGCACGGCGCGTAGCTCAATGATCCTGGTGATGGTGTCAAACATCGCCAACCCGTTCTGCGCGGAAGTGGTGAAGGGCATTGAAGAGGAAGCGGAGAAAAACGGCTATCGTATTTTACTCTGCAACTCCGGCTCTGATATCGAACGTTCGAAGTCTGGCCTGCGTCTGCTGACCGGCAAGATGGTGGACGGCATTATCACCATGGATGCGTTTGCTCGCTTGCCGGAATTGACCACGGTGATTGGCGACGCGCCGTGGGTGCAGTGTGCCGAATATGCCGATGCGGGAGACGTTTCCTGCGTGGGTATTAACGACGTTGATGCGGCCCAGCACGCGGTAGGCTATCTGGCGGCGCAGGGGCATCAACGTATTGCCCTGATTAACCATGATTTAAGCTATAAATATGCCCGCCTGCGCGAGCAGGGCTATCAGGACGTGCGGCAGCAGCAGGGGCTCGATTTCGCGGCGGTGGAGTATGCCGACGATCTCAGCGCGGCAGCGGGCAAGGCGGCGATGAAAAATCTGCTGGCGATGAACCCGCGCCCGGATGCGGTATTTGCTATCTCGGACTCACTGGCGGCGGGAGCTATTCGCGCCATCGAGCAGGCCGGGCTGCGCGTACCGGAAGATATCGCCGTAGTTGGTTTCGACGGCACGGAGCTGGCGGAGATGGTCTCGCCGCAGCTTACCACCGTGCAGCAGCCATCAAGAGAGATTGGCGCCAAAGCGGTCACGCTGCTGCTCAACAAAATTGACAACCCGGACGTTGCCCCAGAGCGGGTGATGCTGGAGTGGCGTTTTATTCCCCGCGCCAGCGCCTGATATTAGCGTTGCCGGATGGCGTTTCGCCGCCATCCGGCAATGTTTATCCTACCGCCTGATAACCACCAGCAGCCCGCACACCACCAGCCCCGTCCCCAGCAACTGCTCCACCGACAGCGGCTCGTCCAGCAGCCACCAGCTAAACAGAATGGTCAGAATCGGCCCGATTAACCCAATCAGCACCGCCTTCGCCGCACCGATGCGGTGAATAGCCGACGACAGCCAGAATATCGGCATCACCGTGGAAAACACCGCCATCCCTGCGCTATAGGCATACACCTGCCACGGCAGATTGAGCGCAGCGACGGGGCGGGTGGCAAAAAAGTGCACCTGGGTTGCCGCAATTGACACCAGCAGCGCCAGCATTGAAAACGGGATTGCCCCCATGCGCCCGATAGCCACCTCCGCCCCGGCGTTATAAATGGCGTAGGTGATAGCGCAGCCAAACACCAGCGACCCGCCGATCAGTACCGAATGGCTATCGGCGGTGAGCCCAAGGTCGTGCACAAAGGCAATCAGAATGCCGCCGTAAGAGAGCAGCATCGCCAGCAGCAGTTTCTTCTCAAAGGTTTTGCCGAGAAAAAAGACGCCAATCAAGATAGTCAGCATCGGGTAGGTAAAGAGAATCAGCCGCTCCAGCCCGGCGGTAATGTACTGCAGGCCCATAAAATCGAGCATCGCCGAAGCGTAATAACCCGCCACCCCGAGCACCGCCAGCAGAGCGTAATCCTGGCGATGAAGCGTCGGTATTTTACGCAGCACCGGCAGCGCGGTGAGCGCAATCAGCGGCAGGGACATCGACATACGCAGCATCAGCAGCGTGACCGGGTCGACCGGTGCGACCTCATAAGCCAGCTTGACGAATATCGCCTTAAACGAAAAACCGAACGCCGCGAGTATCGCCAGTGAAAACCCGGCAACCCGGGAAGTGAGATGCAGTTTCACCGTGCCTGTTCCTGGTGCTCGCTGATGCGTTGCCACATCACTACCGGGTTGGAGTACATCGGGAAGTGCCCGCAGTGGGGAATTTCAGCAAGCGTCACGCCGCGACGTTCAATATCCGCCAGATAGCTCAGCGTGTTGTTCTGCTCACCGTACATAAACATTTTCGGGAACGGCAGATTTAGAAATTTCGCCATCAGGTCGCCGTGGTCGGAATAATCCACCATCGAGGTAAAAATGGGCCTGACCGCTGCCGCTTGCACTTTATGTTTGAGGCTGGCGGCATACAGCGCGCTGGCCCACGCTGGGGACTGATGAGTACGGACGATAAAATCCTCGAAGAACTGGTCATCATCGCCGTCCGGATAATCAATGGCCTGGCGGCTCAGGAAGCAGTCTTCCGGGGCGACATTACCCTCGATATCGACAAAGCTCAGTACCCGCTCAGGGTGGGCGTGCGCCAGCATCAGCGCGGTCAGGCCGCCCATGGAATGGCCGACGAGGTGAAAGCGCTGGAAGCCAAGTTGGTCAATCAGTGCGAGCGCCGTCTCGACTAAAAACGGAATCGAAATTTTTTGCAGGTTTGGGCATTGCGTCTCCCCGCAACCGGGGGCGTCGTAGGCGAGAAACGGTCGCCCGTCGAAGGCGGCATGACGCACGATATCGGCATAGTCTTCTTTGGTTGAACCGAAACCGTGGAGAAACACAATCGGTTCACGGTTACCGGTGCGATGAATGGCGGCCACCTGCATTGGTGTTGCTTGTACCGTTAGCGAAAGGCGCGCGCGGTGAAATTCGTGGGGCATGGTCACTCTTCTTATTCATTCGTGGGATGGCTATCGTCGCCGTGATTCTCTGATATGTAAAATCGTATTAAAGTAATGCTCTGATATGTTTTTAATATCGTTTGGCGTGGGCATTGAAAGGAGCCATGCAGAGATGATCAATTTTCGCATTATTCGCCATATGTGGCTGTTTCTCGCCGTGGCGGAGGAGAAACATTTTGGCCGCGCGGCGAAGCGGCTTGGTATGACGCAACCGCCCTTAACCCAGCAGATTCAGGTGCTGGAGCAGTCGCTGAAAGTGCAGCTGTTTGACCGTTCAAAGCGTAACGTGCAGCTCACGCCCGTCGGGCTGGCCATTCTTCCGGCGGTCAAACGTTTTGCCGAGCAGGTTGAGCGGCTGGAACTGGCGGTGAACGAAGCGGTGGCTGGGCATACCGGCATGCTGACCATTGGCGCCATCAGCACCGCCATGCTCGACGTGCTGCCGCCGCTGATTGATAAGATGAAAGCGTGCTACCCCGATATCGTGATTTCCATTAAGGAGATCGACAGCGCCGAAGCGGTGCTGGCGCTGCAAAACGGCGAGATCGATCTGGCCTTTGCGCGGCTCACCGGGGAGATGGGCGAGGGAATTACGCTGTTGCCGCTGTCCAGCGCTGAACTGGTAGTGGCGCTGCCTCGTCAGCATCGACTGGCAGCCGAGCCTCGGATCGCGCTGCGTGATTTGATGCAGGAAGAGTGGGTGATGTTTTCTCGCCACCTGAGCCCGGTCTATTTCGACAGCATTACCGCTGCTTGTCGCAGCGAAGGTTTCTCGCCGCGCATTATCCACCACGTCCGTTCGGTCTCTTCGCAGATTGCTTTTGTCGGTTGTGGGCAGGGGATTGCGCTGGTGCCGGATTCGCTGGAGCGTCTGTCACCGGCCAACGTGGTGACGGTGCCGCTCGACCAGACGATTGAGGTGATCACCACGGCGGTGGCCTGGTCAGCCAGCCGGAAAAATCCGCTGGCTGACAAGTTTATCGCCCTGATTCAGACGCCTGAGGTGGCGTGATTACTGCCCGATAGCACCCGCGAGGGCGCGAATATCATTACCGGTTGGCGACTGATGTATCCGCAGGCCAAACTCTTCGACCACAGCGAAAATATGGTCGAAGATATCAGCCTGAATACTTTCATATTCTGCCCAGATAACGGTGTTGGTAAACGCATATATCTCAATGGGCAGGCCGTTATTATCCGGTGCCAGTTGGCGTACCATCAGCGTCATATCCTTGCGAATTTTCGGATGGTTACGAAGATATTCGTTGAGATAGGCGCGGAAGGTGCCGATATTGGTCATTTTACGCAGGTTAAGCACCGAATCATCGCTGCCGTACTCCTGATTCCACAGGCTAATTTCCTGGTAACGAGAGTCCATATACGGTTTTAACAGTCGCGCCTGAATTAAGCGCTGCTGCTCTTGCTCATCGAGGAAATGGACGCTGGTGGTATCAATGTTCAGGCTGCGTTTAATTCGACGCCCGCCGGAAGCCGACATGCCGCTCCAGTTTTTAAACGAATCGGATACCAGCGACCAGGTGGGAATCG
Source organism: Kluyvera sichuanensis (assembly GCF_014218705.1). GTDB lineage: Bacteria > Pseudomonadota > Gammaproteobacteria > Enterobacterales > Enterobacteriaceae > Kluyvera > Kluyvera sichuanensis. The sequence continues at coordinate 4,138 of NZ_JABBJF010000004.1, read as the reverse complement.
TGGTAATGGTGTTATCCCAGTTACGCACTTTAACCGTGGTTAAGCCAATATCGGTGACCGCACCATCGGCGCCGTATTTCGGCATCTCCAGCCAGTCGCCGAGCTTCAGCATATCGTTCGCCGACAGCTGAATACCGGCCACCAGACCGAGGATCGGGTCTTTAAAGACCAGCATCAGCACCGCCGCCATGGCCCCCAGACCGCTTATCAGAATCGCCGGTGACTGCCCCAGCAGCAGGGAGATCATCAGGATGCCAATCAGAATCGCACTCACCAGTTTCACGCCCTGGAATATGCCTTTAAGCGGAAGCTGAGAGGAGAAGGAGAGCTTTTGCGACAGATTAAAAATAACGTCCAGCAGTGAGAAGAACGACAGCAGGGCATATAGCATTACCCACAGTTGCGCCACCGTGGTTAATATTTCCGCCGCTTCACTGCCTTTTTGCAGCCACAGCACGGCCTGCACGTTAACAATGATCCCCTGTAACGTAAACGCCAGTCGGTGAAACAGCTTATTCTGCGTGATGATTTGCAGCCATAAATGGCTGCTGGCCTGCGCCCGCTTTTCGAAGGTGCGCAGCACCAGACGGTGTAAAATCAGATGAACAATGATGGCAGTGAGAAAAATAATACCAAAGATGATCACCAGCGAATTGGTATGGTTTATTTCAATGCCCATCTCTTCTATCTGGGAAATGAGTTCCTGCATAACGTCTCCTATATAGCCAGCCTTTAATAATGACCAGGCTGGCTATAATATGCAAACAGGTATACAGGAACTTAATAATCAGGAAGTTGCCATCGTCGGGCTACGGTTTAAATGATGGCGCAGGCCAATGGCAATGACCGCCAGCAGCAGCATCATCACCGCCTCTACGCCGAGAAAGCCGATCATCGCCTGCGGATAGCTGCCGTGATGGTTACGCATCAGCATCAGCAGCAACGAGCCAAATACCGCCGGGCCCAGCCCCAGCGTGGCCTGCTGCAGCGTACTCAGCAGCGCGCTGCCCGCGCCCGCATCGTTAGCGGTAATGTCGCGCATTCCCACCCGATAGAAGCAGTTCACAATCAGTGCCTGGCCGTAGCCAATCAGCGCCGTGGCGGGTACCAGCGTCAGCGTGGTGGTCGCCTGACCGTAGTGGTGGAAGGTCTCCATCAGCAGCAGCAGGCCGCTAATTTGCACCACCAGACCGGCCACCAGAATGCGTCCCATGCTGTAGCGCGCAATCAGCTTCGGTGCGTACATCGCCGACAGGAAATAGGCCACGCCAAGGGCGATAAAGCTGTTACCCGACTGCCACGGAGCCATGCCGAGGCCGGACTGCATGGTCAGCGCCATACAGAACATAAACCCGGACCAGGCGCTGAAGAACAGCAGCGCAATCACCATACCGAAGCGAATGCTGGCCAGCTGCAATAGGCGTGGCGGCAGCAGTGGATGCTCGCCGCGCTGTTCTTTGCGCAGCGCGGTGGCACGCATCCAGAACAGCAGCGGGATAATCGCCAGCAGCATCAGGCGCATCGACCACGGCCAGTGCAGCTCCGGCCCCAGCGCCATCGGGAACAGCAGGCAGCAGAGAATAAGCCCAAGGCTAAAGGTGCCTTGCCAGTCGATGGTGGAGTGTTCATCACGGCGGGTTTCCGGCACGTAACGGCGGCTGAACGCCAGCACCAGCAGGCCAATGGGCACGTTGATAAAGAAGGCGTTACGCCAGCCCATCCCGGCGATATCCGCCGACACCAGCCAGCCGCCGAACATCTGCCCGACGATAAACGAAATGCCGCCAATGCCGCCGTACAGACTAATGGCGCGGGCATGCGCCGTTCCTTTTAGCGTAACGTGCAGCGTGGCGAGGATCTGCGGCACGATAAGCGCCGCGCCGGCGCCCTGAAGCGTACGGGCGGCGAGCAGGGCGGTAATTGAGTTAGCGACGCCGCACAGCAGCGACGCGAGGCTAAAAATCGCCACGCCCCACATAAACAGACGGCGGCGACCATAGTTGTCGCCAAGCTTGCTGCCCATCGCCAGACAGACGGCGAACGCTACGCCGTACAGCGCCACAATCAGCTCAAGCTGGGTGGGGCTGGCATGCAAAGACTCGGTAATGGAATCCAGGGCGACGTTGGTAATCGAGGTATCGATTTGGGGTAACATCAGGCCGGTCAGCAACAGGAAAAGCCCTGCGCGACCGGGTGAAACAGCAGACGTTTTCATGGTGACTCCATTGCGTCATTCAGCGATTGGACGTAGCATCGCTGATTAAATAAACGGGTACCAGTTCCTGGTTATACTGGTACTGGCACTACTATGCTGGAGATACCATGAGCCTCATCAGCCACAGTGAAATGGACGTATTGCAGACACGGCAGATGGATAACCGTAAGCAACTGGGTGCATTTCTTCGGGCGCGACGGGAAAGTCTCGATCCACAGCGGTTGGGGTTACCGCGCAGCGGGCGACGGCGCACGCCGGGCCTGCGTCGCGAAGAGGTGGCGATGCTGGCGGACGTTGGCGTGACCTGGTATACCTGGCTTGAGCAGGGGCGCGAGGTTAATCCGTCGGTGGCGGTAATGCAAGCGATCGCCGAGGCGCTCCAGTGCAGCGAACTTGAGACGCGCCACCTGTTCGTGCTGGCGGGGCTGACGCCGCTGGAGTCCGCTAATGTTCCTCAGTGCGAGGGCATCAGCCCCGGCACGCGCCGTATGCTGGACAGTTTGCTGCCTCAACCGGCCAGTATTCAGAAGCCCAATTTTGATATCGTGGCGTGGAATGAGGCATTTTGTCGGCTGATGGGCGTCGATTTTTCCATCATTCCCGAAGATGACCGAAATTGTATCTACCTGTATCTGACCCATCCCGGCTGGCGTAGTCGCCTGGCTAACCCTGACGTACTGGGCAATTTCGTCTCTTATTTTCGCGCTGCGATGGCCGAACACCGGGGAGAACCGGCGTGGGAGAACAAGCTTGCCCGCTTCTTCGCCGCCTCCGCCGAGTTTGAAGCCCTCTGGCACCAGCGCTACGAAGTGCGCGGCGTCGAAAACCAGATCAAAACGTTCCGCCATCCCGAGTTCGGCGAATTCCAGCTACAGCAGATGTACTGGTACTCCGCGCCGCGCAACGGCTCGCGTCTGCTGGTGTATTTACCGGTAGATGAGGTAGGAGAAGGGGTGTTGGCGAGGTTGTAGTGCGGAGACGATCCCGGCGGCGCTTCGCTTGGCCGGGCTACCAGGTGTATGCGTTTTACGATCCGCTATCCATGTTTAAAACTGGAATCTGAACTTTGATGCTAGCAGGAGTAGGGTGATGCAAAACGGGTGAATTAACCTTTAATGCAATTTGCCTTATATGCTAATATTCAGGGACGAAAATCGTGTTCAGAATTCTTGTTCATGCAGATGTCAGAGAGGAAATGCTGGCACTGCCTGCTTCTGCGCAAGCAAAAATGATCGGCAAAATAGAGAAACTTCGGCTCAATCCAACCGCTTTGCGAGAGCCAGACAGTAAACCTCTACCTCACGGCCTTTTCGAAATACGTACCGTAGGAATGATTCATTGTCGCGGTATCTATGCCTTTCAGCAGGGGAAGACGATTTTCTTACTGCGCGTATTTATTAAAAAAACGCCAAAAACACCTCCAGCGGAACTCCGTCTGGCATTAAAACGGCTACAGGAGATGCAGGATGAGTAAGAAGGTAATTGATTGGGATGACCTGAGAGCCGAAATGCTGGAACGGTCAGACGTGAAGGCGGCGTTTGATGCGCAGGAACGACAGGAGCGTCTGCGAGATATGCTGGCGCAGTGGCGTAGCCATGCGGGACTGACGCGGGCGCAGGTTGCGCAGAGAATGGGGGTGAGTGCCCCGACGGTGTCCAGAATGGAAGCCAACGTGACGCGAGCAAGTCTTGATACGCTGACGCGCTATGCGCTCGCTTGCGGGGTAAAACATCCGCAGATCTTGCTGTATTGAGATTCCCCGGCGGCGCTTCGCCTGGACGGGCTACTCAAATATTGTAGCCCGGCCAGGCGAAGGTACAAACCGGAAACATAGGTAACACTTTAGACCGGATACATGGGTAACAGTTATAACAGGCATAGAAGAGGAGACTCGCTATGCCCTGGACTGAGACCCGACCTAT
>NZ_JABBJF010000003.1 GCF_014218705.1 Kluyvera sichuanensis | reverse complement strand
TTTTTCTCTAGCGCGCGGAGGTGATCCGCCGCAGCGTTGGGAGAGCTGCATCCCAGCAGCCCCGCCAGTTCGAAGTTAGTAGGTGGGAAACCATGTTCACGCTGGTAATCGATCAGGAGATCCAGAACGTGCTGCTGACGCGAAGTTAAATCCATCATGCTGCTTTTTCCTCTTTGCTCACGCAGAGCTCCGGTAAGTTTGCGCGCACAAGCGCCTCGGCGAATGGAGGCGGCACAGCATTACCGCAGCGCGCTACCTGTTTATCTTTGGCGTATTTCTTGCCACGGAAGTCCTGATCGATAACGTAGCCATCGGGGAAGCCCTGAGCCTTGTACAGTTCATGCGGCTGAAGCATGCGCATCCCGATATCCACGATCTGGTATTTCACCCCTTCAATGGTCACCAGCCATTCGTCTGAGCTCTCCCCGCAGTAAGTCTCGAGGAAGGTCCGAACCTCGCCGACGTGCTGCCCGCCAGCGGTGATAGTCGGCATGGGCTCGTCCAGACGCTGCCCATCTCGGCAGGTACCGCGCAGCTTAATAAGATGTGAAGTAACCATTGCGCTATCTGCTTTCGTCGTCAGGGTCTGGATAGGCTCACTAACGTCTCTCGGGCGGCTCTGTCCTGCACGACCGCCAACACCAACAATTTGCGCGCTAACCAGTGCGTGATGGTCTACCGTTGTCACAGAGTGCGCTGGTTCATCTAGGCTGATCCCCGGCCCGGTGTAGTTTCCGCCGTAGTGTTTAGCCAGGAATGCACTTACGGTCGCAAACTTATTGCCACCAGCAACAACGGTGCCCAGAGGGTGATGAAGTTGCAGGACGCGCGGTTCCTGCCCAGGCTGTTCACCGTAGCCCATCTGAATTAACGTCGGCGTTACCAGGCAGGAGCGGGATTGCTTGAGGATGGTATGCGCAGGTTTATCCAGCGGCCGTGGCTTCGCCTGGTATTCACTACCACCATTGCCAGCCAGGAATGGCGTTAATGCAGCTTCAACGACACCGAGCGCATGCCCATTACCGCCAGGGCGTTTCGATGTGCCAGCGGTCACCGTTGGTACTGGTTCGGTAACGGGTTGCCCGGTTGCACCAGTTCGGAATTTCGTCAGGTGTGGAACAGCAACCGCGTAGCCATGGGTTTTTGTGATTGTCTGTAGTGGTTCGGCCAGCGCCTGCCCACGGAAACAGTCGTAACTCGTTTTGGTGCTGGTGTGATTACACTTCACGATAAACGGCGATGCGCTCTCAATAACAAAGCGCTGGATGCCCCGCGCGATGCGCTTAAGCGTATTTTCTGCCAGTGGCTTTTTGCGGTCGAAGATAGACAGCGCCGGGATATTCCAGTCGATACATTCGGCAGCTGTACGCCATGGAGCAAGATTGCCACTTTGCACTTCTAGCGATTTAGGATCCCCATGGGTTACGGCAGGCCATTCAATCGCGTGGCCATCGCAGCGCATAACCATGAAAAAGCGTTTCCGGATAGTAGGTGCGCCGTAGTCACACGCGCGGAGCTCGCGAAAATCAACGGCATACCCAAGCCCGTCGATCAGTTGTCTCGCCTGCATACTTTCGGGCTCAATCCCGAGGAACTCGCAAACCTCATCCAGCGCCGGATGATCCGGCGCAATGCCAGTGGATAACATGCCAACAAAAGCTTTGAAGGTTTCGCCAATACGTGCAGGATCCGGGCGCATTTCATCATCCAGCAGCGGCCCCCACGTTTTAAACTCTTCAACGTTCTCCAGCATCATCACACGAGGACGTTTCGCCAGTGCCCAGCGCAGGACAATCCACGCCAGCCCACGGATTTCCTTCTTCACTGGCTTTGCGCCCTTCGCTTTTGAGAAGTGACGGCAATCAGGGCTAAACCATGCCAGGCCGACAGCGTTACCGCCGGTGGCCGCAACCGGATCAACATCAAACACCGATTCGCAGTAATGAAGCGTGTCCGGGTGGTTTGTTTTGTGCATTGCGATGGCGTTTTCATCGTGGTTAATAGCAATATCCACGCTACGCCCGATCGCCAGTTCAATGCCGGTTGATGCCCCACCGCCACCAGCAAAGTTATCAACGATAATTTCACGCACAGGTCACCCCCAACATGCTCCCGGTCAGGCCGCGCGCGATATCAATAATCTCGCTGGTGGGTGTTCGTTCCAGCCAGAGCTGGTTGATGTGGGCTTTTAGTTTGTTCTGCTGCGACATTTCCAGCGCATCAGCGCCATCTACCTGGTTAAACACAATGCCTACCTCAAGCGGCCAGATGCGTGATTCTGCTCCCGGTAACACCTGCGGCGCCGTGGCTTGTTCTTCCTTCAGCACCGACTGTGCGGCTGTTGGCAGAGCTTTACAGGCGGCAAAGGTGGCCAGCGCCATAGACGCACGCCCTTTTTCTTCCAGCACGGTGCGGCTGATGTAGCTGAAACGCTCACCACGCCATGACTTATCGAATACCGCAATCGCAGCACTAAACCCTGCTGACGATTCGGACGGCTGCCCTTCCTCTGGTCGGTACCACACTGGCAGATCGAAACTGATACGCCCACGGATAAACGCGACATGATCTGCTTCTTCCGGCCACCAGACTTCACCCGTTGCCGCTTTGATTAAAAAGACGTAGCGCCCGCCCTGTTCTCTCATTGCCAATGTGTGTGAAATGATGTGGCGCATGCCGGTGATTGCCTGTTTATCGTTATACTGCGACCGGCTGTATGGCGGGTTGCCATAACCAGCGCCGCCGAGCTCCAGCAAACGGGATGACCAGTCCTGCGTTAAAGCGTTATCTTCAGCGGTGTACCATGCTGGGCACTTCGCGTTATCGTCATCAGCAAACAGGTCGAGAACCAACGGGCCAAACATCGCATTGATGCCCCAGAAAAGCAGATCAGGAGTACGCCACTGATCGCCGACTTCCTTCAACTTGTGCGCGCTTTTGCTGCGCATTTCCGCCAGCGCCTGGCAGTATTGATTTTTAATCATCCTCTGAACCCCGGTGGAATAGTGTCGTTAGGTTGGCTGATGGCGTTTATGTCGCGTTCGCGGGTTTTATCCCAGGTATCACGAGTGGGACGGCCTTTGTTCTCCCAGCGGGTTGCACTGGACAGGTAACCTTCGAACTTCTTCGGCCCGAACAACGTTTCCGGTCGCATGTACTGGTACTGTTCATCGTTCCCGTTCCAGTGCTCATGCTTCAGGTCAACCACCAGCTGCAGGTCGGCAACGCTGTAACCCTCACGCAAACGGGCTCGGATGTTTTCCAGCGAGGTTTTTGATTTCTGGTACCGGGATCCGCTGATCTGGTTCAGGTGAGTTAAAACGACAATCGCCTGGTCAGTAATCACAATTTCAGGGTCTGGTTGCGCCGCAACCGGACAAGGGGTTTTAGTAGTTACTTGTGGTTCTGGTTTTGATTTTACTGACGGATCCCCGCCAGATTCTGACGGGTCAAAACCGCCGTTATTGCCGGATTTCGACGGGTCAGATTTTGAGGCGTCAAATTTTGATGCGTCAGATTTTGACGTGTCAGATTCTGGCAGTTGAGAAAATGCCGCCGTTCGCAGTTTTGCTACATTCAGGCGGTACACGTTCGAGGCATTACGGTTGCCGTTACGGCGCTGGGTACGGGTAAGCCAGCCCTCTTTTTCAAGCTTCGCGATTGCCGTTCTGATTGTGCTCGGTCCAGCGCCAAGCTGGCGAGCAATAGTCTCGATAGACGGCCAGCACACGCCCTCGTCGCTGCTGAAATCAGCCAGGCGAGCCATAATCGCAACACTCGACAACTTCATGCCCGACGCCGCGCAGCCATCCCATACGTAGCCGGTTAATTTAGTGCTCATGATCGTCCGTTATCTCCCTGAACTTTTTGCGAAACAGTTCGAGTGGGCTGAAACACTCGTGTGGGTAGCTGTCGCGTAAGTAGATAACGCGCTGTGTTTCTGGCTCCCAGCGGATAACACGGACTGGCACGCCGCGGTGGTCCCGGTACCGCCGGTTAAGTTCGCCCATAAGCGTTTTGCCCTCCGGTAGTAGACCCCCACAATTGAGACGGCCCGACTGTGGTTACATGGAACCCAGCGGTTTGATACTCTGCGTTCATACCGAAACAACGGAGAACCCGGCACCGGGATCATCCTGAGTTGCGGTAAACGGTTAAAAGCCGTTAAACTGGTCATGCGGATTTTTTCTCCATACACGTAGAGTTATTCGCCAGGACGCCCGGAGCTGCACACTCGCGGGCGTCAACTTCCCCAAATAACATTTCTGTCACTACCATTATTTCTGCCACCAGCGACTGCACCCGGTAGCCTTTTGCCTTCATCTTTTTGTTTTCCTCGTTGTCCAACACACCGTCCGCTGTTGACTCATTGTGGAATTGAGCAAAGCGCCCCAACGCCGCCAGCAGCTCATTAAATTTCGTCAGCAGTTCCTCATTCCCCATCTGCTCAATGTCCGGGAGTTTTACGAAAACGCCGTTAGAGTGGTGCGCAACGGCATTAGCAATGTGGCTTGAACCACCAGCACGCTGTAACACCATCGCCCAGCCAAGCGGGAAAATTTGATCGCCTTCGGTACGCAGGCGGTTAAACAACGAGTTTTCGGTCGTTCCTAACCATTCCGCTGCTTCAACATATCCACCAGGCAGATCGGTAATCGTCTTTTTAAGTGCGGCCACCAGCCAGGCTGGCTGACGTTCGACTTTCCACATAGGTTCGTTACCCACGGCTTACCTCTTATCTCTGTGGTTTTAAATCCGTACCCATACCGCTACAGTTTGCATATCGATGTGGATAAAGAATCTCTAGTTCATTGATTTGGCCTGAAAAGAAGCGAACCAACCGTTCAGCAACATCAAGCGACGCTATTTGCTGACCTCGCTCTATTCGACTTAAATTCCCCGGGTCGATATCAACTTCTTTTGCCACCCGGGAAAGTGTCATCCCTTGCGATTTACGCAAGTTTCGTAATGGTGATTGCATATCTCCTCCTTATAATTGCGCAATACGCATAATAAGGTGAACATACGACTTGCGCAAGTTGCTTTGCACATCACGCAAAAACAACATGTAATAGGCGCATGAACATAGGAAACCGCATAAGAGAACTTCGCACTGCGAAGGGACTAAAAATCGCTGATCTTGCAGAGGCTGTTGGTGTTGACGGCGCAAATATTTCTCGCGTTGAAACTGGCAAGCAGAAGTCATTTACTGAACAATCACTTAGCAAATATGCTGAAGCTTTAGGCGTTAGTGTTGCTGACCTCTTTACTCCTGATGGAAATGGAACTACTGTATATAAAAACAGTGTCCCAACACCACATATTGGAGACGACTCGGTGTTCAGAGTGGAAATTCTTGATGTTAGCGCGAGCGCTGGCGGTGGTTTTATTCAGGGCAGCGACGTTATTGATGTTATCCGCTCCATCGAATACAACAATGAGCGCGCCTTATCTATGTTTGGTGGGCGAACTTCTGACCAAGTTAAGGTAATCAACGTCCGCGGCGATAGCATGGCAGAGACAATCGAGCCCGGCGACCTGATTTTTGTAGATATTTCGGTACATGAATTCGATGGCGATGGTATATATGTCTTTGGTTTTGACGATAAAGTATACGTTAAACGCTTACAGATGATACCTGACCAACTACTGGTTATTTCCGATAACCCCAAGTACAGAGAGTGGGCGGTAGATAAAAGCAATGAACATCGTTTTTATGTTTTCGGCAAAGTAATGATCAGCCAGTCACAGTCATTCAAACGACACGCTTAATCCCCCCCTTAAAAGAAAGCCGCCAATTTGGCGGTTTTTTTTCGCCCTCAAATTTGCATAACTCGCAATTTATTACTTGCGTATAACGCAATTTATCTTTATCGTTATTCTCATCAACAGCGAACAGGCAGGACGCCCACGAAGTAGCCGCCGGTGGCGTATGAATAACCGGATGATTCGCAACTGTGGTTTAGATGCTTAGGAGGCGGTGATGCAGAAGAAAGAGCCAGTCATCTTTGCTGGTGACTTTAACAACGATGAACTTTACCAGTGGCTGTGTAAGAAAGTCGAAGCGATGACTACCCTACGGCAGCTGCATACGGATAAAGCCTCCATTGAGCAGAGGCTTGCTGAATTAACTTCGATGATCACTGAAGTTACCGCTGAATCTCAATTAGAAATTTCTCTGACAAATTGGGATCCCATTCAGCATCAAGGTAGTCAGGGAAGTTAACCGGGTAGTTGGCACGAGCGATTTGGGAAAAATACTCGCCAACACCATCCGGCAGAGTATCAAACTGAAGTTCATCGTGAAGAGCCAGAAGTACATCTGGAAGCGTAAGGCCCCTGATTACCGAAAGTGGCCATTGATATTTGAGCAGAAGTTTATGGTAAAGAGCCTGTTTACCACCTAGCCCATTAAGCTGATTGGCATACTTTTTACGGTGATCATACAGAAGTACGTCAAGGGCACAAATTTGAAGAGCGCGGTTGGTTACGCAAGACACAGCCGTACTATCAACGAAGCCGCTGACTTTAACACCGCGAAGCTCAGCAATATTGGCTTTCACTTGCGTGAATAAATGGGCAATGCCATTAATCATTTTGCTTTCCTTTGGGGTTGTAGGGACTTTGAAGGATACCACCGAGCCTGATGTGGTGAAAAGACAGGCACACAACATGAAAGCGCACTCCTTCTCTACCAGTTGTGGATGACAGGTGTGAAACAAAACGCGGAGTGCGCTTCCAGTTGTGGTAATTGCGGCTATGCGCACGTGACGAGGCCACCAGCTTATTCAACTTAAAAATGAATATGTGTCTTGATTAGTGTACGTCGCCAGTCCTGGCCGGGCTGGCAGGTGGAGGCACCACCGCCACAACATCATGTATGGAGAAAACTTACTGACGGTGGCAGCCGTCACAATGAGGTGACCATGAGTAATGATCGCATGACCGTAGTGCCCGACTTTTTGGGCGAACTGGATGCCGGCGTGTTCGTGAACAAAATCGCAGCGGCACTGAATAACACAGCCCTGGGCGTTCTGAATAATGGCAACAAAGGCAAGGTAACTCTGACCTTTGATTTTGAACGCATGGGCAATTCCGTCGAAGAGAAGCGCGTCAAAATTAAGCACAAGCTTCAGTACGTCACCCCAACGCCACGCGGCAAGGCGACTGAAGAGGACACCACCGAAACCCCTATGTGGGTTAACAAAGGCGGGAAACTCACCATCCTGCAGGAAGACCAGGGGAACCTGTTCACCCTCGGCGGTGATCCAGACGGAAAGCTGCGCGCGGCGAAGTAAGCCGCGATTGATAGACCATCGATTTTGTTTTTCTACACCAACATTTAAGGAATTGTTATGACACAGCTTGATAGCGCCGCGATCCAGGACGTTCAGAAACTGACCCTTTCCTCATTCGCTCTGGAAAAGGTACGCGAAACCGCATGCCCTACAGCCCTGATCCCGAATAACGCTGGCATTGAAAGCCTGGAGCGTTTCGATCTTGAGCGTTTCCGTTTCCGTGGCTCTATGGAAACAACCAGCATTGATGATTTTGTCCGCTACTCCACTGGCTACTCCAGTGATGCAACGCCAGCTCGTTGCTTTATTGATGCCGACAATATGCGCGCTCGCTCTATCTTCAATATCGGCACGCTGGTTAACCCAGGCCATGCCGATAACACCGCATCAATTGGCCTGAAAAAGACGGCACCTTTCCGCGCGCTGCTCGCTATTGACGGTACCCGTTTGAGCCAGAAGCAGATCGCCGAATGGCTGGAGGACTGGAAAGATTACCTGCTGGCATTCGATGCCGACGGTAACTCCATGCAGATCACCCAGGCAGCCCAGGCTGTTCGTCGCGTCACTATCCAGCAGGCGACACAGTCTGACCATGAAGATAGCGATTTCAGCGGCAAAAAATCGCTGATGCAAAGCATTGAGGCCAGCAGCAAAGACGTTATGCCGGTGGCGTTCGAGTTCAAATGCGTGCCCTATGAAGGTCTTGGCGAGCGTGCATTCAGTCTGCGTAATAGCCTGCTCAAAAGTGGTGAGCCGTGTTTCGTTATCCGTATCGTGCAGTTGGAAGCCCAGGAAGAAGCGATCGCCAACGAATTCCGCGATCTGCTGATCAGCAAATTCGACGGCAAGCCAGTAGAAACCTTTATCGGTAAATTCAGCGCGTAATTACCCAGCCTTAATAGCCCCCGGCAGCGGGGGTTATTAGTGAAGCGTAATCCCGTTAATTATCGCCAACCGGCGAGGGATTCGTGCAACCAAAATCCGCGCGGTGCAGCGCGCTAAAATGGAGAAAGAAATGAGCTACATTCAGACATTATCCGGCAAGAAATTTAACTACCTGACCGCGACTGTGGACGATATTGATATTGAAGATATCGCGACCGCCCTCTCCCACATCTGCCGCTTTGCCGGGCACCTACCGGAGTTCTACAGCGTGGCGCAGCACTCAGTACTGGTAAGCCAGCTTGTTCCACCTGAGTTCGCCTTTGAAGCGCTGATGCATGATGCCGCAGAAGCTTATTGCCAGGACATCCCAGCCCCACTGAAAGCGCTGCTGCCCGATTACCGCCGTATCGAGACTTATGTTGATGGCCTTATCCGATTCAAATTCGATATTCCGCTGGAGCACGCCGCAGTCGTCAAATATGCAGATCTAACAATGCTGGCCACTGAGCGCCGTGATCTGGAAATCGACGACGGATCGAAGTGGGATTGTCTGGAGGGGATTCCATGCTCGGACCTCATTCAAGTTATTCCTCTCCGCCCTGGGCAAGCATTCGGCCTCTTCATTAATCGCTTTAACGAACTGATGGAGATCCGCAAATGTGCCGCTTGAAAGTGAAAGAGCTTATTGCAAAAGCGCACGCGACCGTCGGTGACCTACCACCAGCGCAGCGCCAAATAATGACTGAGGTCATTACCCGGCTGGATACCGTATACGTCGCCCTTACTGAATCCATCGAGCTTCGGGCGGCGGTGGTAGCGGAAAACGCACAAATGTTGCGCCTGTTGACAGACATTAGCGAAAACCACGAAGAGTACGTGAACGCAGACGAATACCTGTATGCCGGTGTTCCGATGGATTACGTTTCTGAAATCAACGCATACATATCTCGCGATGTTGAAGCTGAGAATCCATTCAAGGCAACAGACACGTATCTGGCTGACGTCCGAGCGAAAGGAGCCGAGCAGGCTGGCGAATACCTTAAACAATACGCCCAAGGGTTGCATGAAGATGCGCGCTTGGTCTTGCAGGATGCCGGTGAGCTCTGCAATGGATTCGCCTCACAGCTACGCCAAGGAGTCGCTCATGAGTAACCGCACCGATAAAAACGAAATCATTGTCGCACCAATTGATGATCCTCGGTTAAAGCCCGGAATGAATCGCATGCGAAATGGTAGCACCCAGGAATTTGGTGATGACTGGCATCATCCTGAAATTAAACTCACGCCCCCAGAGAAACACCTGTATGCGCTTGAGGTAAATGGCGTTTGGATGTGGATAAACGGCTGTGCCCATTGCAATAAGAACGGCGACAAAATGCCATACGTTGTCTGCGAAGAGCACGATCGTTGCCAGTGTTGTGGGCTCACCCGCAAAGAAGCTACGCCAATACCTCCGCGCAATGAGCATGACAACGGCGGCGGCATGTGGGGTTCTTGTGATGAAAATGGCGTGTGGGGGTGGACTTGTCATCCATGCAGGGAAGCCGAAGAAGCAAAAATCCGCTCTGATGCATTAGCCAGGATTGAAGAAAATGCAGATTACAACGAGTGGGATTATTTCAATGAAGATCAGGCTAAATGCCCTTGGTGCAACGCTAACGTCAGCACCGAGGAAAGTTATGAGGCCGACGAGGACGAAATGACCTGCAGTGAATGCGGGCACTCATTCACCCTGACGGCTGAACACAGCGTGTCGTGGACGACTAGACGCAAGGAATCTGCACAATGAGCAAATCACTTAATGCACGCTGCATCCGTCGTTGGACTGTCGAATTTAAAGGCCGCTGTGACTCGAAATACAGTCCGTACTGGCATAAGCGCGACTTGCGCGGCTACATCCGTGAGTGTGCCTTAACGACCGCTCATTGCATGGTTGAGCGTATGGCAGAGGATAACGCCAGATTTGACTATGACGGCACAACGATTGGTTGGTCGCCAGAGTTTTCAGCTTGGTACAACGAACGTCGGGAAAAGTATCTCAAAGAGGCGCGCGACTATCTCAACGAAGACGCCACCAACGACGAAATCGACGAAGAGATCCAGAACGAACTGGAGGCGTGGAATGACTGATATCACCGCACTGGCGCAGACTGAAATTAATGATGCGCTGGCTCAGTTGAAACAACTCAGCGAATACCCAACTCCGTCCACTCAATACGCCCGAGTGCTGCGTAAATACATTACCTCACTGGTAGAGGCGCTGGAGAAGGCACTGGCAGGTGAGCGTCGCTGGCATCGAGTGGCGTCTCGGGTACACGAACAGGCATGCGATAGTGATGTGAAAATTGATGAGCTTGAAAAAAATGTTGCTGAACTGAATTCCGCCCGCCAGCGCATCACCGAGCTTGAAAAAAGCCACGCTCAGGTAATCCAGTCACGCGATCATTACAAGCGCATGACCGAGGAAGGGTTAAAGCAGCTGGCGGAGTCCCGTACCGTGACGCTGCCAAAACGCTATTCCTGCGAAGGGTATCACATCGACGAAGCATACCTTCAGGAAGACCCGGAAGGTGACTGCTACGACCGGGACGAAGTGCTGGAAGCGCTGGCCGCCGCTGGCATTCAGGTTATCGAAGGAGAGCAAAAGAATGGCTAAATCAACAGACGTACATGACCTGTTAACTGCTTACCAGCAACAGGCTCGAAAAATACCAGCGAAGGGTGTTTACGCTTCAAGACACCGCCAGGTTGAGGTTAATGCGGCTCACGTTCGCAAGATAATGCGCAAGCGTCGGCGCTCAGCAGGCAAGTCAAATAAGCTCGGCTATCGATTTACTGCGGAAATGCGAGTCGCACTGATTTGCGATATGAACTTTTGGGCGCTGGTATGTCGCTCTAACCGCCAGAACTCCAATTTGACTAATGGAATCGTCGTCGCTGCGGGAATTCCGGTTATCGAAGGAGAAGGACAATGAGCATGTCGAATGTAACTAAAATGACGTGCGTTCACTCGGAGAACCCTGAGAGGTTCACTGCTGGCGCTGAATATGACTCTGAGCCTAGAGGGGAAGATACCTGCATCTGCGGAGATAATCTCGTGTCCGACCTGAACCCAGAGGATTGGTATGAAATGAGTCAACGGGCGGATGGTTTATGGTTTCTTACTGGCTATCAGCAGTCAGTGTTATTTCAGGAGCGTGCAGCATGACAATCAACTTAACAGACCCAGCTAACCACCCGGCACACGGACCGCTTACTGTTGAGCGAATCACCCGCCTCATTGCAGAACTGCGTCGTTCCCTTCAGTACCAGAACGGCGGTGATATGGCATACGTCATCGCGGATGCGATTAAAGGTCTGGAAGAGCTGCTTGTGATTCGCAAAGCAGAGTCCGCACCAACAGCACCAGAGCAGGAGAATATTTAACGTGAACCATTTAATGATCGACCTTGAAACCATGGGCAATAAACCAAATGCGCCCATTGTCTCCATCGGTGCTGTGTTCTTTGACCCATCAACTGGTGAATTGGGTGCAGATTTTTACCGGGTTGTTAGCCTAAAAAGTGCAGTTAATGGCGGTGCTGTTCCTGATGCAGATACCATCATGTGGTGGATGCAGCAAAGCGAGGAAGCCAGAGCGGCTATCTGCGATAAGGACGCTATAACCATTTCAGCTGCACTGATTAAGCTGAATACCTTTATTCGCGACAATGCCGACTCTGGCAAAGTTCAGGTATGGGGAAATGGAGCCACCTTCGATAACGTAATTCTACGGGCCACCTATGACCGCGAATTTATTCCATGTGCCTGGCATTTTGCGAATGACCGTGACGTTAGAACCATCGTCGAACTTGGCAGACAGATAGGGATAAACCCACGCCGGGACATACCGTTTGAAGGCGACATGCATAATGCGCTGGCGGATGCAAAGCACCAAGCTAAGTACGTGTCAGCTATCTGGCAGCGAATTATTCCTAACTCGCAGAATGATTATTAATAGAGGCCTTTGGCCGTTGGGGGTGGCTTATGGCCGATATCGAAATGATTAACGAAAAAGAAGTAATGCAGATGATGCATGTGTCGTCACGCATGACCATCTGGAAATATACCGAAAATCATAATTTCCCAAAACCTATCCGTACCCACCCAAAACAGTACCTTCGTTCTGCGGTGGAGACGTGGATATTAAATGGAGGCGTCAACCAGAGACCTTCTTGACATGCCAGTATATCTTCTCGGCATACAACTCATAAGCGGCTTTCTGCTCAGCAATCCAATCATGTTTGTTGTAAACAGAAAGCACCCCGCCAAGCTCATGCCCCAGCATTTTTTCAATCACATGCGGGGCAACACCCTCCTCAGATAACCTGGTCGCCAGTGTTCTTCTAAAATCATGCGCAGTAAACTCCCCAATACCTAAAGACAGTTGAATCCTTTTCAGGTAGCGATTAGCTCCAGCAATCGTCATCGATGTTTTCAGATCAGGGCCAGGAAAAAGAATATTACCGTATGTCATTTCTGCTTTTTTCAGTAATTCATCTGCTGCAGCAAAAATAGGCCGCCGAATAATCCTGTTCGTTTTGCTTTTTTCAGCTGGCACGATCCATACGCCCTCTTCCCGGTCAAATTCATCCTTAACTGACAGGCGCATTTCGCTATTTCTCGCACCATATAGCATCAGCAACTGGTGAAGTAATCTGTTTGACGTGGAGCCACGGCTTCGATCAATAGCCAACCATATTTTTGCTAGCTGATTGTAGCTGAGAGTGACCTCCCCAACCGATGGCTTTGTGCCGATATCTTTAGGTAGCAACTGGAGGATGGCGGCATTCCCAACAAATTGCCGTCTGAAGCACCAGCTAATAGCTGAGCGTAACTGAATAAGAAGTTGTCGCGCACGACGAGGATTAATTCGCTCTTCTTCGGTAAATCTCTCAACCCAAAGACGAATAGGAATCTCCTCCACAGGCATCCCCGGAAAAGCATCCGTCATTTGTTTTATTACGGTCGACTTATAAAGCGCCTGCGTTTTTTCCCGGAGTGCAACATCAACGTAGTTTTCTTGCCAGTAGTTCAGGCAATCTTTTACAGTGGGCTTCTGGTTTACTTTTTCTTTTCCAGCAAGCATCCTCGGATCCAATCCCTTATCGACGGATTCCCTTAAATCTGCAACCATGTTACGAGCATCACGGAGAGTCAGTGCCGGGTATCGACCCAGACCTAAGCGGTGCTGTTTTCCATCACGCCGAAACCTGAACTGAAAACTGATAATGCCACGTGGTGTGATGCGAATCCCGAGGCCGTCAGAATCAGTAATTTCAGAAGGGCCGGAATATGGTTTACCATAGATGGAGCGTAGCTTTGTGTCACTGATCGCCATATTAGTTTTCTGTACTCGAAAAATGCTTGGTTATGTACTTAATGTGTACTTAATATCGCATGTACTAACACAAACAACAATATCATCAAGTGTACAAACAATAGCAATCACTGACAAAAATACAGTTTTTAAATCGATAAATCAGATACATATGACATCAGGCGTGTACATCAGGTGACAGTTAAAAACGATAATATACAGAGAACCTTCCTCTTTCACGACTACGAAACTTTCGGAACCAGCCCTTCCCTCGATCGCCCCGCGCAATTCGCCGCCATTCGTACCGATAAGGATTTCACGATAATCGGTGAGCCAGAGGTTTTTTACTGCAAGCCCGCGGAGGATTATCTGCCGCAGCCTGAAGCGGTGTTAATTACCGGCATTACGCCACAGGAGGCGCGGGCCAAGGGTGATAATGAAGCGGCGTTTGCTAAGCGTATCCACGATATCTTCACCGTGCCGGACACCTGCGTGGTGGGCTATAACAACGTGCGCTTCGACGATGAAGTGACGCGTAATATCTTCTATCGCAACTTCTACGACCCGTACGCCTGGAGCTGGCAGAACCGCAACTCGCGTTGGGATCTGCTGGACGTGATGCGCGCCTGCTACGCCCTGCGCCCGGAAGGCATCAACTGGCCGGAGAACGACGACGGCCTGCCAAGCTTCCGTCTTGAGCATTTAACCAAAGCTAACGGCATTGAACACAGCAACGCCCACGATGCGATGGCCGACGTTTACGCGACTATCGCGATGGCGAAACTGGTAAAAACGCAGCAGCCGAAGCTGTTTGATTATCTCTACGCCTATCGCGGCAAAAACAAGCTGATGACGCTGATTGACGTGCCGCAGATGAAGCCGCTGGTGCACGTCTCCGGCATGTTCGGCGCCTGGCGCGGCAACACCAGTTGGGTAGCACCGTTGGCGTGGCATCCGGATAACCGCAACGCGGTGATCATGGTGGATCTTGCCGGCGATATCAGTCCGCTGCTGGATCTGGACGCCGATACGCTGCGCGATCGCCTCTATACCGCCAAAGCCAGTCTTGGCGATAATTCCCCGATCCCTATCAAGCTGGTGCACCTGAACAAATGCCCGGTGCTGGCGCAGGCCAACACCCTGCGTCCGGAAGATGCCGACCGTCTGGGAATCAACCGCCAGCACTGTCTGGATAATCTGAAAAAGCTGCGTGAGAATCCGCAGGTTCGCGAGAAAGCGGTAGCCATTTTTGCCGAAGCCGAGCCGTTTGTGCCGTCGGAAAACGTCGATGCTCAGCTCTATAACGGCTTCTTCAGCGATGCCGACAGAACGGCGATGAAAATCGTACTCGAGACCGAGCCACGTAATCTTCCGGCGCTGGATATCACCTTCGCCGATAAGCGTATTGAGAAACTGCTGTTTAACTACCGGGCGCGCAATTTCCCCGGCACGCTGGATGAAAGTGAGCAGCAGCGCTGGTTAGAGCACCGTCGGCAGATCTTTACGCCAGAGTTTTTACAGGCCTACGCGCAGGAGCTCGAAATGCTCTACGGGCAGTATGAAGGGAATGCGGAAAAGCTGTCGCTGCTGAAAGCGCTGTATCAGTACGCGCAGGAGATTGTATAACCATTGTCGCCCGGCCGAGCAAAGCGACGCCGGGGTTTTCGTATTCAGAACCCCGCGTCGTTTCGCCTAACCGGACGTCATACTTACTTCTGTACCGTGATGGTCCAGGCCGCATCGCCGGACTGCTGGTAATCCGTGACCGTATAGCCCTCTTCTGCCGCCCACTGTGGAATCGCTTCCGTCGCCTGGGTACAGTCAAACTCAATCACCAGTTGGTCGCCGTTGGCCAGTTCAGCCATCGCCGCTTTGGCTTCAATTAATGGGAACGGGCACACCTGGGTAACCACATCCAGTTTCTTCACAACCATCTTTAACTCCTTATGCCGTCGCGGTTTTCAGTTTGGCTTTCCGCTGCGGGCGAACATACAACACCCAGGACGCGCACCACACGCCAAGGATCATAAATACCAGGCCAATCCAGCCCTGCCAGGTCATCATCGCGGTCATGACCAGACCATTACCAATCGAGCAACCACCGGCAATGCTGGCGCCGAAGCCCATCAGCACGCCGCCACCGGCGCTGCGCAGCGTGGTACTCGCATCAGCGGCACGCACACGGAACTCGCGGCTGGCTTTCGCAGCAATAAAAGACCCGATGAAAATACCCAGTACCAGGAACACGCCCCAGTTCAGGTACTTGCTGTCGCCGCCGACCAGGAACTGCAGAATATTGGCGGTAGGCGATGTGATACCCAGACCGAACATACGGCCGGTCGCTTCACTCATCGGCCACGCCAGCAGCGCAATCAGACCAATCAGCACCGCGGTGAAAAAGGGATGCCAGCGCTTTTCAAACAACAAATGCGCCAGACCACTGCGACGCGGCGGCAATGAAGCCACCTTCAGCTTTGGTTTACGCAATTCTTTGCGCACAAACCACAGCGTCACCAGCACCAGCAGCGCGATAATAGGCCAGACGGAGATATTGAGGGTTTCTGCAATACCGTTGTGCGCCGTGGTATGTTCGCCGAGGAATTTATTCAGGCCAGCGGCATGTGGAGAACGCATCACCGCGCTCATCACCATGTAGGTCACCAGCGCAATCCAGCTGCCGATAAGCCCTTCCCCAGCGCGATACCACGTCCCGGTAGCGCAGCCACCGGCATAGACAATACCGATACCAAAGACAAAGCCGCCGACAACGGTGCCCAGCCACGGAAACGCGCCTGCATCGTACTGCACCAGACCGAGCTGGATCAGCGCAAAAACACCTACGCTTTGAATGCAGATAGCAATCAACAGCGCGTAGAACATGCGGTTATTTTTAGTGATATACATATCGCGGAAGCCGCCCGTCAGGCAGAAGCGACCGCGCTGCATGACGAACCCCAGCAGTGCGCCGCAGACTATTCCGCTTATTATCATGTGCAACATAAGAATTAATTAACCCAATATTATCAGTCGTAAAATTATTCCCGAGCCCGCCTTTCGGCTCCAATAACCAAAAGCTCTATATTATTCCTGAAGGTTATTAATTCGCTGTTGTTCAGACCAAAAAAAACCGGAGGCACATGGCCTCCGGTTTCATCATTTCACGTTCGTGAATTATGCGACGTCTTCGTACTGCGGAACCGGGTTGCGGAAACGCTTGGTCACGCACGCCAGGTACAGCAGGCCGATTGAGCCCCAAATCAGGCCCAGAATCATTGAGCTCTGCTCCAGGTTAATCCACAGTGCGCCAACGGTCAGCGCGCCGCACACTGGCAGTACCAGGTACTGGAAGTGGTCTTTCAGCGTCTTGTTACGCTTCTCGCGGATCCAGAACTGCGAAATCACGGAGAGGTTAACGAAGGTGAATGCCACCAGCGCACCGAAGTTGATCAGCGCCGTTGCGGTGACCAGGTCAAACTTAATCGCCAGCAGGGCAATCGCGCCAACCAGCAGTACGTTGAACGCTGGGGTACGCCATTTCGGATGCACATAGCCGAAGAAGCTGTTCGGGAACACGCCGTCACGACCCATCACGTACATCAGACGCGATACGCCTGCATGTGCCGCCATACCCGATGCCAGAACGGTCACGCTGGAGAAGATCAGCACGCCCCACTGGAAGGTTTTACCCGCAACGTACAGCATGATTTCAGGCTGAGACGCATCCGGGTCCTTAAAGCGGGAGATGTCCGGGAAGTACAGCTGCAGGAAGTAAGATGCACCGATAAAGATCATCCCGCCAATCAGCGCGGTCAGGAAGATAGCTTTCGGGATCACACGTTCTGCGTCTTTGGTCTCTTCAGACAGAGAAGAGATACCGTCGAAGCCCAGGAACGAGAAGCACAGGATGGTTGCGCCGGTAATCATCGGCACCACGTGCGCACCTTCAGACCAGAACGGACGGGTGCTGGTCAGCGTGCCTGCGCCTTCACCGTGCATTACGCCGTAAATGATCAGGCCAACGATGACCGCCACGATACCCATCTGCAGAACCACAATCAGCGTGTTGAAGTTCGCCACGGCTTTAATGCTGCGCAGGTTAGAGATGGTCATAAAGGCCACCAGCGCGACAACAAAGATCCACGATGGTACAGAAGGCATCAGCGCTTCAAAGTAAATTTTAGCCAGCAGAATGTTGATCATCGGCATGAACAGGTAGTCCAGCAGCGATGACCAGCCAACCATAAAGCCAACGACCGGGCTAATGGATTTCTGAGCATAGGTGTATGCAGAGCCAGCGGACGGGAACCGGCGAACCAGTTTACCGTAGCTTAGCGCTGTAAAAAGAATCGCGATCAGCGCAAAGGCATACGCCGTTGCAACGTGACCGTCGGTAAGGCCAGATACGATACCGAACGTATCGAACAGCGTCATTGGCTGCATATAGGCCAGGCCCATCATGACAACCGGAATCAGCGTAAGCGTTTTACGCAATTCCACGCGAGAGGTGTTTGGAGTAACGTTATTTGACACGGTGAGTCTCCTGTGCGGCGACTGCCGGTGCAAAAAAGAAAAATTGCCCCATTTTTTTTCTGTTTCCTCAGCGACAACAACTGTCGTTTTTTAAGTAAATATCTATCCGGTACGAAGCCCGGCCTCTTTTATTGGATGGTTGTTTTGATGTAAAAAAATAACCGACGTGGCAATCACGTCGGTTAGTCTCATTTTTTACATTCGACATATTTTGCACCAAACGAATGTAAAAATACAAGCCG
Organism: Kluyvera sichuanensis; assembly: GCF_014218705.1. Lineage (GTDB taxonomy): Bacteria > Pseudomonadota > Gammaproteobacteria > Enterobacterales > Enterobacteriaceae > Kluyvera > Kluyvera sichuanensis. The sequence goes on along the minus strand of NZ_JABBJF010000003.1, from coordinate 346,651 downwards.
GTGAGAGAAGTAATAATGCGACTTCTCATCCAACCGGCTGATTAACAAGCAATCTCTAAAGCAGCGCTAACTTTTATAGCACTTTTTGCTAAAGCATTATTGGCTACCATAACCAATAACCATGCAAAATGTGTATCTATTTATATGTTAAATGATTTGCCGACAGCGGTTACGTCATCGCCAAATGTCAATGAAACGCTACTCCAGAGGCATTCTCAATGGGTCAGGGAATTGATATTCAAAGCCTAATTCGCGACAGATACGACTACCGTCGATAATTTTCCCCTGCCCTTTACCGCTGTCGCTAAACACGGGTACCGCCAGGCCAAGCTCACGTGCCATCTGCGGATAAAAAACGCCGCGGGCGGGATGCTGTGGAGCACAGATATTGTAGATATGGCCGCCTTTCGGTGCCTGCAACAGCAGTGTAATAGCCGCAATCACATCTTCCAGATGCACCAGGTTTACCCCCTGCTGCCCGTCCGGTGCCGATTTTCCGGCAAAGAAACGGCCCGGATGACGTTCCGGCCCAACCAACCCTGCCAGACGCAGAATATCAACCGAGGTTCCCGGCAATTGATGCAGCCAGTCCTCTAACTCTTTCAGCACTCTGCCACTCGCGGTCACCGGGTCACGAGGTGTACTCTCTTTAACCGTTCCCTCTTCATTACCGTATACCGAGGTCGAACTGGTAAAGATAATGCGCGGGATATGGTGCGCCAGCGCCGAGTCTACGATCTCCTGCACCGCCTGATGGTAAAAATCTTCCCCCGGGCCACTACGACGCGCCGGTAAGGTAATCACCAGCGCATCAACGTTCATTAAGGCATCGAGGTCATCGGCCTCGCATACCAACTGTGGGTCGAGCCGCAACGGATAGCTATCAATCCCGCACATCCGTGCTGCTTCCACACCGTCCTCAGTCGTTTTACTGCCGGTCACCTGCCAGCCACGCGCCATCAACGACAGCGCTAGCGGCATACCCAGCCACCCTAAACCGACGATCGCCACTTTCTTCATTGCGCTATCTCCTGGTTCTTGCCGCACTACCTTTATAAGGCTACGCCACCACGATAAAACTGACAATTTATAGTCGCTACATGAATTGATTTAATGAATGTAAAAAGCGCTTGCGTTCAATGACAAAAGTGGTTTAGGTTAAAAGACATCAAGTGAATAGTCATTCAACGAGAAATTTATGAGCCGCGTTCAATTTAAACACCACCATCATCACCATCACCCTGACTAGTCTTTCAGGCGATGTGTGCTGGGAGACATTCAGATCTTCCAGTGGTGCATGAACGCAAGAGAGCCCCCGGAAGAGATCTTCCGGGGGCTTTTTTTTGAACCAAATTCAGCAGGGTAATGAGGAATAGAGAATGTTAGATAACAGCCGTTTACGCATAGCTATGCAGAAATCAGGTCGCCTGAGCGATGATTCACGCGAATTACTGGCCCGTTGTGGCATCAAAATCAATCTCCACACCCAGCGCCTGATTGCGATGGCGGAGAACATGCCAATCGACATCCTGCGCGTACGTGATGACGATATCCCTGGCCTGATTATGGACGGCGTCGTTGACCTCGGCATCATCGGTGAAAACGTGCTGGAAGAAGAACTGCTGAGCCGCCGCGCACAGGGCGAAGACCCGCGTTACTTTACCCTGCGTCGCCTGGACTTCGGCGGCTGCCGTCTGTCTCTCGCCACCCCGGCGGACGAAGCGTGGAACGGCCCGGCCGCGCTCGACGGCAAACGTATCGCCACCTCTTACCCGCACCTGCTGAAGCGTTACCTCGACCAGAAAGGCATCAGCTTTAAATCCTGCCTGCTGAACGGTTCCGTTGAAGTTGCCCCACGCGCTGGCCTTGCCGACGCCATTTGTGACCTGGTCTCTACCGGCGCAACCCTGGAAGCCAACGGCCTGCGGGAAGTGGAAGTGATGTTCCGCTCTAAAGCCTGCCTGATTCAGCGCGACGGCGAGATGAGCGAAGCCAAACAGCAGCTGATCGACCGCCTGTTAACTCGTATTCAAGGCGTGATTCAGGCTCGCGAATCGAAATACATCATGATGCACGCGCCAACCGAGCGCCTGGATGAAGTCATCGCCCTGCTGCCTGGCGCTGAACGCCCAACCATTCTGCCGCTGGCAGGCGATCAGCAGCGCGTCGCGATGCACATGGTGAGCAGCGAAACCCTGTTCTGGGAAACCATGGAAAAACTGAAGTCCCTGGGTGCCAGCTCTATTCTGGTGCTGCCGATTGAGAAGATGATGGAGTAATCGCCATGAGCTTCAATACCCTGATTGACTGGAATAGCTGTAGCCCCGAACAACAGCAAGCGCTGCTGATGCGCCCAGCCATCTCCGCCTCCGACAGCATCACCCGTACGGTGGCCGAGATTCTGGACAACGTCAAAACCAACGGTGATAGCGCGCTGCGTGAATACAGCGCGAAGTTTGATAAAACCGAAGTCGGTGCGCTGAAAGTCACCGCAGAAGAAATTCAACAGGCCAGCGGCCGCCTGAGCGATGAGCTCAAGCAGGCAATGCAGGCGGCGGTTCGCAATATCGATACCTTCCACACGGCGCAGATCCTGCCGCCGGTGGATATCGAAACCCAGCCGGGCGTGCGCTGCCAGCAGGTTACCCGCCCTATCGCCTCGGTTGGCCTTTATATTCCCGGCGGCTCCGCGCCGCTGTTCTCTACCGTATTAATGCTGGCCACCCCGGCACGCATCGCGGGCTGCAAAAAAGTGGTGCTCTGTTCACCACCGCCGATTGCCGATGAGATCCTGTATGCCGCGCAGCTTTGCGGCGTAGAGAACGTCTATAAAGTCGGTGGCGCGCAGGCGATTGCCGCACTGGCGCTGGGCACCGAATCCATTCCGAAGGTCGATAAAATCTTCGGGCCAGGCAACGCCTACGTTACCGAAGCGAAACGCCAGGTCAGCCAGCGCCTCGACGGCGCGGCGATTGATATGCCCGCCGGCCCGTCTGAAGTGCTGGTGATTGCCGACAGCGGCGCCACACCAGATTTTATCGCCTCTGATCTGCTGTCTCAGGCGGAGCACGGCCCGGACTCCCAGGTGATTCTGCTCACCCCAGACGCGAAGATTGCCGAAGGCGTTGCCGTAGCCGTAGAACGCCAGCTTGCCGAACTTTCCCGTGCCGACACCGCGCGTCAGGCGCTTTCCGCCAGTCGCCTTATCGTGGCAAAAGATCTGGCGCAGTGCGTGGCTATCTCTAACGCCTACGGTCCTGAACACTTAATTATTCAGACCCGCAATGCCCGTGAGCTGGTTGATGACATCACCAGCGCCGGTTCGGTCTTCCTCGGCGACTGGTCGCCAGAGTCCGCTGGCGACTACGCCTCCGGGACCAATCACGTGCTGCCGACCTACGGTTACACCTCGACCTGCTCCAGCCTTGGACTGGCCGATTTCCAGAAACGGATGACCGTACAGGAACTGTCCCGCGAAGGCTTTAGCGCTCTCGCCGCGACGATTGAAACGCTGGCCGCCGCCGAGCTGCTGACCGCCCACAAAAATGCCGTCACCCTGCGCGTAAACGCCCTGAAGGAGCAAGCATGAGCATTGAACAGTTAGCCCGCGACAACGTTCGCGCCCTGACCCCGTATCAGTCGGCCCGCCGTCTTGGCGGCAAAGGTGACGTCTGGCTGAACGCCAATGAATACCCCACGGCGGTGCCTTTCGAACTGAGCCAGCAGACGCTGAACCGCTACCCGGAGTGTCAGCCTAAAGCGGTGATTGAAAACTACGCAGCCTACGCGGGCGTGAAGCCAACGCAGGTGCTGGTCAGCCGCGGTGCGGACGAAGGGATCGAACTGCTGGTGCGCGCCTTCTGTGAGCCGGGCCGCGATGCGGTGCTCTTCTGCCCACCAACCTACGGCATGTACAGCGTCAGCGCCGAAACCATCGGCGTAGCGTGCCGCACCGTACCGGCCAAAGCCGACTGGCAACTCGACCTGCCAGCGATTGCCGATAGCCTGACCAATGTGAAAGTGGTCTACGTCTGTAGCCCAAACAACCCGACCGGGCAGATTATTAACCCGCAGGACTTCCGCACCCTGCTGGAGATGACCCGCGATAAAGCGCTGGTCGTTGCCGATGAAGCCTATATTGAGTTCTGTCCTGAGGCGACGCTGGCAGGATGGCTGGCGGAATATCCGCACCTGGTGATTCTGCGCACCCTCTCGAAAGCGTTTGCTCTGGCTGGCCTGCGCTGCGGCTTCACGCTCGCCAATGAGGAAGTGATTGCCTTGTTAATGAAGGTGATTGCTCCGTATCCACTGTCGACCCCGGTTGCCGATATCGCCGCCCAGGCGCTTAGCGCGCAGGGGATTGCCGCAATGCGCGAGCGCGTGGCGCATATCTTAAGCGAGCGCGAATACCTGGTGGAGGCGCTGCGCACCATCGACTGCGTTGAGCAGGTTTTTGATTCCGAGACCAACTACGTACTGGCTCGTATCAAAGCCTCAAGTAGCGTATTTAAATCTTTGTGGGATCAGGGCATTATCTTACGAGACCAGAATAAACAACCTTCTTTAAGCGGCTGTTTGCGCATCACTATCGGCACTCGTGCCGAGAGCCAGCGCGTGATTGACGCTTTGAAAGCGGAGACCGTATGACCCAGAAGTTTCTCTTTATCGATCGCGATGGCACCCTGATTTCTGAACCACCAAGCGACTATCAGGTAGACCGTTTTGATAAGCTGGCCTTCGAGCCGAACGCTATTCCGGTCCTGCTGCAGCTGCAAAAAGCGGGCTACAAGCTGGTGATGATCACCAACCAGGACGGGCTGGGTACCGCCAGTTTCCCTCAGGCAGACTTCGACGGCCCGCACAACCTGATGATGCAGATCTTCACCTCTCAGGGCGTGGTTTTTGACGATGTGCTGATCTGCCCGCACCTGCCGGCCGACAACTGCGAGTGCCGCAAGCCGAAAACGCAGCTGGTCACCGCCTGGCTGGCGAACGAAGTGATGGACACCGCCAACAGCTACGTGATTGGCGATCGCGCCACTGACCTTGAGCTGGCGACCAACATGGGCATTACCGGCCTGCGCTATAACCGCGACACGCTGAACTGGGCGATGATCGGCGAACAGCTGACCCGCCGCGACCGCTACGCGCACATCGAGCGTAATACCCGCGAAACGCAGATTGACGTGGAGGTGTGGCTCGACCGTGAAGGCGGCAGCAAAATCAACACCGGCGTCGGTTTCTTCGACCACATGCTGGATCAGATTGCCACCCACGGCGGTTTCCGCATGAACATCACCGTGAAGGGCGACCTGTATATCGACGATCACCACACCGTAGAAGATACCGGCCTGGCGCTTGGCGAAGCGCTGAAAGCAGCGCTCGGTGATAAGCGCGGCATTAACCGCTTCGGTTTCGTGCTGCCGATGGATGAATGCCTGGCGCGCTGCGCGCTGGATATCTCCGGCCGCCCACACCTGGAATATAAAGCTGAATTCACCTACCAGCGCGTAGGCGACCTCAGCACCGAGATGATCGAGCACTTCTTCCGCTCGCTCTCTTACGCGATGGGCATCACGCTGCACCTGAAAACCAAGGGCAAAAACGATCACCACCGCGTAGAAAGCCTGTTCAAAGTCTTCGGCCGTACTCTGCGCCAGGCGATTCGCGTAGACGGCAACACCCTTCCCTCCTCAAAAGGAGTGCTGTGATGAACGTGGTTGTCCTTGATACCGGCTGCGCGAACCTCAATTCCGTGAAGTCAGCGATTGCCCGCCACGGCTACGAGCCGGTGGTCAGCCGCGACCCGGAAGTGGTACTGCGCGCAGATAAGCTTTTTCTGCCGGGCGTCGGCACGGCGCAGGCCGCCATGGATCAAATTCGCGAGCGCGAACTGGTTGAGTTGATTAAGGCCTGTACTCAGCCGGTTCTGGGAATCTGCCTTGGCATGCAGCTATTAGGCCGCCGCAGTGAAGAGACTAACGGCGTTGACCTGCTCGGTATCATCGACCAGGACGTGCCGAAGATGGCCGATTTTGGTCTGCCGCTGCCGCACATGGGCTGGAACCGCGTCTACCCGAAAGCGGGCGACCGTCTGTTCCGCGGCATTGAGGACGGCGCGTACTTTTATTTCGTCCACAGCTACGCCATGCCGGTCAACGAGTACACCATCGCCCAGTGCAATTACGGCGAGCCGTTCACCGCCGCCGTGCAGAAAGATAACTTTTACGGCGTGCAGTTCCACCCGGAGCGCTCAGGTAGCGCAGGCGCGCAGCTGCTGAAAAATTTCCTGGAGATGTGATGATCATTCCGGCTTTAGATTTGATTAATGGCACCGTAGTGCGTCTCCATCAGGGAGATTACGGCCAGCAGCGCGACTACGGCAACGACCCGCTGCCGCGTCTGCAGGACTATGCGGCGCAGGGCGCGGAAGTACTGCACCTGGTCGATTTAACCGGCGCAAAAGACCCGGCCCAGCGGCAGATTCCCCTGCTGAAAACGCTGGTTGCTGGCGTAAAGGTGCCGGTTCAGGTTGGCGGTGGCGTACGTACTGAAGAAGACGTTGCCGCCCTGCTCGACGCAGGCGTAGCCCGCGTCGTTGTTGGCTCAACGGCAGTGAAATCACCGGAAGTGGTCAAAGGCTGGTTTAAACGTTTTGGCGCCGAGCACCTGGTGCTAGCGCTGGACGTGCGCATTGATGAAAACGGCACTAAACAGGTGGCGGTCAGCGGCTGGCAGGAAAACTCCGGCGTGACGCTGGAAGAACTGGTTGAAACCTATCTGCCGGTTGCCCTACAGCACGTGCTGTGCACCGATATCTCCCGCGACGGCACGCTGGCAGGCTCTAACGTTTCGCTGTATGAAGAAGTCTGCGCCCGCTATCCGCAGGTGGCATTCCAGTCTTCCGGCGGCATTGGCGACCTCAATGATATTGCCGCCCTGCGCGGCACCGGCGTGCGCGGCGTGATTGTCGGACGTGCGCTGCTGGAAGGTAAATTCAACGTAACGGAGGCCATCCAATGCTGGCAAAACGGATAATTCCTTGTCTTGATGTGCGTGATGGTCAGGTCGTTAAAGGCGTGCAGTTCCGCAACCACGAGATCATCGGCGATATCGTGCCGCTGGCAAAACGCTACGCTGACGAAGGCGCTGATGAGCTGGTGTTCTACGATATCACCGCTTCCAGCGATGGCCGCGTGGTCGATAAAAGCTGGGTTTCCCGCGTTGCCGAGGTGATTGATATTCCGTTCTGTGTCGCCGGTGGCATCAAGTCCATCGACGATGCCGCGCGCATTCTCTCGTTCGGTGCGGACAAAATTTCCATCAACTCCCCGGCGCTGGCCGACCCGGAGCTGATTACTCGCCTGGCAGACCGCTTCGGTGTGCAGTGTATTGTGGTGGGGATTGATACCTGGTTTGATGCCGACACCGGCAAATATCATGTTAATCAATATACCGGCGACGAAAGCCGCACCCGTGTGACCCAGTGGGAAACTCTGGACTGGGTACAGGAAGTGCAAAAACGCGGCGCGGGCGAAATCGTGTTAAACATGATGAATCAGGACGGCGTGCGTAACGGCTACGACCTGGCACAACTGAAAAAAGTGCGCGACGTCTGCCACGTCCCGCTGATCGCCTCCGGCGGCGCAGGCACCATGGACCACTTCCTGGAAGCGTTCCGCGACGCCAACGTCGACGGCGCGCTGGCCGCATCGGTGTTCCATAAGCAAATCATTAATATTGGTGAACTAAAAGCGTACCTGGCAGCACAGGGCGTGGAGATACGGGTATGTTAACTGAACAACTGGACTGGGAAAAAACCGACGGACTGATGCCCGCCGTTATCCAACACGCGGTATCCGGCGAAGTGTTAATGCTGGGCTATATGAACCAGGAAGCGCTGGCTAAAACGCAGGAAACGGGCAAAGTCACCTTTTTCTCGCGCACCAAACAGCGTCTGTGGACCAAAGGCGAAACCTCCGGTCACTTCCTGAACGTGGTCAGCATCGCGCCCGATTGCGATAATGACACGCTGCTGATTCTGGTGAACCCTATCGGCCCAACCTGCCATAAAGGCACCTCGAGCTGCTTCGGTGACACCAGCCATAAATGGTTGTTCCTGTATCAGCTTGAACAACTGCTGGCCGAGCGTAAAACCGCCGATCCGGCAAGCTCCTACACCGCCAAACTGTACGCCAGCGGCACCAAGCGCATCGCGCAGAAAGTGGGTGAAGAAGGCGTGGAGACCGCGCTGGCCGCCACGGTGCACGATAAGTTTGAGCTGAAGAACGAAGCGTCTGACTTAATGTATCACCTGCTGGTGCTGCTGCAGGATCAGGAACTGGATTTGACCACCGTTATCGATAATTTGCGCGAACGGCATCAGTAATCCCCCTCCCCGAACCCGGCCAATCCGCCGGGTTTTTCATTTAGTCCTCATTCCGATAACCCTGATGGCATATAACGATTATATTTTTTCGCTAACAGACGGTATGATCGCGCCCAGTAGGGATGTTCGCATCTGAATAGATTGAAGGATTACTATGAAATATTTGGTCACCGGCGCCGCAGGGTTTATCGGTTTTCACGTCAGCCAGCGCCTGCTTGCTGCTGGTCATCACGTTGTCGGACTCGATAATCTCAATGATTATTATGACGTCAGCCTGAAGCAGGCGCGTCTGGACCTGCTGCAATCGCCGAATTTCCATTTTGCGAAAATCGATCTCGCCGACAATGTCGCCATGGCAGAACTGTTTGCCGATGCGCAGCTTGATCGCGTCATCCACCTGGCCGCTCAGGCTGGCGTTCGCTATTCGCTGGAAAATCCGCACGCCTACGCGCAGGCGAACCTGATTGGGCATCTGAATATTCTGGAAGGCTGCCGTCACAACAAAGTCCAGCACCTGGTGTACGCCTCCTCAAGCTCGGTCTACGGTCTGAACAGCAAAATGCCGTTCTCGACAGACGACAGCGTGGATCATCCGGTATCGCTGTATGCCGCCACGAAAAAAGCCAACGAGTTGATGGCACATACTTACTCCCATCTGTACGGCCTGCCGACTACCGGACTGCGGTTCTTTACCGTCTATGGCCCGTGGGGCCGCCCGGATATGGCGCTGTTCAAGTTCACCAAAGCAATGCTGGAAGGGAAAAGCATCGATGTGTACAACTACGGTAAGATGAAGCGCGACTTCACCTACATTGATGACATCGTAGAAGCCATCATCCGCCTGCAAGACGTTATTCCTGCTGCCAATAGCGAATGGACCGTCGAGACCGGCTCCCCGGCAACCAGCTCAGCGCCATATCGGGTTTACAACGTTGGCAACAGCGCGCCGGTTGAATTAATGGACTACATTACGGCGCTCGAAGAAGCGCTGGGTATTGAAGCAAAGAAAAATATGATGCCGATGCAGGCCGGTGACGTGCTGGAAACCAGCGCAGAGACGCAGCCGCTGTACGACCTGGTGGGCTTCCGCCCGCAGACTTCGGTGAAAGAAGGCGTGAAAAACTTCGTGGAGTGGTATCGCGAGTTTTATAAAGCCTAAAAAAAACCCTCTGACGAGGGTTTTTTCTTTCGTGGCCCGGCCAAGCGCAGCGCCGCCGGGAGCGGCGCTAATACTCTCGCTTAATCATTCCCAAACAGATCGCGCGTATAAACCTTCTCTTCCACGTCCGCTAACTCTTCAGCCATACGGTTAGAGATAATGACATCGGCTTCTTGTTTAAAGGCATCAAGATCGCGCACCACGCGGGAGTTAAAGAACTCGTCTTCCTGCATTACTGGCTCATAAATAATGACCGGAATACCCTTCGCCTTGATACGCTTCATAATCCCCTGAATCGAGGACGCGCGGAAATTATCAGAACCGGACTTCATAATCAGCCGGTAAACCCCCACCACCTTCGGCTTGCGGGCCAGAATCGAGTCGGCAATAAAGTCTTTACGCGTACGGTTGGCATCAACGATAGCACCAATGATGTTGTTCGGTACCGACTCATAGTTCGCCAGCAGCTGCTTGGTGTCCTTCGGCAGGCAGTAGCCGCCATAGCCAAACGACGGATTGTTGTAGTGATTGCCAATGCGCGGATCCAGACATACACCCTCGATAATCTGACGGGAATTCAGCCCCAGGCTTTCCGCATAACTGTCCAGCTCGTTAAAGTAAGCCACACGCAGCGCCAGATAGGTATTCGCGAACAGCTTGATAGCTTCCGCTTCTGTCGAATCAGTAAACAGCGTTGGAATATCTTTCTTAACTGCGCCTTCCTGCAGCAGCGCCGCAAAACGCTCAGCGCGTTCTGAACGCTCACCGATAACAATGCGGGATGGGTGCAGGTTGTCATACAGCGCACGCCCTTCACGCAGGAACTCCGGCGAGAAGAAGACATTATCGATGCCCAGTTGCTCTTTAATGGAATTGGTAAAGCCAACCGGAATGGTCGATTTGATAATCATCACCGCTTTCGGGTTGATTTCCGTTACATCACGAATAACCGATTCTACGCTTGAGGTGTTGAAATAGTTGGTTTTCGGGTCGTAGTCGGTCGGCGTGGCGATAATCACGAAATCGGCATCACGGTAAGCGTCATGCTTATCGGTCGTCGCGCGAAAATTCAGCGACTTTGTTGCCAGATACTCTTCAATCTCTTTATCGACAATCGGCGATTTCTTCTGATTCAGCATATCGACTTTGGCCTGCACGATATCCAGCGCCACCACTTCATGGTGCTGAGCAATCAGGATGCCGTTAGACAAACCTACGTAACCTGTTCCTGAAATAGTTATCTTCATTCGTTGTGTAACTTCTTCTGGTTAAATATGTAAGGTTGAACACGTCGCCGGTAGGTTGGCGTATCGGGTCAGCATAGCGCCAGTATATCGTGATTTAGTGCAACGCAGCCTATCAGACCTGACTGAATCCCATTTTTAGACAATAAAAAAGCCCGGAGGAGCGCTCCGGGCCTGCATTTAGCGGTGAACTAATTCAGATTAATCCAGCCATTCGGTGTGGAACACACCCTCTTTATCAGTGCGTTTATAGGTATGCGCACCAAAGTAGTCACGCTGAGCCTGAATCAGGTTCGCTGGCAGTACCGCAGAGCGGTAGCTGTCGTAGTACGCGACGGCTGCAGAGAAGGTTGGAACCGGAATACCGTTCTGAACCGCATAGGCAACAACGTCACGCAGTGCCTGCTGGTATTCGTCAGCGATATTTTTGAAGTACGGTGCCAGCAGCAGGTTTGCAATGCCTTTATTCTCAGCATAGGCGTCGGTGATTTTCTGCAGGAACTGTGCACGAATGATGCAGCCCGCGCGGAAGATCTTCGCGATTTCGCCGTAGTTCAGATCCCAGTTGTACTCGTCGGACGCAGCACGCAGCTGAGAGAAGCCCTGCGCGTAGGAGACGATTTTACCCAGGTACAGTGCACGACGCACTTTCTCAACGAACTCTGCTTTATCACCAGCCAGTTTAGCCTGCGGGCCAGACAGCACTTTAGATGCTGCAACGCGCTGGTCTTTCAGGGAGGAGATGTAACGTGCGAACACGGATTCGGTGATCAGGGACAGCGGTTCGCCCAGATCCAGAGAGCTCTGGCTGGTCCATTTACCAGTACCTTTGTTCGCTGCTTCATCCAGAATCACATCAACCAGGTATTTACCTTCTTCGTCTTTCTTGGTGAAGATATCTTTGGTGATGTCGATCAGGTAGCTGCTCAGCTCACCTTCGTTCCACTCGGTAAAGGTGGTTGCCAGCTCTTCGTTAGAGAGATTCAGGCCACCTTTCAGCAGAGAGTAGGCTTCAGCAATCAGCTGCATGTCGCCGTACTCGATACCGTTGTGAACCATCTTCACGTAGTGACCTGCACCGTCGGCGCCGATGTAAGTTACGCACGGTTCGCCATCTTCAGCAACCGCAGCAATCTTAGTCAGGATCGGAGCAACCAGTTCGTACGCTTCTTTCTGGCCGCCAGGCATAATGGATGGGCCCTTCAGTGCGCCCTCTTCGCCACCGGACACACCGGTACCGATGAAGTTGAAGCCTTCAGCGGACAGTTCGCGGTTACGGCGAATGGTGTCCTGGAAGAAGGTGTTACCGCCATCAATGATGATGTCGCCTTTATCGAGGTACGGCTTCAGGGAATCGATGGCAGCATCGGTGCCCGCGCCCGCCTTCACCATTAACAGGATACGACGTGGGGTTTCAAGAGACTCGACGAACTCCTTGACCGTATAGTGAGGAACCAGCTTCTTGCCTGGGTTCTCAGCGACAACTTCTTCGGTTTTTTCACGGGAGCGGTTGAAGATGGAGACGGTATAACCACGGCTTTCGATGTTGAGCGCCAGGTTGCGCCCCATCACTGCCATACCGACTACGCCGATCTGTTGCTTGGACATTACATACTCCTGTCAGGGGATGGTCACCGCGCGAGTGGCGCACGGCTTGAAATGTGGGTTAGATGGTAACTCAGGTCACGCTTAAGTGGATAGCGGAATGTGCCTTGTTTTATGCTACTAGATTAATAAATTTGTTATGCATGTTCTGCTAAAAGCAAGGACCTTTCACAATCTGTATAAAGAATGGCTTACCATTCAGGAAATACTTTTGCATGCGTTGAATCAAACGGTCCTTCTTTCACTTCCACCATAAGTGCATTATTGGAAATACATTCAACACTATGAATATCTCCTGGTGAAAATTCGACAATACTAATTCCTGTATTTTCACCCACTAGAAAAGTATCGATAATGCCACCATGAGTGTTATACAAACATATTTTCAAACATCCTTGTATGACAATAAACATTTCCCATTGGTGTGGCAATTCATGATAGTGTGGTTCAACAAAGCTACCTTTAACAAGCGAAATAAGAAGTCGTTGTACTTTTTCTTCATGAGTATTATGCATAAGAAAATGAGATCGCAAACGTACTGATTTGGTTGCCTCTTTATGCAATAAATCTAATTGTGCCCTCTCAATTAAACGCATCGTGAAGCCTCCAAGCGCATCTCAATATTTCTTGCTGCTGACTCAACTGAGAATTCATCTTTCAGTAGTGCCCGAGCATTTTCACCATACTGGTTACGAATATCATCTTTGTTAAGAAGTAATAATGCTGAATTATAAAGCTTATCATCCTCACCATTAATATGGATGAATCCAGAGCAGCTATCATTAACTATATCAAGAAGATCATTCCCAACATTCACACTACCCAATATTGGCAACCCCTGCACCATATAGCCAAGTAATTTCCCTGGAAAATTGTGGGATGAGTGACGAGCAGAAAGAGAAAATAAACCCACATCAACTTCAGAAAGTATATACTTGAATGTGTTTTGGTCTACCGATGGTAAATAAGTATAATTACTTAACGCCCACTCCTTGGCCAGCTTATTAATTAATTGAACTTCATCACCCTGACCTATAAACAAAAAATGAGCATTTTCATGTGCTGTCATTTTACGTGCAAGTCGCATCAAATTAGCCATATCTTGAGCATGGCCAATATTTCCACCATAAAAATAAATAACTTTTTTCTCAAGACTTAATTTAGTTCTGATAGAAACATAATTATCCGGCAAAACTACTTGAGTTAATGATGCCCAATTACGAAGTACTTCACAAGGAAAGCCTTTATTTGTTTCAAGGAATATCTCAAGATTCCTCTCTGACATTAACCCTATTCTATCTGCCTGACTGTATGAGTACTGTTCAAAGAAACGAAAATACCGTTCGATCAATGTTCCTGATTTAAGCAGGCCAGCATCAATAGCCCATTGAGGAAACATATCTCTTAATATTAAATAAGATGGGCATTGGCACCTTATTTTTATTTTTTTCACCACCCCCCCCCAAAATATCGATGGTGAATAATAAATAATGCCATCAAAAGTATCTTTATCAATATGGTCTTTAATTGAACTCCATGCGCGATAAGACAATAGCGTCTCATTTATCGTACGCTTGATTTTTCCGATATCTTTTAAAGCACCACTTTTAAATCTCCAGATTTTTATACCGTCAAATGTCTCTATCTGTATTTTCTCGTCTACAGCTATATCAGGGGTTATTACTGTGACATTATTCCCGTTAATCGCTAATTCACGGGCCAACTCATGAAACATTTTAGCACCTACACGAGTGCTAAATGGTAAATAGTCATCAATAATTAATGCTAGCTTCATTAGTATTCTTTCCAAACAACCCTTTTAATATAATCCGTGTATGAATGAATAATTCTAACAACCTTATCTGATACATTTGGCATACTATAATCCTGAACTGGGCGGAGTAGACGAGTTTCCCCACGAGGTTGAGTAGATAGTATATCAAGTGCCTGTAAGACTCGGTCAGACTCGAGCCCAACCATCATTACTGATGCTTCCTCAAAACCCTCTGGGCGTTCGTGAGCTTCACGAATGTTCAAGGCAGGGAAATTCATGATTGAGGATTCTTCAGTAATGGTTCCGCTATCAGAAAGCACAGCTCGTGCATTTTTTTGGAGGTGGTTATAGTCGTGAAAACCCAAAGGTTTCAACAATTGAATATTTGAATGGAAATTGATGCCTTGAGAATCTATACGGTTTCTTGTTCTTGGATGCGTAGAGATAATGACGGGTAAATTATATTTTTCGGCAATGACATTCAGAATATTAGCTAATTTTATTAGTTGCCTTGGTGAATCAACATTTTCTTCACGATGAGCACTGACAACGAAAAAACTTCCGGCTTTTAAATTTAGTCTAGTCAAAATATCGGAAGCGTCGATTTGGGGCATATAATGAGTTAGGACCTCAAACATTGGACTACCTGTTTTTATGATCCTATCAGCTGGAATCCCTTCTGCTAAAAGATATTCTCGGGCAATATCACTGTATGTCATGTTAATATCAGCAGTATGATCAACAATACGTCTATTCGTTTCCTCTGGTACTCGTTGGTCAAAGCAGCGATTACCTGCTTCCATATGAAAAATTGGTATTTTACGACGTTTAGCCGGTATTGCTGAAATGCAGGAATTCGTATCTCCCAATACAAGCATTGCTTCTGGTGATTCGCATTCCAAAACTTCATCAAACTTTATGATTACCTGCCCTATAGTTTCCGCAGCGTTTTTTCCAGCCGCATTGAGAAAATAATCAGGTTTACGAACACCAAGGTCATTAAAGAAAACCTCATTTAACTCAAAATCATAATTCTGGCCAGTATGAACTAGTACATGCTCACAGTGCTGATCAAGTTTAGCTAGTACCCGTGATAAACGGATAATTTCGGGGCGTGTACCAACAACTGATATTATTTTCATTTTTTTCATTATAGTGGTCTCGCGATAGTATCTGGTTTTTCACGATCAAAAATCTCATTTGCCCAAAGCATTACAATGAGAACATCATCGCCAACATTTGTTATATCATGACTCCAACCTGGGGCAGTCTCAGCAACCTGAAATTCATCAGAAGAAATAATTAATTCATAACGTTCTTTTGTGACAATGTTTTCAAATCTGAACAATGCCTTACCATTGATCACCAAAAACTTCTCGTTTTTTGTATGATGATAATGTCCACCACGAGTTACCCCGGGATGGGCAGTAAAAAAAGAAAATTGCCCAGACGTATGGGTTTTCAACATTTCGCAAAAAACACCACGATGATCAGCGTATGAAGGTACCTTATAAGCGAATTGATCAGCAGGAAGATAACTTAACCATGTAGAATATAGTGCACGTACAAAACCAGATCCAACCTCGTCAATTAACAATGTTGTCCGACTTTTTTTAAACCTAATTATTAAATCAGCAACTTCACCCACAGTTTTTGTATAAACAGGTTTAATCTGTTTATACCCACTATCTGTATTCTCTGAAAGAAGGTTTACTGCATCAGAACATACATCATCAATATAAATAAGGTTTACCGATGCCTGTGGGTTATTGATCGATATGTCCATATCCCTTGCAATATTGTAGCAAAATGTTGAAACAAATGAATTATAATTAGGTTTGCACCATTTACCAAAAATATTATGATATCTATAAATATAATGTTTAGCGCCAGAAATTGAAGCATATTTTTCAATATGCTTTTCAGCTGCTGCCTTGCTTTTTCCATAAGCATTATCAAATCCAGCCTGAATGGAAGAGCTAAACATAATGGGAGTAATTTTATTGTTCTCAAACAAAATATTAACTATTCGTTTGGTGAAATCGTCATTTCCAGTAACGAATTCATTGTCGTCCTTCGGACGATTAATGCCGGCAAGATGGTAAATGAAGTCAGCCGAGCATAGTCCACTAATTAATTCATCTTCTGTCGAATTTCGTGTTATTTCAATTAGATCATTATATCCAGCCTCAAGGAGAAAAAGACTTAGATTACGGCCAATAAATCCATCTGCTCCAGTAATGAGGATTTTCATTTTATGAGTCCAATTCGTATTGTTCACCAGCACATAATGCTTGAATAAAAGGTAGTTTCAGTAACAAAATTTTCATCGCATCTACATCAAGTCGTTGTGTATTATGTGAGTTATAATCTTCAACTTCAGATATACGGCTATCACCATGTTCTACATACTTTCCGTAGTTTAAGTCACGAAGATCTGGTGGTACACAATAGTAATTTCCCATATCAACAGCAGCAACCATTTCTTCTCTACTTAATAATGCTTCATAGAGCTTCTCCCCATGACGTGTGCCGATAATATTTACCGGATGCTCCTGAACTTTTAACAGTTCTTTTAGTGCGATAGCCAATGTTTCTATTGTCGCAGCAGGTGCTTTCTGTACAAAAATGTCACCGTTTTTACCATGTTCAAATGCATATAGAACTAAATCTACTGCATCCTCTAATGTCATCATAAAACGGGTCATATTTGGGTCAGTGATAGTTAAAGGTTTTTTCTCTTTAATTAGATCAACAAACAATGGGATAACTGACCCTCTAGATGCCATCACGTTTCCATAGCGAGTACCACAAATAACTGTTTTCTTGCTATTAACATTACGAGATTTTGCAACCATAACTTTTTCCATCATGGCTTTCGAAATTCCCATTGCATTAATTGGATAAACGGCTTTGTCAGTACTCAGACAAACAACACGCTTTACTTCATTCGCGATAGCAGATTCAAGAACATTTTCTGTACCTATTACATTTGTTTTAACTGCTTCCATTGGATGGAATTCACATGATGGAACCTGTTTTAAAGCTGCCGCATGATATATATAGTCAGCACCGCGACTTGCATTAAGAACACTTAAATAATCTCTTACATCGCCAATATAAAATTTTAACTTCTCATTATTATACTTTTTCCTCATATCATCTTGTTTTTTTTCATCTCGGGAAAATATCCGAATTTCCTTTATTTCGGTATTTAAAAAACGTTCCAAGACAGCATTACCAAATGAACCAGTACCACCAGTTATCAACAAAATCTTGTCAGTAAACATTATAACTCCTTAATACAAATAATTAGGCATGCTTGGAAAGGCAAGTTAAATAATTGACCGCTCGCTCTCTAGATGAAGGGAATTTTTTATACTGTTTAATTCCATCTTCGATTTTGCCCAGAAATAATTCTTCACTACTGAATGCAGTTTTAATTTTATCGGCAATATCATTCTCATCATATGGATCAAAATAAATTGCAGCATTATGACATACCGTATGGGCAAACGATAAATCAGAGGTTAGTATAAGTCGTTCCATAAACATTGCTTCTAAATAAGACGCACTAAAACATTCTAAAAGCGTCGGCAGGAAAAGGGCATCACATAACTGATAAAGTACTGGACACTGTTTAACAGAGACAGTGTCGACAACAATAACTCTTTTTTTTAAATGTTCAGGTATCACATTGGTAAATGATGTTGGCACCGTAAGTACAAATTTAAAATTTTCTGGCAAAAGTTCAACCAGTCTACTGATCACACCTAGATTTTTATGTGGATAATTGTGGGTGATAGTTAAAAGCCATATTTCATTATCTTTTTTGGTTGGCAGTCTTTTTATTACGCTATGGTCATATGCTGATAAGTCTTTAAATATAGCATTTAGTGTATTAGAAACAGTATGTACATTGCATTCAGAAATACTTAAAAGCTTTACTACTCTATTTTTGACATCTTCCGTTTCTGTAAAAATAATATCTGCATTTTTTCTATAAAAATACGGTTGAAGAAATTTCAATAAGCGAGTTTTCATCCTTGCTGGTAATGAGAGTTTTGGCATAATTTTACTCGTATCGTAAATTAACCAAGGCAAAGCGAAACCAACTGCATGTTTTACATTTTTTGGGCTCCAATAACTAGGCCCGAAAATTGTAAATACGATTGTTATGTTATTATTCAAGACAAGAGAGTCTAGTTGCTTTCTAGCCTTAAAATTTAATATCTTTGATGGTGATGAGTCTATCAGAATGCATTTACTCTTCGACTCATCCCCCAACTGTAACATGACTATAGGAGATACAGCTGCTATAAAATCGGTTTTTATCTGCGTAAGTTCGTCGATAACAGATACAGCGACCTGCACTCCCCCACCTACATATAAGTTACTAGCATTTATCATTAATTTCATTATTCAATCCTAGCTATTTAATTTATTACTTCATTCATAAAGATCATCGCTGCAATTAAAAATAAAGTCTCATATCTATTCAAATTTACAAAGATGTCTTTTTTTATACACAGCTATTGCGATGACAGTAGTAATAAATAACTTTATTATTATACTCTTTACTTCATTTATCTCATTAAGGTATCGAACAATAAAGTAAAACAGTAATAGTAAGCTAGAAAAACCAATCAGTAAAAATATACTAATTATTCTTTTCCTAAGTATCAAGGATACAATGAAATAATGGAATAATGAAAGTGCTAGATATGAAAAGACAGTAGCCCATGCTGCACCAGAAATGCCGTACACTGGAATTAGATAGTAATTTAGGACTACATTAATCAGCATTGCACTTACTGTGCCCATAGAAATTAAAAGTGTTTTTTTCATATAAAAAGTAAAGTTCACATAACATAAATATATATGTATAAGTGCATTGCCTAAAATAATAATCGGTATAATAGAAATGCTATCCATATAAGCATTCCCAGCTAGCACAACAACCATTTCCTTTGAATAAAGCATAGCCATTAGCGTTAAAACAGCCACTACGAATGAACTTTTATAAACATTTATTCTAATATCTAAATGATTATTCGAATCTAAAAGTCTATATAATCTAGGTTGCCATGATGAATTCCATGCCATAATAACAACAATAATTCCCATAGCAATATTATAAGCAAAAGAATATATACCTGCAGCACTTGTTCCTAATTCTCTCGCAATGATCAATCTATCGGCTTGCGAAAGGAGAGAATTAGAAAGCACATGGACAATAAGTGGAGCACTAAAAGCCACTGCCGAGACAAAATATTTTATATTAAATTTGAAAACAGCAATTTTTCTTATTTTATTTATTACAAAAATAAATAATAGCAAACTCACAATCAGTTGAGATAAAACTTTTGATAAGTATTTATCGTTTTGTAAAAAAAATGCAATGATGAATATTAAAAAAACCTCAGAAACCTTACTCACAACATTTATTTTCACAAAGTCATTGCTTAATCTTGCACCTTGTAAATAACTAGTATATATGTATATGTAGCTTAACAACACACATATAATAATTACCCAATGCAAATCATACTCTGTGATTGCCAATATTTGAGATAACGGTTTAGAAAAGAATAAACATCCAATGATAAGTATAAATTGAACTATGGTAAGTCCAATTAAAACAGTTCCTAGGTAACTTGGGAAATCAACATCCTGCTTCATATAAGAATTAAGAATCGCATTCTGTAGATTCAGACTAATAAATACATATAGTATCATTACCGCTGCATTAATTAATGACATTCGCCCATAATCATCTGAACTCATGATTCTAGACAACAATGGCAATGAGAGAAACATAAATCCTTTTACGAGCAAATCACCCAAAAAATAATTATAAAAATCCTTAACAGTCTTGCTATCTCCACTCATTTAATACTACTCAAATATGAGTTAATTTGACGTTTTGCCATTATCGTACCATCATACATCGAAGCACCACAATTAAAGCGCGTATAATTATCAACCATGTTCTCAATTGCTTGTTTTAGAGAGTCTGGATTTTTTGCATCAAAGATAAGTCCATTTGTATTATCAATTAAGTCGCAGTGACATCCAACTTTATTGCTAACGATTATAGGTAATCCCGCAATTAGAGCCTCTTCTACAACCAATCCCCAAGGTTCGGAAACTGATGGAAGGATAAAACAATTATGATTTTTTAAATACGCAATTACGTTCCTATTTTCTACATATCCCTCAAATTTAATATTTTTAGTGGCTTTATTTTCGAGTGTGCTTTTCAAATCACCATCACCAATAATCGTTAATTCATATGGTAGTACTGAAAAAACATCAATGAGCATCTCAATATTTTTTTCTTTTGAGAGTCGACCTATGTATATAAATTTAAAATGTTGTTTATCGTAATATATTTTTTTATTATTATTTTGTTTTTTTTGATAATTAGTTATACCCACACCATGAGTAACGATGCTCTCTCCCTTGAAGCCAGCTTCATCTAATATTTTTTGCTGTAAAATTCCTGAAGGATATGCTTTTGACATTCGATTTATAGCTAATTTTTTCAAAAACCAAGCTAAACCTGTTATTTTAGTCTCCATAATACTACTTTCAATGACAATGGCATTTTTTTTTCGCTTACTCAAAAATGACAAAATGGTGGCCTCACGAGTCTCCCATCCAGAATAAACAATCATTTTATAATCAATAAATAATATTTTTTTTATCAAATAAAAAAATGTCTTGATTTTACTTCTGTTTTCATAGCTCTTAGAATTTAAAAAGCAATGTTCAAAATCAATATTAAAACCATAGAAATCATTTTCTCTTATGTTCGATTTTTCAGATATAAATATTACATATATATTAATTAATTTATTCAACTCGTTAAACAAATTAACTTTATAAAACGCAGGTATATTTGTTATAAATACTGCATCATATTTATTTTTTTTAGAGCTCATTTAACATTAGCCTCCATTCAGCAATAACAGCTTTTTCACTAAACCGCTCTATTGACAATATACCTTTCTCTTTCATTTCATTCCGAACATTATCATTATTCATCAAATAAGATATAGAACTTGCTAGTTCATCTATATTTCCAACAGGAACTAATATTCCATTCCCATTGTTAATAATTGTTTTTGGGCCCGCAGGACAATCATAACTAATACATGCTAAGCCATGGCTAAGGGCCTCGACCAAGACCATTCCTAAACCTTCAAACCTTGATGACAAAATAAAAATTTCAGCTTTCGCATACTGCATTTCAATTTCATTCTGAAATGGAATTATTTCATAATTCTCTATTTTCAACTTTGAAGCTTGGTTAATAAGGTTATCTTTTTCTTCCCCATCACCAATAATTCTCAAAAACCAACCATCTGTGTTAGCTCGCGCCCATGCTTCTAGCAAAAGATCAAAACCTTTTTGATATGAAAGTCTTCCAATCGCTAGAACAATTTTAGAGCTACATGTAATGGGAGAAATTCTAGAAATTACTGACTCTTGTTTATAAACTATATTAGGGATTATTTTATGTTTATTCTTTGGTAACCATGATAAATATTTAATACTATCTTCATCAGTTAATGAAACTACAGCTGATAACTTCGGGTATAACAATGTTCTTATTTTTTTTAAAATAAAATTCCCTACATCATGCTCAAAGTGTTCAATAGCTATTATTCTAGCATCATATTTTCTATTTAATCGATACAATAGAATCGACATTTTTATATCACAAGATATAAAAATATCTTTTTTTGTTATATTAATATTTAACTGATTTAACTCCTTCAGTTTTCTGTTAATATATTTAATATCAAAAAGCCCTCCTTTCAAAAAACCAAGCCTCCGATTGTACATGCTAATTTCATTTTTGTTCAGAGTCAAAACATTGACATCTTTAACTGGAAAAAATGATAATTCCTCTTGGTTTTTATATAAACTGACAATTGTTACTTCATAATGTTTAGCTAACCCATTTGCTAAAGATATGGTAACCCTCTCAACGCCTCCTTTTGCGCTAATATCACCTAAAAATAAATAGATCATAATAATTTACTATTCATCAGTTCAACAACCCTTTTACTATTTTGATCATCATTATAATAATTTATTAGCGAATTTACTTGCATTCTTTTATCCTTATATGGATCATTTGCTTTTTGCAATATAAGCAATACTTCAAGCAATGATGTCTGATTTTCAACTTTATGCCCTGGAGTCCAAAAATCAAAAGGTTCCAGTGTAAACCCACCTCTGCTTTTCCTATAATTAGCAACATCAGGAACCAAAAAAACAATTGGTCTATTTAAGATCAAATAATCAAAAAACATAGAGGAATAGTCAGTAATTAGTATATCTGCAATTGCCAACAATTGATTAACATCAATATTATGATTTAATAGCGTATTTGTTTTTATAATTGTTATATTTGATGTTAAGCTCTCTATATTTTTAAAATAGTTTTCTTCATAAGGATGTAGCTTTAGTATAAGGTGATAATCATTTTTGAGTAAAAATAAATCTAACTCTTTGATAGAAAAATCCTTTACCCGCAGGAAATTATCATCACTGATACAGTCACCATCTGAATATTTTATATTTTCATCATTTATTCTGAATGTTGGCGCATACAATAATATTTTCTTCTGGCGACTTATATTTAAACCTAGCTCTTCAATTTTTAATGGTTTAAATAGAAAATCATTCCGTGGTTGTCCAGTCACATATATTTCATTTGCTTTCTCTCTGAAACTAGCAGATATAATAGACCGCATAATTTCTGATGTTGCAATACGAGTAGCTGAATAGTCTTTCATCCCTATATAATCAAATTCACCTAAATATCCTATTTTTTTAAATGGCATACCGTGCCATAGACTAATATAAACCTGATTTTTTGAACTTGCTCCAATCATTTCATTGTGTGTTGTCACAACAATTTTACTAGTAAAGTAATAATACAGTTCTTTTATTGTTCCTTTCCTTACACATTTGAAATAATACTTATCCTTTTTATCAAAATAACAATTACCTAACGACCATATGATTTCATATGACATTTGTTTATTGTATATATAATCGCTAAGTGCTTTACCATTCCCAGCATAGTCCGGTTTACTTTTAAAAAAAACTCTATTCTTATTTTTAGGAATAAAATAGCTTATTGTGGATAAAATAAAATTTAATATAGATTTTAAATTTTCTTTCATTTTTTTTCTCGATAGCAAGCTCATTTGATATCATGACCTTGCTATAATTGATATTTTAATTCAAATTAAACTCTTTTAATATATATGTCGGTTGTATTTCACTTTTTTCAATTTCTTCACGTTTCGTATCCCCAGATAGCACTAATACTGAGTCTATCCCAGCATCTACCGCCATTCTTATATCTGTATAAAGCCTATCTCCAATCATGACCATGTTTTTTTTATCTACAGTTTTTGATATATTCTGAATCAGATCAATATTTGGCTTTCCAAATATTTTATAAGGATAAACTCCCGTAGTTGAACTCAACATATCAATAATAACTCCTGCATCTGGTATTGGCCCACATTCAGAAGGGCAGAAGACATCACAGTGAGTAGCAATATAATCTACCCCTTTGTTAATTAATCTACATGTTGTCATAAGCTTAGAATAGGTCAGTTCTGTATCATAGCCAACGATAATAAAGTCAGGGTCGTCTTCAGATATTTTATAACCTGCCTCAACTAGATCACTAATTAATCCATTGGTACCCAAGACATATACTTTTTTAGCTTCTGTACTCTTCAAAAAAGCAATCACGCTATCCGTAGATAAATTAATATCGCTAATATCACACTTTATACCAAATCCAATCAATTTCTTATAATATTCATGTTTGCTTTTGGAGGAGTTATTTGATAAAAAACGAACCATTTTCCCTTCATTTTTAATGTGATTAATTGTATTAACAACATTACTTAGTACTTTATTCCCGACATAAACAGTCCCATCTAGATCAAAGCAATAACACTGATAGTCAGCCAGTTTTTTATTTAGTTGCGAAAAAATTTTATCTGCTGCAGCCAAATCATCATAGTTATCAATTTCGACCCAGGGCATTTTATCAATATCATAGGCCTGAAAAACAAGTTCCTGCGAGCGAAATAATCTCTGCATTGCAATTTCGGTCCAATCTTTTTTATTATTTTCCTGAACTATAATTCGCTCCATTTCATCAACAAATCGACTTGATGACACTGAAGAAAATTTATAGAAATCGATTGAACAACCTATTGATAAATTGCTTTCAATGTTTTTAGATATATCTGATATGAATCCATCCTCGTTAACAGCTACTTTCATCGATTCATCATTATATAGACCTATATCAACAGCGATCAGATTATCTCGCGCATCTGAAACTAGGTTTTTAACTAGATCATCTCGAACAGCCAAATCAGCATTATTCAGTATAAATGATTTGCCTCTGATATATTTCTTTAAAAGATACAGTGAGTACATATTATTTGTATCTTCATAAATTTCATTTTCAACTATTGTAATATTTAAATCACGAATATGCTTACAATGATTCTTTATTTTTTCACCTTCATAGCCTACAATGATATATATATCTTTAATTCCTGCATTCCGGTATGAATTAAGTTGATAATCCAATATAGGCTTGCCCGCAACTGTGACCAAACATTTAGGTTTATCATTAGTCATCGGTCTCAATCGAGAACCTACTCCAGCGGCCAATATCACTCCAATCATGTTATGTTAATCTCCATAGTTCTATAGATTATATTTTTGTAATATTCTTTCAGGAAAGAAACAACACATCAACCCTTTGTAAAAGATCAACGTGTTTAAATTCTTGATTTTATCCGAACACTACATTAAATAAGATAATATCTTAGCATGATATTGCGACATTTAAAAAATCTCAATATCCTAAGATAATGAATGAAAGAAACAGCAACGCTACCGCCCCTGGCTCAAAAGCTACCAGTTCACTGCAGATGGTTACATTTTCAGGCGAAGCAAAGCTTTCTTTGGGGATGCGCTATCTTGATAGACAAATTAAATAGTCAGTGTACGATAAATCATTTACTACGCTTTAATATACTCACTCACTTATAGAAACTAAGTTATTAGCGATAGCAGCACCAAATAAATCAATATTCAAATACTGCTACCACCCATTACGTATAATAAATTTTACTAGGTTACGATTTAAGTAATTCTTCAATCCCTTTCCTGAACTTCGCCCCATCCTTCACATTCCGCAACCCATACTGCACAAACGCCTGCATATACCCCATCTTCTTCCCGCAGTCGTAGCTCTCGCCCGTCATCAGCATCGCATCAACAGACTGCTTTTTAGCCAGTTCGGCAATCGCATCCGTTAACTGAATACGGCCCCATGCCCCAGGCACGGTTTTCGCCAGCTCAGCCCAGATATCGGCGGAAAGAACATAACGCCCAACGGCCATCAGATCTGAATCCAGTTCCTGCGGTTGATCCGGTTTTTCGATGAAATCAACAATACGGCTCACCTTGCCTTCAGATTCCAGCGGCTCTTTTGTTTTGATTACAGAGTATTCAGACAGATCGCCCGGCATACGTTTTGCCAGCACCTGGCTACGTCCTGTTTCGTTGAAACGAGCCACCATTGCAGCAAGGTTATAGCGAAGCGGGTCAGCGCTTGCGTTGTCCAGCACGATATCCGGCAGCACAACCACAAATGGGTTATCGCCAACGATCGGATGGGCGCAAAGGATAGAGTGTCCCAGACCCAGCGGCTGAGCCTGACGAACGTTCATGATGGTAACGCCAGGAGGACAGATAGACTGAACTTCAGCCAGCAGTTGACGTTTTACACGTTGTTCCAGCAGCGCTTCCAGTTCGTATGAGGTGTCAAAGTGGTTCTCCACCGAGTTCTTCGATGCATGCGTTACCAGAACGATCTCTTTGATACCTGCAGCAACCACTTCGTCAACGATATACTGAACCATTGGCTTGTCGACGATCGGCAGCATCTCTTTGGGAATCGCCTTCGTGGCAGGGAGCATATTCATGCCCAGACCCGCTACCGGAATGACTGCTTTCAAATTAACCATTATCTTGTCCACCTATATTCGGTTGCTGAATTATAGCGATTAAACATGTTTAATCCACCCTGTTTTCTCATAGTATCTCTTTGGGTTAGGCGAAATCTCTGGATATAGTCCGAGAATGGGCAGGGAAGTTGCCGCTAGCGGCGCGGCAGCGTGAAATTAAGCCGTTCAGAATTAACAACATGTTGATCAATAAGGTCGATATCCACCGACGGCTGCCCCTTCTCGTTAACGGCGTTGACGTGCGCCAGCGACAGCAGCGTATCCTGTTTGGCCATAAATTTACCGCGCACATCCTTACGCAAGTCAAAGTTGAGCGACAGCGCTGGCTCACGCGCTGCTACCTGCATCACATTGATATTACGCATGAAAATATGCTGTGGCTTGTTGTGCAGCGCCAGCGAGGCATAGCGCAGATTCAGGTTGGTGATAGAAACGAAGGACTGTGCGTTGCCTGAGGAGATCTGGATCCCCCGCAGCTTAGTATCTGCCTTCTCATTATTAATCTGTATATTATTCAAACGGAAATTTTGCGGTATCGACAAATAGTTACCTTTGATAACACCATAGCCGATCAGCATTCCCGCGCTATTAACCATATCAACACCATCGATAACGAAATTATCACATCCGTAGATCGCTACGGTGGCGTTATCTATTCCCGCCTGCTTGCTGAATTCCGGGGTGATATTACTGGCCTTGACGTTGCGAATAATAAAATGCTTTCCGTTCTCAACGTGCACCAGCTGGCGGCAGTTGCTGCCGGTGATGTTGGCAACCACAAAGTGCTTAACCGCCTGGTCTTCCGGGTAGCCGTTATCGTAGGTACTGCCCGCGAGGCCAATGCCTATCCCCCAGTTTACCTTGCCGTTGGTGCAGTCGATATGGTCGATGACATGGTCAGAAATGAGGATATTGCTGTCGTTTATCGCCACGTTCCATTCGATGGCGTCGCCCTGCAGGTAGCTGAAATGGCAGTGGGTGATGCTGACGTCCTGCCACTGATTGTGGTAGCCCTGGCGGAGAATACCGTAGTTCGCTTTGGTGACGGTGAGGCGGGTAATGTTAAGATTTTGCATCTGCTGCTTGTCTTTGCCGCCGATGAATATCTGCGCCACCGGGCCGTAGCCGCTCATGGTCAGCCCTTCAATCGTGCAGTCGCCACCGCGGACGTCGAGGGTGATGTTATAGAGACTCGCCTCGCCGCTGCCGCTAATTTTACAGCCCTGTTGCAGGATAAACCGCCCGCGGCCGTTGCCCTTTAGCGCCCCAGCAACCGCCAGCGTTTTGCCCGGCGGCACGGTGATGGCGGTGTTGATATTGTCGCAGGTCACGCCAGCAGGAACGGAGACCGTATCCGCCTTGCTGAACGCCTCGTTAAACGCGCGGATCCAGTCACCGTCACGATAGAAATCACGAATATCAGCCGCTGCAGATTGCCCTGCCGCGCGGGCGCGGTCGACGGGCAGCAGCGGCAAGGCGGCCAGCGTCGCGCCGGCCGTCAGAAAGTGTCGTCGGGTTAAAGTACGCATGGCACCTCCTTAGCAAAGCGTGTACAGCAGGTGGGCGAGCTGTTGGTTGATCACCTGCTGGTTAAAATCGGTTTCCACTTTTTCACGAGCCCGCTCAAGTACGGGCTGGAGGCTCTGCGCATCCATCCGCCCTAATGCTTTCAGCTTGTCAGCCAGCGCCCGTGCGTCGTTCTCGGCCACCAGCCAGCCGGAATCCCCGGACTCAATCAGCTCCGGGATCCCACTGTGAACGGTAGAGAGCACCGGGATCCCCACGGCCATCGCCTCCATTAGCGCCACCGGAATCCCCTCCATATCGCCGTCCGCGCCGGTCACCGACGGCAGCAGGAACACGTCGGCTTCATCAAGCATCATTTTCACTTCATGACTCGGTTTAAACCCCGGCATCTCCACGCGGTCTTCCAACTGATACTGTTCAATCAGGGTTCGCAAACGCCGTTCCCACGGGCCGATGCCGAGAATGCGGTAGCGAAAGTTGACTCCCTGCGCTTTTAGCTGGCGACAGGCTTCAATCGCCACGTGCAGCCCTTTTTTCTCGGTCAACCGGGCAACGGAGATAATCTGTAGACAGTCGTCCGGCGCTTTCAAAGGCCGTAATGAGAAACGGTCCATATTCACCCCCATCCGCGAGACGGTGATTTTATCCGCCGGGCAGCCCATCGCCTGTAGCCGTTCAGCCCACAGCTGGCTAATCGGCAGCATCATGTCGCCGCGCCGAAAAAGCTGCTGATACTCCCCGCCATAGTGGCTGAGTACTTCGCGGCTGGAGATATCAATACCGTGGAAGACGGTAGCAATTTTCCCGTCAATCACCCCTAGCTCGCGCAGCTTGGCCGCCGTTACGCCCGCCGGGCCAAAGTGGGCGATAAAGATATCGGCCACAATTGGCGCCGGCGTGCGGCTACAGATGGTGGAAAGAATGAGATTGCGCGCCTCTTGCCCATAGCGACGCGTATTCAACGCCCGCCAGACGGCGGGACGGTGCAGGCCGCGCAGGGTGCTGAACGCACGGTAGCGCAGTTTTTCCAGCGCGCTGGCGGGTTCGTCCTGTAACCAGCGGACCTTCTCCGCCAGCCGGTACTGGGTGTAGGCGGTATGGGTGTTGGTGAGGTCGCCCTTTTGCAGCGCGACAATCTCTACCTCATGGCCCATATCGATAAACGCCACAATCTGGTTCAGGACGAAGGTCTCTGACGATAACGGGAATTTCAGCAGAAAGAAGCTGACTTTCATCGGCCCTCCCGAATACGGCTGAGCACCGATTCAATCATGCTAAAGCCTTTCTGACGCTCGCCTTCTACCGCCGTCGCCACCTTCTCACCCAGCGCCGGAAGCTGGTTCAGAATATCGGCCACCACGCCCTGCATGGAACCATCCAGCAGGTGGCGAATGTCGATAGCCATCTCCGGCATCCCAAGCTGCTGCATGATGCCCGCGGATTTGTGCTCATAGTTAATGGCAATTGCCGGGGTGCCAAAGTTCATGGAGATAATCGCCGAGTGCAGACGCGTGCCGATGGTCAGCTCGCAGGAGGCGAGGATCTTGCCGACCTCCACGTCGTTCAGTTCATCCATGGCGATATGGAAGTGTTCGCGGTTTTCGACGTACTGCGCCATGCGTAACGCCACCATGCGGTCATCACGGTTGTAGCGGTCGATGCTGGTACAGGTCGAGAGCGCTAATACCTGATAGCCGTCGGCAATCATCCGGTTCACCACCTCGGCAAAGGCTTTTTCGTAGGCCTGCTGGGTGGTGCCAAGGCGTGTATCGAACGGCTCCAGCTCGCGCAGCGTAATCGCGACGGTTTTGCGCTGCGCGGTCAGGTTCAGCCAATGCTGCACCGCGTAGCTCGGTTCAAAGCTGTCGTTGCGATGCTCAACCAGCCAGGCGGTATCCACGCCCTGCTCTACTTTCGAGGTATCGATCTCCGCTTTCGCCATCAGCTCACGGCTGACGGTTTCACGCAGGATCAGCGCATGAGTGCGGCCAAAGGCGTAGTTCGCCAGTTGGTTAAAGTCCGGGTTCTGGAACGGCCCAACGCTGTGGCCAATCATGTAAATCGGCTTATTGGCCATAAAGGCGCACAGCGGATACTCAAAGTGGGTCAAGCCATAGAGATCGACGTAGTTCGAGCCGCCGACCTGGATAATCGCATCGTAGTTACCGAGGAAGCGTACAAATTCATGGAACTCCGGAGCAATCTCAAAGTTCCGCAATTTGCCTTCGCCGGTCACCTTCGCCAGCAGGATCTTGTGCTGGAAGCGACGGCGCAGCACCTTCTTCACGCGCCCGCTCATCCCCCCTGCCGCCTGCTGCTTCTGGCTCAGTTGATACAACGGATCGGCGATAATCTCACGCCCCTGCAACCAGGAGGAACTGATCGGGAAACGGCTCATCACGTCCATTTCTACGTCCGGCTGTTGGCGGACGATGGCATCGAGCAGGCCGCGCATAATGGCGCTATCGCCACGGTTGCCGCAGGTGTGGTTTCCCAAAATTAATAATTTCATCATGGCCTCATCAAAGGGGTTTCAAGCAAATCAATTAGGGACGCGTAGGAGCGTCTTCAGTTTCTGGCTCCGACAGAGCGGTTTTTTAAGTTCAATCAGCAGGCTATTGCGCGACAGCACAATCACCAGCGCAAAGCTGAGTACGCCCACCAGCACCTGTAACGCCAGCAGCATCGGTAACGACACGCTGGCCGCCAGCAGTCGCCCGACGGCATAGCTGGTGATAAGCGTGGGCAGCGAAAGCCGGAACGGCAGCCACAGGCTCAGCAGGTAGTCACGGTAGCCCGGCCCCAGTACCGGTTTGATCATCACGAAGTAGCTGAGGATGGTGTTGATGATTTGCACCAGCAGGAAGCCGAGCGTCACGCCAATCGCGCCGCCCATCTCCCCGCCGACAATCACCGCGGGAATAAACAGAAAGGTTTTAAACACGTTGAATTTAAAGCTGATATCCACGCGCGCTTTGGCCATCAGCAGCGAGCCAATCGGGTTGCCTACGGAGCGCAGCAGTCCCACCACGCACAGCAGTTGCAGGATGGGTACGATGTGCATCCACTTCTCGCCAAACACCAACGGCACGAAGTTATTGCTCACCACCATCAGCCCCAGCAGCGCCGGGAAGTTGATAATCCCCACCACCGACAGCAGCTTGTAGAAGTTCACCCGCAGCTTGTCGTTGTCGTCCTGAATCTTGGCAAACGCCGGGAACAGCACGCGAGTGATAATCGGGTTAAGCTTCATTGGCGGCACCACCGCCACGTTGTAGGCCAGGTTGTACCCACCCGCAACGCTCGCCCCGAGAATACGCGCCAGCGTCAGGGTAGAGAGGTTGGTGCTGATGTAGTTAACAATGCTGTCCGCCGTTAGCCACGCGCCGAATCGCAGGTTGGGCATCACGGTGGCGAGCGAAAAGTGCAGGCCCGGGCGGTAAATTTTGCGGCCAAAGTAGCCAAACAGCAGCGTGCGCACGGTGCTGTTAACCAGATAGCCAAGGATCGCGGTCATCGCCAGCGGCCAGAAGCAGGAGCTGATCACCGTGAAGGTGAAGCCTGACAACACGGCGGCGGTCTCAATCGAACCAATTTTGTTAAACTCCAGCTCCTTTTGCATCAACGCACGGAACTGCTGGCCGTGCGGGATCACCACGAACGCCAGCGACAAGGTTTTAATCAGCGGTGCCAGGTCCGGGTTATGCAGCAGGTTCGCAATGGTGTCGCTCAGCAGATAAACCGCCGCAAACACCGCCACCCCAAGCCCGACGTTCAGCCAGTAGAGCGTGGTCAGCTCCAGTTGGCTAATCTCTTTGCGCTGAATAATCGAGTTGGCAATGCCGAAATCCGACAGCGTATCCGCCAGCGCGATAATCACCAGCGACACGGTGAGCAGGCCAAACTGGTGGCCGTCAAACAGCCGTGCCAACACGGTCATCTGCGCCAGCCCGAGGCCAATAATCACCACCGTTGCCATCGCCGACCATTTGGCGCCGTTGATGGTTTTTTCTCGTAAGCCCATGTTGCGTCCTCAATAGGCTGCTTTGTTGACGAAGCCTTTAAACACCGTCAGGAAAACAATTTTGATATCGAGCCACAGGCTCCACTCGCGGATGTATTCGAGGTCGAACTCCACCCGTTTTTCCATTTTCTCCAGGGTGTCGGTCTCGCCGCGCCAGCCGTTAATCTGCGCCCAACCGGTAATGCCAGGCTTCACTTTGTGACGCAGCATGTAGCCTTCAATCAGCTGACGGTACTGCTCGTTATGCGCCACGGCGTGCGGACGTGGGCCAACAATCGACATCCCGCCGGTGAGCACGTTGATAAACTGCGGCAGTTCATCGAGCGAGGTCCGGCGCAGGAAGTTGCCCACACGGGTCACGCGCGGGTCATTTTGCGTCGCCTGGGTCACCACCTTGTCGTTCTCCATCACCTTCATGGAGCGGAATTTCCATACCTTGATAGGCTTACCGTCCATGCCATAGCGGGTCTGGCGGAAAATAATCGGCCCAGGCGAGCTGAGCTTCACCGCCAGCGCAATACAGCACAGCGCCGGAGAGATAAGCAGCAGAATGCCGCTGGCCAGCACGATATCTTCCAGTCGTTTCAGGATGCGGTTTACGCCGGAGAGCGGGGTGTCATATAGCGGGACGACGGGAATGCCGTTCACCACTTCGACGCGGGAGTGCAGAATGTTGAAGGTGAAGACGTCCGGGATCAGCAGCACGGTACAGGTGGTGTCGGCGAGATCGCGCACCAGATTTTTGATCTGCAGCTCGTCCTGCATCGCCATGGAGATATAGACGTTGTGAATCTTGCCGCAGCGGGCGTCGTCAAGCAGTTGCTCGAAGTTGCCCATCCAGTCGGTATTCACGCCGCCCGGTTTTGCATCGTGATAGCAGCCCACTACCGCATAGCCAAGCCACGGTTGATTGCGGAAGCTCTCCAGCAGCGCCTGCCCTTCCGGCATATCGCCAGCCACCGCCACATAGCGGGTGTTGTAGCCGCGATGGCGCAGCACGCCCGCGCCGTAACGGATAAACGCCCGGCTGGCTAGCATGCCGATGGTGCTCAGCAGATACCACGCCAGCCACATGGCGAAGTTGGTGTTGAAGTCATCGTTAAACGCCAGCAGCCCAGCGGTAAAGACCAGGCTCAACGTCCAGTTTTGCAGCAGCAGTAATAGCTCGGTGGTGATACGGACGCCGCGCCATGAGCGATAAAAGTCGGTGATCCCGCCGATCATCTGGAATACCACCAGCGTGACCAGCGCCATCAGCAGATGCAGGTACAAAAACGGCAACGCGACGGCCTGACACACCAGCCACAGCCCACCTATCATGATGGTGATATCTGAAAAACGTTGCACCATGGAGATTAACGATGCATTCGTTTTGGCTCGTTCGCGCTTTTTTAGAGTCGTCATCGTTGGTCCTATTCAATGTGTTCCCTCTCACCCCGGCCCTCTCCCCACAGGGGCGAGGGAGAAAACCAGACGGTCCCCTCTCCCCTGTGGGGAGAGGGTTAGGGTGAGGGGGGAAATTGTTACTGATTAAGCAGCGCCAGAATGTCCTGCGTTCGCGCCTGCATCAGCGGCGTATTGCCGCGAGACTCCACGTTCAGGCGCACCACCGGTTCGGTGTTCGACGAACGCAGGTTGAAGCGCCAGTCGGCGAACGCCAGGCTGATACCGTCGGTACGGTCAATCTCCAGCGCGCTGCCGGCAAAATGCGCCTCTACCCGGGCAATCGCCTCAGACGGCGCTTTCAGCTGGCTATTGATCTCCCCGCTTGCCGGGAATGCCGCCATGCGGTCATGCACCAGTTGACCCAGGGTTTTGCCCTTCAGACACAGCAGTTCGCTCACCAGCAGCCACGGGATCATCCCGCTGTCGCAGTAGGCAAAATCGCGGAAATAATGGTGGGCGCTCATCTCGCCGCCGTACACCGCGTCGTCTTTGCGCATACGTTCTTTGATAAACGCGTGACCAGTTTTCGACATCACCGGCGTGCCGCCTGCGGCGGTCACCACGTCGACGGTGTTCCACGACAGGCGCGGGTCGTGGATAATGCGCGCGCCGGGGTTTTTCTCGAGGAAGGCTTCCGCTAGCAGGCCAACGATGTAGTAGCCCTCGATAAATTGCCCCTGCTCGTCGAACAGGAAGCAGCGGTCGAAATCGCCGTCAAAGGCGATGCCCATATCGGCACCGTACTTCAGCACCGCATCGCGGGTGTCATCGCGGCACTCCGGCAGCAGCGGGTTAGGAATGCCGTGTGGGAAGTTGCCATCCGGGTTGTTATGTACCTTAATCAGGCTGACCGGCACGTTCAGCGCCTTGAAGCGGGCTTCCAGCGCATTAATAACCGGGCCCGCCGCGCCGTTGCCGGAGTTAATCACCAGCTTGAGCGGGGTGAGATTTTTCACATCGATGTAGCCCAGCAGATGCTCAACGTAGGCATCGCGCAGGTTAATTTGCTGATAGCCGCCGCGTTTTGCTTCGTCCACCGGCGGGAAGAAGTTCTCTTCCGCCAGACGCTGAATATCACGCAGCCCGGTGTCACCGCTGATCGGCCGCGCGCCTTCGCGCACCAGCTTCATGCCGTTGTAGTCCATCGGGTTATGGCTGGCGGTCACTTCAATGCCGCCGTCTACGCCGAGATGGAAGGTGGCGAAGTAGATCTCTTCAGTACCGGCAAGGCCGATATCCAGCACGTCCACGCCCGCATCGCGCAGGCCGCGTGCCAGCGCCAGCTTCAACGCCTCGCTGGTCAGGCGGACATCGCCACCCAGCACCACGGTTTTCGGTTTCAGGTACTCGCCATAGGCGCGACCAATGCGGCAGGCAATCTCTTCATTCAGCTCTTCGCCCAGCTTGCCGCGGATGTCATAGGCTTTAAAACAGGTCAGCTTTTTCATGTTTTTACCTTTCTTCAGGCAACGGTTGGCCCTGACCGGTGAGGGTCATGATTTTTCATATCGTGAGTTGCCGGATGACGCAGCGCCATCGGGCAGAATAGGCGCGCTAGACGCGCCCGTAGCGGTCGGCGAATCGCACCACGTCGTCCTCTTCAAGATAGGCGCCTGAGCGCACTTCAATCAGGTCGAGCGGAATTTTCCCCGGATTTTCCAGGCAGTGTGTCACGCCCAGCGGGATGTAGATGGATTCGTTTTCACCCAGCAGGGTTATCTCATCGTTGAGGGTCACTTTGGCGGTGCCGGCCACCACAATCCAGTGTTCAGCCCGGTGGTGATGCATCTGCAGAGAGAGTCCCTCGCCCGGCTTCACGGTGATGCGCTTCACCTGGTAGCGATCGCCGGAGTCGATAGAGTCATATTTGCCCCACGGGCGATAGACTTCACGATGGATATGGTGTTCGTGGCGGCCATCGGCCTTAATTTTCTCGACCACCTTTTTCACGTCCTGCACTGCGTTGCGATCGGCGATAAGCACCGCGTCTTTGGTCTGCACCACCACCAAATCCTTTACCCCGACGGTCGTCACCAGGCCTGATTCCGCGTAGACGTAGCTGTTCTCGGTTTTATGGCTGATCACATCGCCGTGGTGCACGTTGCCTTCCGGCGTATGGTTGCTGATTTCCCACAGCGATGACCAGGAGCCGACGTCACTCCAGCCAGCGTCCATCGGCACCACAACCGCGTCGTTGGTGCGTTCCATCACCGCATAGTCGATAGATTCATCCGGGCAGCTCAGGAAAGCCTCTTCCTCGACGCGGATAAAATCGAGATCCGGGTCGGTGACGTTCATCGCTTTTTCGCAGGCGCGAAGAATGTCCGGGCGATATTTGCCCAGCTCTTCCAGGTAACGGCCGGCGCGGAACAGGAACATGCCGCTGTTCCAGTAGTACTCACCGCAGGCGACGTAGGCCTGAGCGGTATCAAGGTTCGGTTTTTCGACAAACTGCGCCACTTCAAACGCCAACGCCTCACCGGCAGCCGGGCTCACGTTGCCGCGACGAATATAGCCATAGCCGGTTTCCGGCAGGCTCGGCACGATACCGAACGTCACCAGTTTGCCGCTTTCGGCGTACGGTGTGGCATCGCGTACCGCGGCGCGGAAGGCATCTTCGTCCTGAATAACGTGGTCTGCCGCCAGCACCAGCATCAGCGGATCGTTATCCGGCTCACGGCGCATAGCAGCCAGCGCGGCCAGCGCAATTGCCGGGGCGGTGTTGCGCCCAGCGGGTTCCAGAATGATGTTTTCGGTCAGCTTGTTCAGCTGGCGCAGCTGCTCGGCGACGATAAAACGGTGCTGCTCGTTGCAGATAACCACCGGGCTCGCACATTTCACCCCTTCCAGGCGGTTAACCGTGGCCTGCAGCATGGTCATGTCCCCTTTCAGGCATAGGAACTGCTTGGGGTACAGCACTCGGGACAACGGCCACAGGCGGCTGCCCGAGCCACCGGCCATCACGACCGGGAAAAGCGTAGATTGACTCATCGTTTAACCCCGAATATCAGCAATAAATTGGTTAAGAACGTGCTCTTTTTCGAGCGAGCGTTCTGCCCAGGCGCGGGCTACCGCGTTGCGTTTTGGCATGCTCAGCGCCTGTTCAATCCCTTCCACCAGCGACGGAACCGATTCAGGCGTGACGCATACCGCGATGCCTGGGTTGTCGAGACAAAGCTGTCCAAGCTCGGTGTCCGCCTCTGCGGTGATCACCGCGTTGCCGCCCACCGCCAGAATATTGGTCAGTTTGGACGGCAGTACCGCATCCGCCGCGCCGCGCTTCTGGATAACCAGATGGCAGTCCCCCATCGCCAGCAGGGCGGGTAAATCGTCATAAGACTGCAGCGGCAGGAACTTCACGTTATCCAGCCCGCGTTCGGCGGCCATCTTTTCCAGCCGCGCTTTGCCGCCGCCCTGGCCGACAATCACAAACAGCAGCGGCTGCTCGCGGAGCTGCTCAGCGGCGGTAATGACGCTTTCCAGCCCCTGCTTTTCACCGATATTGCCGGAATAGAGCGCAATTTTTCGCTCGCCCGGCAGACCCAGACGCTGACGCAGCGCGATAATCCGCGTTTCGGACACCTCGCGAAAACGCGATACTTCAGACCAGTTAGGGAAGAAGATCACCTTCTCCGCCGGTACGCCCTTCTCGCAGGCTTTGTTCATCATCGAACGCGAGATCGTCGAGACGTTGTCGACGTTGTGCAGGCCGCTGCGCTCAAAAGCGCTGGCGAGCTTCGCCACCTTGCCGGACTTGCCTTTACCGGCCATGCCGAGACCTAGCATGGCGTCGACTTCATAATCCTGAATATGCAGCAGCGTGCGCGCCCCGGAGAGTTTGCCTAACAGGCGCATGCCCGGCGTGCAAAACAGGGTCGGTACGACGCCGATAATGCGGTCCGG
The DNA here is from genome assembly GCF_014218705.1 of Kluyvera sichuanensis. Lineage (GTDB taxonomy): Bacteria > Pseudomonadota > Gammaproteobacteria > Enterobacterales > Enterobacteriaceae > Kluyvera > Kluyvera sichuanensis. The sequence goes on along the minus strand of NZ_JABBJF010000003.1, from coordinate 309,485 downwards.
CTTCCAGCGCCGCTGGGCCATCAGCGGGAAGAAGCTGCTGAGCGCAAAGCTGCCAAGATGCAGCAGGCGCTTGAGCGTCGAGGGCTGCTTCGGCACGTACAGCGGGCAGCGCCACACGGTGGCCTCACCCTCCTCCCGGCGATAGCGCCAGCTGGAGTAGTTCACGCCAACCTGCCACTCCGGGTAGTACGGCGGTGCGGTAATCACCCGTACCTCGTGGCCCTGACGCGCCATCCACTCCACCATCTCGCCGGTGTATTTGCCGATGCCGGTCAGTTCAGGCGAGTAGTTAATGCCATACACCAGAATCTTCATAAGCCCGGTACCTCGGCCATTTTGTCGACCCTGAAGTAGGCACGGCTGTTTTCGTGGACGTTGTCCGCCGCCAGCAGCGCCTTCGGGCTCATCCAGCGGTAGTCGTTATGCTGAGCCTCCGGGAGCGTGAGCGCCTCGGCGTCCACCTGCAGGCGGAACCCCAGCACGATGTAGTGGGTCGAGAAGTCCGCGTCCGAGAAGTTGTCGTCATAAAAATGCTGCCAGACGCCGTAGAAGCGGCCTGCCGTCATCGGCAGGCTCAGCCCCAGTTCCGCCAGGGTGAGGCGAGCAAACGCCTCGGCCAGCGGTTCATCTTTCTGTACCCGTCCGCCAGGGACAAACCAGTATCCCTGCGCCGGACGGTTGGTGCGTTTACCCAGCAGAAACTCGCCCTGCGCGTTCTCCACGATCAGATCGATGGAAATCAGCGGCGTAGACTGCACCACGGTGGCAAACGCCTCCTCGCTCAGAAACATGCGTTACCCCCGGAAGCGGTGCTGGTTTTCGAGGAACCACTGGTAGGTGCTGGCAAGCCCAGCCTCCAGCGAAATCTCGTGATACCAGCCCAGTTGATGCAGGCGCGATACGTCGAGCAACTTGCGCGGCGTCCCGTCCGGCTTGGTGGCGTCAAACACCACGCGGCCTTTAAAGCCCACCACTTTCGCCAGCGTCTGCGCCAGCTCGCGGATGGTGCAGTCAACGCCGGTGCCGACGTTAATGTGCGACAGCATTGGCTGGGTGTTGTCGAGCCACACGCTGCGGTCCAGCTCCATCACGTGGATGCTGGCGGCCGCCATATCATCGACGTGAAGGAACTCGCGCATTGGCGTACCGCTGCCCCACACCACCACGTCGGCATCGTTCTTCTGCACCGCCTCGTGGAAGCGACGCAACAGCGCCGGGATCACGTGGGAGTTGCTCGGGTGGAAGTTATCGTTCGGCCCGTACAGGTTGGTCGGCATCACCGAGCGATAGTCGCGGTTGTGCTGACGGTTGTAGGATTCGCACAGCTTGATCCCGGCGATTTTGGCAATCGCGTACGGCTCGTTGGTGGCTTCGAGCGTGCCCTGCAGCAGCTCGCTCTCGTGCATCGGCTGGTTGGCCATCTTCGGGTAAATACAGGATGAACCGAGGAACAACAGCTTGTTCACGTTGTGCGTATGCGCTGCGTGAATGATGTTGCTTTCAATCATCATATTTTCGTAGATGAAGTCCGCCGGGAAGGTGTTGTTGGCGACAATACCGCCCACCTTCGCCGCCGCCAGATACACCTGAGTGATATTTTCGCGGGCGAAGAAGTCATGCACCTCGCGGCTGTCCAGCAGGTTAAGCTCGTCGCGGCTGCGCAGAACCAGATCCACGTCACCGCGCAGCTCAAGCTGTCGGACGATGGCAGAGCCCACCATTCCCCGGTGGCCCGCCACAAAAATGCGTTCTCTGGTCATGCTTAAGACTCCAGCGCGATCGCCACTTCGTAACCGTGGGATTTCAGCAGGGAGTGTTTTTTCGCCGCTTCAAGGTCTTTAGCGACCATTTCAGAGACCATCTCCTGCAGGGTGATTTCCGGTTTCCAGCCCAGTTTTTCGTGCGCTTTGGTTGGGTCACCCAGCAGGGTTTCCACTTCCGCCGGACGGAAGTAACGTGGGTCAACGGCCACCATCACATCACCCGGCTTCACGCCCGGCGCATCATGACCGGTGACGGAGACTACAATCCCCTTCTCTTCCACGCCGGTGCCTTCAAAGCGCAGTTTGATACCGAGCTGTGCTGCCGCCATTTCAACGAACTGGCGCACGGAATACTGCACGCCGGTGGCGATAACAAAATCTTCCGGCTGTTCCTGCTGCAGCATCATCCACTGCATTTTGACGTAGTCTTTGGCATGGCCCCAGTCACGCAGGGAGTCCATGTTGCCAAGGTACAGGCACTTCTCCAGACCCTGGGCGATGTTGGCAATCGCGCGGGTGATTTTGCGGGTCACGAAGGTTTCGCCACGGCGCGGGGATTCGTGGTTGAACAGGATGCCGTTACAGGCGTACATACCGTAGGATTCACGGTAGTTGACGGTGATCCAGTAGGCATACAGTTTGGCAACGGCATACGGCGAGCGGGGGTAGAACGGCGTGGTCTCTTTCTGCGGGATCTCTTGCACCAGGCCGTACAGTTCAGAGGTGGACGCCTGATAGAAACGGGTTTTCTTCTCCAGGCCCAGGAAGCGGATAGCTTCCAGCAGGCGCAGCGTGCCCATCGCATCCACGTCGGCGGTATATTCCGGGGATTCAAACGACACCGCCACGTGGCTCATCGCACCGAGGTTGTACACTTCGTCCGGCTGCACTTCCTGCAGAATACGCGTCAGGTTGGAGCTGTCGGTCAAATCGCCATAGTGCAGGTGAAATTTCGGGTTACTGCTGTGCGGATCCTGGTAGATGTGATCGACACGTTCGGTGTTAAAAGAGGAAGCACGACGTTTGATCCCGTGAACTTCATACCCTTTTTCCAGCAGCAGTTCCGCCAGATAAGAACCATCCTGCCCGGTTACGCCGGTAATAAGTGCGACTTTCGACATTATATTTTCCTCAAATAGTCCCGTTTAGGGAGTAACTTTCTCAACGCGTTCACGCGTGACCACTGCGGGATTGCCACGGCAAATCACCTTTGCCGGTAGCGATTTAAAAACGCTGCTTCGTGCACCGACGATGGTGCCGTCGCCAATCGTGACGCCGGGAGCAACGAAGACATCCGTTGCCAGCCAGCATTTCTCACCGACCACAATCGGCGTGGCATTAATATCAAAATGCGCGCTCTGATAATCGTGGCTGCCGGTGCATAAATAACATTTCTGTGAGACGACTGAATTTGCCCCAAGGGTAATATCACCGAGGGTATATAACACTGCATCGTCCCCAACCCAGGCATAATCACCGATGGTTAATTTCCACGGATAGGTGATTTTTACCGAGGGGCGAATCACTACGTTTTTTCCTATTTTTGCGCCGAACAAACGCAATAAAAATACGCGCCAGCGGTAGAGTATCTGCGGGGACCAGGCAAATAATGTCGCCTGCACCGCCCACCAGAGTTGAACTTTAATGCCCCCGGCACCGCGAAAACCTTTGGGCACCGTAAAGCCAGATAATTCCTGCATCCTGATTCCTTATGCTTTGTGATATAAGGCTTTGGTTTTTCCGGTCGTCCGCAGGCGTAATAAATAAGATAATTCCGTCAGTACGGCTGGCATACGTAATATTTCTTGCTGCACTTTTTTGGCATCCTGACACAATTGCAGATTATTGGTGGTTGACACACCGCCCATTGAAAATTCCGACACCAAACCTTTAATTCGCTTAAAGGCATAGCCTGACTTATACATTCTGGCGGTCAGCGCATAATCTGACGACACCCGGTACTGCACATCATAAGGATAATTTTTCAGCCCACGCAGCGGGAAGAAAATAGCCTGATGGCTCGCCGGCAGGCTGTGGTAAATATACCAGCCCTGCTTCGCACTGCGGCGAATCTGGGTGCCATCGCCGAAGTCGAGCATCGCATCACCGAGGTACATGGCATCATCGCTTTTGCCGCGAAGCTGGCGGACAAACTGCGAGACGTCCGGGTGAAAACTGTCGCCGGAGTTAAGGAACAACACGAACTTGCCCTGCGCCATGCGAATGCCTTTATTCATCGCGTCATATAGCCCTTTATCCGGCTCACTGACGTAGCGTAACTGGTACTGTCCATTACGTTTTTCGAGAAACTCTGCAGTGCCATCTTCTGAACCGCCGTCGACCACAATCCACTCAAATGTAAGGCTCGGATCGTTCGCCAGATGGGCCAGCGAACGCCAGGTTTTCATCACGCCTTCCACGTTGCGAAACGCCACGGTCACCACACTTAACAACATGTTCCACCTCATCTGCTGTCGGCAATATTCAGCGCTTTACGCAGAATAAAAGGACACACAATTAAAAATGCATATTCCGGGCTAAATATCGAACCGGTAAAAAATAGTGATACCGGCGTGAATAAATACAGCTGCACGGCGAAATTTCGATTATTCCCAAAAGCGTTAATGAACATTTTAAACACGTAATACAGGTAGCCGATTGTTAATATCACGGCAAACCATGAAAAATAGATCATTAACAGATACAGGCCATTGTCTATGGTTTTACCGACATCCGCACCGTTAAATATTCCGAATGATGCAACATATTCGTAAAGAGAACCGAAACGCACCACCCCATCAACACTGGTTAATGAATAACCGACCATCACCAGTGGGCCAATAATACGGTAATACGATGACGAACCTTCCGTTCCCAGGTCACCAACACGTTCCGCAATATAGGGGCCAGCAAATATCAAACCAACAAAAAATGCGCCTAAAGAAATAATTGCTAACGGTAATTTCTTTCTAATCGCCTCTTTGTTCAGATACTGAAACGCCCACTCCAGCAGGTAAAACAGGATAAATGTCATTACCCCGGAGAACGATCCTGAAAGAATTATCCCTGCGAGAATCATAGCATCAGATTTTGGGGTTTTGATACCAAACTGTTTGATGCAAAGCCAAATTGAGATTAATGCCAGAGCGAAGAATGCCGGTTCAAAATAGAGCGCCGTGGTGCGCTTCCCACCGAATTTGATAAAGTTCAGTACATAGCTATTGCTGTAAATAAGATATTTCGAAATCATCTCAATCAGGCTACTGCTGCCGGAGAGAATAATTTGCACCATTTCAAGTGCCGCCAGCATCACCACGATGCCGATAACCACGTAAAAGAAGCGCAGGATCTTACGGTGGTTATGCGGCGAAATGGTTTTAAAGCGAATGCTCCAGACCATGCCAATGATGATAACGATGTAGACAAACAGCATCGTCGAGGTGACGTATTTGCTCGGATCCAGCGACTGACCGAACACGTAGTTGAACAGCGTTAACCCGACGCCCAGCCCGAGGGCAATCATCAGCTTTTTCAGGTTAATACGTTCAACAAACAGCAGCAACAGCAACGGGAGGAAGGTCACGATGGTGATGGGAAAGCTCTCGCCGAGCTGCGCCAGCTTCACGTTAACCAGCAGATAGATTAACGGCAGCAGCAAATAGCTACAGACTCTGATAGAACGAGACATATTCCTCCAGCATCTGTTGTCCGCTATAGGCCTTACGGCTGCGGGCGCTGAATGCACCGAGCGTCGTGCCAAACACCGCTTCAGCGATCTCCGCTTTTGGCCGCTGCACCAGCGAAAGCACCGCGCTTTCGTCAACCGTATGGCCGCCGGATTTTTCCAGCACCTCTTTTGCCGCCTCGCTGTGGGTGGCAATCACCGGCACGCCAATAGAGAGCGCTTCGCAGAGGATCAGCGGGTAGTTATCGACGCGAGAGCTAAACAGCAGCGCATCGAGCGGGTTGAGTTCGCTCATCAGCTGTCGCTTGTCGGTGAGAAAACCGTGGTTCACCACGTTCGCGCCTTCAAACGGTGAAAACTTACCGAAGGTATGAATTTCCACCTTATCGCCGAGCGCCATAATTTCACGCACCAGGCGCTGGTTAGTTTTACCGTCGTAGCGCAGGTCGTGGGCGACGACGGCAATTTTCGGCCGCGGCGTGGTTGCCGCCATCGGCTTCAGCTCCGCCAGAATCGCTTCGGTGGCAACATCAATGCCGTTGTTGATAATCAGGCAGCGTCCGGGGCCATACAGGCTATTAAACGCTTCGGCCACATGCTGACTCGGGGAGATAAACTGGCAGCCAAGCGCGAGCATACGGCGGAAGAGATGGCGCTTTTCCTCCACCTGCTGATGCGCACGATCGACCTTTACCGGCGGATAGTTGTCGAGCGTCGGGCACTTCAGACAGCCGTTTTTCCAGCCGTCGCAGCCGTCGAGAAACGCGCAGCGCCCGGTCACGCTCCAGTGGTCGTGCAGCGTCCAGACCAGCGTAACGTCCGCTTTGTGCGCCTTGACGCGCTCGCAGAAATCAATAATCTCCGCCAGGTTCAGCCAGTAGCTGTGCATGACGTGAAAATGCAGCACCACTGGCCCCTCGGTGCGGGTCACCTGGCGATAAAGGTTATTCAGGTTGCCAAACAGGTCGCGGTTAAACAGGCGAAACAACGCCAGGTTCGCTATCGAGGTCAGACGCGCGGTCTGCTTTACCACCTGCGGATAACGCTCGTGGCTGACGCTCTTTTTGCCGCCCTTGCCATAGCCGTAGACAAACTGCGAGGATAGCCCCTGACGCAGCGCGCGCTGATGCAGGTCCAGCGCCACGCCCGCCGCGCCGCCTTCAGCAAGACGCACGTTAAATTGCAGAATATTCATTTGATTACCTTCACTCGTGCCTTTTCGCCCACCACCAGCGCATGGTCGGGAATATCGTCCAGCACCACGCTACCCGCACCGATAGTCACCTGATTGCCAATGGTGATGCCGCCGATGATGACCACGTTGGCGCCCAGTTCCACGCCGTTACCCAACGTCGGGCAGGCCAGGCTATCTGGGCCACGGTTGCCGAGCGTGACGCCGTGGCGGATGGTGAAGTCATCCCCCGCCACCACGTTTTTATTAATCACCACCGCATAGCCGTGGTGGATGGTGAAGCGTCGGCCAATGGTCGCCGCCGCCTGAATTTCATAGCCAAAGACGCATTCGGTGATGAGGCGATAGAGCACCAGCACCGGCGCGGCCCACAGATTGTTGAGCACGTTTTTCTTTCGCCACACCGAGCAGAAATGGGCAATGCGATAAGCGGTGACCATGCAGCACGGGCGCAGACTCCAGCTATTGGCACGTAAATCTTCCAGCAGCATTATTTACTCCGTAATCCATCAACCCAGCGCTTACCGTTACGCACCGACAGCAGCGTCAGAAACGTCTTCCAGGTCATCCGCTTATTGCGAATCTGGTACAGGGTGAACAGCTGGTACTTCTTGCTGGCGCGGTCAAACTTCTCTTTATGCTTGCGATAGAAGCTGAAGTAGCCGGAGAATTTTTTCGGCGAAGAGGTTATCTGCATCTCCCCGTGGTTGATGTGCAGGATTTGTGTCGCCGCCTCAATTTTCCACGGTTCGCCGTAGGCCATCACCATGCGCAGAAAGATGTCGTAGTCCTGTGCCGCCTTCAGTTCGGTATCGAACAGGCACTCTTTAAAACGCCAGGCCCAGCTAAACACCTGATTGCCAATGATGTTGCGCTTGTAGAACAGCTCGCGAGAGAACGGTGATTTCGGGTACAGCGGCAGGCTGGCCGGTTGCGAATAGACCTCCCCTTCGCAGACGTAGTCGTTGGCGTAGAGAAACGCATGATTGGTGAGCTGTTGCTTGTCCGCCAGAAAGGTTGAGAGCCGGGTTGGCGTCCACTCATCGTCGTCGTCGATGCCGGTAATAAACTGGCCTTTAGCCTGTAAAATTGCCTGGTTGCGCACCGCGCAGGCACCGGAATTAAAGGCGTTATGGGTGTACTGCACTCGGCTATCGTTCAGTTCGGTGATGTACTGCTGGAGCTGCTCGAAGCTGCTGGAGCAGTCATCGACGATAATCATTTCCCAATGGGGATAGTCCTGACGCAGAACCGATTTGATGGCGCGAATCGCCAGCTGCTGTCGGTTCCAGGTCGGCATATAGATGGAGATCAACGGATAGTCTGTTGGCATGGGATATCCCTTATCGAGTAGCCCGGCCGAGCGAAGCGACGCCGGGAATGCCCCGGAGTCGGCGCTCACGCGCCTCGTCCGGGCTACAGGTGAGGCACTAAAATTATTTCGAATCCGACTGATACTCGTACTCGTAGTAGCCGTAATCCTGATAACCGGTAGCACGGCGGAAAATAGAGTTGAGGATCACCCCTTTCACCGCGATGCCGTTCTGCTCAAAGCGGCTCAGGCTGGTCTCCACTTCTTTGAGCGTATTGACCGCGTAACGCGTCACCATCAGCGTGGTGCCCGCATGGCGGCCCACAATCGCAGCGTCGGTGACGGCGAGAATTGGTGGGGTATCTATCAGCACCAGGTCGTAGTTCGCGCTCCCCCACTTCAGCAGTTCACTGAAACGCTCCCCCATCAGCAGTTCAGACGGGTTCGGCGGGATCTGCCCGCGAGGGACGAGGTCGAAGTTGGCTACCGACGTTTTCTTCACACAGTGCTCAATCGCCGTTTTGCCCACCAGCACCTCCGACAGGCCGTTGTCATTGGTGGTGCCGAGCAGCTCGTGGGAGTAGCCCTTACGCATATCGCAGTCGATCATCAGCACTCGCTTGTTGGTCTGGCTAATCACCGCCGCGAGGTTGGCGCAGACGAAGGTCTTACCGATTGAAGGGCTGACCCCGGTCATCATCAGCACGTTGTTTTGCGCCTGCATCATGGCGAAGTGCAGGCTGGTACGCAGGCTGCGGATGGCTTCAATGGCGAGATCGGTTGGGTTACCTACCGCCAGCAGTTGGCTCTGCTTGTAGCGTTTCACGCCGTTGACGCTCTTCACGCTATCGCGGGATTTCTGCCATTCAGAGAGCGGGATGCTGGCATACACGTTAATACCGTGCTCTTCCAGCACCTGCGGGCTTTCGATGCCGCGGTTAAACAGTGAGCGCAGCAGCACGCCAACAATCGACAGCATCAGGCCGAGAATAATGCTCCCCAGCACAATCAGCGCTTTCTTCGGCTTCACCACGCCTGGCTGGGTAATCGCCGGGTCGACGATACGCACATCGCCCACGGTGCTGGCTTTGGTAATTTTCAGCTCCTGCTGTTTGTTCAGCAGCTGCATATAGACCTGCTGACCGGACTCCACGTCACGGGTCAGACGCACAATCTCCTGCTGGGTTTTCGGCATTGCCGTCACGCGCTGGCTGAGCTTCGCTTTCTCTTCTTCCAGCGCCCGACGTTTTTCCAGCAGCGTGCGGTACGCCGGGTGGATTTTGGTGTAGAGCTTGGAAATTTCCGCCTCACGGAAAGTCAGTTCATTAAGCTGAGCATCAATGTTGACCATCGAGTCGAGCACCGACTTGGCCTCCAGCGGCAGGTCGACGGAGTCCTTCTGCTGACGGTAGGCGTTGAGTTTGTTTTCGGCGATATCAAGCTGGCTGCGCACCTGCGGCAGCTGCACTTCGAGGAACTCCAGGCTCTTCGCCGCCTCTTCCGATTTGCGCGCGACGTTCTGCGCCACATAGTTGCGGGCAATGCTGTTGAGGATTTCGCGGATCTGGTCTTTGTCTTCCCCCACCATGGTCAGCGTCAGCACGCCGGAGTCTTTGCCGTCCTCAGTGACGCTCAGGCTGTTTTGCAGGGTATTGATCATCCCCAGCGTCGAGTATTTGGTGACCGTAAAGCTGGCCCCTTCATCGGCGGCAATCCCCGCAACCATGAGCGACACGCCGCCTTTGTTGACAGGTTCACCCACTTTTCCCTCAGCGCTGAAACCACTATCGTTGCTGAAACGGAAGGTAGTTGGGCTCAGCACATCCAGCGTGAAGGTGCTGTCCGCCATTGCGGCCGGACGTTCGAAGGTGGTGACTTTGACGGTCTGGTTCTGACGCCCCATCAGGCGATCCCACCCTGCGCCCAGGACAGGGAAGGTGTTTTTGCTGACCGCAATATCGAGGTCCAGATCGTCGACGGTTTTGCCCAGCACCAGACGCGAGGTGATCATCTGAATCTCCGCCTCGGAGGCCGGTGGCTTGCTGGTTAAGGCGTTGCTGATGTCCTGCACCAGCGCGCTTCCCTGATTCTGCTCGATACGCACCAGCGCATCAGCGCTGTAGATAGGCGTGGCGAAGATGGCGTAGACAATCGCGGCGGCGGCGAACAGCGCCGTAATGCCAGCCACCCACCACTTGGCTTCAATAACGGTTCCTACCAGGCGGCCAATATCAATCTCATCGCCGCCCGAGGCCGCCGGGCTTATCTGTTTTACTTTATCAGTCATGGTTATCCCTGCTGCGCTTTCAATGCCTGCGCCCACTGGCTGGCAGACCTGTCGAGTAACTGGTACACCGCTTCAAACGCCTCGCGGCTTTTGCGATACGGATCGGGGATCTCGCGCTCGTTATCCCAATGGCCAAACAGCATCACCTTGCCGCGCATCTCCGGCGCCATTTCATGCAGGGTGGCAACGTGCCGTCTCTCCATCGCCAGAATCAGGTCATACTCCCGGCACATACGCCCGGAGATTTGTCGCGCGCAGTGCCCCTCAAGCGAAATGTCATGCACTGCCGCGACGCTGGCGGCGCGTTCATCCGCCGTTTTTCCCACCAGCGCCCCCAGCCCCGCCGAGTCAACGGTCACCGCCGGAAGATGACGGCGTAATAAACGTTCTGCCGTAGGGGAACGGCAGATGTTCCCCACGCATACCACAAGAATTTTGTTAAACATGGCGGTTACCAGGTGTGAATGTCTTTTGCCGTATCGGTCATGTAGCGAACGCCACTGATGGTCGGCAACAGTTGGTTGATCAGACGGTTCCAACGGGCAACCGGTGCGGTAGTGACGTAAACCACGTCGTAAGGCTGCAGGACAAAGTTGGTCGCCATCACCAGCGAGGTGGCATCGGACATATCCAGCTGATAGACGTTGGCCATCTTGCCGTTGTTGCCCTCTTTGGTTGGACGAATCACGAAGATGCCGCTGGCGTCTGAGGTCGTCAGGTCGATACCTTCCGCCTGGCCGAGCGCCTCGGTCAGCGTCATGCCGCTGAAGTCCATTTTGAGCGTGCTCTGTTTCTTCACTTCGCCCATCACGAACACTTTCAGATCGTCGTTGCGCGGTACGAACAGAATATCGCCCGGATAGAGCAGCCGGTTCTGGCTCAGATCGCCGTTCTGCATCAGCGCCTGTACGGAGATACGCTGCTCACGCCCGTCATGAGTGAGCACCACGTTGCGCCAGTCGGCCAGTTCACCCAGTCCGCCAGCGGCGTTAATGGCGTCCAGCACGGTCAGCGGCACGTTGGTAATCGCCTGCTGGCCGGATTTATTCACCTGACCGGAGACGTAGACTTTTTGCGAACGGAAGGCGGCAACGTTGACATCAACCTGCGGGTCGGTGATATAGGCTGCCAGGCGTTGGGTGATGGTCTGACGGATTTCCGCCAGCGTGCGCCCTTTAACCTGCACTTTGCCGATGTAGGGATAGAAGATGGTGCCATCAGGCTGAACCCAGTTGCCGGTATCGCTGGAACTACGATACTGCCCCGCCGGGGTCGTCAGTTCCGGGTGATCCCAGACGGTGACGTTCAGCACATCGCCCGACCCCACGCGGTACTGGTAATTGCTTAACTCCTGATCCAGCGACATGTTGGGCTGCGCGACGTTAGGACGCGGGCGTAATTGCTCAATCAGTCGCGGGGTCAGCGGATAAACATTCACCATTCGGCCAATGTCATAATCAGCATCCTGCTGCTTAATCACATCTTTTCCGTAGGTAGACATATTGCTGCCGGGAAGTATGGTGCAACCACTCATCAAGGTTACCGACACCAATAATGGCATCAATTTTAGTTTGGATTTCATCATTGATTATTTATCACTTTGGCAGAAAATTATCCTGTGCGAATTAAATTAATCCGTACCATTTGATTACCCGTACATCCACCATGCATTTAATTACCGGCGAATATAACTGGCATATATCCGAAAAAAGTTTGGATTCATCCGCAGGCTATTGACAGAATAATCGAGGCTTCGCTTCACGCCTTCAGGCACGCTACCGCCCTTGGCTCATAGCTACCAATTCACCTAAAAATCATGTTGTTATATGGAATCTAACCACACCAAAAATAAGAATGGAGAATATTCCTGGATATATAATGCAGAGACTTTCATTCCCGCATGACTATTTCATGACGTACATCAATGGCTATTCCATTCAGTACTGGGAGAATTGTTGCAGCTAAGCGAATAGCAGGCAAGGTTAGCCCCGCCTAAAAAATAATTTTAAGAATAAGATTAAGATCAATATCGTATGAATTTTTAGGATTTTCTTTATGTTGACAAATTAAATTACGCCACACCAAAAATATATTATCAATAATAAATTCAGGGCCATTTTTCGCTATTATTTCCTGTTGTACATTGATTTTTTGCTGCGAGAAATCGCAGCCAGACGTTGCAATTTGCCGTCGCTTTATCCATGATCAATTCGTCATATAACATAAGGTTTTAACCAACGTATGGAATGGATTGCCGATCCGTCTATTTGGGCGGGACTCGTGACGCTGGTCGTCATCAAGCTGGTTCTCGGAATTGATAATCTGGTGTTTATCGCCATCCTCGCCGAAAAACTGCCGCCAGCCCAACGCGACCGCGCGCGCGTCACCGGGCTGATTCTGGCGATGCTGATGCGCCTGCTGCTGCTAGCCTCTATCTCGTGGCTGGTCACCCTGACCAAACCGCTGTTTAGCGTCCGCGACTTCACCTTTAGCGCCCGCGACCTGATTATGCTGGTCGGTGGCTTCTTCCTGCTGTTTAAAGCCACGGTAGAGCTTAACGAGCGGCTGGAGGGGAAAGATAGCGACAATCCGACGCAGCGCCGCGGCGCGCGTTTTTGGGGCGTTGTCGCGCAAATCGTGGTGTTGGATGCGGTCTTCTCGCTTGATTCGGTGATCACCGCCGTCGGCATGGTCGACCATCTGGCAGTCATGATGGCCGCGGTCATTATTGCTATCAGCCTGATGCTGATGGCCAGCCGGGCGCTAACCCGCTTTGTGAACAGCCACCCAACGATTGTGATTCTCTGTCTGAGCTTCCTGCTGATGATTGGCTTTAGCCTGGTAGCGGAAGGTTTCGGCCTCGTCATACCAAAAGGCTATCTATACGCCGCTATCGGTTTCTCGGTAATGATCGAGTTCTTAAACCAGCTGGCTATCTTTAACCGTCGCCGCTTCCTTACCGCCAATCAGTCGCTGCGAAGCCGCACCACCGAGGCGGTGATGCGTCTACTGAGCGGCCAAAAAGAGGATGCCGAGCTTGATGCGGGTACCGCTTCACTGCTGGTAGACCAAAGCGATCAGCAGATCTTCGATCCGCAGGAGCGGCGGATGATTGAGCGCGTGCTGAACCTCAACCAGCGTACGGTAAGCAGCATTATGACCTCACGTCATGATATTGAGCACATCGACCTGAGCGCGCCGGAAAGCGAAGTGCGCGCGCTGCTGGAGAAAAACCAGCACACCCGCCTGGTGGTTACCGGCGGCGATGATGAAGAGGATTTGCTCGGCGTTGTACACGTCATCGACCTGTTACAACAATCGCTGCGTGGTGAGCCGCTGGATCTGCGGGTGTTAATCCGCCAGCCGCTGGTGTTCCCGGAAGCGCTGCCGCTGCTGTCAGCGCTGGAACAGTTCCGTAACGCCCGCACCCACTTCGCCTTCGTGGTGGATGAATTTGGTTCGGTTGAGGGGATTGTGACGCTCAGCGACGTGACGGAAACCATCGCCGGCAACCTGCCAAACGAAGCGGAAGAGATTGATGCCCGCCACGACATTCAGAAGAACGCTGACGGCACCTGGACCGCTAACGGGCATATGCCGCTGGAAGATTTAGTGCAGTACATTCCGCTGCCGCTGGACGAGAAACGTGAGTACCACACCATCGCCGGGCTACTGATGGAGCACCTGCAGCGTATTCCGAAAGCCGGTGAGGAAGTGCAGATTGGCCCGTGGACGCTCAAGACCCTGCAGGTTGAGAGCCACCGGGTACAGAAAGTGCAGATTATCCCGCCGCCGCGGGATGATGAGTGGGATTACGAAGTGTAGTGAGGAGCCCGTCCCGGCGTCGCGTTGCTCGGCCGGGCTACCGAATGCACAAATTGTAGCCCGGCCGAGCGAAGCGACGCCGGGTTTTTAACAGCTACTGCTTATTCAACAGCTTCTGCACGTCTTTGCCGGACTGGGTGTTTTTATTGCGCTCAGCCCAATCATTCAGCCGACGCTTCGCTTCATTTTGCAGCTGACGCCGCAGGATCTGATCAACCTGCAAACTGTAATTCAGCTCTGACCATTTGCCGTAAACCCGCAGTGGAATCGCAGTGCGCTTAAGCATATCCACCAGCTTGCCCTCGCCCTGCCATCCATCAGTCACCTGAATAGCGAACTGCATATCCCCCTCTTCTTTCACCAGGTCCAGCGCGCCTTTGCCGGTTAATGACATTAGCGATGACGAGCCGTTCATGTTATCGAGGGTCAGAATGCCGCTGTCGAGATCGATATCAGCGGTGAGCTTATCGAGGCGCGTCGCGCTGTCGTCGTTTTCCTTAGCGCGTACGTCGGAGCTGCGCTCCACCGCCTGCTGCACCAGTTGCTGGAAGTTGAGCCCTTCGGTACGGGTATCGTGCATTTCAATGGATGCTTGACCCTGCCAGTCGCGACGGAAATGGTTGGCATCCACCACCGAGCCGGAGAAATCCCCCGCCAGCGACATTTTACCGGCCATGTCTATCGGGTAATTAAAGGCTTTCAGCAGACTGCCTATCTCGATGTTATCGATCTTCGGCTGGAACTCAGCTTGCGGTGTGCCGTTACGAGCGTCTACCGTACCCGGCAACGAGAGCGTCCCGCCGTCGAGTTTTCCTTCAAGTTGGGCGATGTGCAGCAACCCGCGCTGGTTATCAGCCTGAATCCGCACGTCGGTAAACGGCATCTCACGCCAGATCACCTGTTTCGCCGTCATCGCCAGCGTGCCGTCAAAGCTGTTCAGCCCGCTGTATGGCACCACCTTCACGCCATTGGCGATAATCGGACGCGGCTGTTTTGGCGTCGCCTGCGCCTTTTGGACTTCACCACTGCCGCTCGGCAGAATATCCGAATGCAGCAGCAGGTTATCAAGATTGAGTTTATCGGACTGCAGATCCAGCGCCCAGATAGGGTGATCGTCGAGTATTACGCTACCCGCACCGGTCAATGAACTGTCGTTCGCCGTCAGGTTCAGGGCGCTAAAGCTGAGCTTTTTCGCCTCCTCCTGCCAGTTGGCGTTCAGGCTGCCGTTTCCGCTGATGCCCTGCGCCGGAAGGTCTGCGCCCTGGAGCTGCCAGCTAAGCTGCGACAGCTGCGCGTCCAGGCTATGCGGGTAGTCTGCAGCCTGAACCTGGGCAGAAAAACTGAGGGTTAAATCGCGCTGGTCGCGGTTGAGGCGACCGGAGAAATCGACTTCTGCTCGATGGTTGGCATCCTGTTCCATCTGCAGACGAATATCGCGCACCGTCACCTGCTCGTCGTCTTCATGCTGGAAGACCAGCACGCTATCCACGACCTGCAGTGCAGCAATATCAAAGGACCAGCCGCTACTGCCGGGCTCCTGCGGCAGCGACGTGCCTTTTGGCGCCACCGGGGCATTTTGCGCACGTTCGGCTTCGGTTTGCGGCGTTAGTTGAATCACCGCGCCTTTAAGCATCACCTGCTTTACCTGAAGCTGATGCGAAAGCAGCGGCATCAGCGCCACGTCAAGACGCATATTGTCCGCCCGTACCAGCGGCGCGCTGGCCCCCGGCGCGGTTAAGGTCATACGACCCGAGAGGATGCTCAGACGCGGCCAGACGTGCCAGCGCAACGAGCCATCAAGCTGGAGCTGATAACCACTACGTGCTTCAACCTGTTTCACCATATAGCTGCGGAAATCGTTGGGATTCACCAGCAGCACCAGCGATGATAGTCCAGCGACCAGCACCACCAGCAGGATCATCAGCGTCGTCAATATTCGTCTCATGGCACCCTCATCAGGTTCGCGGCGGATCAGTCTTTATCAATACGACTGGCGACCGCACCCTGCTGATCGCGATATTTCGCATCTTCACGACGGTTGTACGGGCGATCGGCCGGGCCAGACAGCGGCTCGAAGCTCAGCGCGCCAATTAACATCCCCGGACGCAGTGCCAGCGGCAGTTTGCCTGAATTGTAGAACTCCAGCACGATACAGCCGGACCAGCCTGGATCGATACGGTGGGCGGTCACGTGTACCATCAGCCCCAGACGCGCCAGCGAGGAGCGCCCGTCGAGCCAGCCGACCAGATCCGCCGGCAGCGTCACCGACTCCAGCGTCACCGCCAGCGCCAGTTCTCCCGGGTGCAGATAGAAAGCATCGCCCTCTGGCAGCACAATCTCTTCGCTCATGACGCGATCCAGCGCCGCGCTGACTTCCGCCTTCGGCCCGCTTAAATCAATATAGGCCGCCGTATGACCGCTGAAGGTACGAAATTTGTTACCTAAACGCACGTCAACCGTCGCGCCGTTGATACGCTCAATCGGCGGACGCGGGTTAATCGACAGTCGGCCGTCATCCAGCCAGGCTTCTATGTCTCGGTCGCACAGACGCATATCACTCTCCTTTATGTACTACCTGCCCTCTTCCGGCATGGTTGAGGGCTATTAATGCACGTTACACAATTCGCGTGAGTTATTCAAAAAACTGACTAATTTTCGCTTTCAGAATGTCGATAGCGATGCGATTTTTCCCCCCACGCGGCACGATGATGTCGGCGTACTGCTTGGACGGTTCGATAAACTGCAGGAACATTGGACGCACGGTTTTCTGATACTGAGCCATCACCGAGTCCATCGAACGCCCGCGTTCGTTAACGTCACGCTTGATACGACGCATCAGGCAAATATCCAGCGGGGTATCAACGAAAATAGAGAAGTTCATCTCTTCACGCAGGCGCGCATCCGTCAGCAGCAGGATCCCTTCAAGGATGATCACTTTTTTCGGTTCGATGTGGATCGTTTCCTGGGTACGGGTGTGCTCGACGTAACTATAGACCGGCAGTTCGATAGCGGTGCCGCGTTTTAAGGTCTGCAAATGCTGGAACAGCAGACTATGGTCCATCGCATTAGGATGGTCATAATTGGTTTTTACCCGATCTTCCATGGACAGGTGACTTTGGTCTTTGTAATAGCTATCTTCAGGGATAACACCGATATGCTCATCACCTACCTGCTCGCGTAATTCGCGATACAGCGTACTAGCAATAAGACTTTTACCTGAAGCCGATGCGCCGGCGATGCCTACAATGACGCACTGATGAGACTTATCAGTCATAAATTTTGCGACCCGATTAACCTGGATGATAGGAAGGACGGCACGGACAGACAATATTATTCAAGAGGTGAAGCTCTGAATAATCAGGTGTACCCGCGCCAAACGCGGCAATTATAGGGATTTCATAGCGACGATACCAGTCGAATGCATCGTTCTGCGGTGACAATCGGTGAAACGCTGTCGAGGCGCGTTTCGGCGCAAGTCGTTATTCACGAAGTAAATATTACACTTGTGATCAATTGCCGATTATTGTCAATAAGTGTCACCGATCCGATAAAAGGCGCGTAAGTTGGTGCATAATCAGCGGTAATGTCAGCAAGGCCGGAGTGTGTCGTTCCGGATAATCGTGGTAATGAAGAAAGAAAAACTGTACATCCCCATCGCCCTGACCTCACCGTTTCGTACGGCGCAACTCCTGTTTGGCCTCGGGTTCCTGACGTTCCTGTTCACGCTCTATTCGTTCGCGCTGATGCATCAGCCAAGTGACCTGTCGCCGGTGTGGTTCCCGACGGCGGTCATGATGGCAGGATTCTATCGTTTTAAGCGTTCCCTGTGGCCCGGTATTGGGCTGGCGAGCGTGCTGGGTATTATTACCGCAACGAGCCTCTACTCCCCGTCGGCGGTGACGCTAACTTATCCGGCGATTAACATTCTCGAGGCGCTGGTCGGCGCATTGCTGCTACGTCGCTGGCTGGTGCTCGATAACCCGCTGCAAAATCTGGTGGACTGGACCCGCATGGCGATCGCCTGCGCGCTGGTGCCAGCGTTGCTGGGCGGCATTCTGGTCGCCAGCCTCTCTCCCGGCACGAACGCATTGCAAACGCTGATAGTTTGGGTGCTTGCCGAGGCTACTGGCGCGTTAGCGCTGGTTCCGATTGGCCTGCTGCTGAAAGCCCGGTTTGCCACGCGTTATCAAAATACCGCGCTGCTGGTTTCCACGCTGCTGACCGCCGTGCTTACCCTGGCGCTAAGTATTACAGCAATGCTCTATCTACCGTGGCCGTTCACCTTCATCATGGTGTTGCTGATGTGGAGCGCCGTGCGCCTACCGCGTTTAGAGGCGTTTATCATCTCCTTGCTGACCATTATGGTGGTGCTGATGCTGACCTCTTTGCACCCGCTGGTTCAGCACATGATTGAGAACACCCTCAACAGCTATCGCCTGCACAATATGCCGGGACTGCCGTTCCTGATGGTGCTGCTGCCGACCGGCGTAATGAGCATCGCCATGTACGCCGTGCACAACGAACGCCGACATATTGCCGAGAGCGAAACTCGCTTCCGTAACGCGATGGAGTATTCCGCCATCGGCATGGCGCTGGTCGATACCTACGGGCAGTGGCTGCAGGTCAACAAATCGCTGAGCGCCTTCCTTGGCTACAGCCAGGACGAGTTGCACCGGATGACCTTCCAGCAGGTGACCTGGCCGGAAGATTTAGCTACCGATTTGGCCCAACTCGATCGGCTGAATCGCGGGGAAGTTGACAGCTATTCGCTGGAGAAACGCTACTGCACCAAGCACGGAGAGGTGGTCTGGGCGCTGCTTGCCGTCTCGGTCGTGCGCAATAACGACGGCACGCCGCTCTATTTTATTAAGCAGGTTGAAGATATCAACTCGCTGAAAAAAAGCCGCGAAGCGAATAAAGCGCTGATGGCGGAGCTCACCCAGGCCAACGAAGCGCTGTTCCAGGAAAAAGAGCGCCTGCATATCACCCTCGACTCCATTCATGATGCGGTGATCAGCACTGACAATAAGCAAAACATTATTTTCATGAATCCGGTCGCTGAAAAAATGTGCGGCTGGAAGCAGTCAGAAGCGCAAGGCAAGCCATTGCTTACCGTGTTACGTATTACCGAGGGGCCAGGTGGAGAGATACTGGAAGCCCTCAGCGCGCAGGCGGGTCCAGAAAGCGACGCCGAGTACGACAACAGCTTGAAAAACCGCTATGGCGACAGCTTTGACATCCACTACAGCATGACGCCGCTAAAAACCCTTGAGGGGGAGCATATCGGCTTCGTGCTGGTCATTCAGGACGTTACCGAATCGCGCAAACTGCTGCGCCAGCTCAGCTACAGCGCGACCCACGATGCGTTGACCGGACTGCCCAATCGTTCAAGCTTTGAAAGCCAGCTCAAAGGGCTGTTGAAAGTGCTGCCGGGCAGCCACCAGTCGCACGCGCTGATTATGCTCGACCTTGATTTCTTTAAGGCGGTCAACGACAGCGCGGGACATGCGGCAGGCGATGCGCTGCTGCACGAAATTGCCTCGTTGATGCGCTCAATGCTGCGCCCCAGCGATATTCTGGCGCGCCTCGGCGGCGATGAGTTCGGTTTTATTCTGCGCCACTGCTCCACCGAGCAGGCGGTGAACGCCACCGAGCGCGTCGTCGAGGCGATTAATCACTACGAATTTATCTGGGCAGGCCGCCTGCACCGGGTGGGCGCCAGCGCCGGGTTAACCCTGGTGCATGAGCACAACGCTAAACTGGCGGAACTGCTGGTACAGGCCGACGCCGCCTGCTACGAGTCGAAAAACAACGGACGTGGCAGAGTCACGGTCTACACGCCGGTGATTCATACCGGCGACCAGTCGTCCGTATGCCAGATATGCAATAACGCGTAAGAGCGCCAGGGTTGCCAGCGCTCGGCGTAAACGCGAATTTGCGCGGGCGTCATTCCCGGGAAACGCTGTTTGATCAGGTAATCATCCGGCAGGAAAATATCCTTCGCCTGCCAGGCACGCAGTGCGAAGTAGTTTGCCGTCCAGCGACCAATGCCGGGAAACTGCTGTAGCGTTTTAAGCGCCTGGGGAACATCCTCAGGCAGCGCTTGCGGCAGCTCGCCGTTGACCGTCGCCTGCGCGAAATAGATAAGCGCCTCCGCGCGTTTTAGCGGCATCCCCAGCGCTTTCAGCGCCAGCGGGTCGCCCGCCGCCAGACGCGCGGCGGTAGGAAACAGGAAAAAGCCCTCCTCTTCAGCCAACGGTTCGCCATAGAGCGCCACCACGCTACCTGTCAGCTTCGCCGCCATCTTCACACTCACAAGCTGGCCGAGAATCGCCCTTATCCCCTGTTCAAATGGCTCAAGTGCTCCCGGCAGACGCAGCCCCGGTCTGGCGGCAGCGAGATCGCCCAGCGCATGCTGAATTTGCTGCGGACAGCAGCGCAGGTCCAACAGCTTTTCCACGCCTGCCAGCGCCCGGTCGGCCACGGGTAAAAGCCCGGTGGAGAGCGTGACGCAAAGTCGGTTGTGCGCCGTGTCCGGCGTCATGGTGATAAGCCCGTGATGTTCGCCACAGCGCCAGCTGCGGGTGTAGCTACCGCCGTCAAAACGTTCAATACCGCTGACGGCACGCGCCTGCAGAAAGCCAAACATCCATTGCCAGTCGTACGGCGGTAACCACGGCAGTTCAAACATCGTTGCTCCTTAAGCACATAGCGATAAGCCGAGCGTAATAGCATAGCGGGTTATCACGTCAGTGACCTTGCTTTCATATTCCAGTTGCCGCCTTCGCGACATTCCGCTAAAGTCGCCCCCCTTTCTTCACTGGCATGGGGATAATTGTCGTGTTTATTGGTTTTGACTACGGGACGGCGAACTGTTCTATCGCCGTGATGCAGGATGGCGCACCGCGCATGCTGACGATGGAAAACGGCAGTACGCTGCTGCCTTCAATGCTCGCGGCGCCAACGCGCGAAGCGGTGAGCGAGTGGCTTTATCGCCACCATCAGGTGCCTGCCACCGGCGATGAAGCGCAGGCGCTGCTGCGTCGGGCGATGAACTTCAACCGCGAAGAAGATATCGACGTACTGAGCAATAGCGTGCAGTTTGGCCTCGCGTCGCTCAAGCAGTACATCGCCGACCCGGAAGAGGTCTATTTTGTTAAATCACCGAAATCGTTCCTTGGCGCCAGCGGCCTGAAGCCGCAGCAGGTGGCGGTATTCGAAGACCTGGTCTGCTCGATGATGCTGCATATTCGCCAGCAGGCGCAGTCGCAGCTCGCGGATAAGCTCGACCAGGCGGTGATTGGCCGCCCGATTAACTTCCAGGGACTCGGTGGCGACGACGCTAACGCCCAGGCGGTCGGCATCCTTGAACGTGCGGCAAAGCGCGCGGGCTTCCGTGAAGTGGTGTTCCAGTATGAACCGGTTGCCGCGGGGCTCGATTTCGAAGCCACGCTGAGTGAAGAAAAACGCGTGCTGGTCGTCGATATCGGCGGCGGTACCACCGACTGCTCGGTGCTGTTGATGGGGCCGCAGTGGCGCACCCGTCACGACCGTGAACAGAGCCTGCTTGGTCACAGCGGCTGCCGCGTCGGCGGTAACGACCTGGACATCGCGCTGGCCTTTAAGAGCCTGATGCCGCTGCTCGGCATGGGCGGCGACACCGAAAAAGGCATCGCCCTGCCGATTCTGCCGTGGTGGAACGCGGTGGCTATCAACGACGTTCCGGCACAAACCGATTTTTACAGCGCGGCCAACGGCCGACTGCTGCGCGACCTCGCCCGTGATGCCCGCGACGCCGAGAAAGTCGCCCTGCTGTATAAGGTCTGGCAGCAGCGTCTGAGCTACCGTCTGGTACGCAGCGCCGAAGAGAGCAAAATCGCGCTGTCCGAAGCCGCACAAATTGACACCTCGCTGCCGTTTATCAGCGACGAACTGGCCACCGCTATCAGCCAGGATGGGCTGGAAGCGGCGCTGAACCAACCGCTGACGCGCATTCTTGAACAGGTGCAGTTGGCGCTGGAAAACAGCAACGAAAAGCCGGATGTCATCTACTTAACCGGCGGCAGCGCACGCTCACCGCTGATTAAGAAGGCGCTGGCGCAACAGCTTCCCGGCATTCCAATTGCCGGTGGCGACGATTTTGGCTCGGTGACCGCTGGTCTGGCCCGCTGGGCGCAGGTGGTTTTCGCCTGAAATATCGTCGTTGACTTCGCTGTTTTTTCGACCTATCGTAAAGGAATGAGGGTAAGGGAGGATTTCTCCTCCCCCTGGTGTCTTAGTAAGCCGGTAAGCTAAACACTAAGAGTATCACCAGTATGATGACTAACTTCATCATAACCCTTTCCTTATATAAGGCCCCTTCGTCAGGAGGGGCTTTCCTGTTTTAGCGCCCTGCTAAACGCCGCTGACGGTAGCACGCGTTAGCCCGGCCCGCAGTTTCGTCCCCAGAGTTTGCGAGCCTACTCGTAAAGCCGTTCAGGATTCGGACGATTCCTTCCGTCTTTCATATTTCCTCCATTTTTTCTGAGCGTTCCGTAACTAAACTAGTATCATTTCGTGAAATGATTCAGGGCGAGAAACGGATAACAATGAAAGGCATTCATAACCATCGCTGGCGTATTGCGCTGGCCGTGCTGGTAGCGATCGCAGTCGCGTTCGGTATCTGGCACTTCAGCAGCAATTCTGATACCTCGGGTTCCACCACCGCGAAACCGGCGGGCGCGCCTGCCGCTGGCGGTCGTCACGGCGGTCGCTTTGGCGGCACGCTGGCGCCGGTTCAGGCCGCCACCGCCACCAGCGAAGCGGTACCTCGCTATCTGAGCGGGCTGGGTACCATTACCGCCGCCAACACCGTCACCGTCCGCAGCCGCGTTGACGGCCAACTGATGGCGATTCACTTCCAGGAAGGGCAGCAGGTGAAAGCCGGTGACCTGCTGGCAGAAATTGACCCAAGCCAGTTCAAAGTCGCCCTCGCCCAGGCGCAGGGGCAGCTGGCAAAAGACAGAGCCACGCTCGCCAACGCGCGTCGTGATTTATCCCGCTACCAGCAGTTGGTGAAAACCAACCTGATCTCCCGTCAGGAACTGGATACCCAGCAATCGCTGGTCAGTGAATCCGAAGGGACCATCAAAGCCGATGAAGCCGCCGTCGCCAGCGCCCAGCTGCAGCTCGACTGGAGCCGTATCACCGCGCCAATCGATGGCCGCGTGGGCTTGAAACAGGTCGATATCGGCAACCAGATCTCCAGCGGTGATACCACCGGTATCGTCGTTCTGACTCAGACTCACCCAATCGACCTGGTCTTCACCCTGCCGGAAAATGATATTGCTACCGTGGTTGCCGCGCAGAAAGCGGGGAAAAGTCTGGTGGTTGAAGCCTGGGACCGCACCAACAAGCAGAAGCTGAGTGCCGGTACGCTGCTGAGCCTTGATAACCAGATTGATGCCACCACCGGCACCATCAAACTCAAAGCGCGCTTTAACAACCAGGACGATGCGCTGTTCCCGAACCAGTTCGTTAACGCCCGCATGCTGGTCGATACCCAGCAGAACGCCGTCGTTATCCCTACCGCCGCCCTGCAGATGGGCAACGACGGTCACTTTGTCTGGGTGCTGAACAGCGACAATAAAGTCAGCAAACACACCGTGGTGCCGGGCATTCAGGACAGCCAGAAAGTGGTGATTGATGCCGGACTTTCTGCCGGTGACCGCGTGGTGACCGACGGTATCGACCGCTTAACCGAAGGGGCCAAAGTGGAAGTCGTCACCGCCCACGATGCCACCACCTCCGGAACGGAAAAACCGGCGGCGGCTGAAGGCCATGCCGCCAGCCATAAAGGAGCGCGCGGCTGATGCAAGTTTTACCGCCGAGCAACACGGGCGGCCCGTCCCGTCTGTTTATTATGCGCCCTGTCGCCACCACGCTGCTGATGGTGGCGATTCTGCTGGCCGGTATTATCGGCTACCGTTTTCTGCCCGTCTCCGCGCTGCCGGAGGTGGACTACCCCACCATTCAGGTAGTCACGCTTTATCCGGGTGCCAGCCCGGACGTGGTGACCTCGGCGATTACCGCGCCGCTTGAACGCCAGTTCGGACAGATGTCCGGGCTGAAGCAGATGTCATCGCAAAGCTCCGGCGGCGCATCGGTTGTCACCCTCCAGTTCCAGCTCACGCTGCCGCTGGACGTTGCTGAGCAGGAAGTACAGGCTGCGATTAACGCCGCCACCAACCTGCTGCCAAGCGACCTGCCTAACCCACCGGTCTACAGCAAGGTCAACCCGGCGGATCCGCCGATCATGACCCTCGCCGTCACCTCAACTGCCACGCCGATGACCGAAGTGGAAGATATGGTTGAGACCCGCGTGGCGCAGAAAATTTCGCAGGTCTCTGGCGTCGGTCTGGTAACGTTGGCGGGCGGTCAGCGTCCTGCCGTGCGCGTGAAGCTGAACGCTCAGGCCATTGCCGCCCTCGGGCTGACCAGCGAAGATATTCGCACCGCCATTACCAATGCCAACGTTAACTCGGCGAAAGGTAGCCTCGACGGCCCCGCGCGCGCGGTGACGCTCTCGGCAAACGACCAGATGCAGTCGGCGCAGGAGTACCGGGCGCTGATTATCGCCTACAAAAACGGCGCGCCGATTCGCTTAGGCGATGTAGCGACCGTGGAACAAGGGGCAGAGAACACCTGGCTTGGCGCGTGGGCCAATAAAAAACAGGCCATCGTGATGAACGTGCAGCGCCAGCCGGGAGCTAACATCATCTCCACGGCCGATAGCATCCGCCAGATGCTACCGCAGCTCACCGAGAGCCTGCCGAAATCGGTCAAGGTTGAGGTGCTTTCCGACCGTACCACCAACATACGCGCCTCGGTCTCCGACACCCAGTTCGAGCTGATGCTGGCGATTGCGCTGGTGGTGATGATCATCTATCTGTTCCTGCGTAACGTTCCGGCGACCATCATCCCCGGCGTTGCCGTGCCGCTCTCGCTGGTCGGCACGTTCGCGGTGATGGTGTTTCTTGATTTCTCGATTAACAACCTGACGCTGATGGCGCTCACCATTGCCACCGGCTTCGTGGTTGATGACGCCATCGTAGTGATTGAGAACATCTCGCGCTATATCGAAAAAGGCGAGAAGCCGATGACCGCAGCGCTGAAAGGCGCGGGCGAGATTGGCTTTACCATTATTTCCCTCACCTTCTCGTTGATTGCGGTACTGATCCCACTGCTGTTTATGGGTGATATCGTTGGCCGCCTGTTCCGCGAGTTCGCCGTCACCCTGGCGGTCGCCATACTGATCTCCGCCGTGGTGTCGTTAACGCTGACGCCAATGATGTGCGCGCGCATGCTCAGCCACGAATCGCTGCGCAAACAGAACCGTTTCTCCCGCGCCAGCGAGCGTTTCTTTGACCGGGTGATTGCCGGTTATGGGCACCTGCTGGCCCGCGTGCTGAACCATCCGTGGTTAACCCTGAGCGTGGCGCTCAGTACGCTGGCGCTGTCGGTGATACTGTGGGTAACCATTCCGAAAGGCTTCTTCCCGACGCAGGATAACGGCATTATTCAGGGCACCTTACAGGCGCCGCAGTCGGTGTCATTTGCCAGCATGGCGCAGCGCCAGCAGGCGGTGGCCGATGCGATTCTGAAAGACCCAGCGGTCGAAAGCCTGACCTCTTTCGTCGGCGTGGACGGCACCAACCCGGCGCTCAACAGCGCCCGTTTACAGATTAACCTCAAGCCGCTGAGCGAGCGTGACGACCG
Organism: Kluyvera sichuanensis; assembly: GCF_014218705.1. GTDB lineage: Bacteria > Pseudomonadota > Gammaproteobacteria > Enterobacterales > Enterobacteriaceae > Kluyvera > Kluyvera sichuanensis. Next base: position 283,664 of record NZ_JABBJF010000003.1, on the reverse strand, counting down.
CGTACAGGCGGTTATCAGCCGTCTGCAGCAGTCGGCTGACCGCATTCCGGGCATCCAGCTCTATCTGCAGCCAACGCAGGATCTGACCATCGATACTACCGTGAGCCGCACGCAGTATCAGTTCACCCTGCAGGCCAACTCGCTCGATGCGTTAAGCCAGTGGGTACCACAACTGATGGAACAGCTTCAGGCACTGCCGCAGCTCTCGGATGTCAGCAGCGACTGGCAGGATCAAGGGCTGGTGGCCTACGTTAACGTTGACCGCGACAGCGCCAGCCGCCTCGGTATTTCAATGGCGGACGTCGATAACGCGCTGTACAACGCCTTTGGCCAGCGTCTTATCTCCACCATTTACACCCAGGCTAACCAGTATCGCGTGGTGCTCGAACACGATACCCGCCAAACGCCGGGGCTGGCAGCGCTTGATAACATTCGCCTGACCAGCAGCGACGGCGGCATCGTGCCGTTAACCGCGATTGCCAAAGTTGAGCAGCGGTTTGCGCCGCTGTCGATAAACCACCTCGACCAGTTCCCGGTGACCACCATTTCGTTCAACGTGCCGGATAAGTACTCGCTGGGCGATGCGGTGCAATCGATTCTGGACACCGAAAAAACGCTGAACCTGCCGTCAGATATTCGTACCGAATTCCAGGGCAGCACCCTCGCCTTCCAGTCCGCACTCAGCAGTACTATCTGGTTGGTGGTTGCGGCGGTGGTGGCGATGTATATCGTACTCGGCGTGCTCTATGAGAGCTTTATTCACCCGATCACCATTCTGTCGACGCTGCCAACCGCGGGCGTCGGCGCGCTGCTGGCGCTGATGATTGCCGGTAACGAGCTGGACGTGATTGCCATCATCGGCATCATCCTGCTGATTGGTATCGTGAAGAAGAACGCGATCATGATGATCAACTTTGCGCTCGCCGCCGAGCGTGAACAGGGCATGGCACCGCGCGAGGCGATTTACCAGGCCTGCCTGCTGCGTTTCCGCCCGATTCTGATGACCACGCTGGCGGCCCTGCTGGGGGCGCTGCCGTTGATGCTGAGTACCGGCGTCGGCGCGGAGCTACGCCGCCCGCTGGGGATTGGCATGGTCGGCGGTCTGTTGGTAAGCCAGGTGCTAACGCTGTTCACCACCCCGGTTATCTATCTGCTGTTCGACCGACTGTCGCTGTACCTGAAAAGTCGGTTCCCGCATCGTGAAGAGGAAGCGTAAGTGAAATTTTTCGCGCTCTTCATCTACCGTCCGGTGGCGACGATTCTTATTTCGCTCGCCATTACGCTGTGCGGGATCCTCGGATTCCGCCTGCTGCCGGTCGCCCCGCTGCCGCAGGTCGATTTTCCGGTGATTATGATCAGCGCCTCGCTGCCGGGGGCGTCGCCAGAGACCATGGCCTCATCCGTGGCAACGCCGCTGGAGCGCTCGCTTGGGCGTATTGCGGGGGTCAACGAGATGACCTCAAGCAGCTCGCTTGGCAGTACGCGCATCATTCTTGAATTTAACTTCGACCGCGATATCAACGGCGCGGCGCGTGACGTACAGGCGGCCATTAACGCCGCACAGAACCTGCTGCCAAGCGGCATGCCGAGTCGCCCGACCTACCGTAAAGCTAACCCGTCAGATGCACCAATCATGATCCTGACGCTGACCTCTGACACCTATTCCCAGGGCGAACTGTACGACTTCGCCTCTACCCAACTGGCGCAGAGCATTTCGCAAATTGACGGCGTGGGCGACGTCGACGTCGGCGGCAGCTCCCTGCCCGCCGTGCGCGTTGACCTCAACCCACAGGCGCTGTTTAACCAGGGCGTGTCGCTGGATGCCGTGCGCACCGCCATCAGTAACGCCAACGTGCGCAAACCGCAGGGGGCGATTGACGACACCACCCACCGCTGGCAGCTACAAACCAACGACGAACTGAAAAAAGCCGCTGAATACCAGCCGCTGATCGTTCACTACAACAACGGCGGCGCGGTGCGCCTTGGCGATGTCGCCAATGTGACCGACTCGGTACAGGATGTCCGCAACGCCGGGATGACCAACGCCAAACCGGCGATTTTGCTGATGATCCGCAAGCTGCCGGAAGCCAATATTATCGACACCGTGGACCGCATCCGTGCGGAACTGCCGGAGCTGCAACAGACCATTCCTGCGGCAATTGACCTGCAAATCGCCCAGGACCGCTCGCCCACCATCCGCGCCTCGCTGGAGGAAGTTGAGCAGACGCTGGTGATTTCCGTCGCGCTGGTCATTCTGGTGGTCTTCCTGTTCCTGCGCTCCGGACGCGCAACGCTTATCCCCGCCGTGGCGGTGCCGGTGTCGCTGATTGGCACCTTTGCCGCCATGTACCTGTGCGGCTTTAGCCTCAATAACCTGTCGCTGATGGCGTTGACCATCGCCACCGGCTTTGTGGTCGATGATGCCATCGTGGTGCTGGAGAATATCTCACGCCATATTGAGGCCGGGATGAAACCGATGCAGGCGGCGCTTCAGGGTAGCCGCGAGGTGGGCTTCACCGTTCTGTCGATGAGCGTTTCACTGGTCGCGGTATTCCTGCCGCTGCTGCTGATGGGCGGCCTGCCGGGGAGGCTGCTGCGGGAGTTTGCCGTCACGCTGTCGGTGGCTATCGCTATTTCGCTCGCCGTCTCGCTCACCCTCACGCCGATGATGTGCGGCTGGATGCTGAAATCTAACCGTCGGCATTCGCCAACCCGCAACAAAGGATTTGGGCGCGTTCTGGTCGCCATGCAGCAGGGCTACGGTAAATCGCTGAAGTGGGTATTGGGGCATGCGAAACTGGTCGGCGTGGTGTTCCTCGCCACCATTGCGCTCAATATCTGGCTGTATATTACGGTGCCGAAAACCTTCTTCCCGGAACAGGATACCGGGGTGCTGATGGGCGGCATTCAGGCTGACCAGAGCATCTCGTTCCAGGCGATGCGCGGCAAGCTGCAGGACTTTATGAAAATCATCCGCGAAGACCCGGCGGTGGATAACGTCACCGGCTTTACCGGCGGCTCGCGGGTTAACAGCGGCATGATGTTTATCACCCTGAAAGCGCGCAACGTGCGCCATGAATCGGCGCAGCAGGTTATCGACCGGCTGCGTAAAAAGCTCGCCAAAGAGCCGGGGGCTAACCTGTTCCTGATGGCGGTACAGGATATTCGCGTCGGCGGCCGTCAGGCCAACGCCAGCTACCAGTACACGCTGCTCTCCGACGACCTCAGCGCGCTGCGGGAATGGGAACCGAAAATTCGTAAAGCGCTGGCGGCACTGCCGGAGTTAGCCGACGTCAACTCAGACCAGCAGGACAACGGCGCGGAAATGGACCTTATCTATGACCGTGAAACCATGTCACGGCTGGGGATCAGCGTCGAAGCGGCCAACAGCCTGCTGAACAACGCCTTTGGTCAACGCCAGATCTCCACCATCTACCAACCGTTGAACCAGTATAAGGTAGTGATGGAGGTGGATCCGGTTTATACCCAGGACGTCAGCGCGCTGGACAAAATGTTCGTGATTAACAGCGAAGGCAAGGCGATTCCGCTGTCGTACTTCGCCAAATGGCAGCCCGCCAATGCGCCACTGTCGGTTAACCACCAGGGGCTGTCGGCGGCATCGACGGTCTCTTTCAACCTGCCGACCGGTAAATCACTGTCGGAAGCGAGCGATGCCATCACGCGGACCATGACCCAGCTTGGCGTGCCGTCCACGGTGCGCGGCTCATTCGCCGGTACCGCGCAGGTATTCCAGCAGACAATGAACTCGCAGGTGATCCTGATCATTGCCGCAATTGCTACGGTCTATATTGTGCTGGGGATCCTGTATGAGAGCTACGTTCACCCGCTGACCATCCTCTCAACGCTGCCTTCTGCGGGCGTCGGGGCGCTGCTGGCGCTGGAGCTATTCGATGCCCCATTCAGCCTAATCGCCCTTATCGGGATCATGCTATTAATTGGCATTGTGAAGAAAAACGCCATCATGATGGTCGACTTCGCCCTTGAAGCGCAGCGTAACGGTAACCTCGCCCCGGAAGAGGCGATTTTCCAGGCCTGTCTGCTGCGTTTTCGTCCGATTATGATGACCACGCTGGCGGCGCTTTTTGGTGCCTTACCGCTGGTTCTCTCCGGGGGCGACGGTTCGGAACTGCGTCAACCGCTGGGGATTACCATTGTAGGGGGTCTGGTGATGAGCCAGCTGTTAACCCTCTACACCACCCCGGTGGTCTATCTGTTCTTCGATCGTCTGCGTCTGCGTTTTTCACGTCAACCCCGACAATCGGTAACTGAATAACTATGACTGACCTACCCGCCAACGTTCGCTGGCAACTCTGGATCGTGGCATTCGGCTTTTTTATGCAATCGCTGGACACCACGATCGTCAATACCGCCCTCCCCTCAATGGCGCTAAGCCTCGGGGAGAGCCCGCTGCATATGCACATGGTGGTGGTCTCCTACGTGCTGACCGTCGCGGTGATGCTGCCCGCCAGCGGCTGGCTGGCTGACCGGGTTGGCGTACGAAATATCTTTTTCACCGCCATCGTACTGTTCACCGCCGGTTCGCTATTCTGCTCGCTCGCCGGAACGCTCAACGAGCTGGTGATGGCGCGCGTACTACAAGGGATTGGCGGTGCCATGATGGTGCCGGTAGGCAGACTGACGGTGATGAAAATCGTCCCGCGCGACCAGTATATGGCGGCAATGACCTTCGTCACCATTCCCGGTCAGGTTGGCCCGCTCCTCGGCCCGGCGCTCGGCGGGATTCTGGTGGAGTACGCCTCCTGGCACTGGATCTTCCTGATTAACATTCCGGTCGGCATTATCGGCTGTATTGCTACGCTGGCGCTGATGCCCAACTACACCGTCCAGACCCGGCGATTCGATATCGCGGGTTTTGTCGTGCTGGCACTGGGCATGGCGACCTTAACGCTGGCGCTGGATGGGCAAAAAGGCCTCGGCATCTCACCGTTGATGATGGGTGCGCTGGTGGCTATCGGCATCGTCTCTATCGTGATGTATCTTTGGCACGCCCGCGGCAACGACGGCGCACTGTTCAACCTCAAGCTGTTCCGTACGCCAACCTTCTCTCTTGGCTTGGCCGGCAGCTTTAGCGGGCGTATCGGCAGCGGCATGCTGCCGTTTATGACCCCGGTATTCCTGCAAATTGGCATGGGTTTCTCGCCGTTCCACGCCGGGCTGATGATGATTCCGATGGTGCTGGGCAGCATGGGGATGAAGCGCATTGTGGTGCAGGTGGTGAACCGCTTTGGCTATCGCCGCGTGCTGGTGGTCAGCACCGTTAGCCTGGCCGTTATCAGCCTGCTGTTTATGTTCACCGCGCTGGCGGGCTGGTACTACGCGCTGCCGGTGATCTTGTTCATTCAGGGAATGGTGAACTCCAGCCGCTTCTCGTCGATGAACACCCTGACGCTGAAAGACCTGCCCGATGAGTTTGCCAGCAGCGGCAACAGCCTGCTGTCGATGATCATGCAGTTGTCGATGAGTATCGGCGTCACCATCGCCGGGATCCTGCTCGGCACCTTCGGTCAACAGCATATCGCCGTCGGCAGCGACGCGACGCACCACGTCTTTATGTACACCTATCTTTGCATGGCGGCGATTATTGCCCTCCCGGCGTTGGTCTTTGCCCGCGTACCGGACGACACCACCAAAAACGTGGTGATCGCCCGACACAAACTCAAGGAGTAAAGCGTGAAACTATGGCGCCCGGGCATCTCCGGCAAACTGTTTCTGGTCATTTTAGCCACCTGTATCGTGCTGCTTATCAGCATGCACTGGGCCGTGCGCATCAGCTTTGAGCGCGGCTTTATTGACTATATCAAGCGCGGCAACGAACAGCGGCTCCAGCTGCTGAGTGATGCGCTGGCGGAGCAGTATGCCCAACACGGGAACTGGCGCTTTTTACGTAATAACGACCGTTTTATTTTCCAGATCCTGCGCTCTTTTGAGCATGACAATAACGAAGAGCGCCAACCGCCTGGCCCTCCGGGGCCGGACGGGGAGCCGCCTCGCGGCCCGGATCGCGGCGGCATGCCGCCGCACGGCTGGCGCACCCAGTTCTGGGTGGTCGATCAAAACGCCCGGGTGCTGGTTGGCCCGCGCGAAGCGGTGCCCCATGACGGCTCCCGGCGCGGCATTATCGTCAACGGTATGGAGGTGGGCGCGGTGATCGCCTCACCGGTCGAGCGCCTGACGCGCAACACCGACATCAACTTTGATCAGCAGCAGCGTCGTACCAGCTGGCTTATCGTCGGGCTGGCAACGCTGCTCGCTGCACTGGCCACCTTCCCGCTGGCCCGCGGCCTGATTGCCCCGGTCAGACGGCTGGTAGAAGGCACCCATAAACTGGCGGCGGGCGATTTCTCCACCCGCGTCCCGGTGACCAGCGGCGATGAACTGGGGAGACTGGCGAAGGACTTTAACCAGCTCGCCAGTACGCTGGAAAAAAACCAGCAGATGCGCCGGGATTTAATGGCCGATATCTCCCACGAGCTGCGCACCCCGCTGGCGGTGCTGCGCGGCGAGCTGGAAGCGATACAGGATGGGGTACGCAAATTTACCCCTGAGTCGGTAACTTCGCTCCAGGCCGAAGTCGCCACGCTGACCAAGCTGGTCAATGACCTGCATCAGCTATCCATGTCTGACGAAGGGGCGCTGGCCTACCAGAAATCCACCGTCGATATCATCGCGCTGCTGGAAATTGCTGCCGATGCCTTCCGCGAACGCCTTGCCAGCCGCGGCCTGACGCTCAATCTGGCGCTGGCGGAAAGCGCCAGCGTATTTGGCGACCCCGACCGCTTAATGCAGCTGTTCAACAATCTGCTGGAAAACAGCCTGCGTTACACCGACAGCGGCGGCCAGGTGCTGATTCGCACCGCGCTCGACGCGCAGCATATCGTGCTGGAGTTCGCCGACAGCGGCCCCGGCGTTACCGACGAACAGCTGGCAAGACTGTGCGAACGCTTCTATCGTACCGAAGGTTCTCGCAACCGTGCCAGCGGCGGCTCCGGCCTGGGGCTGGCGATTTGCGCCAACATCGTCACTGCCCACGGCGGGCAGCTAAACGTCGGACATTCGCCTTTTGGCGGGGTTAGCATTAAAGTAGAGTTACCGCTGGAACGTGCTATACCGAGAGAGATATGACCGATTTACCGATTGATGAAAACGCCCCACGCATTCTGATTGTTGAAGATGAACCGAAGCTGGGACAACTGCTCATCGACTATTTGCTGGCGGCCCACTATGCCCCGACGCTGATTAGCCACGGGGATAAAGTGCTGCCGTACGTTCATCAAACGCCGCCGGATCTTATCCTGCTGGATCTGATGCTGCCGGGCACCGACGGTCTGACGTTGTGCCGCGAAATTCGCCGCTTCTCCGACGTGCCGATCGTGATGGTGACCGCCAAAATCGAAGAGATCGACCGCCTGCTGGGCTTAGAAATTGGTGCCGACGATTATATCTGTAAGCCGTACAGCCCACGTGAAGTGGTGGCGCGCGTGAAAACCATTTTGCGCCGCTGCAAGCCACGAACCGAACTTCAGGCGCTGGATGCCCAGAGCCCGCTTATCGTGGATGAAAACCGTTTTCAGGCCTCCTGGCGCGACCGCCTGCTCGACCTCACCCCCGCCGAGTTCCGCCTGCTGAAAACCCTGTCGCAGGAGCCGGGGAAGGTCTTCTCCCGCGAGCAGTTACTCAATCATCTCTATGATGATTACCGCGTGGTGACCGACCGCACCATCGACAGCCACATTAAGAACCTGCGCCGCAAGCTGGAGTCGCTGGACGCCGAGCAGTCGTTTATCCGCGCCGTCTATGGGGTGGGCTACCGCTGGGAAGCTGACGCCTGCCGCATGGCGTAATCTGACAGATTGCCGGATGGCGCTCGCTACGCTTATCCGGCATAAAGCGTACAAAGGTTTACTCCCCTCCCTCGCAGCGCTACAATGCCCGCCCTTAATGTGGGGGCACTCCCCAACTCGCCGCATCAGGTGCGACGAATCTGACCTGTCATCAGAACGAGATAATCATGTTTAAACCGGAACTCCTCTCCCCGGCGGGAACGCTGAAAAATATGCGTTACGCTTTCGCTTACGGTGCCGATGCAGTTTACGCTGGCCAGCCACGCTACTCCCTGCGCGTCCGTAACAACGAATTCAATCACGAAAATCTGCAGCTCGGCATCAACGAAGCCCATGCGCTGGGTAAAAAGTTCTATGTGGTGGTGAACATCGCCCCGCATAACGCCAAGCTGAAAACCTTTATTCGGGATCTGAAGCCGGTAGTGGATATGGGGCCGGATGCGCTGATTATGTCTGACCCAGGCCTGATTATGCTGGTGCGTGAAAACTTCCCGGAGATGGACATCCACCTGTCCGTGCAGGCCAACGCCGTGAACTGGGCAACGGTGAAATTCTGGAAACAGATGGGGCTGACCCGCGTGATCCTCTCCCGCGAACTGTCGCTGGAAGAGATTGAAGAAGTCCGTACCCAGGTGCCGGATATGGAGATTGAGATCTTCGTTCACGGCGCGCTGTGCATGGCCTACTCCGGCCGCTGCCTGCTCTCCGGCTACATCAACAAGCGTGACCCGAACCAGGGCACCTGCACCAACGCTTGCCGCTGGGAATACAACGTTCAGGAAGGCAAAGAAGACGACATCGGCAACATCGTCCACAAATTCGAGCCAATTCCGGTGCAAAACGTTGAGCCAACCCTCGGCATCGGCGCGCCAACTGATAAAGTCTTTATGATTGAGGAAGCCAAACGTCCAGGCGAGTACATGACCGCCTTTGAAGACGAGCACGGCACCTACATCATGAACTCCAAAGATCTGCGCGCCATCGCTCACGTTGAGCGTCTGACCCAGATGGGCGTGCACTCGCTGAAAATCGAAGGCCGTACCAAATCGCATTACTACTGCGCCCGCACCGCTCAGGTTTACCGCAAGGCCATTGACGACGCCGCCGCGGGCAAACCGTTCGATGCCTCCCTGCTGGAAACCCTGGAAAACCTCGCGCACCGTGGCTACACCGAAGGCTTCCTGCGTCGTCACACTCACGATGACTACCAGAACTACGAGCACGGCTACTCCGTCTCCGAGCGTCAGCAGTTTGTCGGCGAATTCACCGGTGAGCGTAAAGGCAATCTGGCCGCTGTCGCGGTCAAAAACAAATTCACCGTCGGCGACAGCCTGGAGATGATGACCCCACAGGGCAACGTCAACTTCACCCTCGAGCACATGGAAAACAGCAAAGGCGAAGCCACTTCCGTCGCACCTGGCGATGGGCACACCGTATGGTTACCCGTGCCGGAAGACGTGGCGCTGGAGTATGGCCTGCTGATGCGTAACTTCGCAGGAGAATCCACTCGGAATCCGCATAACGGCTAGTGCATTTATATTGTTTTTCAATAGCAAAGATTCTTAGAAATGGATCACAGACGGAATAATCGATTGTAGATATCATTCGCTTCGCTGAAAAACATAATCCATAAATGCTAGCTGTACCCAGGAACCACCTCCTTAGCCCGCGTAATCTCCCTTACACGGGCTTATTTTTTTTCTAACAGGCCGTTCAGTGTGGCGCTTTACTTAACGTGAGCTGTAAGCCTGCTACCGCGGCAAGCTGGGCAAGCGTGGTGACCGTTGGGTTTCCCTTCTCAGATAACGCACGATAAATGCTCTGACGCGCAAGACCGGTCTTTTTCGCTGCTTCAGCAATACCACCGCGCGCCTCTAATACGCGGCGTAATGCGATGAGGAATCCCCCTAAACCACCTTCTTCGTTAATCTCTTCTAGCGCTGTTTTTAGATAGAGGTCAGCATAATCAGGATCAGCGCGAAATGCTTCGATCATGAGCTTGTCACGGTCTACCGCTGGGGCGATGGCCCCTACTTTTTTAGTCGCTGATGTCATTTAGCCCTCACTTTAAAATCTCTAAGATATTCAACTGCCTTATCGATATCTGCGGCCTGAGTTTTCTTCGTACCGCCCAGACACCATCCCTTTCAAACTTGTGGTCTCCGAAATTTCCAGACTCAGCCCGGTCTAACCGGGTATCGATCTTCACGGCGGCTATTCGATCTTTCTTTTTTAACCGAGCCAGCCAATCGCTAAAAGGCTTATTGCCATTTTCATCCTGATAGAATTGAGATGTGTACATCCCTTTACCCTCATTCCTTTTGCTCGTTTTAATTGTCACTTATAAGAGACAGGCGGGCAAGATATTTGTCACCTATAAGAGACAACAGGCACATCTGCGTATCCTTTGTTACACTCTTTGCATACCCCACAAAGAGGTACCACGGATGTCCGACTTTCCTGCAAGCTTATTGATTTTAAACGGCAAGGGTGCCAATACCCCTCAACTGCGCGAGGCGGTTGAACTGCTGCGCGATGAGGGCGTGACCATTCATGTTCGCGTTACCTGGGAGAAAGGTGATGCAGTGCGTTACGTGGAAGAGGCCATTCGCCTGAACGTCGAGACGGTGATTGCGGGCGGCGGCGACGGAACGATTAACGAAGTGGCGACGGCGCTGATCCACAGCGAAAGCCGCGAGGTACCGGCCCTCGGTATTTTGCCGCTCGGTACCGCCAACGACTTTGCCACCAGCGTCAATATTCCAACCGATCTGGCCAATGCGCTGAAGCTCGCCATTGCCGGTCGTGACGTGCCGGTTGATATCGCCCAGGTGAACCACAAAACCTGTTTTATCAATATGGCCACCGGCGGCTTCGGCACGCGCATTACCACCGAAACACCAGAGAAACTAAAAGCCGCGCTGGGCGGCGTGTCTTACCTGATTCATGGGCTGATGCGGATGGACACCCTGAAGCCTGACCGCTGCGAAATTCACGGCGAGAACTTTCACTGGCAGGGCGACGCGCTGGTTATCGGTATCGGCAACGGGCGTCAGGCGGGCGGTGGGCAGCAGCTGTGTCCGGATGCGCTGATTAACGACGGTCTGCTGCACCTGCGTATTTTCACCGGGGAAGAGCTGATCCCGGCGCTGTTTAACACCCTTGCCAGCAACGATGGTACAGAAAACCTGGTGGATAGCGTTTCGCCGTGGTTTGAGGTCACCGCACCGCATGAGATGACCTTTAACCTCGACGGCGAACCGCTGAGCGGTAAAACCTTCCGCATGGAGATTTTACCGGCGGCATTACGCTGTCGCCTGCCGCCGGACTGTCCGCTGCTACGTTAACGCATTGCGCGTTTTAAAATACGCTCTGACTGGCGTTTGAAATCCGTTGCCGCTTCGGCGACGGTTTTCTTACCGTAATCAATCGACTGCAGCGCGCTATCAAACTCCTGCACCAGTTGCGGGTCTTCCAGATACGGCGACACGGAAAGCGTGGTCGGCAGCGCCAGCGCCTGTTTAATCCCGGCAACCGACGGATCTTTGTCGTTAATCACCCCCGCCGCCGTCAGCGTTGCCACCGCGCTTTTGCTCAGCGGCACACCGCGCTCCAGCCCCAGCAACGTGACGCCCTCTTTGCTGTTCAGCAAGAAGTTAATCAGCTTCGCTGCTGCTTCTGGGTGTTGAGTGTTTTTGCCAATCGACAGCATCATCGACGGTTTCATAAACAGCCCTGCGTCAGTGGCCCCCGGCAGCATCGGATAGTCACCCAGTTCGAGCTTCGCCGGTGGCTTGAGGTTATCCGAGTATTTGGTGACGGCGGTATTCCACATATAAACGCCGCCCCACTCTCCTTCAATCCACGGCTTCATTTCGTACATATTGCCCTTGCCGAACGAGGCGTAGTACTTCATATCCGGGATGACGTGGTTGTCGATAAGCGTTTTATACAACTGGAAAAACTCGACCCACTGCGCGTCGCTGTAGGTGAATTTTTTACTCTGCTGGTCAATAGCCGGAATGTTGTACTTCTGCACCATATAGGAGTTGAGCAACGCCAGCACGCCCAGGCTTTCCGGGGCCACCGGGTAGTACGGTTTGCCGAGCTTGCTCTCAAAGGTTTTCCCGGCGCTTATCAGCTCATCCCAGTTTTTCGGGTAACCGATCCCCGCCTTTTTCCAGGTTTGATCGTTGTAGTAGAAGATACGCGCGGTCATGGCGACCGGGATGCCGTTCAGCTTACCTTTGACCGTGACCGGCTGGAGGTCTTTGGCGGTGAACTGATCGAGGCCAATCTCATCTTTCACTTTGTTGAGATCGTAGAAGCCGTTGCCGTCTTTAGAGAACAGCGCCAGCCAGTTCCAGTTAGTTTGCATCACGTCCGGCTCGGTACCGCCCGCCAGTTGCGTGGTCAGGCGCGAAGTATGCCCATCCCAGCCGGTGTATTCGGCTTTGACGTTGATATCCGGATACTGCTGATGGAAGGCTTCCAGCGCCTTCAGCGTGACCTGATGACGGCCATTGCCACCCCACCAGGACATTCTCAGGTCGACAGTTTCCGCCGCCAGCGCGGAGGCGGAACAGGCACAGAGGAGAAGTGGTAGGGCAAGACGGAAGGATTTTTTATCCATTTTTATGATTTCCCAGAGTTCGAGTAGCCCGGCCACGCCGGGGCCATGCACTGAGCTAAACCCGGCGTCGCTTTGCTCGGCCGGGCTACGGGTTTTAATACGCCGCCACCTCGCGCGCCATTTCTCGCGTATATTGACGGCTGGCGTTAACCAGCATCTGCGTATACGGCGTTTGCGCTTCACCGTTAACCAGTGCATCAACCGTCAGCGTTTCGAGGATCTTGCCGTACTGCATCACCGCCACCTTCTGGCAGAGGTGGGCAATCACGCCCAGATCGTGCGTCACCATCAGGTAGGTCAGGTTCGACTCTTTTTGCAGCTCCGCCAGCAGATTGAGGATTTCCGCCTGCACCGACACGTCCAGCGCCGAGGTCGGTTCATCGAGCAACAGTACCTGCGGTTCGAGAATCAGCGCGCGAGCAATCGCCACGCGCTGGCGCTGGCCGCCGGAAAGCTGGTGCGGATAGCGGTCGCGGAAGGCGCGGTTCAGCCCCACGCGGTCGAGCAGCGTGTTGATGCGTCGGTCCCGCTCGCCGATGCCGTTAATTTGCAGCGGCTCTTCCAGAATGTCGCCAATGGTATGGCGCGGATGCAAGGACCCGTACGGGTCCTGAAACACCATCTGCACCTGACGACAGCGCTCGCGGCTGATCTTATGCGAGAGCCCCTGGCCGCTAATCGCCAGCTCGCCCTGCCAGTGGTTAAACAGCCCGGCAAGACACTTCAGCACCGTGGTTTTCCCGGAGCCTGACTCCCCCACCAGGCCATAAATATCACCCGGCTTAACGTGGAAATTGACGTCAAACAGCACCTGGTTGCGCTTTTCGCCCTCGCCAAACACCAGGCTTAAGTTTTTCACTTCAATCATCGTGCGCTCCTTAATCGGTCAGCCAGCTGGTCTGACGCTGTAGCACCGGGAGAACCGGTCGGCGATGGTGCATATCCGGCAGGGCGCTAATCAGCCCCTGCGTATAGGGATGGGTGGCATTATCGAGGTCGCAGGCGGCAATCGACTCCACCACTCGCCCGGCGTACATCACCAGCACGCGGTCGCAGAAGCTGCGCACCAGGTTAATGTCGTGGCTGATAAATATCAGCCCCAGCCCGCGCGACTTCACCAGATCATCCAGCAGCCCCAGCACCTGCAGACGTACCGACACGTCGAGCGCCGAGGTCGGTTCATCGGCAATCACCAGTTCCGGGTCAGTTATCAGCATCATCGCAATCATGATGCGCTGCCCCTGTCCGCCGGAAATCTCGTGCGGATAGAGGTTGTAGACGCGCTCCGGCTGGCGAATGCGCACCACGTCGAGCATCTCCATCGCCTTGGCTTTCGCCTCGGCTTTGTAGCCCGGATGGTGAGTCAGCCAGGCTTCGGCAATCTGGTCGCCGACGCGCACCACCGGGTTCAGCGAATATTTCGGGTCCTGCATAATCATCGAAATACGTTTGCCGCGAATGGCGCGCATCTGCGCCTCGCTGGCGTTCAGCAGGTCGATATCGCCAAACTGCATCCGGCTGGCGTCAATGCGCGCTTTTTTCGGGTGCAGGTGCAGCAGCGCGCGGCCCACGGTGGATTTCCCGGAACCGGATTCACCGACTATCGCCAGCTTCTCCTGCCCAAGCTGGAAGGAGACGCCGCGCACCGCGTGGGTTACCGCGCTGCCGTTGACGAAATCCACGCTTAAATCGCTTACGTCGAGCAGCGGTGCAGCGCTATTCGCTGCGAGGATCGAGGATGTCACGTAGGCCATCTCCTAAGAAGTTGAACGCTAAGCTGTTAATAAGAATCGCCAGCCCCGGGATCGTTACTACCCACCAGCACTCCATCATGTAGGTACGGCCGCTGGAGATCATCGCCCCCCACTCAGGATCGGGCGGCTGCGCACCGAGGCCAAGGAAGCCCAGACCGGCGGCGGTCAGGATGATCCCCGCCATGTTCATGGTGATACGGATGATCACCGACGGCAGGCACAGCGGCACAATGTGACGCCACAGCACGCGGGCCGGAGAGGCCCCCTGCAAACGGACGGCAGAGATAAAGTCGGCCTGACGCAGCGACAGGGTTTCCGCACGCGCCAGACGCGCAATTGGCGGCCAGGCGGTCAAGGTAATCGCAATCACCACGTGCTCAAGCCCAGGGCCTAAGGCAGCAACGAACGCCAGCGCCAGCACCAGGCTTGGGAAGGAGATGAAGATATCGGTCACCCGCATCAGCACCATATCGACCTTGCCACCGAAGTAGCCCGCGCAAACGCCGAGCAGCAGCCCCAGCGGGCCCACGGTGACCGACACCAGCAGCACGATGTAGAGCGTAATCCGCGCGCCGTACACCAGGCGGCTAAAGATATCGCGGCCAAATTCATCGGTACCGAACCAGTGCTGGGCATTCGGTGCCATCAACGCGTTGTTTAAGTCCTGCACCAGCGGGTTATAGGGGGCAATCAGCGGGGCGAATATCGCCACCACCAGCAGCAGGAAGATAATCCCGCCGCCGATAGCGGTCAGCGGATTACGCGCCATCTTGCCGATAAATCCCCCCACCCTTGCCAGCCCGCGCAGCAAACGCTGGCGGCCTTCGCCGGAGGCGCTGGAGAGTCGACTATCGAGAGAAACCGTCATGATTTTGTCCTCGGGTCGAAGAATTGATACAGCATGTCGGAGAGCAGGTTGAGCATCACGAAGATCACCCCAACCAGCAGCACGCAGCCCATCACCGCGTTCATGTCGCCCAGCAGCAGGCTGCCGGTGAGATAGGAGCCAAAGCCCGGCCAGGAGAAGACGGTTTCAATTAACACCGCCCCTTCCAGCAGTGAACCGTAGGCCAGCGCCACCACCGTCAGCAGCTGGACGAGGATGTTGCGGAACGCGTGGTTCCAGATAACCTGACGCTCGGTCAGCCCTTTGACGCGCGCGGTGATGATGAACTCCTGCGACAGCTGCGCCAGCATAAAGCTGCGGGTCATACGGCTGATGTAGGCGAGCGAGTGGAAGCCCAACAGCGCCGCCGGCAGGATCAGGTGGTTAATGGCGTTCCAGAACACTTCACTGTTCCCGGCCAGCAGCGCATCGACGGTCATCAGCCCGGTGCGACGCGGCACGATGCCGTCCAGCCCCAGGTCAACGCGCCCCGCGCCGCCCACCCAGCCGAGCCAGGCGTAAAACACCAGCAGCCCCATCATCCCCACCCAGAAAATCGGCGTGGAGTAACCGGCGAGGCTGATAATGCGCACTACATAGTCGGAAATACTGTTGCGGCGCGCCGCCGCCAGTACGCCTAGCGGAATACCAAGGCCCGCGCCAACGATAATCGCCATCGTCGCCAGCTCCATGGTGGCCGGGAAGACGCGGATAATGTCATCGGTCACCGGTTTGCCGGTCAGCAGCGCATTGCCGAGATCGCCGTGCAGCAGATTGACAAAGTAGATGCCAAACTGGGTCATCAGCGACTGGTCAAAGCCCAGTTGATGATAGACCTGCTGATAGGTGCTCTGGTCGGCATCCGGGCCGACAATCGCCAGCACCGGGTCGATAGGCATCACGCGGCCAATAAAGAAGGTCAACAGCAGCAGGCCGAACAGCGTAATCGCCACCTGCATCAACCGTTTTGAGAAGCGCCGGGTCCGGGAGCCGGGCGCAAGAATTGCCGTACTCATCCTTTATCTCCTTCGCTGACTTTGTAGACTTCACGCAGGAACGTGGTGGCCGACGGATGCGGCTTGTACTCCTTCACCTCGTTACGCACCACCACCGAGTCGACCATCTGCGACACCGGGATCATCGCCGGGATCAGCGCGTCGAAGCGGGTCTGAATGGCCTGATAATCGGCAATCTGTTTTTGCGGGTTACGCTCAAGCAGCGCGCCGTCGATCATCTCGTTAAGCTGTTTGTCATAGAACCCGGTGCGCCAGCCCTGGAAGTTGGTCAGGCGCGCTTCATCGCTGTTGTCCGGGTTATAGACCAGCGCACGCAGGCTGGAGTGCGGATGTGGTTCCATACCGCTGCCGCCGCGTCCTACCAGCATGTCGAACTTACGTTCGCGCATCGCGCCGTAAATCTGGTTGCCGGTGCCGGTGATAATTTTGGCGTTAATGCCCGCCTGCATCAGCGTGGACTGCACGGCAATGGCGATATTGAGGAACGGCTGGTCGGCGAGTACGCGCAGCGTGGTGTCAAAGCCGTCAGGATATCCGGCCTCCGCCAGCAGCTTTTTCGCCCGTGCGAGATCAAAGGTGTAGCCAGGGTCCGGCAGCGTCGACGGCATTCCGGCTTTGATCGGACGCTGGTGCAGCACGCCATAGCCCGGCATCAGGGCTTTATTAATGCCCTGATAATCAATCAGGTAACGCACCGCTTCGCGTACTTTCGGGTTGGCGAAGTGCGGCTCTTTCATGCTCATCGACACGTAGTACATGGTGCCGCGCTGCACCGCGTCAACGGTGAGCTGCGGGTCTTTACGCAGGGCGTTGATATCCGACACCGCCATGTTGTTCGCAATATCGAGGTCGCCTTTTTCAATCATCAGACGCAGGGTCTGCGACTCCTGGAAGTGACGCAGCACCACGCGGTTCATCTTCGCTTCACCGCGCCAGTAGTCTGGGTTGCGCTTCATGCGCAGCACGTCTTTTGCCTGCCAGGTTTCCAGCGTAAACGGCCCGGAACCGGCTTCGTGAGTCGTCAGCCACTTATTGCCCCAGTCGTTATTCTGTTCATGGCTTTGCACGGTTTTACTGTCGAGCACGCCAAGGTTGCCGAGCGCCCCCAGCGAGTAAATGACCAGCTGCGGGTCGTTATCCTTAGGCAGGACAATTTGCACCGTATAGTCGTCCAGCGCCGTGACATGCTTGTCGACGTTCTTCTTACTAAAACCGTAGGATTTCCATACCGATGCCTGCGCCAGGTTAAGGTGCAGAATGCGGCGCATCGACCACACCACGTCGGCGGCGGTCAGCGGGTTGCCGGAGTGAAACTTGACGTTGTTGTGCAGATGGAAGGTCAGCGTTTTGCCGTCCGGGCTGATATCCCAGGATTTGGCGAGCGCCGGTTTAACGTTGGTGAGCTGTTCAGGGTCAAGCTCGACCAGCGAGTCATAGAGATTCACCACAATCCCCACCACTTCGTTACCGGTCATTGCCGCCGGGTCGAGAGTGAGGAGGTTATTCATGTTCATGCCGATAATGAGCTGATCCGGCGGCGTTTTTGCCAACGCCGCCCCGCTCCCCATCGTCATGGTAAGCGCGAGCAAACACGCTCCCAGCAAGGAGGATTTTTTCATCTATCTATCGCCTGTAGGGTACGACAGGCGACGAATCCGTCCGTGCCTGTCTTGTCTTTGTTATGTGTCAGTCGTGGCTGACGGTATTGGCTTCGATAAAGGCAAAATTGATGTCTTCGCCCAGTCCAGGGCGTTGAGACAGGTGAACATAGCCATCGGCGTCCATTGGGTCGACGATGCTGTTCAGGTAGGCCGCTGGCTGGTCGTAGTCGAGGAACGGATGCAACAGACCACGCTCATACCAGCGACAGTTGCGAATGGCGCCAATCACCGCCAGGCTCGCCGCGCCGTTACCGTGTACTTCGCAGTCCATACCAAACGACTCTGCCAGCGCTGCCACCTTCATGGTTGGCGTAATGCCGCCCACGCCGTTGGCCCCTGCGCGCAGAATGTCGCAGGCCCCGGCTTTCACCCAGTCGGCTCGGCTGTGGTGCTTACCGCCAAAGCTTTCCGGCCCGATAATCGGAATAGAGAGGTTTTCAGCCAGCCACGCGTAGGAGGACATGCTGTCTTCTTCCATCGGCTCTTCGAACCAGGCAAAGTTGAGTTTTTCCAGCTCTTTACCAATCCACAGCGCTTCGGTGCGGCTGTACCAGTGGTAACCGTCGATCATCAGGTCGATATCCGGGCCTACCGCTTCACGTACCGCAGCGCAGGCTTTGATATCCATTTTTGGGTTCGGTGCAAACGAGACCGGCGGCATCCAGGTATGCAGCTTGATGGCTTTGTAGCCGCGCGCGACCAGCGTTTCGGCAAAAGCCGCGTACTCTTCCGGCGTGGACAGGCCGCCTTCAAGGTCATCGCCACACATGGTGCTACCGTAGGCCGGTACTTTGTCGCGATAGCCGCCCAGCAGCTTGTAAACCGGCATATTGAGCTTACGCCCAATCAGGTCCCATAACGCCTGCTCAACGAAGGAGAGCGCACGTTCGGTCAGTTGATGCGCGCTGCCACGCTGCCAATGCACCAGATCCTGCCAGATACGTTCACGGTCGAACGGGTCCTGCCCTACCAGCACCTTGCGGAAGAAGGTGTTAACCACGAACGGACGCACGATTTCTGGCGGCGCAAAGGAGTAGCCCTTGCTG
The DNA here is from genome assembly GCF_014218705.1 of Kluyvera sichuanensis. GTDB lineage: Bacteria > Pseudomonadota > Gammaproteobacteria > Enterobacterales > Enterobacteriaceae > Kluyvera > Kluyvera sichuanensis. Next base: position 264,785 of record NZ_JABBJF010000003.1, on the reverse strand, counting down.
CCGTCGTCGGCAGTGATGGTCAGCATCGCCATTTTGGCCATGCTTTCTGGGCCCGGATGTGAGTGTCCGGCGCTGTCGGAAACGCGGCGCGTAGGGTGCTGGAAAACGGTGACATTTACAGATTCAATTTTCATTAAGTGTCCTTTATACAACATGCTACATGGCGATTAATTCACCACGGGTCTGTGTAAAACACGGTTCCGGTAAAACGGTTTTGTGGAATTGAAAAGGCGTTTCATCACTAATCTAAGCACAAAATAGCACCACTTCCACGGACAAATTCCGCTAACGCCGGGCTGTTTTTTGGGCATGCGCACGAGGGTGCGTGATGTTTTTCACAAAAGGATGGGGAAGTGTGAGAACGATCATTATCCTCTCCCAGGCGGGAGAGGATGGGCAAAAATCAGGCGAAGGTGATTTTACCGTCGAGGTAGACGTCCTGAACGGCGTTGATAAGCTGCACGCCATCGGCCATCGATTTTTTGAAGGCTTTACGGCCAAGAATCAGCCCCATACCGCCCGCACGTTTGTTGATGACCGCCGTACGGACCGCGTCCGCAAGGTCGGTTTCACCCCCCGCTGCGCCGCCGGAGTTAATCAGCCCGGCACGGCCCATATAGCAGTTCGCCAACTGGTAGCGCACCAGGTCGATAGGATTCTCGCTGGTCAGTTTGCTGTAGACGCGTTCGTCGGTATAGCCGAAGTTCACCGCTTTATAGCCGCCGTTATTCTCAGCCATTTTCTGCTTCACGATATCGGCGCCGATGGTGGCGGCCAGATGGTTGGCCTGCCCGGTAAGGTCGGCAGATACATGATAATCCACGCCATCTTTTTTAAACGCCGGGTTGCGCAGATAGGCCCACAGCACGGTGACCAGCCCCAACTCATGCGCACGCTCAAAAGCAGCAGAGATCTCCTCAATCTGGCGGCGAGACTCTTCCGAACCAAAATAGATGGTTGCCCCCACCGCTACCGCGCCCATATTGAACGCCTGTTCGACGCTGGCGTACAGCGTCTGGTCGAAGGTGTTCGGGTAGCTCAGGGTTTCGTTGTGGTTTAGTTTGACGAGGAACGGAATGCGGTGCGCGTAGCGGCGAGAGACCGAGGCCAGCACGCCGTAGGTGGAAGCCACGCAGTTACAGCCCGCTTCAATCGCCAGTTCAACAATGTTTTTCGGGTCAAAATAGAGCGGGTTGGCGGCAAACGAGGCCCCGGCCGAGTGCTCAACGCCCTGGTCTACCGGCAGAATCGACAGATAGCCCGTACCCGCCAGACGCCCGGTATTGTAGAGGGTCTGCATATTTCGCAGTACGGCAGGCGGACGGTTGTTATCCACCATCACCCGGTCAACGTAGTCGTGGCCGGGCAGATAGAGTTGGTCGGCTGGAATGGTCATACAACGATGCTGTAAAAGGCTGTCGGCGTCTTTGCCAAGCAACTGCGCAATATCAGTCATAGCTATGCTCCCGTAAGCGCCGACATCATGTCGGCTGGATATCCTGCTCAACACTTTTGAGCAGGATAAGCCTGGTACCGGGAGCGTGGAATGTCCAACTTTTGGCAGATTTTAAGCACAACCAACTGGCACGTCAGCCGGACAGCTACCACCACTCGTGGAAATGGTGCACCGGCCCAATACCTTCGCCTACCTGTAAGGTGTCGGCCTGCGCCAGCGCCTGCGACAGCCAGGCTTTGGCGACCGGCACCGTCTCCTGCCAGCTGGCATGGCGCGGTCGCAATGCCGCCAGCGCGGCCGACAGCGTACAGCCGGTGCCGTGCGTGTTTTTGGTCATCACGCGCGGCGCGGTGAAGCGCATTTCGCCTTCGGCGGTAAACAGCCAGTCGGGGCTTTCCGCATCATCAAGATGGCCGCCCTTCATCAGCACCGCTTCGCAGCCGAGCGCCCGCAGCGCCCTGCCTTGTTCCAGCATCTCATGCTCGTTACGAGCATGCGGCGTATCGAGCAGCGCCGCGGCCTCCGGCAGATTTGGCGTGATCAGCGACACCTGCGGCAGCAGGCGCTGGCGCAGCGTTTCAACGGCAGATGGGGAAAGCAGCGGGTCACCGCTTTTGGCCAACATCACCGTATCCAGCACCACGTTTTGAATATGATAGCGTTGCAGTCGCTCGGCCACCGCCTCGACGATATCCGTCTCCGCCAGCATGCCGATTTTGGTGGTATCGATGCGCACGTCGCTGAACACGGAATCTAACTGCGCAGCAACAAAGTCGGGTTCAATCCGGTAGACCGACTGCACTCCACGGGTGTTCTGCGCCACCAGCGCGGTGATAACAGAACAGCCGTAAGCACCAAGCGCCGAGAAGGTTTTCAGGTCGGCCTGAATGCCCGCACCGCCGCTAGGATCGGTACCGGCAATGGTCAGTGCATTGATACGCTTCATGCCGCTACCTCCCCGTGCATCACGTACAAGGCATCGAGAAACGCAGGAACAAAGCTGCCCGGCCCTCGCCCCTGCGCAGCAATCTGCCCCGCCCGCTTCATCACCGCGCAGGCTCCCGCGACGTTCAGCAACCGGTCGCCCGGCAAAGCACAGCTCGCCGCCACGACGGCCGAGAGCGCGCAGCCGGTGCCAACCACGCGGGTCATCAATGGAGAGCCGCCGTTCACCGCCAGCGTTCGTTCACCGTCGGTGATGTAATCAACTTCGCCGGTCACTGCAACAATCGCCCCGCTTGCGCGCGCCAGTTTCTGCGCCGCCGGCAGCGCCGCCGCAGCGGTATCGGTGGTATCCACGCCGCGCCCGCCCTGGCTCTCACCCGCCAGCGCCATTATTTCTGAGGCATTGCCACGAATCGCCGCCGGGGCCATCTGCACCAGTTCGCGGCAGAAGTCACTGCGCAGCGTCAACGCGCCCACCGCCACCGGATCGAGCGCCCACGGCGTTCCCGCCCGGTTCGCGCTTTCAACCGCCGCCCGCATCGCCTGCGCGCGCGGCTGAGTTAAGGTGCCGACGTTAATCAATAATGCACTGGCGATAGCCGAGAACTGCCCGGCTTCTCCGGCATCAATGACCATTGCTGGCGATGCGCCGAGCGCAAGCAGCACATTGGCGGTAAAGGTCTGCACGACATCGTTAGTCATACAGTGAACAAGGGGAGAATGTTGCTGCAGAAGGTGTGCGGTATGCGCGAATTGCGCGGGACTTAGCAGGTCGGCTTGCATGGTTTGCTCCTGCCAAAACGCGAAGAAGCAATGACCATATGGTCTCTGACTTCCCTACGCTGGCATTATCCAGATCAGGTGGTACGGGTCTTTCTCAGCCTTCGTAAAGAAGGGCACCCCGAGTCATTGAGTGATAAAACGTTCTCAGCAGGCAGGTTACGGGAAGTCAAAGAACTACGCAAGCCAGCGTTATCCATCCAGAAGCAGGATGAAAACGCTAATAATGACAGTCTCACAGACACACTCTATTTCCCGTGATTATGTGAATATATAGTGAAGGCCGTAGGCGAGTATCTGAATGATTAGGTGAATAGTTATGGAAACCTGTTGACTTATCTGATCGAAAAAATGACGATATCCTAGAATGAAGTACCACCAATCAACGGACGGATTTAGTGGATGTTTTATGAAATATCATTATGACGATAATTTTCTTATAGGCACATATGCCTTTGTAAGACAACTAGCACTGTCTATTGAACATGCATCTGCCGACTGGGAATTTTTAAGCAGGTACATGGCATCACGCAAGATGCTGCAAACCATCACACCACTAATAGATATGAGAGCTCTTGCTCACCCACCATTAAATAGAAGTCTGCGCGCAAAACTAATATCCTTAATCTTTAATAAAGGGTATTTGACTTTGGACGAATTAGCGCGATTAATGGTAACAGTTAATTGTGCAAAACTGCTTATATATCATAAAAACCCCAAGGAAATTGAAATTTACAACATGGTAAAAGCGTTACATGAAATATCTATAACAATCAGAGGCAGAGTATTTAAAATAGATAAGAGATTAAAAATGGCAGATCAGGTAGAACATTTCAACCAAAGCAATCATGGCATATTTTATAGTGTAGAAGACATCATTCCGTTTGACTCTTTTGAAATAAAAAAGACAAGCAAACGCCGGTAAGTACCTTCAATGAATATCTTTAAGATAACACAAAGGCATAAATATAGGGGCGTTTCCCGATGACCATTAGGTATCTTCTTGGCTAATGTAAACGCTATGCAACAATTTATAAAAAACATTGGCAATACTAATTTTTAAACATTAATTAACAATAGGATTTTAAGAATAATCTGTAAATCAAAAAAGTCTTTTCATATGAAAGTAATGTTTATTAGAAAAACAATGGCGAAATAACAGTCAATGGGGATAAAAATGAATGAAATCATTAAATTCCAGTAGAGTCAGCAAAAAAAATCTTTGCTACTTAGCAATAATTACCATTCACAACAAAGATAAGAAAAGACCGTAACTGATTGTTTATTATACCTAATAACAATAACTTTCATTGCTGAGACGTACCCTCTTCCCTTCCGATTCTATGCATGATCTAAATCAATATTCACTTAGCCATCTTAGTTGATAGTTGCTTTGCGTTACGAAAGAAGAGAATCGAGTGTCCGTGGCACTGCTGCCGGTTTTCTTTTTTGGTACAACGTAAACAATAATGACGATAGCCGTTCTATAAAAATAAAGACCGATGATAAAACTCATTCTTGCTTACGCCATTGCCTCTATGGCACTGGTGGCAACAGGCGTGCTTCTTGGTACGGTATTTAACGATACCCTATCAACGGTAAGCATTGACTGTAACCACGAATAATTCAGACTGCACTTATACTTTTAACGTTTGTTGGTAATAACGGAAGTGATTAAATAATCATTCCGGTTAAATATTGTGTATTGGTTAATAAGAAAAAAGGTTAATGATGAAAGCAAAAATGATGGTGTTAGCCGTTCTGGTCGGTTCCGCAGCGCTGGCAGGTTGCAGCTCCCCGGCACAGCGCATGGCATCCTGCGAAGCACAGGGCGTCTCTAAAGACACCTGCTATTTATCCGAGCAGAACCGCCAGCAGAGCATTAACAATGCGGCAATGACGGCGGCGTACGCTAACGCGGCAAACGCTACCCGCAGCAAAGACGTCGAGCAGCACGCTCAGGCCGCGCACGTCGCGGATCCAATGCGCGAAGCCACTCTCTCTTCCAACGTCCTGAAAGCAACCCTGTCAAACGGCTTCTTCTCCGCGACCATCAACGGTAAGAAAGCGGTGGTTAAGCGTGTTAACGCTAATTTCTATGAAATTCATGGTGCAGGATATGTTATTTCCGTCAGCATGAATGCCGACGGTATTGAAAGCGCGTCATGGAATAAAACCCATGGCCGCGATAACGGGATGCTGACCGTTACCCAGAAGTAATTCGCTAAGGAGGCTTCGGCCTCCTTCTTTCTTTATTGGTCGGCGTCTTCCCGGCGTCGCTTTGCTCGGCCGGGCTACGGGGTATCGCGAAGCGCTTTTAACAGCAATGTGAAGCAGGCTTCGATAAGCGGCGGCAGCGTCTGCGGGCCACGCATTAACGCGACGGTACGCGTTAACTCCGGCTGCTGAAGCTGCGCGACTCGCAGCGCCGTATCCTGCAGATGGGTAGTGTACAGCTGTGGGAGGATCCCCACCGCTAAGCGTGAACGCACCAACCCGTACAGCGTTTCAATATAATCAACCTGATAACGGGTATTGAGCGTCAATCGCTGGCTCTCCACCAGCGCGCCAACCAGACGCTGAATGTTTCCTTTTGAGAACACGGCAATATCGCGCCCTGCCAGCTGTTTCCACGGCAAATGCGGCTGCCCGGCCAGCGGGTCGTCCACGTGGAGTATCGCCACCAGCGGGTCTTCACGCAGCGGAAAAACCTGCAATTCTGCGGGCAGAGAACTGTCGATAGCCCCCACGCCAAAATCAATGTGCCCGCTTTGCAGATCGCGCGCCAGGGCATCGTTGGTGCGATCGAGAAACTCCACGCGCAGGCGCGGAAATGCCTGCGCTAGCGCCTCGGGTAACAGCGGAAACAGCAGCGAACTGACCGACGGCACCAGCCCAATGCGCACCGTACCATCACCGCCCGCTTCCACAATCTGCTGCATATCGTGAAACGCCAGCTGCGCCACGCTCAGCACCCGCTGGGCATGCGGCAAAATGGCCGCGCCCAGCTCGGTCAGCGTCACCGCCGAGGCGGTACGGTTGACCAGCTTACCGCCCAGCACCGTTTCAATCTGACGCAGAGCGCTGCTCAGCGCCGGTTGGCTAATCGCCAGCCGGTTGGCGGTATCGGTAAAGTGACGCAGTTGCGCCAGCGTGACAAAATACTGCAACTGTTTAAGCGAGAGCGCAGGCAATCGCTGCCAGGGGTCGGTCATGGTGTGCTTCACTCGTGGCTATCACGCACAATAAGCTGAAGTTATCGGGTGATAAATTTAATCATCTGGGCAACCGTTTGCTCTGCCCCTAAAGTAGCACGCATTATCCCTGTGCCGGAGTTGTTATGTCCAGCAATGCTGAAAACCGCCGCCGCGCCGTTCAGGCCGCACGCAGCGAGTCCCCGTTTGATCTTTTAATCACCGATGCCAACGTTGTCGATATGGCGACCGGTGAAATTCGCGAAGCCGATGTCGGTATCGTTGGCGATATGATTGCCAGCGTCCACCCGCGCGGCAGCCGCAGCGACACGCTGGAACATCACTCCCTGCCCGGCGTTTACCTCTCTCCAGGCCTGATGGACACCCACGTTCACCTCGAAAGTTCACATCTGCCGCCGGAGCGCTACGCGGAGATCGTACTGGCACAGGGCACCACCGCCGTATTCTGGGATCCGCATGAGCTGGCAAACGTGCTGGGCGTGGCGGGCGTTCGCTATGCCGTAGAAGCCAGTCGTCATCTGCCTCTGCAGGTGATGGTCGCCGCACCGTCCAGCGTGCCGTCTACGCCTGGGCTGGAGATGTCCGGGGCCGATTTTGCCGGTGCCGAAATGGAAACCATGCTGGGCTGGCCGGAAGTGCGCGGCGTAGCGGAAGTGATGGATATGCACGGCGTGCTGCACGGCAGCTGCCGGATGCAGGAGATCGTGGAGGCGGGGCTCAACAGCGGCAAGCTGATTGAAGGCCACGCCCGCGGCCTGAGCGGTGCCGACCTGCAAGCCTACCTTGCCGCAGGCGTCACCTCCGATCACGAACTGACCTCCGCCGACGACGCGCTTGAGAAGCTGCGCGCCGGTCTGACCCTTGAGATTCGCGGCTCGCACCCTTACCTGCTGCCGGATATCGTCAAGGCGCTGAAATCGCTGCCGCATCTCTCTTCACAAATTACCGTCTGCACCGACGATGTGCCGCCGGACATGCTGCTGGAAAAAGGCGGCATTATCGCCCTGCTGAACCTGCTGATTGAACATGGTCTGTCAGCGACCGATGCCCTGCGCTTCGCCACGCTGAACGCCGCCATTCGCCTGCAGCGCTATGACCTTGGGCTGATTGCCGCCGGACGCCGCGCCGACCTGGTGGTGTTCGATTCGCTGGAAAAACTCAACGCCCGTGCGGTGTACGTCGCCGGGAAGCAGATTGCCCGCGACGGCAAGCTGCTAAGCACCTTGACCGCAGCCGTTGGGGTCACGCCGCCGCGTAATACCCTGCGCCTCTCCCCGCTTGAGGCTGATGATTTCGCGCTGCGCGTGGGCAATATCCAGCACGGCACCGCCCGTCTGCGCCACATCCGCGGCGCGCGCTTTACCCAATGGGGCGAAATCGACGTACAGATCCGCAACGGCGAGGTCGAGATCCCGGCGGGCTTCAGCCTGATCTGGGTGAAGCACCGTCACGGCCGCCATGAAGCCAAACCGCAGATTGCCCTGCTGGAAGGCTGGGGTGAGCTGCGCGGCGCAATTGCCACCAGCTACTCGCACGACTCCCACAACCTGGTGGTACTGGGGCGTAACGCCGAAGATATGGCGCTGGCGGCCAATCAGCTGATCGCCTCCGGCGGCGGCATGGCGCTGGCGCAAAACGGAGGCATTCTGGCCCACGTGGCGATGCCGATTGCCGGCATGCTCTCCGACAAACCGGCGCATACGCTGGCCGCCGAGTTCCGCCAGCTGCGCGACCTGAGCGCCGAGATAGCCGACTGGGAGCCGCCGTACCGCGTCTTTAAGGCGATTGAGGGCACCTGTCTTGCCTGCAACGCCGGGCCGCATTTAACCGATTTAGGGCTGACCGACGGCACGACGCGCCAGATAGTCGACCCCGTACTGGATTGCCGGGAAACGCCGGAACACACATCACAACAATAATCACGGGAGCGCCACACCATGGCCGATAACACCCTTCAAACGCCAACCGCTGGGAGTTGGCTTGAGCGACGTTTTGCATTGTCTTCCCGCGGCAGTTCGCTGCGTACCGAGTGCCTGGCAGGCGTCACCGGGTTTCTCGCCGCCGCCTATCTTCTGGTGGTGATCCCAGGCCTGCTGGCCGTAGGGGGAATGGATAAAGGTGCGGCCACCACCGGCACCATTTTAGTGTTCGTTGGCGGTACGCTGCTGATGGCGTTCTACGCCAACCTGCCGTTTATCGTCGGCCCGGGTATTGGCGGTTCGGTGCTGGTCGGTGTGACGCTGGCGGGCAGCGAAGGCATTGGCTGGCAGATTGGCCTCGGCATCGCCTGCTGGTCGGGTATCCTCTTCTTCCTGCTGACCAAATTAGGCCTACGGGAAGTAGTGACCCGTTCGGTTCCGCAGTCGATTAAGCTCGGCCTCACCGCCTCAATCGGCCTGTTTGTCGCCGTGTTAGGTTTTCGTAATGCCGGTCTGGTGCTGGCCAACGCCAAAACCAACTCGCTGATGCTGGGTGACTTTATGGCCCCCGGCGCGCTGGTTGCGCTATGCGGCCTGTTCCTTGCAATTGCATTGCAGGCTCGCCGCATTCCCGGCGCAATTCTCTGGGCAATCCTGTTCGCGACGTTGGTCGGCATTCCGGCGGGCGTCACGCATCTGCCCACCAGCTTTATCGATATGCCGCATTCGCTGACGCCGGTGCTCGGTCACGTTGACATGCTGGGCGCGTTGAATATCGCCTTCCTGCCGTTCCTGTTCGTCTTTTTCGCCTCCGAGTTTTTCTCCACCATGGGCACCACGCTAGCGGTAGGCGGCGAAGCGGGTCTGCTGGATAAAGAAGGCAACATGCCGCACATCAACCGCCCGTTTATGGTGGACTCTATTGCCGCCGCTATCGGTCCGTGGCTTGGCATTCCGGCGGCCACCGCGCTGATTGAATCCTCGGCGGCAGCGGAAGCTGGTGGTAAAACTGGCCTGACGGCGCTGGCGGCAGCGGTGATGTTCCTGCTGATGCTGCTGTTCACGCCGGTGGCGCTGATGATCCCGAAAGAAGCGACCGCCCCTGCGCTGATGCTGATCGGGCTGAATATGTTCAGTGGCCTGCGTAAGGTTGACCTCGGTAATTTCACCGACGGCCTGCCGGTGCTGATGATGGTGATGATCACCCTGATTGCCAACAGCTTCGGTACCGGAATTGCCGGCGGCCTGCTGTTCTTTATCGTGATTAAAACCATCGCTGGAAAATGGCGTGAAATCCCCATTGGTCTGTGGGTGCTGGCGGTACCGCTGGTGTACTACTTCGCGACGCTGGTGAAGCACTAAGTTTTCAGCCCTCATCAGGCGAACACCGTCGCCTGATGAGGCTCAGAATACGCTGACTTACTACACTGAATTGATTGTAATTTTTTTCAAATCTTGATGACGCCCACCGCAAGCAGATAATATATTTCCAGTTTACCAAGAGGCTGAAAATATTATGCCAGAACCATCAGACATTAAACTAAGACCCCTTGAACGCGAAGATTTGCGCTTTGTCCATCAACTCGATAATAACGCGAGCGTGATGCGCTATTGGTTCGAAGAACCCTATGAAGCGTTTGTTGAGCTGAGCGATCTTTACGATAAACACATCCACGATCAGAGCGAACGCCGTTTTGTCATTTCGTTTAATGGCAATAACGCGGGCCTGGTGGAGCTTGTCGAAATAAACCATATTCACCGCCGGGCTGAGTTTCAGATTATCATCTCGCCGGAATATCAGGGTAAAGGCCTGGCGACCCGTGCTGCTAAGCTGGCAATGGATTACGGCTTTACCGTACTGAATCTCTATAAGCTCTATCTCATCGTCGATAAAGAGAACGCCAAAGCGATTCATATTTACCGTAAGCTTGGTTTTATCCAGGAGGGAGAATTAATCCATGAGTTCTTCGTGAACGGTGAATACCGCAACACGATCCGCATGTGTATTTTCCAACATCAATATTTAGAAAATAACAAATCGACGGGCGGGATACTGAAACCGACGGCGCAATAACGGTGAGCCGAGCCGGTACATATCGTCCGCTCGGTCGTCCAGCGCAACGGCAGTTAAGGCTGTTTCGCCGCACACTCCGCTTTCACTGCCTCATACAATAACCGCACCGCCGCAGAGAGCTGCTTGCGGTGTGGGCAGATCATATTCAGCGGCACCCGGTCGCCGAGATAGTGCGGCAGCAGCACCTTGAGTCGCCCTTCCCGCAGGTCGTCGCTAACGTCGAGCCCTGATTTAAACGCAATCCCTTCTCCGGCAACCGCCAGACGGCGGATCACTTCCGCATCATCGCTGGTGATGCTACCGGAAACCTGCACGCTGTGCTCCACGCCGTCAAGACTGAGTGGCCAGCGGTCAAACGGCCTGCCGCGCAGCACGTAGGTCAACGCGTTACATTTTTCGAGGTCGGCCAGCGTCTGGGGTTCGCCGTGACGGGCAATCCAGTCGGGCGAGGCCACCACCACGCGTCGGTTTTCTGCTGCGACCGGCAGGGAGACAAACGAAGCATCGTCGTTCTCACCGTAGCGAAACGCCACGTCGACCGGGTCTTTAAACACATCGGTGCGATGATCGGAAAACAGAATACGCAGGCGCAGTGCCGGGTGACGCTCGCGGAACTGGCGGAACACCCGCAGCAGCAGGTTACGGCCGAGGTCGGACGGCACAGCGATTTGCAGCGTGCCGCGCACCTCATCGTCCGGGGTATGTATCTTTTGCAGCCCATTTTGCAGTGCATCGAGCATCTGTACGGCAAACGGCAGCCAGGTCTCCCCTTCCGCCGTCAGGCGCAGACTGCGCGTTGAGCGAGCAAACAGGCGAACGTTAAGCGCGGTTTCCAGCCGTTTGATGGCCGAACTGACCTGCGCCGGGGGGATGCCCGCTTCGCGCGCCGCATCGCTAAAGCTGTTCAGCGCGGCGGCGCGCACGAACAGAGATAAATCTTCCAGCCTGAACATGAAAGGGTCCTTAGTCGCGAGTGCCAGAATAGTCCTCAAAACCGAATAGTCGCGGTTTGCTTACACTTTTTAAGAAAGCAGCGCTTGCCATTCAGGCCGCGCATCAGGAATCATACGGAGCTGCAATTTTATATCCAGGATAATGTGGGGATAGTATGCGTAAAACAAAAATGATGCTTCTGGGCGTACTGTTGGCGACGGCGAGCGCAGCATGGGCTGCACCGGCAACGGGAATTAAGCAGTTTGAACTGCAAGAGTTCACTGCCGACTTCACGCAGTTCAAGATTGGCGACAAAGCGCCTGCGATGTACCTGACACCGGAGTACAACATCACGCAGTGGCAGCAGCGTAACCTGCCAGCGCCGGATGCAGGCACCCGCTGGACGTACATGGGCGGTAACTATGTACAGATTAGCGATACCGACGGCACCATCAGCAAAATCTACGACGGCGAGATTTTCTACCACCGTTAATGAATAAAGGCCGGGCGCATCACTGATGCGCCCGGCCTCTTTCTTCCCTCGTTACACCGCGCGGAACGCGATGTCGCCCGGAATCACTTCGCCCTGCCAGTAGAGTTGCGCCGCAACGCGCCCCGCCAGTCGGCGATAAATCTCAGTGAATTCACTGTCCGGACGCGCGATAACCGTTGGCGTACCGTTATCCAGATCTTCTCGCAGATTGATGTGCAGCGGCATCTGCCCCAGCAGTTGGGTGTGATACTGCTCCGCCAGCTTCTCTGCGCCACCGGTGCCAAAAATAGGCTCATGGTGACCGCAATTGCTGCAGATGTGCATGCTCATGTTTTCCACGATACCCAGCACCGGCACTTCCACCTTCTCGAACATCACGATGCCTTTTTTGGCGTCGATCAGCGCAATATCCTGCGGCGTGGTGACGACCACGGCCCCGGTCACCGGAATGTTCTGCGCCAGCGTCAGCTGGATATCACCGGTACCCGGCGGCATGTCGAGCACGAGGTAGTCGAGATCCGGCCACAACGTCTCTTGTAGCATCTGCATCAACGCCTTGCTGGCCATCGGGCCGCGCCACACCATGGCGTTGTCGTCCGTCACCAGATAGCCGATGGAGTTGGTGGCGAGGCCATGGGCCATAATCGGCGCCATATGGGTGCCGTCCGGCGAGGTTGGGCGTTGGTTTTCTGCGCCCAGCATGTTCGGGATAGACGGGCCATAGATGTCGGCATCGAGGATGCCCACTTTCGCCCCTTCCGCGGCCAGCGCCAGCGCCAGGTTTACGGCGGTGGACGATTTCCCCACCCCACCTTTGCCGGAGCTGACGGCAATAATGTTTTTCACGCCGTTCACGCCCGGCTGATTTTTCACGCGCTTCAGCGTGGCGATGCTATGTGACAGCTTCCAGTCGATGGCTTTCGCCCCGGTCACCCGCAGCAGTTCAGCGCTGGTTTGATCTTTTAATTCTTCAAAGGCGCTGTGCCAGACAAACGGCATCTGGAGTTCGATGTGCACGGTATCGTCAAGCCAGGCGACGTGGTGCAGCGCTTTCAGCGTCGTTAAGTTGTGCTTAAGGGTGGGGTGCTGGAAGTTTGCCAGCGTACCGGCCACCATCGCACGTAGACGTTCAGGTGATTTGGCCTGGGATTCTGAGTTCATCCCGACTCCTTTGTTGTTTTAACATGCTTTCAGTACGCCTAAGTCTACCACAGGTAAGCGGCATCCATATATGGCACACCCTCTACCCTTTTGGTAATATCAAAACCCCTTTTTTAAAACAGAAGAAGTAATACCCACTATGACTCAAGTCGCGAAGAAGATTCTGGTAACGTGCGCGCTGCCGTACGCCAACGGCTCCATCCACCTCGGCCATATGCTGGAGCACATCCAGGCTGATGTCTGGGTCCGTTACCAGCGAATGCGCGGCCACGAGGTTAACTTCATCTGCGCGGACGATGCCCACGGCACGCCAATCATGCTGAAAGCACAGCAGCTGGGCATTACCCCAGAGCAGATGATTGCCGAAATGAGTCAGGAGCATCAGACTGATTTTGCAGGCTTTAACATCAGCTATGACAACTACCACTCGACGCACAGCGACGAGAACCGCGAGCTGTCCGAGCTGATTTATGGTCGCCTGAAAGAGAACGGTTTTATTAAAAACCGCACCATCTCTCAGCTGTACGATCCGGAAAAAGGCATGTTCCTGCCGGACCGTTTCGTTAAAGGCACCTGCCCGAAATGTAAATCACCGGATCAGTACGGCGATAACTGCGAAGTGTGCGGCGCGACCTACAGCCCAACCGAGCTTATCGAGCCGAAATCCGTGGTGTCTGGCGCGACCCCGGTGATGCGCGAGTCTGAGCACTTCTTCTTTGACCTGCCGTCCTTCAGCGAAATGCTGCAGGCGTGGACCCGCAGCGGCGCGCTGCAGGAGCAGGTGGCGAACAAAATGCAGGAATGGTTTGAATCCGGCCTGCAGCAGTGGGATATCTCCCGCGATGCGCCGTACTTCGGCTTTGAAATCCCGAACGCGCCGGGCAAATATTTCTACGTCTGGCTGGATGCGCCAATCGGCTACATGGGCTCCTTCAAGAACCTGTGCGACAAGCGCGGCGACACCGTAAGCTTCGACGAATACTGGAAGAAAGACTCTACCGCCGAGCTGTATCACTTTATCGGTAAAGATATCGTCTACTTCCACAGCCTGTTCTGGCCAGCGATGCTGGAAGGCAGCAACTTCCGCAAGCCGACCAACCTGTTCGTGCACGGCTATGTGACGGTGAACGGCGCGAAGATGTCCAAGTCTCGCGGCACCTTCATTAAAGCCAGCACCTGGCTCAAGCATTTCGATGCCGATAGCCTGCGCTACTATTACACGGCGAAGCTCTCTTCTCGTATCGATGATATCGACCTGAACCTGGAAGACTTCATCCAGCGCGTTAACGCCGACATCGTCAACAAGGTGGTGAACCTGGCCTCCCGTAACGCGGGCTTTATCGCTAAGCGTTTCGACGGCGTGCTGTCCGCTGAACTGGCTGACCCTGAGCTGTACAAAACCTTCACCGACGCGGCAGCAAGCATTGGCGAAGCGTGGGAAAGCCGTGAATTCGGTAAAGCCATCCGTGAAATCATGGCGCTGGCCGACGTGGCTAACCGCTACGTTGACGAGCAGGCACCGTGGGTTGTCGCAAAACAGGAAGGCCGCGACGCCGACCTGCAGGCTATCTGTACCATGGGTCTGAACATGTTCCGCGTGCTGATGACCTGGCTGAAGCCGGTTCTGCCTGAACTGGCAGCGCGTACCGAAGCATTCCTCAACACCGAACTGAGCTGGGATGCTATCAACGCGCCGCTGGTGGGTCACAAGATTAACACCTTCAAGGCGCTGTACAACCGTATTGAAATGAAACAGGTGGAAGCGCTGGTGGAAGCGTCGAAAGAAGAAGTGAAAGCAACCGCAGCCCCGGTCACCGGCCCGCTGGCGGACGACCCGATTCAGGAAACCATCACCTTTGACGATTTCGCCAAAGTTGACCTGCGCGTGGCGCTGATTGAAAACGCCGAGTTCGTGGAAGGTTCCGACAAGCTGCTGCGCCTGACGCTGGATCTCGGCGGCGAGAAGCGCAACGTCTTCTCCGGCATCCGTTCCGCCTACCCGGACCCGCAGCCGCTGATTGGTCGCCTGACCATCATGGTGGCCAACCTGGCACCGCGTAAAATGCGCTTCGGCATCTCGGAAGGGATGGTGATGGCCGCAGGCCCTGGCGGCAAAGATATCTTCCTGTTAAGCCCGGATGACGGTGCGCAACCAGGCCAGCAGGTGAAATAATCTGCACAAAAAAACGCTGCTTCGGCAGCGTTTTTTATGGGTCTTTCGTTTGCATTCCCGGCGACGCTGCGCTTGGCCGGGCTACGTTTCGCACATATTGGTAGCCCGGCCAAGCGCAGCGCCACCGGGGAACAACGTGAGATTACTTCGCGGCGTGCTCGCGAATTGCCAGGCCGCGCAGGAAGTAGCGCAGGAACTGGTCGCCGCACTCGCGGAAATTTTTGTGGTCAGGGGCGCGCATCATAGCGGTGATTTCCGGCATCGAGACGCGGAACTGCTGCTGGGTCAGGATCGCCAGAATATCGTCGGTTTTCAGCGCAAACGCGATACGCAGTTTTTTCAGCATGATGTTGTTGTTAATACGGCGTTCCACCGCCAGCGCTGGCGCGGACTCGTCACGACCGCGTTTTTCATAAATCAGGCCGTTCAGGAAGCACGACAGCATAATGTCCGGGCAACGTACGAAGCCTTCCTCATCCTCTTTGCGCAGCCACGGCGCCAACTGTTCGACGGTGACTTCGGCTTCGCCCAGCGCGAAAATACGCACCAGATCGTTATTGTTCATTTTCAGGATGTAGCGGACGCTGCGTAAAATATCGTTACTGACCATAGTGCCTTCGGTGGTGATGAAAAATACGGTGGCTAATTCTACACGAATTATAAGCCTAGCGCTTCTTTCAAGGTCTTCAAATAGCGGCGACTTACCGGCACAGTCTGCCCGTTACGCAGCAGCAGCTCGGCCTGGCCGTTATCCTCCAGACGAATCTCCTTCAGATGCGCCATGTTCACCAGATGCTGGCGATGGCAGCGGATCAGCGGCGTACGGCTTTCCAGAGTACGCAACGTCAGCTCGGTAAAGCCCTCTTTGCCCTCACCGCTGGTGACATAAACGCCGCTCATCCGGCTGCTGACAAACGCCACATCATCCATCTGCAGCAAGTAAATCCGGCTGTGTCCGGTGCAGGGAATAAACTTTAGCGCCTGCTGGTTTTCACCCAGCACCGACATATCCTGCACCGCACGCTCCTGACGCAGGCGCATCAGCGTCTTTTCCAGCCGTTTTTCTTCAATCGGCTTGAGCAGATAATCAAACGCGTGCTCCTCAAAGGCCTTCACCGCGTATTCGTCAAAAGCGGTCAGGAACACGATATAGGGGCGATGCTCCGGGTCGAGCATGCCGACCATCTCCAGCCCGCTAATACGCGGCATCTGGATATCAAGAAACAGCACGTCCGGGCGCAGCTTATGCACCGCGCCGATGGCCTCCACCGCGTTGGCGCACTCACCCACAATCTCAAGGTCGTCCTGCGTTTGCAGCAGGACGCGCAGGTTCTCCCGCGCCAGCGGCTCGTCATCAACAATCAGCACTTTAATCATGCATTCTCCTCCAGAGGTAACCGCAGAGTGACCCGGGTAAAACGGTCCGGTTCGCAGGCGACGGCAATCCCGCATTCGTCGCCAAAACGCATCCGTAGACGCTTGTCCACCAGGCTCATACCCAACCCGCTGGACGAGGTATTGGGTTGATACAGCCCGGCGTTATCTTCGATGTCCAGCACCAGATGCCTGCCCTGCTGGCGGGCGCGCAGCGTAATCTCGCCGACATCCATCAACTGCGAAGTGCCGTGCTTAATGGCGTTTTCGACAATCGGCTGCAGGGTGAACGCCGGAAGCTGCTGATGCTCCAGCGCGTCGGGAATATCCAGATGCACCTGCAGCCGCGACTGGAAGCGCGCCTTCTCAATTTGCAGGTAGGCGTTCACGTGCTCAATTTCATCCGCCAGGGTGACAATCTCCGACGGGCGTTTGAGGTTTTTGCGGAAAAAAGTCGACAGATACTGCACCAGTTGGCTCGCCTGTTCGCTGTCGCGGCGAATCACCGCTTTGAGCGTATTCAGGGCGTTAAACAGGAAGTGCGGGTTGACCTGCGCGTGCAGCAGCTTGATCTCTGACTGGGTCAGCAGCGCCTTCTGACGCTCATACTGCCCGGCAAGAATCTGCGCCGACAACAGCTGAGCAATCCCCTCGCCTAACGTACGGTTGATGGAGCTGAACAGGCGGTTTTTGGCCTCGTAGAGCTTGATGGTGCCAATCACCCGCTGGTTCTCACCACGCAGCGGGATAACCAGCGTCGAGCCGAGCTTGCAGTTGGGGTGAATCGAGCAGCGGTACGGCACTTCGTTGCCGTCGGCGTAGACCACTTCGCCGGTCTCAATAGTTTTTTGCGTGTAGCGTGAGGAGATAGGCTTGCCGGGCAGATGGTGATCTTCACCGATACCGGTAAAAGCGAGCAGCTTCTCGCGATCGGTGATAGCCACCGCGCCGATATCCAGCTCCTGAATCAGCACCTGCGCCACCTTCATGCTGTTCTCTTCGTTAAAGCCCTTACGCAGGATCCCCTCCGTCGAGGCGGCTACCTTCAGCGCGGTGGCGGAAAAGGCCGAGGTGTACTTCTCAAACATCGCCCGCTTATCGAGCAGAATGCGCATAAACAGCGCCGCGCCCACGGTATTGGTGACCATCATCGGCGCGGCAATGCTCTGCACCAGATGCAGCGCGTCTTCGAACGGGCGGGCAATCAGCAGGATAATCAGCATCTGCACCAACTCCGCCACCAGGGTAATCGCCCCTGCCGTCCACGGGCTGAATACTTTGTCCGGGCGACCACGACGGATCAGCAGGCTGTGTACCAGCCCGCCAAGCAGCCCCTCAACCATGGTCGAGATCATGCAGCTTAGCGCGGTCATCCCGCCCATCGAGTAGCGATGTAAGCCGCCGGTCAGCCCCACCAGCCCACCGACCACCGGGCCGCCGAGCAGGCCGCCCATCACTGCGCCAATCGCGCGGGTGTTGGCAATGGAATCTTCAATGTGCAGGCCGAAATAGGTACCGAGAATACAGAAAATGGAGAACGTGACGTAGCAGAGCAGCTTGTGCGGCAGGCGCACGGTCACCTGCATCAGCGGGATAAAGAGACGCGTCTTGCTCATTAACCAGGCGATGACCAGGAAAACACACATCTGCTGAAGCAGCAGCAACACCAGATTAAACTCGTACATACCCGTTCACCACAGCAGAAATAAAACTGCGTAACATACACACAGTTGGCATAACTTTCTTTGAAACCTGGCAAAAAAAGTGCAAAAAATGCTACCGATCACATTTTATCCATCACCATGGTCGCGAAGTGGATAAAAAACAATCAAAGGAGGCTGCGCCGGTAATCCCCGTCTAAAGTTATACACAAAATCATTCAAGTTGCATCACAACATGCTTTAGCATGTTGAACAGCGCTTGCGCTGGCCCCGAAGGGGCGAGGCTGTAAGCCGAGTAACGCGGCAAGCGAGTGAATCCCCAGGAGCTTACTCTAGTAAGTGACTGGGGTGAGCGAGCGCAGCCAACGCCGAGGCGGCTTGAAGGATGAAGTGTATAAATGGGATATCGCATGCCGGAGGAAAAGATGGCGCTTTATACGATTGGTGAAGTCGCACAACTCTGTGATATTAACCCGGTGACGCTTCGCGCCTGGCAGCGGCGATACGCGCTGCTGAAGCCGCAGCGTACCGACGGCGGCCATCGCCTGTTTAATGATGACGATATCGACCGTATCCGCGAGATCCAGCGCTGGATAGAAAACGGCGTTCAGGTCGGGAAAGTCAAAGGGCTACTCAGCGAACAGCAGGACGGCTGGCGGGAACAGCAGGAAAAAGTACTGAGCTATCTGCGTAGCGGTCACCTGCACCCGCTGCGCCTGTGGGTCAAAGATTTGCGCCGCAACCACAGCGCCCGCACGCTGGTTGATTGCCTGTTTAACCCCCTGCGCCAGCGGCTACAAAGCGCGCAGTTTGCCCAGCAAACGCTGCTGGGGTTGCTCGACGGCGTGCTGATTAACGACATCGCGCTGAATCTGGCCTCCGGCCGGCGCAAATCGGGGCCGCACGCGCTGGTGGTCGGCTGGAACGTCACCGATATGACGCGCCTGTGGCTGGAGAGCTGGGTCGCCTGCGAACAGGGCTGGCGCGTGGACGTGCTGGCCCACACGCTGACCCACGTACAGCCGGAGCTGTTCCCCGGCCAGACGTTGCTTGTCTGGTGCGGCGTGTCGCCAAGCGCCTTGCAGCGACAGCAGCTCGCCTGCTGGCAAGAAGAAGGCGTGGCCTTCGCGCTCCCCACAAATTAATCGTTCGTTAACAGGCTGGCTTCGCGGTATAATCTTTTGGTTAACAAAAGGAGTACACCATGAAGTCTACCAAACTTGCCGCGATCGTCATTTTTGCCCTGATGGCCATCAGCGGTATCGGCGGCGTGATGCTCGCAGGCTATTCATTTATTGTGCGCGGCGGTGTCGGCTGAGCCGTAGACTCAGCCGCTCAAAGGCACGGTCGACGATAATCGCCGCCAGCGCCACCAGAATCGCCCCCTGCACCACGTAGGCCGTGTTGAACCCACTCAGGCCGATAATAATTGGCGTGCCCAGCGTATTCGCCCCCACCGTGGAAGCGATGGTTGCCGTGCCGATATTAACGATAACCGAGGTCCGCACGCCCGCCACGATAACCGGCGCCGCTAACGGTAGCTCAACCTGACGCAGCCGCTGCCAGCCCGACATCCCCATCCCTTCTGCCACGCTCAACGCACTCTGCGGTACTGCCGCCAGCCCGGCTAACGTGCCTTGCAATACCGGCAGAATGCCATACAGGATCAGCGCAATAATAGCGGGTTTTTCGCCAAACCCCATCACCGGAACCGCCAGCGCCAGTACCGCTACCGGCGGAAAAGTTTGTCCCATTGCCGCCAGCGTCTCAACCAGCGGGCGAAATTCGCTGCCTGCCGGGCGCGTTACCGCCACGCCAGCACTCACGCCGATAACGATCGCCGTCAGGCTCGAAACCCCCACCAGCCAGGCATGAGCCAGCGTCAGCGACAAAAAACCTGCCTGCTGATAGAGCGGGCGCGGCTGCTCAGGAAACAGCAGGTGAAATAGGGGCTCGCTGTAAGGCAGGCCCACCAGCAGCCCGATAAACAGCGCCAGCAGCCACAGCAGCGGGTCACGAACCAGGCGCATCACTCGGCTCCTCGCGTAGCAGGTCGGCAAAATGCAGCGTGCCGTAAGCCCTTCCCGCCTCATCCGCCACTGGCAAAACGGTGCGCCGTTGGTCCATAAAACCGGAGAGCGCATCGCGCAGCGACGCAGTGGCAATAATCGCCTCCCCGTCGGCTTGCTCGCCGTGGCGCACGTAGTCCGCCACCTGACGCAACGACAACAATCGTACGCCCAGCTCGCTACGGCCAAAAAAGGTGCGTACAAATTCGCTGCCCGGTTGGCTAAGCAACTGTAGCGGCGTACCCTGCTGCACCACCTCGCCGCCGTCCAGCAGGATAATGTTGTCTGCCAGACGTAGCGCTTCATCAATATCATGAGTCACCAGCACAATCGTGCGCCCCAACAGTTGGTGAATACGGCGCATCTCCTGCTGAAGTGCACCGCGCGTCACCGGGTCCAGCGCACCGAAGGGTTCATCCATCAGCAGCACCTCCGGGTCGCCCGCCAATGCCCGCGCCACGCCGACGCGCTGCTGCTGGCCGCCGGAGAGCTGATGCGGGAATCGCGTGCGCAGCGTCGGCTCCAGCCCCAGCAGCGCCATCAGTTCATCAATGCGAGCCTCGACCTTTGCCTTCGGCCATTTCAGTAGCTGCGGCACGGTGGCGATGTTTTGCGCCACCGTCCAGTGCGGGAACAGGCCAATAGACTGAATGGCATAGCCCATGCGTCGGCGCAGGGCGAGCAGCGGCTGCTCTCGGATATCCTGCCCGGCAAAACGAATCGTCCCGCTATCGGGTTCCACCAGCCGGTTAATCATCTTGAGGGTGGTGGATTTCCCCGAACCGGAGGTACCAATCAGCACCGAAAACGCCCCTTCTGCCAGCCGCAATGAGAGGTTTTTTACCGCCGGATGGTGACCGAACGATTTGTTGACCTGGAAGAATTCAATCATCGTTCTCTCCTTGTAATACGCTGCCCGCCAGGCTGAACAGCGCGTCGGCGATAACCGCCATCGCGATGGTCGGGATCACGCCAAGCAGCACCAGATCCAGCGCGCTGCTGAGCAGCCCCTGGAACACCAGCGCGCCGAAGCCGCCCGCGCCAATCAGCGCCGCCACCACCGCCATACCCACCGTCTGTACGGTTACCACCCGCAGGCTACGCAGCAGCACCGGCAGCGCCAGCGGTAACTGCACGCGAAGAAAAGTCTGAGCGCGGCTCATGCCCATCGCCGCCGCGCTCTCCAGCACCTGCATTGAGACCTGCTGCATCCCGGCGACCACGCCGCGTACGATGGGCAGCAGCGCGTAGAGCACCAGCGCAATCAGCGCCGGAGCCAAGCCGGTTCCCGCCACGCCGAGATTCGCCAGCCACGGGAAACGCTGAGCCAGCCCGGCAAGCGGTGCAATCAGCAGGCCGAACAGCGCCACCGAAGGGATGGTCTGAATAATGTTGAGGATAGTAAACACGCTCGACTGCCGCCCCGGATGTCGCCAGCACCACATGCCGAGCGGCACGCCGAGCAGCAGCCCTGGCAGCAGCGTGCCCCAGAGCAGCATCAGGTGCTGGCTTAAGGCATCGTTAAAGGTCTCCTGCCGGTTGGCGTACTCTTTCATCAGCGACAGGCCATCAAGCGCCCCGCTCCACAGCAGCCAGCAAGGCAGCAGCCACAGCTGCACGTTCAGCAGCCAGCGCCACCGCGCATGCGATGTCAGGCGGCGAATGGCCTCGCTGCACATCAGCAGCATCAGCAGTAAACCCAGCCATAGCCCGCTCCCCGGCGAGGTACGGGCCAGCGGGCTACTGCTCTGCGCCAGATGCTGCGCGGCCTCGCCGCTCGCCCACAACAGGAGCGCAAAGCCACCTTCGGCCAGCAGCAGAATCAACAGGCTGGGCAGTCGGCCGGGTAACCAACTAAGCCATAAAAACAGCGCCGGAATAATCAACAGGATAAGCGGAGGGAAATCCCAGATTTGCCATAGCCAACGGCCTTCGCCCGACACCAGACGGTTCGGGGCGAAATTGACAAACGGCAGCGCGGCGGCAGCCAGCAGCAAAACCGCCAGCAGCGCCACCACGCGATGAGTACAACGAGGCACGCGATTAACCGATTACTTCGCCCACCCTTTTTGTTTCAGGTATTCCGCCGCCACGGTTTTGGCGTCCAGCCCTTCGACCGCAATCTTCGCGTTCAGCGTTTGCAGGGTCTTTTCATCGAGGCTCGCGAACACCGGCTTCAGCCATTCGTCCAGTTGCGGATAGGCTTTCAGCACCGCTTCACGCACTACCGGCGTCGGCGCATAAATCGGCTGCACGCCTTTCGGGTCGCTCAGGGTCTGTAGCCCCAGCGCCGCCACCGGGCCGTCGGTACCGTAGGCCATCGCCGCGTTGACACCAGAGGTTTGCTGCGCCGCCGCCTTAATGGTGACAGCGGTGTCTCCGCCCGCCAGCGACAGCAGCTGATCCTGACTCAGTTTGAAATCGTAGGCTTTTTCAAACGCCGGGAGCGCATCCGGGCGTTCGATAAATTCAGCAGAGGCTGCCAGCTTAAAGGTGCCGCCTTTTTTCAGATAGCCGCTCAGGTCGGCAAGCGATGTGAGTTTGTTTTGTTCCGCCAGGTCTTTACGCACGGCGATAGTCCAGGTGTTGTTCGCCGGTGCGGGGGTCAGCCAGATCAGATGATTTTTCTCGGCATCGAGCTTTTTCACTTTCTCGTAGCCCGCCGCCGCATTTTTCCAGGCCGCATCGGTTTCATCTTTGAAGAAAAATGCGCCGTTGCCGGTGTACTCCGGGTAAATATCCAGCGCGTTGGAGGTGATAGCACCGCGCACCACCGGCGTGGTGCCAAGCTGAACCTTGTTCACCGTTTTGACGCCGTGGCTTTCCAGCACCTGCAGAATAATGTTCCCGAGCAGCGCCCCTTCGGTATCAATTTTTGAACCTACTTTTACCGGCTCCGCGGCCTGTAACGGCAGCGCAACCGCCGCCAGGAGTACCAGTGACGCCGTCCATCCCCTTGCCATCGTCATACGCTTTCCTCTTATTATTTGCGCTCAATTAACAGGCGCTTAAGTAAAAAGCGTAGACGAAATCTCAGCAATCAGCCCTTTTTCGGGATCGTTAACGGGATCGTCAGCAAGCTCGCGGCGAAGTACAGCAGCGCGATTACCCACAGCGTGCCCTCCACGCCGAGCGGGTTAACGCACAGGGTGACGATAAATGGCCCGACAAAATTGCTCAGGCCAGAGCCAAGGTTCAGGCAGGAGATCGCCGCGCCTTTATTTTCCGGCAGCAGCGAAGGAATCAGCGCGCTCAGCGGGCCGAATGCGCCAAGGCCGATGGCATAAATCGCCAGCGCAATGACCATCGCCACGCTGCTATGACCAAACAGTACCGGCGCGTAGCACACCGCCAGCGCCGACGCGCCGCAGAGCGTCCCGGCAAACCAGACCACGGTGTTACGCCAGCCAATGGTATCGCCCAGCCAGCCGAAGAAGTAGTTGGCGAAGATATTCACCACGTTCACCAGTCCCCAGATGGTCAGCCACTCTTCAATGCTGAAGCCAAAGCGCGGCAGGTAAACCGGCATCAGAATCACCAGCGAGAACTTGCCGATATCGTTGATGGTTTTAACCACCACCGCCAGGCGCATTTTCGGTTCGCGCACCAGCACGATAATCCCTTCCGCCAGCGCCTTGCCGACCGCGCCATCCTGCTGCCACTGCGGTTTATCGCGGTTGAGGAGCAGCGCACAGCCGCAGCCCGCCAGCACAAAGATAAAACCGGAGAGCAAGGTGGTCGTTTCGCCCAAACGCGGGATCATAAAGCCGGAGAACCACGGCCCGACGATGGTCATGCCGACGCCGAAGGCAATCCAGAACCAGGAGACGGCGCGGCCGAGGATCCGGCTTTCGCAGCGCTGGTTAATCCACACCAGAAACGAGTAGGCGAACAGCGGATAGGCCATGCCGCGCACCGCATAGCTCACCATCATCAACGGGTAGTTGCCGTCCGGCAGCGCGACGAAAATAAACGGTACTGAGCCGACAAAGTAGAGCAGCGTCGCCAGCCACATCAGGCGACGCACGCCGAGCACGCCCGCCCCAATGCCGGAAAACCACGAAATAGCCGCCACGCACAGGCCAAAGACGGATGACAGCAGGCTGATATGTACCGCATCAAGCCCGCGCTGTTGCAGCAGCGAGGCCAGCCAGCTCTGTTCGATGGTTGCCCCGGTAATAAACAGGAATACGCCCACGAATCCCCATACCAGCTCGCGTGGGAGGCCGAGGCGTGCCCAGATGCCTTGTTGAATATATAAACTTTGATCGGTCATTTCTGTTATCCAAAAAAATCCCGGGGTCGCTCTGCGCTCGCCCGGGCTACAAGGTGTTTATTTGTTTGGTTTTACGCGTTTTTCAACTGCGCTAACTGATGCTGTTTGGCTTTGAGCAGGCTGCGGTTGACGTGGCCGACGGTGTTATCACCCCAGCAGTGGTCGTACGGCATCCCGGTCAGGCTTTCGATAACCTCTTTAGTTTCTGCCGTGACGGTTGCTTTGCTGCCGCCCTGTTTCAGGCGTGCCACTTCTTCATTCAGCACCGCATGGGTACGGCTGTTGACTTTGAACTGGAAGGCCGACCAGATGCCCCACAGAGTCAGGATAACCGGCAGAATAATCATGATGGCGAGGATCATATTAATCGCCGACTGCGGCTGGCTGGTGTGGCCGGTGATAAAGCCGGACATCTGCAGCGCCACGCCAACGAGGAAGATGGAGAACGCCTGGGACGCTTTACGCAGCAGGCTCATAAAGCCCGCGAAGATCCCTTCACGACGGTTACAGGTCAGGATCTCATCCACATCCGCCACAAAGGTGTAGTTGTTCCATGGAATGGAGTAGATACCGCCGCGTGCCAGACCGGCCACGCCCGCTGCCAGATACAGCATCGACATGCTGGTCGAGCCGTAGAGATAGGTCACCGCGAACAGGGCAAATGCCACCAGCGCCATCAGCGCCTGAGTCGCAAACGCGCGAGACGGCGAATAACGCAGAGTCAGCCAGGTGGCGACGCCAACACCGAAGAACTGCAAGCCGTTGATGACGCTCAGCAGGTTACTGGCAACAACGGAAGAGGTCGCCAGGGCAAAGACCACGAAATAGGTAAAGACGGAGTTAAAGATATCCTGCGCCACCGAACCGCCCAGATACATCCCCAGGTGTGAACGGAAGGTTTTAATTTTCAGGGTAGAGACAAAATCGTAGTAGATATCGAACAGGCGCTTACTCAGCGGCTGCTTCTCTTCGGTCTCAACGCTGCGTTCGCTCTGTTCAATCTCTTCCAGCGAACGTTCCCAGGTACCGAAGTAGACGAAGAACAGCACCACCATAAAGGCAACGGTGAAAATCGCCCCGGCGTAGAAGAAGGAAATAGCAGAATCAGATCCAAAGTAGGCCAGCAGGCGGCCCGGCAGGAACGCAGCGGTGAAGCCCGCGAACTGCGCAATGTACATGCGGGCGCTGGTCAGCTTCGAGCGTTTGGTGAAGTCATTGGTCATCTCGGCCGACAGGGTGTCGTACGGGATCAAAATCATCGAATAGACGATTTCAAACAGAATATAGACCAGCAGATACATCCAGTAGTTAAAGCCCTGCACCCACAGCAGGCTGTAAACCGCCACCAGCGGAATGCTCAGCAGCAGGAAGAAACGGCGACGGCCAAAGCGACGACCGAGGCGGGTTTTGTGGAAGTTATCGGAGATGTAGCCCATGCACGGACACATGATCACATCGACGATACGCGCCACGGCAAACAGCGAACCTGCTTCAATCGGCGTCAGGCCGCAGAAGGTGGTCAGGAAGAACAGCAGCCAGGCACTCACCAGAGTAAAAGCCCCTGAACCGATAACATCGGCCAGGCCGTAACAGATATAGTTGTGGAGTTTTATCTCCCGCACTTTTTTTATCATTTTCCATCCCCTTGAACATAACAGGACGGCGAAGCCACAAGCCGCGCCGTCGTCAAATAGCATCAGGCGTCGGCGTTTTCCTGCACGATGGTGTGCTCACTCCAGCCCTGCGGCAGCGGTTGCGGGCGGCGTATGCGTAAATCGTTAAGCGTGAGTCCCCTCACCCCGTTGGCGTACAGCGCGGGCAGGCCACCCGGATAGGCATCCACGCCCCAGGCGCGGCCGGTTTGCGGGTTCACGCGATAGGCGTTATCCAACCCCATCCCGGTTGGGCTTGCCGGATTGCACGGCGGGCGGATGTCATAGCAGCCCTGCTCGTCGGACGGGCCAGCAAGCTGCTGCAATGAAAGCCCATTGAAGGTGACGTGGCGGATATCGCCCGGCGTTTCCGCATGCAGGTTGATGGCCCCTTCGCTCACCCCAGAAAGCTGGCTGAAGGTAATGTCCTCTACCCTTCCCGGCTGCACCTGCGGGTCGCGGTGGCGCACGGAGATAAACACCGGGTCGGCTTTACCCCAGTGGCACGGGTGGCCGTGACGGCAGTCGAACAGAATGTTGCTGAAGATCATCTGGCTGAACTGGCCGCCGTCGCGGGAGACCAGGCCAATGCCGCGGTTGGACTCAAAGATTGAGCAGTTATGCACCGCGATATGGCTGATGTCGGCGAAGGTTTCGGTGCCAATTTTGATGGCGCAGCTTTTTGAGCGGATCAGGCAGTTGCTCACCACCACGTGGCGCGTCGGTTGCTGGAGCCCTTCCGGTTTGCGGGTGGTTTTCACGCAGATGCCGTCATCGGCGGCGCTGAAGTAGCTGTCGCTGATATGCACGTGCTGACAGCTATCGATATCCAGCGCATCGGTATTGGAGAGCGCCAGATCGTTATCAATGGTCAGGTTCTGGATAAACACCTGGTTGCAGCTCACCAGATGTGCGGTCCACATCGGCGAGTCGCTGATGGTGATATCACGGATGCGCACCTGCTGACAGCCTTCCAGCACCAGCATGCGCGGGCGCATGGTTTTCGGCTGACGGTAGCCCTGGGCATCGGCGCACTCAGAAAACCAGGCGCCAGCCCCGCCCGCCAGGCAGCCTTCACCGCTGAGCGTAATGTGGTGGGCGTTGCGCGCATAAATCAGCGCCATGCGGGACAGTTCGGCGACGGTTTGCGTCAGCTCAGCCGGATAATCCTCGGCGCGAGGGCTCGCCAGCAGGCGCGCACCCGCTTCCAGATGCAGTGTAAAGTTCGACGGCAGGACCAGCGTGCCGGTCATCCAGTCGCCCGGAGAGACCACCAGCGTGCCGCCTCCAGCGCGGTCGATTTCATCAATCAGCTGCTGAAGCTGCGCGGTAAGCGGGGTGTTGCCGCTGCGGTCGAGGGCGGTGTTATGCAATGAAATCTTCATGTGGCTACCTGCGTAGATTGAGATAGCTGCATTTAACGCGGTTACGCCGATTCTCTCGCCGGGCAGATACGGGCTTTTTTACGTATTAGTGAATGGCATCACGCCGGTTATGGCCCCCGGTCATCGCTTTTGAGCAAGCGCACAAAACGGCGAGGCGGCGGGATTTGATGAGTGACGGAGGTCACATATTGGCTGAGTTTGGTGGGGGAAAAGCGGTGGGTTGACGCAGATAGGGGTGGGATAGTGGATAAATTGGGAGGGGGATCACAAAGCGGTGCGGGAGCCAGGGTTGGGGGATTGCCCCCTCACCCTAACCCTCTCCCCGAGGGGGAGAGGGAACCGTTCGGTGCTTGCACACGCCCTCCCCCTTTTAGGGAGAGGGCCGGGGTGAGGGTAATCCTTACAGCAGTTCGAACTCGCCCTGCTTCACGCGCGCCGAATCCACACCGATAAAGACGTTAAACTTGCCCGGCTCCGCCGCGTACTTCATCTGCTGGTTCCAGAACTTCAGCGCGTTGACGTCAATCGGGAAGCTGACGGTCTGGGTTTCACCCGGCTTAAGGGTCACTTTCTCAAACCCTTTCAGCTGTTTAACCGGACGGCTCATCGAAGCGGTGACATCCTGCAGGTACATCTGGATAACCGTCGCCCCTTCACGCTTGCCGGTGTTAGTCACCTGCACGCTGGCGGTCACGCTACCGCCCGCTTTCATGGTTGGCGCAGACAGCTTCACGTCGGAGACCGAGAAGGTGGTGTAGCTCAGGCCATAGCCAAACGGATAGAGCGGGCCGTTCGCTTCATCGAAGTAGCGCGAGGTGTATTTGTTCGGCTTGTCGGCATTGTACGGGCGACCGGTGTTCAGGTGGCTGTAGTACTGCGGAATCTGCCCCACGGAGCGTGGGAAGGACATCGGCAGCTTACCGGACGGGTTGTAGTCGCCAAACAGCACGTCAGCGATAGCGTTACCGCCTTCGGTACCGGCAAACCAGGTTTCCAGAATGGCATCAGCCTGCTGGTCTTCTTTCACCAGGGTCAACGGACGTCCGTTCATCAGCACTAAGACCAGCGGCTTGCCGGTAGCTTTCAGCGCGGCAATCAGATCCTGCTGGCTTTTCGGAATCGAAAGTTCGGTACGGCTGGAGGCTTCATGCGCCATGCCCTGCGCTTCACCGACCACGGCAACGACGACATCGGACTGTTTCGCCGCTGCAACCGCTTCATCAATCATCGCCTGCGGCGAGCGCGGGTCAATTTTTACCGCCTCTTCGTACAGGTTCAGGAAGTCGACGATGCCTTTGTCGTTGGTGACATTAGCGCCTTTGGCATAAACCACTTTGCCTTCGTTGCCCATCACGTTCTTGATACCGGTTAGCACGGTCACCGACTGCGCGGCGACGCCTGCGGCAGACCAACTCCCCATTACGTCGCGTTGGCTATCGGCCAGCGGGCCCACCACGGCAACGGTGGCATTTTTCTTCAGCGGCAGGGTTTCCAGACGGTTTTTCAGCAGCACCAGGCTCTGACGCGCGACTTCACGCGCTTCGGTGCGGTGCAGACGGCTTTCGGCGTTGGTGTCCTGCGGGTCAGAATCTTTCGGCCCTAAGTGGCTGTACGGGTCGTTAAACAGCCCCATGTCATATTTGACGTTCAGCACGTGGCGGGTGGCATCGTCGAGTTCCGCCATCGTGACCTTGCCCGACTTAATCAACCCCGGCAGGTATTTGCTGTAGAACTCGTCGCTCATACTCATGTCGATACCGGCTTTCAGCGCGACGCGCACCGCATCTTCCGGGTCGGCGGCCACGCCGTGTTTAATCAGCTCTTTGATGGCCCCGTGGTCAGAAACGGTAATGCCTTTAAAGCCCCACTGCTTACGCAGCACGTCTTTCATCAGCCAGGCGTCGGCGGTGGCCGGGGTGCCATTTAGCGAGTTCAGGCCGATCATTACCGCGCCGCTGCCGGCATCCAGCCCCGCTTTGTACGGCGGCATATAGTCGTTGAACAGGCGCTGCGGGCTCATGTCGACGGTGTTGTACTCTTTGCCGCCTTCAACCGCGCCGTAGGCGGCAAAGTGCTTCACGCTGGTCATCACCGAGTAGCGGTCTGCCGGGCTTTTGCCCTGCATCGCTTCCACCATGGTTTCACCCATGATGGAGGTTAGATAGGTATCTTCGCCAAAGCCTTCAGACGCTCGGCCCCATCGCGGGTCGCGGGACACGTCGACCATCGGCGCCCAGGTCATGTTCAGGCCGTCGTCCGCCGCTTCATAGGCCGAAATGCGGCCCACGGTTTTCACCGCATCGAGGTTAAAGGTGGAGGCTAGCCCTAAGCTAATCGGGAAGACGGTACGTTGACCGTGTACCACGTCATAGGCGAAAAACAGCGGGATCTTCAGGCGGCTGAGGGACATCACCTGATCCTGCATGGTGCGGATATCCTGACGGGTGACGGTGTTAAAGATTGCCCCCACCTGCCCTTCTTTGATCATGTCGCGAATGGCTTCTTTCGGGTTGTCCGGCCCGACGCTAATCAGGCGCAGCTGACCGATTTTTTCATCGACCGTCATCTTCTTAAGCAGACCGGTCACGAAGGCGTCACGCGCCTGCGGCGTGAGTGGGTGATTGCCGAACAGTTCCTCCGCCAGAGCGGGTTGCAGCGCCAGGCTCACGGCGACGCCAACAGAAAGTAGCCATTTCATATTCTTGTAATCTCTTTATTCCATGCCGGGTAGCGCGGCAAGAGTCGATGAAAAAACGCAGTTTGCCATAAACTTAAATGACGGCGGTACAGAAAGCTAAGGTTATTCTCTGATTTTTAGAAACATTCGCTCACCAAATGATCATACAAAGCGCTATTCTTAGAAACGACAAATTTGTCTCGCCACAAGGAGTGGAGAATGTCTTCTCAAACCACAACTGATAATAATGCGCTGATTAACGAACTCTCCCGCCTGGTTGGTCACGCCCACCTGCTGACCGACCCCGCTAAAACCGCTCGCTATCGCAAAGGCTTCCGTTCCGGCCACGGCGACGCGCTGGCCGTGGTCTTCCCCGGCTCCCTGCTTGAGCTGTGGCGCGTGCTGAACGCCTGCGTCAACGCCGACAAAATTATTCTGATGCAGGCCGCCAACACCGGCCTGACCGAAGGTTCAACCCCGAGCGGTAACGACTACGACCGCGATATCGTCATTATCAGCACCCTGCGCCTCGATAAACTGCACCTGCTGGATAACGGCGAACAGGTGCTGGCATGGCCGGGCACCACGCTCTATTCGCTGGAAAAAGCGCTGAAGCCCTTTGGCCGCGAGCCGCATTCGGTGATCGGTTCTTCCTGTATCGGCGCCTCGGTAATTGGCGGTATCTGCAACAACTCCGGCGGCTCGCTGGTGCAGCGCGGCCCGGCCTACACCGAAATGTCGCTGTTTGCCCGCATTGATGAACAGGGCAAGCTGACGCTGGTCAACCATCTGGGCATTGACCTTGGCGAGACGCCAGAGCAGATCCTCAGCAAGCTTGACGACGAGCGCGTCAAAGACAGCGATGTGCAGCACGACGGTCGCCACGCGCATGACTATGATTACGTGAACCGCGTGCGCGACGTAAACGCGGATACGCCAGCGCGTTACAACGCCGACCCGGAACGCCTGTTTGAGTCCTCCGGCTGTGCGGGCAAGCTGGCGGTGTTTGCGGTGCGCCTCGACACCTTCCCGGCGGAAAAACGCCAGCAGGTGTTCTATATCGGCACCAATCAGCCTGACGTGCTGACCGAGATTCGCCGCCATATTCTGGCGGAGTTCAAAAATCTGCCGGTCGCGGGCGAATATATGCACCGCGATATTTACGATATTGCCGAGCAGTACGGCAAAGATACCTTCCTGATGATCGACAAGCTCGGCACCGACAAAATGCCGTTCTTCTTCACCATGAAGGGCCGCGCGGATGCGATGCTGGAAAAAGTGTCGCTGTTCAAGCCGCACTTCACCGACCGCTTTATGCAAAAGCTGGGGCACGCCTTCCCGGCGCATCTGCCGGAGCGCATGAAAACCTGGCGTGATAAATACGAGCATCACCTGCTGCTGAAAATGGCCGGTGACGGCATTGATGAAGCGCAGGCATGGCTGACCGAATACTTTAAAGAGGCTGAAGGTGACTTCTTCGTCTGTACGCCAGAAGAAGGTAGCAAAGCCTTCCTGCACCGCTTCGCGGCGGCGGGCGCAGCCATCCGTTATCAGGCGGTTCACGCCGATGAGGTGGAAGATATTCTGGCGCTGGATATTGCGCTACGCCGTAATGATACCGAGTGGTTCGAGCATCTGCCGGCGGAAATCGACAGCAAGCTGGTGCATAAGCTCTATTACGGGCACTTTATGTGTTACGTGTTCCACCAGGATTATATCGTCAAGAAAGGGGTCGATCCGCACGAGGTCAAAGAGCAGATGCTGGCCCTGCTGCGTGAACGCGGGGCGCAGTATCCGGCGGAGCATAACGTAGGGCATCTGTATGAAGCAGATGAAAACCTGAAGCGCCATTACCGCGAAAACGATCCGACCAACAGTATGAACCCGGGGATCGGTAAAACCAGTAAGCTCAAATATTGGGGCGAAAAAACCGACGTGTAATGCGACGCCGGTAGAATTTCCCGGGGTCGGCGTAAACGCCTCGCTCGGGCTACGATTCGCATGTAGCCCGGCCGAGCGCAGCGACGCCGGGAATTTTCCCAACACGATAAGGAATACAATGATGTCTACGCTTGATGTCACCCGCGACGGCGATGTTGAAATCCGTGACGCGCAGGCTGACGATGTACAAGCCATTGCCGCGCTGTATGCCTGGCACGTGCTTAACGGCCGCGCCTCGTTTGAAGAGGTGCCGCCGTCCATTGATGAAATGCAGCAGCGGATGCGCAATATTCAGGAACAGGGCCTGCCGTGGCTGGTGGCGCTCTATCGCGGCGAAGTGGTCGGTTACTGCTATGCCAACCACTACCGCCCTCGCCCGGCCTACCGTTACACCCTTGAAGAGTCTATCTACGTTGACACCACCATGACGGCGCACGGCATCGGCAGCCGCCTGTTAACGGCGCTGATTACGATTTGCGAGCAAGGGCCATGGCGGCAACTGCTGGCGGTAATTGGCGACGGCAATAACAATACCGGTTCGCTGCGCCTGCATAAAAAGCACGGTTTTGAGGTGGTGGGCCAGTTGCGTAGCGTGGGCTACAAGATGGGTGACTGGCGGGATACGGTGATTATGCAGCGTCCACTCAATGATGGTGACTGGACGCTGCCCGAGTAATTAATCGTCCTGGGTGGTCTGCCCGCTCTTCTGGGCTCTGGCGATATCGCCTTCCACCTGGGCTTCCTTCTGCTTCTTATAGCTCAGCGCGGCCGCAGGTACCGGCATCACTTTTCCGGTTTCTACCCAGGTACGCAGACGGCTGGCGTCGGCGAAGTGGGTAAATTTACCGAACGCATCCATCACCACCATCGCCACCGGGCGTTTGTTCATCACGGTGCGCATCACCAGGCAGTGACCCGCGGCGTTGGTAAAGCCGGTTTTGGTCAGCTGAATGCTCCAGTTATCGCGATACACCAGATGGTTGGTATTGCGGAACGGCAGCGTATAGGCCGGATGGGCGAAGGTTGCGGTGTCTTCTTTAGTGGTGCTGAGCTGGCCAATCAGCGGGTACTGTTTGGTGGCAATCAGCAGCTTCGTCAGGTCACGCGCGGTCGACACGTTATGAATCGACAGCCCGGTTGGCTCAACGTAGCGGGTGTTGGTCATCCCCAGCGATTTTGCCTTGGCGTTCATCGCCCGGATAAACGCGTCATAGCCGCCCGGATAGTGGTGAGCCAGGCTCGCCGCCGCGCGGTTTTCTGACGACATCAGCGCCAGCAGCAGCATATTTTTACGGCTGATCTGGCTGTTCAGACGCACGCGGGAGTAAATCCCTTTCATCTCTGGCGTGTGGCTGATATCCACCGTCAGGATCTCATCCAGCGGCAAATGCGCGTCCAGCACTACCATCGCCGTCATCAGCTTGGTGATAGAGGCCATCGGGCGCACCAGATCCGGCTGGTTGGCGTAAATAACTTTGTTCGTTTCAAGATCAACAATCATCGCGCTACCGGAGGCAATTTCCGGCTGCGAGGCAACGGCGGTGACGGCCGTTTTAGCACTCGCCTGAGGCGCAAAAGGCAAAGCCAGCACAAAGGCAAGGCTTAGCAGGGAAACGCGAAATTTCTGCATGGTGAGTATTCTGGTGGTTATTTATGCACATTATGATAGACAACCGCCTCGTACCTAAGGGGTACGAAGCGGAATGGCTCATCATAGCGCGGAGTACGCGGCATCTACCAGAAAAGAATAGTGAATAAATGCTGCATTGCTGACGGAATCTACATTCACATCAGCAATGCATTCAGCGAGTTAAAATAGCCTGTATCCGTAGCCCCACAGCACCACGGTCAGCGCCAGCAGCACTTCCAGTACCAGCACCCCAATGGCGAGGGTGGAACTGGCAAAGCTCAGCCCCTCTTCCCGGTTAATATTGAGGAAGGTAGGGATGCCGACGTAGAGCAAATACCCGGTATAAAACAGCGCCACCGTCCCCACCAGCGCGCACAGCCACACCAGCGGATAGAGCGCGACGATACCGCTCAGGAAAATCGGCGTCGCCACGTAGCCGGCAAACACCATACAGCGCTTGAGTGAAGGACGCTGCGGGTAGTTGCGTGCCATCCACCAGATAACCCGGCCCATCACCGCTACGCCCGCCAGCATCAGTGCGTAGAAGAGTATCGCCAGCCCAATCCCGGTCATCAGTGAAAGCCTGACCACGGTGCCTTCGCCAAAGTTCCAGCCAAGCTGGGTGGTACCGATAAACGCGCACACCACCGGAATGGCCGCCATCACCAGCACATGATGCATATAGTGGTGAGAGACGGTTTCGTTCTCACTACGGATCACATGCATCTCTTTATCAGGGTGGGAGAAGAGTCCCCATACATGGTTCATAACGCCTCCTCAGCACGGCTTCGTACCACGTTGCTCTAAGTATAATTCACATAAATAGATTGTTTTATGTACAACGTAAAAAATAGACGCCGCCGCACTTCTCGCGTGAGGGTGTATGATTAAAGGATTGATGCAGTAAGGAGTGAGTGTTTGCATGGATATCAATAACCTGATTTCCCACTATGGTTACGCTGCGCTGGTGATTGGCAGTATGGCGGAGGGCGAAACGATTACGCTGCTCGGCGGGGTGGTGGCGCATCAGGGTCTGTTAAAATTTCCGCTAGTGGTCATTTCGGTGGCGCTGGGCGGTATGATAGGCGACCAGTTGCTGTACCTGCTTGGTCGGCGGTTTGGCGGGCGGCTGCTTAAACGTTTTTCACGCCACCAGGCGCGCATTCGCAAGGCGCAGCGGCTGATTAAAAGTCGTCCCTATCTGTTTGTGATTGGCACCCGTTTTATGTACGGTTTCCGCGTCATTGGGCCGCTGCTGATTGGCGCCAGCGGTTTGCCACCGAAGATCTTCCTGCCGCTGAATATTCTGGGGGCGTTAATCTGGGCGCTGCTGTTCACCACGCTTGGGTACCTTGGTGGTGAAGCCATTGGTCCGTGGTTGCATCATCTGGATAAACATCTGAAGCATCTCATCTGGCTGGTGCTGGTGGTCGCGCTGGTGATTGCCGTTCGTTGGTGGATGAAGCATCGCGAAGCGAAAAAACCGCAGGAATAAACCCGGCATAGGCCGGGTTTAGGGTAGCCCGGCCGAGCAACGCGACGCCGGGAATCGCTCAGGACTTAAAACGAATACTGTACGCCCACACGATAACGCGTCTGACGCTCGTCGGTGGTATTACGCACGGAGACGTTGCCGATTTCCACATACGGCTTCCAGTTTTTATCAATACTGTAGGCCGTTTTAAAGTTCAGCTCGTAATCATCTTTACCGTTGTCATAGCGATTAAAATCTTCGCTCTTTTTATAAAGGTAGTTGCCTTCGAATGCCCACGCGCCGGTTTTATAACCCAGCCATACGTCACCGCGGTTAATATGTTCATCGTCTTTATCTTCAGAAGTATCTCGCACATATTCGTAGCGATATCGCGCTGCCAGATAAATACCATTACTGAAATTATACTGCCCACGAATATACGGTTTATAAATTGACTTAGACGAAGAGGTCTCTAATGCCAGGCCGGGTTGAATCGTTATTTCCGGCGTCGCGTTAAACTGATAGCTCACCACATATTCGCTACCATTATCAACGACGTCATTAAACGCTTTCCGCGAATGTTCACCGCCCGATTTGCTTTTTGCCTCCACCGAGAAGCCAAAGCCGTTAGCAAAGCGGTGTGATATCAGCACCCTGTCCTTCTGCGCCTGACTGTCGTCGGTATACTCATGGCGCAGGTCGATAGTGACCGCCTGTGCTGATGCACTGGCGAAGGCCAGCATCCCAAAAGTTATTAATTTTTTCACGCAATCGTCCTCTGTTGTTATCGTTAACTCCAAAGCGGTGAGGAACTGGCTTTAATATTTAAAATATGAATATAAAAAGGTATAGGGTATTTATTATCAATAAAGAATATTCTTTCTTCGGAGGGCGATACTAGTGGCGAGCAAATGAAGTGTCATTAAATTAAATCAAAATACGTGATCACAAACATATTTTAATGCAATATTGATGGTGATTTTTAATAAAATTAAAAATCAAATACCGAGGGTATATATTAGCTAGTGATATTATTTAATCTAAGTATTTATTTTCCACTTTCCCCCTGCATGAATAATACAGGGGGGGAAGTAACACGAGGTTGGTTATTTTTCTTCGCTGATGTGGTAGCCACCGCCCAGCGCCGAGGTCAGCTGGATGCTGGCATCGATCCACTGGCCGTGCAGGCGTAACGCGTTGACACGCTCCTGCAGAGCGGGCAATTTCGCAAGGCTAACTTTAGAACCCGGAATAATCCCGGCGTTCATCCGCGCCTGCGCCAACGTCACCACACGCTGTGCGTCTTTTTCAACCTGCTGTTGCTGCTGGTTTTTCTCCATCAGCGTTTCAACCTGGCTGGCAGTTTTCGCCACCTGATTTACCGCATCCACCACCGCTTTATTATATTTAGCGATGGAGAGATTGCTCTGCGCATTAGCGATATCAAGGTTAGCGTTCAGACGGCCGCTATCGAAGATAGGTAGCGTCAGCCCGGCGGTCACGCCCATCTGGTTGGCCGAGCTACGGAACAGATCGCTTAAGTGCAGGGCATCCTGTTGCAGGAAGGCCATCAGGTTGATGTCCGGGTAGAACGCCGCTTTCGCCGCGTCGATCTCACTCAGCGACGCTTCGATATACCAGTGCGCTTCCTGCATATCCGGACGGCGCGCCAGCAGGTCGTAGCCTAAGCGAGCCGGCATTTTGCTGGCAACCGCTGGCAGGTCGACCTTACGCAGATTCAGCGACTGGCTCTGGCTGTTGGTCAGCGCCATCAGCCGCGCCTCAATCTCTTTCATATTGCCAGCCACGTCGGTCAACTGCTGGTCGGTTTTGCTGACGTTAATATCGTTCTCAGCCCCTTCGGCGGAGTTGGTCAGCCCGTGCTGGTACAGCTCGGTATCCACGGTCACGATATTATTTTGTTCGCTTTTCACCTGCTCTAACACGTCGCGAATCGCGGCTTCGGTTTGCCACTGCCAGTACAAACGCGCCACGCTGCTGGAGAGCAGTTCCTGGGTTTGCGCCCGCTCGGCAACCTGTGCCTTCACTTCACCGATACGCGCCTTCACCTGCGCGCGGTTTTTACCCCACAGGTCAAGATCCCATCCGGCGGTCAGGCCGAACGTACCGTTGGTGTACCACGGGCCGGTATTGCCGTCAGCGTCGGTGGCAAACGGCCCCATCAGGCCTTCTGCGGACATTTTCTGGCGTTCAAGATTCCCGCCGAAATCCACTTCCGGGCCTAGCGACGACTTCGACATCCGCGCCTGCGCTTCGGCCAGTTTGATGCGCTGATCGGCAATCTGCATATCCGGCGCATTCGCCAGCGCGCGGGTAATTAGGCTGTTCAGCTGTGCATCGTGATAGCCCTGCCACCAGTTACTCTGCGGCCAACCGTTTTGCAACGCCGCAGGGAGTTCCGTTGAAACGTTCGAGGCCGGAACCTGCTGTTTAACAGGACTACCAATATCATGCGAAGGTGCACAGCCAGCCAGCGCGATGAGCAGGGGTAAACCAGTCAGCACGCTTTTTTTCAGAGTTAAGTTCATTTGAGAGGTCAGGTTACAAAAGAAGGAGGTTTATATTAATTTAAATGCAGCCAATCCTTTTAGTAAAGCGTGTGGGAACATAATTTGACATACTTAGTGACAGTCAAAAATGATTAAATTTCATGGAGTAGAAATGAGTCAGAATATTTATGACAACCCTGATTTCTTCGCCGGGTACGCCACGCTTGATCGTTCGGTTAGAGGGCTCGACGGTGCGCCGGAATGGGCCACTATTGTGCACATGATGCCCGCGCTGGCCGGTCAGCGGGTGGTGGATCTTGGCTGTGGCTACGGCTGGTTTTGCCGCTGGGCGCGCGACCAGGGCGCCGCTAAGGTGACCGGGCTGGATCTCTCCAGCCTCATGCTGGAACGGGCGCGAGAGATGACCCACGACGCGGGGATTGAATACCGCTGCGAAGATTTACAAACCCTCGCGCTTGCCGCCAATAGCTGCGACGTGGTTTACAGCTCGCTGGCGCTGCACTATTTGCCCGATATCGCCCCGCTACTCGCCTGCGTTTATCAGGCTTTGACGCCGGGCGGCACGCTGCTGTTTTCCGCCGAGCATCCTATCTATACCGCCCCGCTCAAGCAGGGCTGGCAGGAAGATGCACAGGGACAGAAAAGCTGGCCGGTCAGCCATTATCAGCAGGAAGGCGAGCGCATCAGCAATTGGTTTGCCGACGGCGTGAAGAAACAACACCGGACGCTTGGCAGTTGGATCAACGCGCTGGTCGCCGCCGGTTTTGTGATTGAATGCCTCAACGAATGGGGACCAACCGCAGAACAGATTGCCGCCAACCCGGCGCTGGATGAAGAGAAAGAACGGCCGATGATTTTTATTCTGCGCGCGCGTAAGCCGGTGTGAGTTGGGTGAGTGCCGGATGGCGGCTACGCTTTATCCGGCACTCACCGATGCTTACGCTTTCAAGCTCGCGCCGTTGGTCGCAATCACCTCTTTATACCAATCGAAGCTCTTCTTCTTGCTGCGCGCCAGCGTTCCGGTG
This sequence comes from Kluyvera sichuanensis, assembly GCF_014218705.1. Lineage (GTDB taxonomy): Bacteria > Pseudomonadota > Gammaproteobacteria > Enterobacterales > Enterobacteriaceae > Kluyvera > Kluyvera sichuanensis. The sequence goes on along the minus strand of NZ_JABBJF010000003.1, from coordinate 225,941 downwards.
CCGTCGTCGTGGCGATCCACATAGATAAATCCGTAGCGCTTGGAGAGCTCCGCCTTCGAGGCGCTGACCAGGTCAATCGGCCCCCAGCTGGTAAAGCCCATCAGCTCAACGCCGTCCTCAATCGCTTCCCGCGCCTGCACCAGATGGTCATTCAGGTAGCTGATACGGTAGTCATCGTTGATGCTGCCGTCAGCTTCCACTTTATCCTTCGCGCCGAGGCCGTTTTCAACGATAAACAGCGGTTTCTGGTAGCGATCCCACAGCACGTTCAGCAGCGTGCGCAGCCCCAGCGGGTCAATCTGCCAGCCCCACTCCGAGCTTTCCAGATGTGGATTCGGCACCATATTGAGGATATTGCCGCGCGCTTTCTGGTTCAGCGCTTCGTCGGCGGTCACACAGCCGGTCATGTAGTAGCTAAACGAGATAAAGTCGACGGTCGATTTCAGCGCGTCACGGTCGGCGTCGGTCATCTCCAGCGCAAAACCGTTATCACGGAAATAGCGCAGCATATAGCCCGGATACGCCCCGCGCGCCTGCACGTCGCCGAAGAACTGCCAGCCGCGGTTCTCCTGCAGGGTTTTGAACACATCATCCGGCTTGCAGCTTAGCGGGTACATCAGGCCGCCCAGCAGCATGTTGCCAATTTTCCCCTCCGGCACGATTTCATGGCAGGCTTTCACCGCCAGCGCGCTCGCCACCAGCTGATGGTGAATGGCCTGATACACCTCCGCTTTGCTGCTATCACTCGGCAGGCCTACGCCGGTCATCGGCGCGTGCAGCGACATGTTGATTTCGTTAAAGGTCAGCCACAGTTTGACCTTGCCTTTGTAGCGCTCAAACACCGTACGGGCATAACGCTCGAAGAAGCCAATCACCTTGCGGTTGCCCCAGCCGCCGTAGTTTTTCACCAGCGCCCACGGCATTTCATAGTGGGAGAGCGTGACCAGCGGCGTAATGTGATGTTTAGCCATCTCGTCAAACAGCTTGTCGTAAAAGGCCAGACCGGCCTCGTTTGGCTCGGCGTCGTCACCGTTCGGGAAGATACGCGTCCAGGCAATCGACACGCGCAGGCAGTTAAAACCCATCTCGGCGAACAGCGCGATATCATCCGGGTAGCGGTGATAGAAGTCGATGGCGATATCTTTTAAGCCGGTGTCGCCCGGCATACGCTCAACGACGTCGCCAAAAACGCCGTGCGGCTGCACGTCGGAGGTGGATAACCCTTTGCCATCCTCAAGAAAGGCGCCTTCAACCTGGTTCGCTGCGGTCGCGCCGCCCCAATAAAACGTCTGTGGGAATGCTTTCATCTCTCTCTCCTGTGATTAATGCGTAATGGACAACAGCGGCTGACCGGCGCTGACTGCGCTGCCGGCAACGATCTCCAGCTCCGAATAATCATCGCTGTTGCTGATAATAATGGGGGTCGCCAGGTCGTAACCGGCGTCCAGAATGGCCTGGCGGTCGAAAGTGAGCAGCAGATCGCCCGCCTGCACCTTATCACCCACCTTCACGTGGGCGGTGAACGGCACACCGTCCAGCTTGACGGTATCAATACCAACGTGGATCAGCAGTTCAATGCCGCTGTCGCTCTCAAGACCGATGGCGTGTTTGGTTTGAAAAATCGAGGCGACTTCGCCGTTAAAGGGGGCAATCACTTTGCCCTCCGCTGGGATAATCGCCACACCTTTACCCAACAGGCCGCTGGCGAAGGTGGTATCCGGGACATTCTCCAGCGCCAGTACGCTGCCGGTCATCGGTGCCAGCACGTCATTTTCCGTCACTTTTGCCACCGCAGCGGGCTCAGCGACCTTGCGCGGCATCCCGAAGAAATAGGTCAGCAAGCCGGAAAGGATAAAGGCCACCGCCGTACCAATAAGCCCGCCCCATACGCTGGCATCAATACCGCTTGCCGGGATCATCTGCGCCGGGAAGAAGATATTCGGCAGGCCAAACGAGTAGGTCGCGCTGTTGCTGAAGGCGGTAATCGCGCCACCGAGGGCACCTGAGACGCAGCCAAAGATAAACGGGCGACGCAGCGGCAGCGTTAGGCCATAAATCGCCGGTTCGGTGATACCAAAAAGCCCGGCAGAAAACGCAGAGCCCGCCAGCACTTTCTGGCGCGCATCACGAGTGGCGAGGAAAATTCCCAGCACCGCCCCCACCTGCGCCAGCACCGCCGGCAGAATAATCGGCAGCATCGAGTCGTGGCCCAGCACGTTCAGGTTGTTGATCATCAGAGGCACCAGCCCCCAGTGCAGGCCGAAGATAACGCAGACCTGCCACAGCCCGCCCAGTGCGGCCCCCGCCAGCCACGGCGCAACGACGTAAACCGCCTGGTAACCGTTCGCCAGCATCACGCTAAGCCAGGTGGCGATTGGCCCGATAACCAGAAAAGTCAGCGGCACCACAATGGCAAGGCAGATAGCCGGGGTAAAAAAGTTCTTCATCGCCGACGGCAGCAACGCGTTGCTGCGCCGCTCAATCCAGCAGCACACCCAGGAAGCAAGGATGATAGGGATAACCGAGGAGCTGTAGTTGATAAAGGTGACGGGGATGCCGAGGAAATACTCCGCCGTGGCACCCGGTAACTGCCCCGCCTCAAAGGCCTGAATCATCAGTGGGTGGGTCAGCGCGCCGCCGATCACCATCGTAATAAACGGGTTACCACCAAACTTTTTCCCGGCGGTGTAGCCGAGGAACAGCGGGAAAAAGAAGAACAGCGCGTCGCTTGCCGCAAACCAGATTTTGTAGGTCGCCTGTTCGGTGTTCAGCCAGCCGCACACTACTGCCAGCGCCAGCAACCCTTTCAACAGACCGGTGGCCGCCATCACGCCGATAAACGGCGCAAAAATACCGGACACCACGTCGATAACCTGGCCCAGCACTGAAGTTTTTTCGCCTTTGACCGCGACCGGTTCGCTATCGTCGGTAATACCTGCCGCCTCGCGCACCGCCAGCCAGACGTCGTGGACGTGGTTGCCGATCACTACCTGAAACTGACCGCCGCTCTCAACCACCATAATCACGCCGGGGTTCGCCTTCAGCGCCTCAGCGTCAGCTTTGCTGCTGTCTTTAAGCTTAAAACGCAGCCGGGTAGCGCAGTGAACCAGACTCACCATATTCTCTTTACCGCCCACGTGGCGGAGAATATCCTGCGCAAGCTCATGATATTTCATACCAAATTCCTTGACCGAGTATAAAAACAAAAAAACCCGAGAACGACGCCAGATGGCACCGCGCTCGGGTTTTGCCTGCGTTATGCAGTAACAATCCCATTGTATTGGGGGATTAACGCCCCTCTTTTCTCACCCGTTCAATATGAATGGCGAGAAACATAATCTCTTCCGTCGTCAACGGCCGCTGATAGCTGTTTTGCAGATGCAAACCGACGGTTTCCGCACACTTCCACGCTTTGGCGTAGTTGTCCTTCACCGCGCTATGCAGTTCGGCGTCATCGTCTTCCACCACCGTTCGCGTCAGCATTCGCTGGGCGAAAAATTTCAGGTGGGTCACGAAGCGCTGATAGCTTAGCGACTCTTCGTTGTACTCCAGACGCAGCTGGTACTTCACCAGCTGCAAAATTTCCTGCATCACCCGGGTGACGTGCATCACTTCCGGCATTTCGCTGTTGAGCTGCGCCGTGACCAGATGCAGGGCGATAAATCCGGCTTCATCCTCCGCCAGCGCCACGCCGAGCCGCTTTTCAATCAGCGCTCGCGCCTCCTGCCCCAGCGCAAACTCTTTCGGGTAGAGCCGCTTTATCTCCCACAACAGCACGTTACGCAGCGCTACGCCCTTTTTCTGCCGCTCAATGGCGAAGTGGCAATGGTCGGTCAGGGTGATGTAAACGCTCTCCTGCAGCCTGCCGAGCCGCTCGCGCGCCCGTTCGATAATCCGGTCGCAGGTGGTCATCACCTCAAGCGGGATCTGACTGAGTAATTCACCTAAACGCCCTACCAGCTCATCGCTTTGCAGGGCAAAAATTTTCTCGATTTTCGTCTCATCCAGTGAGTCGCCGACGCGTTTCTGAAAGGCTAGCCCTCGCCCCATCACTACCTGCTCACGCCGGTGTTCATCCAGAACCACCACCACATTATTATTAAGTACTTTGGCGATTTGCATTTATGAACCCCAGAAACAAAAAAACCTGACTTCTGACAGGAGCCAGATAATCAGGTTTTGCCTGCCGAAGCAGTAACAATCGTTCAGGAGTATTTCACTTTCACGTAGTGAAGCTCAATGAAGCAAAGAGAAAATTGTGATGGAGATCTGATACTTTATTCGCGCCAGTCGGTAATCGCCCGCGCAATCAGCTTCGACTCCTGCAGTGCGCGCACGGCGCTAAACAGTTCACTAGCCTCGTCATACTCTTTACGCAGGTAGCCAAGCCACTGCTTAATACGCGCCACATGATACAGCCCGGTATCCCCCTGTTTTTCCAGGAGAACATATTTTTTCAGTAAATCCACCACCTGCGGCCACGGCAGGCGCGGCTCGTTGTATTTGATAACCCGGCTGAGGTTCGGCACGTTCAGTGCGCCGCGGCCAATCATCACCGCATCGCAGCCGGTGACGGCCATACACGCCTGCGCGCTGTCGTAGTCCCAGATTTCACCGTTGGCGATAACCGGGATGGTGAGCCGCTGGCGAATCTCGGCGATCGCCTGCCAGTTGATGCGCTCGGCCTTGTAGCCATCCTCTTTGGTGCGCCCGTGGACGGCGAGTTCGGTAGCGCCCGCCTGCTGCACCGCATCGGCAATTTCAAACTGTCGCGCGCCGCTGTCCCAGCCCAGACGCACTTTTACCGTCACCGGCAGATGCGCTGGCACCGCTTCACGCATCGCTTTCGCACCCTGGTAGATAAGCTCCGGATCTTTTAGCAACGTCGCCCCACCGCCGCTGCCGTTTACCGTTTTCGACGGGCAGCCGCAGTTGAGGTCTACGCCCCAGGAGCCTAGCGCCACCGCGCGGGCGGCGTTCTCCGCCAGCCACTCGGGGTATTGCCCCAATAGCTGGATTCGCACGCGGGTCCCGGAAGGTGTGCGGCTTTGGTTATGCAGTTCGGGACATAGCTTGTAGAACGATTTTTCCGGCAATAGCTGGTCCACCACGCGCAGAAATTCGGTGATGCACAGATCGTAATCATTCACTTCGGTCAGCAGCTCGCGCACGAGCGAGTCGAGCACGCCTTCCATCGGTGCCAGTAAAACACGCATATCGTTATCCGGAAAAAAAAGAGGCGCTATGGTAACGTCTTAGTATGCCGCTTTCCACTGCCAGTCAACACACCAGGAGGTGAATGATGAATTCAAGGGATATTACGCTTAAAGCCATCCAGCCGCCGCACGGATTCAGCGACGTACCGCCGGTCACGCTGACCGATGCCACCCTGCTCGAGCGTAAAAATAAACTGCTCGAACGGATGCAGGAAGAACGCTTTGATGCGCTGGTAATTTACGCCGATAAAGAACACGGCGGTAATTTTGAGTACCTGACCGGCTTTATCCCGCGCTTTGAAGAGGGCCTGCTGGTGCTGCATAAATCCGGGCACGCCACCGCCATTCTCGGCAATGAAAACCTGAAGATGGCAGCGCATTCGCGCATTCCGGTGACGTTAAAACACTGCCCGCTGTTCTCGCTGCCTAATCAGCCGATGGATAACGAAAAGCCGCTGGCGCAGCTGTTCAGCGAAACCGGGCTGAGCGCGATGTCTAAAGTGGGGCTGGTCGGCTGGAAGATGTTTACCACCGCCGGGCGCGATAACGCAAAGCTGTTCGACCTGCCGTGGTTTATCGTCGAGGCGATAAAACAGAGCACCCATGCCGATCTGGTCAACGCGGCGCATCTGTTTATTCGCGGTGATAAAGGGGTGAGAACGGTGAATAACGCCAACGAAATTGCCCATTACGAATATGGCGCCAACCTCGCGTCCCGCTGCATGCTGGCGGCGCTGGATGCCGTCGAACCGGGCGTTCGTGAAGTGGATCTGGGCGCGCTGCTCGCCGCCGAAGGGCAGGCACCGTCTGTTGTCACCATCGCCGCAGCCGGACAACGTTTTGAGAAAGCCAACCTCTACCCTTCATGGAAAAAGGTCGAGCGCGGCCAGCCGCTGTCGATGACCACCGGGTTTAAAGGCGGGCTCTCCAGCCGCACCGGATTTGTGATTGCTGAGGAAAACGAGCTGCCGGAGAACCAGCGTGATTATCTGGACCGCGTGGTGAAGCCCTATTTCGGCGCGGTGGCGACGTGGCTTGAGAAGATTAAGGTCGGGATGCCGGGCGGTGAGCTTTATGATTTAGTCGAGCGCGTGCTGCCAAAAGCGCAGTACGGCTGGCACCTTAACCCAGGGCACCTGAGCGCGGATGAAGAGTGGATGTCGTCACCGGTCTATTCAGGCTCAAGCGAGACGCTGAAAAGCGGCATGGTGATGCAGATTGATATTATTCCGTCGGTACCAGGGTATACGGGCACCAGCGCGGAAGAGAGCATTGCCCTGGCCGACGCGACGTTACGCCAGAAGATAGCGCAGGCGTATCCGGCGCTGTGGGCGCGCATCGAGGCACGGCGGACGTATATTCGCGAGACCTTGACTATTGCGTTGAGCGATGACGTGTTGCCGCTATCTAACGCCGTGGGGTATCTGCGGCCGTTTATGTTAGCCAAAGATAAGGCGCTGGTGGGGTAGTGCGGTGATATTCCCGGCGGCGCTTTGCTTGGCCGGGCTACACATTCCAATGTAGCCCGGGCGAGCGCAAGCGACCCCGGGGAAACCGCGATTACCGCGGTTGCAGACAGTTATCTTCTTTCCAGCCGTACAACCACTCGATGCCGCGATAGAACTCTTCCTGGGTTTTGCCTTTCCACAGCAGGTTACGCACCTGACGCTCGACCCCAGCCGCATGATACAGACGCCCCATTTCACGGGTAGACCAGACGATACGCGCCGTGCGCGGAATACGCACCGACTCGTACAGCGCAAACGCGCTGGCGGCATCGCCGTCGCACTGGGTCAGCGCCTTACCGAGCGTCACCGCATCTTCCAGCGCCATGCAGGCGCCCTGGGCCATATACTGCGCGACCGGGTGAGCGGAGTCGCCCACCAGCGTAATTCTGTCGTTGCCCCACTTCTCTACCGGCTCGCGGTCAGCGGTCGACCAGCGACGCCAGGAGGTGGGCTTATCCAGCATCTGGCGCGGACGTGGGTGAATGCCTTTAAAATACGACATGACCTCTTCTTTACTGCCATCACGTACGCCCCACTGCTCGGTTTCGCGGCTGTGGAAGGTCACCACCAGGTTGTACTGCTTACCGCCGCGCAGCGGATAGTGTACCAGGTGGCAGTGCGGGCCAGCCCACAGCACCGGCGCATTGATGCGCAGGTCTTCCGGCATATCATCGCGTTCCACTACGGCGCGATAGACCACGTGGCCGGTCACGCGCGGCGTGTCGCCGAGCAGGCTCTGGCGCACCACCGATTTCACGCCGTCGCAGCCAATCAGAATATCCGCCGTCCAGCTGTTGCCTTTGTCGTCAAACACGGTGACATCATCGGCGGTCTGGCGAATATCCACTACGTGAGTAGAGGTACGGTATTTCACGCCCGGGTGCTGCAACGCCGCTTCCCAGACGGTGGCATGAATATCGACGCGGTGGATAACCGCATAGGGGCCGCCGAAGTGGTCACGAAACGCTTGCCCCGTTTCGATGTGAATCACCTCTTCGCCGTTGACCGCATCCATCATGGTGATGTGGTCGGTAAAGACCGCACGCTGACGGGCGACCTCGCCCACGCCGAGGCTGTCGAGCGCGGAAAACGCGTTCGGCCCGAGCTGGATCCCGGCACCAATCTCGCCAATTTCGTGCGCCTGTTCCAGCAGCATCACCTGGATGCCCTGACGCGCCAGCGACAGCGCGGTGGCCGCGCCACCAATACCGCCGCCGACAATGATTGCACGCGTTACTTTAGCCATGATTCTTCTCCTGTTCTCACTACGCCGGGATCTTGTCCTGCTGGTTTTCAGGGGCCGCCGCAATAAACGCCGGCAGCGCCGTACACGCATCAAACACGGCTTTACAGCGTGGGAAACCGCTTAAATCGCAGCCCATACGCTCCGCATTCGCCCACTGCGGCACCAGGCAGCAGTCGGCCAGCGTCGGCGTATCGCCGAAGCAAAACGCCCCTGATTGGCCACGGCGCAGCAGTTGTTCTACCGCGCTCAGCCCCTGCTGGATCCAGTGTGCATACCAGCGTTTTTTCTCTTCTTCACTCACCTTCAGCTCGTCGCTGAGGTAGCGCAATACGCGCATGTTGTTGATGGGGTGGATGTCGCAACAGATGGCGTACACCACCTCCAGCACGCGCATGCGCTGGGGATCGTTCGCCGGAAGCAGCGGCGTCTGCGGGAAATGTCTGTCCAGCCAGTCAATAATCGCCAGCGATTGCCCCAGCGATTCACCCTCGTCGGTGACCAGTGCAGGCACTAATCCCACCGGGTTCAGGCGTCGGTACTCCAGCGCATTCTGCTGGCCGATACGGATGTTGACCCCGACGGTCTGGTGGTCAATGCCCTTCAGCGCCATCGCAATACGTACGCGGTAAGAGGCCGAACTATTAAAAAAACTGTACAGCTTCATCATTCACCTCAAATAATTTTGACCGCGATGGGCGTTAACCCTTCCACATTACCGGTGATGGTTTCGCCCTTCACGACCGCGCCAACGCCTTCCGGCGTGCCGGTGAAGATCAGGTCGCCCGGCTGCAGTTCGAAGAAGCCAGACAGGTAGCTGATGGTCTCTTTCACGTCCCAGATCAGGTGCTGAATATCGCTGCGCTGACGGTCTTTTCCGTCAACCTGCAGCCAGATTGGCGCGTTATCGAGGGACGGTGCATCGGCGACTTTATGCAGCGGCGCAATCGGTGCGGACAGATCAAAGGCTTTGCCGATTTCCCACGGACGGCCCATCTGACGCATCTCCATCTGACGGTCGCGGCGGGTCATGTCCAGCCCGGTGGCGTAACCCCAGATATACTCTTCAGCTTTCTCCAGCGGGATATCGCTGCCTTTTTTACCAATGGCGACCACCAGCTCGATTTCATAGTGATAGTTGTCGGTCTGCGCCGGGTAGGCGAGGTTCAGGGTTTCGCCAGCGGCAACGGGAACCACGGCATCCGCCGGTTTGCAGAAGAAGAATGGCGGCTCGCGATCCGGGTCAAAGCCCATCTCACGGGCGTGGGCGGCATAGTTACGGCCCACGCAGTACACGCGGCGCACCGGGAATTTCTCATCGCTGCCAACAACCGGCACGGCAACCGGCGCCTGGGGTTCAAATACGTATTTGCTCATCTTTCTTCTCCTGATTAATAGCGCGCTTCGCGGAACAGTCCCAGGGCTTCCTGGACAGGCCTATCCGAGAAACTGAATAGCACGGTCTCTTCTGGCGTGTTAAAGGACACGCTGTGCCAGGTTGGCACGACAAAAATATCTTTCGCTTTAAAGCTGAAGGTCTGCTCGCCGATGGTCACCTCACCGCTGCCTTCCACCACGTGGTAGATGGTGCTGTCGGTGGTGCGCGCCTGACGCGTCTGGAAGCCTTTCGGCAACAGCTGCAGGAAGGCGCCCATCGACGGCATCGGGTAGCCCCCGGTCACCGGGTTGACGTAGCGCATCTTGTAACCATCCCACTCATCGGCATCGCCCATGCGCATCAGCTCATGCAGCGCTTCACGGCTGCGGTCGTAGCGGTAGTTGAAAATCGGCGATGAGTTACCCACCTGATGGCGCAGCGGCAGCATGTTGGCGGCGTAGCGCGGTAGGTAGTCGCCCTCTTTACGGGTGACCGGCTGCTGTTCTTCCGGGTAATCTTCCGCGAAGCCGCAGCCGAGGTAGTTCACCAGCGGCAGGTCGAGGCCGTCGAGCCAGATAACCGGTTCGTCGCCCGGGTTACCGTGGTCGTGCCAGCGCCACTGCGGGGTGAGGATAAAGTCACCGGGGCTCATCTGGGTGCGTTCGCCGTCAACGGCGGTAAACGCGCCGTGGCCTTCTACCACAAAGCGCAGCGCCGACTGGTTATGGCGATGGCTTGGCGCCACCTCACCCGGCATGATCAGCTGCAGGCCCGCGTACAGCGACGAGGTAATCGATGAGTGACCGCGCAGGCCCGGATTTTCCAGCACCAGCACGCGGCGAACCGCCTCTTTTGCGCCAATCAGCGTGCCGCTTTCCAGCAGCAGCGGGCGAATTTCCTGGTAGTTCCAGTAGGCCGGGGCACAGTTGGCGTTCGGCGTTTTTGGCACCAGGTGATGCAACGATTCCCACAGCGGCGTCAGGTTTTGCCCGGAAATATGCTGGTAGAACTGCTGGCGATCGTGTTTTACGTCCGAGGTCATTATTATTCTCCTTAACTTTTCACCGCGCCCATCACAGGCGACGATTCGGGTACTCGGGAAGATTGGCGTACGACCAGCGTCAGGAGCGTCAGCACCACGGCGCTAATGGCGGCCGGTACGGCAATCACAAAGAACAGGGTGTCGAATGAGAAGTTCATCGCCATCATCACGCCGCCGGAAACGGAGCCGACAATCGCGCCGCAGCGACCGATAGCGTTTGACCAGCTCACGCCAGTGGCGCGGCTCTGGGTCGGATAAAGCGTGGCGGTCAGTGCATTCAGGCCAACCTGCGAGCCGCTGATGCCGATGCCGGTACCGAAAATCGCCAGCGCCATCATCCACAGGCCGTTTTCGCTCAGGCCAATCATCACAATGCACACCGCCCCCAGCGCATAGCTCACCGCCAGCACCCAGAACGGGTTGAATTTATCCATTAACACGCCGAGCATCAGCGCCCCCAGCGTACCGCCTACCTGGAACGCCGCCGTTACCCACGAGGCGTGCTGGAGATCGATCCCGCGATGGTTCAGCAGGGTTGGCATCCAGCTGGAGAGTAAATAGATGATCAGCAGGCTCATAAAGAACACCACCCACAGCATCAGCGTGATGGTGAGCTGACGCCCGGCGAACAGCTGGCTGATGCTACCCTTCTGGGTTGCCGCCGGTTCATCGAGCCAGAACTCGGCGTCGTCATAGCGCTCGCCGGTCATGGCGCTGACGGTGCGGCGAATTTCCGCCTGCGGACGCTGACGGCGTACCAGCCAGCGCGGGGATTCCGGCAGCACGGCCAGCAGCACGAAGAACAGCACGATAGGCAAGACGCCGCCCAGCACCAGAATGCCGTGCCAGCCAATCACCGCCACCAACTGCGCGCTGACGATACCGCCCAGCGCCGAGCCGAGGGTAAAGCCGCAGAACATCAAGGTGACCAGCGCGCCGCGACGGCGGGCCGGCAGGTATTCAGAGGTCATGGTGATGGTATTGGGCATTGCGCCGCCAAGGCCGAGGCCGGTTAAGAAGCGCAGGATGATTAAGGCTTCCAGATTCGGTGAGAACGCCGACAGCAGGCTGAAGAGGCCGAACAGCGCCACGCACCATTCGATAACCCGTTTGCGCCCGAGCCGGTCAGAGAGCGGGCCGCACAGCAAGGCGCCTGCGGTTAACCCCAGCAGACCTGCGCCAAACAGCGGGGCCAAATCGCCTGCCGTTAACTGCCAGTGGTCGCGAATGGCCGGGGCGATAAAGCCAATCGCGGCGGTATCAAAACCGTCCATCATCACTACCAGGAAACAGCAGATGATGACGCGCCACTGCATCTTGCCGATCGGAGCGACATCGATGAGTGCCTGTAGTTCACGTCGTTGCGTCATAGGGAGGGCCTCGGTATATGCAGGTTATCCACGTCGCCGTTCACGCTTTCGCCAGAACGGCTCAGAGTAAGATGTTTATTTTTTTGCTTTTATGTTGCTATCTTGTGACATGTGAAATGAGTTGTACAATGGCATTTCATGCCTATCCATAACCTGGAGGTTATATCTCATGGCCGATTGGACGCAGAAGCTGAAGCTCCACCATCTGAAGATGCTGGTGGCACTTGGCGAGCAGGGAAACCTGACTCAGGTCGCTAAAATGATGCACATCACCCAACCCGCGCTCTCAAAATGGTTAACCCAGTTTGAAGAAGAGCTGGGCATCACGCTTTTTGAGCGTCACAGCAAAGGGCTGCGCGTGTCGGAGGGCGGCAAGCTGCTGCTTCAGCACGCACAGCGGCTGATTAACGACATCGAACGCTCGCAGTTTGAGATGGAGCGTTTTAAACAGGGCGGCCTTGTGGGGAGCCTGAAAATCGGCTGCTCGCCGGTGGCGACCGACTGCGTCTCCCAGGCCATTTTCCCGCTGCTGGCCGAAATGCCAACGCTGCATCTGAATATTGAAGAGAAGGTGATGACGCCGCTGTTGCATGATTTGCAGTCCGGCGTCGTGGACGTGGTGGTTGGGCGCATCGGCGGCCGGGCGCTGGAGTTACCGCTAAACTACGAAGTGCTCTATACCGAACCGGTCTGTTTCGTGGCGCGAACCGACCATCCCCTCGCCCACCGCAGCCGACTGTCGTGGGAGGACCTGGCGTCATGGCGCTGGATAGTCTGGCCAAACGGCACGCCGATTCGCCAAAGCATCGACAATGCGCTGGTGGAAAACGGCGTCATGCTGCCTGAAAATACCATTGAGTCGGCCTCGATGAACGTCAGCGTCAACCTGCTGCAAAGCAGCGATATGATCTCAATTCTGTCACTGCGCCTGGCGGAGCGATACCAGAGCCAGGGCCAGCTCGCCATTCTGGCGCTGCCACGTGTTGAGCAGAAAGGCAGCGTTGGCGTATTCTGGCGCAAATCGAGCACGCCTTCGCTGGCGCTAAGCCGGTTTCTCCACTATTTGTCGCATCCGGTGCAAATGACGGAATAACGCCGAGCAGATGCCTGATGTTCGCATTATCTATATCAGGTATGCTCAGATTTCATGATGTGATCGGTAGCACATTTCTGGGTTTAATTGTATGATGAATGCATTCCACCAAAGGTGAATCCCATGCTCAAATCGCTGAATTTAATCTGGCAATACCTGCGTGCATTCGTGCTGATTTACGCCTGTCTGTATGCCGGTATTTTTATTTCGTCGCTGCTGCCGATTACCATTCCCGGCAGCATTATCGGCATGCTTATTATGTTTGTGCTGCTGGCGCTGCAAATCCTGCCCGCGAAGTGGGTCAACCCCGGCTGCTACATCCTGATCCGCTATATGGCGCTGCTGTTCGTGCCGATTGGCGTGGGCGTGATGCAGTACTTCTCGCTGCTGAGCGCGCAGTTCGGCCCGGTGGTCGTCTCCTGTACCATCAGTACGTTGGTGGTGCTGGTGGTGGTGAGCTGGAGCTCTCACCTGATTCACGGTGAGCGTAAAGTCGTTGGTCGTGAGGGAGCGGATAAATAATGCTGCACTATATCTGGTGGTCTTTACCGCTGACCTTAGTCGTCTTTTTCGCCGCCCGTAAGCTTGCCGCGCGCTTTAAGATGCCGCTGCTTAACCCGCTGCTGGTGTCGATGGTAGTCATTATTCCGTTCCTGCTGCTGACCGATATTCCGTACGATCACTACTTTAAGGGCAGTGAAGTGCTGAACGATCTGCTGCAGCCTGCGGTGGTCGCCCTGGCCTATCCGCTGTATGAACAGCTGCACCAGATCCGCGCCCGCTGGAAATCCATCATTACTATCTGCTTCGTCGGCAGCGCGGTGGCGATGATCACCGGGACGTCAGTGGCGCTGATGATGGGGGCTTCCCCGCAAATCGCCGCTTCTATTCTGCCGAAATCGGTGACCACGCCGATTGCGATGGCGGTCAGCGGCAGCATCGGCGGTATTCCGGCCATTAGCGCCGTGTGCGTGATTTACGTCGGTATTCTTGGTGCGGTGTTTGGCCATACCCTGCTGAACCTGATGCGGATTACCACCAAAGCCTCGCGTGGGCTGTCAATGGGCACCGCCTCGCACGCCCTCGGCACCGCTCGCTGCGCCGAGATGGACTATCAGGAAGGGGCGTTTAGTTCGCTGGCGTTGGTTATCTGCGGCATCATGACCTCGCTGATTGCGCCATTCCTGTTCCCGATTATTCTGTCGGTAGTGGGATAAAACGAGACAAATCACACATTTTTAATTGATGTTACACACGTTGCATTAACAATGAGATATTGATCACTAATCGGGGCGCTTGCGCCCCGTACACTACGATCCCATTACATTGTTATGAGGCACAACGCCATGCATCCACGTTTTCAATCTGCTTTTTCGCAACTGGCGGCAGATCTGCAGACCGCTATCGCTCCCCTGCTAGCCGATCCGCACTTCCCTGCTCTGCTGAGCGCCGAGCAGGTCTCTTCGCTTAAAACGGCGACGGGGCTGGACGAAGACGCGCTCGCTTTTGCGCTTCTGCCGCTGGCAGCAGCCTGCGCCCGTGCTGACCTGTCTCACTTTAACGTAGGCGCTATCGCTCGCGGCGTGAGCGGTACCTGGTACTTTGGCGGCAACATGGAATTCCTCGGCGCCACCATGCAGCAGACCGTGCACGCAGAACAGAGCGCCATCAGCCATGCCTGGCTGCGCGGCGAAAAATCCCTGCAGGCCATTACCGTTAACTACACCCCGTGCGGCCACTGCCGTCAGTTTATGAATGAACTGAATAGCGGGCTGGCGCTGCGCATCAACCTGCCGGGCCGTCAGCCGCATACGCTGCAAGACTACCTGCCGGACGCGTTCGGGCCAAAAGACCTCGATATCAAAACCCTGCTGATGGACGAGCAGGATCATGGTTATCCGCTCGAGGGCGATGCGTTGGCGCAGGCCGCGATTCAGGCCGCGAACCACAGCCATACCCCGTACAGTAAAGCGCCCTCCGGCGTGGCGCTGGAGCTGCGTGACGGTACCATTTTCAGCGGCAGCTATGCGGAAAACGCGGCGTTTAACCCAACGCTGCCACCGCTGCAGGGTGCCCTGAACCTGCTGAGCCTGAACGGTTACGACTACCCGGATATTCAACGCGCCATTCTGGCCGAACGCGCCGATGCGCCGCTGATTCAGTGGGATGCCACCGCCGCCACGCTGAAAGCGCTGGGCTGCCACAATATCGATCGCGTGCTGTTAGGTTAACGATGTCGCCCGGACGAGGCGTGAACACGCCGACTCCGGGGTGACTCTGTGCCCCGTCCCGGCGGCGCTTCGCTTAGCCGGGCGACAACACACCGGTTAATTTCCCCGCAATTAAACGATGGTTTCTTGCTCTTGCCCGGCGGGTAAAGTAGCCTGATGTCTCCCTCGTCCACTATTGAGTCAAGTTCATGTTAAAGCGTGTGTTATACAGCCTGTTAGTCCTATGCGGCCTGCTGCTGTTGACCGTGCTGGGTCTTGACCGTTGGATGAGCTGGAAAACCGCCCCTTATATCTACGATGAACTGCAGGATCTCCCCTACCGCCAGGTTGGCGTGGTGCTAGGCACTGCCAAGTACTACCGCACCGGGGTTATCAACCAGTATTATCGTTACCGCATTCAGGGTGCGCTGAACGCCTACAACAGCGGTAAGGTCAACTACCTGCTGTTGAGCGGCGATAACGCGCTGCAAAGCTATAACGAACCGATGACCATGCGTCGGGATCTGATTAAAGCCGGCGTCGATCCTGCGGATATTGTGCTCGACTACGCCGGTTTCCGTACGCTCGACTCCATCGTGCGTACCCGCAAAGTCTTCGACACCAACGATTTCATCATCATCACCCAGCGCTTCCACTGCGAGCGCGCGCTGTTTATCGCCCTGCATATGGGCATTCAGGCGCAGTGCTACGCCGTGCCATCGCCGAAAGATATGTGGAGCGTTCGCCTGCGCGAGTTTGGTGCCCGCTTCGGCGCACTGGCCGATCTCTACCTCTTCAAGCGCGAACCGCGTTTCTTAGGCCCGCTGATCCCCATTCCTGCCCAGCAGGAAGTACCGGAAGGCGCTCAGGGTTACCCGGCGGTGACGCCAGAGCAGCTGCTGGAGTTGCAGAAGAAGAAATCCGCCGCTAAAGCTGATGAGTGATATATGTGTCACTAAAAACGTAAAATGTGAATAACGCGTGATATAAGGTACATAAAACAGCAGCTTCGCTCGTCGACTTACCGGAAAGGCTCCAGGCACGCGGCGTACCGGAGGCCATATTATTGATGCCGTCGATTGGCTTTAAATTTATGACAGACAAACTGACACGGTGGGGGTTGCTATGAGTGCGCAAAATAAAAAAGATGAGATTAAAGCCACCGTCGAACGCTTACGTCAGTCTAATAACGACTTAAATCAGGCGACAGGGATTTATAACGTCACCCGACAGACACCGCTGGTGGAAAAAAAGCGCGTCTCCTCAACAACGGATAAAATCACCACTCAGGAACGTAAAACGGTGATGAATAACCTCATCAGACAGCTACTGCTGGGTGAGATTTCACAGGGCGTCGCACTAAAGCAGTTTCGAATCCACATCATGGGATTAAAACAGGACGCCTACGCCGAACTGGTTTCCGTATCACGCAAAACGCTGTCAGATATTGAAAACGACAAAGGAAATTACTCCGTCGAGGTGATCAATCGAATCTATAAACCCCTCGGTCTACAAATAGGTCTGATACCGATCGCAAAAAGCCTGCTGACGACGCTGCTTTCATCGGAGTAAACCTCAGCTTCAGATAAATCGATCTAATGAATTCTCATTGCGGTAATTGTTCCTATTTGCATCTTATGTATTCTTGCGATCCTCAATAAACCACACCAATTATCAGGTTATTTGTGAATACTTTCACAGAACCCTCCCCCTCATCCGCTTAGCCTGCCAGTAGTTGTTTCACTTTATTTGCCTTAATTAAACTAATCATTAAGGGAGCAATTATGTCGCAACACGAATACCAGGATGAGCTGATTCCCGCCTTTACGCCGCTGTTGGCGATCAAAGAAGCCTCCCGCTGCCTGCTGTGCCACGACGCGCCGTGCAGCCAGTCCTGCCCGGCGGAGACCGACCCAGGCAAGTTCATTCGCTCGCTCTATTTCCGCAACGTTAAAGGCGCGGCCGAAACCATTCGGGAAAATAATGCATTAGGGGCGGTGTGTGCACGCGTCTGCCCAACGGAAAAACTGTGCCAACAGGGCTGTTCCCGCTCGGGAATCGATACGCCGATTGATATCGGCCGCCTGCAGCGTTTTATTACCGACTTTGAGCAGCAGATGGCGATGCAGATTTACCAACCGGGCCGCAAGGATAAGGGCAAAGTGGCGATTGTTGGCGCGGGCCCTGCCGGATTACAGGCCAGCGTCACCCTCACCAATCTGGGTTATGACGTGACCCTTTTCGAAAAGGCGGCCCAGCCGGGCGGCTGGTTGCGTCACGGTATTCCTGAATTCCGCCTGCCACAAAAGGTGCTGGATGCAGAGATTGCGCGCATCAGCGAAATGGGCGTGACGATTCTCTGCGGCTGTGAAGTCGGCAAAAACCTGACCCTCGCCGAGCTAAAAGCCGACTACCGCGCCGTGCTGCTGACCGTTGGGATGTCCAAAGGCGCAACGCTACCAATGTTTAACGACGCAGACCCGGTCGAGATTGCCATCGATTTTCTCCAGCGCACCCGTACCTCTGGCGGCAACATCACCGTACCGCAAAGCGCCCTGATTGTCGGCGGCGGCGACGTGGCAATGGACGTAGCCAGCACGCTGAAAATTCTCGGCTGCTCCTCCGTCACCTGCGTCGCGCGCGAAGAGCTGGCCGACTTCCCGGCAAGCGATAAAGAGTTCACCACTACCCAGGCGCTGGGCGTGTCGATTATCGATGGCTTTACGCCTGTCAGCGTGGCGGGCAACAAAGTCACATTCCAGCACGTCCGCCTGCCCGGCGAGCTAACGCTGACGGCGGAGCGTATTTATCTGGCGGTGGGCCAACGCGCTGAGCTAAATGCCTTTGCGGGCATTCAGGTACAGCGCAACGTCGTGGAAACGCACGACTACCAGACCAGCGATCCTGCGCTGTTCGCCGCGGGCGATATCGTCAAAGGAGATAAAACTGTGGTCTACGCCGTGAAGACCGGGAAAGAAGCCGCTCAGGCCATTCATCACTATTTAGAGGAGGCATGAACATGTTAACCAAAGATCTGTCTGTCACCTTCTGCGGCGTTAAATTCCCTAATCCGTTCTGCCTCTCGTCTTCACCGGTGGGCAACTGTTACGACATGTGCGCCAAGGCCTATGACAGCGGCTGGGGCGGGATCGTGTTTAAAACTATCGGCTTCTTCATTGCCAACGAAGTCTCTCCGCGCTTCGATCATCTGACCAAAGAAGACACCGGGTTTATCGGCTTTAAGAATATGGAGCAGATTGCCGAGCACCCGCTGGCGGAAAACCTGGCGGCAATCCGCCAACTCAAGCAGGATTATCCCGATAAGGTGCTGATCGCTTCGATCATGGGCGAAAATGAACAGCAATGGCAGGATCTGGCGAAGCTCGTCGAGGAAGCCGGGGCCGACATGATTGAGTGTAACTTCTCCTGCCCGCAAATGACCTCCCACGCGATGGGCAGCGACGTCGGGCAAAGCCCGGAGCTGGTAGAGAAGTACTGCCGGGCGGTGAAGCGCGGTTCCTCTCTGCCGATGCTCGCGAAAATGACACCGAACATCGGCGATATGTGCGAAGTGGCGCTGGCGGCCAAACGCGGCGGCGCCGACGGCATTGCGACCATCAACACCGTTAAATCGATTACCAATATCGACCTAAACCGTAAAATCGGCATGCCGGTGGTCAACGGTAAATCCAGCGTCTCCGGGTATTCCGGTAAAGCCGTGAAGCCGATTGCGCTGCGCTTCATTCAGCAACTGCGCACGCACCCCGAGCTGAAGGATTTCCCCATCAGCGGGATCGGCGGGATTGAAACCTGGGAAGACGCCGCCGAGTTTTTACTGCTGGGCGCGGCGACGCTGCAGGTTACGACCGGCATCATGCAGTACGGCTACCGTATCGTCGAAGATATGATAAGCGGCCTCTCCCACTACCTTAACGATCAGGGCTTCCATTCGCTTGATGAGATGATTGGTCTCGCCAATCACAACATCGTGCCGGCCGAAGAGCTCGACCGCAGCTACATTGTCTACCCGCATATTAATCAGGAAAAATGTGTCGGCTGCGGCCGCTGCTATATCTCCTGCTATGACGGCGGGCATCAGGCGATGGAGTGGAATGAAGAGACCCGCACACCGCACTGCAATACCGAAAAATGCGTCGGCTGTCTGCTCTGCGGACACGTCTGTCCGGTGGCCTGCATTAGCCTTGGGGAGATAGCCTTTAAACCGGGTGAAACAGCGCATGCGGTGGCGCTTTAACACCTCTCAACGTTGAGCAAGTAACCCGGACGAGGTGCGCAGCACCGACTCCCGGGTTGTTCGGTGGTAAACCCCGGCGGCGCTGCGCTTGGCCGGGCTACAACGTAAAAGCCCGGCATTTCGCCGGGCTTCTTTTTATTTCTTACGTGCGTACTTGAGGGAGTCCAGCGCCACGGCGAAGATAATAATCCCGCCCTTGATGATGTACTGCCAGTACGGGTTCACGCCGATATAGGTCAGGCCGTAGTTGATAACGGTGAAGATAATCACACCGGTCACCACGCCCAGAACGGTACCGACGCCGCCGCTGAATGACACCCCGCCAACCACGCAGGCGGCAATCGCATCCAGTTCATACATAAAGCCGAGGTTGTTGGTTGCCGAGCCGATACGCCCTGCTTCCAGCATCCCGCCGAAGGCATAGAACACGCCGGACAGCGCATAAATCACCAGCAGGTTCAGAGCAACGTTCACGCCGGAAACCTTCGCTGCTTCCGGGTTACCGCCGATAGCGAAGATGTTTTTACCAAAGCGAGTCTTGTTCCACAGGATCCAGACAAAGCCAACGGCAATCAGCGCGTAGAAAGTAATGTACGACAGTCGGAAACTGCCCAGCGCGATAAACCCTTGCGTGAATGTCGAGAAGCCGCTGTCGAAGCCAGAAATCGGCGATGCGCCCACGAAGTCGTAGTACAGGGAGTTGATACCGTAAACGATGATCATCGTGCCCAGCGTGGTGATAAACGGCGTCACGTTCAGGTAAGCAATGATAATCCCGTTAATCAGGCCAATCACCGCGCCAATAGCGCAGACAATAATCATTACCACGAAGATTGGCATGGTTGCCATCTCAGGGAAGACCTTGTTGGCGTTCTCCATCGACTGCAACAGCGTCGCTGCAATCACCGCCGCGAGGCCAACCTGGCGACCTGCCGATAGGTCAGTACCCTGGGTCACAATCAGACCAGCAACGCCGAGGGCGATGATAATACGCACAGAAGACTGAGTCAGGATATTACTAAGGTTCAACAAACTTAAGAAAGTCGGGTCCTGGATAATAATAATAGCCAGCAGAACCAAAAGAACAACGTAAATACCGCCATCTTTCAGATAAGTGAGAAAGCTTTTTTTATTTAACGCACTCATGTCGAGCCCCTGAAATTAAAGGTGCAATGACGCAAGACGGAGAATTTCGTTTTGCGTTGCGGTTTTCGTTTCTACAATCCCGGCAACCAGGCCATTACTCATGACAAGGATGCGGTCAGTAATACCCAGCAGCTCTGGCATTTCTGAAGAAATAATAATGATCCCTTTATCTTTCTTCGCCAGTTCGGCGATTAATTGATAAATTTCAAATTTTGCACCAACGTCGATACCACGGGTTGGTTCATCCAGCATCAGGATTTCAGGCTGGGTTAACAGCCAACGTCCAATAATCACTTTCTGCTGGTTACCACCGGATAGCGAACCAATTTGCGTGTGATGCCCTGGCGTTTTCACGCGCATCGAGTCGATAACCCATTGGGTGTCGCTCTTCATGCGGGAGTTATCCAGCAGGCCCACTTTGTTTTTATAGCTCTTGATATTCGAGATTAATGAGTTAAATCCAATATCAAGGTAGGCATAAATACCGGTTGAGCGGCGCTCTTCGGTGACCAGCGCAAAACCGTTATTTATCGCTTCGTTGGCGCTATGGTTGTTGATTTTCTTACCGTGCAGGGTAATCGTGCCGCCCGATTTTTCGCGCACGCCGAACAGCGTTTCCACGATATCGGTACGCTTAGCGCCCACCAGCCCGGCGATGCCGAGGATCTCACCTTTACGCAGTTGGAACGACACGTCGCGAATCGATGGCTGACGCAGGGACGTCAGGTGCTGCACGTCGAGGATGACTTCGCCCGGCTCGTTCTGCCTGTCCGGGAAACGCTGGTTCAGCGAACGGCCCACCATCATGGCGATGATCTTGTCCATATCCAGCCCTTCCAGCGGCTGGGTGGCAATCCACTGCCCGTCGCGCAGAACGGTGATTTCATCACACAGCTGGAAAATCTCTTCCATCTTGTGCGAGATATAGACGATGCCGCAGCCACGGTCTTTCAGCTTACGGATGATGGTAAACAAGTGGTTTACCTCTTTTTCCGTCAGCGATGACGTTGGCTCATCCATAATCACGATTTTCGCGTTATAGGAGAAGGCCTTAGCAATTTCAATCATCTGCATCTGCGAAACGGACAGCGTACCGACGCGCGCACGCGGGTCGATATCAATATCCAGCTCATCAAAGATGGCTTTAGTATCGCGATACATTTTGTCCTGATCGACAAACATGCCTTTGGTTGGGTAACGACCTAACCACATGTTGTCCATGACCGAGCGTTGTAATACCAGGTTAAGTTCCTGGTGAACCATCGAAATACCATTCTCCAATGCTTCTTTAGCAGAATGGAAATCAATCTCTTTGCCCTGGAAGAGAATACTGCCGGAATCTTTTTGGTAGATCCCAAATAGACATTTTAATAACGTTGATTTGCCCGCACCGTTCTCGCCCATTAATGCATGGATCGAGTGCGGACGAACTTTCAGGTTAACATTATCGAGTGCTTTTACGCCCGGAAATGACTTGTTGATCTGGCTCATTTCCAACAAGAATTCACCAGACGGCTCTCTATTATTGTTGTCCATATATATACCTGGCTGCGATATTTCTGCGTCAGTATTTATAGGGCGCACAAATGCGCGCCCTATATATTTAAAGATTACTTACCGGTGAATTCGCTAAGGTTGTCTTTATCTACGCCAACGTAAGGAACGCGGACGATTTTGTTCTCGATCTTCCAGTTGGTACCATCAGCAGCACCTTTACCGGCCGCGAGGTTTTTCGCCAGATCGAAGGTCGCCTTCGCCTGGTTGTTCGCATCGTTCAACACGGTACCGGCCATCGCACCGGATTTCACCAGCGCCAGCGCTTCTGGCAGGGCATCAACGCCGAATACTGGGATGGAAGATTTGTTGTGTGCTTTCAGCGCTTCTACCGCACCCATTGCCATCGCATCGTTGTTGGCGATAACGACTTCAATTTTGTTGGCGTTAGGGCCGGACAGCCATGCGTCCATCTTATCTTTCGCCTGAGCGGTATCCCACATTGCGGTATCTAACGCCAGCTGCTGGGTTTTCAGGCCCTTGTCGTTCAGCTCTTTGATAACGTAGGTGGTACGCGCTTCAGCATCCGGGTGGCCCGGTTCGCCTTTCAGCAGAACGAACTGAATCTGGCCGTCTTTGTTCAGGTCCCAGTTCGGGTTCGCCGCCCAGTGTTTAGCAATCAGGTCGCCCTGGATAATACCGGACTCTTTAGAGTCAGTACCGACGTAGAACGCTTTGTCATAGCTATCCAGCGCTTTACGAGAAGGTTCTTTGTTGAAGAAGACGATCGGCACGTTCTGGCCGCGCGCTTTTTCAATAACCGTGCCCGCCGCCGCTGGGTCAACCAGGTTAATTGCCAGCGCTTTCACGCCTTTTGCCAGCAGCACGTCAATCTGGTCGTTCTGCTTGGACTGGTCGTTCTGGGAGTCGTTCATCAGCAGCTGAACGTCCGGCGCGGTTTTCGCATCTTTCTCGATAGCTTTACGCACAACGGACATAAAGTTGTCGTCGTATTTATAAATTGTCACACCAATACGCGTATCGGCAGCGTGAGCTGCTGCACCGAAAAACATGCTGGCCATCAGGGCAGACAGGGTTAACACCTTCTTATTCATGGTATCTCCGGTTTTATTATGCAGGGTAGTTCGGGTGAAAATAATCGGCGGGCAGCGTTAACGGAATGTTACTGCTCGACGAAATTCACTGATAAAAATTTGTTCTTCCGTGTTGAGTAACAATCCAGATGACGTTCTAAACTGTTTTTGCAGCTGGAATACGTTATAAAAAGTGATTAATCACCGTTACATCATGTTTCAGCCTGATAAACGCTGCCATCATAGCCATGCCGATGTTAACAATCTGTGAATTTACTCACAGATTGAAAACGGTTACATCGAGCTAACAAATCAGTTCGTGATGGGATGCACAAATTGCCGTTGCGCCACCGAATGGCGGCGAACCAAGGTCGGCATAAAGCAGTGCGTTGCTTCGCCGTCAAGCTTTCCTGCCGCCCCTAACAGCGCCAGTTCCGTGGCCTGTTTTGCCATAGAAACAATCGGGTAGCGGATAGTTGTCAGCTGCGGGTCGGTATAGCGGGCGATGGGAATATCATCAAAGCCAATGACCGACACCTGCTGCGGCACGGCAATGCCGTTATCTTTAAGCGCGCTAAGCGCCCCGGCCGCCATATTGTCGTTATAGGCAAACACTGCCGTCAGCCCGGCATTGCGTCCGAGCAGCTCAACCATCGCCGCTTCCCCGCCCTGCATATCCGGCGAGCCGGTGCCGACCCAGCTATCGGGGGCCACAATTCCCTGCTCCAGCAGCGCACGCGCCCACCCTTCCCGCCGCATATCATCATCTTCAATGCGGTGGCTGGAGGCGAGATAACCAATACGTTGATGACCATGATTGAGCAGCATTCGCGTCCCCATCAGCGCACCACTGACGTTATCAAGGCAAACGCAGCGATGGGCATAGCCGGGAACGATGCGGTTGATGAGCACCATGCCGGGCATCTGCGCCATAAACTCGCTCAGTTCACGATCGCTTAAGGCTTTTGAATGGACGATTAACGCGCTACAGCGCTGACGAATCAGCACCTCAATGGCGTTACGCTCTTTTTCTGCTTCGTGGTAGCTATTGCCGATAAGAACATATTTATGATGCTGCTGGGCGACGGTATCCACCGCTTTGACCAGCGCACCAAAAAAGGCGTCGGACACATCCATCACCACGCAGCCAATGGTATCGCTGACCTGCGTAGCCAGCGCCTGCGCGTTGGCGTTCGGGCGATAGCCCAGCGCTGACACCGCTTTCATGACCATGTCGCGCGTCTCATGGCTGACCAGCGCGCTGTTGTTCAGCACCCGCGAAACGGTGGCAACGGAGACGCCCGCCTGGCGGGCGACATCACGAATGGTGACCATACACACCGCCCGGTTGAAAATTGCTGCAGTTCACGATACACCCCCTATGTCCAGCGTGAGCGCTATTCTGGCAGCGAGCTTGCGGCAACTACGTGAGTGAGGTCACAGGGTTGGAAACGGTTACATCCATTTTGTTAATGGTTGTGATCTGGATCGTTATCTAAATGTGCCGCGAAATGACACACCTGACGCTTTTGCCGTCAATTGTCGCCAGAGCCATTCAACCGGCCCCTGACGGAAATAGCGCAGCCACAGCAGCGAGAACGCGAGGTTGACCAGCCAGATGGGAACGACAAACGCCAGCAGCGTCAGGCGATCGAATTCCATAAACAGGCCGAAGTGATAAAACAGCGTGGTGCAGATAAGCGTTTGCAGAAGATAGTTGGTGAGCGCCATGCGCCCGACGCAGACCACCGCCGCCGCCAGCCGGCTACGGCTGATTTGCGGCCAGTAAGCGTAGGCCAGCGCCGCATAGCCCAGCGTCTGGATAGGCGCGCTGATTTCACGCGGCGCCTGCAGCAGGAACGCACACCAGCGATAGTCCCAGCCGAGATGCCACTGGGCGGCAATCGCCGGCAGGTTAATCAGCATACCAAGCGAAATACACACCGCCGCGCAGCGACGATAGTGGCGGTGGCTGAACTGCCCTTTCAGCCAGCCGCAGCGCATCAGCGCCGCGCCCATCAGCATCATGCCCGCCAGCTGCCAGCCGTACTGCGCACCGAGCGCCAGCAGGTTCGCCGACAGCATATCGCTGCGGTTAGTGATGGCTTCCATTCCGCCATTCAGCTTCCAGTAATGTTCGTAGAGCAGGCTTGAAGCATCCGGCACCCATGAACGGCTTTGTCCGTTATCGGCAATCAGCCCAAGTAACAGCAGCACGGCCACGCCAATCACGTACAGCATCGCGCCGGTGTTGAATAATGCTTTCACTTCACGCGCGTCGCGCACCAGCCGCCAGCAAACCAGCCCCACCAGCGAATAGGCCAGCAAAATGTCGCCGTCCCAGAACAGTAGCCCGTGGATAAACCCAAGCAGCGCCAGCAGCGTCAGACGGCTTTGGATCCAGCGTGAACCGCGCGGTAGCAATAGCTGAAGACCTGCACCAAACAGCAGCGCAAACAGGGTGAGGAATTTCACCTGCGCAAACAGGTCAAGAATGGCCCACGTCCAGGCATCGCGAGAGGTAATTTCGCCGTACCAGGCAGGGTTAAGATAGGCGGCCTTCGGCAAGCCGAAGGCGCTGATGTTCAGCAGCAGGATACCCAGTATGGCTACGCCACGAATAAAATCCAGCGTGACGTTTCGCTCCATGTACCCTGCTCCGTTGGTCAATTAATTGTGGTGACGTACCGCGCGCAAGAACTCCTGGCGGGTATTCTGGCTGGACTTAAACAGGCCGCCCAGCGAGGTTGTGGTGGTGGCGCTGGTCGCATCACGAATGCCACGCGCTTTCACGCAGTAATGCACCGCGTCAATAGAAACCGCCACGTTGTTGGTACCGAGCAAAGTTTGCAGCGCGGTCAGAATCTGCTGCGTCAGACGCTCCTGCACCTGTGGGCGCTGAGCGAAGAACTGCACGATACGGTTGATTTTCGACAGACCAATCACCGAATCTTTCGGGATATAGGCCACGGTCGCTTTACCGTCGATGGTGACAAAATGGTGTTCGCAGGTGCTGGTTAAGGTGATATCGCGCACCGTTACCATTTCGTCGACCTTCATTTTGTTTTCAATGACGGTAATTTTCGGGAAATTAGCGTAATCAAGCCCGGAGAAAATCTCATCGACATACATTTTTGCAATGCGATGCGGCGTTTCCATCAGACTGTCATCACTCAGATCGAGATTCAGCAGCTGCATGATCTCAGTCATATGCCCGGTGATCAGACGCTTACGGGTTTCATTATCCATTTCGCGCTCCGATGGGCGCAGCGGCGTTTCCAGACCACGGGCGACCAGCGCTTCATGAACCAGGACCGCTTCTTTACTCAGTGATGACATCGTTTATTCTCCTGCAGGTGTGGCGCTTTGCTTTTTCGGTGCAAAGTTTGCACTCATTGTGCGTGAGGCGACGCACAGAATCCAGTATTCGTCGCGATAATTATTGCAATCGTTATTCTCTTTCAACCCGCGGACGCCAGACCAGCGCTCCGCCAATCAGTAAGGCCACGGCGGCAATGCCCAGCGCGGGCTCCAGCCGTTGCGTGAGCCAGGTGGATATTGCCGAGGTCATCGGTCCCACTAATTGCCCAACGGCGTAACCGGTGGTCAGCAGTCCGGCCATATAGCGCGCGTGTTTTGGCGCGAGTTCGCGGCCATACAGCAGCGACAGCTGCACCGCCGCCAGGAATCCGCCGCCGACCAGCAGCGCGCCGCACACCAGCCCGCTCATCCCCGGTAGCAGCCAGGCCAGCAGTACGCCCAGCCCCTGAAGCCACAGTACGACGGCCAGACGCTGATGCGCGTGACCTACCCCACGCATGGCGATACTCAGGCCAATACCCATAACGCTCGCCAGACCGAAAATCGGCCAGATAAACTGCGCAAACAGGCTCTCAGGAAAGCGATGGCTCGCCATCTGCGATAAAAAGGTAGCGGGCAGGATATAGCCGAAGCCTGCCAGACTATAGCTCCACACCAGCCGTTTCAGATTAGTGGTTAAAGTCAGCGGCTCGGGCTTTTCGCCGCTGCGGTGCAGTTCACCCGGACGCGGCAGCCAGCGGCCAATCAACGCCACCAGCAGCAGTGCCAGTACGCCATAAAGCTGCCAGCCCGCCGCTGCGCTCAGCGACTGTGCATGAATAAACACGCCGAGCAAACCGCTTAGCGCAATACCGGCGCCCGGCCCGGCAAATACCGCCGCGCTGAGGCCAGGCCTCGCATAGTGCGCCAGCCGTTCGTTAACCCACGCCGCCGTCAGCACCATTGCCCAGCCGCTCATGCAGCCAATGACAAAACGCAGCGCGCCGTGCAGCCAGGCGTTATCCGCCAGCGCCGAGAGGAAGGTCAGCGCAACGGCGCCCACAATCCCTAAATAGAGACGCATTTCCACACCGCGATGGGCGCGCATGGCATCCCACGCGCCAACCAGATACCCCAGATAGTTCAGCGCGGCGACCAGCCCGGCGCTGGTCAGCGTCAGCTCGCCTTCGCCGATCATCAACGGCACCTGTGGGGTAAACGCGAAGCGCCCTATCCCCATCGCCACTACCAGTACCAGAAACCCACTTAGCGCAATACGTACCGGCATGAATGCCCCGGATGTAAATGTAAAGTTATCTTTATGATGCAACATGTGGATGTTATGCGGAAGTGAAAGTTACTCACCGCCGATGAATTATCTGTATGATGGACTGATATATTTTGACCAAAACCGCGAGGAGCCCGCATGGAAATGCTTGAAGAGCACCGCTGTTATGGCGGCTGGCAGCAGCGCTGGCAGCACCATTCTGCCACGCTAAATTGCCCGATGACCTTTAGTCTGTTTTTACCTCCGGAAGGGAAAAAAACGCCGCCACCGGTGCTGTACTGGCTGTCCGGCCTGACCTGTAACGATGAGAACTTCACCACCAAAGCCGGGGCGCAGCGTGTTGCCGCTGAACTGGGCATTGTGCTGGTAATGCCCGATACCAGCCCACGCGGCGACGGCGTTGCCAACGATGCCGGTTACGATCTCGGCCAGGGCGCAGGCTTCTACCTGAACGCCACCGAATCCCCGTGGGCTGCGCACTATCGGATGTATGATTATCTGTGCGATGAGCTCCCGGCGCTTATCCAGGCGCAGTTCAACGTGAGCGCACGCAGCGCGATTAGCGGCCACTCCATGGGCGGCCACGGTGCGCTGATGCTGGCGCTCAAAAATCCGGGCAAATATTGCAGCGCGTCGGCCTTCGCGCCGATCGTCAACCCAAGCCGGGTGCCGTGGGGGCAGAAAGCCTTTAGCGCCTATCTGGGCGATGACGTTGCTCGCTGGAAAGAGTGGGACAGCACCGAGCTGCTGCTGGCAAGTCAGGCGGAGCATGCTATCCCGATGCTCATTGACCAGGGCGATAACGACCAGTTCCTCGCCGACCAGCTCCAGCCTGCGGTGTTCGCCGAGGCAGCACGGCAGAAAGACTGGCCGCTCACCCTGCGCATTCAGCCGGGTTACGACCATAGCTATTACTTTATTGCCACGTTTATTGAAGATCACCTGCGTTTCCACGCCGAGTATCTATTGAAATAATGATGGTCCCGGTGTCGGCGCTTACGCGCCTCATCCGGGCTACCTCTCCGGCAACGTGTACGGATACGCCTTGCGATACTGCAACGGCGTTTTCCCCATATTCTTGCGAAAACAGGTAATAAACCACGCGTATTCGGTAAAGCCGACCCTTTCGGCAATCTCCCTCACTGAATGCTGTGAGTGCAGCAACAGCTCGCAGGCCTGGCGAATGCGCCGCATCATCAAATATTCCTGAATCGTCCCGCCGGTTTCATCATGAAATCGCCGCGAAGTATGCCCGCGCGAACACCCCATCACGTCGGCAATCTCCTCTAACGAACAGCGTTCATGATAGTGATTCTCCAGCCAGCGGATAATCGTCGATGAGAAGGTGTTATGCCCCACCGCCTGCTCCTGCTGTGGCAGCAGGCTAATCAGTTGCATAATTAAAAACGCGCTGTCGCTGGTGCTCCAGCTCTCTTCGTGCGTTAAGGTTTCAAAGCGCTGTAACAGCGTTTCAATCACCGGCTGCAGGTCGCCAACGTCAAACACCCTCGCCTTTTCACCACGCCCGCAGAGATGGCGTAGCAGCATCTGCTGACGAGGAAAATCCCGCAGCCAGGGCTCAATCAACGACGGGTTAAAGTGCAGCGTGGTGCGGTGATAAAGGTTGCGCTCGCTTTGCTCAACGTAGACCTTGTGCAGCTTGCCTGGCGGGAAAATAAACAGCCGCCCCGGCTTCACCGTATATTGCTGATGCTCCATCAGCGCGATACCCACGCCCCGTGAAACGGTGAGGATCTCCGCGCATTGGTGCCAGTGGTAATAGTTAGCGGGAAGATTCTGCATCCGGTTGAAATAGATAGATTTATCGTTGAGATGAATCTGCTCGAGATAGGTAGTGTCTTCCGTAGGTTGTGAATGTGCCACTGCGCCAGCCCCACATGTTAATAAACTTAAACTTTCATCATCGGAATAAAACTTTTACGCCAAATTACGCCATAAAATTATTTTTAATTACCCTTCATGCTTAAAAGTAAGAGCGTAATCACATTTGCTAACCACGCCAAATTCCTATTATTCGTCCGCCATCAACAAACTGAAACGGGATTTCATCATGCTGACGAAACAAGAATACGGTGCATTAGTCGAGGGTTGGATAGCGGCGGCAGTTCCCCGTTTATCGGCAGACTGCACGCAACTTCATGCGGGCGATACCGCTGCGCAATACCCGGACGATGTCGCCGGAATGGAGGGTTTTGTTCGCTTGATGTGGGGACTGTTTCCGCTGGTGAGCGGCGGCAGCGTGCCCGCGTGGCACGACGCCTTCGTCACTGGAGTGCGTAACGGCAGCAACCCGCAGCATGCGGGATACTGGGGCGATGTAGGCGACAACGACCAGCGCTGCGTGGAAATGGCGGCCTTTGGCCTTGGCCTCGCGCTGCCTAACGGTAAGCTGTGGTCATCACTTTCAGCCAAAGAGCAGGATAACCTCACCCATTGGCTCAGCCAGAGCGCAGACGTTGCGGTGCCGGACAATAACTGGCACTTCTTCCCGGTGCTGATCCAACTGGGGCTGAAATGCGTCGGACGCCCCTACGACATGGCGGTCATCAATCGTCATCTCGACGCCATTGAGCCCTTCTGGCTCGGCAACGGCTGGTACAGCGACGGTGCGGGCAAACCGCGCGACTATTACATCTCCAGCGCCTTCCATTTTTATGGCCTGATCTACAGCCACTTTATGCAGGATGTCGACCCCGAGCGCTGCCTGCGCTATCGCCAGCGCGCCCAGCAGTTTGCCAAAGATTACGCCTATTACTTTGCTGCTAACGGCGAGGGGATTCCGTTTGGCCGCAGCCTGACCTACCGCTTTGTGCAGGTCGCGTTCTGGAGCGCGGTCGCCTTTACCGAACTGGAGGTCTTTACCCCGGGCGTGGTGAAGGGGCTGATTCTGCGCCACCTTGAAGGCTGGCTCGATAAGCCGTTTATCGGCGCCGACGGCCTGTTCACCATTGGCTACAGCTATCCAAACCTGATTATGGCCGAGGACTACAACAGCCCAGGCTCCCCTTACTGGGCACTGAAAGCGATGCTGATTCTGGCGCTGCCGGAAGAGAGCGCCTTCTGGCAGGCCGCCTGCGAACCGCTGCCGACGCTGGATGCCGTTCACCCTGTTCCCGAAGCCGGGCAAATCATCGTCCACAGCGATGAACAGCGCCACGCGTGGATGCTGATGTCCGGTCAGTTCGACAAAAACAACTTCGTCAACTTCGAGCAGAAGTACTGCAAATTCGCCTACTCCAGCCAGTTTGGTTTTACCCTCGAGCGCGGGCGCTTTGGCCTGAGCCATGCGGCGGTGGATTCCATGCTGCTGTTCAGCAACGGCGATGACTACTATCGCGGCCGCCGCGAGTGCGACAGCGCTGAGGTAACGGATGACTGGGTACGCAGCGAATGGCGTCCGTGGGCCGATGTGACCGTCAGTACCTGGCTGGTTGCGCTGCAGGAAGGCCATGTGCGCGTGCACCGCGTACACACGCCGCGAACGCTGGAGTGCGTTGAAGGCGGGTTTGCCGCTAATTGCCACCAGCAAATGCGCCAGACCGTTACCGACAACAGCGTCACCCTTGAAACCACACACCACTACAGCCGGATGGTGGGTCTGACCGACAGCCGCCAACCGTTCATCGTCACCACGCCGCCAAACAGCAATTTGCTGTACGCCGCACCTGCCACTATCCCCTGTCTGCGCGCACAGCTTAGCGCCGGAACCCACTGGCTCGCCTGTTACGTCAGCGCCGACCCGGGTGCAGTGCGTGAGCTGCCGGGGCCATTGCATTTTAATGTGACGACACAGCAGTTAACCGTGAACGACCTGACGCTCACCCTAAAATAACCCTGACCTCTGGATAACGGCGGAGACCGCAATGACCACGATGATTCAGTCGACACGTTCGGCGTATATAAAACTCAGTCTCTTTGTTTTTCTGTTTACCTTTACCTGGGCGGCAAGCTTCGGCCTGTACGCCATCTGGCTTGGTGATAAAGCGGGGCTTGATGCCGTGGATATCGGCACCGTCTTCGCGGTGAACGGTGTTTTCGCGGTGGTGATTAAGCCGGTGTACGGTTACATCATGGACAAAATCGGCATGAAGAAGCATCTGCTCTATTTTGTCTGCATCGTCTCAGCGCTGATGGCACCGTTCTATATCTGGATCTACCTGCCGCTGCTGCAAACGCATTTCATCACCGGCATGATTGTCGGCGCGCTGTTCTTTAGCCTCGGCTGGTACGCGGGCGTGGCGGCGGAAGAGTCCTACGTCGATCGCTTCAGCCGCCTGTATAACATGGAGTTTGGCCGTATTCGCATGTGGGCGGCGCTCGGCTGGGCGACCGCCTCCTCCTTCTCTGGCTTCCTCTACAACATTTCGCCAAAAATCAACTTCGCCATCAGCAGCGTGTCAGCCCTATGCATGTTTGCCGTGCTGCTGACGCTCAAGGTGGACCACTTCGGCAAAGAAGAGAATAACGTTTTATCAAAAGAGAAAATCGTCATTACCGACGTGCTGAACCTGCTGAAAAACCGCAAGTTCTGGATGTTTGCGCTCTATATTGCAGGCGTGGCCTGGATGATGTTTATCGCCGAGCAGCAGTTCTCACGCTACTTCGTCACCTTCTTCACCACCAAAGAGGAAGGCAACGCGATGTTCGGCTATATGAGCACCGCGCAGTCCGCCGCTGAATTCTTCGGCATGATGCTAGTACCGGCCATTATCAACCGCATCGGTGCCAAGCAGGGCATGCTGCTCACCGGGCTGGTGATCAGCCTGCGCCTGATTATCTCCGGCATGACTAACGACCCGCTGATTATCTGCCTCGTCAAGCCGCTCTACGGTATTGAGATTGCCCTGATTCTGGTGTCGGTTTTCAAATACATTGCCGAGCATTTCGACAAACGCGTTAACGCCACCATGTATCTGCTGGGCTACCAGGCGATGATCTACGTCGGTTCTATCGTCGTCGCGCCACCGGCGGGTTACGCCTATCAAACCATCGGCTTCGAGCACACCTATCTCATCATGGGCATTATCGCCCTGGTGTTTACCGGTGTCTCAGCCCTCACCTTATCGACCTGCTACAGCCATAAAAAAAGCGCTGTAGAACAGGAAATCAAGCAGCAAGCGCTGAATTAAAACGGGAATATGCCAGCATGATGTCTGAACAGATCAGAAAAGAACCGCTCGCCTTACACACCCTGAAACCGGGCGAACGTGAAGAGATTGGCCGTAAAATTCGCGGGGCGATGCCCGCGCTGCTGAAGGCAATTGATGACAACGCCGACTATTTCGGCACTCGCTTCCCGGATGCAGCCTGTAAAAACGGGGTCTATCCGATTATTGATAACGTCGAATGGACCACCAGCTTCTGGACCGGGCAGCTGTGGCTGGCCTATGAGTGGACGGGACTTGAGCGCTACCGCACGCTGGCGGAACAGCATATCCACTCCTTCGGCCAGCGGATTATTAACCGCGACCACACCAACCATCACGATCTGGGCTTCCTTTATAGCCTCTCCTGCGTGGCGGGCGAACGCCTGACCGGCAACCGTGAAGCGGGCTACATCGCCCTGCTCGCCGCCGAGGCGCTGATGGAGCGCTACAACGAGAAAGCTGGGATTATTCAGGCATGGGGCGAGCTGAATAACCCTGAGCAGCAGGGCCGCATGATCATCGACTGCAACATGAACCTGCCGCTGCTGTATGAAGCCAGCGCGGCCAGCGGCGACCCGCGCTACGCCGAGGCGGCAAAGCAGCACATTGAGCGGGCGCGCCGCCATATCGTGCGTGAAGACGGTTCGACCTTCCATACCTGGTATATGGACGTGGAAACCGGCGAGCCGCGCTTTGGCAACACCCATCAGGGCTTCTCCGACGATTCATGCTGGGCGCGCGGCCAGGCGTGGGGCGTGTACGGTTTCCTGCTGAACTACCTGCACACCGGCGATGAACGCCTGCTGGCGCTGAGCCAGACGCTGGCGAATTACTACCTGAACCGGCTGCCGGAGGATCTCATTTGCTATTGGGATCTGGCGCTGACCGATCCTGCCAGCGAGCGCGACAGTTCAGCGGCGGCGATTGTAGCCTGCGCCCTACTGGAGCTGGTTAAACATCTGACAGTCACCCATCCGGATCGCGAGAGCTATGAAACCATAGCACTACGGATGATTGGCAATATGATCGACGGTTACATTAACCGCGAGCATACGCCGGGTCAGGGGCTGCTTAAGCATTCGGTCTATTACTTTAAAGGCGGGATTGGCGTGGACGAGTGCTGTAGCTGGGGGGATTATTTCCTGATGGAAGCGATGGTGCGCGCGACGCAGAACTGGCAGAGCTACTGGTAATAAAAGGCCCGATGGCGTTGCGCTTTTCGGGCCAGTTTCCCGGGGTCGCTTGCGCTCGCCCGGGCTACCCTCGTATGTAGCCCGGCCAAGCGTCAGCGCCGCCGGGTTTCGCACAGGTTTAGAAGCGGTAATCCACCGCCATAAAGTAGCGACGACCGTCTTCGTTATAGCTGTAGTCATCACGATTCAGGTCTTTATCCCCCACGTTGAGCACGCCCGCGCGCAGCTTAACGTCTTTGGTCGCCTGCCATGCACCGCCGATATCCCAGGTGGTATAGCCGCCCGGCGTTTTCGAGGTTGCCGTGGTAGCACGCTGCTTACCGGTGTAGCTTCCCGCCAGATAGAATGTCCAGTCCTGAATCGGGCTCCAGTCCACGCGCCCGTTACCGGTGTGGAACGGCAGCTCCTGCAGCGGCTTGTCACCACCGTTGCTCAGGTCTCGACCGTCGTTATAGGTATAATTCAGTGTTACCTTCCAGTCGTCGCCAACCGGCACCTTCAGCTCAGACTCCACGCCGCGGATACGCGCTTTGTTGACGTTGTAGTAGGCAAACACCGGCACGCCGTTATCGAAGCCGACAAAGTTCGGATAGCCCGGCGCAGCATTTTTATCGCGCGTACGGCTGATGTTAATCATGTCGTCGATATCGTTCTGGAAGGTGGTCACGTTCGCCTGCACGCCCTCCAGCCAGCCCTCTTCCCCTTGATAGTAGAGGCCGATTTCATAGCTCTCGCTGGTTTCCGGCTTCAGGTCCGGGCTACCGACAATTCGGCAGCCGCCGCGACAGGAGTTGGTGGCCCAGTCCGGGCTCAGCTGCAGCAACGAAGGCGATTTAAACGCCGTGGCCCAGCCCCCTTTCACCGTCACGGTATCGGTCGCGTTATAGACCAGGTACGCACGCGGGCTCCAGTGGTCACCATAGGTTTGGTGATCGTCCATACGGATACCGGTGGTCAGTGCCAGCGGTTCAAAGATGCGCCATTCGTCTTCAAGGAACAGCGCGTACTGGCTGGCTGAGGTTTCGCTGCTGGTGCCGCGCGTCAGGTTAACCGGGTCACTCAGCTTGTCGTGACGCCATTCGCCACCTAAGGTCACCAACTGATTAATCGCCCCCAGCGGCAGTACATATTTACCGTCGATGGTGTTGCTTTCAGAGGTGATTTCACTGGCGTTACCCGGGTTCTTATTCACCACCTTCTCGCCGTAATATTTAAGCTCGCTGTTGCCCAACTCCCAGCGGCCATTGTGGCTTAACGAGTAGTTCTGGCGTTCAACGCGGTTACGGTCGAGCGAATCGGAGTCGCGGTCCTGGCGGTCGAAACCATAGCCTGCGGTGATATCGTTGCTCTCGTTTGGCGTCCAGGCGAACTCGACATTGGCATCGCGGCTGGTGAAGCCTTCAATACGTGGGCTTTCACCGGTCGCGCTGGTGCTGGAGGGTTGTTGATCGTCTTTCTCGCGTTTTGCCAGACTACCAAAGGCTTTCATACCCAGCACGCCGTCCACCAGCGGGCCGGCGGTATAGAACTGGCCGTTCCAGGTGTCGCCACGGTCGCGGTGTTCCTGAATGGTGGTGTCAGCGGTGACGGTGCCGGTCCATTTGGCGCCAATCTTTTTGGTGATGATGTTAACCACCCCGCCCAACGCATCGGAGCCGTACAGCGAAGACATCGGCCCACGCACCACTTCAATGCGCTCGATAGCGTCTACCGGGATCCAGTTGAGGTCGAAATCGTTGTGGCGGAAGACGACGTTACGCGAGTTGACGCGTTTGCCGTCGATAAGAATCAGGGTATAGCTGCTGTCCAGGCCGCGAATACTCACGCCCTGACGGTTATCCCCTTCGTTGGTGAGCTGAACGCCCGGAACCTCTTTCAGCACATCCTTCAGGTTCTGCACCGGCTTGCGCTGCAGGTCTTCCTGGGTGATGACGCTGATACTCGCGGGCGCATCCTTCACGCTTTGTTCGGTGGCAGCCGCCGTCACGACCATCACGTCTTTATCATCTGCAGCGCTGACCGGCAGCGCCAGGGACATTACGGACGCACAAAGCCCGCCCCGAACCAAGGGGTTTAACCTGAACATTTCCTATCTCCATGAGGTGAATACTGAATTAAAACAAAGAGGTCTTACTCACAAATGCTGCTGCAATGCCGTTGACCGACGGCCTGTTGTTTTATGCAGATGTGGCTGGTCCCTCCAGGTTTTATCTATCAGGAGTGGAAATGGCTTCATCTATTTATATGAGGCGTGATAATAAACGTAATGATAATGATTATCAATTAAGTTTATTTAAAGTTATGTCAAGAAGTAACTATTTGCGTCTACTTCATAGACGGCAGGCATAAAAAAACCTCTCCGAAGAGAGGTTTTTCACATTATGCCGAACGGCTGATTATTTCTTAAAGCGTTCCGGGAAGTGCATTTCGCTATAGCTCACGAAGTGCGTACCGCGGGTCAGCTTATAGCCGAACCAGATAACTAGGAACAGCGGAATACCGATATAGGTTGCCGCTACGCCGCCCCAGTCGATGGTATCGGCCAGGAAGGCTTCGTAGTTCTGGCCCAAGGTAATGATCAGGCACAGTACGAAGGCAAAGATTGGCCCCAGTGGGAAGAACCCGGAACGGTACGGCAGATTATTCAGGTCATGACCCTGCATCACATAGCCGCGACGGAAACGATAATGGCTAATCGCAATCCCCAGCCAGGCGATAAAGCCGGTCATCCCGGAGGTGTTCAGCAGCCACAGGTAAACGGTCTGGTTGCCAAACATTGAGGTCAGGAAGCACAGGCCAGCAATCACGGTTGTTGCATACAGCGCGTTACGCGGCACGCCGCCACGGGAGAGCTTCGCGAAGATGCGCGGCGCTTTGCCGTCGCAGGCCAGGGTGTAGAGCATACGGGTAGAAGCGTACATCCCGGAGTTACCCGCCGACAGCACCGCCGTCAGGATAACCGCGTTCATAATCGCCGCCGCAGAGAGCAGACCCGCGTGTTCGAACACCAGCGTGAACGGGCTGACGGAGATATCTTTCACGTCGTTACGCAGCAGGCTTGGGTCGGTGTAAGGGATGATCAGGCTGATAATCAGGATCGCGAACACATAGAACAGCAGGATACGCCAGAACACCTGACGGACTGCGCGCGGAATGTTCTTCTCTGGATCTTCAGATTCGCCCGCCGCAATACCGATAAGTTCGGTACCCTGGAAGGAGAAGCCGACGATCATCGCCACGCCAATCATCGCTGATAACCCACCGGCAAACGGCGCATCACCGGTTGTCCAGTTGCTCCAGCCCACCGGCTGCGCACCTTTGAAGATGCCGAGGATCATCATGATGCCGACGATAATAAAGATGATAACGGTCGCGACTTTAATCAGCGAGAACCAGTATTCCGCTTCGCCAAAGCCTTTAACCGAGATGTAGTTCAGCAGGAAGATGACGCACAGGAACAGCGCACTCCAGATCCAGCCTGGGGTATCCGGGAACCACCAGCTCATCACCAGCTGTGCGGCCACCAGGTCAACGGCGATCGTTACCGCCCAGTTGTACCAGTAGTTCCAGCCCAGCGCGAAGCCGAAGCCCTCTTCCACATAGTTCTGGCCATAGGTGGCAAAAGAACCGGATACCGGCATATAGGCTGCCAGCTCGCCAAGACTGGTCATCAGGAAGTACACCATCAGGCCAATCAGAATATAGGAAAACAGCGCGCCGCCCGGGCCCGCCTGAGAAATGGTTGCGCCGGACGCAACAAACAGACCTGTACCAATGGAACCGCCAATGGCGATCATCGTCAGGTGACGCGCCTTGAGTTCGCGACGTAACGCGGGCGCTTGTGTGGTTTTTGTTTCGGAACCCATGTGAAAATGCTATCCATCCAAAAAATGAGGCGCGATTGTAACAGACGATTCCGGCATATCATGGTAGAAATGCGCAGTTATAAGAGAGCTTCATGATCGCTCTCTTATTATAAGTAAAGCATCCGATGGCGATTTTAGATATCGCAGTAGTGCAGAAAACGCTTGAGCGCGTTGGAGAGGTGCTTTTGTCGGTGATGGATGCGCCACAGCGTGCGGCTGAGCGTCGGCAGCGGAATGGTCACTTCCACCAGCGTCCCGGCTTCAAGCTGTTCGGCAATGACCCGCCGCGACAGGCAGCTGATGCCAAGATCATGGCGTACTGCGTGTTTAATGGCTTCCGAGTTGCCAAGCTCCATACCCATCTGGAACTGCGGCAGGTGTGAAAGCAGCAGATAATCGACGATCTCCCGCGTGCCCGACCCCTTCTCACGCAGGATCCACGGCGCCATTGCCAGCTTTTCGAGCGTCACCTCTCCCAACAACCAGGCGCTGTTTGGCGCGGAGAACACCACCAGCTCATCGTCGAGCCACGGCTCAGCAATAATGTCCGCCGAGTGGCATGGGCCTTCGATAAGGCCGATATCGACGCGGAAGTCCGCCACCGCGTTAATTACATCCTGACTGTTACCCACGCTCAGTTCCAGCGGCAGCGCAGGAAAGTCTTTGCGGTAGCGAGCGATAATGCCCGGCAGAATATAGTTGCCGATGGTGCTACTGGCATAGACGCGAATCGCGCCGTTATCTTCACGAAACAGCTGTTCTATCTCCCCGGCTTGTTCAAGCAGCGCCAGCGCGCGCGGGTAGAGCAGACGGCCGTGCTCGTTAACCACCAGCCGTTTACCGACGCGGTCAAAAAGCTGAACGCCGAGTTGGCCTTCCAGATCGGTGAGCGCCGCGCTGACCGCCGACTGCGACAGCGCCAGCATCTGCGATGCCTGGGTGGTGGAGCCACTTTTCAGTACCTCTGCAAAAACTTCTAACTGCCGCAGCGTGATATGCATAGCGCTTCAGCCCGCCTGGGCCGCCCTTACCAGTTATTACGATTAATTATAAATATATAATCAATTTTATCTTTAAACCAGCGAGGCGTACTCTTTTAGCCAGACAAAGGAGAAGGCTATGACACAGGTCACCTTAGAAACGCATCATCATCGCGGTATCAAACATTTTATCCCAGGTCTTGCGCTGACCGCCGTGATTACCGGCGCCGCAGTCTGGATCGGCAATATCCCGGCCGTTGCAGGCGTCGGCATGAGCGCATTGACGCTGGCCATCCTGTTTGGGATGGTGATTGGTAACACGATTTACCCGAAACTCTGGCAGTCCTGCGACGGCGGCGTACTGTTCGCCAAGCAGCATTTACTGCGTCTGGGGATCATTCTTTACGGCTTCCGCCTGACCTTTTCCCAGATTGCAGACGTGGGCGTAAGTGGGATTGTGATCGATGCCCTGACGCTTTGCAGTACCTTTATGATGGCCTGCTGGCTCGGGCAAAAAGTCTTTGGTCTGGATAAACACACCAGTTGGCTAATTGGTGCAGGTAGCAGTATCTGCGGCGCGGCGGCAGTACTGGCGACCGAACCCGTCGTAAAAGCTGAGGCAAGCAAAGTGACCGTCGCGGTAGCGACCGTGGTTATCTTCGGTACGTTGGCTATCTTCATCTACCCAGCCATGTACCCGCTGCTGGCGCACTGGTTTAGCCCTGAGGCTTACGGGATCTATATCGGTTCCACCATGCACGAAGTGGCGCAGGTTGTGGCAGCTGGCCATGCGGTAACGCCAGAAACGGAAAACGCCGCGGTCATTGCCAAAATGCTGCGCGTAATGATGCTGGCACCGTTCCTGCTGTTTATGGCCGCTCGCGTTAAACAACTGGCTCCAGCCGGTGCGACCGAGAAAAGCAAAATCACGATCCCATGGTTTGCCATCATGTTTATCGTGGTCACCATCTTTAACTCGTTCCACCTGCTGCCAAACAGCGTGGTGCAAATGCTGATTACGCTGGACACCATTATGCTGGCCATGGCCATGGCGGCACTGGGTGTGACCACTCACGTTAGCGCACTGAAAAAAGCCGGTGCAAAACCGCTGATGATGGCGCTGGTGCTGTTCATCTGGCTGATTGTTGGCGGCGGTGCGATTAACTACGCTATCCATAGCGTGATGGCATAATCGACAACGACTAAGCGCTTTTAACCCGCTATACTCCCCCTTTTGAGTATGGCGGGTTTAACGATATGAAATACATTGGAGCGCACGTCAGCGCCGCGGGCGGCCTGGCAAACGCCGCAATTCGGGCTGCGGAAATCGAAGCGACCGCATTCGCCCTGTTCACCAAAAATCAGCGCCAGTGGCGCGCCGCGCCGTTAACCGCCGAGGTTATCGACGACTTCAAAGCCGCCTGTGAAAAATATCACTACACCCCGGCACAAATTCTTCCTCACGACAGCTACCTGATTAACCTCGGCCACCCGGTTGAAGAGGCGCTGGAGAAATCCCGCGAAGCCTTTATCGACGAACTGGCACGCTGCCAGCAGTTGGGGCTGACGTTGCTGAACTTCCACCCGGGCAGCCACCTGTTGCAAATTGACGAAGATAAGTGCCTGGCGCGTATTGCCGAATCCATCAACATCGCACTGGCACAAACCGAAGGCGTCACGGCGGTGATTGAGAACACGGCCGGTCAGGGCAGCAATCTCGGCTTTAAGTTCGAGCATCTGGCGGCCATCATTGACGGCGTAGAAGATAAGTCTCGCGTCGGCGTCTGCATCGATACCTGTCACGCGTTTGCCGCGGGCTACGACCTGCGTACCACCGAAGCCTGCGCGGAAACCTTTGCTGAATTCGAACGCATTGTCGGCTTCCAGTATCTGCGCGGCATGCACCTCAACGACGCCAAAAGCGAGTTCGGCAGTCGCGTTGACCGCCACCAGAGTCTGGGCCTCGGCAACATCGGCCACGATGCGTTCCGCTTTATCATGCAGGACAACCGCTTTGACGGTATCCCGTTGGTGCTGGAAACCACCAACCCGGATATCTGGGGTGAAGAAATTGCGTGGCTGAAGGCGCAACAGCAGGAAACGGTGGAAGCCTAATCATGAACGACAGGGAAAAGCAGATACTCAAGATCCTGCGTCGCAATCCGCTGATTCAGCAAAACGAGATTGCCGATATTTTGCAGATCAGCCGCTCTCGCGTGGCGGCGCATATTATGGATCTGATGCGCAAAGGAATGATCAAAGGTAAAGGCTATATCCTCACCGAACAGGAGTACTGCGTGGCGGTGGGTGCCATCAATATGGATATTCGCGGTATTGCAGATATTCACTACCCGCAGGCCGCCTCTAACCCAGGTAACATCCGTTGTTCAGCCGGCGGCGTGGGGCGCAATATTGCCCACAACCTGGCGTTACTGGGCCGCGATGTGCATCTTATCTCGGCGGTCGGCAGTGATTTTTACGGCGAAACGCTGCTGGAACAGACCCGCCAGGCCGGAGTGAATATCTCCAGCTGTATTCGCCTGCACGGGCATAGCACCGCCACCTATCTCTCCATTGCCAATCAGCAGGAAGAGACGGTGCTGGCCATTAACGACACCCATATTCTTGAGCAGCTCACGCCACAGCTGTTGAACGGTTCGCGAGAGCTGATTCGCCACGCGGGCGTCGTGCTGGCTGACTGTAACCTGACGCCGGAAGCCATTGAGTGGGTCTTTACCATTGCCGATGATATTCCGGTGTTCGTGGATACCGTATCCGAGTTTAAAGCGGCTAAAATCAAGACCTGGTTCTCACGTATTCATACCCTGAAACCGACGCAGAAAGAGCTGGAGATCCTGTGGGGCCAGCCTATTGTTTCCGCAGCCGACCGCGTTCAGGCCGTCAATTCGCTGCATCAACAGGGCATTCAGCATATTTTTGTCTGTCTGGAAGATGAGTCGGTTTTCTGCAGCGAGAAAGATGGCGAGCAGTTCGTTCTGACGCCACCTGCGCACACCGTTGTCGATAGCTTCGGTGCCGATGACGGCTTTATGGCAGGGCTGATTTACGGTTTTCTGGAAGGAATCGAGTTTCGCGACCGCGCGAATTTCGCTATGGCCTGCGCTGCGCTGTCGCGCGCCAGCGTCAGCATCAATAACCCTACCCTCTCCGCTGACAACGCCATCTACTTACTGCAAAACGCCCAGGCATAACGCCTGGGCTTTACGGTTCCGTTAATTATGACAATCCGATAAAGAGTCCGGCGATGGTGGCGCTCATCAGGTTAGAGAGCGTTGCCGCCGCCAGCGCCCGCATCCCCAGCTGGGCAATTTCCGGCGCTCGCTGAGGCGCAATGGCGGAAAATGCCCCGACCACCACCCCGATAGAGCCAAAGTTGGCAAAACCGCACAGAGCAAACGAGATAATCGCAATCGTCTTCACGTCCAGCGAACCGCCGGCTTGCAGGTACGGAGAGAAGTTGAGATAGGCGACAAATTCGTTGATCGCCAGCTTCTGCCCGATCAAACTGCCCGCAAGCGTCGCATCGCTCCAGTCGACGCCCATAATCCAGGCAAGCGGCGCCAGCACCCAGCCAAAAATCCCTTCCAGGGTCGCATGACCGAAACCAAACCAGCCACCAATACCGCCGATAATGCCGTTAATAAGCGCGATAATAGCGACAAAAGCCATCACCACCGTCGCTACGCCAGCCGCAATTTTCAGGCCGGTCATCGCCCCGCTCGCCGCGGCTTCAATGATGCTTTTTGGCGGTGTGTCGGTAAATGACAGGTTTTCGAAGGTGACGGTTGATGCCTCGGTTGCCGGGCTCAGCATACGGGCAAACAGGATCCCACCAGGAATAGCCATCAGCGAGGCCGCCAGCAGGTAATCAATCGGCACCCCCATGCCCGCATAGCCAATCATCATCGACCCCGCGATAGACGCCATACCGCTACAAATTGCGGTAAATAGCTCATTGCGGTTCAGGCGATGAATAAACGGTTTGACGATCGCCGGGATCTCATTTTGCCCGAGGAAAATGGTGGTCACGGCCACGAAGGACTCAATTTTGCTGATGTTCAACGCTTTCTGGAAAATGCCGCCGAGGACGCGAATCAGCAGCCCCATCACGCCAATGTAGTAAAGCAGGCTGATAAGCGCGGTAACAAAGATAATGGCGGGCAGCACGCGGAAGGCGAAGATAAAACCCGCACCGTCAAACAGTACATCCATCTTCG
Organism: Kluyvera sichuanensis; assembly: GCF_014218705.1. Taxonomy (GTDB): domain Bacteria; phylum Pseudomonadota; class Gammaproteobacteria; order Enterobacterales; family Enterobacteriaceae; genus Kluyvera; species Kluyvera sichuanensis. The sequence continues at coordinate 182,859 of NZ_JABBJF010000003.1, read as the reverse complement.
GCCCCACCAGCGAGCCAAAAATAAAGGCGCTGCCCGCATCGCTGTAGGACATCACCTTGTGAACGCCCAGCGCCGCTTGCTCAACCAGCCATTTCCCCGGCGGGAAATAGAGCATAATGCCGCCGATGGCAATTTGCAGCACCAGCGCCGCGCCAACGGTACGCAGGCTAATGCGCTTTTTATTCACTGACAGCAAAAACGCGATGGCCAGTAATACCACCATACCCACAAGACTTCTCATTATATCCATAATGATTTCCCTTCATGCCAGGAAACCCGGCGTAAACGCCAGGTTTTGGTATGTTTGATATTCGCGGGCGACCGCACGCTGCCCGTGAAGTTGGTTTATGCGAGGCGTTGATACTCCTTCGCAATTTCACAAGCCAGCACCGCGTTGTTGAACACCAGTTGAATGTTGGATTTCAGGCTATCGCCACCGGTCAACTCCGCCACGCGAGCCAGCAGGAACGGCGTGCTCTCTTTGCCCACAACGCCCTGCTCTTCCGCTTCCTTCACCGCTCTATCGATAGCGGCATTGATTGCTTCTTCCGCCATCGCAAACTGTTCTGGAATAGGGTTTGCCACCACCAGACCGCCGTTCAGACCGGCCTGCCATTTCACCGCCATTGCACGAGCAATTTCTTTCGCGCTATCGAGGCGAATGCTGACCTCAAACGGACTGGTGCGGCAGAAAAATGCGGGCAGCGCCTGGGTTTGATAACCAATCAGCGGCACGCCAAAGGTTTCCAGATATTCAGTGGTTAAACCGAGGTCGAGAATAGATTTCGCGCCTGCACAAATAACCGTAACGTTGGTATGCGCTAGCTCTTGTAAATCAGCGGAAATATCGAATGAGTGCTCTGCACCACGGTGAACACCGCCAATACCGCCGGTTGCAAAGACTTTAATACCGGCCAGTGCGGCAATAATCATGGTAGAGGCAACGGTGGTCGCGCCATTTTTTCCGGCGGCAACCACAAACGGTAAATCACGGCGACTGACTTTCGTTACGCTATGCCCTTCGCGGCCTAATAATTCGATTTCCTCTTTGCTCAGGCCGACTTTCATTACGCCGCCAATAATCGCAATCGTTGCAGGAACAGCACCATGCTTGCGAATGGTTTCTTCAACTTCAATCGCCGTTTGCGCATTCTGCGGGAAAGGCATGCCGTGAGAAATAATGGTCGATTCCAGTGCAACAATCGGCTTTTTGCTGTTTAAAGCTTCCTGGACTTCTGGTGAAATTTGTAATAATTCAGGGGAAAGAGTTAATTCAGGCATTCTATGTTCTCCACTAACGATGTAACGTTCGCAATAGAAAGATCAGGGTTATTGGTATATTCACTGGACAGCGCCATTGATGAACAACCCTGCGCAAATCGGACAGACTCAATAAACGGCACGTTATCAACCCAGCAGGAAGCTAGCCCGGCCATCATCGCATCACCGGCCCCGGTAACATTAATAACGTTGGTTTTCAGCGGTCGTGACCAACCGTGTTCGCCGTGAATATCGCTGTAGTAAACGCCGTCGCCGCCCATGCTAAGCACCAGGCGATTCAGGCCATGCTCATGGAACCATGCGGCAACCTTGCCGACATCCTCTCGCCCTGAGAGCGTGATACCGCTTAGGGTTTCAGCTTCCAGACGGTTCGGTTTCAGGGTATGTATTTTGCCCAACCGCTCGCGAATTTTGACGCACTTCCAGGCTGAAACTGGGTCAACAAATACCGGCGTGGAGCCAGCGTTTTCCAGCACCCAGGTCAGCGCCGCTTCGCTGATATTACAGTCAGCAATAATCACCTTTGCCCCACGAATAAAATCTGCATGCTGCGCTAAAAACTCAGCAGAAATATATTCGGTAATACACATATCGTTGATAGCCACCAGCATTTCGCCGGTATTATCCAGTAGGGATAAATAACTAGAGGTATTTTCCCCAGAAACGATAAGACATTTATCGACGTGGACGCCAGGCTGGCTGGTCTGGGCTAATAATGATTGGCCATAAAAGTCACTGCCGACAGCCGTTAATAGCCATGAGTCCTTTCCCAGCAACGCTAAATTATGCGCAATGTTGCGCCCGACGCCGCCTGGCGTAAATTTAATTTTTCCCGGATTGGAATCCGCATAGTTTAAAGAAGCATGCGAATATCCAGCCACATCCATATTGGCCGAGCCAATAGTGACAATGTATTCCTTTTTACGCATAGCACGTCCTCTGGCAATAAATTGCCATAAAAATGAGTTCGTTAACGATGTTGATAGCAACCTACTATATTAGAGCACATGTTCATTATCAAACATATGTTCATGATAAGCCTGGTTTAGATAAAGTAAACCCGTCCGCAAGCGCGAAAGTGAATAGATATGAGGGGAGTCACAGATTTTTATTGTGGATGACTGAAAGCGAGGGAAAAATTGAAAGGCAGGACACAAATTTGAAAAATAAAAAAAGGGCAGAGATCGCTCTGCCCTTTCCGAATAAAGGTAAACTTATGCCTGTTTAGCGACGACTTCCGGGCGTTTCAACACCGCGTAAGAGAGGCCAGCAACCAGCGTACCCACGATAATCGCCACCAGATAACCCACTACCGGCGTGATAGCGCCAGGGATCAGCAGGACGAACAGACCACCGTGTGGTGCCATCAGTTTTGCACCAACCGCCATCGAAATAGCACCGGTAACAGCACCGCCGACGATACAGCAAGGCAGGACGCGCATCGGGTCACGAGCCGCGAAAGGAATCGCCCCTTCGGAGATAAAGCACAGGCCAAGAACCAGCGCCGCTTTACCACCTTCACGTTGACCCTGATCGAATTTCTTACGCGCAATCAGCGTAGCAATACCCATTGCCAGCGGTGGAACCATACCGGCCGCCATAATCGCTGCCATTGGCGCGTAGGTTTGGGTACTCAGCAGACCTACGCCGAACGCGTATGCCGCTTTGTTCACCGGGCCACCCATGTCGGTACACATCATCGCACCGAGGATCGCACCCAACAGGACGGCGTTCGCGGTACCCATGGTTTGCAGCCAGTGGGTCAGCCAGTTCAGCAGCGCCGCAACCGGGGTGCCGATCAGGTAGATCATCGCCAGGCCAACAATCAGGCTGGAGACCAGCGGGATTATCAGAATTGGCTTCAGCGCTTCCATGCTTGGCGGTAGCTTCAGCTTGGTGCTGATAAGTTTCGCGACGTACCCGGCCAGGAAGCCTGCAATGATACCGCCGATAAACCCAGAACCGCCGCTCACCGCCAGCATACCGCCGATAAGACCTGGGGTCAGACCCGGACGGTCAGCAATGGAGAAGGCGATAAAGCCTGCCAGCACCGGCACCATCAGCGCGAAGGCTGAACCGCCGCCGATCTGCATCAGCGCCGCCGCCAGCGTACCTTTCACTTCAAACGCTTTGATACCGAAGGCAAAGGACAGGGCGATACACAAACCACCCGCCACGACCATTGGCAGCATATAAGAAACACCGGTCAGCAGGTGACGATACGCCCCGCCGCCGCTCTCTTTCTTCGCAGAATCCGCCGGGGATTTGCTCTGGCCAGCTGGCTGATACGGCTTCGCCTCAACCATTGCTTTGTCCAGTTCCTGCGCGGTTTTCTTCAGCGCCAGGCCGGTGGTGGTGCGATACATCGGCTTGCCGGCGAATTTCGCCAGATCCACTTCAATATCCGCCGCCACGATAACCAGATCCGCCTGCTCAACTTCTTCTGGCGTAATCGCGTTACCAGCGCCCACGGAGCCACGGGTTTCCACTTTCACCCACAGGCCGCGTTTTTTAGCTTCGGTTTCAATGGCTTCAGCCGCCATAAAGGTGTGTGCCACGCCGGTTGGGCACGCGGTGACCGCCACAATGCGTTTTACCGCACCTTTGGCTGTAGGCTCCGCCTGCGCCGGAGCCTCGTAAGGCAGGGCGTGGGATTTGGCTTCGCTCAGGAACAGTTCCGGATGGGAAACTGCACGGTTGATATCGCCAAGGTAAACCTGTTTGCCAGCCAGCGCGGTATCCGCTGGCAGAGCAGTGCCCAGCACGATCGCCAGGTCGGCGTCGTTCGGGTTATCAATGAACTCCAGGCGCGCTTTCTGCGCCGCCGCACCCAGCAGGGTCTTCGCCATATAAGCGCGAGCCTGTCCGAGTTTGGCATCGATAATCAGCAGCGTTTTCATACGCCTCTCCCGCTGTTAGTTAAAAGGTTTCAGGTCGACGCGCGCCATCATCGCGGCCAACTGGGTACGGTCGGTGATTCCGACGTTGCTCTGGCTTACCGCCAGCGCTGCAACGGCGGTCGCCAGACGCAGGGTATGCTCGCTGGATTCACGCATCAGCAGGCCGTAAATCAGACCGCCGACCATTGAATCCCCTGCTCCTACGGTGCTTACCACTTCCATTGACGGCGGCTTGGCAATCCATTCGCCGGAGGCGTTAACCCAAAGCGCGCCTTCTGCACCCAGCGAAATCACCACGTGAGCAATACCCTGCTCGCGCAGCGCGTGGGCCGCTTCAATCACATCTTTCATTTCAGGCAGCTTGCGGCCAGCCCAGATCTCCAGCTCGCGACGGTTTGGCTTCACCAACCACGGCGCGGCTTTCAGCCCGGCAACCAGCGCTTCACGGCTGCTGTCGAAAATAATGCACGGACACTGGCTACGCAGACGCGTCATCCAGTCGGTGAACGCTTCAGGGCTCACGCCCGCTGGCAGACTGCCGCTCACGCACACCATGTCGAACTGACCCAGCCAGCTCAGGGAATCATTGACGAAACGCTCCCAATCAGACGGGGTAACTTCAAAACCAGAGAAGTTGAAGTCGGTAACTTCACCATCTTTTTCCGTCAGCTTGACGTTAATACGGGTACGGCCCTGGACGACCTGGAAACGGTTAGCAATGCCCAGTTCGCTGAACAGCTGCTGAAAACCATCCTGGTTGTCTTTCCCCAGGAAACCACCTACGGTGACGTCGATGCCTAAGTCCTTCAGCACTTTGGCCACGTTAATGCCTTTACCCGCCGCGTGCAGCCCGGTGGTACGCACCAGGTTCACTTCGCCACGCTCAACTTCTGGCGTGAACCCTACCAAATCATAGGCCGGGTTTAAGGTAATTGTGGCTACTCTTCTGCTCATTTATGCGCCCTCCCCGAGGCCTGAAGCAATGGCTTCGCCAATAGCGTCCAGCGCCTGACGAGCATCATCACCCTGTGCGGTAAAGCGCAGGCGATGACCTTTTTTAACACCCAGCGCGACAACCTTCATCAGGCTACGCCCGTTGGCTGGTTTGCCGCTGCCGTCAAGATTGGTGACGGTAATGTCACTGTTAAACTGTTTGATGGTGTTCACCAGCACGGTGCCCGGACGGGCGTGCAGACCGTGTTCGTTACGCACCACGAATTCTTCATTCAGCACGTCTTCAGCCAACGCTTCATCGCTGGTCAGCAGCGCCAGCAGCGTAGCGGCATCGGCTTTCAGCAGGCGTTCAGCTTTGTTGTCCAGCAGAATATTGACCAGGCGGTTCAGCACTGCGGTCGGCTGAGCATCGGCCATGGCGACGGAGATCAGCAGCGAAGCAGAAGCGTCACCGACGGTAAATGGCGTTGCCGCGCGGCTTACCGCGATAGCGCTGCGCAGGTTGCCTTCCGCGCTGTCGTTCAGCCAGATACCCTGGCCCAGGTTCAGCGGCTGCTCGTTAATCACGCGCGCCACAAAGTTGGCATCTACCGCACCCGCTTCTTTCAGACGTGCGGCGTTCAGCGCCTGCAGCGTCACCAGGTCACTGGCAACCACGTCAAGCGAGAGCGTGTCGTTATCAAGCTTCAGCACTTCGCTCTGCTTTTCACCCATCAGCAGCGCACGCAGCTCTTCCGCGGTGGTGGCGGTTTTCAGCTGTTCAGCCACCGCGTCATCGCTCAGCACATGCGTCAGCTGACGCAGCAGGCCGAGGTGCTCATCGGAGCTGGCGGCGATACCGATAGCGACGTACGCCGTCTGGCCTTCGCCCCAGGTGACGCCCTGCGGGAATTGATAAACCTGAACACCGGTTTTCAGCACCTGATCGCGGGTATCGGTGGTGCCGTGCGGAATCACAATGCCGTTGCCAAGGAAAGTGGAGGTTTGTTGCTCACGCGCCAGCATGCCGGCAACGTAACCGTCAGCAACGTTGCCTGCGCTGACGAGCGCCGCAGCAACCTGCCGAATAGCCTCTTCTTTATTCGCGGCCTGCTGGCCGGGATGAATATCCTGAACAGTTAACTGGAACATGGTTCCCCTCGCGCGCTGAATTGAATCGATTCAGCTTTGGTGAGAAAAAATCGTCGTACTTAGCGAGTGAGGTGCTGAAGACGACGCTGAAACGTTTCAATAATATTGTGCCTTTCTTAATCAGCCTGCAAGTTTTGCTGACAATTTGATTGCATAAATTAGATCTACAGCACATTTCATTAGCATTCTCGCCACAACTGCTGACGCGCTGATGGCGACTCAACAACGGCTTCAGCAAGACGTAAGCTAGATTTTGAAATGGCCTTTTAATTTTTCGTGCCGAATTTGATTTAGGTTACTGTTCATTTTCTGAGTCGCGGCGTAAACTCCCCGCCTCTCCTAAAGCGACCGATAAAACAACATGCAAAACAGTACCGCCGCCGCCCCACGGCGATCGTTTGATTTCACCTCGTCATCCTTTCTGATTGTTGCCTTTTTAACCGGTATTGCCGGCGCACTACAGACCCCAACGCTGAGCCTGTTCCTCAGTAATGAAGTGCACGTTCGCCCGGCGATGGTGGGCTTCTTTTTCACCGGCAGCGCCGTTATCGGCATTCTGGTCAGCCAATTTCTGGCGGGCTACTCGGATAAACGCGGCGACCGTAAAAATCTGATCGTGGTCTGCTGCCTGCTCGGCGTGCTGGCCTGCGTGCTGTTCGCCTGGAACCGTAACTACTTTATTCTGCTGTTTGTCGGCGTCTTCCTCAGCAGCTTTGGCTCCACGGCCAACCCGCAAATGTTCGCCCTCGCCCGCGAGCACGCCGATAAAACCGGCCGCGAGGCGGTAATGTTCAGCTCGATTATGCGTGCTCAGGTATCGCTGGCGTGGGTGATTGGCCCGCCGCTGGCCTACGCACTGGCAATGGGCTTTAGCTTTACGGTGATGTATCTGTCGGCTGCGGTGGCGTTTGTGGTCTGCGGCGCGATGGTCTGGCTGTTTTTGCCAACCATGCGCAAGGAGAAAGCGGCGGCCAGCGGTACGATTCAGGCACCGCGCACCAACCGTCGGGATGCGCTGCTGCTGTTTGTTATCTGCACCCTGATGTGGGGCACTAACAGCCTCTATATCATCAATATGCCGCTGTACATCATTAATGAACTGCATCTGCCGGAGAAGCTGGCCGGGGTGATGATGGGCACTGCCGCCGGGCTGGAGATCCCGACGATGCTGATTGCGGGCTACTTCGCCAAGCGCCTGGGTAAGCGCTTCCTGATGCGTCTGGCCGCCGTGGCTGGGCTATTCTTCTATATAGGTATGCTGACCTTCAGCAGCCCAACGCTGTTGCTGGCCATGCAGTTGCTGAACGCGGTGTATATCGGGATTCTCGGCGGGATTGGCATGCTGTACTTCCAGGATTTGATGCCGGGGCAAGCCGGCTCAGCCACCACGCTGTACGCCAATACCTCGCGCGTCGGCTGGATCATTGCCGGTTCGCTGGCGGGCGTCGTGGCGGAAATCTGGAACTACCACACCGTGTTCTGGATTGCGCTGGCGCTGTGCGTCGGCACCCTTTGCTGCCTGGTGCGGATTAAAGACGTTTAGGGCGCGGTCAGCGCTTCGAGGTGAAGCAGATAGGTCATCGCCGCGTCGCGGGTGACGCCGCACATTTCAGGCGCGGGCTGTAACCCTGCGCACACCTTCGGGCGCAGCGGCGAGCCAAAGATTTTACACCGCTGGCGTTCGTCGAGCTGCACGCAGGGCGTGTTAGCCGGTTTGCCGTTGGGCATGCCGGGAATGGGGCTGGAGATTGAAGGTGCAGTGCAGCAAGCCCCGCAGTCCGGACGACATTCCATCGCGGGTTCTCTGTAGTGTGGATAAGGTGGTGGCGCGCACATTACCACCTTTTGAGCAGCCATAGCAAAAGCCTTTAAATCCTCTTGCCTGAAACGCCCGGCACGAGTACTTTTACGCGATATTTTTGACACCCTAGTTCACAGGATAATTGCAATGCCAAGAGCGAACGAAATTAAAAAAGGTATGGTGCTGAATTACAACGGCAAGCTGCTGATTGTAAAAAATATTGATATTCAGTCACCGAGCGCCCGTGGCGCAGCAACGCTGTACAAAATGCGCTTCTCCGATGTCAGCACCGGCCTGAAGGTTGAAGAGCGTTTTAAAGGCGACGACATGGTTGATACCGTGACCCTGAACCGCCGCTTCGTTGACTTCTCCTACATCGATGGCAACGAATACGTGTTTATGGATAAAGAAGATTACACCCCGTACATCTTCACCCACGACCAGATTGCTGAAGAGCTGCAGTTCATTCCTGAAGGCGGTATGCCGGAAATGCAGGTTCTGCTGTGGGATGGCCGAGTTCTGGCGCTGGAACTGCCGCAGACGGTCGATCTGGAAATCGTGGAAACGGCACCGGGCATCAAAGGCGCTTCCGCCAGCTCCCGTACCAAGCCAGCAACCCTGACTACCGGTCTGGTTGTGCAGGTTCCTGAATACCTGACCACCGGCGAAAAAATTCGCGTTCATATCGAAGAAAAACGCTATATGTGCCGCGCGGACTAACTGTCTTTAGTAGCCCGGCCGAGCAACGCGACGCCGGGCTACGGAAATAGGCCAACAAAAAGGGCAGCCAAATGGCTACCCTTTTTTATTTTGCGAAAATGACGAATTACAGCAGATCGCGGAACTTGGTCATTTTCAGCGCCAGCTCAACGCCGCGCACTTCCGCCAGACCTTTCAGACGACCAATCGCAGAATAGCCTGGGTTGGTTTTCTTCTTCAGGTCATCCAGCATCTGGTGACCGTGGTCAGGACGCATTGGGATAGGACGCAGATCGCCCGCTTTCTTACGACGTTGCTCTTCGGTCAGAATCGCATCAACCACCGCAACCATGTTCACATCGCCCTGCAGGTGTGCTGCTTCGTGGAAGGTTTTCGGGTTTCCTTCACGGCAGGTAGAACGCAGGTGCGTGAAGTGAATACGGTCGCCGAAGGTCTCGATCATTTTCACCAGATCGTTATCTGCACGCACGCCGTAAGAACCGGTGCACATGGTGAAGCCGTTGTTGATGCTATCAACGGTCTCTTTCAGCCACTGCATATCTTCAATGGTAGAAACGATACGCGGCAGGCCGAGGATTGGACGCGGTGGATCGTCCGGGTGAACCGCCAGGCGCACGCCGACTTCTTCCGCTACCGGCACGATAGCGCGCAGGAACACCGCCATATTTTCACGCAGGTTTTCTTTGCTGATGTGGTCGTATTCCGCCAGACGCGCACGGAACTGGTCCAGGGTGTAACCCTCTTCCGCGCCCGGCAGGCCAGCAATGATGTTGCGGGTCAGCTTGGTGACTTCCGCTTCGGTCATTGCCTTGAAGTATTCCTGCGCCTGACGCTGCTCTTCCGCGGTGTAATCCGCCTGCGCACCTTCACGCTTCAGGATGTGCAGCTCAAACGCCGCAAAAGCGATCTGGTCAAAGCGCAGCGCTTTAGAGCCATCTTCCAGAGTGTACTCGAGGTCGGTACGCGTCCAGTCAAGGATCGGCATGAAGTTGTAGCAGACGGTGTCAATGCCACATTCAGCCAGGTTGCGGATGCTCTGCTGGTAGTTGGCAATCCAGGTTTTGTACTCACCGGAGCCAGTCTTAATATCTTCGTGAACCGGGATACTCTCCACCACGGACCAGGTCAGACCTTTTTCAGCCAGCATCGCTTTACGCTGTTTAATTTCTTCAACCGGCCATACCTGACCGTTTGGAATGTGGTGCAATGCCGTTACGACGCCCGTCGCGCCAGCCTGACGCACATCATCAAGAGATACCGGATCGTTCGGGCCGTACCAACGCCAGGTTTGTTCCATTGCCTCACCCTCTAAAGTTGTTATACCAATAAAATCACCTTCAATGACGACTACCATACATGTTTATTCAGAACCGTCAATAAATCCGCTGGGATTGATTGATCAAGCTCACATTAACGCGATAAATACGGCACACCAATTCAATTTGTTGTCATATAACTTTACACTGCATACGTTAATTAATCGTTAATCGGATGTGTGAACAATGAATACAATCGCCACAAGTGCCCTTCCCACCAGCGTCCAGCGCCCTCAATATGATAGACAACAGCTACGTTCGCGGATTGTGCACTTCGGTTTTGGTGCTTTTCACCGCGCCCATCAGGCGCTGTTAACCAACCGGGTATTGAACCAGCACGGCGGCGACTGGGGGATTTGTGAAATCAGCCTGTTTAGCGGCGACGTGCTGATGAGCCAGCTCCGCCAGCAGGATCATCTGTTTACCGTGATGGAGAAGAGCGCTGCGGGCAATCAGCCGATTATTATTGGCGCGGTCCACGAGTGCCTGAACGCAAAGCTTGATTCTCTGGCGGCGATTATCGAAAAATTCTGTGAGCCGCAGGTGGCGATTGTCTCGCTGACGATCACCGAAAAAGGCTATTGCATCGATCCGGCGACCGGTCATCTCGATTTCACCCAGCCGCGGATCGTTCACGATCTTGCATCACCCACGGAGCCCCACTCCGCGCCGGGCATTCTGGTCGAAGCCCTATCTCGCCGTCGCGATCGTGGTCTCCCGGCCTTCACCGTCCTCTCCTGCGATAACATTCCTGATAACGGTCATGTGGTCAAAAATGCGGTGCTGGATATGGCAACTCGTCGGGACCCTGAGCTGGCAAGCTGGATTGCGGAATACGTCAGCTTCCCCGGCACCATGGTTGACCGTATCGTCCCAGCCGCAACCGAAGCGTCGCTGGCAGAAATCACCCTGGAGCTGGGTGTCGAAGATCCGTGTGCCATCAGCTGCGAACCGTTTATCCAATGGGTTATAGAAGATAATTTCGTCGCCGGACGCCCTGACTGGGGCAGCGTGGGGGCGCAGATGGTCAGCGACGTTCTGCCGTGGGAAGAGATGAAGCTGCGTATGCTTAACGGCAGCCACTCGTTCCTTGCCTATCTCGGCTATCTTGCGGGCTATGCGCACATCAGCGACTGCATGCAGGATGAATCTTACCGCCGGGCGGCACGTCATCTGATGATGGCCGAGCAGGCACCCACGCTGCGCATTACCGATGTAAACCTCGGCGCGTATGCCGATAGCCTGATCGACCGCTTCAGTAACCCGGCGCTCCAGCACCGTACCTGGCAAATCGCCATGGACGGCAGCCAGAAGCTGCCGCAGCGTCTGCTGGACGGCATTCGTATTCATCTCCAGAACGGTAGCCGCTGGCCGCTGCTGGCGCTGGCCGTCGCCGGATGGATGCGCTACGTGAGCGGCGTGGACGATGCCGGGCAGCCGATTGATGTTCGTGACCCGCTGGCGGAGAAAATTCGCGGCATCGTGGCGAACAGTAGCGACGAGAAGCGGGTTGCTGCGCTGCTCACGCTGCAGGAAATTTTCGGCAGCGACCTGCCAGCCAACCCGCAGTTTGTTCAGGCTATCGAGCAGGCGTGGCAGCATCTGGTGCAACAAGGCGCACGCCAGGCGGTGCTGACCGCGCTCAATAGTTAACATTTTCTGCTATTTCGCGGGTTAATATTAGATTAGCCCGCCTTAACACTTCTCTTTTCGACGTCGCTTCGCCAGGATAAAGTGATCCAGATAACACTATCACTATGTCCTCTGCGGAGTTTTCGTGACTAAAACCAATCTGATCACCGGCTTTCTCGGCAGCGGGAAAACCACCTCAATTCTGCACCTGCTGGCCAATAAACCTGCCGACGAAAAATGGGCCGTGCTGGTCAATGAGTTTGGCGAAGTCGGCATCGACGGCGCCCTGTTGGCCGACAGCGGCGCGTTGCTCAAAGAGATCCCCGGCGGCTGCATGTGCTGCGTTAACGGCCTGCCGATGCAGGTCGGCCTGAATACGCTGCTGCGCCAGGGTAAACCGGATCGTCTGCTGATTGAGCCTACTGGCCTCGGTCATCCCAAGCAGATCCTCGACCTGCTTACCGCCCCGGTTTACGAGCCGTGGATCGACCTGCGCGCCACGCTGTGCGTGATCGATCCTCGCCAGTTGCTGGACGACAAGGTCGCCAACAATGAAAACTTCCGCGACCAGCTCGCGGCGGCAGACATTATCGTCAGCAACAAAACGGACCGCGCTACCGTCGAAAGCCAGCAGGCGCTGGCCGCCTGGTGGCAGCAGCACGGCGCTGAACGCCAACTGGTAGAAGCCACTCAAGGCAGCATCGATAATGCCCTGCTGGATACGCCACGCAGCAACACGGCGCCGCTCAAGGCCAGTGCGGCGCACTCGCACTCACATCCGTCAAACAAAGGCCTCGCGGCGTTAAACCTGCCGGAGCACCAGCGTTGGCGCAGAAGCGTCAACGAGGGCCAGGGCTATTACGCCTGCGGCTGGATTTTTGACGCCGAAACCGTGTTTGACACCATCGGCCTGCTGGAGTGGGCGCGTCTCTCTCCGGTGACTCGTCTGAAGGCGGTGATGCGTATTCCTGAAGGGCTGGTGCGTATTAATCGCCAGGGCGCCGATCTGCATATTGAAACGCAGAACGTTGCGCCACCAGATAGCCGTATTGAGCTGATAAACGACACGCAAACCGACTGGAATTCGTTACAAACGGCGCTGTTGAAACTTCGTTTAGGTTGAAACCGCTAAGGTTTCCGCCGAGACTAATTGCTATGAATACTAAGATGCGTACACGTTATCCCCTGATTATTTTACTCAACGCCGCCGGCGTGGTGTTGTTTCTCTCCTGGTTCCTGCCGGCAAATCACGGATTCTGGTCCGCGGCCGACCTTGGCATTTTTCACTTCTTTAACCGGGGTTTGACCGCAGATAATTTGGGCTACGCCTGGTTCTTAGCCATTATTAATAATCGCGCCTTTGACGGCTGTTCGCTGTTGGCAATGGGCTGTCTGATGCTGAGTTTCTGGCTTAAAGAATCCACCCAGGGCCGTCGCCGAATCGTGGTGATGGGGCTGGTGATGCTGCTGTCGGCGGTCATCATTAACCAGCTGGCGCAGCACCTGATGCCGGTCACCCGTAGCAGCCCGTCGCTCTCCGTGCCGGGCGTACACCGCGTCAGCGACTTTATCGACTTCTCGACCAAAGACGGCTCGCGGGACAGCTTCCCCGGTGACCACGGAATGATGCTGCTGATATTCGCCACCTTCATGTGGCGCTATTTCGGTCAGAAAGCGTTCATTATTTCACTGATTATTTTTGTGGTTTTCGCCTTCCCGCGCGTGATGATCGGCGCACACTGGTTTACCGATATTGCCGTCGGTTCGTTAACCGCAGTGCTGATTGGCGTACCGTGGGTGCTGATGACGCCATTAAGCGATAATGTGATCGGTCTATTTGAACGAAATTTGCCCCATTTATCCAAAGCGAAATCGGCGCAATAAATAACCAATTCATCTGATATTCCAGAAAGAGGGTATTCACCCTCTTTTTCTTTTTTTTATCCCACCGCGTTATTGTCATCTTCCCGTCACAACATTCATTTTGATAATGAATGAGTTGCCCATTTTTCATTCACCAGCGACGCAATTTTGGCCATTCACAATTTTTAACTTTGTGTATCACGATTTCTTATAAAAAATCGGGCAAAAGCGCTCGCAATGCCGCTTTCGTTAAGGTAATCTCATTCGCGTTTGTCGTTTCAAAGAGCAATTATTTGGTTCGTAAATAAAACTTTGTGCGCTAAGCCACAAAAATGAATTCAAAGAATTGTCTCATTGATTGCGTGTATTTAGTCTCAGACGCGTTTGGCATTTTTTATAACGACTCCATCGTTAAGGACTTCAAGGGAAAACAACGAAAATGGTCAAATCTCAGCCGATTTTGAGATATATCTTGCGAGCGATTCCAGCAGTAGCAGTTGCGGTTCTGCTTTCTGCCTGTAGTAACACCAGCAACACCGCTAAGAACATGCATTCTGAGACGCATGCAGTGGGCACCGAAGATGCCTCGTCACTGCAAGCCTCTCAGGATGAATTTGAAACCATGGTGCGTAACCTCGACGTGAAGTCCCGTCTGATGGATCAATACGCAGGATGGAAAGGTGTCCGTTACCGTCTGGGCGGCGACACCAAGCGCGGTATCGACTGCTCCAGCTTTGTGCAGCGTACCTTCCGCGAACAGTTTGGTTTAGAGCTGCCGCGCTCCACCTGGGAGCAGCAGGAAACGGGCAAATCCGTTAAACGCAATCAGCTTCGAACCGGTGATTTAGTGTTGTTCCGCGCCGGCTCTACCGGTCGCCATGTTGGCATCTACATCGGCAACAACCAGTTTGTTCATGCTTCCACCAGCAGTGGTGTGACGATTTCCAGCATGAATGAACCGTACTGGAATAAACGTTACAACGAAGCACGCCGCGTCCTGAGTCGTTCGTAATGTCGTTTACCGTCAGTTTCCCTTGGCTGACGGTAAGCATAAAAAAAGCACTGCTCCGGCAGTGCTTTTTTTATGCTTCATCATTATTCTTTTCTTTAGAGTTCCGTAGCATAGAGAAGTTGCATGTTCACTCGCCACTCATCAATTAACCGTCGAATCGTCCTCACCAGTATTGTCGCTGGCCTGCTGATTGCGCTCGCGGCCGGGCTGGCACAGTATTCTATTTTCCATCACCGCCGCTCGGTCCAGTTTGATAACACTATCTCCAGCCTGCAAAACTACTTAAATAACTATTTCAGGCAGATCCTGGTGACGATGGATTCCCTGCAGCCGCTGACCATGGATCCATGCCATGCCGTGTCGTCGGAACTCACCGAACGCGCTGCGTTCAGCATGAACGTGCGAGCATTTTTGCTGGTGAAAGATCAGATAGCCTACTGTTCATCGGCTACCGGGGAGATGTCGCTGGGGCTTAAGGATCTGGTGCCAGATCTCGATCTCAGCAAAACGCACGTGATGGGGATCGTCCCCGGTACGCCGATGATGCCAACCACCCCAGCCTTTGTGCTGTGGGTAAAAAGCCCGCTGCTGGAGAACCGTGGCGTTTTCGCCTCGATTAACGCCAACCTGATGCCCTGGGTGCTCTACTCGTCAAAGCAGACCCCGTATAACGGCGTCGCGCTGGTGGTTAACGGTAAGACGGCCATCTCTACCTTTAGCAGCAAACCCCTTGCGGTCGACGACATCACCGATACCGCCGTTCGCCACGTGAAGATCAACGACGTGCCGCTGGAGGTCTATCTCTACAGCAACGCGCTCAGCAGCGATAACTCGCTCTATTCCATCCTGCTTGGGCTCACCTGTGGCCTGATCGGCGGCCTGCTGTGCCTCTATATTCTGGCCATTCGCTCGCGTCCAGGAAAAGAGATCCTCTCTGCCATCAAACACCGTCAGTTCTACGTGGTCTATCAGCCGGTTGTGGATGCGAAGAATCGCCAGATTACCGGCGCAGAGGCGCTGATGCGCTGGTCGCACCCAACCGCCGGGAATATTCCCCCGGATGCGTTTATCAGCTATGCCGAAGCGCAGGATCTCATCGTCCCCCTCACCCACCATCTGTTTGAGCTGATCGCCCGCGATGCGCCGGTGCTAAAAGATCTTCTGCCGCCGGGCGCCAAGCTCGGCATCAATATTGCGCCCGGTCACCTGCATGCCGAGAGCTTCCAGCAGGATATCCGCAACCTGGCGGCCAGCCTACCGCAAAACTACTTCCAGCTGGTGCTGGAGATAACCGAACGAGACATGCTGCACCAGGAGAAGGCCATGAGCCTGTTTACCTGGCTGCGCGGTGAAGGCATTGAAGTGGCTATCGATGATTTTGGCACCGGGCACAGCGCGCTTATCTACCTTGAACGCTTCACCCTCGACTATCTGAAAATCGACCGCGGTTTTGTCAACGCTATCGGTCGGGAGACCATCACCTCACCGGTGCTGGATGCGGTACTGACCCTGACGCATCGCCTGAACCTGGTGACGGTTGCCGAAGGGGTGGAAACGGAGGAGCAAGCAAGCTGGCTTCGCGATCACGGCGTCGACTATCTTCAGGGCTATCTGATAAGCCGCCCGCTCACGCTGCAGCAGCTGATTGTGGAATATCGTAAGCCAGCAAAGTATTTCACAAGTTAAGCAAGGTCATTTAAGATTCAGGGATAAAAGACGTTTTCAATCAATACTTTTCAATGCGGGGTAGCCCTATCGTGATCGTAGCGCGTGTCTGTTTGACCCTGCTGATGCTGTTCAGCCTGTCCCTGCAGGCGCAGACCATTAAAGAGAGCTACGCGTTTGCGGTGATCGGTGAACCTAAATACGCCGTCGACTTCAACCACTTTGATTACGTCAATCCTGCCGCCCCGAAAGGCGGCAACGTCACGCTAGCCGCACTCGGCACCTTTGATAACTTCAACCGCTTTGCGCTGCGCGGAAACGCCGCGGTGCGCACCGACTCGCTGTACGACGCGCTGTTCACCACCTCCGACGACGAGCCGGGCAGCTACTATCCGCTGGTCGCCGACCGGGCGCGCTACGCCGATGACTATTCCTGGGTGGAGTTGACCATCAACCCGCGCGCCCGCTTCCACGACGGCAGCCCTATTACCGCGCGTGACGTCGCCTTCACCTTTAACAAATTTATGACCGAAGGCGTGCCGCAGTTCCGGTTGGTCTACAAAGGCACTACCGTCAAGGCTATCGCCCCACTGACGGTACGCATTGAGCTGGCGAAACCGGGCAAGGAAGATATGCTGAGCCTGTTTACCCTGCCGATTCTGCCGGAAAAGTTCTGGAAAGATCATAACCTCAGTGAACCGCTCAGCACGCCGCCGCTGGCAAGCGGCCCTTACCGCATCAGCGACTGGAAGATGGGGCAATATATCGTCTATCAGCGCGAGAAAGATTACTGGGGCGCCGACCTGCCGGTAAACCGTGGCCGCTGGAACTTCGACACCATCCGCTATGACTACTACCTCGATGACAACGTCGCGTTTGAGGCTTTCAAGGCCGGTGCCTATGACGTGCGCACCGAGAGCAGCGCTAAAAACTGGGCGACGCGCTATATCGGCAAAAACTTTGCCAGCGGTTACATCGTTAAGGATGAACAGAAGAACAACGCCGCGCAGGATACCCGCTGGCTGGCTTTTAATATCCAGCGCCCGGTATTCAACGACCGCCGCGTGCGTCAGGCAGTCAGCATGGCATTTGATTTCGAATGGATGAACAAAGCCCTGTTTTACAACGCCTACAGTCGTGCCGACAGCTATTTCCAGAATACCGAATACGCCGCGCGTGGCTACCCGAATGCCGACGAGCTAACGCTGCTGGCTCCGCTCAAGAGTGAGCTACCACCGGAAGTGTTCACCTCCATCTACCAGCCCGCCGCGTCAGACGGGCACGGCTTTGACCGCAACAACCTGCTGAAGGCGGGAAATCTGCTGACCGACGCCGGCTGGGTGCTGAAAGGCCAGCAGCGCATCAATGCAAAAACCGGCCAGCCGCTGCGCTTTGAACTGCTGCTGCCCTCCGGCGGCAACGATCAGTGGGTGATGCCCTTCCAGCGCAATCTACAGCGTCTGGGTGTGACAATGGATATCCGCCAGGTCGATATCTCGCAAATCACCAACCGGATGCGTAAGCGCGACTACGACATGATGCCGCGCCTGTGGCGGGCGATGCCGTGGCCTAGTTCAGATCTGCAAATCTCCTGGTCATCGGAATACATCAACTCCTCCTACAACTCGCCTGGGGTGGCAAGCCCGGCGATTGATAACCTGATCAACCAAATCATCCGCTGGCAGGGCAATAAGCAGAAGCTGCTGCCGCTCGGGCGCGCCCTCGACCGGGTACTGACCTGGAACTATTACATGCTGCCGATGTGGTATATGTCCGGCAGTCGAACCGCCTACTGGAATAAGTTTTCTTATCCCAGCATCCACCCGCTCTATGCCTCCGGCACGGATGCGCCGGGCTTCGACACCTGGTGGTACGACGTGAATAAAGCGGCAACCTTACCCGCTTCCCGACGTTAAGGAGAGAACATGGGTGCCTATCTGATTCGCCGACTGCTGCTGATTATCCCGACCCTATGGGCAATCATCACGCTCAACTTTTTTATCGTACAGATAGCGCCCGGCGGCCCGGTTGACCAGGCGATTGCGGCGGTAGAGTTCGGCCATCAGGGCGGGCTACCCGGCGGTGGCGGCGGGCTGGAACGTAGCCAGGCGCGGGCGGGCGTTGGCAATATCGCGGAAAGTCAGTACCGCGGCGGACGCGGCCTTGACCCAGAGGTTATCGCCGAGATAACCCATCGCTACGGCTTCGACAAACCGCTGCACGAACGCTACTTCAAGATGCTCGGCGACTATCTGCGCTTTGATTTCGGCAACAGCCTGTTCCGCAACGCCTCGGTTATGCAACTGATGAAAGAGAGCCTGCCGGTCTCCATCTCGCTCGGGCTCTGGAGCACGCTGATTATCTATCTGGTCTCTATTCCGCTGGGCATTCGTAAGGCGGTGTACAACGGCAGCCGCTTTGATATCTGGAGCAGCACCGGCATTATTATCGGCTACGCTATTCCGGCGTTTCTCTTCGCCATCGTACTGATCGTCTTCTTCGCCGGCGGCAGCTATTACGACATCTTCCCGCTGCGCGGGCTGGTCTCAGCGAACTTTGACACCCTGCCGTGGTACCAGAAAATCACCGACTACCTTTGGCACATTACCCTGCCGGTGCTGGCAACGGTGATCGGCGGCTTTGCCGCACTCACCATGCTGACGAAAAACTCATTTCTCGACGAAATTCGCAAACAGTACGTGGTCACCGCGCGGGCAAAAGGGGTCGGCGAAAAGCAGATCCTCTGGAAGCATATCTTCCGTAACGCCATGCTGCTGGTTATTGCTGGCTTCCCCGCCACCTTTATCAGCATGTTCTTCACCGGCTCGCTGCTGATCGAGGTGATGTTCTCCCTGAACGGACTGGGGCTGCTGGGCTACGAAGCGACCGTCTCCCGCGATTATCCGGTGATGTTCGGCACGCTCTATATTTTCACCCTGATAGGGCTGCTGATGAACATCGTCAGCGACATCAGCTACACGCTGGTGGACCCACGCATTGATTTTGAGGGCCGCTAATCATGACCCTAAACGCCGTCAACCAGGCCCGCTGGGCGCGTTTTTGCCACAACCGACGCGGCTACTGGTCGCTGTGGATCTTTCTGGTTATCTTTGTCTGTAGCCTGGGCGCTGAGCTTATCGCCAACGATCGCCCGCTGCTGGTCAGCTATCAGGGCAGCCTGTACGTCCCGGTGGTGAAAAACTACAGCGAAAAAACCTTCGGCGGAGAGTTCGCCACCGCCGCCGATTATCAGGATCCGTGGCTGCAGCAGCGGCTGGAGAAAAATGGCTGGGTGCTGTGGACGCCCATACGCTTCGGCGCCAGCAGCATTAACTTCAGCACCGATATCCCCTTCCCAGCCCCGCCGTCGCGGCAAAACTGGCTGGGCACCGATGCTAACGGCCGTGATGTGCTGGCGCGTATTCTCTACGGTACGCGCATCTCACTGCTGTTCGGCCTGATTCTGACGGTCTGCTCCAGCGTGATGGGGGTGATTGTCGGCGCCGTACAGGGCTACTACGGCGGGCGTATTGACCTATGGGGGCAGCGTTTTATCGAAGTGTGGTCGGGTATGCCGACGCTGTTTTTGATTATCCTGCTCTCAAGCGTCGTGCAGCCAAACTTCTGGTGGCTGCTGGCGATTACCGTGCTGTTCGGCTGGATGTCGCTGGTCGGCGTGGTGCGCGCCGAATTCCTGCGGACCCGCAACTATGATTATATTCGCGCCGCGCAGGCGCTGGGCGTCGGGGATCGCAGCATTATCCTGCGACATATGCTGCCCAATGCGATGGTCGCCACCCTGACCTTTATTCCGTTTATCCTGTGCAGCTCCATCACTACGCTGACCTCGCTCGACTTTCTTGGCTTTGGCCTGCCGCTCGGTTCACCGTCGCTCGGTGAACTGCTGCTTCAGGGCAAAAATAACCTGCAGGCCCCCTGGCTTGGGATCGCCGCTTTTCTCTGCGTTGCCGTACTGCTCTCGCTGCTGATCTTCATCGGCGAGGCGGTGCGCGACGCCTTCGATCCTTCTAAGGCGGTATAAGATGCAGCAACCACTTCTGGAGATCGATAACCTCTCCATCGCCTTCCGCCAGCAGGGCATAACCACCACCGTGGTTGAACAGCTCTCACTGACGCTCGCCGCCGGAGAAACGCTGGCGCTGGTCGGGGAATCCGGCTCGGGGAAAAGCGTCTCGGCGCTGTCGATTCTGCGCCTGCTGCCAGAGCCACCGGTCAGTTACCCAACGGGCGATATCCGCTTTGCCGGGGAGTCACTACTGCACGCCAGCCCGCAGACGCTGCGCGGGGTGCGCGGCAACCGCATTGCGATGATTTTTCAGGAACCGATGGTGTCACTGAACCCGCTGCACAATCTGGAAAAGCAGCTTTATGAAGTGCTGTCGCTGCACCGGGGCATGCGCAAAGAGGCGGCGCGCGGCGAGATCCTCGACTGCCTTGACCGGGTCGGCATTCGCAACGCCGCAAAACGGTTGAGCGATTTTCCCCACCAGCTTTCCGGCGGTGAGCGCCAGCGCGTGATGATCGCCATGGCTCTGCTGACGCGCCCGGAATTATTGATTGCCGATGAACCAACGACCGCACTGGACGTTTCGGTGCAGGCGCAAATCCTTCAGCTACTCAGAGAGTTGCGCACCGAGCTGAATATGGGGCTGCTGTTCATCACCCATAATCTGAGCATTGTACGCAAACTGGCTGACCGCGTGGCGGTAATGCAACATGGCCACTGCGTTGAGCAGAACAGCGCTAGCGCGCTTTTTGCCGCGCCGCAGCATCCGTACACCCGTAAGCTGCTGGACAGCGAACCAGCGGGCGATCCGGTGCCTTTACCGCCGGAGGCTACCCCGCTGCTGGAAGTCAACAAGCTCAGCGTGGCCTTCCCGATTCGCAAAGGTATCCTGCGCCGTGTGGTTAGTCACAACACGGTGGTCAACAACCTGAGCTTTACGCTGCGCAAAGGGGAGACGCTGGGGCTGGTCGGTGAGTCCGGTTCAGGTAAGAGCACCACCGGGTTGGCGCTGCTACGTTTAATCGCCTCGCAGGGCGATATTCGTTTTGCCGGGGAGGCTATTCAGGGGCGTAACCGTCAGCAGATGCTGCCGCTGCGTCGTCGGATTCAGGTGGTGTTTCAGGACCCTAACTCGTCGCTCAATCCACGGCTCACCGCGCTACAGATTATTGAAGAAGGTCTACGGGTTCATCACCCTGCCCTCACCGCAGCAGAACGCGAGCAGCGGGTGATGGCAGCCATGCAGGAGGTGGGCCTGGAGCCGGAGACCCGGCAGCGCTATCCGTCTGAGTTTTCCGGCGGCCAGCGACAGCGTATCGCCATCGCGCGGGCGCTGATCCTGCAGCCGGAGCTTATCGTGCTGGACGAACCCACGTCCTCGCTCGATCGCACCGTTCAGGCGCAAATTCTGGCGCTGCTTAAAGCGTTACAGGAAAAGCATCAGCTGACCTACATCTTCATCAGCCACGATCTGCACGTCGTTCGTTCGCTGTGCCATCAGGTGATGGTGCTGCGTCAGGGAGAAGTCGTCGAACAGGGAGAGTGTCGGCGCGTATTTTCAGCACCGCAGCAGGAATATACGCGTCAGCTCATTGCGCTGAGCTGACGGTTAAAACGGGTTGTTGCCGGAGAACGGTTCGGCAATTGCCACGCCGAAATTTTTCAGGCGGCAGGTTGCCGCAAACTCATCCTGACGTTTCACGAACAGGCACGGCTCCCCTTCGCACTCGAGCACCGAGCAGTCGACGGAGATATCGGTTAACGCCTGGCTCAGGGAATGCATCACCGGCCAGGCGCTATCGCCGTCCGGGCTCAGCAGTTTGAGGGCCACCAGCGCATTTTCGCCGGATGCGCCGTTTTGCGGAATCGGTTCAACTTTCGAACCTGCAAAACCCGCAGACCAACGATAGTCCTGCGGCAGTCGATGTACGATTGATAGCTGTAATGTCATTACGTTCTTTTCCCCGGAAGCGACAGTGCTTCACAATTATTTCACATCCATATTAACACATTGTTGACAAATCGTCCTGCATCCAGAAAAAAAACGCCAGCATTCAACATTCTTCTTACGACATAGTTCGGTGTAATGATGCGTTTTCGCGCTATATGTACCCGTATCTGTGATCTAACGCAACCTTTTTATCTACAACAATGTGACTTTTTACATTAATGGATTTTACATAAAAGAAACATTACACCCTATCAGGAATGCGATTTCAGTTGATATGTATCAACAAAGGGGCGTATTTCGCCCCTCTAAAGGCTTATTAGTGCGTAGTTTTGCGGGGTCGACTGGCGTAGAGATAGAAGAGGATCGAGCAGGTCGCGCACAGGGCGATGGAAATCAGCATTGGCCAGGCGGTGGTGAAGGTCGCCATCGACAGCAGCGCGCCGATAATGGCCCCAATCCCAAAGCGGAACGTCCCCGCCAGCGATGACGCCGTACCCGCCATATGCGGAAACTCATCGAGGATCACCGCCATGGCGTTCGAGGAGACCATCGACACGCAGCCGACAAACACCGCAATGCCCAGCACCAGCGACCAGAAACCAACATCCAGCAGCGCGCAAACCACCATCCAGATTGCCATAACGAACTGGATTGTCAGCCCGGCGCGGAACATCCACAGCGCCCCAACCCGGCGAACAAAGCGGCTGTTAATGGTGGTCATGACAAAGAGGAACACAATGTTCAGCGCGAAGTAGTAGCCGAAGTGCTGCGGCGACACATGGTTAAGCTCGATATAGACAAACGGCCCGGCGCTTAAGAACGAGAACATCGCCGCAAAGCTAAAGCCGCTCGCCAACATGTACGACAGCACGCGCTTGTGGCGGAACAACGACGCAAAGTTGCCGAGCGTGGTGCTCAAGCGGAACGGCTGCCGTTTATCGGCTGACAGCGTTTCGTCAATAAAGAACCAGATCGCCGCCGAGGCTAGCAATGCGGCAACCGCCAGGATCCAGAAGATAGCATGCCAACTAAACCAGACCAGCACCGCACCACCCACCATCGGCGCCACCAGCGGGGCAATAGTCGTCACCAGCATGACAAACGACATCATGCGCGAGAACTCTTCTTTCGGGTAGATATCGCGCATCAGGGCGTTGATCACGACGCTTGCCGCCGCGGCCGCTAGCCCGTGGAAAAAGCGGGTGACGATCAGGTAGTCGATGGTCGGTGCCAGCGCACAGGCCACCGCCGCCGCGGCAAAGATAAGCGTACCGCCCAGAATGACTGGCTTACGCCCGAGGCTGTCCGCCATCGGCCCGTACAGCAGCTGACCCAGCGCAAAGCCCAGAATATAGGTGCTCAGGGTCATCTGTGCGCTGCCTGCCGGCACGCCAAATTGTTGCGAAATGACCGGCAGCGCCGGAAGGTACATGTCGATCGATAACGGCATTAACATGGCCAGAAGGCCAAGAATAAACACAATTTTTAACGACGAGCGCGGCCTGGACGTCACAATTTACCTCGGTTGTTGGTTAGCGCTACGGTGCGCCAACGCTGGCGATTTCTGCTTCTGTTAACGGACGGTATTCGCCCGGCGCTAAGTCTGGATCGAGTGCAATCTCACCGATACGTTCGCGATGCAGACCGACAACGTGGTTACCCACTGCGGCAAACATGCGTTTCACCTGGTGATAACGACCTTCACTGATGGTCAGACGCACTTCGGTCGGCGTAATCACTTCCAGCACCGCTGGCTTGGTAAGATCTTTCTCATTGTGCAGCTGAACGCCTTTGGCGAACTGCGCGGCGGTGTCATCGCTGACCGGATTTTCCAGCGTCACCAGGTAGGTTTTCTCGCAATGATGGCGCGGCGAGGTGATGCGATGGGACCACTGACCGTCATCGGTCATCAGCACCAGACCGGTGGTATCAATGTCTAAACGACCCGCGGCATGTAGCTTGTGCGCCACCGGGACATCGAGGAAATAGAGCACCGTTGGGTGATCCGGGTCTTCCGTGGAGCACACGTAGCCCTGCGGCTTATTCAGCATGAAATAGCGCGGGCCATTCTGCTGGGTCAGCGGGTTGCCTTCGTAGGCTACGTCGTGTTCTGGTAGCAGTTTAAACGCGGTATCGCGCACCACTTCGTCATCAACGGTCACGTGTTGACCGCGGATCAAACGCCCGGCAATAGCACGGCTGACGCCGAGTTGCTGAGCGATAAACTTATCAAGTCGCATGAAGTATTTTTAGCCTGTAATAGTGCCGGGTGCCGGACGAAAGGTCCGAAAAATGGGGTAATCGACTCGATGCCTGCCGCAGAGCGGGAAAATGCCACCGGCAACGGGTGAGACAGCGAGTATAACAATCCGTAAGTATAACGGGCTTGTTATCCCACTCAAGTGAAAAGATTCATGGCATACTATTTGGCTGTTAAGGACAATCATCACGCCAATGACTTTTACACTTCGCCCCTATCAACAGGAAGCGGTTGACGCCACCCTGGCCTACTTCCGCCGCCACACTCAACCTGCAGTTATCGTGTTGCCCACCGGCGCCGGGAAAAGCCTGGTGATCGCCGAGCTGGCGCGGCTGGCGCGCGGCCGCGTGCTGGTGCTGGCTCACGTCAAAGAGTTGGTGGCGCAGAACCACGCGAAATACTGCGCGCTGGGGCTGGAGGCCGATATTTATGCGGCCGGGCTGAAGCGTAAAGAGAGCCACGGCAAAGTGGTGTTCGGCAGCGTGCAGTCGGTGGCGCGTAATCTCGACCACTTCCAGGGTGAGTTTTCCCTGCTGATCGTCGATGAGTGCCACCGCATCAGCGACGATGATGATAGTCAGTACCAGCAGATTCTCACCCATCTGGGGAAAGTGAATCCTCACATTCGGCTGCTGGGCCTCACGGCCACGCCGTTCCGTCTGGGCAAAGGCTGGATTTATCAGTTCCACTACCACGGCATGGTGCGCGGCGACGAGAAAGCGCTGTTCCGTGACTGCATCTATGAGTTGCCGCTGCGCTATATGATCAAGCACGGCTATCTGACGCCGCCGGAGCGGCTGGATATGCCCGTGGTGCAGTACGATTTCAGCCGCCTTCAGGCCAACAGCAACGGGCTGTTCAGCGAGTCTGACCTCAACCGTGAGCTGAAACAGCAGCAGCGCATTACGCCACATATCATCAGCCAGATTGAGGAGTTTGCGCAGACGCGCAAAGGGGTGATGATTTTTGCCGCCACCGTCGAGCACGCTCGCGAAATTACCGGGCTGCTGCCCGCCAATGACGCGGCGCTGATCACCGGCGAAACCCCCGGCCCGCAGCGCGACGAGCTGATTGAAGCCTTTAAAAATCAGCAGTTCCGCTATCTGGTTAACGTCGCCGTACTGACTACCGGTTTTGACGCCCCGCACGTTGACCTGATTGCGATTCTGCGCCCTACCGAGTCCATCAGCCTGTATCAGCAAATTGTGGGCCGTGGCCTGCGTCTGGCGCCGGGGAAAACGGACTGTCTGATCCTCGATTACGCCGGTAACCCGCACGACCTCTACACGCCGGAAGTGGGTTCACCCAAGGGCAAGAGCGATAACGTGCCGGTGCAGGTTTTCTGCCCCGGCTGCGGCTTTGCCAACACCTTCTGGGGAAAAACCACCGCCGACGGCACCATTATTGAGCATTTTGGCCGCCGCTGTCAGGGCTGGCTGGAGGATGATGAAGGTCATCGCGAGCAGTGCGACTACCGCTTCCGCTTTAAAAACTGCCCGCAATGCAACGCCGAAAACGACATTGCCGCCCGCCGCTGTCGGGAATGCGACACGGTGCTGGTCGACCCAGACGACATGCTGAAAGCCGCGCTCAAGCTGAAAGACGCGCTGGTGCTGCGCTGTAGCGGCATGGTGTTACAGGACGGCATGGATGAGAAAGGCGGCTGGCTTAAGATAACCTATTACGACGAGGACGGTGCGGATGTCAGTGAGCGCTTCCGTCTGCACACCCCCGCGCAGAAAACGGCGTTCGAGCAGCTGTTTATCCGCCCGCACACCCGCACGCCCGGCGTGCCGCTGCGCTGGATAACGTCTGCCGATATCATCGCCCAGCAGGCGCTGCTACGCGCGCCGGATTTTGTCGTCGCCCGTAAGAAAGGCGTCTACTGGCAGGTGCGCGAAAAAGTGTTCGACTACGAAGGCCGCTATCGCCGGGCTAACGAACTGCGCTAGCCGCGCGTCTGCTTCACCCACAGCAAACTGTCGACCGGGAACCCGAGCCCACGGGCGATGGTCAGGTAGTTTTGCTGTACCTGTGGCGGCAGCGTTGGCGTGCGCGATAAAATCCACAGATAGTCGCGGTTCGGCCCGCTGACCAGCGCGTACTGGTAGTCATCATCCAGCGCGATGACGTTATAGCCGCCGTAGAAGGGGCCAAAGAACGACACCTTCAGTGCGGCAACGCTCGGCTCGCCGGTGAAGTATGCTTTCCCTTCGCTCTCTTTCCACTCGCCTCTCATTGGGTCAAATCCACGGTTCAACACGCTAATGCCACCGTCCTTACGCTTACCGTAGTGAGCGGTCACCTGCTCCAGACCGCGCTCAAAACGGTTATCCAGACGGGCAATTTCATACCATTTCCCCAGATAGCGGCTGGCATCGAAATGGCGAATCGGCGTCACCCCTTTTGGCGGAGTGGGTGAACGGCAGGCCACCAGCGCGAGCGACAACGCCACTCCGGTGACTACGGGCCATAGCTTCATGCAGTTTCCTCTCTTTACGATCCTCGGTTAAGTGTAGAGGATAAAAAGCCACGCGGCCGGAAGCGGGAGAACCTATGCTTGAGCTATGGCCCACCACAAACAGGACAATAATATGAACGACAAACCGATACTCGGCATCAGCGGCTGCCTGACCGGTGCTGCCGTTCGCTTTGACGGCGGGCATAAGCGGATGGGGTTTATTATGGATGAGCTTGCCGAATGGGTAACTTTCAAACCCGTCTGCCCGGAAATGGGCATCGGCCTGCCCACTCCACGCCCGGCGCTGCGGTTGGTGAAGACCGCAGATGGCGATACCCGCGTGCGCATGAGTCAGGACCTGGATTGCGACCTCACCGATAAAATGCACCGGTTTGCCGAGGGTGTACTGCCGGGTGCCGCGCAATTCTCCGGGTTTATCGTCTGCGCAAAATCCCCCAGTTGCGGAATGGAGCGGGTAAGGCTGTACGATGAACGTGGCAACCGGGGTGCGAAGGAAGGCGTTGGCCTGTTTACCGCGGCGCTACAGGCGCGCTATCCGTGGCTGCCGGTGGAAGAGGACGGCCGGTTGCACGACCCGGTACTGCGGGAGAACTTCGTGGCGCGGATATTTGCGCTGCACGAGTTGAACGCGCTGCGGGAAGAGGGATTAACCCGTCAGGCCCTGCTGGCATTTCACAGCCGCTATAAGCTGCATCTGCTGGCCCACAACCAGCCGGGCTACCGCGAGATTGGTCCTTTTATTGCTCATCTGCATGAGTGGCAGGATCTGGATGCCTTTTTTGTTGCCTATCGCGATAAGCTGATGGCGATTCTGCGCCACCCCGCCTCACGTAAAAATCACACCAACGTGCTGATGCACATTCAGGGTTATTTCCGCAAACAGCTCAACGATCGCCAGCGGGCAGAGCTTCGCGACGTTATCGTCAACTACCACGCCGGGCACCTGCCAATCCTCGCGCCGCTGACGCTGCTGAAACACTACCTCGCCGAGCACCCGGATGATTACCTGCTGACGCAGCGCTATTTTTCGCCCTACCCGGACAGTTTACGGCTGCGCTTAACGGCCAACTGAAGGTGAGGTTTTCATTGCCCGTAAGGCAATAGGCGGCTATAATGCCGCCCGCTTTCACATCCGTGAAGCAGATCATTTGCCTGCTGCTGGGTCGCCTGTAGCAGGATTAATTAAGAGAGCTATCAATGTTTACTATTAACGCAGAAGTACGTAAAGAGCAGGGTAAGGGTGCGAGCCGCCGCCTGCGCGCAGCTAACAAGTTCCCAGCTATCATTTATGGTGGCGAAGCAGCTCCTGTTGCTATCGAACTGGATCACGACAAGCTGTGGAACCTGCAGAACAACGCTGAATTCTACAGCGAAGTTCTGACCATCGTTGTTGATGGTAAAGAAGAAAAAGTTAAGGCTCAGGCGGTGCAGCGTCACCCGTTCAAGCCAAAACTGGCTCACATCGACTTCGTTCGCGCTTAATCGCCGACAAGTCTTCGTGACGAAAGAACGGCTCCTTCTGGAGCCGTTTTTTTTTACTGCTTCGCCGCCTCTCGCACGACCGTCTCCTTCCCTGTCGACGTTATCACCTCATTATTCACGCTGTCTGAAAGCGTAATACCGCTTACCTGCGCAACGTTCCAGGCATGCTCCGTATTATCAAACGTGACGTTGGTAAACTGGCTGTCATGCAGGAAGGTGATTTTGCTCGCCTGTACGTTACGAAACTTCACGTTGCTGAACGCCAGGTTCTGGTGATAGGCATCGCGCGGGTAAGTCATCCCGTAGGCCGCCGCCATTTCCTGCACCGTCATGCCATCCACCAGAATGCTTTTCTTCGCCGCCGTGCCGTCAACGGTGACGTTCTCAACGGTCACGTTGCGGAACTGCGCGGGCTCAGTTGCTGGCGTGGTGTCATTCACGTCGGCACTGTACTTGATGGTGAAGATAAACGGCTCTTTCGCCAGATCTTTCATCGCGTTATTACGGAATAGTACGTCGCGCGCCCCGCCGCCGTAGTACGGGCGGCTTTTCATTCGCAGGCCGATATCCGTCATATACATAACGTTATCTTCCGCTTTGATCTTCTCGATCCAGGCGCCGGTATGGCTGCCGGTCACTACCGCGCCGTGGCCTTTGCGGAAGTAGTTATTGAAAATCCATGCCCCGCTCTGCGGTTTCTGACCAAAGGTTTCAACACCCTTGCCGTAACCCGCTGCGAAGTTCATCCCGTCGTCGCCGGTATCAAAGAAGTTATTAAAGACCAGGCTATTTTGGCTATTACCCAGTTCAATGCCGTCAGCGTTATTACCGTCGAAAGTCTTATGGCTGAGCGCATTCAGCGCGATATTTTCCGACTCCAGCACCATAATCCCATGAAATGCCGGGTTGAGAATCGTCAACCCTTCAATGTAGAGATTGCTGACGCCGCGCAGCGTCATCAGGCTGGAGCGTCGGTTTTTGTAGGCACTGTCGCGGTCCATCCCTTCGGATACCGCCAGCTCGGTCTGATGTTTTGCCAGAATCCCGTCTTCGCCCACTTTATTGGCGTTGCTGGCGCGATACTGCGGCAGCGCATTGCCTGCTTCATCAACGATAGACTCCGGCCCGCCGTGCTTCACGCCTCGCGTCCAGCCATTACCATCGATGGTGCCTTTGCCGACGATGCGAATATTGCGGAAAGTGCCCGCGTGAGAGCTTCCTTTGTCGTCGGCCTCCAGTGCGTTAATTAACGACGGTGGACGCTTCGGCAGCGGATTATCAGTATAGGGGTAAAGAAAGTAACCTTTGTTCATTGGGTACTGCGCTGGGTCATCCGAGCCCAGTAGCGTCGCGTCTTCGGCAATCTCCAGCGTCATATCGCTGTGTAAGAACAGCGCGCCGGTTTTAAACACACCGCCGCGCACGCTGACTTTGCACCCTTGCGGATACTGTGCCAGCGTGCAGCTATCAATGGCTTTTTGCAGCGCGGCGGTATCAAGCGTTGTTCCGTCGCCGACGGCACCTGTCGCTTTGGCATCCACCACGTGCGGCACCTTCGTGGTGCGTAGAGAAATCGGTGCGCTGTCGGCGGACTCGTTGCCGTCTGAATAGACCGCGCGAACGGTAAACTGGTAATCGGTATCGGCTTTCAACCCTTCGACGGTGAAGCTGCGCAGATCGACCTTCTGCTGCCAGTGGTCGTTATCCAGCGTCTGGTAGAAGTTGTCGATATAGGGTTTCGCAGGGGAGAATGCGTCCTGATTGTCGCGTGCGCTGCCCAGCAGTTCGCCGCCATGGTAGACGTGATAGTCCACCACCTTGTCCGCCTCCAGCAACGGTTTTTCCCACACCAGCACCACGCTGTTATCGTCGACGGAGAGCACCGGTGACTGCACGTTTTGTGGCGCCGCTGACGCCTTCGCCTGAGCGGCTACGCTATCATCGCAGCCGCTTAATGCACCCGCGAGCATCATGGTGGTGGCCAGCGCCAGTCGGGAGTGCCTGAAGGTATTGTGCATCTTGTTATTTTTCCTCTCAGTGATTCGCGGCACCCAGCTGCCGCGTCCTTGAGCCCTCCTGAATCAGAGTGGCTCTCCATTTACAAAATCAAAATGTTTTTGCATTTAAAATGAAACGTATTTTTATTTATTTCATTAGGTCTTAACCGAGAGTCAGCTCAAGTTTTAACCTGGATGAAAAAGCATCGATACAGAAAATGAGAGGAACATCACTCAAAAGTGGCGGAAATACGGATAGACAAAGCCCGCTCGGGGATGAGCGGGCTTTAGAGGGAGGACTTAGCTTTTTCCGGAGGTCCGGCGCTGGAGCTGGTCACGCAGGTTTGGCGGCGTGCCTTTAATGGTCAGCGTATCGGTGGCCGGGTCCCAGTAAATTCGCTCACCAAGCAGCATGGCATCGAAGTTAATGGTTAAGCCGCCGCCGCTACCGGCAAATTTAGTCAGCTGGCGCAGGGTGCTACGATCCGCCGGGAAGCTCTCTTCCAGTTCGTAGCCCTTCTCCGCGGTAAATTCGCTGAAGCTCACTTCGCTCACACCGGAGAGCTCTTTTGACAACGACTCCAGCTCAATCTCTTCACCGGCCTGCAGCTGTTCGTTGCAGTAGGAGTAGACCTGCTGACGCACGTTCTGACGCTCGTTTTTGTCGAG
The DNA here is from genome assembly GCF_014218705.1 of Kluyvera sichuanensis. GTDB lineage: Bacteria > Pseudomonadota > Gammaproteobacteria > Enterobacterales > Enterobacteriaceae > Kluyvera > Kluyvera sichuanensis. Next base: position 151,716 of record NZ_JABBJF010000003.1, on the reverse strand, counting down.
CTGCGCTTCGGCGGCAAAATCATCCAGCGCCTGCAGCAGGCCGCGGTTTTGCACTTTCGCATTCAGCCCTTCGCTCGCGCCGAGGAAGTCCATAAAGAAATCGGCGACTTTGCGCCCGACTCGCCCTTTCAGGAAGGTCAGGTAGCGGGTCGATTCCGGGTTAGTTTCCCACTCGGTTAAGTCGATGCGCGCGACGATATCCGCATGGTTGATGTCGAGATAATGGGTCGCGCTGATGTCCAGCTCTTCGTTGACGCGCATGCTGCTGAGATTATTCAGCACCGCCACCAGCAGATACTCCACCGCCAGATAGCGGTAGTGGCAGAACAGCACGATCCCACCGTCGGCGAACGGATATTTCGCCAGCTCGTCGCGCAGACGGCCGGTGGCCGCGCGGCTGAAGGCGAGGAAATCTTCCTCACCCTGACGCTGCAGCTTTAACGCCTGTGCCAGTTCGCTCTCTTCGGTAAACAGGCCGTAGGCTTTATTCTTCGCGCTGTACACCCGATGCAGCTCGGCCATCATCTCTTCAACCGGCGCGGTCGGCTCCAGCAGCGTGTCGCGCAGCACCACGTCCAGGTTTTGCTCATCGCGTTTGATGAGCTGATGCAAAGCAATCTGGTCGATATCCAGACTCATGTTAAACTCTCCTTTAAGATCGGGTGTATTCAATCACCCCCGATGCGACAGTGCAACTCACACATTACCGCCCTCGCGGCAGCATAATGGCGAAAGGATAACGCGTTCCGCTGAAAAAAAGCGGAAAAAATGCTGCTGCTACGGTAATATACTGCCCTTTGATGAATAGACAGATTTCGATTTATGCCACAACAATCCCGCTATAGTGATGAACACGTTGAAAAACTGCTGAGCGAGCTCGCCAACGTGCTGGAAGAACATAAAGCCCCGACCGATCTTTCGCTGATGGTACTGGGCAATATGGTGACCAACCTGATTAACAGCAGCGTGGCTCCGGCTCAACGCCAGGCTATCGCACGTTCTTTTGCCCAGGCGCTCCAGTCTTCTATTAACAGCGATCCTGCGCACTAAGGGTACAAGCAACAGTTTATGGTGACTCATCGTCAGCCTTACCGAGAAAAAGTCTCCCAGATGGTTAGCTGGGGGCACTGGTTCGCCCTGTTCAACATGCTGTTGGCCATGGTGCTCGGTAGCCGCTATCTTTTTGTCGCCGACTGGCCGACGACGCTGGCTGGACGCATTTTCTCCTACATCAGCCTTGTCGGGCATTTCAGCTTTCTGGTGTTCTCTGCCTATCTGCTGATTCTGTTCCCGCTGACCTTTATCGTCATGTCCCAGCGTTTGATGCGCTTCCTGTCCGCCATTCTGGCGACGGCGGGCATGACGCTGCTGCTTATCGACAGCGAGGTCTTTACCCGCTTCCACCTGCACCTTAACCCGGTGGTGTGGGAGTTGGTTATCAACCCCGATCAAAACGAGACCGCCCGAGACTGGCAGCTGATGTTTATCAGTGTGCCGGTGATTCTGCTGGTCGAGATGCTGTTTGCCACCTGGAGCTGGCAGAAGCTGCGCAGCCTGACGCGTCGCCGTCACTACGCCCGCCCGGTCGCATGGTTCTTCTTTGCATCGTTCATCGCCTCGCACGTGATGTACATCTGGGCCGATGCTAACTTCTATCGTCCGGTCACCATGCAGCGCGCCAACCTGCCGCTGTCATATCCAATGACCGCGCGCCGCTTCCTTGAGAAGCACGGGCTGCTTGACGCGCAGGATTACCAGCGCCGTCTGGTGGAACAAGGCGATCCGGAAGCGGTAACCGTGCAGTATCCGCTCAGCGATCTGCGCTATCGCGATATGGGTGTCGGCAAGAACGTCCTGCTGATTACCGTCGATGGCCTGAACTATTCGCGCTTCGAACAGCAAATGCCATCGCTGGCCCGTTTTGCGGACAGCAACGTCAACTTTACCCAGCATATGAGCGCGGGCAACAACGCCGATAACGGCATCTTTGGCCTGTTCTACGGTATTTCACCGTCCTATATGGACGGCGTCCTGTCGGCACGTATTCCGGCAGCGCTGATTAGCGCCCTTAATCAACAGGGCTATCAGCTGGGTCTGTTCTCTTCTGACGGCTTCACCAGCCCGATTTATCGCCAGGCGCTGCTGTCTGATTTCTCACTGCCGCCGGGCAAATCGCAGAATGATGCCCAGACGGCAAGCCAGTGGACTAACTGGCTTAAAAACAACGCCCAGGACGAAAACCGCTGGTTCTCGTGGGTGTCGTTTAACGGAACCACCATCAACAACGCTCAGGCCAACGACCGTCAATATGCTCGTGCCGCAGCGGATGTGGATGCACAAATTGCTAAGGTACTGGACGCACTGCGCAACTCCGGCAAGCTCGATGACACCGTGGTGATTATTACCGCCGGTCACGGCGTGCCGCTCAGCGACGAGAACAGCACTTTTAACTGGTCACGCGCCCAGCTTCAGGTACCGCTGGTCATCCACTGGCCGGGGACCCCTGCTCAGCGCATCGACCTGTTGACCGATCATAAAGATATTATGACCACCCTGATGCAACGCCTGCTGCATGTCAGCACGCCGGCAAACGAATACTCGCAGGGTCAGGATCTGTTCAGCGCCGCGCGCCGCCATAATTGGGTGACGTCGGCAGATAACGATACCCTGGCGATCACCACGCCATCGATTACCGTCGTGCTCAGCCATAATGGTCACTATAAGACCTGGAACGCGGCGGGTGAGAAGGAACGGGATCAAAAAGCCCAACTCAGTTTGCTGCTGCAGGTGCTGACGGATGAAAAACGCTTTATCGCTAACTGATTGATTAATTTTAAATCAATTGGTGAACCCTGACTTGCAATCAGGGATAAAAGCGGTAGTATTTTCTCCATGCGTCGGCACGTAGCGCAGCCTGGTAGCGCACCGTCATGGGGTGTCGGGGGTCGGAGGTTCAAATCCTCTCGTGCCGACCAAAAAGATTATATAAACCAGCCTGTTATGGCTGGTTTTTTTATTTCCTTACCGCGACTTTCCCAGCGCCCAGCGGCTGTCAAAATGCGCCTGATACTGGCGAATCACCTCCGGCTCATCTCGGATCACCAGCACATTCTCTGAGTTTTCCGTCTCTGCCGATTTAGCGAAGTTAAACGACCCGGTCTCCAGCGTATTGCCGTCCACGATCATCACTTTGTCATGCTGAATGTGGTAGTGGCCGTCAATGCGAACATCAATGCCGTTTTCTACCGCCCGGGCAATGGCCTTCTGGCTGACCTCCCCCTGATTTCGTCGCTTATCAATCACCGCCCGTACCTTCACACCGCGTTTTTGGGCACGAATCAGCGCGTCGACAATATCTTTGGCCTGAAACGAGTAGGCCATCATATCAATGGAGCGCTGTGCGCCATCGATAGTGCTCAGCACCAACTCACGGGCGGAGCCTTCAGGTGAGAATCCAACCTGGATTGTGGCCTGTGCGGCAGGGATAACGCCGAGAAGCGCAGCTATAATAAGAAATCTGGTCATTTTCATCGTTATTCAGGATATCCGTACGCTATCATGCGAATAAAACAGTCTTAATCGCTATATTCATTCATAAACACAATATTTAGAACTAGTCCTAATGCAAAATTCAGTAAAATACGATTACCATTGATGTCAGGAATGATATTCTCCTCTCGTTGCAAACTGATAAAAAGGATGAACAGTGAAAAACACACATAAACTTGCCGCTTCGTTACTGGCCATCGCCTGTGCCTCCAGCTCCGCCTGGGCTGCAGAACAGCCGCTGGAAAAGGTTGCGCCTTTCCCTAAAGCGGAAAAAGGTATGACGCGTCAGGTGATTCAGTTGCCGGAACAGAAAGATGAGTCTGCCTACAAGGTGGAATTATTGATTGGTAAAACGCTGGAGGTCGATTGTAACCATCAGCGCCTTGGCGGCGAGCTGGAAAGCAAAACGCTGGAAGGCTGGGGCTACGACTACTATGTGGTGGAGAAAATCTCCGGACCAGTGTCGACCATGATGGCCTGCCCTGACCAGAAGAAAACGAAAAAATTCGTCACCGCATCACTGGGCGACGATGGCATGCTGCGCTACAACAGCAAGTTGCCAATTGTTATCTACGCGCCTGAGAACGTAGAAGTGAAATACCGTATCTGGGAAGCTCAGGAAACGGTACATAACGCCGTCGCGCGTTAATAAAAAACCCGGGGTCGCTTGCGCTCGCCCGGGCTACCAAATAATAAAATCCCGGTATGACCGGGATTTTTTCTTTCTTAGAGTGCGATATCCGCCATCTCTTTTGCTACAACCGGTTTGGACGATACCTGCACCGCTGGCGTCGGATCCGCTTCACGGGTTGCTTCATGACGTAGTCCCAGCACTTCGCTGGTATAGGCCAACGTTTTTTCAATCAGGTGCGGGTTTTCCGTCAGCGTAGAACCGTAGGTCGGTACCACGGCGCGAATTTTTTCCTGCCATTCCGCCGTCTGCATTTTATCCTTAAAGACCTTTTCCATCAGCTCCAGCATGATAGGCGCGGCGGTTGATGCCCCCGGAGATGCCCCCAGTAGCGCGGCAACGGTGCCTTCATCATCGCTGACCACTTCAGTGCCCAGACGCAGTACGCCACCGATACGCGCATCACGTTTGATGATCTGTACGCGCTGACCGGCCTGCCACAAACGCCAGTCCTGCTTTTTCGCCATCGGATAGTAAGCGCGCAGAGCCGCATGGCGGTCTTTATCTTTCTGTAGCACCTGGCTTACCAGGTATTTCACCAGATCGAAGTTATCCAGCCCAACATTCAGCATCGGCAGGATGTTGGATTTATTGGTCGAGGCCAGCAGATCCCACAGCGAACCATTTTTCAGGAAGCGCGTAGAGAAGGTGGCGAACGGCCCAAACAGCACCACGCGTTTGCCGTCGATGATACGGGTGTCGATGTGCGGCACAGACATCGGCGGCGCGCCCACGGAAGCCTGACCGTAGACCTTCGCCAGATGATGGTTAACCACTTCCGGGTTTTCGCACACCAGGAACTGACCGCCAACCGGGAAGCCTGCGTACTCTTTCGCCTGAGGAATTTTGGTTTGCTGTAGCAGCTTCAGCGCCGCACCACCCGCGCCGATGAAAATAAACTTCGCTTTGATGGTACGTTTTTCATGGCTGCCGTTGGCATCAGAAACCGTCACATTCCAGCTGTTGTCTGGATTACGACGGAAACGGCGCACCACGGTGTTGAGCTGCAGCGTAAAGCGTTCGCGCTTTTTGAGGCCCTGAATGAGCTGGCGAGTAATCTCGCCGTAGTTCACGTCGGTGCCTGCTTCAGTTCGCGTCGCAGCAATCTTCTGCTGCGGATCGCGCCCTTCCATCACCAGCGGCGCCCAGTCTTTAATCTGCTCGTGATCTTCGGAGTAGCGCATGCCGTTGAACAGCGGGCTCTTTTGCAGTGCACGATAGCGCGCACGCAGGAAATTGACGTTGTCATCGCCCCACACAAAGCTCATGTGTGGCACGGTGTTAATAAAGCTCTTCGGCTGCGTCAGCACGCCGCGCGTCACCTGGTGGGCCCAGAATTGACGGGAAATCTGGAAGGCTTCGTTGATATCAATAGCTTTGTCGATGCTGACGGAGCCATCGGCTTTCTGCGGGGTATAGTTGAGTTCCATCAGGGCCGAGTGCCCGGTGCCGGCGTTGTTCCAGCCGTTGGAGCTCTCTTCGGCCACGCTTTCCATCTGCTCAACCATGGTAATCGACCAGTCTGGCTCCAGCTCCTGCAGCCATGTACCCAGCGTAGCGCTCATAATGCCGCCACCGATCAGCAATACATCTGTCTCGTGCACCACACGAGTCTTCGCCTTAGTCGCCACAGAAACCTTCTCGGTACCCGATTTCTGTGCGTTGGGTACAGCTATCTTTTTTTTCATCGTAGGGGGCCTTACTTGACTTGCGATTTGTTACATGCAGGTAAAAACATCCGTACGGTTACGTTACCACCAGCCACGGTAAATTTAAATATTGTTTAAAATTTAAGTTGAGTTTTGAGATCTGTTATTAAAATGTTTAATAAATGTGTACAGAAAATGAGATTTGGTACTGGTAGAGTGTGACGGGAAGCGGTATTATTCTCCCCTTTGTGATGGTACGCACGGACGCTGGGGATTATAGAAAACCCGCCATCGATAACCTGTGAATACCCTATGTCGAACGCTTCTCCCTCCCCTCTTTCTGGTTCTCTGCTTGCCGTCCTGACGTCACCTTCCATGTTGACGCGTGAAGTTCTGGCGGGCGTGATTACCGCGCTGGCGCTGATCCCCGAGGTTATCTCGTTTTCCGTGATTGCGGGCGTTGACCCGAAGGTCAGCCTGATTGCCTCCGTGGTGCTGTGCCTGTCGATGTCGTTTCTCGGCGGCCGCCCGGCGATGGTCACCGCCGCTGCGGGTTCCGTGGCACTGGTCATCGGCCCAATGGTGCACCAGCACGGGGTTGCCTATATTCTGCCAGCCGTGGTCATGGCCGGTATCATTCAAATTCTGTTTGCCGCCTGCGGGATGGCAAAGCTGATGCGCTTTATTCCACAATCGGTAATGACCGGGTTTGTGAATGCGCTGGGTATTCTGATTTTCTTTGCTCAGGTACCCCATTTCTGGAGCCGTAGCCCGCTGATTGTCGCGCTGTTTGCCGCCACAATACTCATCGTGTTGTGGCTTCCGCGCGTGATGAAAAGCATTCCATCGCCGCTTATCGCCGTCGTTCTACTCACCCTCTATACCGCCACCAGCGGGCAGATTTTGCCAACCGTCGGCGATGAAGGTTCGATGAGTGGCGGGCTGCCGGGCCTCACCCAGTGGCTGGTGCCGATGAATCTTGAAACGTTGCAGATTATCTGGCCGTGCGCGCTGAGTATTGCTTTTGTTGGCCTGATGGAGTCGCTGCTGACCGCGAAACTGGTCGATGACCTCACCGTCACACCATCGAACAAAACGCGTGAGAGCGCGGGTCTCGGCATCGCCAATATTCTGGCTGGCTGCTACGGCGGCATCGCCGGCTGCGCCATGATCGGTCAGACCATCGTGAACGTGGAGATGGGCAAAGGCCGCACCCGGATATCAACCATCGCGGCAGCGCTGGTACTGCTGCTGCTGGTCACCGCCTTAAGCGAAGTGATGGCAAAAATCCCGATGTCGGTACTGGCGGGCATTATGGTGATTGTCGCCTTCAAAACCTTTAACTGGCACAGCCTGCAGCCCGGCACGCTGAAGCGCACGCCGTGGCCGGAAACGCTGGTGATGTTGGTCACCGTCGGCGCGACGGTCAGCACGGGGAATCTGGCAATAGGCGTGCTGGCGGGCATCATGATGATGGTTGTCGTCCCTGCCCGCCTGAAGCACCGCGCAAAGCTTAAAGCAGAAACACGGTCGCCAGCCCCAGAAAAATAAAGAAGCCGCCGGTATCAGTGATCGCGGTGATCATCACGCTGGAGCCGACCGCCGGGTCGCGCCCCAGTTTAGCCATGATCATCGGGATCAATACCCCCATCACCGAGGCCACCAGCAGGTTGAGGATCATCGCCAGGGTCATCACGGCACCCAGATGTGGATCGCCGTACAATAGCCAGGTGACGGTGCCCATAATGCCGCCCCAGACGATGCCGTTAATCAGCGCTACGCCCATTTCGCGCAGAATCAAAAACGAGAAGTTGCCCGGCTGGATATGCTGTAACGCCAGCGCGCGCACGATCATCGTGATGGTCTGGTTGCCGGTATTGCCACCTATCCCCGCCACAATTGGCATCAGTGAAGCCAGCGCCACCAATTGAGAGATGGTATGTTCGAAACCGTCGATCACGCGCGAGGCAATAAAAGCGGTACAGAGGTTAATGGCGAGCCACGCCCAGCGGGTTTTCACCGCTTTCATCACCGGCGCAAACACATCTTCTTCGCTGCTCAGGCCGCCCATGCGGCGCAGATCGCTGTCGGTCTCTTCGTAGACCACGTCAACGATCTCATCGATGGTCAAACGCCCCATCAGCTTGCCTTCCGAGTCAATGACTGCGGCGCTGATGAGGTTGTCACGCTCGAAGGTACGGGCGACGCTTTCCGATCGCTCCTCCGGGTGAAACGCGACCGGATCGGCCTCCATCACTTCATGCACGTAACGTTCGGCCGCATTCAGCAGGATCGTTTTAAGCTCCAGTTCGCCAATCAGGGTTTGATCGCGCTTTACCACGAACAGTTTGTCGGTGTTCTCCGGCATTTTGCCCAACCGACGCAAAAAGCGTTGCACCGAGGCTAGCGTGACGTCCGGGCGAATGGTGATCACCTCGAACTCCATGATCGAGCCCACCTGCTCGTGGGCATAGTTCATCACCTGGCGAACGCGCGCGCGTTCAGCGGGATCCATAGAGGCCAGCAGGCGCCCGGTCAGGTCACGCGGCAGGTGCTGCACCAGGTAGATCTGTTCGTCGATATCCAGCGTTTGCAGTGCATCGAGCAACGCCCGGTCGCTCATATCTTCAATGAGGTCGTCCCAGACGTTCTCCGATGCTTCCAGCAACACTTTCCCGCGCCGGTCATCTTCAACCATGTTCCACAGCGCGTGACGCTCTTCTGACGGCAGCGCTTCCAGGGTATCGGCGAGATCCGGCGGCGGCAGGTGCGCCACCAGCGCCCCCACTTCCGCAAGATCATCAACCAGCGTGCCCTCATCATACTGCTCGGCCAGCGTCAGCTTGCCCAGCAGCGCTGAAGTCACCGCTTTATCGGTGGTCAGCAGCCAGATGAGCCGCTGGCGCTCTTCGTCGCGCAGGCGGGCACTGTTCTTCTTCAACAGAGACATGAATAATCCTTATTCCTGAAAGTGCGCCCAATCGGATGATTGAGCGCATTAAGCATAGCGCGGGGGAATATAAAAAAGTTAAACAAGCCGCTTAGGCGTTGAAAAATTCAGCAAAGCGGCTAAAAAATCAGGCGGTACGCGCAACGGCATCGCGGGAAGCGCGCTCGCGCTCCTCCCCCACCAGCTCGCTCAACTGACCGTTACGCATCTCCAGCAGGCGATCTGCATGGGTAAAGTAGTGGTCATCGTGGCTGATGGCGAAAATCGTTTTGCCCATTTGCTGCATCAGCGGCAGCAGTACCTGATAAAACTCGCGGCGGAAGTGCGGGTCCTGATCGGCCGCCCACTCATCAAGCATAATGATGTCGCGTTCTTCTGCCAGCGCCAGCAGCAGCGCCACGCGTTTTTTCTGCCCTTTTGACAGCTTCAGGTCAAGAATTCGTCCATCCTCAAGCTTCACCTTATGGCTCATTTGCAGCTGCGCCAGCCACTTCTCTACCAGCTCCGGCTTCGCCTGCTTGCCTTCCGGCCCCAGCAGGTGCTCGAACAGCCAGACATCGGTAAACACCGCGGAGAAGAGCTTGCGATAGTCTTCAGGTTTATCCGCCGCCAGCGGCTGGCCGTCAAGCAGGATCTGCCCGGAGATCGGCTGATACAGCCCGGTCAGCAGCATCGCCAGCGTCGATTTGCCGCTGCCGTTACCGCCAATCAGGAAGACCATTTCGCCGCGCTTCAGCGTCAGGTTTAATGGGCCGACCGCGAAGGTGTTGTCTTCATAGTGGAAGGTGACATCACGCAGCTCCAGCGTCTGCCAGTTCGGGTGCGCCGTTGGCTGCGGGAACGGCTCGCGGAACGGTGCCAGTGAGAATTTATTCAACTTGTTAAACGCGACCTGGGCACTCAGAAGCGTAGGCAATGCCCCTACCGCCGACAGCAGCGGCGTACGCAGGAACAGCAGCGTCAGAGAGTAGGTTGCCGCCACGTTAGTGTCGGCCCAGCCCAGGCCATTTGCCATCCAGAACACCAGGCCAATCGCGCCCAGCATCATGATATTCGACCAGTTCACGGCGCTCAGGTGGAAGGTATCGGCGCGGATAATATGGTGGCGATAAGCCTTTGCGTCCGGCGTGAACTGCTGTTCAAACACGTACTGCGCGCGCTCGCGGTTCAGGGTGAGCTCTTTGCGCCCTTCCAGCACCGTCTGGTAGTCGTTATAAAGGCTATCTTCGGTCTCGCGCAGCGTCGCCATATGCCTGTAGACGCGCGCCACCAGCATAAAACCGCCCCAGATGGTCAGCGCCATCCACAGTGCGGTAATCAGCAGCATTTTAGTCGACAGCATCGCCAGATAGGCGGCAGAGCCCACGGTCAGGATTATCCCCTGCACCAGTTCAGGCAGGCGCACGAAGGCAATGGTGATGGCGCGAATATCGCTGGTCAGCCCCGCGAGCAGCGAGGCGCTGCCGAGCTTCTCCACGCGTTCCACCTGAGTGTCGAGAATACGTTTGATAAATTCGCGACGCAGGCGATAAACAAAATGATGCCCCAGCGTCGTCAGCGCCAGCTGAGAGCCCAGCGTCACGGCCATCAACAGCAGCAGCAGCCCGAGAAACTCCGGCAGCACCGTAAGGTTGGTGTCGACCATTTCAATCAGACGCACGTTAATAAAGGCGATAAGTCCAATACCGAGCGCCGCGCTCAGCAGGCTCAGGGCGATAACGCCAATGAAGGGCCAGCGGTACTGACGCCAGACGAGTAAAAGAAGTTCCATAACAGCAACCAGAGCAAGAAAAACAGCCAGCAGTGTAAACTGCTGAGCAACGACATCAAGAATAATTCTTATTTTTATTCGTCATTGCGCAGCGCGGCGAAACGTCAGGTTATAGCGCCAGGCGCCCACCTGCGGGTGGCTACCTGCCTTGAGAGGCAAAATGGCGTGGTAGAACAGCCGGGAGGCGCCGCCCCACACCACAACATCGCCATGCTCCAGCCAGACGCGCTGCAGCAGATCGCTGCGTTTTAACCCGCCGAACTGGAAGGTAGCCGGTAATCCCAGCGAAACGGAAACGATCGGCGCATCCAGCCGCGCTTCATCTTTATCCTGATGCAGCGATAGCTTCGCGCCCGGCTGGTAGCGATTGATAAGACAGGCATCGGGGCTGAATTCCGGGTATCCGGCCTGGCTCGCCGCCGTCTTCGCCAGGCGGAGAAAAACATCCGGAATAGCTGGCCACGGCCGCCCGGTCAGCGGGTCGATGGCAGCGTAGCAGTATCCGCGGCTGTCCGTGCTCCAGCCCAGCGCCCCGCAGTTGGTCATCGCCACCGACATGGTATACCCGCCCGGCGTCACCATATGGCGAAACGGCGAGACGGCGGCAACCTGCGCAATAGCGGCGAGCAACGCATCGCTCTGTTCACGCGCCAGTCGGCGCAGAACGACGGCCCCCGGTGCCAGTGGCTCTGACCACGGCGCTTCATCAGCAAACAGATCCAGCATCACCGCTCCTGCTCTTTTTCACGCGCTAACAGCGCCGCTTTACGCGTCACGCCCCAGCGATAGCCGGACAAACTGCCGTCGCCGCGCACCACTCGGTGGCACGGTATCAAAATCGCCAGCCGGTTTGCCGCACAGGCCCCGGCCACCGCCCGCACGGCTTTCGGGTTGCCGATGCCGTCGGCTATCTGCTGATAGCTGCGGGTTTCACCGGTTGGAATGGCGCGCAGCGCCTGCCAGACCTGCTGCTGGAAAGCCGTGCCGCGGATATCCAGCGGCAGCGTTAGCGGTGTTGAACGCTGATTCAGACTGGCGATAACGGCTTGAATCTGCGCTTGAGACGATGCATCCGCTGCCGTCAAGTGGGCAGACGGGAAGCTCTGCTGCAACTCCGTCAGCAGCGTAGCGTCATCATCTCCCAGCAACACCGCGCAAATGCCACGGTCGCTCAGCGCCACCAGGCAGCGGCCCAGCTCGCAGCGGTCGGTCGCATAATGAATATCAGCGGTTTTGCCGCCCTGACGGTAAGCGCGCGCCGTCATCCCCAGCACATTGTCTGCCTGACGATAGTAGCTGCTGCTTGAGGGGAATCCCGCCGCCAGCACCGCCTGGGTCACTGGTTCGCCGCCGCTGAGTGAATCACGCAGCCGACGCGCCCGCCACGCCTGCTGCCAGGCCTTTGGCGTGACGCCAGTGACGGATTTAAACAGACGATGGAAATGGTAAGGGCTGACGGCAACCGCCTCGGCCAGCGCCTCAAGCGTCACCGGGCTGTCCTGCTCCAGCAACCGACAGGCCTCGGCAACTTTGTCGATTTTCTGCTGTTCGGGAGAGAGGCTATCTGGCTGACAGCGCTTGCAGGGACGAAATCCGGCCTCCAGCGCAGCCTGTGCATTGGGATAGAACCGGACGTTCTGGCGCAGCGCATGACGGGCACGGCAGGACGGGCGACAGAAAATACCGGTGGTCTGTACGGCAAAAACAAACTGACCATCGGCGCGGGCGTCGCGATTTATCACCGCCTGCCAGCGGTCATCATCGGTATATAGGGTATGAGATGTCATAACGGGCTCCTCCTTTTAGTGTAACCATCACTGTGACCAAAAGGAGGAATTAAAAAACCCGCAATCTTGCTTTTTAATTTTTCCCGCTGACCAGGAACGCACGGAACTGCGGCGACATCCAGGTGGTGAAGCCGTCACCCTCTTTCATGATCATATAGACCGCCAGCCCCTGCTCACGCACCACCTGCTGGGCTTTTTCCGTGCCGAGCACCATCAGACCAGTATCCCAGCCGTCGGCTTCCAGCGCGGTTGGCGCAATCACGGTGACCGACACCAGCTTATGGGTAATCGGCCGCCCGGTTTGCGGATCGATAACGTGTGAGATCCGCTGACCATCCAGCTCATAGTAGTTGCGATAACTACCGGAGGTGCTGATCCCGTGGCCGTTAATGTCGACGATCGCCTGCACCGCGTTTTCCCGGTCGGTTGGCTTTTGAATCGCCACGCGCCACGGCTGGCCATCGGCATTCATCCCACGGCTCACCAGCGCACCACCCACCGAGACCAGATAGCGGGAGATCCCCTCTTCTATCATCAGCCGCGCCAGATGATCGGCAGCGTAACCTTCGCCAACGGTCGAGAGGTCAACGTACAGATCGGGGATCGCCTTTTGCAGATACTGCTGGCCCGCACGGTTAATCACCGTCAGATTTTTCAGCCCGGTGCGCGCTTTCGCGGCATCTATCTGCGCCTGAGTCGGCGTTTTCACCGGTTGTTTATCCGGGCCAAAGCCCCAGAGATTGACCAGCGGCCCCACGGTGATGTCCATCGCACCCTGCGTTTTCTGCCCGATGCGCAGCGATTCGGTGACGATATCCGCCATCCCTTCACTTACCGGCCATGGGGTGGTACTTTGCGACTGGTTAAAACGCATCAGCGCCGAGTCGTTTTTCCAGGTCGACAATAGCTGATCGTCACCATCGAGCAGCGTCTGCACCTTCTGACGCAGATTCTCCGCCCTGTTTTGATCGAGGCCAACCACGCTCACCCGCCAGAACGTGCCCATGGTTTTACCATCAAGTACGGTCACCTGCGCCTTTGGGGTTGCCGGCGCGCTGGTGTTGTCACAGCCAGCCAATAAAATAACGACGCCAAGCAGCATCGTACGTAAAAAAGTCATTTCCATCGGTTATTACCCTCCTGCAATCGGCGCAAGAGTACACTAATTAGCTGAAATCAGACATTAAAAAAGGGGCCCAAGGGCCCCTTTTATCTCGGTCGAAACCGAATTAGAACTGGTAAACCATACCCAGCGCTACGATGTTGTCGGTAGAGATACCGGCACGACGAGTGAAGTCGTTGTCATCCAGCAGGTTGATTTTGTAATCAACGTAGGTGGACATGTTTTTGTTGAAGTAGTAAGTCGCGCCTACATCAACGTATTTCAGCAGATCCTGATCGCCGAAGTTGTCTACGCCGTTGTTAATGTCCTTACCTTTAGACTGCAGGTAAGCGATGGATGGACGCAGGCCGAAGTCGAACTGGTACTGTGCAACCACTTCGAAGTTCTGTGCTTTTTCAGCGAAGCCGCTGATAGGATCAGGATTAGCAGCGCTTTGTTTACCGCTGAAGCGGGTCGCGTTGTAAGTCTGGGTGTACTGAGCGGCCAGATAGATGTTGTTCGCATCGTATTTCACGCCACCGGAGTAGGTGGTCGCTTTATCGCCTTGGCCATAAGCCATGTTGTTCTGATCGGTAGTACGTTTAGAGCTGGAAATTGCGGTACCTACGCTGAAGCCTTCGCCGATATCGTAAGTCAGGGAGCCACCGAAGCCGTCACCGTTCTGTTCCAGATCGTCACGACCGTTGTTGGTGGAACCTTCGCCAGAAGCGCTGCCGTTCTTACCCTGATACTGCAGAGCAAAGTTCAGGCCATCAACCAGACCGAAGAAGTCAGTGTTACGGTAGGTCGCAACGCCGTTAGCACGCTGCTGCAGGAAGTTGTCTGCACCGTAGGTGTCGCCGCCGAATTCTGGCAGGACGTCGGTCCAGGAAGTCACATCGTAAACTACGCCGTAGTTACGACCGTAGTCGAAAGAACCTACGTCAGCAATGCGGATACCGGCGAAACCTACACGGGTCCATGCCTGGTCAGAAGCGCCTTCGGTGTTGTTAGCCTGGATGTTGTATTCCCACTGGCCGTAACCGGTCAGCTGGTCGTTGATCTGAGTTTCACCTTTGAAGCCCAGACGAACGTAGGACTGGTCACCATCTTTACTGTCGTCGCTGGAGAAATAGTGCAGACCATCGACTTTACCGTACAGATCTAATTTGTTGCCATCTTTGTTATAAATTTCAGCCGCATTTGCTGCGCCTGCTACCAGCAGTGCTGGTACCAGGAGGGACAGTACTTTAACTTTCATGTTATTAACCCTCTGTTGTTATATATATGCCTTATATATGCCACTGCTTACTGATTAACCCTCATTAATCAGTCGGCAGATCCATTGTGCTGTAAAAATTAGAATAATCCAATAAGAATATGATACGAAAATCGCTCAAATGTTTCATTTATCCCTATAGATGTTTCAAAATGTAAATTTAAGGGAACTTTTATAAGCACAAAAAGACAGGAAAAATAGCACTAATAATCAAAACCAAAGCAAATAAATTCACTAAATCAATGAGTTAAAAAACACGAAAGGTATAGCACTGAATGGTAAAACAAAACCTTCACCTACAACTAAAATAGTCCTCGCTATCATCATTAACTTTATTTATTACCGTCATTCAATTCTGAATGTCTGTTTACCCCTATTTCAACCGGATGCTTCGCATCCGGTTTTTTTTACCTTTCTTTACGTAAACTGAATCAAACTGTGCTACCGCACGTAAATTGTAACGACTATTAACTAATCAAATCTCATACCATTTTTTATGTCTACCAGGCACTCGATTAATAATGTCTTGTTATTTAGTGCTATTTTTAAGTCGTTATTCGTAAATAACTGTACAATAAATGTTACATTGTACAATTAATCCGCAACAAACTATTTCTGCTCACCGCCAATATCTAACGCCCTCCTCCGCATAGCATTGCCGCCAGCTCCGCGCAGTGTAATTTGCCCCGTAGATGCATCTTGCCGACTTTTTTGTATATACTGCCAGCAGTGCAAAAACAGGATCTTCGCGCCTCAATGCCGATTCAGGCTTGAGCTTCTCCTCATTCAGATGCCGTTATGATGGGTTACACACGCCAATGAGTCAGTCCGACAAGATGAACCCGACGAAATTCTCTCTGCTTCCGGGGAGCATCACGCGTTTCTTCCTTCTTATGATCATCGTATTGCTGGTGACGATGGGCGTGATGATTCAAAGCGCCGTCAACGCCTGGCTTAAAGATAAGAGCTATCAGATTGTCGATATGACGCACGCCGTCCATAAGCGCATCGATACCTGGCGCTACACCACCTGGCAGATCTACGACAACATCGCCGCCGCGAATACCAATGCGCCGCCTGCCGATGGTCTGCAGGAAACCCGCTTAAAGCAGGATGTGTATTACCTTGAGAAGCCACGCCGTAAAACCGAAGCGTTGATCTTCGGTTCGCATGACAGCGCCACGCTCGATATTACCCAACGCATGTCGACCTATCTCGATACCCTGTGGGGCGCGGAAAATGTTCCCTGGTCGATGTACTATCTCAACGGTCAGGATAACAGCCTGATTCTTATCTCTACCCTGCCGTTAAAAGATCTCTCATCCGGCTTTAAAGAGTCGACCGTGGGCAGCATTGTTGATTCCCGCCGGGCTGAAATGCTACAGCAGGCTAACACTCTGGATGAGCGCGAAACCTTCTCGTCGCTGCGCCGTCTCGCCTGGCAGAACGGCCGCTACTTTACCCTGCGTACCACCTTCAACCAGCCGGGGCATCTGGCAACCGTCGTCGCCTTTGATTTACCGATTAACGACCTGGTACCGCCAACCATGTCGCTGGACAGTTTCCGCCTGGAACCCGATCCGGCGCAGAATGCCCAGCGCGCTCAGGAAAAAGACCCGAGCGACAGCGTCTCCATCAACTTTAATAGCTCACGCATTGAGATAACCTCAGCGCTGAACGGCACCGGCATGCGCCTGGTGTGGCAGGTACCGTTTGGCACGCTGCTGCTCGACACCTTCCAGAACATCATGCTGCCGCTGCTGCTGAACATTGGGCTGCTGGCGCTGGCGCTGTTCGGCTACTCGACGTTCCGTAATCTGCCCACTCGCGGCAGCAACAGCAACGTTCCTTCGACGGGGACCAATAATGAGCTGCGCGTGCTGCGCGCCATTAATGAAGAGATTGTCTCATTGCTGCCGCTAGGGCTATTAGTGCACGATCAAGAGTCGAACCGAACCATAATCAGCAACAAAATTGCCGACCATCTACTACCGCACCTCAACCTGCAAAACATCACCAGCATGGCGGATCAGCATCAGGGAGTGATTCAGGCCACCATTAATAATGAACTGTATGAAATTCGTCAGTTCCGCAGCCAGGTTTCACCGCGCACCCAAATTTTCATTATTCGCGATCAGGACCGGGAAATTCTGGTGAATAAGAAGCTCAAGCAGGCCCAGCGTCTGTATGAGAAGAACCAGCAGGGCCGCGCGGCGTTTATGCAAAACATCAGCGATACGCTGAAGCAACCGATCAAAGCGCTCGCCGCCGAGGCCAGCACCATTGATACGCCAGATGGACAGAAGCTCGCGAACCATGCCGACCTGCTGGTACGGCTGGTCGATGAAATTCAGCTCGCTAATATGCTGGAAAACGACAGCTGGAAAGGATCGTCCACGCAGTTCTCCCTGCAGGAGCTGATCGACGAAGTGGTACCTGAAGTGTTGCCGTCGATTAAGCGCAAAGGGCTGCAGCTGCTGATCAATAACCCGCTTCCGGCAAAAGAGCAGCGTCACGGCGACCGCGATGCGCTGCGCCGCATTCTGCTGTTGCTGATCCAATATGCGGTGACCACCACGCAAATTGGTAAAATTACCCTTGAGGTCAATGCCGATGAGTCGGTGGAAGAACGTTTAACCTTCCGTATTCTTGATACCGGCAACGGCGTATCGCACGGTGAAGTCGATAATCTACACTTCCCATATCTGAACGACACCCAGTCAGACCGCTACGGCAAAGCTAACGCCCTCACCTTCTGGCTGTGCGATCAGCTGGCGCGTAAACTCGGCGGTCACCTTAATATTAAGGCACGAGAGTCGCTGGGCACGCGCTATACGCTGCATGTCAAAATGCCGGTGCGTGAAGAGGACGTGGAGCCCGAAGAGCAGCTGCTGGATGATGTGGTGGCGATGGTGGATATCACCTCAAACGAGGTCCGCAACATTGTCACGCGCCAGCTTGAAAGCTGGGGCGCGACCTGTATCAGCCCTGACGAACGAGCAACAAGTCAAGAATTTGACCTTTTTTTAACAGATAATCCGTCTAATCTTACTGCTTCGGGCTTGCTTTTAAGCGATGATGAGGCTGGGATACGCAAAATTGGCCCAAGTCAGCTGCGTGTGAACTTTAACATGAGCAACGCCATGCAGGATGCCGTACTCCAGCTTATTGAAGAGCAACTGGCGCAGGAAGAAGTGACGGAATCGCCGCTGGGCGGAGATGAAAGTGCCGAGCTTCAGGCCAGTGGCTATTATGCTCTGTTTGTGGATACGGTACCGGAAGATGTTAGCAGGCTGTATACTGAGTCCGCGGCGAAGGATTTTGCCGCATTGGCACAGACAGCTCACCGCCTTAAGGGTGTGTTTGCCATGCTAAATCTGGTACCTGGCAAGCAGTTATGTGAATCGCTTGAGCATCTGATTCGTGAAAAAGATGCGTCAGGCATAGAAAAATACATCAGCGACATTGACGCCTACGTCAAGAGCTTGCTGTAGCAAGGTAGCCTTTACATGAACAATATGAACGTAATTATTGCCGATGACCATCCGATTGTGCTGTTCGGGATCCGTAAGTCTCTGGAGCAAATTGAATGGGTTAATGTTGTTGGCGAATTTGAAGACTCCACTGCGCTAATTAACAACTTACCGAAGCTTGACGCACACGTACTAATTACCGACCTCTCCATGCCAGGAGACAAGTACGGTGATGGTATTACGCTTATCAAGTACATCAAACGCCATTTCCCAGGTCTGGCTATTATCGTGCTGACCATGAACAACAACCCGGCGATTCTGAGCGCCGTGCTGGATCTGGATATTGAAGGGATCGTGCTGAAGCAAGGCGCGCCGACTGACCTGCCAAAAGCGCTGGCGGCGCTGCAAAAAGGCAAGAAGTTTACCCCGGAAAGCGTCTCTCGCCTGCTGGAGAAAATCAGCGCGGGTGGTTACGGCGACAAGCGCCTGTCACCAAAAGAGAGCGAAGTGCTGCGTCTCTTTGCTGAAGGCTTCCTGGTTACGGAGATTGCGAAGAAGCTGAACCGCAGCATCAAAACCATCAGTAGCCAGAAGAAATCGGCCATGATGAAGCTGGGCGTGGAAAACGACATCGCGCTGCTGAACTACCTCTCCTCCGTGACGCTTTCGCCGTCAGACAAAGACTAAACAGCGTTGCACATCGGGCCTGCTTTACATAGGCCCGATGGCGATGCTGCCGTCGTACCATCTGTGATAATCCCGGCGACGCTTCGCCTGGCCGGGCTACCCATAAAATACTTTATTCCCGCGCTTTACGGACGCGTGCGGCATAGACCGTTAGCGTCTGTTTGAGCACGTCCAGCGTCACCGGTTTCGACAGGCAGCTATCCATCCCCGAT
This sequence comes from Kluyvera sichuanensis, assembly GCF_014218705.1. Classification (GTDB taxonomy): domain Bacteria; phylum Pseudomonadota; class Gammaproteobacteria; order Enterobacterales; family Enterobacteriaceae; genus Kluyvera; species Kluyvera sichuanensis. The sequence goes on along the minus strand of NZ_JABBJF010000003.1, from coordinate 132,566 downwards.
TCCAGACAGCGCTGCTTCTCTTCGGCCAGCGCGTTGGCCGTCACCCCAACGACCGGAAGCGTCAGCCCCAGCTGTCGAATACGCTGCGTCAGGCGATAACCGTCCATATTCGGCATGTTGACGTCGCTGAGCACAATATCAATGTGATTCTTGCTCAATACGTTCAGCGCATCAACGCCGTCGTTGGCAGTTTTACACTGATATCCCAGCGATCCCAGCTGATCGGCCAGCAATCGGCGGTTGATTGGATGATCGTCGACGACGAGGATCATCATGTCGTCGTTGCTGTCTGCCGGGGCTTCATGGGCAGACTGCAGCTCCGCCGCATCGCCCGTTTCCACCTTCACGCGGTAGATACGCCCCAGCAACGTCAGTAGCTCATGCGGAGAGACAATACTGTGCACCCATTGGCCCGGCGCGTATTCCTGTGGAATACCAATATGGCGGCGACAGAAAACTACCGCAGCCCTGCCCGCCCATGGTTGCGACAGCTCGTCATCAGCGATCAGCAGATCGTCCGGCCCCGGCGTTTTACCGTCGTACAGGCGAACGTCCATACCGTGCCAGCTCAGCAGCGAATGAATAAAGTCGGAGAGCGACGCATTACGTACCGCTAGCCAGCAGCGAATCTTCGCCAGCCCGTCAATCGCCAACGGCGTAGCATCCTGCTCACCGTACAGCGGAATGCGCAGCGTAAACTGGCTGCCCATACCCGGTTCGGTATCTACCGCGATATCGCCGTCCATCATATTGACCAGCTTTTCACAAATCGCCAGCCCCAGCCCGGTCCCCTGGAAGTTACGCTGTACGCCGGTCCCCACCTGGAAGAATGGGTCAAACAGGCGCACCACTTCTTTCGCCGGGATGCCGACACCGGTATCACGAATGCTGATGCTGAGGTAATACCCTTCGCGTTTCAGATGTAAAACGATACAGCCGATATCGGTAAACTTGATGGCGTTGCTTAGCAGGTTAGAGATAACCTGCTGCAGGCGCATCGGGTCGCCCATCAGCTTCATCGGCACATCCGGCTCAATAAAGCAGTACATGCCGAGCTGTTTTCTCACCACCAGCGGCAGGTAGTTGGCGGTAATGTGGTTCATCACCTCTTTTGGCGAGAACTCGCGCGGCTCGATTTTCAGCTGCTCGGACTCAATTTTCGAGAAATCGAGGATGTCGCTGATGATCTTCAGCAGCAACCCGGAAGAGTTGTTCATCGCTGTGACCAAGCGGTCAACGCCCTTCGGCAGCTCTTTGGTTTGCAGCAGGTCGAGGTTACCGATAATTCCGTACAACGGGGTGCGCAACTCATGGCTGACGGTAGCGAGGAACATCGATTTCGACTGGCTCGCCTGCTCCGCCGCCTGCGCCATCTCCTGCAAGGACTCTTCCATTTTGACGCGCGAACTCACGTCCACCAGCACGCAGATCGCTACGTTTTCGTTGCGGTAGCGCGAGTGAACGAAGCTGATTTGCAGGTTGGTATTGTTGCTGGTCAGCACGTCGACGAAGTTAACCTGCTGGCCGCAGATAATCTGCGTCAGACGCTGACGATCCTCGTGGGTCAGCATATTGAGATAGTTATGCGCCAGTTCGTTACTCAGGATGTTAGTGCCGTCCTGAGTACGCAGAATACAGATCCCCACCGGCGCCGAGGCGACAATTTTGCGGTTGAACTGCTCGTGCTCTTCAAGGCGCAGCGCATCGGATTCAGCCGGTAAAAAGATACGCCGCTCGTACATGCGTGCCATGGTAAACAGCGCAATGCCGGTCAGCAGGTTCAGCAACAGCGCATTCAGCACCAGAATACGAATCCGCTCCAGTACCGCATCCAGCGGCACCGAGTAGACAATACTCAGCGAGGACGGCGACAGCGTCTTTTTCAGCACCAGCTCACGGTAGCCGGCGGTATAGCCGAACCATAGTCGCTCCTGCAATCCACGCGCGTTGATATGCATTTTGGTATCCGGCCCCGCCAGATTAATCAGCGTGTTGCCGTTATCATCCAGAATGGATACGCCCATCGGCATACTGCCCGGGGTAAAGAAGTTTTCCGCACGAATGGTTTGCTCAACGCCCAGCAGCGCCTGCAGACGGTTTGCCAGATAGACCGGCGTCAGCGCATAGAAGTAGCCGACGCTATGGCGCGGCCCTTGCCCGACCCAGAACAGGTTGCCGCCGCGATCGTCCTGCGGAGCATTGCGATAGGCCATAATGCGTTCGTGCAGCGCCTTCAGCGCCTCGCTGCGATCTACCGGCATTTCGCGCAGGCCAAAGTTGGCCATGCACAGGTTGTCACTGCCGATTAAAAAGACGCGGTTGAGATCGTAAGCCGCCGAGAAATTTTCCCGCCAGTAACGCAAGAACCAGGACAGCGATTCCAGCGGACCACGCCAGGTGGTGTCGAGGGTGCCGCAGTCAGAGTCGGGGAACAGCGGTTCAAAATCCGGCACATCGGAATTGTCTTTTACCTGCCCGCCCGGCAGCGCACCGTTCGCCGCGGTGAGTCGGTTTTCCGCAATGTACTTGAGCTCCTTTATCACATCGGAGGTGCGCTGGAAGTAACGCTGGGCCTGATCGGAGTTAAGGATAAATTCCTGGCGGATTTCCGACTCTTTTTGATGCAGGGCATTCACGATATAGAAGACGGAAATCAGCGCGATAAGCAGCCAAAGCAGCAGCGCCAGCGCCCGAAACAGGTAACGTGAAACTTTCAGCGTTGTGCGAAAGGAGACAAGATATTTCAAAGTGGCGAAACTCCGCCGTTGAGGGCTAACAGGATGTGGTTAAGGTAGCGGGAAAAGCCGCTAGCCGCAATCAGAGAGTCACTTAGAACATCCCGGAGTCGGTGTCCGGGCTGCTCTATACCACGTAGCCCGACCGAGCGAAGCGACGCCGGGAATACCGCTCGCATAAAAAAGGGCCGATTTTCACCGGCCCTTTCTCAACGTTGCTCAACGATTACTCTTCAGCATCGTCCGCTACATCGTCATCGCTGTCGGTTTCCGGCGCGATATCATCGTCGCCTTCCGCCACGCTACCGTCGATAGCGTCCAGCTCTTCGTCATCAACCGGCTCGGCCACGCGCTGCAGACCCACTACGTTTTCATCTTCCGCAGTACGGATGAGGATAACGCCCTGGGTGTTACGCCCTACCACGCTGACTTCGGACACGCGAGTACGCACCAGCGTACCGGCATCGGTGATCATCATGATCTGGTCGCAGTCGTCAACCTGCACCGCGCCCACCACGGAGCCGTTACGCTCGGTGACTTTAATAGAGATAACGCCCTGCGTCGCACGCGACTTGGTCGGATACTCTTCGGCAGCGGTACGTTTACCGTAGCCGTTCTGGGTCACGGTCAGGATTGCGCCTTCGCCGCGTGGAACAATCAGCGATACCACGCTGTCTTTTTCCGCGAGCTTAATACCGCGTACGCCGGTCGCAGTACGACCCATTGCGCGGACGGCATCTTCTTTAAAGCGCACCACTTTGCCGGCGGCAGAGAACAGCATGACTTCATCGGTACCGGAGGTCAGGTCAACGCCAATCAGCTCGTCGCCTTCGTTCAGGTTCACCGCGATAATACCGGCAGAACGCGGACGGCTGAACTCGGTCAGCGCCGTTTTCTTCACGGTACCGCTAGCGGTCGCCATAAAGACGTTCACGCCCTCTTCGTACTCGCGTACCGGCAGGATGGCGGTGATACGTTCGTTCGCTTCCAGCGGCAGCAGGTTGACGATCGGACGGCCACGCGCGCCGCGGCTAGCTTCCGGCAGCTGATAAACCTTCATCCAATACAGACGACCACGGCTGGAGAAGCAGAGGATAGTGTCATGGGTGTTGGCCACCAGCAGGCGGTCGATAAAGTCTTCTTCTTTAATACGGGCAGCTGACTTGCCTTTACCACCACGACGCTGAGCTTCGTAATCGGTAAGCGGCTGATATTTAACGTAACCCTGGTGAGACAGCGTGACGACAACATCTTCCTGGCTGATCAGATCTTCGATATTAATATCGGCGCTGTTGGCGGTGATTTCAGTACGACGCGCGTCGCCGAACTGTTCGCGAACCAGTTCCAGCTCTTCGCGGATCACTTCCATCAGACGCTCGGCGCTGCCCAGAATGCGCAGCAGTTCTGCTATCTGTTCCAGCAGCTCTTTGTACTCGTCGAGCAGTTTTTCATGCTCAAGGCCGGTCAGTTTCTGCAGACGCAGATCCAGAATCGCCTGTGCCTGCTGTTCGGTCAGGTAGTATTTACCGTCACGAACGCCAAACTCAGGTTCCAGCCACTCTGGACGCGCCGCGTCATCACCCGCACGTTCCAGCATCGCGGAAACGTTGCCCAGTTCCCACGACTGTGCCACCAGGCCCGCTTTCGCTTCGGCTGGGGTTGGCGCGCGACGGATCAGTTCAATGATCGGGTCAATGTTAGCCAGCGCAACGGCCAGCGCTTCCAGGATGTGCGCGCGATCGCGTGCTTTACGCAGTTCGAAAATGGTACGGCGAGTCACCACTTCACGGCGGTGACGCACGAACGCAGCGATAATCTCTTTCAGGTTCATGATCTTCGGCTGACCATGGTGCAGCGCAACCATGTTAATACCGAAGGAGACCTGCAGCTGGGTCTGGGAGTAGAGGTTGTTCAGCACCACTTCCCCGACCGCGTCGCGTTTCACTTCAATCACGATGCGCATGCCGTCTTTATCAGACTCGTCACGCAGCGCGCTGATGCCTTCAACGCGTTTATCTTTTACCAGCTCGGCGATTTTCTCGATCAGGCGCGCTTTGTTCACCTGATACGGAATTTCGTGCACGATGATGGTTTCACGACCGGTTTTGGCGTCGGCTTCGACTTCCGCGCGGGCGCGAATGTACACTTTGCCACGACCGGTACGATAGGCTTCTTCAATCCCGCGGCGGCCATTGATGATGGCGGCAGTCGGGAAATCCGGGCCTGGGATGTGTTCCATCAAACCTTCGATGGTGATGTCTTCGTTGTCGACATATGCCAGACAGCCGTTGATCACTTCCGTCAGGTTGTGCGGTGGAATGTTGGTGGCCATACCTACGGCGATACCAGAGGCACCGTTAACCAGCAGGTTAGGAATTTTGGTCGGCATTACATCTGGAATACGTTCGGTGCCGTCGTAGTTATCGACGAAGTCCACCGTCTCTTTTTCCAGATCGGCCATCAGCTCATGGGCGATTTTCGACATACGGATTTCCGTATAACGCATCGCTGCGGCGGAGTCGCCATCGACAGAACCGAAGTTACCTTGACCATCTACCAGCATGTATCGCAGCGAGAATGGCTGTGCCATACGGACGATAGTGTCATAGACGGCAATATCACCATGCGGGTGATATTTACCGATCACGTCACCCACGACACGGGCTGATTTTTTATAGGCTTTGTTCCAGTCATTGCCCAATACGTTCATGGCGTAAAGTACGCGACGGTGTACCGGCTTCAGGCCATCTCGGACATCCGGTAGCGCACGGCCAACAATGACCGACATCGCATAATCCAGATAAGAGTTCTTTAGCTCTTCCTCAATGTTGACCGGTGTAATTTCTCTCGCAAGGTCGCTCATCTAACCGCTATCCCTCTACTGTATTCCCGGATTCAAAGGTCGCAAATTATAACACATTAGCGTAAAGACAGGTAAACCCATTAGCACCCCGCGAACGCTTTATTCACACAGTGGTACTGATATACTCGCTGGCAATAACGAAATAAGGAGCAGGAACAGCCATGAATGCCGAAAAAGCTGCGGTAGCGCACAACGTAGACCACGAAGAGATCGCCAAATTCGAGGCCGTCGCGTCACGCTGGTGGGATCTGGAGGGGGAATTTAAGCCTCTGCACCGCATTAACCCGCTGCGTCTGGGCTACATCGCCGAACGTTCCGGCGGACTGTTTGGCAAAAAAGTGCTGGATGTCGGCTGCGGCGGCGGCATTCTGGCCGAAAGCATGGCGCGTGAAGGTGCGACGGTCACCGGCCTGGATATGGGCTTTGAGCCGCTGCAGGTGGCAAAACTGCACTCGCTGGAAACCGGTATTCCGGTCGATTACGTGCAGGAAACCGTCGAAGAGCATGCGGCAAAACACGCCGGGCAGTATGACGTGGTGACCTGCATGGAGATGCTGGAACACGTTCCGGACCCGCAGTCGGTGGTGAAAGCCTGCGCCCAACTGGTGAAACCCGGCGGTCAGGTCTTCTTCTCCACGCTCAACCGCAACGGCAAATCCTGGCTGATGGCAGTAGTTGGCGCGGAGTACATTCTGCGCATGGTGCCAAAAGGCACCCATGACGTGAAGAAATTCATCAAGCCGGCCGAACTGCTGAGCTGGGTTGACCAGACCGTGCTGAAAGAGCGCCATATGATTGGCCTGCACTATAACCCAATCACCAACAGCTTTAAGCTGGCACCGGGCGTAGACGTTAACTATATGCTACACACCACCGCAAAAGCAGAGTAAATCTGCGCTCATGGCCTGATGACGCTTATCAGGCCTACGTGCCCCCTACCAATCATTAGGATGTATTTACGACAAAATTGCGCTACATCATATTGCGCAATTTCCCCCTTCGACGAAGAAATCAGCACTCGATCAAATTTTCATTTTTTTTTGCAAATTATTGACATTCCCGCCAGCCCTTACGTGCCGTGGACTTAGCGTTTTTTACCCTTTATCAACCTCAAGTTAACCTCAAAATCAACCCTTGTGCTCAAAAGAATCCAGACTAGAATACTCACCATATAGCGTTTAATTAATCAACGAACCCCTACATGTAGTATTTATCCACAGGTTTTGCTACAACGGCAATTGTGGATAAATCAGGGGATATTTTCCTTTTCACGGACAGGTAAAAATCACATGAATCAGAGTCTGCTGGTGACGAAGCGTGACGGCCGCACAGAGCGCATTAACCTCGACAAAATTCATCGCGTGCTGGATTGGGCCGCCGAAGGGCTGCACAACGTTTCGATTTCTCAGGTCGAACTGCGTTCACACATCCAGTTCTACGACGGGATTAAAACGTCCGACATTCATGAAACTATCATCAAAGCAGCCGCAGACCTGATCTCCAGCGAAGCACCAGACTACCAGTACCTGGCCGCGCGCCTGGCGGTATTCCACCTGCGCAAAAAAGCCTACGGCCAGTTTGAGCCACCGGCACTGTTCGACCATGTCAAACACATGGTTAACCTGGGTAAATACGACAATCATCTGCTGGAAGACTATACGGAAGAAGAGTTCAAGCAGATGGACTCGTTCATTGTTCACGACCGTGACATGACCTTCTCCTACGCTGCCGTTAAGCAGCTGGAAGGGAAATACCTGGTACAGAACCGCGTGACCGGCGAAATCTACGAGAGCGCCCAGTTCCTCTATATTCTGGTCGCGGCGTGCCTGTTCTCGAACTACCCGCGTGAAACCCGTCTGAGCTACGTGAAGCGCTTCTACGATGCGGTTTCCACGTTCAAAATTTCTCTGCCTACGCCGATTATGTCCGGCGTGCGTACCCCAACTCGTCAGTTCAGCTCTTGCGTACTGATCGAGTGCGGCGACAGCCTGGATTCCATCAACGCCACCTCCAGCGCTATCGTGAAATACGTTTCCCAGCGCGCCGGTATCGGCATCAACGCCGGTCGCATCCGTGCGCTGGGTAGCCCGATTCGCGGCGGTGAAGCGTTCCACACCGGCTGTATTCCGTTCTATAAGCACTTCCAGACGGCGGTTAAATCCTGCTCCCAGGGCGGCGTGCGCGGTGGTGCGGCCACCCTGTTCTACCCAATGTGGCACCTGGAAGTCGAAAGCCTGCTGGTGCTGAAAAACAACCGCGGCGTGGAAGGCAACCGCGTGCGTCATATGGACTACGGCGTACAGATCAACAAACTGATGTACACCCGCTTGCTGAAAGGCGGCGACATCACCCTGTTCAGCCCGTCCGACGTCCCAGGCCTGTACGATGCGTTCTTCGCCGACCAGGACGAGTTCGAACGTCTGTACACCCAATATGAGAACGACGACAGCATCCGCAAACAGCGCGTAAAAGCGGTCGAGCTGTTCTCTCTGATGATGCAGGAACGTGCCTCTACCGGTCGTATCTACATTCAGAACGTTGACCACTGCAACACCCACAGCCCGTTTGACCCGGTAGTCGCGCCGGTGCGCCAGTCTAACCTGTGCCTGGAAATCGCCCTGCCGACCAAACCGCTGGACGACGTGAACGACGAAAACGGCGAAATCGCCCTGTGTACGCTGTCCGCCTTCAACCTGGGCGCTATCAAAAGCCTGGACGAGCTGGAAGAGCTGGCGGTGCTGGCCGTGCGCGCACTGGATGCCCTGCTGGACTACCAGGATTACCCAATTAAAGCCGCTGAACGTGGCGCAATGGGTCGTCGTACGCTGGGTATCGGCGTTATCAACTATGCCTACTGGCTGGCGAAAAACGGCAAGCGCTACTCCGACGGCAGCGCCAATAACCTGACGCACCAGACCTTCGAAGCGATTCAGTACTACCTGCTGAAAGCCTCCAACGAGCTGGCGAAAGAGCAAGGTGCCTGCCCGTGGTTCAATGAAACCACCTACTCGCAGGGCATTCTGCCGATCGACACCTATAAGAAAGACCTGGATGCGATTGCCAACGAGCCGCTGCATCTGGATTGGGAAACGCTGCGTGAGTCCATTAAGACCCACGGCCTGCGTAACTCCACGCTCTCTGCCCTGATGCCGTCCGAGACCTCTTCGCAGATCTCCAACGCCACCAACGGCATCGAACCGCCGCGCGGCTACGTGAGCATCAAAGCGTCGAAAGACGGTATCCTGCGCCAGGTGGTGCCGGACTACGAACACCTGCACAACGCTTACGAGCTGCTGTGGGAAATGCCGAACAACGACGGTTATCTGCAGCTGGTGGGTATCATGCAGAAATTTATCGACCAGTCGATCTCGGCCAACACCAACTACGATCCGACGCGCTTCCCATCTGGCAAAGTCCCGATGCAACAGCTGCTGAAAGACCTGCTCACCGCCTATAAATTTGGCGTGAAGACGCTGTACTACCAGAACACCCGTGACGGTGCGGAAGATGCGCAGGACGATCTGGCCCCTTCCATTCAGGATGACGGCTGCGAAAGCGGCGCCTGTAAGATCTAATAACCATTGCCGGGCAGCGACACGCTGACCCGGCCTTTGATTTCCGTATCGACCAAAACCTTATTCGGTGTACGGATTTATTTGCGATGATATTGTAAGCAGGTAAGTAACCGCCATCCGGCATTACTCTCCAGACAGGATTGACATCAATGGCATATACCACTTTTTCACAGACGAAAAACGATCAGCTCAAAGAGCCGATGTTCTTTGGCCAGCCGGTCAACGTGGCACGCTACGACCAGCAGAAATATGACATCTTCGAAAAACTGATTGAAAAGCAACTCTCCTTCTTCTGGCGTCCGGAAGAAGTTGACGTGTCCCGCGACCGTATCGACTACCAGGCGCTGCCGGAACACGAAAAGCATATTTTCATCAGCAACCTGAAGTATCAAACCCTGCTGGACTCCATCCAGGGCCGTAGCCCGAACGTCGCGCTGCTGCCGCTGATTTCCATTCCGGAACTGGAAACCTGGGTTGAAACGTGGGCGTTCTCTGAAACCATCCACTCGCGCTCTTACACCCACATCATCCGCAACATCGTCAACGATCCGGCGATTGTGTTTGATGACATCGTTACCAACGAACAGATTCAGAAGCGCGCGGAAGGCATCTCCAGCTATTACGACGAGCTGATCGAAATGACCAGCTACTGGCACCTGCTGGGCGAAGGCACCCACACCGTCAACGGCAAAACCGTGACCGTGAACCTGCGCGAGCTGAAAAAGAAACTCTACATCTGCCTGATGAGCGTGAACGCGCTGGAAGCGATTCGCTTCTACGTCAGCTTCGCCTGCTCCTTCGCCTTCGCCGAGCGCGAACTGATGGAAGGTAACGCTAAAATTATTCGCCTGATCGCCCGCGATGAAGCGCTGCACCTGACCGGTACCCAGCACATGCTGAACCTGCTGCGCAGCGGCGCGGATGACCCGGAAATGGCGGAGATTGCGGAAGAGTGCAAGCAGGAGTGCTACGACCTGTTCGTGCAGGCGGCGGTGCAGGAAAAAGAGTGGGCGGACTATCTGTTCCGCGACGGCTCGATGATTGGCCTGAACAAAGACATTCTGTGCCAGTACGTTGAGTACATCACCAACATTCGTATGCAGGCGGTTGGCCTGGATCTGCCGTTCCAGACCCGATCCAACCCGATTCCGTGGATCAACACCTGGCTGGTGTCCGATAACGTGCAGGTTGCCCCGCAGGAAGTGGAAGTCAGCTCCTACCTGGTCGGCCAGATTGACTCGGAAGTCAATACTGACGATCTCAGCGACTTCCAGCTCTAATGAGCCGCGTTTTTCTGCGCATCTCTGGCACGCGTTTACAGTGCCAGGATGAACACCCTTCCCTGCTGGCGGCGCTGGAGTCTCACAACGTTGAGGTGGAATACCAGTGCCGCGAAGGCTACTGCGGCTCCTGCCGCACGCGGTTGGTGTCGGGCCAGGTTGACTGGCTGACCGAGCCGCTGGCTTTTATCCAGCCGGGTGAAATTTTGCCCTGCTGTTGCAGGGCAAAGGGCGATATAGAAATTGAGATGTAACGGTTAGTGCACCTCGTGTGCGCTAACCAGCGGCATCGCGCCTCGGCGCTTCATCTGCGAGATATACAGCGCCCCCGCCAACACCACCAGCAGCGCACCGACCAGGTAAATAGTGCGGTAGCCCACCCCTTCCACCATCATCCCCATCACGAAAGCACCAATTGCCAGCCCGGCATCCATCGCGTTGAAGAACAGCGAGTTCGCCACGCCAATTTTATGCGGCTCCACCGAGCTGATAATTTGCGTCTGGAAGATAGGCGTCACCGAACCGTAGCCAATACCAATTAACGCGCCTGCCAGAATCATCGACACGCTGCCGTGAGTGTATCCCAGCACGACCAGGCCGATAGTGAACGCCAGCAAGCAAGGATAGACCACATATTTCGGCCCTTTTTTATCGCAGATGTTGCCGGTAAAGGCGCGGCAGATCATCAGGAAAACAGCGTAGCACAGCAGGAAGTTGCTGGCGGCGGCCATCAGATCCAGCTCACGCGCATACAGGGCGAGAAATGCAGAAACGCCAGCGTAGGAGAAGGTCATAAAGAAGGTGACCAGCGCAAACGGCATAGCGGCGCGATCGAACATGGCGGAGAAACCGAGCTTTGGCTGAGAACCATCGGCATGACGAATAACCGGCGGCACGCGAACCATCAATGACAACACGATACCAATGGCCGAGACCAGGGTACACATCCAGAACGCCTGGGTAAACGCACTATGCCGCGCCATATTCAGGCCAATCCACGGCCCCACGACCATCGCCAGCCCCATGGCTAAAGAGAAAAAGCTGATGCCTTCCCCACGTCGGGAAGCAGGAATCAGGCGCGCGGAGATCGTACCCTTCACCGTGGTGATCACCCCAAAGGTAATACCGTGCAGCACGCGAATAAAAAGCAGTGCTTCAATGGAATGACAGAACGGATACAGCGCAGTCACCGCTAAAAACGCCAGGGAGGAGAGCATCAGAATCGTTTTGTTCGAATATTTTCCCACCCATTGCCCGGCAAACGGGCGGACGATAATTGCAGCGGCGAGGAAAAAGGTCACCAGCAGCCCGGCTTTCTCCGCCGTAGCGTGGAGGTTATCGGCGATGTAAATCGGCAGGAGCGTGAGAAGAACATAAAATACGAAGAAGATAATAAAGCTAATAATCGTGATTGCCCAAAAATCTTTAGTCCATAATTTTTCTTTCATTTATATGCAACCTAATTAAACGGCGCGCATTATCACATTCATCACGAATATATAATTCAGGAATGCATTATAAATACAAATAATTGCGTGCGTGATTGTGTGATTCAGTCCGTAGAAAAAATTATAGGCAGGCGATATAAATTAGTAAAATTAATCGTTTTAATGACTTTAATTAGGAAAGACTAATGACGTTAACGCAGATCGGCGCGCTGTTAACGGTCCTCGAATGCGGGGGATTCACCGAGGCGGGCAAACGACTGTACATGACCCAGTCCGCCGTCAGCCAGGCTATTTCCGCGCTGGAGGAGGAGCTGGGCGTCGCCATCCTGGTCCGCGAGCGCCGTAAGGCCATCACGCTGACAGTCGCAGGCGTTCGCATCGTGTCCCACCTTCGCCGCCTGATGAGCGAAGTCAGCGCGGTTAAAGAGATTGCCGAGCAGGAGAAAAAAATGCCGCAACGCCTGCTGCGCATTGGCTGCTTTCCGAGTATTTGCGCCAGCGTACTGCCCGAGGTGGTGCGCTATTTTGAACAGTATCATCCGAATATTAAAATCGTCCCCCACGAAGCGAATAGCGCTGAAATTATCGATGCGATTCGCGGCAATACTATCGACGCCGGTTTTGTGCATATTCCGGTCGAAGGTATGTTTGTGGCACCGGTGTATAAAGACAGATTTGCCGTCGTGGTGCCAGATAATCATCCCTTTGCGGGGAAAAAAGCCATTTCGCTGAACGCCCTGTTTGACGAGCCGCTGATTGTCAGTAAAGGGCGCTATGAAATGAGCATCATGTCGCTGTTTGCCGGCATGCATATTACCCCCAACATTAAATACGAATTTAACCACCCCAGCACGGCGATGAGCTTTATTCGTCAGGGACTAGGCATCGCACTGCTGCCGGAGCTAACCCTGAAAACGCTGGAGCAACCGCTACGCTCGGTGCCGCTGGAGCCGCCGTTCTATCGCCAGGTGTCGCTTATCGCCAGCGAACCTCCGGTGAGCGGTAGCCCTTTACAGTTGTTGCACGACTGCCTGCATCAGCTCGTCGGCGACGGGCACATCTAATAAAAGGCGATAGGCAGCACATTTCTCGCCATTACTCTTTTCGATTAATGCGCGAATATGTTCGAAATCAAACAAAATAATCCATACACATGACTTAATGTTGTTAAAACGAACATTGAGGACACATTATGGACAGCGCCTCTGTCAATGAATACGATGCCATCATCATCGGCGGCGGAGCCACCGGAGCCGGTATCGCCCGCGACGCCTCCCTGCGCGGGCTGAAGGTTGCGCTGGTTGAACGCTTTGATATTGCCACCGGCGCCACCGGCCGCAATCACGGCCTGCTGCACAGCGGCGCACGCTATGCGGTCACCGACAGCGAATCGGCGCGCGAATGCATCAGCGAAAACCAGATCCTGCGGCGCATCGCCCGTCACTGCATTGAGCCCACCAGCGGGCTGTTTATCACCCTGCCCGAAGACGACCTCAGCTACCAGCGCACCTTTATGGATGCCTGCCAGATAGCGGGCATTCAGGCCGAAGCCATCGACCCCGCGCTGGCGCGTCGAATGGAGCCCGCGGTGAACCCGGCATTAGTCGGTGCCGTGCGCGTACCCGACGGCACCGTTGACCCCTTCCGTCTCACCGCCGCCAATATGCTCGACGCGCGCGAGCACGGCGCGGCGATTTTTACCGCCCATGAAGTCACCGGCCTGATTCGCCACAATGACCGCATCAGCGGCGTTCGCCTGCTCAACCACACCACCGGGCAACCACGCGAGCTGCGTGCACCGGTGGTGGTTAACGCCGCCGGGATCTGGGGCCAGCGCATCGCCGAATACGCCGACCTGCGCATCCGTATGTTTCCGGCAAAAGGCTCGTTGCTGATTTTTGAAAACCGTATCAACCAGCACGTGATCAACCGCTGCCGCCCGCCAGCCGATGCCGATATTCTGGTGCCCGGCGACACGATTTCGCTGATTGGCACCACCTCAACGCACATTGATTACGATGATATTGACCGCTGCCGCGTCACCGCCGACGAGGTGGATATCCTGCTGCGCGAAGGTGAGAAGCTGTCACCAATCATGGCGAACACCCGCATTCTTCGCGCTTACTGCGGCGTGCGTCCGCTGGTTGCCAGCGACGATGACCCCAGCGGGCGCAACGTTAGCCGGGGCATTGTCCTGCTGGATCACGCCGAGCGCGACGGGCTGGAAGGGTTTATTACCATTACCGGCGGCAAGCTGATGACCTACCGTCTGATGGCGGAATGGGCCACCGATGCTATCTGCCGCAAGCTCAACCACAGCGGCACCTGCACCACCGCCCAAACGCCGCTGCCCGGCTCTCGCGAATCCGCAGAGAAAACGCTCCAGCGCATGATTTCCCTGCCCGCGCCGCTACGCGGGTCGGCGGTCTATCGCCACGGCGACCGCACGCCGGAGTGGCTCGGCAACAGTCGATTGCAGCGCAGCGTGGTTTGCGAATGCGAAGCCGTGACCGCAGGCGAAGTGGAGTACGCGGTGGAAAATCTGGCGGTCAATAACCTGTTGGATTTACGCCGTCGCACCCGCGTCGGCATGGGAACCTGTCAGGGCGAGCTGTGTGCCTGTCGCGCCGCCGGTCTGCTCCAGCGCTATCGCGCCGCCACCTCGGCGCAATCGCTCACCCAGCTTTCTGCCTTCCTCAACGAGCGCTGGAAAGGCGTGCAGCCGATCGCCTGGGGCGATGCGCTGCGCGAAAGCGAACTGACCCGCTGGGTGTACCAGGGATTGTGCGGCCTGAAAAAGGAGCCTGAAGATGAAATTTGATAGCGTAATTATCGGCGGCGGGCTCGCCGGGCTGCTGTGCGGTATTCAGCTACAAAAAGCGGGCCTGCGCGCGGTGATTGTTTGTCGAGGCCAGAGCGCGCTGCACTTCTCTTCCGGCTCGCTGGACTTGCTCAGCACCCTGCCCGACGGCCAGCCGGTTACCGACCTCGACAGCGGGCTGGCCGCGCTGCGCGAGCAATCTCCACAACATCCCTATAGCCTGATTGGCGCTGACCTTGTGCAGCGCTATGCGCGACAGACGCAGACCCTGCTGGCAGAGTGTGGGATGAACATGCTCGGTGATATAGCAAAGCCGCATCAGCGCATTACCCCGCTGGGCACCCAGCGCGCCGCTTGGCTCAGCCCGTCGGAAGTACCGATTATCCCGCTCACACACGGGCGCATTCGGGTGGTGGGCATTAGCGGGTTTCTCGATTTCCAGCCGCATCTGGTTGCCGAATCCCTGCAACAGCAGGGATTTAACGCCGATGCCGCTGAAATCGATTTACCGGAGCTGGATGTGCTGCGCGAGAACCCCACCGAGTTCCGCGCGGTCAATATCGCCAGAGTGCTGGATGAAAAAGCGCATTGGTCGGTGCTGCATCAGGCGCTGCTACCGCTCAGCGAAGGGCGCGATACGCTGGTGATGCCCGCCTGCTTTGGCCTGCGCGATACCGCGCTGTTCGACTGGCTTAACCATAACCTCCCCTGCACCCTTTCGCTGCTGCCAACGCTGCCGCCTTCAGTGCCAGGCATGCGACTGCACGCTTCGCTGCAACGGCGGTTTGTTGCGCTGGGCGGCACCTGGATGCCGGGCGATGAAGCGGTGCGCGTCAGCCACGACTGCGGCGAGGTTCGGGAAGTCTGGACGCGTAACCACGGCGATATCCCTCTGCGCCCACGCTTTGCGGTGCTAGCCAGCGGCAGCTTCTTCAGCAACGGCCTGACCGCCGGGCGCGACGGTATTCGTGAGTCGATCATGGGGCTGGATATTCAGCAGCCCGCCTCGCGCAGCGCAGGCTACCGCAATGACTTCTTTGACCCACAGCCATGGCAGCAGTCCGGTGCTATCGTCGATACCGAACTGCATCCCGCGTTCCGGGGCTTACCTATGCGCAACCTGTTTGCCATCGGCTCGGTGCTCGGCGGTTTCGACCCGATTGCCGAGGGCTGCGGCGGGGGCGTGTGCGCCGTCACCGCGCTACACGCGGCTGCACAGATTATCCGTTTAGCTGGAGGTGAAGCATGAGCCAGCAAAGCTTTGAAAACTGTATTAAATGCACCGTATGCACCACCGTCTGCCCCGTCAGCCGCGTCAACCCGCGCTATCCGGGGCCAAAACAGGCCGGGCCGGACGGCGAACGCCTGCGCCGCAAAGATGCCGGGCTGTATGACGAGGCGCTGAAATACTGCATCAACTGCAAGCGCTGCGAAGTCGCCTGCCCGTCCGATGTAAAAATTGGCGATATTATCCAGCGCGCCCGCGCCGACTATAGCCAGCAAAAGCCGGGCATCCGCGATACGATCCTCAGCCATACCGATCTGATGGGCACGCTCTCTACGCCGTTCGCCCCCATCGTCAACGCCGCCACCGGCCTGAAGCCGGTACGCCAGTTGCTGGATAGCGCCCTGAAGATTGACCACCACCGCGCCCTGCCGAAATACTCGTTCGGCACCTTCCGCCGCCGTTACGCTCGCCTTGCTGCACAGCAGGCGCAGTTTGCCGAGCAGGTGGCGTTCTTCCACGGCTGCTACGTCAATTACAACCACCCACAGCTCGGGCTCGACCTGATTAAGGTGATGAACGCGATGGGGATTGGCGTGCAGCTGCTCAGCAAAGAGAAGTGCTGCGGCGTGCCGCTGATTGCCAACGGGTTCTTTGACAAAGCGCGCCGCCAGGCACAAAGCAACGTTGCCTCACTGCGGGAAGCGATTGGCGGCAAAAAGCTGCCGGTGATTGCCACCTCATCCACCTGCACCTTTACGCTACGCGATGAGTACCCGCACCTGCTCGATGTGGATAACCACGACCTGCGCGACAACATTGAGCTGGCGACCCGCTGGCTGTGGCGCAAACTGGACGATGGCGCTGCACTGCCGTTAAAGCCGCTGCCACTGAAGGTGGTGTATCACACACCGTGTCATATGGAAAAGATGGGCTGGTCGCTGTACACCCTCGAACTGCTGCGGCGCATACCGGGTATTGAGCTGCAGGTACTGGACTCACAATGCTGCGGAATAGCGGGAACCTACGGTTTCAAAACGGAGAACTACCCAACATCACAGGCGATAGGCGCACCGCTCTTCGCACAAATTGAAGCGAGCGGTGCAGACCTGGTGATTACCGACTGCGAAACCTGCAAATGGCAGATTGAGATGTCCACCAGCAAGCGCTGTGAGCATCCGATTACGCTGTTGGCGCGGGCGTTAGTTTAAACAACGCCTTCCAAAGGGGGAGAACGCTAGTAGCTCCCCTTTCCTTTTGGTTGTTCGGCCAAGGGTTTGAATATCGCCAGACGTTCATCAAGCGCGCGGGTATAGAGATTGGTATCCACCCCTACCGCAACAAAATTAGCTCCCCACGCGAGTACTTTTTGCGCCATTTCTGGGTCCACGGCCAGGAACCCAGCGGCCTTTCCCGCGGCGCGAATGCGTCGTATGCTCTGCTCAATAACACGCTGAACTTCCGGATGCCCGGCATTATCCGGATAGCCTAACGAGGCGGATAAATCAGCAGGGCCGATAAAGACGCCATCAATACCTTCCACTTCGAGGATCTCATCCAGATTTTCAAGTGCCGTTTTACTCTCCATCTGAATCAGCAAACACAGCTCGTCGTTGGCCTGCGCCATATAGTTCTCCACGCGTCCCCAGCGGGCAGCGCGAGCCACCCCAGCGCCAACGCCGCGGGTACCGACAGGTGGGTAGCGGGTGGCAGAAACAATATCCCTCGCCTGCTCGGCGGTATCGACCATTGGGATCAACAGCGTTCTGGTGCCAATATCCAGCACCTGCTTAATCAGGCTACGATTGCCCTCTACCGGACGAATGACCGGATGGCTGGCGTAGGGAGCAATAGCCTGGAGTTGGTGGTACAGATCCTGGACCGTATTCGGCGCATGCTCGCCGTCAATCAGCAACCAGTCGTAGCCCGAAGTGGCGGCAATTTCCGCCATGTAGGAAGAGGTCGTGCTCAGCCACAGACCAATTTGCGCCTCTCCCTGCAAAAGTCCCGCTTTAAATGGATTCGATAAAATGGCGTTCATAGTGCTCCCTTAAATTAATGCTGTAAGGTGCTAGCCTGCGGCACCGTGCGATTAACCCGCAGTGAAAAAATAATAACGACCCCAACAATCGCCACGCAGGCGAGCGTCAATAATCCGGCAGAATTGCTGGCGAAGATCGTTTCGGCCTGAACGCGAATAATCGGCGCCAGAAAACCACCGATGGCGCCAAACAGGTTGACGAACCCAATGCCAGCCGCCAGCGCCGTACCGGAAAGCAGCTGCGTCGGCATGGTCCAGAAGACCGGCTGTACGGCAATAACGCCAACGGCGGCTACACACAGCGCGATGATCGCCAGCACCGGTGAAACCAGACCGGAGACCGCAATACCTATTGCTGCCGCCAGCAGAGTGAATGCCGCGATATTACGCCGCTCACCGGTACGGTCGGAGTAGCGTGGAATCAGCCAGGTACCGAACAGCGCCGCAACCCATGGAATCGCAGTCACTACCGAGGCCACAAACCCCACTTTGGTGCCCAGCAGCGCAGCGACCTGAGTTGGCAGGAAGAAAATCAGGCCATAAACCGCAACCTGAATGGTCAGATAGATAATCGCCAGCTGCCAGACCCGGCCATTGCGCAAAGCATCGGACAAACGCGAAGTGACCTTTTTCTGCTCTTCGCTGGCCAGCTCGCTAATTAACGCCTGTTTCTCAGCGGACGTCAGGAAACGCGCATTTTGCGGGGTGTCGTCGAGCCAGAAGAAGGTGAAGAATCCCGCGCCAACGGCAAGCAGCCCTTCAATGATAAACATCCAGAACCAGCCGGGATGCCCCATAAAACCGTGCATTTCCAGCAACGCACCGGATAAAGGTGAACCGAGCGTCAGCGCCAGCGGCGCGCCCATATAAAATAGCCCCATAATGCTGGCGCGGTTTTGCTGTGGAAACCACTGGGAGGTCAGGTAGATCATACCGGGGAAAAAGCCCGCTTCGGCAGCACCGAGCAGCGTGCGCACCAGCAGAAATTTCGCTTCGGTATCCGCCCACGCCATCGCTGCTGACAGAACGCCCCACAGCAGTGTGGTGCAGCCAATCCATTTTCGCGCGCCGAATTTGCGCATCAGCAGATTAGCGGGCACCCCGAGAAAGGCGTACACCACAAAGAAGATCCCCGCCCCCAACGCATAGGCTTCATTACTTAGCCCGGTATCCAGCTGATAGGTCTCTTTGGCAAAGCCAATATTCGAGCGGTCAAGAAATGCCAGCACGTACAGCGCCAGCATAAAGGGGATCAAACGGGCGCGGTTTTTCTTCACCACGCTCTCAAGCAAGGTGTTGCTCATCGTAATATCCTCAAAAAATGGGCCGCACATCAATGCTGTACGGCACGGCTGGATCAGTGGCTATAAGGACGTTTCAGGTTGCAGTCGCGGTTCAGCTCAACGCCGAAGCCCGGTTTATCGAGAACGGTTTTATGAATGCGCCCATTTTGCGGCACCGGTTCACCGACCAGAATCGGGTCAAACTGCGGACGCATTGTTGAGCAGTCCGGGCTGGTCATCAGGAATTCGCTGAACGGTGTGTTGGTAAAGGTAATGACCGCGTGGTGTGAATAGACCGATGATCCGTGCGGGACCACCAGTTGACCGCGCGCTTTAGCAATAGCGGCAATCTCTACCAGCGTGGTCAAACCGCCACACCAGCCCACATCAGGCTGCATAATATCGATGCCAGTTTCTGACAAAGTGCGGAAAGATTGCAGCGTACCGTGGTGCTCACCGCTGGTGACCATCATCCCGGCTGGCGCATTGCGTTTGAGCTCACGATAGCCTTCATACTGCTGCGGCGGCAGGCACTCCTCGATCCACTTAAGGTTGTGAGGTGCGCAGGCGTGAGCCAGCTTTGTGGCGTAATTAACGTCCTGGCTCATCCAGCAGTCAAGCATCAACCAGAAATCCGGGCCGCATTTTTCACGCATATCAGCGACCATCGCGGCGTCTTTGCGGATCCCTGCATCACCATCGTGTGGCCCCCAGTGGGTCGGCATTTTCCCGCCGATAAAGCCCATCTCTTTCGCCAGGTCTGGGCGTGCGCCGGTGGCATAGAACTGAATTTCATCACGCACCGCGCCGCCCAGCAGTTTATACACCGGCAGGCCAACCACTTTACCGAACAGATCCCACAGTGCGAGATCGATACAGGAGATGGTGTTCATCACCAGGCCGCCGGAGCCGGAATAGTACATCGTGGCGTTGAGCATCTGATCATGGATCAGTTTGATATCGCTGACGCACTTACCTTCGATAAAGCGGTTCAGGTGTTTTTCAACGATAAAGCAGCCCATTTCCCCCGCCGTTGATACCGCAAAACCGGTCTGCCCATTTTCAGCTTCAACTTCAACAATCAGCGTCCCCAGAACGTTGATGCCAAATGACTGGCGAGACTGCTCATACTGTTTGTACTTGCTCATCGGCGTAGCAATGTGATCATC
This sequence comes from Kluyvera sichuanensis, assembly GCF_014218705.1. Classification (GTDB taxonomy): domain Bacteria; phylum Pseudomonadota; class Gammaproteobacteria; order Enterobacterales; family Enterobacteriaceae; genus Kluyvera; species Kluyvera sichuanensis. The sequence goes on along the minus strand of NZ_JABBJF010000003.1, from coordinate 112,126 downwards.
AATCCAGTGGTTTGCCCCCTGATCGTGATAATCACCGCCGCCAGCGCCTTTCTCTGCGGTAGCGCCGCCGATAAACCAGGCGCGAACGTGTTTAATTTTCGGTAGGGTCATAGTGTTTTTCCTTATTATGAGGCTTGTTGTTCAAAGGGGCTTTTCCACCCCAACAGGCGTGAAATATCTTTCGCGCAGGCAATCGCCTTACCGGCGAGGTAATCACGATTGTCTTCGTTGATTTGCAGGCGCGTGCCCACCACTGAGATAGCAGCGGTCAGCTCGTTATTCGCGTTAAAGACCGGTGCGGCGACGCAGCGAACGTCGGGATAATCTTCGCCATTATCGAAGCTCCATCCTCTGGCACGAATGCGTTTTAGCTCATCGTGAAGCTGCTGGGCAGTGATGATGGTGGTCGGCGTGGCCCGCTCCCAGCGCAGTTCGCTGATAATCGACTCCTGAACCCGCTCAGGTTGCCAGGCCAGCAGGCATTTACCGATACCGGAACGATAAAGTGACAGGCTCTTGCCTTCATGTGAACGCACGCTGATGGTGGCCGGAGATTCGATCTTCAGAATGTAATAGGCGTTGCCGTTATCGATGATCCCCAGGTGGCAGAGCAGTCCGCACTGATCCATCAGCTGCGTCAGGCGCGGGCGCGCCAGTTCTCGCAGGTCCATTTTGCTCAGAGCATGACCGGCCAGTTCAACCAGCTTAGTCCACAGGCAATAGTTATCCTGATTATCCAGGCTGAGGAAGCGCTGTTTTTTTAACTCCCCCAGCAGCAGATAGGCAGTGCTTTTCGGGATACCCAGTTCGTCAATAATGGTCGCCGCGCTGCAGGGGCCGATACGGGCGATCAAATTGAGAATATCAATGGCGCGGGTGAGCGCCGGGACTTTGCTTGATTCCAACATACTGGACTCCAATCCTGAATACTGGAATCAGTGTTGCGGTTGTCAGGGCGCTAAATTGTGAGCAACTTCAAACGATGGGGCTATTCCAGCCTGATGGAGGTTTGGAGGGAAAAAGATGAGAGATGGCGCACAGATTATTTCAAAGCAAGTACAACAGGTTGGACTGAAAAAGCGCCGAAGGCCATCTCCGACGCGTTGATGTGTTACAGCACAAGCGAATCGACCACATTAATCCAGCCGTGTTCACTGGCAACCGGGCGACCGTTCAGCCAGCGGCGCAGCATGTTCAGCGCCATCATTGCGCACACTTCTTGGCGCACCGCCAGACTATGTCGCGTATTGCTGAACTTCACCTGGAGCGCGTGGGTGGCGTCCGGGGTGGCGAGCGCAAAGTTGATGTGTTCGCTTTCAAGGCCGCTTACCGCCAGCGCCAGTCCGGCGAAATGATTCACCCGGCGTTCAGCGGCCCAGCGGGCGGTCTGCGCTAAGCTCTCATCCTGCGGCGGTACCACTTCGCTGGCGAGCAGCGGCGCCTGGGCGCGGGACAGTTGCAGAGCAATCAGCCCGCTGGTGAACTGCTCGCTTAAGGTCAGGCTGAGCTGTTTCTCTTTCAGTACTCGCGCCAGCTGCGCAGGCAGCCCTTCGGTGCCTTCAAAAATCAGACTTTCACCCGCCACTTTCTGCACTTCCGGCCACAGCGCCAGCATGGCTTCGCGATGCTCCGCAGGCCCGGTTAGCTTCAGTTCGATAATCGGCATCGAGGAGCGATAGCCCATGCTCACGCCCGGCGGTAGCTCAAGGTGCTGGAGGCTCTGAGCGAGATCGCTTTCTGAGCGGCCAAAGGTGGTCAGACGCAGACACAGCGGCGGTTCGCCGACCGGATAACGCTGGCGAATGCGCGGCAGGATCTCTTGTTCGACCATCACCTTAAATTCGGATGGCACGCCCGGGGTGAAGAACATCAGGCAGCGGTTGAGCTTGACGGCAAAGCCGCAGGCGGTGCCAACCGGGTTATCGATAAACTCGGCGCTGGCCGGGATTTCAGCCTGCTTGCGGTTGCTCGGCGCCATGACGCGGCCGCGCTCGCTGAAGAAGCGCTCCATAAACGCCAGCCACTCTTCGTGCAGAATCAGCGATTCGCCTTTGGCCGTTGCCGCGGCAAGCGCGCTGAGGTCGTCGCTGGTCGGCCCCAGGCCGCCGTTCACAATCAGGATATCCGCCTGGGTACTGCGTTCGCGCAGTATCGCCACCAGGTCTTCCAGGTTATCGCCCACGGTGTTGCGTCGCGTCAGCGGGATTCCCTGCTGAAAGCAAAAGTCGGCAAGCCAGGCAGCGTTTGTATCGACGATCTGCCCCGATAAGACTTCGTCACCGGTGGACAGCATCTCAACCGTTATCATCACTTTCTCCAATAAAAAGAGGACGAGTCACTATAACGCAAGCGGAGGATTTAAGAAGAGAAAAACTGGCGCAGCGGTGCCGCCGCGCCGGGGGGAGATTAGAACGCTGCGCTCACGCCAACGTATGGGCCATCGGCCACGGTGTTGTCGCGATGACCGTCTTTACCCGCGAGGTTCAGGTAACGATAACCCGCTTCGATGCTGATTGGACGCATGATGGTGTAACGCGCGCCCGCGTTCGCTTCGGTGTAGCTGTCGATACCGCTGGAAAGCGAATCTGGAGAGTAGTAGTACTCACCGAACAGACGCAGGCTGTCGCCAATTTTCCACTGCAGGCCGCCGCCGACCGCAGCGGCATAGCCGGAATCGCTGTCGTTCGGATCGGTATAAACGCCTTTACCGCCCACGGTTGCCATGAATGGACCGAGAGGGATATTCAGACCCAGGCCCAGACCTGCGACATCACCGTCGTCGTCGCTGTGCGTCCAGTTACCGGTTAACGCCAGGCCGGATGTCTCAGTGCCGAGACCAAAACCCAGGTTAGTGTAATCTTTACCGGCCTGGCCGCTAAAGCTGACTGCACTCGCTGACGCGGAGACAAACATCAGCCCCGCCAGACCCAATAACACGCTCTTTTTCATCTTCATCCTTTCACGCAAACGCAAAAATAAACGCCCATAACCCGCTGAATTGTACTGCGATACGCAGCGGATTCAATGTACGAAACAGGCAATAATCAGTGGGATTGTAACGAATTACTTCTCATACATCAGCAGGAATAATAATACTTACCAATGTAATCACGCATATCTATTGATCACAATTTTCCCTGTGCGCTTACCCACTGGGTCAACTGATGGCGAGAAACTTTAATTCCCGTCCCTTTCATCGCCTCAGGCAGCAGCAGCCAACGGCAAGGTTGTTGAAATCCTGCCAGTTTGTCCTTTGCCCACTGCGCTAGCTCGGCCATATTCAGCGTCGGTTCAGCGTCCAGCACCGCCACCGGGCGCTGACCAAATTCGATATCATCAACGGGGACAATAAAGACCTGATTCACCGCCGGATGCTGTACCAGCACCCGCTCTACCTCTTCCGGCTGAATGCCCTCACCGCCGCTGAAAAACAGATTATCCAGACGCCCAATGACGTGCAGCTTGCCGTCGTGGATTTCTCCGCGATCGCGGGTGGCAAACCAGCCTTCGGCATTCACCAGCGGCACCAGTTCACCGTTACGCCAGTAACCTGAGGCCATGCTGCTGGCGCGCAGCCAGATTTCACCGTCGACCAGGCGCAGTTCACGCCCCGGCAGCGGCACGCCGACATCCTCGCCGCCGTTAGCTTCGCGCGCACAGACGGTAGAGGCAAACTCGGTCAGGCCGTAGCCGCAGAAGGTTTGAATCCCCTGCGCCGCAGCTTGTTCAGTCAGCACCGCAGGGATAGCCGCACCGCCCAGCAGCACCGTTTTCAGGGTGAGCGGCTGTTCGTCATTAAGCAGACGCCAGAGCTGCGTCGGCACCAGCGAGGCGTGGGAGCAGCCGTGCAGCGCCTGCGCGAGCGGGCGTTCACTGACCGCCATCTGCGCGCCCATCAGCAGCCAGCGCCAGAAAATCCCCTGGCCGGAGACGTGGAACAACGGCAACGACAGCAACCAGCAGTCATCCTGATCAAACGGCATCAGGCTCAGTACGCCGTGCGCGCTCGCCAGATGCGCCGCGCAGGTATGCACCGCCGCTTTCGGCAGGCCGGTTGAACCCGAGGTGAGCGTCATGGAGGCCAGGCGTTCAGCACGCCAGCCGCACGACGATGTCAGCGATGCACAACGCAGCTGCAACGGCGCGAGGCCATAGTGCTCATCGGCTTCCAGATTTAAAAAGTGGCGCAGGCTGAGGCCCGGCAGCAGTTGGTTGACCAGCGTCGTCGGCAGCCGTGGGTTCAGCGGCAGAATGCGCGCACCGCACTGCAACAGCGCCAGCCAGGCCAGCACCGCCTCCGGGAGATTGCGCGCGCAGAGCGCCACGCCGTCTTCGGGCTTCACGCCCTGTGCCTGAAACCCGGCGGCCAGCGCGTCGATACGTTCGCACAGCGCCGTCCAGCTCAGGGTTTCGTCATCGAGACGCAGCGCGATGGCGTCGCCGCGCACGTCACGCCAGTGCCGCCACGGCCAGGTTGTAAAGGTCACAGCAGTGGCTCCATATCCTCGATCGCGCCGCACGGCAGCAAGCTGCCAGGCCAGCAGCGAATCAGCTGGGTCTGCATCAGATCCAGGGTATCGAGGCCGGGGATAGTTTGCGGCGTCAGCCACGCGGCGATGCGCGCCAGTTGGGTTAAGCCGAGGCTTGATTCCAGCGAGGAGCTGATCACCGCCGTCAGGCCAAGCGCGTGTGCCGCCGCCACCTGGGCTTTTACGCGTTCCAGGCTGCCGGTCAGCGTCGGTTTGATCACCACGGCTTTGAGGCCGGGCTCGGCTTCAAAGCGGAAATCCGCCTCGCGCAGGCTTTCGTCCCAGGCAATCGCGATGCCGGTTTCACGCGCAAAGGCGCGCGAGTCATCGCGGGTTTTGCATGGTTCTTCAAGGAAAGCGATACGCGAGCGGTGATCCGGGTTGACGTATTTGGCGAACTGCTGGGCTTTCAGCGGCGTCCAGGCACGGTTAGCGTCAAGGCGCAGGGTCAGCTCTGGAATGGCTTCCAGCAGCAGGTTCACCACCATGCCGTCGCGGACCGCTTCATACAGGCCGACCTTCACTTTCGCCACCTTCTCGCCGGACATGTCGGCGAGCTTGATAACCAGATCGTCCGGGTCGCCAGTGCACAGCGGCGCGGCGCGATAGTCCGCTGCCTCGGGCAGCGCATCGTTCAGCTCCGCCAGCGCGCAACTGATGCCGAAGGCTACCGAGGGAACCTCTGGCAACGCGCGATCGTCGCCCTGTCGCCAGGCGTTAACCCAGCCCAGCAGCGCCGACTGCGCGTCGTCCAGCGACTCCAGGCTAAAGCCCGGCAGTGGGGAGATCTCTCCCCACCCGTCCCGTTCGCCGTCACGCAGGTAGACGAATAACCCATCACGGGTTTTCAGCCGCCGCTCGCGCAGAACCACACCTGCGTCCATCGGTATCTGCCAGCGGTAAACCTGCGCACTACGCATTACGGATTCCGTTTGAATTTGCTGAAGTCAGGCTGACGTTTCTGGTTGAAGGCGTTACGGCCTTCCTGACCTTCTTCGGTCATGTAGAACAGCATGGTGGCGTTACCCGCCAGTTCCTGCAGACCCGCCTGACCGTCACAGTCGGCGTTCAGCGCGGCTTTCAGGCAGCGCAGCGCCATCGGGCTGTTTTGCAGCATTTCGCGGCACCAGCGAACGGTCTCTTTTTCGAGGTCGGCCAGCGGTACTACGGTGTTCACCAGGCCCATATCCAGCGCCGCTTTAGCATCGTACTGGCGGCACAGGAACCAGATTTCACGCGCTTTCTTCTGACCGACGATGCGCGCCATGTAGGAAGCGCCCCAGCCGCCATCGAAGGAGCCGACTTTCGGGCCGGTCTGGCCGAAGATGGCGTTATCCGCCGCAATGGTCAGGTCACACATCATGTGCAGCACGTGGCCGCCGCCGATGGAGAAGCCTGCGACCATCGCCACGACCGGTTTCGGGCAGGTACGGATCTGACGCTGGAAGTCCAGCACGTTCAGGTGGTGAACGCCGCTGTCGTCCTGGTATCCGCCGTAGTCGCCGCGCACTTTCTGGTCGCCGCCAGCGCAGAAGGCTTTGTCGCCCGCACCGGTCAGGATGATCACGCCGACGTTGTCGTCATAGCGGGCATCCGCCAGCGCCTGAATCATCTCTTTGACCGTCAGCGGACGAAACGCGTTGCGAACCTGCGGGCGGTTAATGGTGATTTTGGCGATGCCGTCAGCGGATTTTTCGTAGCGAATGTCGGTAAAACCTTCGGAACAATCGTGCCACTCAGCGGGGGCGTACAGCATAGCTTCATCAGGATAGATCATAGCGAGTCCTATAAGTTAACAGGCAGAATCTGAGCCAGGCACGCGGCCACGCCCACGGGATTTTCCCGGTGCGCGTTGTGCCCGGCATCATGAATAAGGTGGCAAGGTCGCGAGAGTTCCTCGGCAATAGCCCGAAACTTGCGGTCGCGCTCGCCACAGAGATACCAGAATGGCTGTGAAAGCGTGTGCAGCGCAGGACGGAGGTCTTCCTGCACGGATAAAGAAGTGGCCAGCAGCATTGCCGCCAGCGCGTTGCCGTCGTTGTGCTGACGCAGCGCCACTAGCGAATCGCGCTGCACGTCGGTGAGGCTGGCAAAGACCGACTGTTGATACCAGGCGCTGAAAACGTCCGCTAGCGGAAGCTCACGAAAACGCTGCGCCCAGGCTTCGTCATTGCGCCAGCGCGATTCCCGCTCCGCGTCGTTCGTCAGCCCAGGGTGACCACCTTCGACAATCAGCCCTGCGAGGCCTTCCGGCCGCGAGCAGGCATAGTGCATGGCAATCCGTCCGCCCAGCGAGTACCCCACCAGCCAGTAATTAAGTATATTGTAACTAAGCAGCGTAGCCTGGAGTGCGGCGTCCATCTCAGTGAAGTTATTGACCCGCACAGACGCAGAACCACCGTGGCCGGGGAGATCGACATACAGCCGATTGGCCCGCGCAAAGCGCTGCCCCACCGGCTGCCATTCGCGGTGGTCGCCGGAAAAACCGTGCAGGAAAACCAGCCACGGCTGTGAGGAGTCGCCCTGCTCGGCCACGGCGTGCAGAATCATAGCTTGCTGACCTGCGCCAGCAGATGCTGCAGCGTTTGCGCACCGTCAGTGTCGTTTACCACCAGCTCAATCACCGTGGTCGCGGGCGTACGCCAGGCGGTGCTCAGCGCCGTTTCCAGCGAGGCCCAATCCTCTGGCTGCTGATAGCGCAGGCCAAACATCTTCGCCGCATGTTCGAAGTGAACGTTTTGCGGCATCGCGTAGAAGCGCTCGCGCTCCTCCACCGGCGTCGGCAGCAGAGAGAAAATCTGCCCGCCGTTGTTGTTGACCACAATCAGCACCAGCGGCGCGGAGACCTGACGCAGCAGCGCCAGCGCGTTGAGATCGTAGAGCGCGGACAGGTCGCCAACGATGGCCAGCGTCGGCCTCGCGCTGGCACGCTGCACGCCAGCTGCCGTAGAAATCAGGCCGTCGATGCCGCTGGCACCGCGGTTGCTATAAACCGGATAGCCCGCCGGAAGCTGGCCTAAAGCGTCAATTAAGCGCACCACCAGGCTGTTGCCGACGAACAGTTGCCCTTGTTCAGGAAGATAGCGGCGAATACGGTGCGCCAGCTGCGCTTCACCAAAATGTTCACTTTGCGCAGCGACCGCATCCCATGCCTGCTCGGAGAGCGTGGGGATGACCGTGGTCCACGGCGCGCGTTTTTCCGCTGGGTGTTTTTCCAGCCACTGGGCGATATTGCTCACCAGTCGACGACCACGATGGTGCGCCGGGTCAAGACGGCCGGAGAGCGGGTCGACCAGCCAGTACTCGTCCGGTTCGCAGGCCAGCTGCCATTGCAGCACGCGTTTGCCGGTGAGGCTGCTGCCAAGCTGCACCACAATCTGCGCCTGCTCAAGCTCGCTGATGGCGGCCGGGTTGCCGAGCCAGAGATCCGCGCACGGAAGCGGCTGCCCGGTTTGCGACAGCACGTCGCCAATCAGCGGCCAGCCGAGGGTTTTCGCCCATTCGGCAACCTTCTTGCCCTCTTCCGCGCTCATGCGCCCGGCAACAATCACGCCGCGCTTTTGCCGCCAGAAGAACCAGTCGCGCTGGACGGCACTCTCCTGATGCAGCGCTTCGCGCAGCCAGGGTTTTTCCCCCTGCCACCAGTCGCCTAACGCCTGCTGCCAGGCAAGGCCAGTATCGTCCATATCGCCATACAGCGGTTCAGCAAACGGGCAGTTGATGTGTACGCCGCCGGAATGCAGTGAGCCCAGCGCGTCATCCACCACGGAGACCAGCCAGCGGGCCGGAATATCCTGGCTCGGGCGCGGTAACGAGAGGGTGCTGGACGGGTGTGAGGCAAACATACCGGGCTGGCGGATCGCCTGATTCGCGCCGCAGTCAATCAGTTCCGGCGGGCGGTCGGCGGTCAGCAGAATAATTTTTTCACCGGTCAACCCCGCTTCAATCAGCGCCGGGTAGAGGTTCGCCACCGCCGTGCCGGAAGTGACAATCACCGCCACCGGCTGCAGGCTGACCTTCGCCAGCCCCAGCGCCAGATGCCCAAGCCCGCGTTCATCAAAATGGGTGTGATGAATAAAGGTGCGGTTCTCCGCCGCCGCCAGCGTAAGCGGTGTGGAACGAGACCCCGGCGCAATGCAAACGTGCCGCACGCCGTGACGGGTTAATGCTTCAAGGATCACCGCCGCCCAGCGTCGGTTAAATGCGCTTACTGACATGAAGTTGTCCGGTATCAAATAATCAACTCAGTATAGATTCTACGGCTTAGTAGGATTTTGATATGAATCGGTAATGTTCTATTCAGGGAACAGCAAAGCGCGCAGACCCGCCGCTTTATTTTCGATCTCCTGCCACTCCTGCTCAGGATCCGAGCCGTCGATGATGCCGGCCCCGGCATACAGGCGCACCGTATCGCCTTCCACCTTCGCCGAGCGCAGCGTGACGCAAAACTCGCTCTGACGACGAGAAAGATAGCCCGCCGACCCGGCGTACCATTCGCGGGTAAACGGCTCGAAACGGTCGATAAAGTCCAGCGCCTGCGCGCGCGGCAGCCCCGCCACCGCCGCCGTCGGCTGCAGTTGCAGCAGGCAGCGCGTATCGTCCGCCACGTTAAGCTCCGCCTGAATGCAACGGCGCAGATGCTGCACCTTGCGCAGGCGAACGATTTCCGCAGGCAGAACGTCGAGGGTGTGGGTCAGCCCCTGTAAGCGCTGGCAGATATCTTCCACCACCAGGCTGTTTTCCCGCTGGTTTTTATCGTCGTGCATCAGCCAGTCGCCCAGCCGCTTTGCGGTTGCTGCATCATCGTGCGCCGCCACGGTGCCCGCCAGCGCTTCGGTACGCAGCGCCGTAACGCGCCGCCGCCATAAACGTTCCGGCGAGGAACCGAGAAACGTCCGCTGCGCGTCGAACGCCATATAGAAATGATAGCAAGAGAAATTGACCCGGCGACTGGCGGCCATCAGCGCACTGGCGTTCGGCGCACTGCTAAAGACCAGATCCGTTGCCCGCGCCAGCACCACTTTGCTAAAGGCACCGTCGCGAATCGCCTGGGTAGCCTGGTCAATCAGCCGACACCAGCCCTCTTTGCCAGGGCGATGGGTTTCACTTTTCTGCTGCAACGCCAGCTCCGCCGAGGCGTGATGGGCGGTAAGCAAGGCCAGGCATGCTCGCGCCTGTTCAGCATCCTGCTGGAGCGAGGTATCACTCCACAGGTTGATGCGAAGCTGAGCGTGCCCGGCTTCGCGCCGCCATTCCAGACGTGGCAGGAACAGCTGGCCGACGTTGGGATCAAACGCGTTCACGCCGCAGATGCGCAGATCGTCGCGCTCAAGCGTGTGCAAAAAGGCATTGGCATTAGCCAGGGAGGAAAAGGTCTGTACGGCACCCAGCGCGGCAATCTCTTCTTTGCCGCTGCGCTGCTGCCAGTAGAACTGCGGCCAGACCGCCTGCCCGCTAAGCCAGGCAAGCGGGTCGAAGGCATCGCTCAGGGGGAAAGAGACTTCGAGGGTTCGCGCGCCGGGCAACGCTGGAAAATCGTCTGTCAGCAGCCCTGACAGGCTCTGCAACGCCGCTAGAATGGATCGCACGCAAACCTCCCTATGATAAAAACCACATAGTATACGGGGTACTTGTTATAAAAAGCAGTACCCACGATTAGGGAGCGGAAACGTAACAAGGCAATATCGCACTGAAAATCAACGCTCTTTGCCTTTCACTATAGACGGGATTTAGGGTTATGCCTGCGCCACTTCTCGCGCCATCCCCACGTGCGGAATACCATCTTCGTCGTAAACGTCGGTCACGGTGATAAACCCGAAATGGCCGTAGAACTCCCGCAGATGCGCCTGCGCGCCAAGATAGAGCGCCCGCTGCGGCCAATGCTGCTGGCAGCTGGCCAGCGCGCGTTCCATCAGCTGGTAGCCCAGACGTTCGCCGCGTACGGCTGAGCTGACAATCACCCGGCCAATCACTACCGGTTCAATTTCTTCCTCACTGACCAGAATGCGCGCGTAGGCCACCAGCTTGTCGTCTTTCCAGCCCAGCAGATGGCGGTTTTCACCCACCAGATCGTCACCGTCGATATCCAGATACACGCAGGCCTGCTCCACCACGAAAACTTCGCTGCGCAGCTTCAGCAGGTCGTACAGCGTCGGGACGGTTAATTCAGAATGGTGCAAATCTTGCCAGCGAATCATGGTAGGCTCCTTAAACCTTATTTTTTACCGCCAGGGGCGCGGCGCTATGCAATTGACGTTTTTAGGTACATCCGCGGGCGTGCCAACCCGAACTCGCAACGTAACAGCAATGCTGCTGAATCTGCAACACCCGACGCAGCCGGGGCTGTGGCTTTTCGACTGCGGCGAAGGCACCCAACACCAGCTGCTGCACACCGCTTTTCATCCGGGCAAAATCGAACGCATATTTATTAGCCACCTGCACGGTGACCATCTGTTTGGCCTGCCGGGGCTGATTTGCAGCCGTTCGATGTCGGGCAGCGCCCAGCCGCTCACCCTGTACGGGCCAAAAGGGCTGAAAGAGTTTGTTGAAACCACCCTGCGCCTGAGCGGTTCGTGGACCGATTTCCCGCTGGAAGTGGTTGAAATCAACGGCGGGGAGATCCTCGACGACGGCCTGCGTAAAGTCACCGCTTTCCCGCTGAATCACCCGGTCGAGTGTTACGGTTTTCGCGTGGAAGAACACGATAAGCCCGGCGCGCTGGATGCGCGCAGGCTGGTTGCCGCAGGCGTCGCGCCTGGCCCGCTGTTCCAGCAGCTTAAAGCCGGTGAGCAGGTCACGCTGGCGGACGGCCGCGTGATTAACGGCGCGGAATACCTCTCCCCTGCCACGCCCGGTAAAAAAGTGGCGATTTTTGGCGACACCGCCCCGTGCGATGCCGCGCTGGAGATGGCCCGCGACGTTGATGTGATGGTGCATGAAGCGACGCTGGAAGCCGCCATGGCGGAGAAAGCCAACAGCCGCGGACACTCGTCCACCGAGCAGACCGCCCAACTGGCGCGGGCCGCCAACGCGAAGCGGCTTATCGTCACCCACGTCAGCTCGCGTTACGATGCTGAAGGCTGCCGCCGCCTGCTCGCCGAGTGCCAGGCGTATTTCCCGGCATGCGAACTGGCCGAAGATTTCGCCACCTTCACGCTGTGATAACGTTTTAGCCACGCCTGCCGATAACTCAGCTAATAAGAGAACGCTTTTTACGCTGAGGGCATGATGGATAACTTCCAGAAAGAGATCGACGACAGGGCTAACCTGACCCTGTCCAACCGTTTTGAGCTGCTGCTTTTCCGCCTCGGCGCGTCATCGCAGAGCGACGCCTCGGAGCTGTACGGCATTAACGTCTTTAAGCTGCGGGAAATCGTCCCGATGCCAAGCTTCACCCGCCCCGCCGGCATTAAGCCGCCGCTGATGGGTATGGTGAACATTCGCGACCAAATCATTCCGGTTATCGACCTCGCCGCCGTGGCGGGCTGCAAGCCTGCCACCGGCCTGAACATTCTGCTGATTACCGAATACGCCCGCAGCGTGCAGGCCTTCGCCGTCGAATCCGTTGAGAACATTACCCGCCTCGACTGGACGCAGATCCACACCGCCGAGAAAGCGGTGAACGGCAAATACATCACCAGCATCGCCTGCCTCGACGATCATAAGGAGAGCAACAACCTGGCGATGGTTATCGACGTGGAGCAAATTCTTTACGACATCACCCCTTCCAACCACGACCTGCACGCCAAAGAGCTGAACCCGCGCAAATTCAATATTAAACCGGGCGCCACGGCGATTGTCGCCGAGGACTCCAAGGTAGCGCGCGCTATGCTGGAGAAAGGGCTGAAGGCGATGGACATCCCCGCCCAGCTGCACGTAACCGGCAAAGAAGCGTGGGAGAAAATTGAGCTTATCGCCCAGGAAGCGGCGAAAGAAGGCGTACCGGTGAGCGATAAAATCGCCCTCGTGCTGACCGACCTCGAAATGCCGGAGATGGATGGCTTTACCCTGACCCGCAAAATCAAAACCGACCCACGGCTGCGCAATATTCCGGTGGTGATCCACTCCTCCCTGTCGGGGAACGCTAACGAAGACCATATTCGCAAGGTTAACGCTGATGGGTATGTGGCGAAGTTTGAGATTAACGAACTGGCGGCGGTGATTGAGCGGGTGCTGAATAAGGCGGCTGGGAGGGGGGAAAGTGGGTTGCATGCGGTGAGGTGAGTGTTAGGAAGGCCGCCAGGAAGTGTTGATGCCTGGCGGAAATTTTTGGAGGTCTGCTATGAGCGAACTGCGGACATCGACAATGCTCCCCACAACTAACGGAAGCATTACTAACATTACGATGTGTTCATTAGTGGGAGTAGGTTTGACTGTGGGCCAAACATTAATACAGGGGACATTCTTGCTGCCATAACATCCATTTGCCTCAATGACGATCTAAAAGATGTTTTACGCGGAGCGAAACCTACGATTGGCAGAAACTTGATATAGCTCTACAAATGAGTGTTCTAGATTATTGCTCCGCAATAAAAACTTGAAGCATTAAAGCAAGAGAATAAAGTACTAATGCTGCAGAAGTTAGGTGGTAAGCACTGAAATTTGATGTTTTAAGTGGGGGGGACATGGAGTTGACAAAGGAATCTGCATATCAAGCGATTGCAGAGTTTTTTACTGAGAAGCCGTTTGTTTTATTTGGCACAGGAACTTCATGTGCACTTGATCTAAATTTTGGGATGCCAGCATTAGAGCGCCACCTTCGAGCCGAGTTGACCAGTGGTATGACGGATACCCAAGAACAACAATGGCAGCAAGTTATCTCTGCACTTGATGGGGGTAGCAATGATTTTGAATCTGCTATGGACTTCATCAAGGATGAGGCTCTGACCACTCGAATAGTCGAGCTAACTGCAAGCTTTGTTGCGCATCATGATAACATTCACGCCCATCAAATCATTTCAGGATTACGCGATTGGCCTGCTGGTTCACTACTGAAAAAGCTCGTTGAGACTCTGCCACAGGCCGATAAACAACTTCACGTCGCAACGCCTAATTACGATTTATTAGCTGAGTACGCCTTTATTCGACATAAAATTCCATATATTACGGGGTTTTATGGCGGCTTTCTTCAACGTTATGACTGGAGTGAAGCAAAAAAAGCAGTTCAATCTATTCATAAAGGCTTAGGCAAGCCGAGACAACCATCAAGAATCGTTGAATGTAAACATGTTCGACTACACAAACCACATGGTTCATTAAATACGTTTGAATGGGAAAATCACCTTATTGAGTGTAATAGCTGGATTCTCAACAAACCTGAAGGCGTTGTGCGAGCGATGATCACTCCTGGCACAGCCAAATATCAGCGATTGCATAAAGACAGGGCCCAGTTGGCTGAATATGATAATGCTGTTGGAAACCATACCTGTTTTCTGTTTTTAGGATTTGGCTTTAACGATTCCCAACTTGTAAATAACGCATTTAGACAAAAACTCGAACAAGATCAGTGCCGTGCGTTGGTTATTACTCGGGATTCAAACTCAAGAGTCGAGGAATGGTTAGATAAATGCCCAAATATGTGGCTTATCTGCAAACAGACAAATTCAGATAAAAGCAGAATCTACAATTCAAAGTTTGAAAACTGGCTGCATTTAGATGACAAGGAATTATGGCGTTTTGACGCTTTCGCTAACGAGTTTTTAGGGGGGTAATATGGCTCTTTTTACTTTAAATGACGACAGCTACATACTTGGCAATATTCGTGAGGTAGACACCAGAAAAGTAACCATACTTGTAAATAGTGACAAGGATCTGCGTAAGGCCAGAGTTGGACAACTTGTAACAGTGCAACTAAGCGGAGCAACAGAATGTTGGCTCATTGGCATGATTGATAAAGTAATCAAAGCAGTAGTTGCTCAACCCCTTACCCAAGAAGTGCAAGAAGATGATGCGGACGAGATAGACGCATTTGAAGATAGTGTTATCAACACAGTCAAGATTACGTTAATGGGCGGGACCCGATGGGACGCAATTGAGCAAAAGTATAAGTTTTCAAGGTCTCTAGATCACGTCCCGGAAATCGACTCAACCTGTTACGTACTTAAAGACGCCCACCTCGAAGAATTCATGCGTGTGATTTCTGAATGTGGCGATGGAGAGCACTCACTGGAACTGGGCTCTTATAAGCTCAATGAAAATGCACGCGCTTATGTTGATGGCAATAAATTGTTCCAGCGGCATGCCGCTCTACTTGGTAGTACGGGATCTGGTAAATCATGGACGGTTGCTTCGATTCTGGAAAGGAGCTCGAAACTGCCATCTTCAAACCTCGTTGTATTCGACTTGCACGGTGAGTACAAAGAACTTTCCTATGCCAAACAAATGAGAATACCAGGGCCGGATGAGGTTGATACAGATGATGACTCACTCCTCTTCCTACCTTATTGGTTGCTCAATTCGGAAGAGATTCAGTCATTATTCGTTGACCGAAGTGAGTTCAGTGCACATAACCAAGTTGTGGTTGTGCAAGATGCGATTACAGAGCAAAAGAAATCTTTCCTACTAGCGAATGAACGAACCGATCTGTTGCAGTCTTTTACACTTGACAGTCCAATTCCCTTTTCTCTCGATAATGTCATTGAAAAGTTAAAGTTTTTAAATGAAGAAAGGGTTCCGGGGGCGCAAGCTGGAAAGGAAAAAAATGGCCCTTTTAACGGTGAGTTTTCTAGATTGCTAGTCCGTATGGCTAGTCGCTTGCAAGATCGACGTTATGGATTTCTTTTCAATAGTCCGGAAAAATACAATCAGTACAGTTCGTTGAGTATGATTGCCGAAAAGCTGATGGGTTTTGGTATTCAAAAAAAGAGTATTAAAGTAATCGACTTCTCAGAAGTTCCGGCCGATATACTACCAGTAATCATTGGGTTGGTTGCCCGTATCATTTATCAAGTTCAATTCTGGACTGATCCGACAGATCGCAGACCAATTGCATTTGTCTGTGATGAAGCTCACCTATACTTGCCAAGAAAAGAAGGCAATCCAGTTGAACGCAGAGCCGTTGAAGCATTTGAAAAAATCGCTAAAGAGGGCCGGAAATATGGCGTTGCATTAATGATTGTAAGCCAAAGACCTTCAGATGTAAGTACCACTATTCTGAGTCAGTGTAACAACATTATTTCACTGCGTTTAACAAATGCGGATGACCAGGCAACTGTACGAAAATTACTGCCAGAAAGCCTAGAGAGCCTATTGGAGGCATTACCCATCATGGATGTCGGGGAAGCTATGGTTGTCGGTGACTCAGTACTTCTACCAAGCAGAATTAAAGTTGACCCTCCAACAGAAAAACCGTTAAGTGCAACAATAGATTTTTGGTCTCGTTGGCAGGAGAACGTTACCAATGCAGACTTTGTATTGGCTGTAGAAAACATGCGTCGACAAAATAGAACGAAGTTATAACCAGAAACAGCCCCTCAGGCGAGGGGCATAAGCAGGTCAGGTTTGTTCAACCCCGTTTTCGGATGGAGTTGTATCCCTAAAAAATAACAAACTATGATAGGTATCCTGCTACTCGTTGATTAATACATCGTGATATCAGCAATGTCCGCTCTTGGCACAAAGCAGAAGTGAGCTCCTCTTGCGCAACCCGCAAAAACCCCGGCGTCGCTCCGCTCAGCCGGGCGACCATTGTCGCTTGCCGCTAGAATTTCCCGCCCGATTTACTCCGCTTAATCACCGGAATATCCCCGCTATCGTTCAGCGCCCCCGGAAAGGTTTTCAGCCATGCTCTCACTTTGCGCTGGTTGATGTTCGCGACGCTCATGCCTTCAATGCAGCCCCATAGCTCGCGGGTGTTCTGCGGGGTGATCACGATGCAATCTTTCATTACGCGGACTTTGATGGGCATGCCGTCGATAAATCCGGCTTGGGAGAGCCATTCTCCGCCAAGGTGGACGGCGCGGCCTTCAACGAAGGAGTAGAACTCGCAGTGGGTGAAGTCTGGTACGGTAGTTGTGGTGAGGGGTGTCGCCATCGTGGCAGCCTCCGATAAGTGATATTTTCTCTCTCATTGGTGGCTAAACCAGACGGGGTTAGAACGACCGACTCATCGATACCGGTGCATCTTTCAATGCCCCCGCTAGCCCACCATTGAGATGGTGACTGTGCATACGACAGAAATTTGCGTTAACGCGCTTTATATCGTCGATGAAGTTGGTTCAGGGTTCCAATCCCGGCACCTGATTTTGCAGATACAACAACAGGATACTGCGCTTAACGGGGCTGAGCAATACGGGTTGCTGGAAGGACGCTCGCAAAACTGAATGACAATCATACTGCCGTAACATCATTAAAGCCCGATACGAAAACGTCATCGGGCTTTATTCCGCACTACCAGCAAACAGAGATTACGGGTAAATCCCGCGCTCTTTCCTCGCGGTAAGAATACGCTCGCAGGCAATCGCATACGCCGCCGTGCGCAGCGAGATCTTCAGCTGCTGCGATTTATTCCACACATCATCAAAGGCGTTGAGGATGATTTTATCCAGCTTTTGATAGATCTCGTCTTCTGACCAGTAGAAGCTGGAGAAATCCTGAACCCACTCAAAGTAGCTCACCGTCACGCCGCCCGCGTTACAGATAACATCCGGGAGCACGATAATGCCGCGCTCGCGCAAGATGTCATCGGCCTGCGGCACCGTCGGGCCATTCGCGCCCTCCAGCACCAGGCGGCATGAGAGGCCTTCGGCGCGTTGAGCCGTAATCTGGCCCTCCAGCGCGGCGGGGATCACGATGTCATAGTCGTACAGCCAGAACGCATCGGGGTTGACGTCAGCCGCGCCCGGGAAGCCCTTTATCTTGCCGTTCTCGGTTTGCCACGCGATAAGTGCGTCAATATCAATGCCGGAGGCGTCATACAGCGTGGCGGAGTGATCCTGCACGGAGATAACTTTTGCTCCTTCGCTGGCAAACAGCTGCGCGGCGACGCTGCCGACGTTACCAAAGCCCTGCACGCCAATACGCGCGCCGGTGATGTCGAGGTTAATGTGTTTCGCCGCCGCCATGCCGGTGACAAAGACGCCGCGTCCGGTGGCCTTAACGCGCCCCAGTGAGCCGCCGAGGTGGATAGGTTTGCCGGTGACCACGCCGGTGGTGGTGGAGCCGACGTTCATCGAGTAGGTGTCCATCATCCAGGCCATCACCTGCGCGTTGGTGCCCACGTCCGGTGCTGGAATGTCCTGCTGTGGCCCAATAATCAGGCCGATTTCGCTGGTGTAGCGGCGGGTCAGCCGTTCCAGCTCTTTCTTGCTGAGCTCGCTTGGGTCAACGCGAATACCGCCTTTGGCGCCGCCGAAAGGCAGATTCAGCGCTGCGCATTTGATGGTCATCCAGGCGGATAACGCCATCACCTCTTCTAAGGTGACGTCCGGGTGGTAGCGCACCCCGCCCTTACCCGGCCCGCGGGACAGGTTATGCTGTACGCGATAGCCTTCGAAATGGCGCACGGTGCCATCTTCCATCTCCAGCGGAATGTCGACAATCAGCGCACGTTTGGGGCGGATCAGCGTGTCGGCCCAGCTCTCCAGCTCTCCTAAATACGGCAGCACGCGCTCAACCTGGGCAATAAAGATATTCCATGCGGAATCGGGATTGTTATTCAGAAACGACAGCGTTTTCATCGTTTACCTCAACAGTGAAATCGGATTTTTAATAAAAAAACCGACGATACGGATGGCTATCGTCGGTGCTCGTATGAGCAAAGTACCACGGCACTAAAGATGTCCATGTTGTGCAGAAAGCGAGGGTAACGTGGCGGTTCGTCAGTCCTTCAGGGCGTTTTTGATGATCTCCAGCGCCTGGGTGAACTGGAACTCCGGTATGGTTAACGGATAGAGGAAGCGGATCACGTTGCCATACTGGCCGCAGGTCAGCAGCAGTAACCCCTGCTCCAGCGCTTTACGCTGCACGCGCTGAGCCAGTTCGGCAGACGGTTCTCCGCTTGTCGGGTCGGTAAACTCTGCGGCAATCATCGAGCCTACGCCGCGCACTTCTGCCAGACCCGGCGCGTATTCGCGGGCGTCTTTCAGGGTGGCACACAGACGTTCGCCTAACGCATCGGCGCGCTGACACAGTTTCTCGTCATCAATAATATCCAGCACCGCCAGCGCAGCCGCGACGGAGAGCGGGTTGCCCGCGTAGGTGCCGCCCAGGCCACCTGGCGCTGGTGCATCCATAATCTCGGCTTTGCCTACCACGCCGGAGAGCGGCATACCGCCCGCAAGGCTTTTGGCGATGGTCATCAGGTCCGGTTTATCCGCGTAGTGATCCATCGCGAACAGCTTGCCGGTACGGGCAAAGCCGCTTTGTACTTCGTCGGCAATCATCACGATGCCGTGCTTATCGCAGATGCGACGAATCGCCGCGACGAAATCAGGAGGCGCGACGACAAAGCCCCCTTCCCCCTGGATAGGTTCGAAGATAATGGCGGCGACCTGCTCAGCATCAATATCGGCCTTAAACAGGCGTTCGATGGCTTTTACCGCATCGTCGGTGGTGATCCCGTGCAACGCGGAAGGATAAGGCGCGTGGAATACCGATCCCGGGAAGGGGCCAAAGCCTTTTTTGTAAGGGGCTACTTTGCCCGTCAGGGCCATGGTCATGTAGGTGCGGCCGTGGAAGCCACCGCCAAAGGCGATAACGCCCGGTCGGCCGGTGTGGGCGCGGGCAATTTTCACCGCGTTCTCTACCGCTTCGGCACCGGTGGTGAAGAAGGCGGTTTTCGCGTCGCTGCCCACCGGGGCCGCGGCGTTAATCTTCTCGGCCAGGGTGACATAGCTTTCGTAAGGGACAATCTGGTAGGCGGTATGGGTAAAGGCCTGCAGCTGCGCTTCAACGGCCTGCACCAGGCGCGGGTGGCGATGGCCGGTGTTGAGTACCGCGATACCGGCAGCAAAATCAATAAACTGGCGACCTTCTACATCCGTCAGGGTGCTGTTCTCTGCGGACTGTGCGAAGAAATCGCACATCACACCCACGCCACGTGGGGTGGCGGCCAGGCGACGTTGATGCAGGTTTTTATTACTCATAGTGTTGCCTCATCCTTTTTTATAAGTCTGTGAATACATCTCACTGCTATTTATTCACCATCTGGTACTCTAATCGAGAGCCAAAACGTTTTATTTTAAGGATCCAAATGCGTTCTCTTGCTGTAGATGTGATCACGCAGGCATTTTCGCAACAGACCGGTGAGAAATTGCATCGTCGTCTCTATGCGGCGATATGCAGCTGCATTCTGGAAGGCAGCCTGAAACCCGCCACCCGCATCCCTCCTTCCCGGGATCTGGCCGACGAACTGGCGCTGTCGCGTAACACCGTGCTGCGTGTTTATGAACAGCTGCAGGCGGAGGGGTATATCTCGGCCCGCACCAGCAGCGGCACCTTTGTCAGCGAGAGCGTGCTGGACAATCTGGTCCAGCGAAAGGCGCCGCCATCGGCCCCACCGCAGCAGGCGCTCAGCGTCCAATTGTCGGAACGCGGCCAGGCGCTGCTGGGCAATGCCAGCGCCAGCCCGCGCCAGTGGGGGGCGTTTGTGCCGGGCGTCCCGGACGTCACCCTCTTCCCGCATCGCGCACTGAAAAAAATTCAGGATCGCCTTTCCCGCCAACCGCTGCCGCAGTATCTGACCTACGATGCCTACGGCGGCGTGGCCGAGCTGAAAGCATCGCTGACCGATTACCTGCGCACGGCGCGCGGGGTGCGCTGCTCCCCGGACCAGATTCTGATAACCGAAGGGATCCACCAGGCGCTGGATTTGGTCACCCGCACCTTATGCAACCCGGGCGATCAGGCCTGGGTGGAGGAGCCGGGCTACTGGGGCATCAAAAATATTCTGCGCATGAATGGGGTGAATTTTTCCGCCATCGCGGTGGATGAAGAGGGGCTGGTGCCTGCAGAAGAGAACGCGGAGCCGCCGAGGATGATTTTTGTCACCCCCTCGCATCAGTACCCGCTAGGCTCGGTGATGAGCCTGAGCCGCCGTCAGCAGCTGCTGGCGCTGGCGCGGAAAACCCAAAGCTGGATTGTCGAGGACGATTACGACAGCGAGTTCCGCTTTGCCGGGCAGCCGATCCCGTCCCTTCAGGGGCTGGAAGAGGCGAGTCCGGTGATTTACATCGGCACCTTCAGTAAAACTCTCTACCCGGCTCTCCGCCTTGGCTATATGGTGCTGCCGGAGCCGCTGGCGGCGGCGTTAAAAAAGGTGCATAGCGATCTCTATCGTGGGGGCCACCTGCTGATGCAGGCCGCGCTGGCGGAATTTATTCGCGAAGGCTACTACGCGGCCCATATCCGCAAGATGCGCCAGCTCTACAGCCGCCGTCGCCTCGCGCTGGTCGCGCTGATTACCCGTCAACTGGGGAAAGAGTATCTGGGCGAGTTCAGCAGCAACGCCGGGCTGCATCTCATTTTGCAGCTACCCGATGATGCCGATGACCTCGCCATTACCCAGGAGGCCAACCAGCAGGCGCTGCTGGTGCGCCCCCTGTCACGCTATTTTGCCGACACGCCAACGCGCAAGGGGCTGCTGCTGGGGTTTGCCAGCATTGATGAAGAGGCAATGGCACCGGCGTTTACGCGGCTGGCGGAGATCATCAAAAAGCACCTCCTTAACCCTGCTTAACCGACTGATGCTGGCGAGCGAGCGCAATTTTCTGTTCGATGTCCGCCCGCTGCGCGGCATCGCCCTCGCTCAGTAACAGCATGCGCTGCCAGCGGGCGATGGCGAGACTGTATTGCTGCTGTTGATACGCGTTGACCGCCGCCAGTTGCAGAAGACGCAGGTTGTCCGGATGGGCGTTCAGCAACGGTGCCAGCAGCCCGGCAGCCTGCTGTAGCGCCTCCGGTTCGTCGGTGCGGGTCAGAACGTCGGCGTAGCCTGATGCCGCGGCGAGATCCTCCGGCGCCATGGCATGGGCGCGACCATAGGCCTGGGTTGCCAGCGTGGCGTTGTTGAGCATCATCCCCACACGCCCCAGCAGCATCCAGCCTTCCGGGTTGTCGCCGTCATGCGCTAAATGGGTTCGTAAGCCCAGCGCCAGAGTTTGCAGCTCTTTCTCCGTCAGCGGCGCGGCGCGGGAGTCTATCGCCCGGTTCATCAGTTCGGGTAACTGCCGGGTTGCCTGCTGCCAGTCGCGCACCTGTCGATAGCCGCTGGTCGCGTAAAACGCCGCCCCGCTTACCGCCAGCGCCATCACAATCCCGGCTACCAGCCCCCACGGGTTTCCTCTGACGGGGAGTGTCTCAGCGGAATCTGGCCTCACCGCAATACGCACCCGCCTGCGGCTGCGAGCGTAAATGGCATAGCCCCCTGCGAGAACCGCCAGCAGCGGCAGCATCCACAGCAGCAGCGTGACCGGCGTCAGCGGCGGATCGTAGCTGATAAACGCGCCGTAGCGCGCCACCATGTAATCGACAACCTGCTCGCGCGTTTTGCCCTGCAACGTTAGCTGATACACCTTCTGGCGCAGATCCGCCGCAATCAGCGACCCGGAGTCGGCAATGCTGTTGTTCTGGCATTTAGGGCAGCGCAGTTCGGCCGTCAGCTGGCGGTATTGCTGTTCCTGCGCTTCGCTTTGAAAGGTCATCACCTCCGGCGCCGCCATCACCCAAAAGCTCAGCGCCATCAGCAGCAGCGCCAGTAATCCGTTTTTCATACTCCGGCCTCTTTACGGTATTTTTCCCACAGCGGCGCGACCTCTTCGCGCCATACGTCGGCATTCAGCTCGCCAGTGTGCCGGTAGCGCACAATCCCCTGCCCATCAATCAGGAAGGTCTCCGGCGCACCGAAGACGCCCAGCTCAATACCGACCGCACCGTCCGCATCCAGCAGGTTATCGCGATAAGGGTTGCCGTAATCCTGCAGCCAGCGCTGCGCCTTTTGCCGGTCGTCTTTGTAATTCAGCCCGGCTATCGCGACGCCTTGCGCCGTCAGCGTATTGAGGTACCGGTGCTCTGCCCGGCAGGTGGGGCACCAGGTGGCCCAGACGTTCAGCAGCAGCGGTTTGCCCTTGCCCAGCGTCTGAAAATCCTGTTTCTCCTCGGGCTGCGCCAGCGTCGCCACCCGCAGCGCGGGCAACGGCTGGCCGATAAGGGCGGAATCCAGCGCTTTAGGGTCTTCGCCGTCGCCGATGCGCAGCAGTTGCCAGAAAAGCAGGCCCGCCAGCAGGACGAAAATCGCCAGCGGCAGCAGATACAGGTTACGTTTCATGCCGTCACCTTTTGGGCTTTTACCACCAGCGTGCGACGCCCGCGAAAACAGAGCCCGCCCCCCAGCGCCATTAAGATTCCCCCGGCCCAAATCCAGCGGATAAAGGGCTTATAGTAAAAACGCATGCCCCAGGAGCCGTCATCGAACTGTTCGCCCAGCGCGACGTAAAGATCGCGGGTGAAGCCGACCTGAATAGCGGCCTCGGTCATAATCGCCCGGCTGGCGGTGTAAAAACGTTTCTCGGCGAATAGCGTCGCCGTTTTGCTGCCGGGGGCATCGGCATCAATCACCGCCGTCACCGCCTGGTAGTTGGGGCCAAGGCTTTCGCGGACCTCACGGAAGGTAAAACGGTACTCCCGGATTTGCAGGGTATCGTTGACCCCCATCCGCACGTCGCGTTCGATATCGTGGTTCTGGTGAAAAGCGATGCCGATGACCGTCACCGCCACCCCGAGATGGGCGATAATCATGCCGGTGAAGCGGCGAGTCACCGGCTCCCCACACCGCAGACGCCGTATCACCTCCCACAGATGGAGGATGACAATCCACAGCGCCATGCAAAGGCCCAGCACCGTCAGGGCGACAATCTGATCCTGCAACCACCACGGCAGCAGCAGCGCCAGCAACGGGGTGGCAATCAGCGCGGCAATGACCGGCTTACGCTGTTTTCCCGGGCGATCGCGCCCCCATCTCACCAGCGGGGCCAGCCCCATCAACAGCGCTAACGGCACCATCAGCACCACAAATAGACGGTTAAAGAACGGCTCACCGATGGAGATAGCGCCCAAACCCAGCGCTTTATGCACCAGCGGCAGCAAAGTGCCAAGCAGCACCACCAGCATTGCGGTCATCAACAGAACGTTATTGCCCATCAGCAGCGACTCCCGTGACCAGAAGGCGTTATTCACCCTGGAGCGGATACGGTAGCCGCGCAGGGCAAAGAGCAGCAGCGAACCGCCGACCACCAGCGCCATAAAGATCAGGATATACATGCCGCGCGTGGGGTCCGCGGCGAAGGAGTGAACCGAAACCAGTACGCCGGAGCGCACCAGAAAGGTGCCCAGCAAACACAGGGAAAAGGCGGCGATAGCCAGCAGCGCGCTCCAGGCTCTGAAGGTATCCCGCTGCTCGGTAACGGCCAGCGAGTGCAGCAGCGCGGTGCCCGCCAGCCAGGGCATCAGGGAGGCGTTTTCCACCGGATCCCAGAACCACCACCCTCCCCAGCCCAGCTCGTAGTACGCCCACAGGGAGCCCATCACGATGCCCAGCGTTAAGAAGATCCACGCCATCAGCGTCCAGGGGCGCGCCAGCCGGGCAAACTCCCGGTCGAGGCGGCCATTGAGCAACGCCGCGATGGCGAACGCGAAGGCAACGGAGAAACCGACGTAGCCCATATAGAGCGCCGGGGGATGAAAAACCAGCCCCGGGTCTTGCAGCATCGGATTCAGGTCCCGCCCTTCAATCGGGAAATCGGGCAAGGTGCGGGCGAAGGGATTCGAGGTAAACAGGATAAACAGCAGAAACCCGAGGCTTATCATCCCCATCACCGCTAGCACCTGCGCGCGCAGTGACGGCGGTATAGTGCGACGTAAGGCCGTGGCCAGCGTCCAGCCGCTCATCAGCAGCACCCACAGCAGCATTGAGCCTTCGTGGGCACCCCAGACGGCGGCCATTCTGTAGATAATCGGCAGCTGCGTATTGGCGTTAGCCGCCACATAGGCGACGGTGAAATCGTTACTGATAAAGGCGTACATCAGGATAAGAAACGCCCCGGCAAGGCAGGCAAATAGCGCGATGGCGAACATTGGCGCGGCGGCTATCAGCAAGCGTTGCCCGCGCCATGCGCCATACAGCGGCAGGCTGGAGAGCAGACACGCGGCCCCCAGCGCCAGGCAAAGCAACAGGTTCCCCCATTCAGGCATCATGTTGACGGTTTCCTATAGCCGAAGGGGTTTTGATTCCCTTTTTTACGCCGGGCGGCGTGTAGTTTTCATCGTGTTTTGCCAGCACTTCACGGGCGATAATGTGGTTGCCGGAATCCAGCTCCCCCTGAACCACAATGCCCTGCCCCTCGCGAAAGAGATCCGGGAGCAGCCCATCAAAGGTGACCTGCACCCTGCCGCGCTCGTCGTAGAGCGTGAAGCTTACCTGCATTGAGGTAGGCGAACGCTTAATGCTGCCGGGAAGCACCAGACCGCCCACCCGCAGGCGCTGTCTGGCGACAGGCATTTCTCTGGCCTCCCCTTTGCCGTACAGCACCTCTCCCGGCGTGTAAAACAGGTCAATATTGGCGCGCAGGGCATACAGAATCAGCCCCAGAGTCAGCACCAGCCCACCGAGCAGGAGGCTGGTTATCAGCAGGCGATTTTTACGGCGGGTATTCATAAGCTGGCCTCGCGTTGCGGCACGTTGCGTCGGCGCTGTTCCCGGGAGTGACTACGGCGAATCGCCTGCAAAATGGCGCGCCGCTGCCAGCAAGTGTGGCATATCAGCCCAACCAGCGCGAGCAGTACCAGCGCCACGGCCAGCCAGATATAGAGTCCGTAGCCGCCCATCGCGAAAAAGTCGTTCCAGTGTTTGAAAGCTGGCGTCATGGCCGTTCTCCTGCGCAAGCGATATGGCGTACCCAGGGGCGCAGGCGCTCCTCAAGCAGGATCAAATTACGTAAACGCATCAGCGTCAGCGTGATAAACAGCAGCAGAAAACCCACAATGACGAGCCGCAGCGGCAGACGCATCGCCGGGTCGATAGTTTGCTGCAGCCCGGTGGAACCCTGATGCAATGTGTTCCACCAGACCACCGAGTAGTGAATCACCGGCAGGTTAACCACCCCCATCAGCACCAGAATGCTCACCGCCCGGCCCGCCGTGCGGCGGTTATTAAACGCATTCCAGAGCGCAATAATGCCCATATAGATGAACAGCAGAATGAGCTCCGAGGTCAGCCGGGCGTCCCATATCCACCAGGTCCCCCACATCGGTTTTCCCCACAGCGCCCCGGTGACGAGGGCGATAAAGGTATAGACCGCACCAATGGGCGCCATGGCCGCCACCGCCAGGGAGGCGAGCTTGAGTTGCCAGACGAGGCCGACAAAAGCGGCCACCGCCATCACGCCATAAATCCCCATCGACCACATCGCCGCGGGAACATGCAGATAGATAATGCGATACCCCTCGCCCTGCTGGTAATCGGCGGGAGCGAAGGCGAATCCCCAGACCCAGCCCAGCGCCAGCGTGACCAGCGCCGCCGGCGCCAGCCAGAAAATGGCCCGGCCGCTGAGGCGATAGCAGCGTTCCGGGATAGCCAGTTGATGCAGTGTTTTCCACATAGTGCGCACTCTTCTTCGAAATAACATGAGGCTTACCCCTGCAGGCTGGCGCGCAGGGCCGCAGCGGTGGCAAAGGGGCTGAACATGGCGCTGCCGGTCAGCATCGCCGCCAGAATGGCGAGATAACCGGAAACGGGCAGCCCCGCCGTCGCGGCGTTTATCGCGGCGGTGGCAAAGATCAGCAGCGGCAAGGTAAAGGGCAGCACCAGCAGGCTGAGCAGGACGCCGCCCCGGGGCAGCCCAACCGTCAGCCCCGAACCAGGCGCGGCCAGTAAGCTGAGGGTCGGGGTGCCGAGCAACAAGGTCAGCGCCATCACCGCCCACTGGGCAAAATCCATTGCCATCAATAACGCCGCCAGCGGCGAGAAGAGCAGCAGCGGCAGGCCCGTAACGCACCAGTGAGCGAGGATTTTACTCAGCACCACCGCGGGCAGCGGCACGGGAAGCAGCATCAGCTGCTCGAGGCTGCCGTCCTGGTAGTCATCGCGGAACAGCCGGTCTTGCGCCAGCAAAGAGGCGAGAAGCGCCGCTATCCAGATGGCACCGGGGGCGATGTGCGCCAGCTGTTTGCTGTCCTGACCCAGAGCGATTGGAAAGAGCGTGAGGATAATAAAAAAGAACCACAGCGGGTTGGCAAGCTCGGCGCGGCAGCGAAAAGCGACCCGCAGTTCAAGGCAGAAAAGAGACCACATCATCCCGGCTCGCCCCCCGTTAGCGCCACCCTTCGGACAGGCAGGGTTGAGTCGGCCAGCGGCTGATGCGTGGTCATCACAATCTGCCCGCCCGCGGCAACGTGCTGCGCCATCCTGCGCGTCAACCTGGCGACGCCCTGCGCGTCAATGGCGGTAAAGGGTTCATCAAGGATCCACAGCGCGGCGTGGGTCAGCCAGAGCCGCGCCAACGCCACATTGCGCTGTTGCCCGGCAGAGAGCGTCGCCACCGGTACATCTTCGTAGCCGGCGAGCCCCACCAGCCCGAGCGCTGCCAACCGTTCTGACGGCGACGCATCGGGATGAAAAAAGGCGATATTCTGTAGCGCCGTCAGGCGCATTTTTATGCCCGGCTGATGACCAATCCAGAGCAGATGAGCGTGCAGGCCCTCGCGGTGACGGCTGACGGATTTATCCTGCCAGCGCACCTCTCCACCGTCGGGCCGTATGATTCCCGTTAACATCCTCAGCAGCGTGGTTTTTCCCGCTCCGTTGCCGCCCGCAATCTGTACCCACTCTCCCGGCGCGACGGTAAACGAGAGATCGCGAAATAAGTGCCGATCGTCCCGCTCACAGCACAGCCCTACCGCTTCTAATCTGTTTTCCATGTTCTGCCTTTTTGCTGACCCCTATGCCAGGTTAAGGGTGAGATGCTTTCACCTTCGCCACATCATCGGCCGTGACCTCGCCCGCGCCGTTGCCCCAGCTTTGCCGAACGTAATTCACCACGTCGCGCATCTCTTCGTCGGTCATCACATCCCCATAGCCAGGCATTCTGAACGAGACGTTGCCCACGGTCGTCGGCGTTTCCGCGCCTTGCGTGACCACACGCAGCAGCGGCGTGGCCGCTTTGGCGCTGACGAGAGGGTTATTCACCAGCGAAGGAACGTTGTCATCGGTGCCTTTCCCCTCGGTGCCGTGACAGGTGGAACAGTAGCGGCCATACAGGGTTTTCCCCGCTGCCGGAGAAGCAGACGCAGCGGTAGTCACATGGCTGGCAGGCGTCGCCGTGCGCTTATTGTTATTGAGGCTTAACAGGTAACGGGAAATGGCGGTGGCATCGTCAGGCGTCAGATATTGGGTGCTCTGACTGACCACTTCCGCCATAGAGCCCGATACAGCGGCATGCTTGCTCCTACCGGTGACGATAAGCGAGGTCAGCTCGTTTTCCGGCAGCGACAGCGTTCGCAGCGACGGTGCATACCAGCCGTCAATCATGGCACCGCTCAGGAACGTATCATCCTGGTTGCTGTAGGCTTTTTCGTTCATCGCCACGCCTCGCGGCGTATGGCACGCCCCGCAGTGACCGGCCCCTTCAACCAGGTACGCGCCCCGCTGAAGCACGGGATCCGACAGCGGACGACGTTCTCCCGTCGGCGGGTCCAGGAACAACCAGTTCCAGACATGCAGCGGCCAGCGGGCGGAGAGCAGCCAGGGGATGTCACTCTCCTGATTGGCTTTCTCTGAGGGCGCGACGCCTTTCATAAAGTAGTCGTACAGGGCGTGAATATCGCTATCGCTCATCCGGGCGTAGGAGGGATACGGCATAGCCGGATAGAGCGGATGGCCGTCTTTGGCTATCCCCTGACGCACGGCCTTTTCAAAATCGGCATAGCTGTAGTTACCGATGCCGTGGGTTTTATCCGGGGTGATATTGGTGGAATAAATATCACCGACGGGAGTCGGAAATTTCTTGCCCCCCGCCAGAGGGGAACCGCCTTCTGCCGTGTGGCAGGCCATGCAATCGGCAACGCGGGCGATATACTCCCCCATCATCGGTGCCGCAGAGGCCCCAACAGAAAGCAGGCCGGTGAATAACATGGTTACGATACGCATCGCTTACCCCATATCCTTGAGTTCGTTGACGGCACGCCAGGCCTGGTCGATCGCCGCGTGGGCGTAAGCGCTCCAGTCTGAATCGGAGTTGGCGATGGTGATGCGGCCAACGGGCTTTCTCGCGCGGGAGATAATGTCGGGGATTTTGTCCATATCGTCGAACAACGAGCAGGCATAGTAGGCGTAGCCATGCGCCCAGCGGTTCACGGTGATCCCAGCGATATCCCGCTGATGGTCGAACCCGATCGCGCCAAACATCTCCTGGAGCTGGTCGCGGATCATTTTTTCATGCGCCTCAAAAGAGGTGCCGAGCAGCCAGGCTCGGCCTTTGCGGAACTGCTCCCGCGCGCTCATATTGCTGCCTGGGTAGGTAGGGACAAAGACCATATGCAGCACGATCGGCTCATCCGGGCCGTGTGAGTGTTCGTACCCGCCCATGCTCACCGGATAGTCGAGTTTTACCCGGCTGTAAGGTGCCGTCGGTGAGTAAAACTCATGCACGCCGAGGGTTTTAAACGCCTGCCAGTTTTTCACCGCCACGTTGGTGTACACCAGCGGCGCTTTGACGTTCAGCCGCATGTCGGCCTTTTGCTCCTCAGGCATTTCGGGCACCAGATACGGGATCATCATGTTGTAACCCGCCATCACCGCGTTGCGTCCCCGAACGCGATGGAGCTTGCCGTCGTTGATGTAGGTGACACTCACCCCGTCCTGCTCGTTGGCAGCGTTGATAACAATGCTGCTCAACCGCAGGCGGGTGCTGTTTTTGGCCAGATCAAGCTTGCTGTAATCGAGGCGGGAAGTGACCGAGTCTTCCATGGTGCTGCCCGGCAGCGCGTCAGGCAGAAGGTGGCGCACCATCAGGCGTGCCAGACCTGCGTTGCCGTCCGGGAAGTGATACACATACGGCTCTTCGAGGTCGGCCAGCGTTTCGCCATCCAGCGGCGGCAGACCAAGCGCTTCCATCCCCGGCAGCGCGCAGGCGCGGGCGTCGGTGGCGGAAATGCCCTCAATGCCAATGGCGAAGAAATCGTTGGAGCGCTGCTGGAAGTAAAGGCGAGCCATCTTGCTGAGCCCTACCTTATCGCTGAGAAACTCACTGTAGCTATGGGTATCCATCCAGGCGATTTTCTCTTCCTGGCTCATGCCCGGCAGATAGTCCCGTGGATGTTCGTAGAGGTCGAGAAGCGCTTTTTTATCGCTCTCCACCAGCGGAAAATCATTGATGAACGCTTCCATGCTACGGCCATTCAGCCTGTCCGGCGGAATATCATCTGCGACCGCCCGGCCCGGATCGCCGCTGACGATTTTGGTCTCACCAAAGTTTTTCTTATCAAAAAAGACGCCGCGGCTGAGCTGCTGATCCGGGTAGAAGTTGACGTCAAAGCTCTCTTTCATGCGGGTGATACTCACCCCCAACTTCTGCATCAAGCCATTCACTTCCGGGCTAAAGTTGTGGGTGGGAGACTGAAACGCCTCGCTGCCGCCATAGCCGATGAGCGTTTTATTGCCGACAGTAAATTCGTTACGTTTGGCATGGCCGCCGAAATCGTCGTGGTTATCGAGGATCAGGATTTTACTTTCCGGCCCCATTTTCTCGCGCCAGAAGCAGGCCGCAGCCAGCCCGCTTATCCCGCCGCCGACGATAACCAGGTCATACTCTTCTTCAAACGGCAGAGTGCCGAAATCAAACTTTTCATGCTCACGGCCCAGGGCATGGGCCATCTCAAATGAACCGGGGTGGTTGCCGCGCAGACCGGTGAGCGCTGGGGGGTAAGCCTCCCCGTGGATAAACTCATTCTCTTTGCCTGCCGCCCGCGCCCACTCCAGCGGCGTCAGCCCGGCCGCGATGGTAATTGCCACACCGTTAAGAAAATCACGTCTGGTGATTGCCATTGATAATCCTGTCTTTTATGGCTGACACCCGGTTCAGGATGCCAGGTTAAACGCCCCCCCTTTTTGCAAAGGGGGTGGCCGATTATTTGTTCTCAGGTTTCAGCTCTTCATCCAGCTTTTTGGAATCGTAATAATCCCCCTGCCAGGTGATTTTTCCGTCCTTCACACGGATATAGCTCACGCCTTCAAATTTGATGGCGTTGTTGGTAGCCGGGCTACCTGCCCACTCACCGCTGTTTTTACCAACAAACTGCCAGCGGAAGGCAACGGTATCTTTGTCGTAAACCGGCTTATCGGTCATGGTCCATTTCAGGTCGGGAACGGCGTGAATAAAGGCACCGATCACCTCTTTTTCGGCGTTATCCCGGCCCTTCACCGGCTCACCCGCCGCCGCGTCGTAATAGACCACGTCGCTGGAGAGCAGGGTCGCCGCCTTGCTGGCATCATGGGCATTCCATGCCGCCATATAGGCTTTCACGACCTCCAGAGAAGAGCTATGGGCCTGCGCCAGCCCGGAGAACAGCACGGCAGAAAAAAGGGCAACTTTAAGGGTTTTCATTTTTTATCCTTGTTATTCAGTGATATCGCACATGATGTGTTTCACTCTGGTGTACTCGTCGAGTGAATAGGAGGAGAGATCTTTGCCATAGCCGGACTTTTTGAAGCCGCCGTGAGGCATTTCGGCACACAGCGGGATGTGGTTGTTGACCCATACGGTGCCGAAATCCAGCTCGATGCTGAAACGCTGGGCGCGGCCGTGGTTACTGGTCCAGACGCTGGCCGCCAGGCCATACTCCACGTCATTGGCCTTATGCAGCGCTTCTTCTTCGCTGTTAAACGATTGAATGGTCATCACCGGGCCGAAGACTTCATGCTGGATGGCTTCGTCCTGCTGATGCAGACCAGAGATCAGCGTCGGTTCGAAGTAGAAGCCCGGCCCCGGCCCCGCATGGCCGCCCATCTCAATTCTGGCGTGCGACGGCAGGCGCTCAATAAAGCCTTTCACCTGCTCCAGCTGATTTTTGCTGTTCAGCGCGCCGTAAAGCGCAGACTTATCGTCCGGCAGCCCAAAACGGATGGCTTTGCCTTTCTCGAGCAGTTTTTGCAGGAAGACGTCGTAGACCGACTGCTCAACCAGCAGGCGCGTGGCGGCGGTGCAGTCCTGCCCGGCGTTGAAGAACCCGGCGGTGAGGATGGTATCGACGGCTTTGTCCAGATTGGCGTCAGCAAACACCACTACCGGCGCTTTACCGCCCAGCTCCAGATGTGCTTTGGTCAGGTTGGCTGCCGCCGATGCGGCGACCTGCAGACCGGCACGCACGGAGCCGGTGATCGACACCAGAGAGGCCGTTGGGTTGGAGACCACCAGCGAACCGGTACCGGCCTTACCCAGCACCACATTAAACGCCCCTGCCGGGAAGAATGGCGCGGCAAGTTCCGCCAGCATCAGGGTGCTGATAGGGGTCGTGTCGCTCGGCTTTAACACCACCGTGTTACCTGCTGCCAGCGCCGGAGCAATTTTCCATACCGCCATCATGAAGGGGTAGTTCCAGGGGGTCACCTGCCCCACGATCCCCAGCGGTTCGCGGCGAATCGTGGAGGTAAAACCTTCGCTGTACTCCCCGCTGGCTTTACCTTCCAGGCAGCGTGCGGCCCCGGCAAAAAAGCGAATGGCGTCGCAGGACGCGGCAATTTCCTCTTTCTCGATAAAGTGCCGCAGCTGCCCGGTCTCCTGGCTCTGAATTTCCGCCAGGCGCGCGGCGTTACTTTCAATCGCATCCGCAAGATTCAGCAGCGCCTTCTGACGCTGCGCCGGGGTCGATTTTTTCCATACCGTGAAAGCCGCTTTTGCCGCCGCGTAAGCCTGATCGACCTCCGCTTTGCCGCCGTTCGGGCTCATGGCATAGCATTCGCCGTCGACCGGGCTCACCAGCTCAAACGCCTCTTCCGACGACGACGAGACAAACTGTCCGTTAATAAAATGCTTCAGCGTGTTCATGACCAACTCCTGACATTTAAAACATAAAGAAACTTATGTAATATATTTGTTACCGTCAGGATTCAAACGTGCTGAGCGAACAATATGATACGCTTCGCAAATTTAACTATTTTCTTACATTAGAATCACAAAATAGCTAAATCTCAGCGAAGAGGGATTGCTCACCGACGGGATTACGCTATGTTGGCTCAGTGCCAGCAGGCCAGGAGATCGCGAAAACGGGGGTTATCTGCCGTGATTCTCTCCTTTCCTGCCCGGCAGGCTTATGTTAAGAAGGGTGCTCTTTCAGGGAATAAATAATAGAAAAGCTTATGATTACTCATGCAGTTATCTTTGCGCCTATTGGACAGGCCAGTCGCTCCGATCAAATAGTTCAGCGCCTCTCCAACGCGATCATTACCGGGCTGCTGGAACCTCATGAACAGCTGCCCAATGAAACCGACTTAGCGAAAATGATGGGCGTTTCGCACATTACGATCCGCGAGGCGCTTAACACGCTGCGGGCCAATGAATTGATCTACACCGTGCGTGGCAGAAATGGCGGCAGCTTCGTGTGCGAAAACGTGCGCGATAAAAACAGCAGCCTGCACCCATTCAAAACCATCAGCACGGATTACCTTTCCGATTTAGGAGAGATGCACTCCGCCATTATCAGCCATAGTGCCAGGCTGGCTTCCCGCCGGGTGACCGCGGCGGATATTGACCGGCTGCGAGGGTTTGTTGACGTGCTGAAACACGCCGACACGCCGGAGCAAAGAACCCAGTCTGATATGCGCTGTCTGCTGGCGCTTGCCGCCAGCTCGCATTCCGCCAGGCTGGCAAACCAGGAGCTACAGCTGCAGGCTGAGTGGGCCTCACTGGTGGCGGTACTCTACCGTTCCGATGAGATTTTCCCGCAGGTTGTGGCCCTGTACGAGACGCTGACGGAGGCGCTGGCGAACCACGACGAACTGGCCGCCATGGCGATTGCAACCCGACTTATTGATACGTTTATCTACCACCTGATCGACCAAAAGATGAAATATAATCTGAGCGAAGGCTGACCGCAAAATGACCTCTCCCATATCGTTTACCACCCTGATAGATAAAATTGAGGATATTACCGCCTCAACAGTGGCGTCCACCGTCGCGCTGGCTGACCGCATACGTGAAAGCATCACCAGCGGGCAAAAGGCGTCGGCGGAGATGTTATTAGAGCCTGCCGTGAAGGCCACCATTCAGGGGCATATCCAGCACACGTTGCAGCATAACCGCTACTGCTCGGGGGCCGGTTTTGCCAGCCATATTGAGAGCAGCCCAACCGCCAGCGAATACTGGTTGCTGGAGTGGTGGTTTAAAAAGGCCAACGGGATGGAACAGGTCAATCTCGACCTGGATCAGGCTACCCAGCAGCGGCTGGATTTCAGAACGTTTGAGTGGTTTAAACACACGCCGTCGGTGGGTAAGGCCTGTATTCACGGCCCTTATGTGGATTACGTCTGTAATACCGCGTACACCCTCACCTCTGCGGTGCCGGTTTACAGCAATGGGCAATTTCTTGGCGTGGCGGCTATCGATATGCTGGTAGGCCAGATTGAAGAGGAGCTGCTTTCCTGTCGCCCTCCCGCAAAAGTGGTGCTGACTAACCGCGACAGACGCATCATTTTTTCGACTGAACCCCGTTTCCGGGTGGGCAATCTGCTGACCACGCTCCCGGCTACGGTGCTTCATCAAAGCGACTACTTCATTCTGTATCAATGTGACAATTAAGGGCCCGCAGGCCCTTGAGTATTAATAACTTTCTCTTGCTTTCAGCTCATCCGCATAGGCGATGGCATCATTTTCCGGCGCGCTGGAGCGACCAAACGGTCGCGCAATCGCCATATAGAGCAGACCGGTTCCCAGCACAATCGCCAGTCCAATCAGCACCGTCCAGCGATCGAGGAAGGTACTCCCTTCCGCAGGCTGCGCCAGCAACCAGATAGCCGCGACGCCATAGGCCAGCGCCAGTCCATTCACCAGCGTCCCCCAGCCACCGATAGTCCACTCACCGGCCGGTTTCCAGCCGTTCAGGCGTTGACGCATGGCGGCCAGCACTACCATCTGGAAGGAGATATAAATGCCGATCACCGCAAACGCGGTAATACGCGCCAGGTTGTCAGGCTGGAAGTAGACGCAGACGCAGACAATCACCGGCAGCAGGCAGCTGACGATCATCGCGTTGTCCGGCACGCTGTTTTTGGAGATTTTAGACATCCACTCGCTGCCCGGTAACATTTTGTCGCGGGAGAAGGAGAAGATCAGTCGGCTTAACGCCGCCTGCAGAGAGAGAATGCAGGAGAGCATGGCAATAATCGCGATCACGATAAATACCGTCGCACCGGTTTCGCCCAGCGCTTCATGCAAAATTGCCGGGATAGGATCCGCCACCTTGCCGTTCACGATATTGAGCAGATTCGGTGAGGAGAGCAGATAGCCCAGTACCGAGATAATGGCGGAGATAGCGCCGAAGACGATACTTAAAATCATGGCGACCGGGATCTTCTTGCCTGGGTTTTGCACCTCTTCCGCCACGTTGCCGCAGGCTTCGAAGCCAAAGAACATAAACAGGCCCATCAGCGCGGCGGACATAAAGGCGGTGGTGTAGCTGCCATCATGCGCCATCACGCCCATCGAGTCGAAGATAACCGAGAACGGCTGAGTGCGATGGAAAATCAGTAAGTAGATCCCCAGCGCAATCACGCTGACAATCTCGCACCAGAAGCCGATACGGGCGACGCGCGCCAGGTTTTTAGTGCCCGACATATTGATAGCCATCATCATCAGCAGCAGTACCGCTGAGGTTATCAACATCGTCATCGGCGTTTGTCCGTACTTGAACAGCGACTCAACGAAGGTCGCGGTGTATTCCGCAATGGAGGTAACGGTCACGACCAGCGCCCAGAGGTAGATCCAGGCAGCAATCCAGGCGTATTTTTTCCCCCACAGGCGTCTGGCCCAAGGGTATAACCCCCCGGTAATCGGGTATTGCGAAGAGACTTCACCAAAAACCAGCGCCACCAGCAGCTGCCCGCAGGCGACGATCAGAATCCACCATACCGCTGGTGGCCCCGCCAGCGTCACCGCCAGGGCAAACAGCGAGTAGACGGCGGTCAGCGGCGAAAGATAGGTAAAACCCAACGCGAAATTTGAGACCAGGCCAATAGATCTTGTGAATTGCTCTTTGTTATCAGACTGAATATGTTCAGTTTTTTTAGCAGGTGTCTGTTCCATATACGTTTCTCATTTGTAGGTAAAGCGCAGAGTACACCCGCTAATTTATAAAAGATAATAAGTTATATGTATATTGTCATTGTCACATTTTTGTTAAGTTTTTGTGCGGATTTAGGGTACTAAGGAATGGTTTGTCCGAAATTATGCTGCATTTAGCTCAGCAGCCCCGCCCCGACGTTCACCGACAGGCCCAGAATCGCCAGATTGAATACAAAAGAGATAACCGAATGGAGCAGCGTGATTTGTCGCATATCGGTAGTCCCCGTCGCCACATCAGCGGTTTGTGACGCGACGGCGATGGTGAAGGAGTAATAGAGGAAATCCCAGTAGCCCGGTTCCCCCGGTTTTTCGGGGAAGATCATCGGCGTGACCTCTTCGCTACGGTGCAGATAATGGTGGTGAGCGTAATGCATGGCAAATGAGGTGGGAAGCAAGGCCCAGGATACCGCCAGCGTGGCGCCGGTGAGCAACAGATGCAGTACCCGCGGCGTGCCGGAAAGATGCTTAAGCGACGTCAGCTCAACCAGAATCGCCAGGATGCTGACCAGACAACCAACAATCACCATGCCCAGCACCAGCCCCGCGCTTTCATCCTGCATTCTGGCAATGCGCGGAATGTCCCGCACATCGGTACGCAGCATCAGAAACCACATAAAGAACAGATACAGCCACGCCAGTACGTTCCAGCTAATCAGCAACCGCTGCAAATAACCCAGCGCGGGAGGAAGAGTAAAGAAACAGATTAGCCCGGCCAGAATAGCCATCAGTAAGCGCAGACGCGCGCGAAAGTAAGTACCGAGAGAAAGGGTCATGATGTGAGTGGCTTAGAAAAGGGACGATAGATTAACTGTAGCCCTAACCCTTCAAATCTTCGCGGGTTGGCCCTTGAAAGTAGATGCTACTGATAGGTCAACGGCGAGGTGGGAAGTTCTTTCATTTAGTGCTAATTACAGCGGTATTTAAACCGCTGTTAGCTATCTTTTAGCGCTGCCTTTGGCAAAAAATATATCAGGCTGGATATATTTATAACGTCTTTATAAATTTAAAAATCTGCCATAACGGCAGATTTCTGTAATCTATAATTAGAGGTTAGCAACGTTGTGATAGACTTTCTGCACATCGTCATCATCTTCAAGAGCATCAACAAGCCCTTCAAAGATGGCTAAATCTTCTGGTGACAGTTCAATTTCTGACTGCGCAATCATTTCTAATTCTGTGGTCGCGAATTCAGTAATACCAGACGCTTTCAGCGCGGCAATACCTTTATGAAGGTCGGTGGCTTCAGTATAAACAATAATGTTGCCTTCTTCTTCAGTCACATCACGAACTTCCACTTCAGCTTCAAGCAGAATTTCAAAAATACTATCAGGGTCTGTTCCCTTAAATACAATCACACCGGTGTTGTCAAACATATAGCTGACCGCACCCGTTGCGCCGATGTTCCCGCCTTTTTTATTGAAAATGTTGCGGACATTAGCAATCGTGCGGTTAACATTAGAGGTCAGCGTTTCAGCGATAAGCATAGAACCGCTTGGCCCAAAGCCTTCATAACGCCCTGCTACGAAGGTTTCGTCTCCGCCGCCTTTGGCTTTATCAATAGCTTTATCAATAACGTGCTTTGGAACCTGTGCTTGTTTAGCACGTTCAATAACGAATTTTAACGCGGAGTTTGATTCTGGATCTGGCTCGCCTTGTTTAGCAGCGGCATAGATTTCTACACCGAACTTTGCATATACGTTTGACGTTGCACCGTCTTTAGCCGTTTTTTTAGCAACGATATTGGCCCATTTACGTCCCACTGGAAGAGTCCCCTCAAATATTTATTTACGTTAACGCCAGATTAATAATCTGCACGTTTTTCCTCCGTATTATATCATGATATGTAAATACTCGTCTATGAGAACTAAAAACATCCAATCTTCACGACATGTTACTTTAATTATATAAATAATTAACATTGCGGATGAATTATTTTGAAATGAACTCCATGATATTATATTTCTATTATTAATAACCAAACACCAGCAATAAAATATAATAGAAATAAGGCGGTATTCCTGAAAAATACCGCCGTCATTTTATTATAAAACCACGCACACCTGCCCTACCCTGCCAGCGCCCCAAAGCTCACTATCCGCGAACGCCCTAGCTCTTTCGCCCGATACAAGGCCACGTCCGCCGCACGCAGCAGGCTGTCGCTCTGGGCGTGCTGCGGGTAGCTTGCCACGCCGATGGAGACATCCACATGACCAATCTCCGCACCGCTAAAGCGCAGCACCAGTTCGCGCACGCCGTCGAAAATCTCACTGGCGATGCGGTTGGCGGCCTCATCATCCACGTCGTACAGCAGCACCAGAAACTCT
This sequence comes from Kluyvera sichuanensis, assembly GCF_014218705.1. Taxonomy (GTDB): domain Bacteria; phylum Pseudomonadota; class Gammaproteobacteria; order Enterobacterales; family Enterobacteriaceae; genus Kluyvera; species Kluyvera sichuanensis. Next base: position 73,951 of record NZ_JABBJF010000003.1, on the reverse strand, counting down.
TCGCCGCCGTAACGGAAAGCCATACCGCGGTCGTTCACCACGCGCTGAATAGTGGAGGCGACGCTTTTAATCACGCCGTCGCCCGCCTCGTGGCCGAAGCGATCGTTGATGTTTTTGAAGTGATCGATGTCAATCATCAGACAGCTCATCGGCTCTTCGTTGCGAATCGCCTGGCTCATCTGGGTATTCAGGATATCGTCCAGATGGTGGCGGTTACGTAGACCAGTGAGCGGGTCGTAGAGCGCTTTTTCCAGCAGCGCGTCACGCAGGCGCTGGTTGGCTAACGCCAGGCCCAGCGCTTCCGCCATCAGTTCAAGGTAGGCGCGGGAAGGTGCAGTCTGGTCGTTGAGATTCTGGAATGAGAGCAGGCCGATGGCCTCGCCCTGAGCAATCAGCGGGACGCACAGCGTATGGTCGAGACACGACTCCGGCAGATGGTAGCAGCCGATATCCGGTTCACCGTGTACCGGCGGGTGGCTCTGCCCGCGGCGCACCGCCCAGCACTCATCCGGGTGGAACGGCGTCGGCTCGCCCTCCGGGGAAAGCCAGGAGGCCACACAGCGCATCTGCCACGGGTCGCGGTCGAGGATATAGAGTCGCCCCGCCACGCCCGGCGCAATGTTCGGGGCAAAAAGCTCGGCGACGTTAACCACATCATCAAAACACTCGCAGCCCTGCAGACGCTGGGTCATGCGCGCCAGCAGTTCGCGTATCGCCCAGTCGGCATCGCGCTGCCGTTCAAGCTGTTGCCGCACCAGCCCGTTCTCGCGGAAAATGCGGATCGCCTGCGCCATATCGCCAATTTCATCAATCTGGTTAAAGCTCGGCGTTTCCACGGCGTAGTCCTGAGAAGCCAGGCGATGCACCACGTCGCTCAACCGCACGACCGGGCGCAGCACGCGGCGTTTTAAAATAAAGCCGAGGACGAATAAAAACAGCAGCGCCGTCAGCCCGACCATCACCTCCGACAGCGTGCGCAGCATACGAGAGTCGCGGGTCGCCTCCTGAACCGCACGCAGCGCCCGGCTATCGAGCATCTGGCGGAAATGGTCCATGCGCTCCTGCGCCCGGTCAAGCTCCTGCTCATAGACTTTGCCATACAGCAGCGATACGGCCAGCGGAGCCTGATCGTGTGCGAGGTTGGCGAGCGCCGTTTGCTGCTCATCCTGAAGCCCATCAACAATCTCCAGCCCTTCATGCAGCAGCGCCAGCTCTTCTCCTGTCGCTCCGGCGTCTTTGAGCTTTAGCAGCCGCTGTTCAATCTCAACCTGCTGCTTCTCTCGTTGCTGATATTCGCTCAACACCGCCGGGTCTTTATTCACTACATACAGGCGCGCCAGGTCAGAGAGCGACCAGGCATCGCCGTCGACCTCATCCGTCAGTTGGTCGAACATCAGACGCTGCTGTACCGCCTGCCGCTCGGCGTTATCCGCACTGGAGGCCATCAGCATGACGATACCGGAGACAATCGTCAGACATACCGTCGCACCGTAGGCCCAGTTGGTTATTGTGGCAATTCTCACCTGTCGGTTCCTTCTACTACCTGAAAACAAGAAGCATGATTGAAATTATAGGAAACGCCTGATTTCTCGTGACAATAAAAAGGCGACCTCAGGCCGCCTTTTGCTATTTCGTGATCGTCATGCCTCGGGCGGGCTTTTGCCCTCTTCGATAAACTCTTCGTCCAGCCCCTCGACGTTCCCGGCGTGATCTCGCCCGGAGAAGAGGTTCCAGCAGGCGAGGAACAGCGCGGCAATCAGCGGGCCAATCACAAAGCCGTTGATACCGTAAATTTCCATACCGCCAATGGTGGTGATAAGAATCAGGTAGTCAGGCATTTTGGTATCTTTGCCCACCAGCAGCGGGCGCAGAATATTGTCCACCAGCCCGACAATAATCACGAAGAAGCCGACGATAAATAGCCCCTGCCACACCTGCTGGGTGGCGAAGAGGAAGATTGCCGCCGGTACCCAGATAATCGCCGACCCTACGGCTGGCACCAGCGAGAGAAACGCCATCAGCGCGCCCCAGAGCACGCTGCCGTCGATGCCGACAATAGCAAAGGCTATGCCGCCGAGCGTCCCCTGCACCACCGCGACCACCGCCGTGCCTTTGACCGTCGCCCGCGTGACGCCGACAAACTTGGCAAACAGGTGCTGCTTAACGATATCCGTCAGCGGTAAGGAGTCGAGGATCTGGCGCACCAGAAACGGCCCGTCTTTCAGCAGGAAGAACAGCAGATAGAGCATGATGCCGAAGCTGATGGCAAAGCCAAACGTCCCTTTACCAATCAGGAAGGCGCTGCCAGCAAGGTACTGCCCACCCGCCAGTGCGACGTCAGAGAGTTTTTTCTGGATCTGTGCGACGTTATCGAGATTGTGTTCTATCAGGAACCCGCGCGCCCAATGCGGCAGATGCGAGAAGAGGCTGGCTATCACCTGCGGAAAACGGGTGTTGTTCTCCTGCAGCTTGGTGTACACCACGTTTAGCTCAAGCGCCAGCGAGGAGAGGATCACCATCAATGGAATAAAAACGATCAGACAGATAATGCCGATAGTCAGCAGCGAGGCCAATCCGTTACGATCGCCCAGTACGCTGCGCAGTTTGTTTTTCACCGGGTTAAAGACGACGGTGAGTATCGCGGCCCACAGAATGGCGGAGAAATACGGCGACAGTACATCGAAGAATGCCCAGGTCACGAGCGCGAGAATGAAAATAAAGAAGCCTTTGGTCAATCCGTTAAATCGCATTAGTGAGTCCTGTTGCGGGGAAACAGTCTCGACTATAGAAGCGTTTAGCCGGATTTACCAGGCGGCATGTTCATTCTCCCTAACGGACAAGTGACCGCGCCTGGTAACCTACAAAGACCGTTTTCCGGCCCATTGACCGGAAGACACAACGGGAGGAAGCATGTCAGAAGTACTCAACGATAATGAACTTGCACGCATTGCCCAACGTTTACAAGCGCTGGCGCAGACCGGACTCACGTACACCAAAGACGCTTATGACCGGGAGCGTTATGAAGAGCTGATGGGCATCGCCGAACGAATGCTAACCGCGCGCTTTGACCTGCCGGAAGCCACGCTGAAAAATCTGCATAAGGTAGACACCGGCTACGCCACGCCAAAAACCGACGTGCGCGCCATCATTCTGCATGAAGGCAAGCTGCTGATGGTTCAGGAATCTGACGATAAAGGCTGGAGCCTGCCGGGAGGTTGGGCCGATATTGGCGATAGCCCTGCGCAAGCGGTCGAGCGTGAAGTGCGTGAAGAGACCGGGCTTGAGGTGAAGGTGAGCCGCCTTCTCGGCGTCTGGGACCGCAACCAGCACGGGCATCCGCCCTATCCCTGGCATGTCTATAAGCTGATTTTCCTCTGCGAAACGCTGGGCGGCGAGCTTGCCATCAGCCATGAATCGCTGGATATCGCCTACGTTGACCCGAACAATCTGCCGCCGCTCTCCCTGACGCGTATCGTGCCGGAAGAGATCCACGCTAGCATCCGCAGCATTCGTGAAAACGAACCGGTGTGGTGCGACTAGATATCCGGCAATAAAAAACCCCGCGTCGCGGGGTTTTTTCACATCGGTGACGATGGATTACATCATCGGCATCGCCAGGCGCACAATGCTAATCAGCGGCTGTGGATAGATACCCAGCACCAGTACCAGCAGCGCGGAGATCAGAACCACAATACCGCCTGCGCTGTACTGCCAGTTAGACGGCGCATCGCGGTTTGGTTTTTCCGGCGCGCTCAGGTACAGGCTCACCGCCACACGCAGGTAGTAGTAGAGACCAATCGCGGAACCGACAACCACCGCGCCAACCAGCCACCACAGGTGTGCCTGGACGCCGACGGCCAGCACGTAGAACTTGCCGATAAAGCCGAGGGTCATTGGGATACCGGCCAGAGACAGCATCATCACGGTCATCACCGCCGCCAGAATCGGACGGTGCCAGAACAGACCACGGTAGGCGTACAGAGACTCTGCATCCGGGCCGCGGTACGGGCTGGACATCAGGCTGACAACGCCAAACGCGCCGAGGCTGCTGAACAGGTAACCTGCCAGGTACACGCCAACGGTTTCCATCGACATCTCACCGCTATGCAGCGCAATCAGCGCCACCAGCAGGTAGCCGAGGTGAGAGATGGAGGAGTAACCGAGCAGACGCTTGATGTTGGTCTGGCTCAGCGCCATCAGGTTACCGAAGATGATGGAGGCGAAGGCGATAAGGCCCAGCACCACGCGTACCGCTTCGCTGTCGCCTACCGGCGCGTACAGGAACAGACGCATCACCACGCCAAAGATAGCAATCTTGCTGGCGGTGGCCAGGAAGGTTGATACCGGCGCAGGGGCACCCTGATAAACGTCCGGCGTCCACAGGTGGAACGGCACCAGAGAGAGCTTGAAGCCGAGGCCAACAATCATCATCCCCAGGCCTGCCAGCAGCAGCGGTTCGTGCAGCATGTTATCGCCGAGGCTCTTACCGAGCGCGACGAAAGACAGGTTGCCGGACTGCGCGTACAGCAGCGCCATACCGAACAGCAGGAATGACGATGCGGCGGCGGACAGAATGGTGTACTTGATGCTCGCTTCCAGAGAACGTTTCTGGCGGAACGCGTAACCAATCAGGCCAAACAGCGGCAGAGAAATCAGCTCAATACCGAGGAACAGCGCCGCCAGGTGGTTGGCGTTCGCCAGCAGAATGCCGCCGAGGGCAGCAATCAGCACCAGCAGGTAGAACTCTTCCTTGTTGTCGGTATAGCCCTCAAGCCACGGGTAAGCAAAGGTACAGGTCGCAAGGCTCGCCAGCAGCACCAGGCCAGTGTAGAACATGGCGTAGGCATCAACGCGCATCAGCGGCGTGACGTCCATCGCCCCCGCCTGACCAACAAACCAGAGCGAGACCAGCGCGGCGTTAAGCCCAAGCACTGACAGCGTGGCATTCAGGAAGTGATTGCGTCGCCACGCAATGGAGAGCATCACAACCACCACCGTCAAGCCGACGATCAGCAGCGGTAATAGCGCGATCAGTTGTTGTGGAGTTATTGTCATGGCGAATTACGGCCTTGTAGTTGAAACAGAATTAACAAACCACTGCTGGATGTTACTCATCGCAGAATGTGACGTGTCCAGAATCGGCTGCGGGTAGAAGCCCAGCAGAACCAGAAGCACGACCAGCAACAGGACGATAAACAGCTCGCGCAGCGACATCCCTGGCAGTTCTTTTGCCGCGATTTCACTCTTCGCTTTGCCAAAGTACGCACGGTGCAGCATCGCCAGCGAGTAAACGGAAGCGAACACCAGACCGAAGGTCGAAATCACCGTAATCGTCGGAACCACATGGTAGCTGCCGAACAGGATCATGAATTCGCCGACGAAGTTACCGGTACCCGGCATCCCCAGCGTACAGACCGCGAAGAACAGTGACAGCGCAGGCAGCCATTTAATTTTGCTCCACAGACCGCCCATCTGACGCATGTCGCGGGTATGCAGACGTTCGTAAAGCTGACCACACAGAATGAACAGACCGGCTGCGGACAGACCGTGCGCAATCATCTGGATAACCGCGCCCTGGTAAGCCAGTTGGCTGCCGGTGTAGATAGCAATCAGCACGAAGCCCATGTGGGAAACGGAGGTGTAGGCAATCAGACGTTTGATGTCGTACTGCGTGAACGCCATCCATGCGCCGTAGAAGATACCAATCACACCCAGCCACATGGCGATAGGCGCGAATTCTGCGGAAGCGTTCGGGAACAGCGGCAGCGCGAAGCGCAGCAGACCGTAGGCCGCGGTTTTCAGCAAGATACCCGCAAGGTCAACAGAACCGGCGGTTGGTGCCTGTGAGTGTGCGTCTGGCAGCCAGCCGTGCAGCGGAACCACCGGCATTTTCACCGCGAAGGCGATGAAGAAGCCCAGCATCAGCAGGTATTCCACGCCGTGGGACATTGGCGTCTTCAGCAGGTCCTGATAGTTGAAGGTCCATACGCCGGTCGCATCGTGGTGAACGAACACCAGCGCCAGGATGGCAATCAGCATCACCAGACCGCTCGCCTGGGTATAGATGAAGAACTTGGTGGCCGCCGTGATACGCGTTTTACCGTCGGAGGCTTTATGGCCCCACAGCGCGATCAGGAAGTACATCGGCACCAGCATCATCTCCCAGAAGAAGAAGAACAGGAACATGTCGATGGCCAGGAACACGCCGATAACGCCGCCCAGGATCCACATCAGGTTGAGGTGGAAGAAGCCCTGGTATTTCTGGATTTCATTCCAGGAACAGAGCACCGCCAGCACACCCAGCAGACCGGTCAACACCACCATCAGCAGCGACAGGCCGTCGAGCGCGAGGTGAATCGTTATCCCAAAGCGTGGGATCCACGGCAGGATGAATTCAGACTGCCACTGCGGCAGACCGGTGGATTGGGTGAGTGAGTAGCCGCCCTGCAGCCACAGCTGCAGGCCAAGCGCCAGCGTCAGTCCCATGGTGATCAGCGCGATCCAGCGCGGCATCTTCACGCCAAAGCGTTCGGTCTGCCAGCAGAGGAAACCGCCGATAAAGGGAATCAGTATTAGCCAGGGTAATAACATGGCAATTCATTTCCTTATTAATCTATCCGGAGGCGACAAGCCTGCCAGAACAGGAAAACAGCACGACATTTTCATGGGGAGGAAACTCCTCCCCAACGAATTAACGCAATACCATCAACAACGCCAGCACCACCACGGCACCGATGCTCATTGACGCAACATACCAGCGCAGATACCCGTTCTCGCTCAGTACCAGGCCTTTGCCTGCGAAGCGGGAGAGGATAGCCGGAATGTTCATCAAGGCATTGAGCGGGTCGCGCTTCAGCAGCCAGGCGATGCCAAGGAACGGCTTCACGAACACCTTGTCGTACAGCCAGTCGAAGCCCCAGGCGTTATACCACCAGGTCCCCAGCAGGCGGCCAGGTGCGCTGTTGGCGATGGAGGTCACCAGCGTGCGTTTGCCCAGCCACAGCCATGCGGCAATCAGGATCCCGGCAATCGCCACGACACCCGAGGTGATTTCCAGCGTCAGCACGCGGCCGTGTTCCAGTTCGGTCGTTGCCGGCAGTACGCCGTGCAGCGGTGGCACAATCAGCGCGCCGATAAAGGTCGACAGCACCATCAGCACGATCAGCGGCAGGTGGTGAGTAATCCCCTTCCCTGCGTGGGCGTGAATCTGCTCTTTGCCGTGGAAGACGATGAAGATCATACGGAAGGTGTAGAGCGAGGTCATGAATGCACCGACCAGACCCGCTACCATCAGGTTGATATGACCGTTCGCCATCGCACCGGCAAGGATTTCGTCCTTACTGAAGAAGCCTGCGGTAATCAGCGGCAGCGCGGAGAGCGCGGCACCACCGACCAGGAAGCAGGCATACACCAGCGGAATCGACTTACGCAGGCCACCCATCTTGAAGATGTTCTGTTCGTGATGGCAGGCCAGAATGACCGAGCCGGACGCAAGGAACAGCAGCGCTTTGAAGAACGCGTGGGTCATCAGGTGGAAAATCGCCGCATCCCATGCCTGTACGCCAAGCGCCAGGAACATGTAGCCAATCTGGCTCATGGTGGAGTAAGCGAGTACACGTTTGATATCGGTCTGTACCAGCGCGGCAAAGCCTGCCAGCACCAGCGTTACCGCCCCAATAATACCGACCAGATGCAGCACTTCCGGCGTCAGCAGGAACAGGCCGTGGGTACGGGCAATCAGGTAAACACCGGCGGTCACCATGGTCGCCGCGTGGATCAGCGCAGAAACTGGGGTTGGGCCAGCCATCGCATCCGCAAGCCAGGTCTGCAACGGCAGCTGCGCGGATTTACCCACCGCACCGCCCAGCAGCATCAGGGTTGCCCACATCAGCATGTTGTTGCCCGCGGCGAAGTGCGCCGGTGCCAGTTCAACCATTTCGCGGAAGTTCAGCGTGCCCAGCTCGTTGTAGAGAATGAACAGCGCGAACGCCAGGAATACGTCACCGACACGGGTCACCACGAAGGCTTTCATGGCCGCCGCGCCGTTCTTCGGATCGGTGTAGTAGAAACCGATCAGCAGATAGGAGCACAAGCCCACGCCTTCCCAGCCGAGGTACATCAGCAGCAGGTTATCGGCCAGCACCAGAACGACCATGCTGGCGATAAACAGGTTGGTGTAGGCGAAGAAGCGAGAGTAACCCTCTTCCCCACGCATATACCAGGAGGCGAACATGTGGATCAGGAAGCCGACGCCGGTCACCACGGAGAGCATGGTCAGGGATAGGCCATCCAGCACCAGGTTAAAGCCGATGTTGAAGTCGCCGACGGACATCCACGTCCACAGCGGCAGGCTGAAAGCCTGCTTGCCGTTGGCGAAGAAATCCATGCCAGCATACGCCGTGACCAGCGCCGCGAGGCCAATCGACCCGACGCCAACGGTGGCGGAGAGATTCTCCGACCAGCGTCCGCGGGAGAAGGCCAGCAGAACGAAGCCAATGAATGGCAGAATAATGGTTAAGGCAAGCATGTTCATCCGCGCAACTCACTTACTGAATCGATGTTCAGGTTCTGGCGGCGACGATGGAGCTGCAGCAGCAGCGCCAGGCCAATACTCGCTTCCGCAGCCGCGAGGGTAATGGCGAGGATATACATCACCTGACCGTCGGTCTGGCCCCAGTAGCTGCCGGCAACCACGAAGGCCAGCGCGGCGGCGTTAATCATAATTTCCAGCCCAATCAGCATAAACAGCAGGTTGCGGCGGATAACCAGACCGGTTAAACCCAGCACGAATAAAATCGCCGCGAGGATCAGCCCATGTTGTAAAGGAATCATGCGTGTTCCTCCGTTTTCCTTTTCGCGCTATCGCCAGCGCGGTTGCTCAGCACTTCGCCCATGCGGTCTTCACGACCGATATGGAAGGCCACAACCAGGCCTGCCAGCAGCAGCATCGATGCCAGTTCAACCGCCAGTACGTACGGCCCGAACAGGGCAATACCGACTTCTTTGGCGCTGATAGCGTTACCGTCAATACCCTGGTCGTTCAGGCCCATGATGGCGTACACCATCACCGCCAGCAGCACGGCGGACAGAACCGCCGGGCCAATCCAGATTTGCGGCTTCAGCCACTGACGTTCCTGGGCGATTTCAGCGCCGCCCAGGTTCAGCATCATCACCACGAAGACGAACAGCACCATGATGGCGCCCGCATAGACGATGATCTCCAGCGCACCGGCGAAGTAAGCGCCCAGCGAGAAGAACACCCCGGCAATAGCCAGCAGCGAGACAATCAGATACAGCAGCGCGTGTACCGGGTTAGTGTGCGTAATCACTCGCAGGGTCGCGAGGACAGCAATCAGGCCACAGATATAAAAAGCGAATTCCATTGCCCCTCTCCTTACGGTAACAGGCTCTTGACGTCGATAGGCTTAGCTTCGTTCTCTGCTTCGCCCTTATCTTTGCCGTCGATTGCCATACCCGCCATCCGGTAGAAGTTATATTCCGGGTATTTGCCCGGACCGGAAATCAGCAGATCCTCTTTTTCGTACACCAGATCCTGACGCTTGTATTCGCCCAGTTCGAAGTCCGGGGTCAACTGAATCGCCGTGGTCGGGCACGCTTCTTCACACAGGCCGCAGAAGATGCAGCGTGAGAAGTTAATGCGGAAAAACTCCGGATACCAGCGGCCATCTTTGGTCTCTGCTTTCTGCAGAGAGATACAGCCAACCGGGCAGGCTACCGCGCACAGGTTACAGGCAACGCAGCGCTCTTCGCCGTCCGGGTCGCGCGTCAGCACGATACGGCCACGATAGCGCGGCGGCAGGTAGACCGGCTCTTCCGGGTACATCTGCGTTTCGCGTTTGGCGAACGCATGCAGGCCGATCATCCAGATACTGCGTACCTGGGTGCCGAAGCCTACGAGTAATTCTTTTAAGGTCATGGTCTATAGCCCCTTATGGCTGCTGCCAGAGAATGACAGCCGCCGTTACCAGCAAGTTGATGAGCGTCAGCGGCAGGCACACTTTCCAGCCGAAGGACATTACCTGGTCATAACGAGGACGCGGTAACGACGCACGAATCAAAATGAACATCATCATGAAGAACGCGGTTTTCAGCGCGAACCAGATGAATGGCGGTAAGAACGGGCCTTGCCAGCCACCGAAGAACAGCGTCACGATCAGCGCCGACACGGTGACGATACCGATGTATTCCCCCACGAAGAACAGACCGAATTTCATACCGGAATATTCGATGTGGTAACCATCGGCCAGTTCCTGCTCCGCTTCCGGTTGGTCAAACGGGTGACGGTGACATACCGCCACGCCCGCAATCGCAAAGGTAATGAAGCCGAAGAACTGAGGAATGACGTTCCACAGGTGAGCCTGGTTATTGACGATGTCGGTCATGTTGAATGAACCGGCCTGCGCCACCACGCCCATCAGAGACAGACCCAGGAACACTTCGTAGCTCAGGGTCTGCGCAGACGCACGCATCGCACCCAGCAGCGAGTATTTGTTGTTGCTCGACCAGCCGGCGAACAGCACCGCGTAAACCGCGAGACCCGCCATCATCAGGAAGAACAGGATCCCGATATTGAGGTCGGCGACCACCCAGCTTGGGCTGACCGGCACAATGGCGAAGGCCAGCAGCAGCGAGGTGAAGGCGATAACCGGTGCCAGCGTAAAGATCATGCGGTCCGTAAATTTCGGAACCCAGTCCTCTTTAAAGAACATTTTGATCATGTCGGCAACCAGCTGGAGCGAACCGCCCCAGCCCACGCGGTTTGGCCCGTAGCGGTTCTGGAACAGGCCCAGAAGGCGACGTTCACCGAAGCTCATGAACGCCCCGCAGGTGACGACCACCAGCAGGATGACCACGGCCTTGATGATGCTAAGGAGGATCTCAATCAGATCCGGCGTTAACCAACTCATTGCTGTGCCTCCTGCAGATTCTCAAGACGCGCGCCCGCCAGTGCTGGAGCAATGCCCGGCATGCCCATCGGCAAACCAACCTGCCCTGCCACCAGCCCGCTGGAAATGACCAGCGGCAGCGTGACCGTCTGACCATCAAAGCTGAACGCCATCTTCGCGCCTTCGTTTACGCCAAGCGCCGCGGCATCGGCCGGGTTGAGCTTGAGGTAAGGCTGCGGCATCCGGCTCTGGAACACCGGTGCGCGCTGTGACATCTCGTCGCTACCAAACAGATGGTAGTACGGGGCCACGCGCCATTTCCCGGCTTCAGCCTGGAAGCTTGCCGGTACGGTGGTGAAGTAATCCAGACCGTTAGCAGACGCTTCAATCAGACGTACGCCCGGGTCACCGTGACGCAGTTTGCCGCCCACTTCCGCCTGGAACTTGTTCCATGCCTGCGGGGAGTTCCAGCCTGGAGCCCATGCAAATGGGATCTGCGAGCGCGGCGCGCCCGGCTGGTTGTTCCCTTCCATAGAGAAGGCGAACATGGTGTCTTTATCCTGCGGCTGACGCGGTTCGTGAACGCTGATGTTCGCGCGCATGGCCGTACGACCACTGTAGCGGTGCGGTTCACGCGCCAGCTTCTGACCGCGAATGCGGAAGGTCGCATCCGGCGCAGCATCTTTGATACCTGCCAGCTGCGGCAGCGCCGCGACGGCAGCGTCAATCACGTGGTCCAGCTGAGTCCAGTCAACCTGACGGTTTTCCAGGGTGCTGTGCAGCGAGTGCAGCCAGCGCCAGCTTTCCAGCATGATGGTTTTGCTGTCGTAGTAGCTTGGGTCATACACCTGGAAGAAGCGCTGTGCGCGACCTTCGTTGTTGATGACCGTACCGTCGCTTTCAGCAAAGCTTGCCGCCGAGAGCACCAGGTGTGCATGGTCCATAATCGCCGTACGCTGATGGTCAATGACCATCACCAGCGGAGCTTTATCCAGCGCCGCGTTCACACGGCTGGCAGCCGCATGACGGTGCAGGTCGTTTTCCAGCACGATAACCGCATCGGCAGCGCCGCTTTCCAGCTCGTTCAGGGCGTCATCCAGAGAGCCGCCGCCAATCATGCCGAGGCCAACGCTGTTCACCGCACGAGCAATCATCGTCACGCCAACGTCAGAACCGCGCGCTTTCAGGGCTTTCGCCACGTTCGCTGCAGCCTGAATCACTTCAGCGCTACCGGCGTTGGTGCCGGAGATAATCAGTGGTTTTTTCGCCCCGGCCAGCGCCTGAACGATCACGTCGATCTTGCCCTGTAGATCACGATCGATACCGTCAACGGCCGGCGCGTTGTTGTCCAGCGCATGGGCAATGGCGAAGCCTAAACGCGCCTGATCTTCTACCGGTGCGCGGTAGGTCCACGCGGCGATATCGTCCAGACGGGTGTCGTCCACGTTAGTGACAAACAGCGGGTGTTTTGCACGCTGGCCGATGTTCAGGATTGCTGCAATCTGCCAGTCAGCCACTTTCTGGGCCGCTGCCATTTCACGCGCTTTACCTTTCACCGCCTGGCGTACCGCCAGCGCAACGCGAGCGCCGGTCTGGGTAACGTCTTCGCCCAGCACCAGTACCGCATCGTAAGATTCGATTTCGCGCAGCGCCGGCGTATGAATGCCGCCTTCGCGCAGCACTTTCAGCGCCAGCTGCAGACGTTCCTGCTCGCCTTTGGCGATGCCGGTGTAGAAGTTATCCGCACCCACCAGTTCACGCAGCGCGAAGTTGCTTTCCACGCTCGCACGTGGAGAACCGATACCAATCACTTTCTTCGACTGACGCAGAATATCCGCCGCGCCCTGCATCGCCTGCTCGGCGTTGAGGGTGATGAGGTCATCGCCACGACGCTGAACCGGCTGACGCGGACGGTCTTTCAGGTTCACATAGCCATAGCCGAAACGACCGCGGTCGCAGAGGAAGTAGTGGTTAACGGTACCGTTGTAGCGGTTTTCGATACGACGCAGTTCGCCGTAACGCTCGCCCGGGCTGGTGTTACAGCCGATGGAGCACTGCTGGCAGATGCTTGGCGCAAACTGCATGTCCCACTTACGGTTGTAGCGCTCGGAGTGCGTCTTATCGGTAAATACGCCGGTCGGGCAAATTTCAACCAGGTTACCGGAGAATTCGCTTTCCAGGGTACCGTCTTCTGGACGGCCAAAGTAGACGTTATCGTGCGCGCCGTATACACCGAGATCGGTGCCGTCAGCGTAGTCTTTGTAGTAACGCACGCAGCGGTAGCAGGCGATGCAGCGGTTCATTTCGTGAGAGATGAACGGCCCCAGGTCCTGGTTGCGGTGGGTACGCTTGGTAAAGCGATAGCGACGGAAGCTATGACCGGTCATTACGGTCATATCCTGAAGGTGGCAGTTACCGCCCTCTTCACAGACCGGACAGTCGTGCGGGTGGTTAGTCATCAACCACTCCACCACGCTCTCGCGGAACTGCTTCGCTTCTGCGTCGTCGATAGAAATAAAGGTGCCGTCAGATGCCGGTGTCATACAGGACATCACCAGGCGGCCACGCGTGTCTTCCGCGTTCTGATATTGCTTCACCGCACACTGGCGGCAAGCACCGACGCTCCCAAGCGCCGGGTGCCAGCAAAAGTAGGGAATATCAAGACCCATAGAGAGACATGCCTGTAGCAGGTTGTCCGCTCCGTTGACCTCGTACTCTTTGCCGTCTACATGAATCGTAGCCATTAGCGTGCTTCCAAATTAAAAAAATCGTTACCACTTCCTCATTCAGGCTGCCTCTGCGTTGGCTGCCTTCATTCACCCCAGTCACTTACCAATGTAAGCTCCCGGGGATTCACTCAGTTGCCGCCTTGATGCAACCTGAATGAGTTTGTGGGAATCACCAGCGCGTCTTTAGCAGGTTCGGCTGAATCCCGTTAATTGCATGGGTGTTGCTGAACTGCTGCTTGATGCCTGCTTCGAATTCTTCGCGGAAATATTTAATGGCGCTCTGCAGCGGCTCAACCGCACCAGGCGCGTGCGCGCAGAAGGTTTTACCCGGCCCTAAGAATCGACACAGTTGCTCAAGTGTCTCGATGTCGCCAGGCTGGCCTTCACCGCGCTCAAGGGCGCGCAGAATTTTGACGCTCCACGGCAAGCCGTCGCGGCACGGTGTACACCAGCCGCAGGACTCACGGGCGAAGAACTCTTCCAGGTTACGCACCAGCGGAACCATGCCGATCTCGTGGTCGACGGCCATTGCCAGCGCGGTACCCAGACGGCTACCCGCTTTACCGATGCTTTCAAACTCCATCGGCAGGTCAAGGTGCGATTCGGTCAGGAAGTCAGTCCCTGCGCCGCCCGGCTGCCAGGCCTTAAATTTCAGGCCATCACGCATACCGCCAGCGTAGTCTTCAAGGATTTCACGCGCGGTGGTGCCAAACGGCAGTTCCCAGACGCCTGGGTTTTTCACACGCCCGGAGAACCCCATCAGCTTGGTGCCGGCATCTTTACTGGTGGAGATGTTCTGATACCACTCAACGCCGTTGGCCAGAATCGCCGGAACGTTACAGAGGGTCTCCACGTTGTTGACGCAGGTCGGTTTACCCCACACACCAGAGCTCGCCGGGAACGGCGGCTTAGAACGTGGGTTAGCACGACGGCCTTCAAGGGAGTTAATCAGCGCGGTTTCTTCACCGCAGATGTAGCGCCCTGCCCCGGTGTGCACGAACAGCTCGAAGTCAAAACCGGTGCCGAGAATGTTTTTCCCAAGCAGGCCCGCTTCGGTCGCTTCCGCAATGGCGCGACGCAGGTGCTGTGCGGCTTCAATGTATTCACCACGCAGGAAGATGTAGCCGCGGTACGCCTTCAGGGCGAACGCGGAGATCAGCATGCCTTCCACCAGCAAGTGCGGCAGCTGTTCCATCAACAGGCGGTCTTTATAGGTGCCCGGCTCCATTTCATCGGCGTTACACAGCAGGTAACGGATGTTCATGGATTCGTCTTTCGGCATCAGGCTCCACTTCAGACCGGTGGAAAAGCCCGCGCCGCCGCGCCCTTTCAGGCCAGCGTCTTTGACCTGGTTGACGATCTCGTCCGGGGCCATCCCGGAGAGCGCTTTACGCGCACCGGCATAGCCGTTTTTCGCCTGATACTCTTCCAACCACACCGGCTGTTTGTCGTCGCGAAGACGCCAGGTCAGCGGATGGGTTTCGGGAGTCAGAATAATATTTTTCATTATTTATACTGCTCCAGCAGGTCAGGAATGGCTTCCGGCGTCAGATGGCTGTGAGTGTCCTCATCAATCATCATGGTCGGCCCCTTGTCGCAGTTGCCCAGGCAGCAGGTCGGCAGCAGGGTGAAGCGGCCATCAAAGGTGGTTTGACCCGGTTTGATGTCGAGCTTCTTCTCAATCGCGGCCTGAATGCCCTGATAACCGGTGATGTGACACACCACGCTGTCGCAATAGCGAATCACGTGACGGCCAACCGGCTGGCGGAAAATCTGGCTGTAGAACGTTGCCACACCTTCTACGTCGCTTGCCGGAATATCCAGAACCTCGGCAATCGCGTAAATCGCACCGTCCGGTACCCAGCCACGCTGTTTCTGAACGATCTTCAGCGCTTCGATGGACGCCGCACGCGGGTCTTCGTAGTGGTGCTTCTCGTGCTCAATAGCTTCACGCTCTGCCGCACTCAGCTCAAAAGCCTCGGTTTGTGGTTGTTGATTCTCGTGCATAATTAGCGGTCCACGTCTGACATAACAAAATCAATACTACCCAGATAGACGATAAGGTCTGATACCAGGCTGCCACGGATCGCCGACGGAATCTGCTGCAGGTGCGCATAGCTCGGCGTACGGATACGGGTGCGGTAGCTCATGGTGCTGCCGTCGCTGGTCAGGTAGTAACTGTTAATACCCTTGGTCGCTTCCACCATCTGGAAGGACTCCTGCGCCGGCATAACCGGGCCCCAGGAAACCTGCAGGAAGTGGGTGATCAGGGTTTCAATGTGCTGCAGCGTGCGCTCTTTCGGTGGCGGCGTGGTCAGCGGGTGATCCGCCTTGAACGGGCCTTCCGGCATGTTGTCGAGGCACTGCTGAAGAATGCGCAGGCTCTGGCGCAGCTCTTCCACTTTCAGCATCACGCGGGTGTAGCAGTCAGAAACGCCACCGCCGGTCGGGATTTCGAAGTCGAAGTTTTCGTAGCCAGAGTATGGACGCCATTTACGCACGTCGAAGCCGATACCGGTCGCACGCAGGCCAGCACCGGTGGTGCCCCACTCCAGCGCTTCTTTTGCGGTATAAGCAGCAACGCCGACGGAGCGGCCTTTCAGAATGGTGTTACGCAGCGCGGCTTTCTCGTAAGAGTCCAGACGCTTCGGCATCCACTCGAGGAATTCACGCAGCAGACGATCCCAGCCGCGAGGCAGGTCGTGCGCCACGCCGCCGATGCGGAACCAGGCCGGGTGCATACGGAAGCCGGTAATCGCTTCGACCAGGTCATAGATTTTCTGACGGTCGGTGAAGGCGAAGAAGACCGGCGTCATCGCGCCGACGTCCTGAATGAACGTCGAGATGTACAGCAGGTGGCTGTTGATGCGGAACAGTTCGGAGAGCATCACGCGAA
Source organism: Kluyvera sichuanensis (assembly GCF_014218705.1). Taxonomy (GTDB): domain Bacteria; phylum Pseudomonadota; class Gammaproteobacteria; order Enterobacterales; family Enterobacteriaceae; genus Kluyvera; species Kluyvera sichuanensis. Next base: position 57,419 of record NZ_JABBJF010000003.1, on the reverse strand, counting down.
TCACGTTCACGCGGTCCGGCGTGGTGATACCCGCCAGTTTCTCTACCGCCAGCACGTACGGCATTTCGTTCACGCAGCCGCCGAGGTACTCGATACGGTCGGTATACGGAATGTAGCTGTGCCAGGATTGACGCTCGCCCATCTTCTCAGCGCCACGGTGGTGGTAGCCGATGTCAGGTACGCAGTCGACAATCTCTTCGCCATCAAGCTGCAGAATAATACGGAATGCACCGTGCGCAGACGGGTGGTTCGGGCCGAGGTTGAGGAACATGAAGTCCTCGTTTTCGGTCCCGCGCTTCATGCCCCACTCTTCCGGTTTGAAGGTCAGCGCTTCCATTTCCAGATCCTGCTTGGCTTTCGTCAGCTCAAACGGGTCGAATTCGGTGGCGCGCGCCGGGTAGTCTTTACGCAGCGGATGGCCTTCCCAGGTCGGCGGCATCATGATGCGGCGCAGGTTCGGGTGACCGTTAAAGGTAATGCCGAACATTTCCCAGGTTTCACGCTCATACCAGTTGGCGTTCGGGAAAAGTTTGGTGATGGTCGCGACGTTCAGGTCGTTTTCAGACAATGCCACCTTGAGCATGATATCGCGATTGCGGTCTATTGAGATCAGGTGGTAGAAAACGGAAAAGTCCGCGGCAGGTAAACCTTCGCGGTGCGTACGCAGACGTTCGTCCATGCCGTGGAGATCGAAAAGCATGACGTAAGGCTTTGGCAACCTCTTCAGGAAGTCGACAATTTCGAGCAGCTGTTCGCGCTTAACCCATACAACGGGTATCCCGGTGCGAGTGGCCTGAACGGTAAAAGCATCCGGCCCAAAACGGTTGCGCAGTTCGCCGATGACCGGATCATCAAGGTGATCGCGGGTTTGCCATGCGGCTGCGTCTTGCGCGGTTAAATCGGTCATATTGTTCACCATTGCAAAAGGTCCGTGGTGACTGCCGGGGGTGGCCTTCGCGCTGTTGTATATTGGTTTGCGAAGTCAAAAAGTGCCACCGCCCGCAGGCGCAAATTAAATCTCGTCCGGTGTCCGCAGATTCGTCACCGCAATGCGTTCGCCGCGTTTACGCTCGCGCTCCGACTGCATGTTGGCGCGGTAAACGCCCTGATCGCCAACAACCCACGACAGTGGGCGACGTTCTTTACCAATGGATTCCTGCAGCAGCATCAGCGCCTGCATGTAGGCTTCCGGGCGCGGAGGGCAGCCTGGAATATACACGTCGACAGGAATGAATTTATCCACGCCCTGCACCACGGAGTAGATGTCATACATACCACCGGAGTTTGCACAGGCGCCCATTGAGATAACCCATTTCGGTTCCAGCATCTGGTCGTACAGGCGCTGAATAACCGGAGCCATCTTGGTGAAGCAGGTACCGGCAACCACCATCAGGTCAGCCTGACGTGGGGACGCACGCAGTACTTCCGCACCAAAACGCGCAACGTCATGCACCGCAGTGAATGACGTCACCATTTCAACGTAGCAGCAAGAAAGGCCGAAGTTGTAAGGCCAGATTGAGTTCTTACGGCCCCAGTTGACCATGTCGTGAAGCGCGTGTTCGAGTTTCCCCATGTACACGCTTTTGTTCACCTCTTGCTCCAGGGGATCGGTAACAATCTCCTGTTTTTGCAGGGGGTAACGGTCGTTCTCACCGTTAGGATCTATGCGGGTGAGCGTATAATCCATCTTATTGCCTCGCTTTTACTGCGTATTACGGTTAGTGACGCTGTCGGTTTCTGGGTTAGCCAGCGTGCGGCGAGAACGCGCAGGCGTCCAATCAAGCGCGCCGATGCGAACGAGGTAAACCAGACCAGCCAGCAGCACAAATATGAAAATGGCGGCTTCGATAAAGCCAACCCAACCGCTCTCGCGAATGGACGTTGACCAGGCGTAGAGGTAGAGCGCTTCAACGTCGAAGATGACGAAGAACATGGCGACCAGATAAAACTTAGCCGACAGACGCAAACGAGCGGAGCCAACGGAGTCGATACCCGATTCAAACGGGGTGTTTTTGCTTCTTGCGCGTGCGCGACCACCAAGGTACCAGCCGCCGATTAACATCAGGCAGCACAGGCCAATGGCAATGATCAGAAAGATAGCGAATGCCCAGTGATGAGCGATGATTTCAGTGGATGTTGACATACGCATTGCTTAACCAAATAAGTAGCATTACCACCTCTGCTCTTACCGGCAGATGGACGCTACATCGATTCATGGGGAGGATTAAAAAACCAACAAACAGCCCAATTCGAAACATAGACCGCAAAATGTGGAGGTTTTTTACTCCTTTCTATAACCTTTTGTCAACTTTAACAAAAGTTTCCTCACATTAATTTACATCAAAAGCATTTCATTAACATTACGTGCCCTTTGATTTGATTCAGCTCAATAGACCCTGCGGTTTACCTGTTGTTGAATCGTGTCCGTTTTGTAGCGACAACAAGAATTACCCTTCTATTTTGACAGGATTTTCTAATGATTCCTCCCCCCAATGAGGAGTATTTTCTTGATCTAAGACACGCTTTTGTTAATTCGACCCGCAAAACGGCAACAATCTATCCGTTTTTTTAACATTAGCAGGTGATATGACTTTGCGTTTAATGGTAGGGCATTTGAAGAGGAAAATAATTCTAATTGCATGATTATTATCACATTATTAGATTTATTTTTTTTCTGGCTACGTAGAAGTACGAAAAAAGAACCGCAAACGGATTTTTCTTCGTCTACGATTCTTTTTTGCATTCACATTTTGTTACTACATTTTGAGCGAGTTGTTAATCAAAGTCCCTCTCATGAATAAGGGAATTATCTCCCCCTTCCGAGGTATAACTGCCAGCATTCGGCCACGGATCGTAACGCTGTTCCTGAGACTGGAAAATCATCTGCGCCAGCTCGTTTTCGCTCTCCACGTTGTAGCTGAGCATATATTCCGTTTCCGGTAGGTCTGGCATCCCCTCTCCTTTGCCGAGGGCGCGGAGATCCGGGCTCATCATCTCGGCCGGCCGACCGGTCACGCCAAGACCCGCTTTAACCGCAGCGCGAACGGCGGAGAGCGTTGAGGCAACGTATGCCAGACGCCACGCGATACCGGCGGCATCCAGCGTTTTGATAATCATATCGCGGAACGGACTTGGATCGTCGAGCAACACCAGCGGTACCGGCTCTTCCGGGCGCAGGGTGAAGTCCGCCGCACAATACCAAAGCGTAGGCGACGTACGTAAAATCGTCGACTCAAAACCTTCCAACGGATGCGTCGTCAGCGCCAGATCGACCTCTTTGCTTTTCAGCATCTCGGCCATCACGCAGTGACGTTTAACCCGCACATCCAGCGCCAGCTTCGGATAGGCAGAGCTAATGCGGTTCAACAGGAACGGGAGAATGGTATCAGAGGACTCATCTGATGAGCCGAGCGTTAGCTGCCCCTGCAGGGAGCTAAACATTAGCGACGTGCATGCTTCATCGTTGAAGCGCAGAATTTTTCGCGCATAGCCCAGCAGTTGGATGCCATGTTCGGTGAGGAGCTTATTACGCCCATGGCGGGCAAAGAGCTCTTTCCCCACCAGTTGTTCCAGGCGCTGCATTTGCTGGCTGACGGCAGATTGAGTGCGGCACACCGCCGCCGCCGCCGCCGCGAAGGTGCTCAGGTCGGCAACAGCAACAAAGGTTCTCAGCAGATCGAGATCGAGGTTCAGTATCGGACGATTGGCATTTATCATATTAATCCACTTACAGGTTCGGAGATCCGACCTGCCTAATTGATGCTGCACTCAAAAGTTCAGGCTAATCCTTTAAATCATCTTTCACCAATCATTGACGAATGACTGCCTGATGAGTGTCAGTATTAAATTTTCTGTTACTACCGTGAGTAACAGTTCCTTTTGCAATATATCCTTTGCCCTGAGGCTAATAATCCATTTCGTTCTGGGTTCACTCTCGCGTAAGAAGCTGTAGGGGTGCCACCGCGATAATGCATCAGAATGAAGATTGTATGTATAAAAGAAGCCAATAAATCCAATGAATAACATCAAGTTATGGAATCAGCCTTGATAATCATCAACAAAAACAGCTAATGAGAGTCTGGCGCTCATCCTCATATTAACCGAAAACCATAAGATTTATAAGCCTTAAATAAGTTCTATCTCAATAAAGAAAAAGGTTTAGATTCAAAACAATTTAAGAAATCTAACAATTCACAGGCATTACTTTTCAAAATATAAGAAAATATTAATTTTCATCATCAGTAATCCTTAACATCAACTTCACAAAAATGGGTATCACCCCTAATCCTTATTCGCCATTATTTAATTAAAAATTAAAAATATTGAAGAATGCTTAAAGTATATCGAGCAACCTTAGCACCTAAGCTAAATCATTTTCTTTTTACCAGGCATAAAATCCATACATCAACCAAACTTTAGTGATTTGCACTATTGAACAATAAATTAACAAAACATCCCACAACGATAGCCCTTATCAGACAGTAAAAAACAATGTACCAACAACGCAAGATGAACAAAATCTTCTACTGTTAACCCTTCAAAACCCCGGGGATGCGGAGTACATTGTTCCGTGCTGACTTCCACGGCAGGGAGTGGCAATAACAGCTAAAAAGGTCAACGATTCATGTCCCCCATTGAAAAATCCAGCAAGTTAGACAACGTATGTTACGACATTCGTGGCCCAGTTCTTAAAGAGGCGAAGCGTCTTGAAGAAGAAGGCAATAAGGTCCTTAAACTTAACATCGGTAACCCGGCACCTTTCGGGTTTGACGCGCCGGATGAGATTCTGGTTGACGTGATCCGTAACCTGCCTACCGCTCAGGGCTACTGTGACTCCAAGGGGCTGTACTCCGCCCGTAAAGCCATCATGCAGCACTACCAGGCGCGCGGCATGCGCGACGTGACGGTAGAAGATATTTATATCGGCAACGGCGTATCTGAGCTTATCGTTCAGGCGATGCAGGCACTGCTGAACAGCGGTGATGAGATGCTGGTTCCCGCGCCAGATTATCCGCTGTGGACCGCGGCCGTTTCGCTCTCCAGCGGTAAAGCAGTGCACTACCTGTGCGACGAATCTGCCGACTGGTTCCCGGATTTAGACGATATCCGCGCTAAGATCACGCCGCGCACCCGTGGGATTGTCATCATTAACCCCAACAACCCAACCGGCGCGGTCTATTCCAAAGAACTGCTGCTGGAGATTGTTGAGATCGCCCGCGAGCACAACCTGATCATCTTCGCCGATGAAATCTACGACAAGATCCTCTACGACGAAGCGCAGCACCATTCGATCGCCGCGCTGGCGCCGGATCTGCTGACCATTACCTTTAACGGTCTGTCCAAAACCTATCGCGTTGCCGGTTTCCGTCAGGGCTGGATGGTGCTGAACGGGCCGAAGAAACACGCCAAAGGCTATATTGAAGGGCTGGAAATGCTGGCTTCCATGCGCCTGTGCGCTAACGTTCCGGCGCAGCACGCTATTCAGACCGCGCTGGGCGGCTATCAGAGCATCAGCGAGTTCATCACACCAGGTGGTCGACTGTACGAACAGCGCAACCGCGCGTGGGAGCTTATCAACGAGATCCCAGGCGTCTCCTGCGTGAAGCCGAAAGGCGCGCTATATATGTTCCCGAAAATTGACGCTAAGCGCTTTAACATCCATGACGATCAGCGCATGGTGCTCGACTTCCTGCTGCAGGAGAAAGTGCTGCTGGTTCAGGGTACCGCCTTTAACTGGCCGTGGCCGGATCACGTGCGTATCGTGACTCTGCCGCGCGAAGATGACCTGGAGATGGCGATTACCCGCTTTGGTCGTTTCCTGTCGGGCTATCACCAGCTCTGATGCTACTTATGGCCGCTGGTATTTGCATCCAGCGGCCATCTCTGCGCACAATGCCTTTACTGTTGTTAACGCGTAAGGGTCGTTATGAATCAGAGTCATTTTTTTGCCCACCTCTCCCGCCTCAAGTTAATCAACCGCTGGCCGCTGATGCGCAACGTGCGCACCGAAAACGTCTCTGAACACAGTCTGCAGGTCGCGATGGTCGCCCACGCGCTCGCCGCCATTAAAAATCGTAAGTTCAACGGTCAGGTTAACGCCGAGCGTATTGCGCTGCTGGCGATGTATCACGACGCCTCTGAAGTCTTAACCGGAGATTTACCTACGCCGGTGAAGTATTTCAACTCGCAGATTGCGCAGGAATATAAAGCGATCGAGAAAATCGCCCAGCAGAAGCTTATCGATATGGTGCCGGAAGAGCTGCACGATATTTTTGCGCCGCTGATCGACGAACATCAGAGCAGCGATGAAGAAAAAGCGATTGTGAAACAGGCTGACGCGCTGTGCGCATACCTGAAATGCCTGGAGGAACTGTCGGCGGGAAACAATGAATTCCTGCTGGCGAAGGGCCGTCTGGAGAAGACGCTGGCCTCACGCCGCAGCGAAGAGATGGACTATTTTATGGAGGTGTTTGTGCCAAGCTTCCATCTTTCGCTTGATGAAATAAGCCAGGATTCGCCGCTGTAGCTGTCTGTATTCCCGGCGTCGCATTCGCTCGGCCGGGCTACGTTCAATGTGTAGCCCGACCGAGCGCAGCGACGCCGGGGAAAATCAGAACGGGAACAAAATCGGCACCAGCACCACGCAGACAATCATCACCAGGACGGTAAACGGCACGCCGATTTTCACAAAGTCGCTAAAGCTGTACTTCCCAGGCCCCAGCACCAGCGTATTCACCGGTGAAGAGACCGGCGTCATAAACGCAGCGGACGCCGCCATCGCCACTATCATCGCAAACGGATAGGGAGACACCCCCATCGATTTCGCCGTCGCCAGCGCAATTGGCGCCATCAGCACCGCCGTTGCGGTGTTGGAGATAAACAGGCCAATTGCCGCGCACATCACGAACAGGCAGCCCAGCATCAGATAAGGTCCCTGCCCGCCGCCGATGTCCATCAGCCCTTTCACCACCAGATCGACCCCGCCGGTTTTTTGCAGCGCCAGCGCGAACGGCATCATGCCGACAATCAAAATAATGCTCGGCCAGTGAATAGACTTGTAGGCGCTCTGGGCGTCGATACAGCGGAATTTCCCCATCAGCAGGCAGGCAATAATCGCCGCAATCGGGTTTGGAATTTCATCGGTCAGCATCAGCGCAACCATCAGCACCAGGCAGAAGATGGCGTGGGGAGCCTGGCTGTGCGCCGGTGAGGCATCGCTCACTTCTACCGGCAGATTCAGCACCACGAAGTCGCGGCCGTTTTGCGCCAGTTGGCTAATCAGCTTCCAGTTGCCTACCACCAGCACGATATCGCCCAACTGCAGCGGTTCATCCACCACCGAGCCGTCCAGCGCCTCGCCGTCGCGCTTCATGCCAACCACGTTCAGGCCGTAGCGGGTACGAAAGCCCATTTCACGCACGCTTTTTCCGAGCAGTTCAGATTCAGGGATCAGCGACACCTCAGCCATCCCCACGTCCAGCGCCTGGTCGGAGAAATACTCACCGCGCAGTACCATCGGCTCCAGCATCTGCTCGCTGCAGAACTGGCGCAGGTCAATTTCCGCCGCCGACATATCGATCAGCAACACATCGCGGGCGCGGAATTCCGACACCCCGTTCACGTTCACAATCACCCGACGAAAACGACGCCAGCGCTCAACGCCGATAATGTTCGCGCCGTAACGTTCGCGCAGCTTCATGTCGTCCAGACGCTGACCAATCATCGGCGAGCCGGGGCGAATCGCCAGACGACGGGCACGCCCGGTAAGGTGATAATCGCGGATAAGGTCACGGAAAGTGCTGCGTTTGCGGCCATCGCGCGACGTATTGCCGTCGTCACCTTTCAGCATAAAACGCATCACCAGCATGTAGAAGATGCCGAGCACCAGCACCACAAGGCCAATCGGCGTAACGCTGAAGAAACTAAAACCTTCCAGGCCTTCGCGAATCAGCTCACTGTTAATCACCAGGTTTGGCGGCGTGGCGACCAGCGTCATCATGCCGCTAATAAGCCCGGCGAAGCTGAGCGGCATCATCAGGCGAGAGGGAGAGATATTCATGCGCGCAGAGACGCTGAGCACCACCGGAATGAATATGGCCACGACCCCGGTGGAGCTCATAAACGCCCCCAACCCGGCCACCGTCAGCATCAGGAAAACCAGCATTTTGGTTTCACTGCTTCCCGCGGCCTGCACCAGCCAGGAGCCCATATTGGTTGCCACGCCGGTTCGCACCAGGCCATCGCCGATAATAAACAGCGCGGCAATCAGAATAACGTTAGGATCGCTAAAACCAGAAAACGCTTCGCTGAGCGTCAATGTACCGCTGAGAACAAAAGCGACAATAATGCCCAAAGCGATCGCATCCATGCGGACTTTGCCGGTGGCAAAAAGGACAACCGCAATCGCTAACAGACAGAGCACCCAAATCAGTTCACCGTTCACAACATTTCCTTGTCATCAATTAAGCGGTTAGAGAATCAACTAAAAGGCGTTCACCATAGTGACAGAAAAAAGCCCCAACGGTGTGGGGCTAAATCATAAGATCAGGCATTCTGCGTGACGTTGACCGTGCCATCCGGCAATTTCTCAACGCGTAGCGCCGAGAGCGTGGAGAGTACAAAATCAACCTCAAGCAGCTCCGGCGTTTCCGGCGGCATGTTAACAGCAGCCACGTGACAGCCAGCCGCGAGGCCAGACTGCACGCCCGCGGGCGCATCTTCCACCACCAGACATGCCTGCGGTGGTAGCGCCAACTGTTCAGCCCCTAGCAGATAGGCATCCGGCTGCGGTTTACCGCGCTTCACCTGTTCGGCGGTAACAAAGGCGTTCGGCTGCGGAAGCCCGGCGGCGCGGTGGCGCGCATAGGCCACCGGAATCGACCCCGAAGTCACAATTGCCCACGGAATCGCGTTGGCTTCCAGATGCTCCAGCAGTTCAACGGCGCCCGGCAGCGCGCGGATACCGTTAAGATCCCCCGCTTCTATCTGCTCCAGCCGTAAGAACTCCGCCTGAATTTCCGCTTCCGATTTTCCGGGCATAAAGTGGCGCAGCGTGGTGATCGCCTGTTTGCCGTGGATGTAGTCCAGCACCGCTTCCGGGTCAACGCCGTAGCTGTCGGCCCACAGACGCCAGGAGCGTTCAATCACCGCCAGCGAGTCCACCAGCGTGCCGTCTAAATCAAAGAGGAAACCTCGACACTGCACGGTAGCCTCCATCAGGCGTTGATGATTTGGTTAATTTCGTTGCTGCTCAGGTGATACTGGCGCGGGCAGCTATGCCAGACGTTCAGCATGCGCTGGTATTTATCCCACATTGGGGTTTGCGCGTTAAAGCCGTGGGTGCCGGCATCAAAGTGGGTGTAGCGGCCTTCAATGTTGACCATAAAGCGAACGTAGCCGAGGAATCGCGCTTCGGTAGCCGCATCAAAGCCGAGGAAGGTGACGCGGCGTTCGTCGATGGTGCTGGCGTCTTTCAGGTTGGTCCAGGAGACGTGCAGCGCGTGGTACATTTCCATGATGTCGATAACAATACGACAGGTCTCTTCTTTGAGTTCCCCAAATTCCCTATCCAGTTCACGCATCTGTAAACCATAACCACGTTCGATGATGGTCTGCAGGCGGCGGTAGCGCTCAGCGTTGTCGGGATCAAGCATAGTCATCATTTTGTATTGGTTAGACAAAATCAGACGTTGAGCATGGGTCATTTCCATTTTTCGACTCCTGTTGCGCTTTGCAGCATAAAAAAAGACACAATGATTGTGTCTTCTTTTATATGCGTTTTTCGCCCTCAATTACAAATCATCGAGGAAAGTTTTATCCAGTTGTTTGAAGGCGCGCTTAAGCGTGTCAGCCAACGCCTGGTAATCCGGCTTGCCTTCAACCGGCGCCAGCGCCTGCCCTGACTCCTGCAATTTACCGCGCACTTCATAAAACCACTGCAATATAGAAGGGGGCAACGGCGTCACCGAGCGTTTACCCAGCCACCATAGCCCCTGCATTGGCAGGCTCAGCGCAAACAGCGCGGTAGCAACCGCGGGACCAAGCTGGCCGCCAAGCGCGATTTGCCAGCACAGCGTAAAGATGGCCAGCGGCGGCATCAGACGGATGGCGTGGCGCGTTGCACGGATGACGCGGTTTTCAACAAACACCGGCGCGAGCCGTTTTTCCAGCGGCCACGTCTTTGCATAATACTGCCCCCGGCTAAACAAACTGAAGAAACTGACCGGGCGTTGCTCGGGTGTCGACATGGCTTACCTCAACTTCACATATAAAAATTAAAATATTTTTTAAAACAACAACTGACTATGACATCGTTCAAAAAATTTTGGCATAACACCTGCGATCGGGTATTCTGTGCCAGCCTGAGATAACCAGATTCTATCCGCTCCGGCATATCAAATTATCGCATATTCTGCCATCGGCGGAAAATTGTGCAAAATAGCTTAGAATCAATATGTATTTCTTAGATCATGCCTGAAAAGTGTCTCGGGCATGATGTTAATCATAAATGTCGGTGTCATCCTGCGCTACGCTTTATGACTCATTGACGTTTTTTTAGCCACGTATCATAAATAGGTACTTCCATGTCGAGTAAGTTAGTACTGGTTCTGAACTGCGGTAGCTCCTCCCTGAAATTTGCCATCATTGATGCAGTTAACGGTGAAGAATACCTCTCTGGTTTAGCCGAATGTTTCCATCTTCCAGAAGCACGTATCAAGTGGAAAATGGATGGCGGTAAACAAGAGGCCGCTTTAGGTGCAGGCGCCGCTCACAGTGAAGCGCTGAACTTCATCGTTAATACTATTCTGGCACAAAAACCAGAACTGTCCGCTCAGCTGACCGCTATCGGCCACCGTATCGTACACGGCGGCGAGAAGTACACTAGCTCCGTTGTGATCGACGATTCCGTAATCCAGGGCATCAAAGACTCTGCGTCCTTCGCACCGCTGCACAACCCGGCTCACCTGATCGGTATCGCTGAAGCGCTGAAATCCTTCCCTAACCTGAAAGACAAGAACGTTGCTGTGTTCGACACCGCGTTCCATCAGACCATGCCGGAAGAATCTTACCTTTATGCTCTGCCGTACAGCCTGTACAAAGAGCACGGCGTACGTCGCTACGGCGCACACGGCACCAGCCACTTCTATGTGACTCAGGAAGCCGCTAAAGTACTGAACAAGCCGGTTGAAGAAGTGAACATCATCACTTGTCACCTGGGCAACGGTGGTTCTGTTTCTGCTATCCGTAACGGTAAATGTGTTGATACCTCCATGGGTCTGACCCCACTGGAAGGTCTGGTAATGGGTACTCGCTCTGGCGACATCGACCCAGCCATCATTTTCCACCTGCATGACACTCTGGGCATGAGCATCGACCAGATCAACAAGATGCTGACCAAAGAGTCTGGCCTGCTGGGTCTGACCGAAGTGACCAGCGACTGCCGTTATGTAGAAGATAACTACAAAGAAAAAGCTGACGCTAAACGTGCAATGGACGTTTACTGCCACCGTCTGGCGAAATACATCGGTTCTTACACTGCGCTGATGGAAGGTCGTCTGGACGCAGTTATCTTCACCGGTGGTATCGGTGAAAACGCGGCAATGGTTCGTGAACTGTCCCTGGGCAAACTGGGCGTTCTGGGCTTCGAAGTTGATCACGAACGTAACCTGGCAGCCCGTTTCGGCAAGTCTGGCTTCATCAACAAAGAAGGCACCCGTCCTGCCATCGTTATCCCGACCAACGAAGAACTGGTCATCGCACAAGACGCGAGCCGTCTGACTGCCTAATATCACACCGCCAGCCTAGCTGGCGGTGCTGTTTTGTATCCCGCCTGAAACTGGCGGTAACGAAAGAGGATAAACCGTGTCCCGTATTATTATGCTGATCCCTACCGGAACCAGCGTCGGCCTGACCAGCGTCAGCCTTGGCGTTATCCGTGCTATGGAACGCAAAGGCGTTCGTCTGAGCGTCTTTAAGCCAATCGCTCAGCCACGCACCGGTGGCGATGCGCCTGACCAGACCACCACTATCGTTCGCGCGAACTCATCTACCACGACGGCAGCTGAACCGCTGAAGATGAGCCACGTAGAAGCCCTGCTCTCCAGCAATCAGAAAGATGTGCTGATGGAAGAGATCATCGCTAACTACCACGCGAACACCAAAGATGCTGAAGTGGTTCTGGTTGAAGGCCTGGTCCCAACCCGTAAACACCAGTTTGCTCAGTCTCTGAACTACGAAATCGCGAAAACGCTGAACGCGGAAATCGTCTTCGTTATGTCTCAGGGCACCGACACCCCAGAACAGCTGAACGAGCGTATTGAACTGACTCGTAACAGCTTCGGCGGCGCGAAAAACACCAACATCACCGGCGTTATCGTTAACAAACTGAACGCACCGGTTGATGAACAGGGCCGTACTCGCCCAGATCTGTCCGAGATCTTCGACGACTCTTCCAAAGCGAAAGTTGTTAAAATCGATGCCGACCAGCTGAAAACCTCCAGCACCCTGCCTGTTCTCGGCGCGGTACCATGGAGCTTCGATCTGATCGCCACTCGTGCTATCGATATGGCGCGCCACCTGAATGCGACCGTGATCAACGAAGGCGACATCAACACTCGTCGCGTGAAATCCGTCACCTTCTGCGCACGCAGTATCCCGCACATGCTGGAGCACTTCCGTGCAGGTTCCCTGCTGGTCACTTCCGCAGACCGTCCTGACGTTCTGGTTGCAGCGTGCCTCGCCGCAATGAACGGCGTGGAAATCGGTGCCCTGCTGCTGACCGGCGGCTACGAAATGGACGCGCGCATCACTAAGCTGTGCGAACGTGCATTCGAAACCGGACTGCCAGTATTCATGGTGAACACCAACACCTGGCAGACCTCTCTGAGCCTGCAGAGCTTCAACCTGGAAGTTCCGGTTGATGACCGCGAGCGCATCGAGAAAGTTCAGGAATACGTGGCGAACTTTATCAATCCAGAGTGGATCGATTCCCTGACCGCAACTTCCGAACACAGCCGTCGTCTGTCTCCACCAGCGTTCCGCTACCAGCTGACCGAGCTGGCGCGTAAAGCCGGCAAACGCGTTGTTCTGCCAGAAGGCGACGAACCACGTACCGTGAAAGCGGCTGCTATCTGTGCTGAACGCGGTATTGCAACCTGCGTACTGCTGGGTAACCCAGACGAAATCACCCGCGTTGCAGCGTCTCAGGGCGTTGAACTGGGCGCTGGCGTTGAAATCGTTGACCCAGAAGTGGTTCGCGAAAGCTACGTTGCTCGCCTGGTCGAACTGCGTAAGAACAAAGGCATGACCGAAACCGTTGCCCGCGAACAGCTGGAAGACAACGTGGTTCTCGGTACCCTGATGCTGGAACAGGACGACGTTGACGGTCTGGTTTCCGGTGCCGTTCACACCACTGCGAACACCATTCGTCCACCGCTGCAGCTTATTAAAACTGCTCCGGGCAGCTCTCTGGTGTCCTCCGTGTTCTTCATGCTGCTGCCAGAACAGGTTTATGTTTACGGCGACTGCGCGATCAACCCGGACCCAACTGCAGAGCAGCTGGCAGAAATCGCTATTCAGTCCGCTGAATCCGCGATTGCCTTCGGTATCGAACCACGCGTTGCGATGCTCTCCTACTCCACCGGTACCTCTGGTGCAGGTAGCGACGTAGAGAAAGTTCGCGAAGCAACTCGTCTGGCACAGGAAAAACGTCCTGACCTGATGATCGACGGCCCGCTGCAGTACGATGCTGCGGTAATGGCTGACGTAGCGAAATCCAAAGCGCCGAACTCTCCGGTTGCAGGTCGCGCTACCGTGTTCATCTTCCCGGATCTGAACACCGGTAACACCACCTACAAAGCGGTACAGCGTTCTGCCGACCTGATCTCCATCGGGCCGATGCTGCAGGGTATGCGCAAGCCGGTGAACGACCTGTCTCGTGGCGCGCTGGTAGACGATATCGTCTACACCATCGCTTTGACCGCGATCCAGTCTTCACAGCAGCAGTAATCCTTAGGCCACCCGTTCGCGGGTGGTTTAAAGGCAAAAAAAATCCGGAGACGGGAAACCGCTCCGGATTTTTTGTATCTGGTGTTTAGCCGCGCTTATTCCGCTTCCTCTTCAACGTGGGCTTCGTTGTTGGCATTGCGGGTCATCCACAGCGCCAGCGCCTTCAGCGAGTCGTCGGTAAACTCATCGCAGCGCGCGGTGATCTCTTCCGGCGTCATCCAGCGAACTTCGCTCACTTCTTCTTCCTGTAGCGCGAATGGCCCGTGAGAAACACAGCTGAACAGGCTTCCCCAAACGCGACAGTGCTTATCTTCAAAGTAGAACTGCCCGTGATCGGCAAACGGTACGCCAGCAATACCCAACTCTTCTTCCGCTTCGCGGCGAGCAGACTCCAGCAGCGGTTCATCAGCCTGAACAACACCCCCAGCGGTGGCATCCAGCTTACCCGGCTGATAGTCTTTCGTCTCCGTACGGCGCTGCACCAGAATGTTGCCCATACCGTCGTGGACGACGATATAGGTTGCCCGGTGCCGCAGACACTGCGCGCGCATCTGCTCACGGCTCGCTTGCGCGATGACCTCATTGTCTTCGTTGACAATATCGACCCATTCCGTGCTTGCCAAATGATTCTGCTCGACCATCCGTAAACCTTAAATTGAAAGCGCTCTTACGGCGCGTTTTATGATTGATGGGTAACTTACGGGTTAATGGCAACCTCTGCAATAACCTGTTGATCATTGAGTGCGAAAACCTGCAGCCTACCCTCGTCAAGCATCCCATAGCTTGCGGCAAAACCGCCTTTGGGAATGCTAACCGAACCGGGGTTAAATAAGAATATGTCGCCGCGTTTTTCTGCCACCGGCAGGTGGGTATGACCATACGCCAGTACATCTCCAGCCGACAGTGGCGGCAGATTATCAGGATGATAAAGATGGCCGTGGGTCAGAAATAGGCGCTGTGAATCGGTGAGCACCTGTTGCCAGGACGCAGTGATGGGAAACGAAAGCAGCATCTGGTCAACTTCGCTATCGCAGTTGCCGCGCACCGCAATAATACGATCGGCTATGGTGTTCAGTCGCTCTGCCACCTGCGCCGGGGCATAGCCTTCCGGTAGCGCATTGCGCGGCCCGTGGTTCAGCACATCACCCAGAATAATCAGCCAGCGCGCGCCGCTCTCGGCAAACCGCGCCAGCACGCGTTCGGTAGCCGGTAGCGAGCCGTGAATATCCGATGCAAACATCAGTTTCATGAGTCAATTCCCCACAATGATAACCTTGCCATCATAATGGATTTTCACACTTTTTTCAGCCTGTGCGTTTTGCCGAAAGAGCAACATAGCGCTGCACGGAAGCCCGCTGCCACTGGAACGTGGCGTAGTCGGCGAGACGTTCCGGAACATCGTCACCGTTCAGCACCAGACGATTAATCATTAGCGCCAGGTCAGTATCGGCAATACACCACTCGCCAAAAAGATTAGGCCGCTCATCAACCAGTAATGCGCTGGCGGTGTCAAACAGTTTAGCCGCGCTTTTGCGTCCTGCTTCGGTCAAAGGTGCTTTTTTCTCTCCGGCAAAAATCACCGCCGTAGATCGCTCCTCACGAATGGGCATCAGGTCGCTGCGCAGCCACGCCTGAATCTGGCGCGCACGGGCGCGTTTTTGCAGGTCGTGAGGATACAAACGCTCCCACTCTGGCGGCGCAAAGCGTTCATCAAGGTATTCGGTTATCGCGGAGGATTCGCTGAGCTCAAAGCCATCAACATCCAGCAGCGGCACGCGACGGGTAGCAGAGTAACCGCGCCAGCCCGGCTGGAGGTGTTCGCCAAGGCCGAGATTGACGGTTTTGAGGGTAAACGGCAGCCCCTTTTCCTGCAGGGCAACGTAGACGGACATCACGTAGGGCGAGAAAAAATCGGAATCAGACCAAAGCGTTATCACAGGCTGGCTCATAGCGTCCTCAATCACGGGCAGGAGATGCACGAACGATGGACGCAGAACGCGTCCATCTAACATGCTGTCAACATAGCCTGTCTGGCGGGCGATGTCACTTGCCCGCAACATGAGGATTTTGCAATCAGCCAACCACCAGCGTTTTCGGTTCCAGATAGGCCTGCATCCCCCATTTGCCCATCTCACGGCCCAGACCGGACTGTTTCACGCCGCCAAACGGCGCCAGCGGCTCATGTTCAAGCGTATTGACCATCACTCGGCCGGATTCAATCCGCAGCGCCAGCGCCTCACCGCGTTCGCGTGAGCCGCTCAGCACCATAGCGTTAAGCCCGTAGTCAGTATCGTTAGCAATCGCCAGCGCTTCCGCCTCGTCGTGATAAGGGATAATCACCAGAACCGGTCCAAAGATCTCTTCGCGGGCGATACGCATCTGGTTGTTCACATCGGTAAAAATGGTCGGCTTCACGTACCAGCCTTTTTGCTGACCCGCAATACGCCCCTCTCCGCCGACCAGAATTCGCGCCCCTTCCTGCTGGCCCAGTTGGATATAGCCCTGCACGCGCAGCCACTGTTTCTGGCTGACCATCGGGCCAATCACCGTCTGGCTGTCTCGTGGGTCGCCGGTGGTGAACCCGCTAACCGCCTCGATAAACGCCTGTTCGAACTCAGCCTGACGAGAAGCGGGAACCAGGATTCGAGTCCCGGCGATGCACGCCTGCCCGCTATTCATAAACCCGGCCTCCAGCGCCAGATGTACCGCCGTCTTCACGTCCGCATCATCGAGGATCACGGTCGGTGATTTGCCACCCAACTCCAGCGTGACGCGCTTAAGCGTGCGAGCACCGCTTTCTACAATGTGTTTTCCCACCGCCGTCGAACCGGTAAAGGAGATTTTGGCGATGTCGGGATGGTGATTGATGGTGTCGCCCACCACCTCGCCCCGCCCGGTGACAATGTTAAACACGCCCGCCGGAATCTGCGCGGCGTGCAGCGCTTCGGTGACAATCTGCGTCTGCCAGGCGCTCATTTCACTCGGTTTGATAACCGCAGTACAGCCAGAAGCCATCGCGGTCGCCAGCTTATTGCAGATAAATCCAGCATCGCTGTTCCACGGCGTAATCAGCCCAGCAACACCGACCGGCATCATCACCACTTTGGCGCGGCCTACCCGCTCTTCAAAGCTAAATTGTGTCAGCGCATCGATGGCGCAGCGAATGGTCTGCGCCGGCCAGGCCGCCATCCAGTGTGCGCGTGCCGATGGCGCGCCGTATTCGGTGATAAGCGCTTCCAGCAGGTCCGCTTCTCGCGCCTGTACCGCGAGGTACATTCTTTCCAGCACAGCAATACGTTCTTCACGCGTGGTCTGCGACCAGGCCGGGAACGCGGCTTTCGCGGCGGCAATGGCACGCAGGGTGTCCTCTTCATCCGCCAGCCGCACCTGGCCAATCACCGTTTCGGTTGCTGGGTTAAACAGGTCAAAAAGCTCGCTGCCGTGTGGGGTAACAAACTCGCCGTTGATATAAATCTGGTTGATGTGCAGCATGATTCGGTCCTTTCATCGTGGGATGTCGTGCAGTATAGGAGCCGCGCATCGTTACGATAAGAGGGTATAATATGGACGACCTGTCACGAAAATCGGAACAATCATGCACCGCAGCGGCCTTACCGAACTTGAAATCGTCCTTGCCGTCACCCGTCAGCAAAGCTTTCGCGCCGCCGCGCGCGAGTTGGGAATGTCGGCGACAGCCGTCAGCAACGCCGTCGCCGGGCTGGAGTCACGGCTTAACGTTCGGCTTTTTAACCGTACCACCCGCAGCGTCGCGCTAACGGAACAGGGCCAGCGCTACGTGGCGCGTATCGCTCCGGCACTGGCGGAAATACAACGTGCCGCCGAGGAGATTGCCACCGAGCCGGGAAATCCGACCGGGACGCTACGCATCAACGCCCCGCGTGAATGTGTGTCGTTGCTGTTCCGGCTGTTTGATACCTATCTGCAGCGCTACCCGCAGATGCGCCTGGATATCACCACCGAGTCACGGCTTATCGACATCGTGTCAGAGGGATTTGACGCGGGTATTCGTCTCGCCGAGTCCGTCCCGCAGGATATGATTGCCGTCGCCCTGACGCCAGACGCGCGGATGCTAATTGTCGGCTCGCCGGACTATTTCGCACGCTACGGCACACCGCGTTCACCTGACGACCTCCAGCAGCATCAGAGCATCGGCATGCGCATGTCACATGGCGGCGTTTACCACTGGGAACTGGAGCACCATCAGCAAAAATTTACCGTGAATATCCCACCACGGATCGTTGTCAGCGAGATGCAGGCCATCCATCGCGCGGCGCTGGCTGGACTGGGGCTGGCCTTTATTTCGGAATGGTTTATTCAGGACGAACTCCGCAGCGGCAAACTGGTCAGCGTCCTGGATGAATGGTGCCCAACCTTTGGCGGCCTGCGCCTTTATTATCCGGGGCACCGGCATGTGCTCCCGGCACTGCGCGCGTTTGTTGAACTGGCGCACGAACTGAACGCGCGCCAGACCCTGCCGCGATAAAGATGCTTTAGTGTATGATGCACAGGAAAACAAAAATTACGGAGAACACCTGCAATGTCTCAGTCTGACGCCATCATTCGCATCAAAAATTTACGCCTGCGTACGTTTATCGGCATTAAGGAAGAGGAGATTGCCAACCGCCAGGACGTGGTTATCAATCTTGAAATTCGCTACCCGGCGGAAAAGTCACGCAGCAGCGAAGATATTAACGACGCGCTGAACTATCGCACCATTACCAAGAGCATTATTCGTCACGTAGAGAATAACCGCTTCTCTTTACTGGAAAAATTAACTCAGGATGTGCTCGATATCGCACGCGAACATCACTGGGTCACTTATGCTGAAGTGGAAGTCGATAAAGTTCACGCGCTGCGCTACGCCGATTCGGTATCCATTACCCTGAGCTGGCAACGCTAAGCGCTCCCTTCGGGAGGTGGCATGAAAATTCTGATTACCGGCGGTACCGGGCTGATTGGCCGCCATTTAGTTGCGCGTTTACTGACGCTCGGGCACACGGTCTGCGTGGTGACCCGCTCCCCGGAAAAGGCCCGCCAGACGCTCGACCCACGCGTTGAGCTGTGGCCTGGGCTACAGAACATGTCATCGCTCGACGGCATTGACGCCGTTATCAATCTTGCCGGCGAACCCATCGCCGACAAACGCTGGACGGCGCAGCAAAAGCAGAAACTGTGCGACAGCCGCTGGGGCATCACCCAGCGAATCAGCGATTTGATTCAGGCGAGCGCGACGCCCCCTTCGGTGCTGATTTCTGGCTCGGCCACCGGCTATTACGGCGACCTCGGCGAGGTCGTGGTGACGGAAGAGGAGCCACCGCATAACGAGTTTACCCATAAACTGTGCGCGCGCTGGGAGCAGATAGCCTGCACGGCGCAGAGCGAACACACCCGCGTCTGTCTGCTGCGCACCGGCGTGGTTCTGGCGCCGAAAGGCGGCATCCTCGCTAAACTACTGCCACCTTTCAGACTCGGTCTCGGTGGCCCTATCGGCAACGGCCGACAGTACCTGGCATGGATCCATATCGATGATATGGTCAACGGCATTCTCTGGCTGCTGGATAACGATTTGCGCGGGCCTTTCAACATGGTTTCACCCTACCCAGTGCACAACGAGCAGTTTTCCCATGCGCTGGGTCAGGCGCTCAATCGCCCGGCCATTCTTCGCGTTCCCGCCACCGTGATACGCCTGCTGATGGGCGAATCCTCGGTGCTGGTGTTAGGCGGACAGCGCGCGCTCCCCAAACGGCTTGAAGCCGCCGGGTTCGCGTTTCGCTGGTACGATTTAGATGAGGCGTTGGGCGATATTCTCGCCCACTAAGTTCATACGACGGTGGTGGCGTCTGGCTATCACCGTGCTTTTCCCCACTTCTGGAATTCGCCACGCAATTCGGTCATCGAGCACATATCCCTCTGAAACAAACGTGAAGCCGATTCCAACGCGTTACCTCCCGCTTTGTCATAACAGCCCAATGCACATTATTACGTCAACTTACCGTTGACACTTGTCAACAAAATATCGATACTCTGCGGGAAACATTGATGAAGGAACATCCAGATAAGCATATCAGGGCGGCCATTGATTACGCGCTACAACGTGGTTGGTTGTTTATCACCAGCGGTAGAAGCGCCCATTGTTTTGGTCGGTTGCAGTGCGGCACGGCTGAGCATCGGGATCATATGATGAGCATATGGTCGACACCTGCCGTACCGCTGCATCACGCACGGCAAATCATGCGCATGGTCGATCGCTGCCAGCCCAAACATTCGTAGAGCAAGGGAGAAACGGAATGCCATTATTTAACTTCACGCTGACGCTATCGGGCGTCAGTCGCAGCACGCCAAATCTTGAAGAGGCGTTCTATCATGCACATTGCGATGATGCACTGATCTGCTTTTACGGGACGGCGGTCTATCTCGATTTTGACCGGGAAAGCGACACACTGGAGCAGGCCATTCTTTCCGCCATTCGCGACATCGAATCCGCCCCCTCACTCAATGCGCGGGTCGAATCGGTCGACTCGACCCTGGTCGGGCTTAGCGATATCGCCGAACTCACCGGCGTCTCCCGCCAGGCGATTTCACTGCTTAAAGACGGCGCTCGCGGCGGCGGTCAGTTTCCCGCACCCATTCAACGCGTCAAGGGTAACTCCCCGCTTTGGCGGTGGCAGACGGTCGTGCAATGGCTGGTGACGGAGGGTCGCATCGCCGAGACTTCACCAATGGTTGCGCATGCCCGCACGTTGGATAGCCTGAACCTGGCACTCCAGCTTCGCGCCTCTCAGGAGAGCAAAATGGTATTGCACTATTTCCAGCGTCTGGAACACACGACCGCCTTCAGTGGCTAATTCCGTACTATTCCATCATCTCGAGTGCTAAAGTACAGCCTCAGATTTGGCTTAATGGCATAGGAAAATGGTAACCCTCACCACCCGGCGACTACGGCTTTCTCCCTTTAATGACAGCGACTGGCCCTTCTTCCTTCAACTGCGACAAAATCATGAGGTAATGCAGTTTATGGGGGAAATGCTGGAGGAAGCAGCGATACGTGCAATTTTTGCCCTACGCTGCAACTCCCCCGCGATCTTTGTTATCCGCGATGAAAACGGTATGCCGCTTGGCGATATAGGGCTGCAGATCAGCAGTAAAAATCCCCACGAAGCGGACGTTGGCTACGCGCTATTGCCAGAGGCGCAAGGCAAAGGGTTTGCCAGCGAGGCGCTCCGTGCAATATGCGATTATGGCTTTCAACAACTTGGTCTATGGGCCATTAATGCCTGGGTACTGGGCGATAATCAAAGTTCGGCAAGGCTGCTGGAAAAGCACGGTTTTATCCGCACGCAGGTGCTGACAAAAGCCTATAGGCTGAACGGCAAAGATTACGATGACTGGGTCTATCGGCGGGAAAACGCCCCCACGCACGCGTGAGGGCGAGTGAAGCTTACTTTAATGCGCCGCTCAGGAACTGCTGCAGGCGTGGGCTTTTCGGATTACCAAACACCTCTTCTGGGTTGCCCTCTTCCTCAATTTTGCCCTGATGCAGGAAAATCACGTGCGATGACACATGGCGAGCAAAGCCCATTTCGTGGGTCACTACCACCATGGTTTTCCCCTCTTCCGCCAGCTTCTGCATAATGCGCAGCACCTCGCCCACCAGCTCAGGGTCAAGCGCTGAAGTGGGTTCATCAAACAGCAGCACTTCCGGCTCCATCGCCAGCGCACGGGCGATGGAAACGCGCTGCTGCTGGCCACCGGACAGGTGCACCGGGTATTTGCCCTGCTGGCGTTCATCAATACCGACTTTCGTCAGGTATTTCACCGCGCGATCGCGCGCTTCCTGCTTGCTCAGGCCCAGCACCTGAATCGGCGCTTCCATCACGTTTTCCAGCACCGTCATGTGGCTCCACAGGTTGAAGTGCTGAAACACCATCGTCAGGCGCGTACGCAGCAGGCGAAGCTGGTTTTTATCCGCCACCTTCAGTTGGCCGTCGTTATCACGCACCAGGCCAATATTCTCGCCATTGACGATAATGGTGCCTTCACTTGGCTTCTCAAGGAAGTTAATGCAGCGCAAAAAGGTACTCTTGCCGGAACCGGAAGAGCCGATGATGCTTATCACATCCCCGGCGTTAGCCTGCAGCGACACGCCCTTCAGCACCTCGTGCTCGCCATAGCGTTTGTGCAGGTCGATTACGTTTAGTTTTTTATCAGACATCATATTCTCAGTGCGTAGAAGACGGTTTCATGTGCTGTAGCCAGCGCTTTTCCGCTTTGCGGAACAGACTAATCAGTACATAAGAGATGGCCAGATAGAGCACCGCCGCAATGCCGAAGGCGGTAAAGGGTTGATAGGTCGCCGAGTTAATATCGCGCGCAATCTTCAGCAAGTCAGGCACGGTGGCGGTAAACGCCAGCGCCGTCGAATGCAGCATCAGGATAACTTCATTGCTGTAAGCTGGCAGCGCAATGCGCAGCGCCGATGGCAGAATGATGCAGCGATAAAGCTTAAACGACGAGAAACCATAGGCGCGCGCGGCTTCCACTTCTCCCGCCGGAACCGAGCGAATTGCCCCGGCAAAAATTTCGGTGGTATAGGCGCAGGTATTTAACGTTAAGGCCAGCACCGTACAGTTCAGGCCGCTGCGGAAGAAGGCGTTTAACAGCTCCGTGCCTTTGACGATTTCCAGCGTATACATGCCGGAATAGAACACCAGTAGCTGCACGTAGAGCGGCGTACCGCGGAAAATATAGGTAAACAGCCAGACCGGGAATTTGATGTATTTATTGCTGGAGACGCGAGCAATAGCCAGAAACAGCGCTAACACGCCGCCCATCACCACCGACAGCACCAGCAGCCATAGGGTAATCGCCACGCCGGTAAAACGATAACCGTCGGTCCACAGCAGCGCTTTCCAATACTCCTGAATGATCTCAATCACAGGTCAGCCCTCTTCACGCCCACGGAGTAGCGGCGTTCGAGCAGCAGCAACACGCCATTGGAAACGGTAGTAAACAGCAGATAAATCAAGCCACAGACGATAGCAAAGTAGAACGGTTCCCAGGTGCTTTTTCCGGCAAGTTGGGTCGCTTTAACCACATCTTCCAGACCCAGCAGCGAGACCAGCGCGGTCGCTTTGAGGATAACCTGCCAGTTATTGCCAATGCCCGGCAGCGCATAGCGCATCATCGCGGGAAACAGAATACGACGGAAGGTTTGTGCCCCGGTGAAGCCAAAAGCCGTCGCGGCTTCAATATGACCTTTTGGCACCGCCATAAACGCGCCGCGGAAGGTTTCGGTGAAATAAGCGCCGTAGATAAAACCAAGGGTGATGATACCGGCGATCATCGGGTCGATATCAAACTGCGCCAGCCCGAGCGCATCGGTCAGCACGTTGAGCGCCATCTG
Source organism: Kluyvera sichuanensis (assembly GCF_014218705.1). Lineage (GTDB taxonomy): Bacteria > Pseudomonadota > Gammaproteobacteria > Enterobacterales > Enterobacteriaceae > Kluyvera > Kluyvera sichuanensis. The sequence continues at coordinate 33,988 of NZ_JABBJF010000003.1, read as the reverse complement.
CAGCCCGTAGAAAATCAGCAGCATCAGCACCAAGTCTGGCACGCCACGAATCAGCGTGGTGTAGCCCTCAAAAATTAACGCCAGTACGCGATTTCGGGAGAGCTTCGCTCCCGCGCCTACCAGACCTATAAGCACGGCAAGAACCACTGAGCTGATAGCCAGCTCAAGGGTGACAAGAGCGCCCTGAAAAATTACCTGTGAAAACCCGTACAGCATGCTGCCAGTCCTGTCTTTACGCCCACCGTTTTGTGCGTGCAAAACGGTGGGTTACTCGTGATGATTACTCGCCGTAAACGTTAAAATCGAAGTACTTCTTCGCCAGCTTGTCGTAGGTGCCGTCGGCACGCATGTCAGCAAACGCTTTGTTCAGCGCGTTCAGCAGCTCGGTATCGTCTTTACGCAGACCCATACCGGTACCTACACCGAACAGCTTCACGTCTTTAATGGACGGGCCGCCGAACTGGTAGTCTTTACCGATAGGCTGCTTCAGGAAACCTTCACTCGCCGCCACTTCGTCCTGGAACGCGGCGTCAATACGGCCAGCGGTCAGGTCAGAATAGATATTGTCCTGTCCCTGGTAGGAGACAATTTCAATACCTTTCGGCGCCCAGTGTTCGTTACCGTACGTCTCCTGAGTGGTACCCTGCAGTACGCCCACGCGCTTGCCTTTCAGCGTGGCGAGGTCTGGCGTAATTGGAGAACCTTTTTTCACCACCAGACGGGAGTCAGCGGCATAGAGTTTGTCGGTAAAGGCGATTTCCTGCTGACGTTTTTCGGTGATCGACAGCGAGGACATGATGGCATCGATTTTCTTCGCTTTCAGCGAGGGGATCAGGGCGTCCAGCGGGTTTTCCACGAAGGTACATTGTGCCTGGATGCGCTTACACAGCTCTTTTGCCAGATCAATGTCGAAACCCACTAATTCACCCTGTGCATTCTTTGATTCGAACGGTGCATACGTTGGGTCAGTACCGATACGCACTTTTTGCGGGATTGCTGCAAATGCGCTTGATGCAGAAGCAAGCGCTAATACCAGAGAAAAAGACAACGCCAGTTTTTTCATATCATCCTCTACAAGCTGTGATTCTTGTGTGTTTTTTAGAAATAATCTGAGCAGTTATCGTGCCATCTTTCGGCCCTTCAAGGCAAAGCATTCTGCCCTTCAGGCTGGCTTTTTTCTCATTTAAAATGCTTAATTATGCAACCTCGCGCAACTTTCGAACAAAAAACGCACCATCGTGGTGCAAGGGCAAATATATGCACCACGATGATACATGCGACCGGTTAGTCGCCGTAGACGTTGAAGTTAAAATACTTCTTCGCCATCTTGTCGTAGGTGCCGTCCGCGCGCAGTTCCGCTAACGCTTTATCGAACGCCGCTTTCAGCTCGACGTCATCTTTACGCAGCCCAACGCCGGTGCCGTCACCAAAGTACTTTTTGTCTTTAACTGACGGGCCAGCAAACTCAAAATCTTTACCGGCAGACTGTTTCAGGAAGCCTTCGCTGGCGGCGACTTCATCCTGCAATGCCGCGTCCAGACGGCCTGCGGCCAGGTCTGCATAGATCAGATCCTGGTTTTGATAGGCCACCACGTCCACGCCTTTGCTGCGCCAGTTTTCATTGGCGTAAGCTTCCTGGGTAGAACCCTGAAGCACGCCGATGTGCTTGCCTTTCAGCCCGTCCAACGTCGGTTTAACCGAGGAGCCTTTAGCGGCAATCAGGCGGGAGTCTGCCGCGTACAGCTTGTTGGAGAAGGCAATCTCCTGCTGGCGCTTTTCGGTGATCGACAGCGAAGAGATAATCGCGTCAATTTTCTTCGCCTTCAGTGAGGGGATCAGCGCGTCAAAATCGCTGCCAACCCAGGTACACTTGATGCTGGCGCGTTTACACATCTCGTTGCCCAGATCGATATCAAAGCCAATAAAATCGCCTTTGGCATCTTTCGATGAGAACGGTGCGTAGGTGGTATCGGTACCGATGCGGATGCTCTGTGGCAGTGCGGCAAATACGCTGGAGGCGCTGCTGAGACCCAGCAGCAAAGAGAGAGCCAGAACCGTCTTTTTCATACTTTCCCCTATTAAACCGTGATGTCGTTAACTGCTAATAGTTATGTTGTGTTGTGTTTGCAAAACCTACTCTGCATCTTCCGTGCCATTTTTAACGTTGCGAAACCCCACAATGTTAAAAATGTTAACAAAAAGATAACGAGAGGTGATCATCAGGAAAGATATCAGCCACAGCGTATAAATCGAGCACAAAAGTGCAAACGGGATGATTAAATATCGAGGATTTGATCGGTGTTACACAATTGCCCTGAAACAGGGCAAAAGCGACATCATGCACAAGGGTGGCGCAGCGCTATGCGCCGGTCCAGCGGGTAAAGAGATCTTCAGGCAGGGTGATATCAAACAGATCGAGTACGCGGTTAACGGTCTGGTTAATCACGTCGTCCAGCGTTTGTGGGCGATGATAAAACGCTGGCACCGGCGGCATGATCACCGCGCCGATTTCCGCTGCCTGAGTCATCAGGCGAAGATGGCCTAAATGCAGCGGCGTTTCGCGCACGCACAGCACCAGCGGGCGGCGCTCTTTGAGCACCACGTCAGCGGCGCGGGTCAGCAGGCCATCGGTATAGCTGTTCACAATGCCGGAGAGCGTTTTTATCGAGCACGGCAGGATAACCATACCGGCAGTTTTGAACGAACCGGAAGAGATGCTAGCGGCAATATCGCGCGCATCGTGCACCACGTCCGCCAGCGCCTGAACCTCACGCACAGAGAAGTCCGTCTCCAGCGCCAGCGTCTGTCTTGCCGCCTGACTCATCACCAGATGCGTTTCGACGTCCGCCACGGTTTGCAGCACCTGCAACAGGCGCACGCCGTAAATAGCGCCGCTTGCGCCGGAAATACCAATGATGAGTCGTTTCACACGGACCGTCCTGTAGCCATAATGGGGCAAACTTTGCCGGATTACGGTGCCAGACGCAACCGCAACGCGTCGCTATCCGTCACCGAACTGCCGCGCGCCACCAGCCTAACCGGTAGCAGCAGGTTACGTTCACTTTCATCGTTCATCAGTAACTGGAAGGCATCGCGCCCCAGTTCACGTTTATCGACCGCTACCGTGGTCAGCGGCGGGTGGGCCCAGGCCGCAGCGTCGATGTCATCGAAACCGACGATGGCCACCTCTTCCGGCACGCGAATTCCCCGACGGGCACATTCGCGCATTGCCACCAGCGCGGCTACGTCGTTGTAGGCAAAAATCGCATCCGGCGGCTGTGGTAGCGCCAGCAATCGAGACATTCCTTCGACCAGCGCCTGCTCAATCTCTTTTATCGGCGGCACCTCAACGCAGTATTCTGGCGCAAGCGTCAGCCCGGCATCAAACAGCGCCTGCTGATAGCCCTCGACGCGCTGACGAATACTGTAGTGGCGCTGTGACGTTCCCAGAAACGCAATACGGGTTCTCCCCTGCTCCAGCAGATGACGCGTGGCAATGAAGCCGCCGTGAAAGTTATCCGGGTTAACGCAGGGAAAATCCGCCGCCCATAAATCGACCAGCGCCACCGGCAGCGCGGTCTGGCGAAGTTCGGCCAGCACTTCCGGCTCAAGGTAACCCGCGCACACCAGCGCATCCGGCTGGTGTAATTGAATCAGTTCAGATACCGAATCCTGCGGGCCAATTGGCTGAAAGCTCATAGCGATGTCATTTTCCCGGCAGGCATCCGCCACGCCCAGCATCACCGTTGAGTAGAACGGCAGCGCGCTGGCGATATTGTGCTCCCGGTGGAGTAAAAACATCAGCCGCTTGATACGCCCGGTGCGCAAGCGGCTAAAGTCATAACCTTCCGCCTGGGCAATCGACAAGATACGTTGCCGCGTTTCATCGCTCAGCCCCGGCTGCCCTTTCAGAGCGCGGGAGACCGCCGCAATGGAAACGCCGCACGCCGTGGCAATATCTTTGATTCTAATTTTCTTCGCCATTCCGTTCGCTTCCGACTGTTAGCTATCACGCCCGACAGAGGATACCACGCGACTCTTTCGGTCCGTAGATTAAGTTTTATATTTACTAAACAAACTTACGGAAAAACGCCAATAACCACCAGAAATGACTTTTAAATCGACAATATCAGTTAAATTTGTGACACATACCTCTAATTAATATTTATTTATAGTAAAAATAAGATCGAATTCACCCTTTAAAACGTACGCTATATACCCGAACTTCGCTCAGGATCTATGCTCAGCGCCGTTAGTTATTTACTAAAAATCGTCAGAGATACGCCGTAATGACTTTTTGAATCATCACACCCTGTTCGAGGATTGGTTATGACCATTGCTGATAACCTGGATACTGATGTACAGACCGTTGATGCGGGAGAGACGCTCTCTACCCGCGAAAAGATAGGCTATGGATTAGGCGATGCCGGTGGGCATTGCATCTCAGATTTGATTAGCGGCTTTTTACTCTTTTTCTACACCGACGTTTTTGGGCTAAGCCCGGCCATCGTCGGTGCCATGTTCTTTACCCTGCGTATCTTTGATGCCGTTTCCGATCCCGTAATGGGGGTGATTGCCGACCGTACCCGCAGCCGCTGGGGGCGCTTTCGTCCGTGGCAGCTGTGGACTGCCGTACCGCTTGGCGTGATCGGTATCCTGACCTTTACCGTTCCGGACATGAGCGCGAACATGAAAATCGCGTGGGCGTTCGGCACCTACTTCCTGCTCTCCATCGGCTATACCGCCAACAACGTGCCTTACTGCGCGCTGATTAATGCCATCACTAACCGCCACGATCAGGTGATGTCCTGCCAGTCCTGGCGCTTCGTGTTAAGCGGCATTGCCGGTTTCCTCGTCTCCGTCGGCCTGCCGTGGATGGTGGAGTTCTTTGGTCAGGGCAACCTGGCGAAGGGTTATCAGTATGGTGTCACAGTGCTGTGCACCATCGGCATGGTGCTATTTCTGCTGTGCTTCTTCTGGGTGAAAGAGCGTGTACCGCTATCGCTGGCGGGTAACTTTACCCTGCGCGAACACCTGGCTGGTCTGCGCAAAAATGACCAACTGCTGATGATGCTGATCATGTCTTTCCTGCTGGTGAATATTCTCTGTATTCGCGGCGGCGGCTACATGTACTTCATCTCCTACGCGCTTGAGGGCGGTGCCGGGTACATGTCGATGTTCTTCGGTATCCTCACGATCTCCGGGATTGCCGGGGCGATCGTCGTCAACCCGCTCTCTCGCCGCGTTGATATGGTGCGTCTCTACTACTGGACTAACCTGGTGCTGGTCGCGTTCGGGATTGGCATGTACTTCCTTCCGGTTGGCCCGCAGTATCAGGTGCTGTGGCTGGTCTGCATTGCGGTTAACAGCGTGATTCAGGGCTTCACCCTGCCGCTGCACTTCTCGATTATGGCCTTCGCCGACGACTACGGCGAATGGAAAACCGGCGTACGCTCCTCCGGGATGAACTTCGCCTTTAACCTCTTTTTCATCAAGCTCTCCTGGGCCTCTTCCGGCGGCATTATCAGCCTGATCCTGATTATGGTGGCCTATCAGCCGGGGCTTGGGAACCAGACGCCAGCATCTATCCATGGCATCACCCTGCTGCAAAGCCTGGTGCCAGCCGCATTCCACTTCGTGCTCGCCATGTGCCTGCTGAAGTGCCGTCTTAACGGCCCAATGATGAACCGTATTTCTACCGACCTTCACCAACGCCATTCACACATTTCCTGAGGTAAACATGATGCAGTCTGATGTGATTGAAGCCGATCTGAACCGAATCACCATTACCGACCCGTTTTTAGGGGAATATCAGCGCCTCATCCGCGACGTGGTTATCCCTTATCAATGGGAAGCGCTGAATGACAATCTTCCGGAGGCGGAACCGAGCCACGCGCTGGCAAACTACCGCATTGCTGCCGGTATTGAGCAGGGTGATTTTTATGGCATGGTCTTTCAGGACAGCGACGTCACCAAATGGCTGGAAGCGGTTGCCTGGTCACTCAGCCAGAAGCCTGACGCCCAACTGGAAAAGACCGCCGATGAGGTGATTGAACTGCTGGCGCAGGCGCAGTGTGAAGATGGTTATCTGAATACCTGGTATACCGTAAAAGAGCCGGGCTTACGTTGGACCAACGTGGCAGAGTGCCATGAGCTTTACTGCGCCGGGCACCTGTTCGAAGCGGCGGTGGCGTTTTACCACGCCACCGGCAAGCGCCGCCTGCTCGATATCTCCTGCCGCTTTGCCGATCACATCGACACGGTTTTCGGCCCCAACCCCAATCAGCTGCGCGGTTATCCGGGTCATCCGGAAATTGAACTGGCGCTGATGCGTCTGTATGAAGTAACAAAAGAACCGCGCTATCAGGCACTGGCCCGCTTCTTCGTTGAAGAGCGCGGTCAGCAGCCGTACTACTACGATATTGAGTTTGAAAAACGCGGCGGCACTCGCCACTGGGTGGGCTGGGGCGATGCCTGGCCGGGCATGATTAAGGACAAATCGTACACCCATGCGCACAAGCCGCTATCCGAACAGCACGAAGCAGTAGGCCACGCCGTCCGCTCGGTCTATCTGATGACCGGGCTGGCGCATATCGCCCGCATGACCCACGACGAAGATAAGCGCCAGACCTGTCTGCGCATCTGGGACAACATGGTGCAGCGCCGCATGTATATCACCGGCGGCATCGGTTCACAGGGGATTGGCGAAGCGTTTACCAGCGACTACGACCTGCCGAACGACACCGCCTATGGTGAAAGCTGCGCCTCGATTGGCCTGATGATGTTCGCCCGCCGGATGCTGGAAATGGAGGGCGACGCCCATTACGCCGACGTGATGGAGCGGGCGTTCTACAATACGGTGCTCGGCGGGATGGCGCTGGACGGTAAGCACTTCTTCTACGTCAACCCATTGGAGACGCACCCGAAAAGCATTCCCCATAATCATATCTACGATCACATTAAACCGGTTCGCCAGCGCTGGTTCGGCTGCGCCTGCTGCCCGCCGAATATTGCGCGCACGCTGGTCGCCATCGGTCACTACATTTTCACTCCGCGCCCGGATGCGCTGTTCATCAACTTCTACGCCGGTAGCGAAGCGCAGTTCACGGTGAACGAGCAGACGCTGGCGCTCAAAATCGAAGGCAACTACCCGTGGGATGAAGAGGTGAACATTCGTTTCGCGCATCCGCAAGCGGTTGAACACACCCTGGCGCTGCGTCTGCCGGAGTGGTGTGAAGCGCCGAAGGTGCTGGTCAACGGTCAGCCGGCGGTGGGTAACACGATCAACGGTTACCTGCATCTGCACCGTGAGTGGCAGGAAGGTGACGTGATTACGCTGCACCTGCCGATGACCATCCGCCGCGTCTACGCCAACCCGCTGGTACGCCATGCAGCCGGAAAAGTGGCCATTCAGCGCGGGCCGCTAGTCTACTGCCTGGAAGAAGCGGATAACGGCAGCGAACTGCATAACCTGTCGCTGCCAAAAGAGAGTGCCTTCCGTGAAATTCAGGGCGTGGGGGTATTGAAGGGTAAAATTCTGTTGCAGGCGGAAGGGTTACGCGTGCTGACCGCGCAGGAGGACAAGTCGCTCTACAGCTTTGATAATCGCCAGACGGCGGTAGAAAAGCAGACGTTAACCTTTATCCCGTGGTTTAGCTGGGCCAACCGTGGCGAAGGCGAAATGCGGATTTGGGTGGACGAGGCGTAAAACGCCTCGGCCGGGCTACGTGGGGTGCGTAGCCCGGCCGAGCGAAAGCGACGCCGGGAAAGTACCGTCGTACTTACCCTTCGTTATGCATCTCTAAATTTTCCACTTCATTCTGCAGCTGTACCGCTTTCGCGTCGTCATTGCGCAGAGAGTCGAGGAAATCGAGATAGGTCTGGTCAACGTCTTTGGTCACGTACACGCCGTTGAATACCGAGCATTCAAACTGCTGAATATCCGGGTTCTCCGCGCGAACCGCGTCAATCAGATCGTCCAGATCCTGGAAGATAAGACCGTCGGCGCCGATGATCTGGCGAATCTCATCCACTTCACGCCCGTGGGCAATCAGTTCGGTGGCGGTTGGCATATCGATACCGTAGACGTTCGGGAAACGAATTTCCGGTGCCGCAGAGGCCAGATAAACCTTCTTCGCCCCGGCTTCACGCGCCATCTCAATAATCTGCTCAGAAGTGGTACCACGCACGATGGAATCATCCACCAGCAGCACGTTCTTATCGCGGAATTCAGCGCGGTTAGCGTTGAGCTTGCGACGCACGGACTTACGGCGCAGCTGCTGGCCCGGCATGATAAAGGTACGGCCCACGTAGCGGTTTTTCACAAAGCCCTGACGGTATGGTTTACCGAGAATACGAGCAATTTCCAGCGCGATATCGCAGGAGGTTTCCGGAATTGGAATCACCACGTCGATATCCAGATCTTCCCATTCACGCGCAATCTTCTCGCCGAGCTTGGTACCCATGTTCACACGGGCGCTGTAGACGGAAATTTTGTCGATAAAGGAGTCTGGACGCGCGAAGTAGACGTATTCGAACAGGCACGGGTTGCTCACCGGGTTGTCAGCGCACTGACGGGTGAACAGCTGGCCGTTTTCGGTGATGTAGACCGCCTCGCCCGGCGCAACGTCGCGCAGGAATTCAAAGCCGAGGGTGTCCAGCGCCACGCTTTCGGAGGCCACCATATATTCGGTGCGGCCATCGCCGATATCACGCTTGCCCAGCACCAGCGGACGAATACCGTTCGGGTCGCGGAAGGCCACCATGCCGTGGCCGATAATCATCGCGACGCAGGCATACGCACCGCGAATCTGGCGGTTGGTTGCGGCGATAGCAGCGAAGATATTGTCGGCTTCCAGCGGGTAATGACGGAAGTTATCCAGCTCGCTCGCGAAGATATTGAGCAGGATTTCAGAATCGGAAGTGGTGTTGATGTGGCGGCGTTTTTCTTCAAACAGCTTTTGACGTAACTCGTGCGCATTGGTCAGGTTACCGTTATGCGCCAGCGTAATGCCGTACGGGGAGTTAACGTAAAAAGGCTGGGCCTCAGAGGCGCTGGAGCTGCCCGCCGTTGGGTAACGCACGTGGCCAATACCCATGTTGCCCTGCATACGCTGCATGTGGCGGGCTTCAAAGACATCGCTCACCAGACCGTTCGCTTTACGCAAGCGGAAGCAGTTGTTGGCATCAATGGTGATGATGCCAGCGGCATCCTGTCCACGGTGCTGCAGCACCGTTAGCGCATCATAAATCGACTGGTTTACCGGCATGACACCGGCGATACCGACAATACCGCACATACGTCTTTTCCTCGTTAAGCAACGACCCAAAGCTTATACTTTGGGCAAGAAACTTGACGAGCTTTGAAGGTATTCAAAAAACCATCTGATAACCGGTGAGAAATAGGGAATAAACTGCGAATGCTGCCAGTCATCGCTTTTGGCCATCCCGGTAAAGGTGTCAAGGAAGAACAAGATAGCGGCGATAATCAGCACCCCACGTAATGCGCCGAAGCAGATCCCCAATACCCTGTCTGTACCCGACAGACCGGTCTTTTCCACCAGCTGGCCTATCACAAAGTTGACGATAGCGCCGACGATGAGCGTCGCGATGAACAGCGCCGCAATAGCAATCCCATTTCGAACCCGTTCGTCCTCAAAGCCCGTAAACCAGACTGACAGGTCAGTGTAGTAATGGCTGGCAACGTAGAAGGCACAGCCCCATGTTACCAACGATAATGCTTCACGAACAAAGCCGCGGATGAGGCTCACCAAGCAAGATAAGCCCAGCACCGCGATAATGGCGTAATCAATCCAGACCATATATGTCCCACGATTTTACGCCCTGTCATCCAGTTCGGGCGCATTCTAACAGAAAAAGAAAACGTTTGCGTAGGGATTTCCTTCCCCGGCGTAAATAAAAAATGGCGCTGAAAAAATATTCAACGCCATCGTTTTTTGGTCGTTTTCGGCGTTGTTCAACACCCCTCACCCTAACCCTCTCCCCTAAGGGGAGAGGGGACCGTTGGGAGACGGCGACAAGCCCGGCACCGACTTTCTCCCTCGCCCCTCTGGGGAGAGGGCCGGGGTGAGGGGAAAAGACCCACGCCTTAGTTCGGCGTATATCCCATCACCACGCCGCTGAGCCCCGACAACCGATTCAGTTCACCAAGTGAACCTTTCAGCTTATCTTTCGAGGCATCCGGGCCGACCAGAATACGGGTGATTTTACCCTGAACGGGCGTCGAAGGCGACGTGTAGGCGTGATATCCCGCACCACGCAGACTCGCCACAATTTCGTTCACCTTATCCGCATTCTTCAATGCACCAAGCTGCACCACGTACGCTTTACCTACCGGTGCCGGTTTCTCTTCCGGCGCGGCTTTCGGCGGTGGCGTCGTTGCTGCGACCTGTTCAGCAACAGGCTGCGGTTTTGGTTTCGGTTTTTCTACTGGTTTTGGCTTCGGCAGTTCGGCGGCCGGCGGGATCTGTTCAAGATCGCCGTTGCCGTTAACGGCCAGACGGCTGGAGTCCAGCGACGGCGCTGCCGCGTCGCCTGCCCTCACCTCTTCTGCCGCCCCTTCAGGCGGCTGAGCAGGCAGCGCCTGCGTTGCCGTCGGCAGCATATCAGGTTCATCACGGTCCCCCGGTTTTGGCACCAGCGGAATCGCCGCAAACTCATCCTGATAATGCTTTTTTTGCCCGTCAAGCAGCCCTGGCAGCACAATGACCCCCAGCGCAACTAATACTATCGTCCCGACGAGACGGTTTTGAAACTTACTTGCCACCGGCACTCCCCGCGTCCAACGCTTCCATCACATGCGCTACCGTGTGGAACGAACCACACACCAGCACCGTATCTTCGGGCGCTGCGTCAGCCATGGCGGCATGCCACGCCTGCTCGACGCTGGTAAAGACGGCCCCTGCACGCAGATGCTCGCGCAGCTGTTCCGCCGTAGCACCGCGAGGTCCCTCGAGCGGCGCACAGTACCAGCTATCTACAACGTCCTCCAGACACGCCAGCGTACCGGCGATGTCCTTATCATGCAGCATACCAATAACCGCCAGCACTCGCCCAGTTTTCGGCAACGATTTGAGACGCCCGGCAAGATAGGCCGCGGCGTGCGGGTTATGTGCAACATCAAGAATCACGCGTGGCTCAAGCTGGAGGGTCTGGAAACGGCCCGGCAGAATCGCGCTGGCAATGCCTTCACGAATCACCGCTTCACTCACCTCAAGCCCGCTGGCGCGCAGCGCGGCAAGCGCCGTGGCGGCGTTAGGCTGCGGCACGTTTGGCAACGGCAGGTTACGCAGTTCGCCCTGGGCGTCGCTGAAGATCCAGCTATCGCCTTCGACGGTATAGCGCCAGTCAACGTTACGCTGCAGCAGCAGTGCGCCCTTTTCATGGGCCACGTCGGCAATGGTATGCGGCATATCCGGCTCACCAACCACCGCAGGGCGGTTAGCGCGGAACACGCCCGCTTTCTCACGACCAATGCTTTCACGGTCCGGCCCCAGCCAGTCGGTATGGTCCAGCGCAATGCTGGTTACCACGGCGACGTTAGCATCAACGATGTTAGTGGCATCAAGACGACCGCCTAAGCCTACTTCCAGGATAACAACGTCAAGCTTTGCCTGCTTAAACAACCACAGCGCCGACAGCGTGCCGTATTCGAAATAGGTCAGTGAGGTATCACCACGCCCGGCTTCAATCGCCGCAAATGACGCGGTATGTGCGCTTTCGGCAAGCTCTGCGCCCTGCACGCGTACCCGTTCGGTGTAGCGCACCAGATGTGGAGAGCTGTAAACCCCTACCTTATAGCCCGCCGCCATCAGGATAGTTTCCAGCGTGCGGCAGGTGGTGCCTTTGCCGTTGGTTCCGGCGACGGTAAAGACGAACGGCGCAGGCTGCAGCACGTCTAACTGACCGGCAACGCGGCTAACACGTTCAAGGCCGAGGTCGATGGTTTTTGAGTGGAGGTTTTCCAGATAAGAAAGCCACGTAGCCAGGGGCGACGTGGCCTGAGGAATAAGATTTTTGTCCATAGTGCCCGCAACGTCCAACAACGGTGAATCGGTGAATAAAAGTAAAAAGGGCAGAGCCACCCGGCCCTGCCCTTACACTATCAGGCCTCTGGTGCCTGATCCGGTACCGGTGGCACCACCACGCTTTCGCGCGGCGCGTCCGGGTTCGGTGCCGGGAGATTCATCAGCTTCGCCAGAATGCTAGCAAGCTTCAGACGCATTTCCGGGCGGCGCACGATCATGTCGATAGCGCCCTTCTCGATGAGGAACTCACTGCGCTGGAAGCCCGGTGGCAGTTTCTCACGAACGGTCTGTTCGATTACGCGCGGGCCAGCAAAGCCAATCAGCGCTTTTGGCTCAGCGATGTTCAGGTCGCCCAGCATCGCGAAGCTCGCGGAGACGCCACCCATGGTTGGGTCGGTCAACACGGAGATATACGGTAAACCGCGTTCCTGCATTTTCGCCAGCGCCGCAGAGGTTTTCGCCATCTGCATCAGGGACATCAGCGCTTCCTGCATACGCGCCCCGCCGGAAGCGGAGAAGCAGATCAGCGGGCAGTTGTCTTCCAGCGCCTGTTCAACGGCACGGACAAAACGCGCACCGACAACAGAACCCATTGAGCCGCCCATAAAGGAGAACTCAAAGGCCGCACCGACAACCGGCATCCCGTGCAGGGTGCCTTTCATCACGATCAGCGCATCTTTTTCACCCGTCTCTTTCTGAGCGGATGCCAGACGATCTTTGTATTTTTTAGAGTCACGGAACTTCAGCACGTCTTTTGGCTCAAGCTCACTTCCCAGTTCTACCAGGGACCCTTCATCTAACAGGCTATGCAGGCGATTACGCGCTGACATACGCATGTGATGATCGCACTTCGGGCAAACCTCGAGGTTACGCTCCAGCTCGGCGCGATACAGAACCTGACCACAGCTATCGCATTTGGTCCACACCCCTTCAGGGATGCTCGCCTTACGGGTAGGTGTGATATTGCTTTTAATTCGTTCAATCCAGCTCATTGATAACCTTTCTGCCTGAACCTGGTCGATGCCAGTTTTGCCATAAGGGGGCGCGCATAATGCCACTTTTGCCCCTCATAGACCATGAATGTTGCACATTAAAACATAACAGCCCGAAACTTGGCATAAAAAAGTGGTCGAACCGCGAAACATGTCGTAACAGGGCACGGCTGAATCGTGCCCCGCGTGCAGGGTTTATTTTGCCGCTTTTGCCGCCTTACAACGGTGGCGAATCACTTCAATTACGCCCGGCAATATCGACAGCACAATGATAGCGACAATCAGCAGCTTCAGGTTTTCCTGAACCACCGGTAGATCGCCAAACAGGTAGCCCGCGTAGGTGAACAACAGCACCCACAGCAGCCCGCCGGTCACGTTGTAGAGCGCAAAGTGACGATAGGACATATGGCCCATTCCCGCCACAAATGGCGCAAATGTTCTGACGATAGGCACAAATCGCGCCAGAATAATGGTCTTTCCACCATGCTTATCGTAGAACGCATGGGTCTTATCGAGGTAGCTGCGACGGAAGATTTTCGAGTTTGGATTGCTAAACAGCTTCTCGCCGAACAGCCGCCCAATGGTGTAGTTCACCGCATCGCCGACAATCGCCGCAATCACCATCAGCACCACCATCAGGTGGACGTTGAGATCGTTGGTTGGCAGCGCCGACAGCGCACCGGCAACAAACAGCAGCGAGTCGCCCGGCAGGAACGGTGTCACCACCAGCCCCGTTTCGCAGAACAAAATCAGGAACAGAATGGCGTAGACCCAGATGCCGTACTGCGCAACCAGTTCCGCCAGGTGCACATCAATGTGCAGGATGAAATCAATCAAAAAACGGATGAAATCCATATTGTCTTAGCCCTAAATGACTTCGTTAGTCCGCCAGGAAAAGCGGGCCCATCGGCGCGGCGGGCAGTGCAAAGTGAGCGGGATAATCTACCGCCACCAGGTACAGCCCTTCCGCTTTTGCCGTTGCGGCGGCAAGCGTCCTGTCTTTTGCCGCCAACAGTTCTGCAATCCAGCTCTCCGGCTGGTTTCCTGCGCCAACTTCCATCAGGCTGCCAACAATGTTCCTTACCATGTGATGCACAAAGGCGTTCGCTTTGATGTCCACCACAATATAGTTGCCATAGCGCGTCACGTTGATATGCATAACGTTACGCCATGGCGTACGCGACTGGCACTGCACCGCACGAAACGAGGTGAAGTCATTCTCGCCCAGCAGGCTCTGCGCGGCGCGGTGCATCCGCTCCGCGTCCAGCGGCTGGTGATAATGGGTCACCCCCTGACTCAACACCGCCGGACGCAGCCGGTGATTGTAGATAACGTAGCGGTAACGGCGCGCCGTCGCGCTAAAGCGCGCGTGAAAATCATCGGGAACAGCTTTCACCCAACGTACCGCGATGTCACCAGGTAAATTCGCATTTACACCCAGCGTCCATGCGGCGTCTTTACGCAGCGCGCGCGTTTCAAAGTGCACCACCTGGCCCGTGCCGTGAACGCCAGCGTCGGTACGCCCGGCGCAGTACACGTTGATAGGTTCGTTTGCCACCTGTGAGAGCGCTTTTTCAAGCTTCTCCTGCACGCTGCGCACTTCGTTTTGCCGCTGCCAGCCGTAGTATTTGCTGCCGTCGTACTCAATACCCAGCGCAATTCGATAAACCGGCAGCAGCTCTTTGTCAGACATTAGTACAGATACTCCTGCACCAGTTTCTCAGCGGTTTTGACCGCCATCAGCGCGCCGCCGAAGCGAACGTTGTCGGCGACGGACCAGAACTGAACCTGCTCCGGCATGCCGTAATCGTTACGGACGCAGCCGATGGAGAGATGCGCGCTGCCGGTGGCATCGCCAACCTGAGTCGGGAATTCACCCTCTTCAGACAGCACGATGTCTTCGCCGCGGGAGAAAGCATCACGCGCTTCTTCCGCAGACAATGGACGCATGGCTTCAAAGCTCACCATCTGCGCATGGCCGTAGAATACCGGCGACTGCACGCAGCTAGCAGAAATCATCAGGCCTTCGTCCTGCAGGATTTTGCGAACCTGGTCGACGATACGACGCTCTTCACGCACGCTACCTTCACGATCCGGCAGCAGCGGCAGCATGTTGAACGCCAGCTGGCGACCAAAGAAATCATCTTCATCAATCGGAATACCGTTCAGCAGCTTGGCGCTCTGCCCTGCCAGCGCATCAACGGCTTTCTTACCGTGCGCGGAGGCGGAGATCAGGCTGGTCACGTTGATACGCGACAGGCCGCCGTCATCAATCAGCGGCTTCAGCGCAGCCAGCAGTTGGCTGGTCTGGCTATCAGCCACGGCAATCAGGTTACGGTTGCGGTAGTCCGCCATCACGAATGGGTTAACGTCCGGCACCACCAGCGGTACGTCCGGCTCCAGCGCGAACAGACCGCTGAGGTCGATAACCAGGCAGCCCGCGTTGGTGGCTTCTTCCGCGTAGCTTGCCGAAGCTTCCTGACCAGCGGCAAAGAACGCCAGCTGGGCCTGAGTCCAGTCGAACTCTGCGGCGTCCTGTACCCTGACCGATTTACCGTTAAAACGCAGATGTTCGCCCGCGCTGTCGGTGCGCGCCAGCGCATAGATATCACCCACCGGGAACTGACGTTCAGCAAGGGTTTCAAGCAGGGCTTCGCCTACGGCGCCGGTTGCGCCCAGGATGGCAATATTCCAGCCTTCAGACATGGTGATTTACTCCAGAAAAAATGCGACTCTGCCGGAGTATCCAGCAGAGTGATTAAGAAGACATTAACAGTGTACGGCGTTAAACCCGAGTTTTTGCAGCAGCTCGGCCGCATCGGCATCATCACACTCAACGGTCAATGATGACCATTCGCGACGCTCGAGATAGTTCTTGCGCAGTTTGTCGAATTCGCCGGGGATACCCGCCACTTTTCGCAGCGGCGCGTCATCGCGGCGCACATCATACACTAAATGGACCAGTCTTTTCAGCGTAGGCTGATCGAGCGGGCCATGCAGGCTAATGCGGCCAAACTCGGGCGCCGGCAGCAGCGTCGAAAGTGCCACTTCCTGTGGTTGGCCAATAAACTGGCTATAGGCTTCAAACACCTGAGTGGTGCCGCGCGCTTTACCTTCCAGCGTGTAGCCGGCGATGTGCGAGGTGCCCAGATCGACTTTATCGAGCAGCGCCAGGTTGAGATCCGGCTCGGGCTCCCAGACGTCCAGCACCACGCTCAGCGCCTGCCCCGCTTCCAGACATTTCAGCAGCGCGGTGTTATCCACCACTGGGCCACGACAGGCGTTGATCAGAATCGTCCCCGGCTTCAGGCTGCGAATCAGCGTCTCGTCGGCAAGATGCAGCGACTTATACTGCCCTTCTTTATATAACGGCGTGTGGAAGGTGATAACGTCAGCTTCGGCAACCAGGTCGTCGAGCGAGCGGAAATCGCCTTCGTCGCCGTTGTCCGCACGTGGCGGATCGCAAAGCAGCGTTTTAATACCCAGCGCTTCAAGACGTTTTTGCAGACGGCCACCGACGTTACCCACGCCGACGATACCGACAGTGCGGTCAGCCAGCGCAAAACCGTCGCGCTCGGCCAGCATCAGCAGCGCTGAGAAGACATATTCCACCACCGCAATGGCATTACAGCCCGGCGCGGCAGAAAAACCGATGCCCGCCTGCGCCAGCCACGGCTGGTCGACGTGATCGGTGCCCGCGGTGGCGGTACCGACAAACTTAATCGCCTTGTCGCCAAGCAGCGCTTCATTCACCTTCGTTACCGAGCGCACCATCAGCGCATCGGCATCGGTCAACGCATCGGTCGGGATCGGGCGGCCAGGAACAGCCCTCACTTCGCCCAGACGACTAAAAAGCTCACGGGCGTAGGGCATATTTTCATCAACAAGGATTTTCACGGTTCAGTACCTGTCTGAGAACGAGAGTAAACCGGGGAAGTGTGCCATAATCTTGCCGCCAGGAATACTCGCGCCTGGCATCAGTACCGCTTTACAGAAAGGATGAATCATGACGCAACCCATCTCAGGTATGCCTGCGCGCCCTCCGGGGGCCGGTCCCACTCCGCTTTCCAGTGCCGGAGAGCAGCCGCTTAACCTTCAGCAACGCACCGTGCTGGAGCGTTTGATCACGCGCCTTATCACCATGACGTCGCAGCAAAATGCCGAAGTGTGGGCGGGCGTAAAACACGATCTGGGACTGAAAGGTGATACGCCGCTGCTGGCGCGTCATTTTCCGGCGGCGGAACAGAATCTGAACCAGCGCATCGGCACCGCCGAGCAGAACCTGAGCATGAGGCAGACGCTCTCACAGCTCACCGAACTGCTGGGCCAGGGCAATAATCGCCAGGCTGTCAGTGATTTTATCCGTCAACAGTACGGGCACACCGCCCTGAACCAGCTTACCCAGCCGCAGCTTAATAATGTGCTGCAGCTGCTCCAGCGCGGCCAGCTATCGATTCCCCAGCCGCAGCAGCGCCCGGCGACCGACCGTCCGCTACTACCGGCGGAGTACACCACGCTTAACCAACTGGTCAGCAAGCTGTCGGCGGCGACCGGCGAGTCGAGCAAGCAAATCTGGCAGTCGCTGATTGAGCTCGCCAGCGTGAAGCCCGACGCGCTCTACTCCGATAAAGCGCCATCGTCGTCCAGTGACGCCAATAAACCGCTTTGGCAGTCGCTACAGGAATTTTCGCCGGTGAAGACAAGCGAACTGATCCCCGCGAAGTACTTCACCTCGCTGGTGACGTTATTGCAGGCGCGGCTGACGCTGAGCACGCATCCGGCTCCTACGTTTAACGTGCTTCAGGCCGCACTTAAGCAGCCGTTGGGCGATCAGGAGCTTCAGGTGCTGCGTGATTACGGGCAGCAAAACTGGAATATGACGCCGCAGACGGTGCTCACCACCGTTCAGGTTCAGGAGTTGCTCAACCTCCTGTTCCTCAAGCGTATTGAGCGTGAGCGTGTAGCGCATGCCGAGGCGCTGGAGGCGCGGAACATTCAGCCGATTTACGCGCCGTTTGCGCCGATGATTACCTCAATTAAGTCACTGTCGGCACGCCCTGGGCTGGCCTTTGTGGTGCTGATTGTGGTGGCGGTGCTACTTTGGGTGCTGCTGTAAACTCAGCACCTGGGCAATGGTCGTCATAACCGCATCGTCATCATTGGTGCCGGTAATAAACCGCGCGGCCTGCTTGGTTTCGTCAAACGCATTACGCATGGCGAAGCTCCAGGTGGCGCGGGTCATCAGTTCGATATCGTTCAGCCCATCGCCAAAGACCATCGTTTCGTCTTTGTTGACGCCCAGCCTCTCCTGCAGGATTTCCACCGTATGGCCTTTGTGCACGCCCACGTCAGCGATATCAATCCACGCATCTTCTGAGACCACGATATAAGCTTTATCAACGTAATCTGCGAGATGCGGCTTAATCTGCGGGCAACGGCCTTTGATGTCGAAGAGGGAAATTTTAACGAAGTCGTGCCCGACCTCATCGAACGTCGCAACCTGCACCACATTGGCGTAGGACATTTTCACTTTCTGCAGCATCTCTGGGGCAATAGTATTTTTGACATACGCGCCAAACGGCGTGCAGGCGATGATCACCGGCTCGCTGTTGACCTCCTCAAGCGTGTGGATGATTTCTCGCCCCAGCGCATTTTTGATCAGCGACTGATAGACATACTCTCCGTCATGTTTAATCCGCGTGGCGCTGTCGCCCAGGATCCAGAAATCACGCACCTGGTCACCAAACAACTCCTCAACGCGCTCGCACTGCTTGCCAGTGCACAGCGCAAAGGCGACGCCCTGCTGCTGCATCAATGCCTTAATCTGCGGGAACAACTCGCGGTTGTAATCACCATGGCGGTTTAAGAAAGTGCCGTCGAGGTCGGTAATAATCAGCTTAATCATCTTTATCTCCCGAAAAATGGTGCGCGTATGCCCCCTGTCCCCTCCCCAGTGGGGCGAGGGGACCGTTTTGTGCCGTGACCTTCGTTAAGCATTCTGTTCCGCTGCGGCCGACATATTGACTTTGTTGGCGGCAATCACGAACGGCAGGTAGATAAGCGTGGCGACGACCAGGCATAGTATGCCGACAAAGAGCGCCATCCAGTTCCCCCCCGTGCCGAAGAAGGCAATCAGTGGCCCAGGCGTGGTCCACGGCACCGCGTAGGCAATCGGCGGAATGATTTCCAGGGTAATAAAGAAGTAACCAATCAGCGAGTTAACAAACGGCACCAGAATAAATGGAATCACCAGAATTGGGTTCAGTACGATAGGCAGACCAAACATCACCGGTTCGTTAATGTTAAACAAGCCAGGCACAAAGGCCATTTTGGCGAGGTCACGGTAGTCCTTGCGGCGAGAGGCAATAAAAATAGCCAGCAGTAGACCCAGCGTCATCCCGGAGCCGCCGCAGTTGGCGAAGGCGTCGTTAATACCGGTCCAGGTAATCGGATACGGCGCGCCCCAGGTGGAACCGTGGGAGGCCGCATAGGAGAGGTTCTCCAGATTCGCTTCTGAGAAGATGGTTTCACGAATCGCTGCCACGGTGTTCGGCCCATGAATGCCGAGGATCCACAGGAAGTTTGCCACCAGCCCCAGAATCAACACGGTCACGATGTTGGTGCCCATATCCTTCAGCGGCGCCTGAATCAGCGTGTAGATCAGGTCGTTCAGGCCGTTTGGCGAGATTTTTAACAGCAGGTAGTTCAGTACCGAGAAGAAGATCATCACGAAGAAGATCGGCAGCAGCACCTTGAAGGAGCGTGCTACAGCAGGCGGTACTGCGGCTGGCATATTGATGGTCACCTTCGGATTACGCGCCAGGCGACAGAATATTTCACTCGCCAGCAGCGCGACAATAACCGCCACAAACAACCCCTGCGGCCCCAGATATTTGGTGCTCAGGTAAGCCTGCCCGTCGATAATCGTATACGGCGTATAAACCACAAAGAACGCGCCAATAGCGGTCAGGCCACACAGCAGATCATCCTGCTGGTAGCTTATCGCCATATTACGCGCCACGAGGAAGGTAATGAGCACCGCCATAATATTGACCGAACCGTTCATCACCGGGGTAAATATTTGCTGCGCATCGGCCAGGTTCGGGAATATCGTCCCCAGATGCAGGATGCTGGCGATAAAACCGTCCGGCGAGAGGATGGCGAAGTTAATCAGAATAATCAGCGAACTGGCCATGACGATGGGAAAGGACAGAATAAAGGCGTCGCGAATGGCCGAAACGTGGATCTGCGAGTTTAATTTTATGGCTATCGGAACGAGGATTTTTTCCATCCCGCGTTCAAATGAATTCATTAACCCCATAATGGTCCCTTAATTTTATAAAAAAATGACTCATTCAATAATTGGAAAGATAATTAAAATACCGACTAGTTATCCAGACGCTCCCGTTTTTTTATTCTTTTCGATATTCCAATCGCGCAGTCAAATAATATATTTCGCATCCCATTTCCTTTCTCAGTAAAATATGTCATTCATTGACGTTCACTTTAATAATTGTTAATTTTCTTAACCTGCATTGCGATCACAGTTAACGGTGCTAAAGTTGTTCAATAATCGACTTGTTGCTGAACGTGTTGGCGCATCCTTACGAGAATGGATTCATAACCTTTTGTTTAAAAAGGATTTAAGGAGGTTCAAAAGTGGTTTACCAGAACGTCATCAATCTGCTTAAAAACAGATTAAACAGCTCAATCTACAATATCGGCGATCTTCTGCCATCGGAAAAAGAGTTGGCAGAGCATTATGATGTTTCGCGTAATACGTTACGCAAAGCGCTAAAAACGCTGGAAGAGGAAGGGATGATTGAACGGCGGCATGGTTCTGGCACCTATCTGCGTAATAAACATTTCCAGGCCTCCGTGACCCACCTCGATAGCTTTACCGAAATCGCCCGCAACGAGGGCAAAACCCCCACCAGCCAGATCCTGAAGTTTGAGCTACAGACCGCCTCTGAAGAGATTGCCAATAACCTGCGGGTGATGCTCGGCGAACCGGTGTACTACGCTAAACGTCTGCGTTTAATCGACAATATTGCCATGCAGATTGAGGAGACGTGGCTTTCCGCCAGTCGGTTCCCGGACCTGACGCTCGCCCATATGAAGAAGTCGAAATTTGCCTATATTGAGAATGAGTGCGGCGTGAAAATTCTTGGCTGCTACGAGTCGATTCAACCCATTCTACCGTCGCCGGACGTGGCCAACCTGCTGCACATCAGCGCATTAGACCCGATTATTCGGATGCAGACACAGGCCATTGATGAACAGTCTAACCCTATCGATTACTCGATTCTGTACACCAACATGTTTGAATTCCAGGTGAAATATTTCCTGCCGCGCAAAGCGGTTGCCGGCCCCCAGACGCGCGGAGCCGGGCAATAACGATTACTTACGGAATGACCAGAGGGTGACCACAATCCCCAGCACGGCAGAAATCGCTCCACCCAAAAAGACGGACGGATAGCCGAATGAGGTCGCCAGCATGCCAGCCAGCGGCCCGGATACACCCAGCGCAATATCCTGGAACGCGGCGTAGCCGCCCAGCGCCGTCCCGCGAACCTGCTGCGGCACACGTTTTACCACTTCCACACCCAGCGCCGGGAAAATCAGCGAGCAGCCGGCTCCGGTCAGCGCCGCGCCGGAAAGCGCCACCCATGCACTCGGCGCCTGCCACAGCAGCAATAGACCCACGGTTTCCACCAACAACGAGACCACGGCCACCTTCACGCCACCGAAGCGATCCGGCATCCAGCCAAACAGAATACGCACCAGCACGAAGGTGCCGCCAAAGGCCGTCAGCGTGAAGCCCGCCATCGACCAACCTTTGCTCATAAAGTAGAGCGATACGAAAGTGCCAATCACCGCGAAGCCCACGCCCTGGAGCGCCAGCCCCATGCCCGGTTTCCAGATAAGGCCAATCACGCTAAACAGCGACGGACGTTCCCCGGCCATCGCGGCGACCTTACGTACCGAGCCGTTGAAGGCCCATGCCAGCAGCGGCAGCGCCATCGTGACCCCAGCCAGCACGGCAAAACCGTAGCGCGCATTGATAAACAGCCCAAGCGGCGCCCCTGCGGCCAGCGCGCCAAATATCGCCATGCCGTTCCAGGACATCACCTTGCCGGACTGCTTCGGCCCCACCAGTCCCATCCCCCAGGTCAGGGTACCGGTTAACAGCTGACTTTCACCAAAGCCGAGAATTAAGCGTCCGACGATAAGCAGGCCAAATTTAACCATCGCATCCACCGGCAGCAGCGCCGCACCAAGCCAGGCTGCCCCGGCAAACGCACAGGCGGCCATGCCCTGCAATGCTGAGCGCTTACCGCCATACTGATCCGCCAGACGCCCGGCATAGCCGCGCGTCAGAACGGTAGCAAAGAACTGAATACCGACGGCAATGCCCACCATGGTGTTGCCGTAGCCCAGCTCCTGGTGCACAAAGAGTGGGATGACCGGCAGCGGAATGCCGACAGTGAAATAGGTCAGAAACACCGCAAACGCGATGCGGAATAACGACCCGTTCGAAGAAGATGTTGGTTCAGTTTGAGTGACTGCTGTCATGCTTTACTCCAGAATGCTGAGTAAGGCGAGGTACTGTGGCCACGCCCCCTCTACCTGTGAATCAGGATTAAGGTGCGTTGGTTGACGTTGAACGCTTACGCATTATCGTGATGATAATGTTGAGCCAGGAGTTTGCCTGTTATTTCAGGCGATTGTCAACGCATAAAAAAAGGAGCCTGGAGGCTCCCTTTTCTCACCAACTGTAAAAATTACAGCTTGCGCATGACCAGCGTGGCGTTAGTGCCACCGAAGCCGAAGCTGTTGGACATGACGGTAGTCAGTTCGCGGTCGGTTGGTTCCGTCACGATGTTCAGACCCGCAGCCTGCTCGTCCATCTCGTCGATGTTGATGCTTGGGGCGATAAAGCCGTGTTCCAGCATCAGCAGAGAGTAGATAGCTTCCTGCACGCCAGCGGCGCCCAGAGAGTGACCGGTCATCGCTTTAGTTGCAGAAATTGCTGGGCTGTTGTCGCCGAACACTTCCTGAATCGCACCCAGTTCTTTCACGTCGCCGACTGGAGTAGAGGTACCGTGGGAGTTCAGGTAGTCGATTGGCGTATCAACGCCGTGCATCGCCATCTTCATGCAGCGCACTGCGCCTTCACCGGACGGAGCAACCATATCTGCGCCATCGGACGTTGCGCCGTAACCAACGATTTCTGCATAAATATGCGCACCACGAGCCAGTGCGTGTTCCAGTTCTTCAACCACAACCATACCGCCGCCGCCTGCGATGATGAAACCATCACGGTGCGCGTCATAGGTACGGGAAGCTTTCTCTGGAGTTTCATTGTATTTAGTAGACAGTGCACCCATCGCGTCGAACTCACAGGCCATTTCCCAGCCCAGCTCTTCGCCGCCGCCGGCAAAGACGATGTCCTGTTTGCCCAGCTGAATCTGCTCGACTGCGTTACCGATACAGTGTGCGGAGGTAGCACATGCGGAGCTGATGGAGTAGTTCACACCGTGAATTTTGAACGGCGTAGCGAGGCACGCGGAAACCGCAGAACCCATCGCCTTGGTCACAACGTATGGACCCACCGCTTTCAGGCCACGTGGGCTACGCATTGCGTCAGCACCAAATACCTGCGCTTTAGAAGAACCACCGGAGCCGGCAATCAGGCCTACGCGCGGGTTGTTCTGATAATCTTCTGCTTTCAGGCCAGAGTCTTCAACCGCCTGCTGCATGGAGAGATAAGCATAGATAGAGGCATCGTTCATGAAACGGACCACTTTGCGGTCGATAAGACCGGTGGTGTCCAGTTTGACGTTACCCCATACGTGGCTACGCATACCAGAATCTTTGAACTCTTGAGAGAAAGTGATCCCCGAGCGTCCTTCACGCAGAGATGCCAGGACTTCCTGCTGGTTGCTACCGATGCTGGAAACGATACCCAGGCCAGTAATCACTGCACGTTTCATTCAATACCTCTGTAAGTCATCACTATTTTAAAGTTTCGAGTCGCAAGATAGCGTACACTTGTACGCCGAACAAGTCCGATCAGCAATTTTATGCAGAAATTTGCGCCATTGAGCCCGCATCGTTAAGATCCTCAGACTCCTTGCCGCACGAGTAACTTACGTGAAACATAACGCCATACAATCTGCCAACCTCGAATTCAACAGTGAGGGTACACCTGTTTCCCGAGATTTTGATGATGTCTACTTCTCCAATGACAACGGCCTGGAAGAGACGCGCTACGTCTTTCTCGGCGGTAATCAACTCGAGGAACGCTTCCCAAACCACCCTCGCCCGCTGTTTGTGGTGGCAGAAAGTGGTTTTGGTACCGGCCTCAATTTCCTGACGCTGTGGCAGGCGTTCGACGCCTTTTGCCGCCAGCATCCTGACGCTACACTACAAAGATTACATTTCGTCAGTTTTGAAAAATTCCCGCTGAAGGCCGAAGATTTGCGTCTGGCGCATCAGCATTGGCCGGAACTGACACCGTGGGCTGAACAGCTCCAGGCGCAGTGGCCGCTGCCGCTGGCAGGCTGTCATCGCCTGTTGCTCGACAAGGGTCGCGTCACGCTGGATTTATGGTTTGGTGATATCAACGAGCTCGCCGATAAACTCGACAATAGCGTTAATCAGCAGGTCGATGCCTGGTTTCTTGATGGCTTCGCTCCCGCTAAAAACCCGGATATGTGGACCCCGACGCTGTTTGCCGCGATGGCGCGAACCGCCAGACCGGGCGGTACGCTTGCCACCTTCACCTCAGCAGGATTTGTTCGCCGTGGCTTGCAGGAAGCCGGGTTCACCATGCGCAAGACCAAGGGCTTTGGGCGTAAGCGTGACATGCTCTGCGGGACGATGGAGCAGGATTTAGCGCCACCATCAAAAACCCCCTGGTTTGCACGCAAAGGGACAGACAAGCGAGAAGTCGCCATCATTGGCGGGGGGATTGCCAGCGCTGCGCTTTCGCTCGCACTGCTTCGTCGCGGCTGGCAGGTGACCCTCTACTGCGCGGATGATAAACCCGCTCAAGGGGCTTCGGGCAACCGCCAGGGAGCGTTATACCCGTTGTTGAGTAAACAGGATGGCAGCATCAACCGCTTCTTCCCGGCAGCCTTTACCTTTGCTCGCCGTCTGTATGATGCACTGCCAATCCCTTTCTCGCACAGCTGGTGTGGCGTCACCCAGTTGGCATGGGATGAGAAGAGCCAGCAAAAGATAGCGCAACTGCTGTCATTAGATCTTCCATCGGCGCTGGCGACAGCGGTGGAAGCTGATGAGGTTGAGCAGATAGCCGGCGTGGCAACGGACTGTGGGGGAATAACCTATCCGCAAGGCGGATGGCTGTGCCCTGCCGAATTGACAGCAGGAATTCTGACGCTGGCCGAGCAGCAAGGATTGCATACCGTCTACCGACATACCGTCTCGTCATTAACAGAACAGGAAAACGGCTGGCAGGTGGCCTTTGCGCATAACGAAACAGCGCATCATCAAACAGTGGTTTTAGCCAATGGGCACCGGATCAATACCTTTGTTCAAACGGAGGCGTTACCGGTCTATTCCGTCAGCGGGCAGGTCAGCCATATTGAGACCACGCCGTCACTTGAAGCCCTTAAGCAGGTATTATGCTACGACGGCTATCTCACGCCATACGCTCCGCAAACACAGCAACACTGTATCGGCGCCAGCTATCGTCGTGGTAGTGAAGAGATTGACTACCGCGATAGCGAGCAACAGCAGAATCGACAACGACTGATTGACTGCTTCCCACAGGCTGAGTGGGCGAAGACGATTGATGTGAGCGCAAAGAATGCGCGCTGCGGCGTGCGCTGCGCCTCACGCGATCATATGCCGATGATCGGCAATGCCCCGGACTACAACGCAACATTAAGCGTCTATGCACAGCTTGCAAACCATAAAGAAGCAGCAATGCCAGCCCCTTACTATCGCGGTTTATTCCTCATCGGCGCTCTCGGGTCGCGAGGGCTATGCTCTGCCCCGCTTTGTGCAGAAATTCTGGCAGCACAAATGAGCGAAGAACCGATCCCAATGGATGCAGAAACATTGTCAGCGCTGAACCCAAACCGTCTTTGGGTCCGCAAGTTGCTGAAAGGCAAAGAAGTGAAGAAAAAGGCGTAGAGAGTAGAGATAAGGGAGGGCTAGTTCACAGCCCTCCCTGTGCTATTGGCCTTTATTAAAGATAAGCTTCACGCCAATGGCCTGGTCCGCCGGGCCATGATCTTCATACACCATGCTGGCGTCTTTATCCCAGATCGCAATATAGCTCTCTCCTGGTTTTAGACGCTGGACCAACGGGGCGGATAAATGTTCAGGTAGATGCTCAGCATAACCGCGACTTTCTTCATCGACATTGCCTGCCAGTATGTAGAACAGGAATGTCCATTCACTCTCAGCGATTTCTTTGCCGGCTGTCGTTGTGGTAGGCGATTCTTCTTTAGTAGCAAGAGACCGGGAAGATGCTTTCACCAGATTTTCAGTATGGAAAAAGACACCTTTTTTTAAATCGACTTTATAGGATACGCGGGAAAGGTTTAAACCAGGGTTGGGAAAATCAGTGCCAATGATATTTGAGTGCTGCAAAAGGGACCGCTCGCCGACGGCAATAACGCCCGTTCGCGGTAGGCTTAATGTTTCGGGTGTATTCCAGTTTACCCCCCCCCACTGAATAATATTTTTCTCTTTCAGTTCCTTGCGTCGGGTATCCACCTGAGTTCTGGAATAGGAAATCCCCTCATTGCGGCTCACATTTATCGTGTGAGTGTCTTGTGAAACCAGACCAGTAGAGTAGGTCGAAGACAAAGACCCATTATAGTAGCAATAGTCATTGCCATATTTTTTCACAGAAGGGGCTAACGTCGAAATTTCTATACAGCGATCAACCCAGAGAAATGGTTGGCTATTACCAAAATCATTGGCTAAATAAGATGCAGGAAGTAAACTATTATCACCATAGGCAACTAAATCATCGTAACGAAAGTAAACATTTTCAACTTTTCCAGATTCAGCATAGCCGATGAGCAAGGGGAAATTATAAGATTGTCCGCCAAATGAAATCTGATGGCCAGTTTGGTCGATAGCAACGACCTTTTCTAAAGAGGGGTACCCCCAGAACTTGGAGTCGATTATCTTTCGCCAGGAAAACATTTTTAAATCGATCACTTTCTCACTCAGAAAACGTTCTGGAAGTGTCGGTAACGTGCCATTTAAATCACGGCCAAAAGCAATGGGATGAGAACCATAGTTTAAAAAACGTAATAATGTTGAAGAAATATCAAGAGTGGTACCCGGACGCGCATTTTTTGAAGGCCTAATGCCGGCACCTGTGATCATAAATAGATTATGCCGTTCTTTTTTTTGCAGCGTCTGGTATGGGCGAACCATCGCAGGTGCAAGATGATCTGAAGACAAAACGATCATCGTATTCTCCAATATACCAGCCTTTTTCAATGACAGATACAACTTACCAATGAGCATATCAGTACAGTGCACTGCATTTAATAGTTTATCTTTGCCATCTGCATATTTCACATCGAGGCATGAATGAGCAAGATAGCCATCAGGTTGATGAGTACCAATATTAATTGAGAACATTCCCCAGGGCTTGGTCTGGTCGTTTAAGTTTTTAACTTGTGAAAACAACAACTCATATAGTTTATCATCAGATATACCCCAGTTATTAATAAATTTATCATCGGTAATATCTTTAGCAAATTCATCTTTCCCCTTCACAATAGGAAAACCATGGTTTTTATAGAACAGGCCTTTTCCTGCAAAAGCGCTGTCCGCACCACCAAAATATTCAAGGTGATACCCTTTAGATTTCAATATATCACCCAGGCAAACTGCATTTGGCATAAAATTGCTAATACTAAAGTGGTCATTAGCGAACGTCGTCAATAATGGTATACCACATTGACTAGAGACCATACCAGCCATAGTCCAGCTAGCACCAACCGTTTGGCCTATATTAGTAAATGATACACTTTCTTTTTCTATCTTATGCAATTCAGGGGTCAAGCCAGGGAAAATGGATTCATCCATATAGTTATATTCAAGGCTTTCAAGATAGAGATATATTATATTTTTTGGCTTTTCAACTGCAGAATCAACCTGAGGAGGAATAAAATACTCAATAAAATCATCAGAATACTGCGTATTAAACAGATACCACAATAAGTTAGATGATGCGGGATGAACCACGAAGGCACAAAATATCATTATCGCGCCTTTGACTATCTGAGAAACAGAATTTTTGAAGCATCGATATTTATGCAGGAAGGTTCGCAGATAGAAAACAAGTGCAACCGCAAAAATCAATTGTAGGAAAACAAACAAGACTATTAAGAAGTAGAAATCAGCATATCCCGCACCCTCGACACCAAATTTAAGATGGTACAATATTGAATCATCAAATCCAATGCCGGTGAACCAGTTTGCAACAAAATAACTACCGATAAATATACTGAATATCACTGTAGATACAGTGACCAGTAAAACAATGACACTTCCTACTATTCCTCTGCCGGTTCCCTTACAAAAAAAGAATATTGCTGACAAATAAAAAAAGAAAGATAAAAGAGAAAAAAGATCAAACCCCATATTCATAACGTAAAACCTTATAAATAGAAATAGGTATACAGCGATATACACGTATCTGAGATTAGCAGGAGTGAAATGGTCAAAGACCATATTTTATACTGCAGAAAGAGGTAAAGCGGGGATACTAAAAAATAACCCCTGCAGGAAAGACCTACAGGGGTAAATATTTTACACAACTAACTGATGTTGAACTTCCTGAACATGATGGCGAGCAAGAGCTAAGTTAGCTTTTGATTTATCCAAAACAAAATAAATAAACAGACCCGGGGTTTTATCGATAGGATGAATAATATGATACTGTTTTCCTAATGTGATCAGGATATCTTCAATTTGATCATTAGTCTTCAATGTTTCCATCGTTCTCAACTTAGCGCGAACCACCTCAGTATTACCTGCAGACGCTAACTCGAGATCAACACCAGAACCAGTTGTTTGCCCTAACATCATACCACTATTTGAATCAACAACTGACGCAGCAATTGCACCTGAAACTTCCATCAATGAGTTCAAAGACTCAGTAATATTACTCATTTATTAATCCCTTATAAGATATAAAAATCCAACCGACTTACTTGACAAGCATAGCAAGCAACTTCAGTACATCTTCCTTATCCCTGATATCTACAGCAATAACAGGAACAGAAATAGTTATAGCATCCATGAAATTTAAAAATTCAGCAACACGAGACTTATAACAATCGCTATATTTACTAATGCCTATGATGCATTTCTCAGTGAGCAATGCGTCCTTAAACCTATTAATAAAAAATTCCATTTCTGACATATAAGCATTACTAGATATATCAAAAAGAATTATTATTCCATGACTGCCTTTATGGATAAGATCCCATAAAAACTCAAACCGATTTTGTCCTGGGACACCGTAAAGACGAACTCTTTTGCCATCTTCAAAACTAAACTCACCATAATCGATACCAATCGTGACCATATTTTTTGGTATCAGTTGACTCTTTTCCGACTCCGTATCCAGTGAAGAACGAAGCGCCTCAGTACTCACAACGGTAATTTCACTGACAGCTGCTATAGCCGTTGTTTTACCCGCACCGGTTGGTCCGACAAACAATATTTTAAATTCATCCATAAATAAAAGCACCGAATGTTATAAAGGCACCTTCTCGTCTATCCGCTTTCGGTATAACACGAAGGAAATTATAGTCATAAAAAAAACCAATGACCAGTAAAAAAAACAAATAACATAATTAAATACGTTTCCAAAAGACGTAAAAATATAAAAGTGCAATATCATATTAAAAATCACTAATATTGATAAAACATATAGCACACGATGTTAAAAAATTTCAAAATGATAAAACTCATCTTATTTTTTATTAAAACAACAGAAGAGGATCTCAATCGCCTCTCAATTGCTTAATACCACCATTATAAGACCGAGACGGAACATTTACCTTTTGAATGCGTCCTTCAGATTTAGTATGAACGCCTGAGAGTCTTTGTTTTTGGTTATCCACATGCTGCGCTTCTGGTCTCTTTGTGTTGGATATGACGGGTATTGGCATTACGGGTGCCGTAACAGTCTGCCCAATATCAACATTAGCAATCCGTTGAACATAACTACTTTTCCCTCCAGCATCAGCCATAAAACCGCGGTGAAAGTTTCCACTGTAGTAACAGGAAAACGCTTTCAACCTTGCATCATTATAGTCTGAGGTCTTCAACGCCCTGGTAAAACATTCCTGATAGATAGACGCAGCGGCACGAAGATTCGCACAGGGTTCAAAAACTGAATGATAGTTCAAACCATATTTAGCCAAATTATATCGATTGACTTGCGCAAGGCCCATCGAAAAGTTCCAGCCATTATCAGCCAGGAATTTAGCCGTAACGACTGCTTCGTCCTTCGTTTTCGGCTGTCGTTGAAGACGCCCTCCAACCACTCCGATAGCGTAAGGATTAAAGGAGGATTCTACGCTGACGATACGGTGGATGACTTCAGTGGCGACATCAGGCCCACACTGATCGATAACTGGTGGAAGATCCATATCCACACCTCAATTCAATCCTTATCGGAATAATTTTCTTCTGAAGAACTTTCATCAGAAACTTCGGCAGGGTTAATATACTCAATAGTGTTCTTGAACATTATGCTACTGAGGATTTCAATTAATTCATCAAGCTTTGTGGCTACAAAGGAATTATCGGTACCTACACACTCATCACCCCATTGCTTTACAGTATAATTATTAACAAGGGAGATATAAAAAATATCCGACTCCGTTGCTTTTCTATCTTCAGGGTATTTCTTTAAGCCATCTTTAATAACACCGCATAGGTTGTAGCTTTTCATTAGAGTTCTTCTAAAACCTTCATGGCTATCTTCACCATCGGAGATAACAAATATATATTTTCTGGGGTTTTTACCATTAGCTAACAAAGGAATAGATCTTAATAACCCCGAAAGACTTTCCGTATACCCTTGTGGATACATAGAGTCAAATTCATCGAATACCGTTGAATCATCAGTAAGGTCAAGTAGATAATAGGCAGGTTTCTCTATTTCTTTAATTTTTTTATACATCGCGGTTTTATGGGAATAAGTATTGTCTTAGGCATCAGCACAGGTCCAATAAAAAGGAATATCTGTTAATGGGTTTTGAAAGTTAACCAATGTCTTTACGTTGTCTTCGTTGAATAAATAATCTCCAGAAAGTGTTCCCTCGATATCCATCGTGTTTTCATTCATTATCCCGTATTTAATATATTCGTAGTAACTCACATCCAGGAAATTTTTTAGATTTTTCTCAAGTTCCACCTGATTTCTATCATTATGTATAGATGATTTATCATCAGCATCACATATTAATTCACCTTTAGCATTTGCGTAACAATATCCTTTATCGATAAGCCAATTGTCAGCCGCAGGATTTTTTGTTGAATTGACATATCCATTAGCTTTAGCGATTATATTAATATAATAACTTCTAAGATCTTTGTCATTTCTGGTAATAAAATCATTTAACGTTATAGTCCGTCCAGTATTTGCACCAGTAGGTTTATTGTACCAAAATGACCAGTCAAGACTTTCATAACCATCCTTCATTTTACCGGCATAAGTACAACCAATTTCCTTACTCGATGCACTCGCATAGTTTGTTTTATCAAGACGGGTTGGAACACCGATTGAATAGGGGACAATACCTATTGTGCTACCATTATTTAATTCAAAAACTTGCTCACCTAAACGTCTAACGACGCTTTTAAGCAATTTTTCCCTTGTATATCCTGATTGTGCTGAGGCGTACGTCATTGAGGTCGAAAAATCAACGACGAAAACATAATCTGTAGCCCCTTTTTTAGGTACGGATGTCGTACGCCTGGCAGTTCCTGAGGTCTCATTGCCGCTGATGGTGACATTTTTATCAAACCCCATATTATTATCTGTCTTACTAAATTCAAATACTGGATGATTTATTTTATTTGCTGTTACTTGATAATCAACTGCAGCTAGCAGATTATCCTCATCATAAACAGTGGTCGCATTAACAGTAACATTATCAGCATTGATCGTTTCTTTCGGAAAATAATATGAAATATAATTATTGGCAAGTTGATTATTCGCAGCTTTAGCTTCAGGTGTTTCGTTACGATTATCAACTACAGCCAGAGCATAGACGCTATTATTAATTGCATCATTTAGCCTTGCGCGATCGGAGTTAAAGCGAGATCCATCAATTGCAATCGAATAAAATCCGAGTAATGAAGGAAACATTATCGCGGTTGAAATAGCAATCGTGCCTTTATTAATTTTTAAAAATGCTTTGCACAATGAGACAATATTTTTCATGATAATTACCCGAGATATAGCCGTAGATAGTATTACAACCGTGGTAGCCCCGCATCCCTAATATAAAGACTATCCAGGTCATTGTTAAACACCCCCATCGCCCGGTGAAAATAGCTGATAGCACCAGGAATACATAAAGTAACCTCATACACCGGATACCAGGATGCGGCCGCTCTAGACGATGTTGTAGGAGGACGCCCCCAAACCGATAACGCACTTAAGTTAGCGATAGGCAATAAGTTATCATCAATAGCGCATCCTTTTAAATTATCCGTTTTAAAGCTAGTAGCGGTGGTCCTTTGAATAGTAGATGTGGAATTTGCAGCAAAAGTGATCTGCCTAATATTGAGTTGATATGGTTCAACGGTACCATCACTTTTCATTAAAAAATGATCGGCAACACTTTTCAATGTAGCAAGATCATTTTGAGAAAGATTAGCAGCGCTATCAAAAAAAGTACTACGTTCACGCAAAATTGAAAATAAGGAATTATTAAGTCTCTCAACGTTATTTTTTTTCACAATGGAAAAACTCATGTCCATGATAAAACCACATAGTATGGTAAAAACAAAGATATACATAGCGAACTCAATAGCTGAAGCTCCCTTTTCAGAGGGTATAAATTTTTTCATGCTAATCACTTCTCCATATCAACGCTATCGAGATAAATTGTGCTCCTGCACAAAAACCACTCTACGAATCATTTCATTTTGTATCAACGAATCCGGAAATGGAAAAAAAACAGGTTCATATGGAACCGTTATCTGATAAATCCCTAACAGCGCATCAGTTGAAAAGGATGACGCGCATTGATCATTTGCCAGTTGCGTGATTGAAGTACAATATTGGATGCTCGTTTTTACTTTTACGTTCTTGCTGTATAGTAAAAAAGGCCAATTACTGGCCATTTTGTTAATCAAATTTTCAAAATATTCATCGGCTTTTGAGTTATTGGTTAATGTCACCGATGCACTTCCTGCCTCAGAAATAATCAAATCGACTGATGACATCACATAGACAACTCTACACAACTCCATAATAAACAATATGGATATAATGAACGGAATTACAACAAATCCAAATTCGATGGCTACGGCACCATCATTTTTGAAAAATAAAATATTATGATGTTTCATACAACTCCCCCATGCCATATTGTGAAGATATACCCAACAGATATGGCAACACCAAACGGTACGGTTTGGTGTTTTTTCTTTAAAAACAAATTAAACAACACCATTGCCATTATTGAGACCGGTGCACCTAAACAACAAACAGAAAAGAAAAATTCGGTAATGCTGCCAACTTACTGATTTAGTGTATGATGGTGATTTTAAGGTGCTTGCGTGGCTTCCATTTCCATCAGATGTCCTTCCTGCTCCGCTACTGAAGGCGTGGTGCGTAACGGCAAAAGCACTGCCGGACATCAGCGCTATCTCTGCTCTCATTGCCGTAAAACATGGCAACTACAGTTCACT